>NZ_JBITLR010000001.1:0-162799 GCF_044465445.1 Actinoplanes sp. NPDC049668
ATCGACAGCACGAAGAACAACCTGGCCGCGTTCAAGAAGCTCGCCGCCAACCCGATCTTCAACGTCAAGATCGCCTGAACCACCCCGCACCACCCGCACTACCCCACGAGCCGCCCGGCACCCGCCGGGCGGCTCGACCGCTTTTGCCGTACGGGCTGGCCGGCAACCGATCGGCGACCAGGTGGAACCCGTCTTGCTATGAGAACTCCCCGAACGGCGCCGACCAGAACTGTGAACCTGGCGACGGGCCAGGCGCCGAACGACGAAGGGACCTCCTTGCGCTACCGCCGTTACGTCTTGGCCGCCCTCGTTCCCGCCACCCTCAGCACCGCGATGTTCGTGTCCCCGGCCGTGGCCGCGCCGGCCAAGGCGTCGGAGCAGTCCCTGCAGGCGGACATCGCGCGCCTCACCAACGAGCAGCGCACCGCCAAGGGTTGCCCCGCCGTCACGGTCAACGCGCAACTCACGACCGCGGCCCGCGGCCACAGCGAGTGGATGGCGGAGACCGGCACGTTCTCGCACACCGGCCGGAACAACTCGAGGTTCGTGGACCGCGCCAAGGCCGCCGGCTACGTCCGCCCCTCCAGCGAGAACATCGCCTACGGCTACCGCTCCGCCGACGAGGTCGTCAAGGCCTGGATGAAGAGCTCCGGCCACCGCGCCAACATCCTCAACTGCAAGTCCAAGGCCGTCGGCGTCGGCGCCGTCTACAACGCCAAGGGCAACGCCTACTACACGCAGGTCTTCGGCTTCTGAGCCGACCGGAACGACAGCGCCCTCGCCGACCCCCTTCGGCGGGGGCGCTGTTTCATTCCGGACCGGGTGCGCGGGCGCGCACGTCAGCGTGGGCGGTGCGCAGCGCGTCGAGGCGGGCGTCGGCGCCCGGCGGGGAGAGCCGGTCCAGCTCCCGCCAGGCCTGCTCGAGCGCCCGCTCCAGGCCGACGTGCTGGCGCCTGAGCTCGGCGCGCAGCTTCTCGATGCGGCGGATCCAGCCCGCGGCGGCGCCGTCGCTCCGCTCGGCGACGGCCCCGGTCACCGGGACGATCGCCGCCAGCGGGCGGCCGCCGTCGGTGACCACAGTGGTCTGCCGGGTGAGACCGGCGAGCCGGGCCAGCTGCACGAAGCGGGCGCGCGCCTCGGCCAGCGGCAGCTCGAGCCTCGGGTGCGGAGTCGGGGCGGCGGTTTCAGCCATGCCCCGGATGATGCCGGGAGCCTGTGACAATTTCCGGCTCGGCGGGCGCGGCGAAGATCGGCCGGCCGTCGATGCTGACGCCGTTCTTCACCCGGCGGTACTCCGCGAGGTCCTCCTCGGTGCGCCGCTCGCTCCACCGCGTCAGCAGGTCACGGTCGCCCTCGTAGGCCATCAGCGGCACCGCGTAACCGCACGAGTCGCTGACCCGGGTGACGTCGACGTCGATGATCGAGCGGACGCCGTGGGTGTCCGGCGGGGCCGGGAAGAAGCGCACCAGCTCCGCGTACTCCGGGTCGGTGATCGGCACGGCACGGCCGCGGCCGTGCAGCCGGACGATGTTGGGCGGGCCTTGGAAGGCGCAGAACATCAGCGTGATCCGCCCGTTCTCGCGAAGGTGTGCGATGGTCTCCGCGCCGCTGCCGTGGTAGTCCAGGTACGCCACCCGGTGCTCGCCGAGCACCACGAACGTGCCCGTCATGCCCTTGGGCGAGACGTTGACATGACCGCCCGGGCCGGACGGCGCGGTCGCCACCAAGAACATCGGCTGCGCCTCGATGAAGTCGCGCAGCCGGCCGTCGATCCGCTCATGCACCTTCATGCCACTCATCCTCGCCGATCGGCGACGGGCCGGCCGACGTGATTTCCCACTCACCGTACGCTCGACGGTGTGAGCATCGCACCGCCGGCCGTGGCCCTCGGCAACCGCTTCGCCCGCGAACTCCCGGAGCTGGCGGTGCCCTGGCAGGCCGCGGCGACGCCCGATCCACGGCTGCTCGTGCTCGACGAGCGACTCGCCGGCGAGCTGGGCCTCGACCCCGCCTGGCTGCGCGGCCCCGGCGGTGTGCGCCTGCTGGTCGGCGCCGACGTCCCCGACGGCGCGACCCCGGTGGCGCAGGCATACGCCGGGCACCAGTTCGGCGGGTACTCCCCGCGGCTGGGCGACGGGCGCGCGCTGCTGCTCGGCGAGCTCGTCGACGCCGACGGCAACGTGCGCGACCTGCACCTCAAGGGCTCCGGGCGCACACCGTTCGCGCGCGGCGGCGACGGCCTGGCCGCGGTCGGCCCGATGCTGCGCGAATACATCGTCAGCCGGGCCATGCACGCCCTCGGCATCCCGACGACCCGCTCGCTCGCGGTGGTGGCGACCGGGCGCCCGGTGCGCCGCGAGACCACGCTGCCGGGTGCCGTTCTGACCCGGGTCGCCGGCAGCCACCTGCGCGTCGGAAGCTTCCAGTACGCCCGGGCCGCGGGCGACACCGGCCTGCTGCGCCGCCTCGCCGACCACGCGATCGACCGGCATCACCCCGGCGCGGCGGGTGCCGAGCGCCCGTACCTCGCGCTGTTCGAGGCGGTGGCCGCCGCGCAGGCCGCGCTGGTGGCCCGGTGGATGCACGTGGGATTCGTGCACGGCGTCATGAACACCGACAACATGACGATCTCGGGCGAGACCATCGACTACGGGCCGTGCGCGTTCATGGAGGCACACGACCCGGCCGCGGTCTTCAGCTCGATCGACCACGGCGGGCGCTACGCGTACGGCAATCAGCCGGTGGTGGCCGAGTGGAACCTCGCCCGGCTCGCCGAGTCCCTGCTGCCGCTCTTCGATGACGACGAGGAGCGGGCGGTCGCGCTCGCCCAGGAGTCCCTCGCCGGGTTCCGCACCGGCTACGACGCCGCGTGGTCGGCCGGCATGCGGGCCAAGCTCGGCCTCCCCTCCGGCCTCGCGGCGGCCGCACCGCTGATCGACGGATTGCCGGCGCTCCTACGCGCGGACCAGGTCGACCACACCTCGTTCTTCCGCGCGCTCGCCGTCGCCGCCCGCGGTGACGCCGAGCCCGTACGCCGCCTGTTCGCCGACCTCGCGCCGCTCGACGACTGGGTGGCGCGCTGGCGCGCCCTGCGCCCGGACGCCGACGCCATGGACCGGGTCAACCCGGTCTACATCCCCCGCAACCACCTCGTCGAGGCGGCCCTCGCGGCCGCGGCCGCGGACGACCTCGGTGAGCTCGACCGCCTGCTGGACGCCGTGACCGCCCCCTACGACGAGCGGCCCGGCCTGGAGCGCTACGCCGCGCCGGCGCCGCCGGACTTCGGCAGCTACCGGACCTTCTGCGGCACCTGAGGCGCGGCCCGGCCCGGGCGACCCCCGGCCCCGGAGCGGGTGACCGAGGGTCGCACCTGAGGCGGTCCGGCCCCGGCGCCCCCGGCCACCGGAGCGGGTGACCGAGGGTCGCCGTGCCCGATCGGCTACGGGCACTCCCTCCAGGCGAAGTGGTAGGTGGTGGAGATGCTGCCGTCGGTGGAGTCCATCGTCAGGAAGCTCGCGTCCGTGGATGTGCCCTTGGCGAGCCGCAGCTCAGTGTTGATGTTGAGGTTGCGCAGTTCCCCGCACGGATGCCAGACGACCGCGGCGACGGGGACCTCGTCGCTGGCGAACCAGTTGTCGTCCAGCGGAGCCGCGATCGGGTGCACGGAGTACGTGCTCTGGGTCATGCCCTGGAAGTAGTAGTTGGCCCGCTGCGAGGCGGTGGCACCCCGCTGCAGCAGCCCGTACCCGCGGTAGTCCACCTTGGTGATCGCGAAGGTGAAGCCCTGCGGTACGTGGACCAACACGTTCAGCTGGCAGTTCTTGCGGCCTTCCGTGGTGGGAATGCCCGTTCCGGCCTGTGCCAGGTAGTCGCTGTAGATCGCGGTGAAGGCGGTGTTGTCCGGCGAGACCGCGACGTCGGCCGTGCCGGGCCGGCAGCCGGACCCGGCCATCGCGACCAGGTCGATGACGATGTGGTCGGACGGCGGGTCGCCCAGCGGGCCTCCGGCTGAGGCGGGTGATCCCACGACAAGCGAGGCGGCTATTAACGCCAGCACGGCTCCGCCACGCACCAACAATTTACGCATGGAACTCCCTTCGAGGTGATACAACGATGCGCACGCGGATCGATGTTATGGGCATTCATTGATGTCGGTCAATGGGCTGCCATTTGGTCTCAATGCGCGGTAGTTGGATTGCGCCATACAGGCTTCTCGGGCATTTTCGACAGGTCGCGCAAAGCAACACATCGCATCTTCAGGATTTTTCGGGCCACACACCTGGTTGAAAGGACCGAAATATCCTTGCAATATCCGCGAATCGCCGCGATTACTGGGCGTCAGGCCGCCTCAACTCGGCGTACGCACAGGGCACGAGACATCGATCATCGTCAATGCTTGTGTAGGGGGTACCCGCTGGCTAGCATTCCCTAGCGGCACGTATTGACGCTATGGCCGCCACCGATGACGGACATCATCCCGGGTCGCACGCGGCCCGGGTAATTCAGCGATGAAGCACGCGCGATTCCCGGCAGAAATTGAGTAGCAATCGAGAGGAATACGATGACCAAAAGCTTCGCCGGCGCGAGACGAGGAGCTCTCGCCGCACTCTGCACGGTGCTGTCGCTGTCGCTGTCCGCCCCGGCACACGCCGCCGCTCCCGCCGCGGCCGCCACCGTCCCGGACACGAACATCACGCTCGAGGTGATCGCCGCCAACGGCTCGGGCTGCGCGCCCGGCACCGCAGCGGTGATCCCCAACTCCGACCGGACCGGCTTCCGGATCCGGTACTACGACTTCGTGGCCGAGTCGGGCGGCAACGCCGACCCGACGGACCGCCGCAAGAACTGCCAGGTCGGCGTGCTGGTGACCGTCCCCGCGGGATGGACCTTCGCGATCGCCGACGCGGAGTACCGCGGCCGGGCCCGGCTCTACTCCGGCGCGACGGCCCTGCAGCGCACGAACTACTACTGGCAGGGCTCCTCCACCAGCAGCAGCACCGAGGAGACGTTCGCCGGCCCGCTCCAGGGCTACTGGGAGACCCGGGACGTGGCGCCCGTGCTGGTCTACACGCCCTGCTCGGCGCAGAAGGTGCTGAACATCAACACCGAGCTGCGGGTGGACGGCGGCTCGTCGGGCAGCAAGAGCAGCATGTCGATGAGAACGAGCGAGGGCGACGTCGACACCCTCTTCAACTTCAGCTGGACGCGGTGCTGACACCGTAACCCGCCGCTGCAGCAGATCCGATGATCACGAAGGGCTCCGCGGAGCCCTTCGTGGTCGTTGCCCGGGCCCGCCCGATCCGATTCACCCCGAACAGGGTACTGAGTCGCGAAGACGCTGTCAGCGCTTCAAACTACCGCAAAAGCCCCGGGATCATCGACGCCCTCAAACTGCGTCGCTGGCTTCGCGCCCGTTTTTTCCTTATATGTTGGATTAAAGCGCGCGCATGGTCGGTGACTGCCGGGACGGAGGGTCTTCGTGCGTTGGTTCAACGACCTGTCGGTAGCTCTGAAGATCTACGTGGCGGTGCTGATCGCGGTGGTGACCGGCAGCGTCGTCGGCGCGGTCGGCCTGCAGAAGCTCGCGGACACGGCGGTGGCGACGGAGTACCTCTACAGCCAGACCCTGGTGCCGGTGGCCCAGCTCGGCAAGGTTCAGCAGGAGGTGCAACGGTCCTGGGTGTCGCTGCTCGACGCCCTCATCGCCGACGACTCCGCCGACCGGCTCAGCGATCTGCGGTCGATGTCCGACGCCGACGCCAAGGCCGATGCGGTGTTCGCCGGGTACACCGCGACGGACATGAGCGGGCGGGAGGAGGCGGTGGCCCAGTACCGCGACTCCCTGGAGACCCTGCGCGAGGTCCGCAACGAGGAGCTGGTGCCGCTCGCCGTCAACGGCGACGTACAGGGCTTCCAGCAGGTGGTCGACGAGGTCGCGCGCCCGGCGCTGAACTCCGCCGCGGCGGCGCTGGAGGAGCTGGTGATGATCGAGACGGCGGCGGCGGTCGAGAAGCGCGCGGAGACCGACGCGGCCTACCAGACGGCCCGCGTCCAGATGATCGCGGTGTGGCTGGCCGGGGTGCTGCTCGCCTTCGGCCTGGCGTACCTGATCGTGCGCGGCATCATGGCGACCCTGGCCGCGGTGGCGCGGGTGACCATGGCCCTGGCCTCGGGCCATCCGACGGTCGGCACCGGAGTGTCCGGCCGCGACGAGCTGGGCCGGATGGCCACGGCCCTGGACAGCGCCGTGGTGCACCGCGACCAGCTCACCGCCGAGCTGTCGGCGACGGTGACGGCCCTGCGCGCGGCGAGCGCGGCCAAGAGCGAATTCCTGGCCAACATGAGCCACGAGCTCCGCACGCCGCTGAACGCCATCATCGGGTTCAGCGACCTCATGCGCACGGAGCCCACCGTCGGCCAGAACAGCATGGTGCCGACCGAGTGGATCCACCACATCCACTCCAGCGGCAGCCACCTGCTCGGGCTGATCAACGAGATCCTCGACCTGGCCAAGGTCGAGTCCGGTCAGCTCGACCTGCACCCGGAGCCGGTGTTCCTGCCGGACGCCGTCGCCGAGGTGGTCGCCTCGCTGCGCGCGCTCTCGGAGCACAAGGAGATCGAGGTGACCGTTGCGGTCGCGTCGTTGTCGGTGCGGGCGGACCGGATGCGACTGCGGCAGATCGTGACGAACCTCTTTGCCAACGCCGTCAAGTTCACCCCCGCCGGCGGGCGGATCTTCCTGGCCGGGCGGCGGGTCGGCGCCGAGATCGCGCTGAGCGTCGCCGACACCGGGCCGGGGATCGCCGCCGCGGATCATCATCGGGTCTTCGAGGAGTTCCAGCAGGCCGGCGAGCTGGGCGCCCGCGCGCAGGGCACCGGGCTCGGCCTGGCACTGACCCAGCGGCTGGTCGCCGCGCACCGCGGCCGCCTCGAGCTGGAGTCCGAGCTCGGCCACGGCGCCAAGTTCACGGTCTACCTGCCGGCCGCGCGGTCACCGGAGGCCGGCCCGGGACCCGGCGGATCCGGGCCGGGCACGGCCGGCATCCTGATCGTGGAGGACGACCGCGGCGCCGCCGGGATGCTGTCCACACACCTCGAGAAGGCGGGCTACGACGTTCGGGTCGCCGCCGACGGTGAGCAGGGGCTCGCCGCCGCCCGGGACTGCACGCCGGAGGCCGTCCTGCTGGACCTGCGGCTGCCCGGCATGGACGGCTGGGAGGTGCTGGCCGCGCTCAAGGCCGACGACCAGCTCCGGCACATTCCCGTGGTCATCATCAGCGTCGCCGGCCCGCGGGCGATCGGCATGGCGCTCGGCGCGGTCGACTACTTCGTCAAGCCCCTGAGCCGGCCGGCCCTGCTGGCCTGGCTGGCGCGCCACGGACTCATCCCGGCGACGACCGACCGGACCCTCGACATCCTGGCCATCGACGACGACCCGCACAGCCTGGAGATCATCGACGCCAGCCTGACCGCGGAGGACATCCGGATCCGGCGCGCCGGCAGCGGCAGCGAGGGCCTCGCCCTCGCCCGCGCACGCCGGCCCGACCTCATCATCTGCGACCTGCTCATGCCCGGCATGGACGGGTTCGACGTCGTCGCCGCCCTGCACGCCGACCCGGCCACCAGCGGCATCCCCGTCGTGATCCTGACCGCGCGCAGCCTCACCACGACCGACAAGGCCCGGCTCAGCGCCAAGATCATCACGACCATGCCGCACGGCCCGGGCGCCACCAGCCTGCCGGAGCTGTCCCGGCTCGTCGGGGAACTCACCGGGCGCACGGCCGAGCACCGGGAATCGCTGAGCGTGTAGCCGGGCCGACCGCCTTGCCCCGAGCCGGGACATTGACCTACGCTGATCTCCGTCGCGAGCCGGGCAGTCATCGTCGGGTCCATGTCCGTGGGCCGGACGCCTCCTGCCCCCTTCTCCCGGGGCCACTCGTTCTGAGGTAGCTCATGAAGAGACGACTCGCCATCCTGGGCGCTGCCCTGCTCGCCATCGCCGCTTCGATGGTGGTGTTCTCCCCGCCGGCGTCGGCCGCCGTCGGACTGCACATCAGCGGCCGGAACATCGTTGAAGCCAACGGCCAGACCTTCGTCATGCGCGGCATCAACCACCCACACGTCTGGTACACCAACCAGACCAAGTCGTTCGCCGACGTCAAGGCGCTCGGCGCGAACACCGTGCGCGTCGTGCTCGGCAGCGGCAAGCGCTGGGGCCCGTCGACGGACGTCGCCAACGTGATCTCGCTGTGCCGGCAGCAGCGGCTGATCTGCGTCCTCGAGGTACACGACACCACCGGTTACGGCGAGGACGGCGCCGCCGCCTCGCTCGACGAGGCGGTCAACTACTGGATCAGCCAGAAGAGCGCGCTGGTCGGCCAGGAGAGCTATGTCGTGATCAACATCGGCAACGAGCCGATCGGCAACACCAACGCCGGCCAGTGGACCAGCGCGACCACCGCCGCCATCCAGAAGATGCGCAGCAACGGATTCGAGCACCTGATCATGATCGACGGCCCCAACTGGGGGCAGGACTGGCAGTACGTCATGCGGGACAACGCGCAGACCGTGCTGAACGCCGACACCCTGCGCAACACCGTGCTGTCGATTCACATGTACGACGTGTTCAGCACGCCCGCGAGCATCACCGACTACCTCAACCGCTTCCAGGCCGCGGGCTGGCCCCTGGTCATCGGCGAGTTCGGCTGGCAGCGCTCGGCCGGCAACGTCGATCACGAGACGGTGCTGGCCGAGTCGGTCTCCCGGGGCCTCGGTTACCTGGGCTGGTCCTGGTCCGGGAACACCGACCCGTACCTGGACATGGCGGCCGGCTTCGACCCGGCCCAGCTGACCACCTGGGGCCAGCGGATCTTCAACGGCGCCAACGGCATCAAGGCCACCGCCAAGGAGGCGACCGTCTACGGCGGCGGACCGACGACGCCGCCGACCACGCCACCCACCACGCCGCCGACCACGCCACCCACCACGCCGCCGACAACCCCGCCGACCACGCCGCCCAGCGGCCAGGGCTGCACGGCGACGTACAACGTCGTCGGCCAGTGGACCGGCGGCTTCCAGGGCAACGTGCGGGTGACCGCCGGCGGCGCCGCCGTCAACGGCTGGACGGTGAGCTGGACCTTCCCCAACGGCCAGAGCATCACCCAGTCGTGGAACGCGACGATCACCAGCAGCTCGTCCAGCGTCACCGCGCGCAACGTGAGCTACAACGGCCGGCTCGGCGCCGGCGCCTGGACCGAGTTCGGGTTCCTCGGCAGCTGGAACGGCACGAACGGCATCCCGGCCGTTTCCTGCACCGCGGCCTGAGATCGCCGGCGTGCGGGTCGGGCTGCGCGCCCGGCCCGCACGCGCCTCAGGTCAGCGGGCGGACGATCGCCCACACCACCTTGCCGTCCCGGGCCGGCATGGCGCCCCAGACACTGGCCCGGGCATCCACCATCCGCAGGCCCTCGCCGTACCCCCGCACGGCGGCGCCGGAGTCGTCGGCGCCCGGGCCGAGCACGCCCGTCAGCCCCGGATCGCCGTCGCGTACCCCCAGGTAGATGCCGCAGCCGCGGCGGGAGACCGTGACGGCCATGTCGGTGCCGGTGTGTTCGACCGCGTTGGTCACCAGCGCCGACATGACCTTCCGGCTGGTGTCCGTCAGGTTCGGCAGGCCCCAGGCGTCGCAGGCGACGGTGACCAGGTCGCCGGCGGCGCCGGCCGAGGCCGGCTCCGGGCGCAGCCGGCTCAGGTACAGGCGATCGGTCATCAGCGTCCGGTCGGCGACGGCGGCGCGGGCCTGCTCGACCGTGACGAAGATGGGCAGGGTGCGCACCGCGCCGAGCCTGCGCAGCCGGCCGGCCAGCTGCCTGGTCGGCGGCATGGCCAGGACCAGCTGGGCCGGCGGCGCGAGCGCGCTCGCCGCCCGGGCGTTGGCGAGCCACACGCCGGCGCTCGCGGCGTCCAGGTCGTTGAGGTCGTGCAGGTCGATGATGATCGCCGAGGGGTGCTCCGCCATGCACCCGCGCAGCAGGGCATGCACGTCGAGGCACATCCGGCGGCTCCACCGCCCGTGCACCGCGATCTCGATCACCGAATTGTCCGGGGCCCGGGTGACCGACAGGCCGGACTCCGCCTGGTGGTCCTTGCTGAACACGTACGGGGGCTCGACCTCCATGTCTTCTCCCCTGATCCCCTGCCCGTTTCATGCCTCATCGGCAGTCTGGAACGTCCTGCTGCGGGCGGTCAACATCGTCAGCCGCTTATGCTCCAGCGTCATCCGTTCGGGACCCTCGGCCCATGCAGCAGCCAGGATGCAGTCAGGGCCGGTCCGGCCGATCGACCCGGCCGCTACCGAGCGATCGCGACGGCCTCCGCGAAGACCGCGGTCGCGTCCGCGACGTCGACCTCCCGCAGCCGCAGCGGGCCGCCGGTCTCGGTCAGGCAGGCGTTGGTCGCCCCGCCCGCGAAGAACGGCGCGAACCCGATGTCCCCGATGAGCCGGGTGGCCGCGTCGCGCGCCGCCCGGTGGTCGGTGCAGATGAACTCCGCCAGCAGCGGATCCCGGCCCCGGCGGCGCCGGAGCACGCTGGGCGAGCAGGTGTTGAACGCCTTGACCCACTGGGCGTCGGGCGCCCACTCCGCCAGCGTCTCGATGCCGCTGTGGCCCTTCGGCACGGCGCGCTCGTACCCGTGCCCCCTGGTCCAGACGACGGGGTTGGTCGCGTCCAGCACGGGCTTGCCGGTCAGCGCGGCCCCGGTGGCGTCGATCAGCGAATGCGCGGACGCCCACTCGGGCGCGAAAAGTACGACGTCCCCGAAGTCGGCGGCGTCCGTCGCGGTGACGATGCCGGTGAGTCCCCGTTCGGCCGCCGGCGCGCTGATGACGACGTCGTGACCGGCCTGCGCCCACCACTCGGCCAACGATCCGCCCAGCTCACCACCGCCGATGATTCCGATGCGCATGTCGAGATTCTCCTCCCGCGGTCGGCGCCGCGAGGGGGAAACGCTTGAACGCGGCGGGGGTGGGCGCTCCCGCACCTCCCCGCCGCGCGCGCTTACGAGCCGAGGTTGGCCAGCGTGAGCACCAGCGCGAACGGGATGGCCAGTCCGATGATGGTCATCGGACGCTGCAGCAGGCGCGGGCCCGGCTCCATCGGCGGGCGGCTGGGGCCGTACGGGTTCGGCTGCGGCGCCGCCAGGTTGGCCACCTTGCCGCGCTTGGCCAGGTTGATCAGCACGGTGATCGGCGTGACGATGAACGACCCGTAGCCCCACCAGCCCTGCACCAGGGTGCGGGACGTCATGCTGCGGAAGGTGGCCAGTCCGCAGTCGCGGCAGAACGGACCCTCCTGGCTGAGGAACTGCATCAGCACCACGAGGCCACGGTGCCCACGGAAGGTCACCGGCACGGCGGGCACGCTGCCGCACATCCGGCAGGAGGAGACGGCGACCTGCGCGTAGGGCGCCTGCGTCATGGACGGCTGCTCTGAGTAGGACACGTTTGCCTCAATCGATCCGGGGGTGAAGGCGCGTCAGGCTACTCGCAGGCCTCCCGGATGATCGAGGCGGTGGCGCGGCGGGCCGGGGCCGCGCCGCGCAGGTCACCACATTGCCGGGCGATTCCGGCACACCCGCGCGGCAAGCGGGGACGACAACGGGCCACACCCGGATTCGGATGTGGCCCGTCTCGTGCTGTCGGTCAGGCAGGACTAGCCGCGGTGCCCGCCACCCTGGTGCGGACCCCCGCCACCGCCGTGCGGACCGCCGGGACCACCGGGGCCACCCGGACCGCCCGGACCACCGTGGTGGTTGTTGTTGTTCCAGTTGTTGTCGTTGTTGTTCCAGCGCCACCCGACCCAGAGGTCCCAACCGCCCCTACGGTTCCGGTCGCAGTGGTAGTAGTCCCAGCGGTCCCGCCACACCCCGCGACGGCCCGCGTCCCGGCAGTCGCCCCGCCAGCGGTAGCTGCGGATGTAGCGTTCGCGGGGAGACTGGGCCTGCTGCTTGGCGGCCTGCGTCGTCGCCGCGTTCGCGGTCAGCGCCGCCGCCGTCGACGGGGCCGCGGCAGCCGGAGCGACCACGAGGGTCATCCCGGTGACCAGAGTCATTCCGGTCACGGCCAGCATTCGTGTTGCCCTACTCATGAAACCACCTTTTCTAGGCAGGTCAATTGCTTGATCAACACAAACACAATCGGGCACCGGAATTCGCGATTCACGGCGACGTTAACCCGATTAGGTGATTTAGCGTGTCGCGCCGTTGCCGCTCGAGAAACCCGAGGGTAATTCCGCCGATTCGGGCCTTGTCCTCCGGGCGGACGATAGGCTCCCGCCGACCGGGTCGGAAGATCAGACCTTTCGGTTGATAAGAAACGCGCAACCAATCAGGCCGCGCGTGCTATTGCGGCCAGAGAGCCTATTCGGCCGGCCGTTGAGCGCGAACTACCTGGGCTCCGACGAACCGGAGGACCCACCATTTCCTGCGGTGACGGCCACACCGGAGCAGTGGAATATCGCCGCCAGGTCGCCGAAACGAGCGATTCAACGCGGTCGGAAATCGACTTTTCGCGATTTAATACATGTCTCACGGCAACGACACGCCACCAAATAATATTGCTCGGCAAACACTCGTAAGACGGTCGGGATCCGCGCGCGCAATAGACAGCGGTGCACCGCAAAAAGCCGGCGCCCGCCGGAGGGTCGTCGAAATGTTCACAGAATGAGGGAACTGGGTAGTGTCTGACAGGCCGATAGGCGGCGCGCCAGCTGGGGCCGCCGCGGCTCCCGGGTGCGCTCGACCCGCCCGGCGGCGGGCGCGGTGGCACGCCGCGACTCTGCCGTCCGCTCAGGTCAGGGTGCGGCCGTGCCGGATCGACGGGCCGGGATGCTCCGGGAGGTACACCACCTCGACGATCTGCACCCCGAGTTCGTCGAGCCGCAGGAGCACATCGGACAGGACCGCCTGATTCGGCAACTCCCCGCGCAGCACCGTCTGCGGCTGCGCGGAGAGCAGCGGAAATGCGGTCAGTAGCTCGTCGGAGAGATGCCCGGCCACCCGGATCAGGTAGTTGGTCACGGGCCGAGCCTGCCGGGTCCGCGCCCGCCGCGCCTCATCCCGGGCGAGCGAGAAGGCCTCCGTCCCCTGTGGTGGGTACTGCCCGGGTAGACATCGACCTCTGTCCGTTCCGCCCCCACCCCCGGGCCACACGACGGGGTACGGTTCGCCGGGCACAAACCCCGTCGACGGCCCCAGGAGTGCACAGGATGCGTCGGATTCTCGCCGCTGCCACCGCGATAACGACGCTGCTCGCGGCGTACGCCTGCACCTCGGACGAGGGGCCCGGCGTGGCGGCCACCCGGATCAGCGTCGGCGTCATCCCGATCGTCGACGTGGCACCGGTCTACCTCGGCCGGCAGAAGGGCTTCTTCAGCCGCCGGGGCATCGACCTCACGCTGGTGCCCGAGCAGGGCGGCGCGCTGATCGTCAAGGGCGTGCTCGCCGGGCGCTACCAGTTCGGCTTCAGCAACGTGACCTCGCTGATGGCGGCGCAGTCCGAGGGCGCGCCGCTCAAGGCGGTGGCGAACGGGGTCGCCTCGACCGGGCGGCCCGGCCGGGACTTCTCCGCGGTCGTCGTCACCGACGGCAGCCCGATCCGGTCGGCTAAGGACCTGGCCGGCAAGCGGATCGCCGTCAACACCCTGCGGAATCTCGGCGACACCACCGTGCGGCAGTCGGTGCGCCGGGCCGGCGGGAACCCGACCGGCATCCGGTTCCAGGCGATGCCGTTCTCGGAGATGCCGTCCGCGTTGCAGGCCCGGCAGGTGGACGCCGCGTGGGTGGTGGAGCCACAGCTCTCCGAGGCGCTCACCCAGGGCGGCCAGGTGGTGGCGTCCAACTTCGTCGACACCGCGCCGGACCTGACGGTGGCCATGTACTTCACCAGCCGCCCGACCATCGAGGCGGATCCGGACCTGGTCGCCCGGTTCGCCGAGGCGGTGAACGAGTCGCTGCGGTACGCCGCCGGCCACCCGGAGGAGATCCGCGACACGGTCGGCACCTACACCCAGATCACCGACACCGTACGCACGGCGATGATCCTGCCGAACTGGTCGAGCGACATCAACCGGGCGTCGCTGGAGCAGCTGGCCACGCTCGGCCGCGCGGACGGGATCTTCACCAGCTCCCCCGCCCTGGATCAGCTCCTGCCCTGACCGGGCGAGTGAGCGCTTCCCCATCGCGGCCGCATCTTTCCGCACATGATGCCTAGAATCCTGCCGCAGGGATCGAGAAAGCGCTTCCCCAGCGGCATACTCCGGGGCACCCCGAACGACCGACCGGCCCTCCCCAGCCGATCCCCCATCGCGGCGAGGGCGGCCCCGTCCCCCGAAGGATCGCCATGCACAGATCCCCGACCAGCGGCACGCGGGCGTTGCTCGCCGCGGCACTCACCACCGTCCTGACCGGCGCGCTCTGCCTGGCGGTCGCCGACACCGCGGCGGCGGCCACGACCGTCGTACAGGCCGAGGCGTACGCCGCGCAGTCCGGCGTGCAGCTCGAACCCACCGGCGACACCGGCGGCGGCCAGAACGCCGCCTACCTGGCGAGCGGCGACTGGATGCGGTACGACGGCGTCGACCTCGGCGCGGCCGGCGCGCTGACCGTGACCGCGCGGGTCTCCTCGGCCATCGGCACCGGCAGCGTCGAGCTCCGTACCGGGTCGGCGACCGGCCCGCTGCTCGCCCAGTTCCCGATCACGGCGACCGGCGGCTGGCAGAACTGGGTCACGCTGACGGCCACCGCCACGACCCATCCGGCCGGCGCGCAGACCGTCTTCGCGGTCATGCGGAACACCGGATCCGGCGACTTCGTCAACATCAACTGGTTCTCGTTCGGCTCCGGCGGCACCCCGGGCGACGGCTGGATCCCCATCGACCAGGCCAGGTGGAACGCCCAGCTCGCCGAGTTCCGGGCGATGGCGCCGCGGCCGGTGCCCGCCAACTCCGTGCGTGTGCCCGAGTTCAACGCGTCCTGCCTCTACAGCCACTCCAGGCCGGACGACCCGATCATCTTCCCCGGGATGCCCGGGGCCTCGCACATGCACAGCTTCATCGGCAACGACAGCACCGACGCCGGCACCACCACGGACACGTTGCTGCGCAACGCCGGCACCAGTTGCCGCCCGGCCGAGGATCTCTCGGCGTACTGGATTCCCAGCCTCTACGAGCGCGGCCAGGTCGTCGAGCCCAAGGACGTGGTCGTCTACTACGGCTCGCGGCTGACCAACGCGGCCGCCACGGTGCCGTTCCCGCAGGGTTTCCGGATGATCGCCGGTGACGCCCGGCTGCAGGCGCCCACCCCGGCCGGCTCGGTCAACCAGTTCTACTGCGCCGGCGCGGGCGGCGAGATCGGCCGGAGCGCGGACGGCAACTGGCCGCGGTGCGCGCCGGGCGCGACGCTGATGTTCCAGCTCGTCTTCCCGGACTGCTGGGACGGCGTGCACCTGGACAGCCCGACGCACAAGGCGCACGTCGCGTACACCTACGACGGCACCTGCGGCGGGGCCTTCCCGGTCGCCATCCCGTCGATCTCGTTCCTGATCGCGTACCCGACCAGTGGCTCGGCGGACGGCTTCCAGCTCTCCTCCAAGATGGCGTCGTCGATGCACGGCGACGCGTTCCTGGCCTGGGACAACGCCGCACTCGGGCACCGCGTGAAGAACTGCGTCGTGCAGCGCGCCAAGTGCAACACCGCCGGCGACTTCTGATCCGTACGCCCGTAAGCGCCGGCCGGAGCCGGTCGGCGCTCTACGGCGCGGTGCTGGCACACTCGAGGCGTGGGCGACGAGGAGCTGGAGAGTCACAGCCTCGTCGACCTCGCCGTCGACCGGCTCAGCCGCGAGATCCTCAGCGGCCGCACCGATCCCGGCGAGCGGCTCGTCGAGGAGCAGCTGACCCGCCGGCTCGGCATCAGCCGGGCGCCGCTGCGCGAGGCGCTGCGGCTGCTGGCCCAGCAGGGGCTCGTCGAGCACATCCCGCGGCGGGGCGTCCGGGTCGCCACACTCTCCGACGACGACGTCCGCGAGCTCTACGAGGTCCGCGACGTCCTGGAGCGGCACGCCGTCGCGGGCATCCCGCCGGGCGCGGACCTCTCCGCGCTGCGGGCCGCGCTCGAGGTGATGCGCAAGGCGACCGAGGCGGGCGACCGGCTGGCGATCGCGGACGCGCACCGGCACTTCCACGTCGCGGTGGTCGCGCTCGGCGGCAACCGCCAGCTGTCCGCGCTGTACGAGTCGGTGCTGGTCCGGCTCCAGCTCTACATGGCGGTCAACCTGCGCCGCGAGGCCGAGGTCGCCGAGCCGTCCGACGGCGTGCACCGGCACGAGCGCCTGTTCGCGGCGGTCGCCGAGGGCGGCGCGGAGGCCATCGTCTCCGCATTGAATGCGCACGGAGCACGGACCTACCTGCCGTAGGTTCCGGTCCGCCCAGGACCTAGATCACTTCGCGACATCAGTCCGTTACCTGGCGTGGACTCGGCCGAAACAGAACGGTCGACAATCGACAGAATGAAGGAAGTCTTCCAGCGCATCCGCGACCGCGGCGACGACGGAGTCTGGATCAGCACCGTCACCGAGGCGGAACTGCGGGACCGGGCCGCCGCCGTTCCGGACGGTCTGCCCCTGGCCGGACTCACCTTCGCCGTCAAGGACAACATCGACGTCGCCGGGGTGCCGACCACCGCGGCCTGCCCGGACTTCGCGTACGTTCCGGAGCGGACCGCGCCCGTCGTACGGCGCCTGCTCGACGCCGGGGCGCTGCTGGTCGGCAAGACCAACATGGACCAGTTCGCCACCGGGCTGACCGGCGCCCGGTCGCCGTACGGGACGCCGGAGAGCGTCTTCGGCGGTGGCCTGATCTCCGGTGGCTCCAGCTCCGGCTCGGCCGTCGCGGTCGCCGCCGGGCTGGTCGACTTCTCCCTCGGCACCGACACCGCGGGCTCCGGACGGGTGCCCGCGGGACTCAACGGGATCGTCGGTGTCAAGCCGACCCGTGGCCTGCTCAGCACCGCGGGGGTCGTGCCGGCCTGCCGCTCGCTCGACTGCGTGTCGATCTTCGCGCCGGACGCGGCCCGGGCCGCGGCCGTCCTGCGGGTGGCGCGGGGCCTGGCCGCCGGCGACGCGTGGGGCCGGACCGGCTCACGCCCGCTGCGGAGCCCGGCCGAGCTGCGCATCGGCGCGGGCCGCGGCCTCGACTTCCTCGGCGACGCCGGCCAGGAGAAGGCGTTCGCCGCCGGGCTCGACCGGTTCGGCGGCGCCGTCCGGGCCGTCGGCATCGAGCCGCTGCTCGAGGCGGGCGACCTGCTCTACCGGGGCCCGTGGGTGGCCGAGCGGCTGGCCGACCTCGGCGACTTTCTGAGCGGGCATCCGGACTCGGTGCTGCCGGTGACGCGGCAGGTGCTCGAGACCGGGCTGCGGTTCACCGCCGCCGACGCCTGGCGCGGCCTGCACCGGCTGCGGGAGCTGAAGGCCTGGACCGACCGGCTCTTCGAGACCGTCGACGTGCTGGTCCTGCCGACCGTCGCGACGACGTACACGCACGCCGAGATCGCCGCCGACCCCATCGGGCGCAACCTGAACCTGGGCCGGTACACGCAGTTCGCGAACCTGCTCGACCTGGCCGCGGTGACCGTGCCGAACGGGTTCACCGCCGACGGCCGGCCCGCCAGCCTGACGCTGTTCGGCCCGGCCTTCAGCGACGACACCCTCGCCCTGCTCGCCGAGGAGCTGGGCGGGACGCAGGACCTCATGACACTCGCCGTCGTCGGGCTGCACCTGAGCGGGGAGCCGCGCAACGCCGAGCTGACCGACCGCCGGGCGACGTTGATCGGCGCGGCCCGCACGGCGCCCTGCTACCGGCTCTACGCCCTGCCCTCCGGCGCGCCGGGCCTGGTCCGCGACGACACGGGCGCCGCCATCGACATCGAGCTGTGGCAGCTGCCGACCGCGGCCGTCGGCAGCCTGCTCGCCGGCATTCCCGCACCCCTGTCGCTCGGCCGGATCGTGCTGGCCGACGGCACCGAGGTGACCGGCTTCCTCTGCGAGGCCTACGCGGTCGCCACGGCACAGGACATCACCGCCGGCGGCGGCTGGCGGGCACACCGTTCCGCATCGGAAAGGCAGGACACATGACCGTCACCATCGGCCCGGTCAAGGCCTCCCCCTATCTTTGGCCCTACGACGGCTCGGTTCCAGTCGAGCGCACCGCCTTGATCTGCATCGACTGGCAGACCGACTTCTGCGGCCCCGGCGGCTACGTCGAGTCGATGGGCTACGACATCGCGCTCACCCGGGCCGGCCTGCCGGCCACCGCGCGGCTGCTCGCACACGCCCGCGGCCTCGGCATGCTCGTCGTGCACACCCGCGAGGGCCACGACCCCGACCTGTCCGACCTGCCGGCCAACAAGCGGTGGCGCTCGGCGCAGGTCGGCGCCGAGATCGGCGCGCCGGGACCGTGCGGCCGCATCCTGGTCAAGGGCGAGCCGGGCTGGGAGATCGTGCCCGAGGTGGCACCGGTGGCCGGCGAGGTGATCGTCGACAAGCCCGGCAAGGGCGCCTTCTACGCGACGAATCTCGACCTCGTCCTGCGTACCCGGGGAATCACGCATTTGATCCTGACCGGGATCACCACCGATGTCTGCGTGCACACGACCATGCGGGAGGCCAACGACCGCGGCTACGAATGCCTGATCCTCTCCGACTGCACCGGCGCCACCGAGGCGTCGAACCACGCCGCCGCGCTGCACATGGTCACCATGCAGGGCGGCGTGTTCGGCTGCGTGTCCACCTCGGACGACGTCATCGCCGCGACGGAGGCCTGAGATGCCGACCGTCGAGGCACAGCCCGCACCCTTCACGTTCGCACCGGAGAGCACCGCGCTGCTGGTCATCGACATGCAGCGCGACTTCCTCGAGCCCGGCGGCTTCGGCGAGAGCCTCGGCAACGACGTCTCCCAGCTGCGCCGCACGATCGCACCGCTCGCGGCCTTCATGACCACCTGGCGGGCCGCCGGCCTGCCGATCATCCATACCAGGGAGGGCCACCTGCCCGACCTGACCGACTGCCCGCCCGCCAAGCTCGAACGCGGCGCGCCCAGCAAGCGCATCGGCGATCCCGGCGCCTTCGGCCGCATCCTCATCCGCGGCGAGTACGGCCACGACATCATCGACGAGCTGCGGCCGATCCCCGGCGAGGCCGTCGTCGACAAGCCCGGCAAGGGCGCCTTCTACGCCACCGAACTTCAGGAACTGCTCGACAAGGGCGGCATCCGCAGCCTGCTCGTGGCGGGCGTGACGACCGAGGTGTGCGTGCACACCACGGTGCGCGAGGCCAACGACCGCGGCTACGAGTGCCTCGTGCTCGCCGACTGCGTCGGCTCCTACTTCCCCGAGTTCCAGCGGGTCGGCCTGCAGATGATCGCCGCACAGGGCGGCATCTTCGGCTGGGTCGCCGATTCCACCTCCGTGCGTCTCTAGGAGCGAGCCATGAAACTTCCCTACTGGGTACGCGGCGACACGAACGCGTTCTTCGGCTTCGGCGTCAACGTCCTCGTCAACGTGCTGACCCTGACCGGCCTCTGCATCGGCGTCGTCGGGATGGACCCGGCGAACGTCTTCGGCGTCATCCTGCCGGCGCTGGGCATCGCCCTGGTGCTCGGCAACATGTACTACACCTACCTGGCGCGCCGGCTGGCCGCCAAGGAGAACCGCGCCGACGTCACGGCGATGCCGTACGGGCCGAGCGTCCCGCACATGTTCATCGTCATCTTCGTCATCATGCTGCCGATCTACCTGCGGACCAAGGACCCGATCCAGGCCTGGACGGCCGGCATCGCCTGGGCGTTCATCATCGGCGTCATCGTGCTGATCGGGGCGTTCGTCGGGCCGTACATCCGTAAATACACGCCCCGCGCCGCCCTGCTCGGCACGCTCGCCGGCATCTCCATCACGTTCATCTCGATGAACCCGGCCGGGACGATGTGGAGCGCCGCCTGGATCGCCCTGCCGGTCTTCGGCCTGCTGCTGGTCGGCCTGCTCACCGACGTCAAGCTTCCCTTCAACCTCCCGATCGGCCTGGTCGCCCTGCTGGTCGGCAGCGCGATCGGCTGGATCGGCGGCGCCATGTCCGTGCCGGACGTGACGGCGGCCGCCAAGGACATCGCGTTCGCCTTCCCGCACCTGAAGGTCGACCTGCTCCTCGACGGCCTGCGCGACATGGCACCGCTGCTGGCGACGGCGATCCCCCTCGGCGTCTACAACTTCACCGAGGCGATGACCAATGTGGAGAGCGCGGCCAGCGCGGGCGACCGCTACAACCTGCGCAGCGTGCTGCTGGCCGACGGCGGCGGCGCGGTCGTCGGCTCGATGCTCGGCTCGCCGTTCCCGCCGGCCGTGTACGTCGGCCACCCGGGCTGGAAGGCGGCGGGCGGCCGCACGGGGTACTCGATGGCCACCGGCGTCGTCATCGCCCTGCTCTGCTTCTTCGGGATGTTCGGGCTGCTGGGCACGCTCTTCCCGACCGCGGCGATCGTCCCGATCCTGCTCTACATCGGCCTGCTCATCGGCGCGCAGGCGTTCCAGGCCACCCCGAGGGCGCACGCCGCGGCCGTGGTCGCCGCCCTCATCCCGAACATCGCGAGCTGGGCGACCGGCCAGATGGACAACGTCCTCGCGGCGGCGGGTACCTCGGCCGCCGAGGTGGGCATCAGCACCCTGGCCGGCGCGGGCGTCGTCTACGACGGGCTGAAGACGCTCGGCGAGGGCGCGATCCTGGCCGGCCTGGTCCTGGGCGCGATCGTCGCCTTCATCATCGACAAGCGCTTCTGGCACGCGGCGATCTTCTCCGGCACCGGCGCGGTGCTGACCTTCGTCGGCCTGATCCACGCGGAGAAGGTGCAGTTCAACGCCGACGGCCCGGTCAGCCTCGGCTACCTGCTGCTGACCGTGGTCTGCGTGCTGTTCGCGCTGACCAGGCCGGAGCCCCGGCAGCCGGACGCCGACGAGCTCGAGCTGGAGCGCCTGCACGCCGGCGGCAACCACACCGAGGAGGGCGTGCCCGAACCCAGCAAGGAGACCAGCGCGGTCTGATCCACCCGTCCACCCGGCGGCCCGGCGCGTCACGTGCCGGGCCGCCGAGCCCCGCCAGGAGGCGCCATGGAGATCAACCGGCCCGACGTCGTGTCCGAGGTCGCCGCCGCGTTCGCCGACTACGAGGACGCCCTCGTGGCCAACGAGGTCGAGCGCATTGTCGGCTTCTTCGCCGCCGGCGCGGTGCGCTTCGGCGTCGCGGACCGCCAGACCGGCCTGCCCGAGCAGGCCACCTGGCGGCGCGCGCAGCCGCCACTGCCGCCGGGCCGCCGGCTCAAGGAGACGATCATCACCGCGTACGGCGCGGACGTAGCGGTCGTAACCACGCTTTTCGGCTATCCGGGCACCGACGCCCTCGGCCGCCAGTCACAGACCTGGGTACGCCTACCGCAGGGCTGGCGCATCGTCACCGCGCACGTCAGCCATGAATTGACCTCATGACCCGTCGGGCCCTGCCGATGGGGATGGCCACGTGCCGTCCCCTCGGAAGGACCATGGATGCGCCTGACGTCGAAAGCCCTGACCCGGGTTTGGTTTGCCCTGGCCACGGCCGTCGCCGCCGGGTTGCCCGCCGTCGCCCCGGCGGTGGCCGCCGCGCCCTCGACGCCCGGTGCGCCTCCGCACGCCGTCGGCGGCTACCTGCCCAGCCCGGTCCTGACCTCCGCGAAGACCAGGCTCGGCGACGCGTCCGCGTTCGAGGTGCTGCCCGAGGCCGTCGACCTGCGCAAGTACGCCCCGCCCGTCGGCGACCAGGGGCAGATCGGCTCCTGCGTCGCCTGGACCGTCGGCTACAGCATCATGGGCTACTACGCGAACCGCGCCGGCGGCACCGGCGCGCCGTACGCCCCGCTCTTCCTCTACATGCGCAACGTCGCCAGGAACGGCGCGCCGACCGCCGGGCTCAACCCCGACGCCGTGCTGACCAGCGCGCAGACCGCGGGCGTCGACACCCAGGAGCACTACTGGCAGGGCACCACCAACTGGCAGTCGCCGCCGACCCAGGAGGAGATCGACAACGCCCGTGACTACCGGGTGAACGGCTGGAGCCGGCTGTTCGTCGGCGGCAACCAGGGCAGCCCCGCGCAGACGCTGATCAAGCAGACGCTGGCGTCCGGCCGCCCGGTGGCCCTCTCCATGCCGGTCTACGAGGACTTCATGTACCTGCGCGGCCACAGCCTCTACGACACGCTGACCGGCTCGAGCCTCGGCGGGCACATGATCGCCGCGTACGGCTACGACGAGCAGGGCGTGACCATCCGCAACTCGTGGGGCACCCACTGGGGCAACGGCGGCGACGCGAAGCTCTCCTGGGCGTTCATCAACAAGGCCGCCAGCAGCGCGTACGCGGTCGACGGCATCGCCACCCCGGCCCGGGTGGCGGCGCCCCCGGCCCCCGCGATCACCTCGATCACGCCGAACCGCGGGTTCGCCAACGCGCGGACCGCGGTCGTGGTGACCGGCGTGAACTTCACCGACTCCACCCGGCTGACCGTCGGCGGGGTCGGCGTCGCGTACACGAAGGTCTCGGCCACCCAGGTCAGGGTGACCCTGCCGGTGCACAAGGCCGGCGCGGTGGACATCCGGCTGACCACGCCGGGCGGCGTCACGGCGCCCGGCGCGTCCTCGCGGTTCACCTACCGCGCACCGGTTCCGGTGATCAGGCGGCTGAGCGTCACCAAGGCCGCCCTGCGGACCGCCACGCCCGTGCGGATCACCGGAAGCGGGTTCACCGGCGCCACCCGGGTCACGGTCGGCGGCGTGGCGACCACCTTCATGCGGGTATCGGACACCGAGATCAGGATGACCCTGAAGGCGCGGACCCGGGCCGGCTCGGCGCCCGTCGTGGTGACCGCCGCCGGCGGCAGGAGCGCGGCGGCGGCCTTCGCCTTCGTCGCGCGGCGACCCTAGCGCCGGGCGAGCGCGGTCTCCGACTCCACGCGGGTCAGCTTCGCCGGGTTGCGTACGTAGTAGAGGCCCGCGATGCGGGCGTCCTCGACGCGGACCGCGAGGATGCCGTCGATCTCCCCGTCCAGGCGCAGGAGCAGCGCCGGGTTGCCGTTGACCACGCGGGGCTCGGTGGTGATCGTCGCCGTCACCTTGGCGAGGCCGCCGAGGAGCAGGCGGCTCACCCTGTCGGCGCCGGTGACCGGCCGCAGCGCGGCCTGCTTGACGCCGCCGCCGTCGCCGATCAGCACCACGCCGGGGGCGAGCACCTCGACCAGGCCCTTCAGGTCACCGGTCTCCACCGCGCCGCGGAACGACTCCATGGCCGCCCGGGTCTCGTCCGCGGAGACCGCGGCGCGCGGGCGGCGGGCCTCGACGTGCCGGCGGGCCCGGTGCGCGATCTGGCGCACGGCCGCCGGGCTCTTGTCGACCGCCGCGGCGATCTCGTCGTAGCCGACGTCGAACGCCTCGCGCAGCACGAACACCGCGCGCTCGGTCGGCGACAGCGTCTCGAGCACGAGCATCAGCGCCATCGACACGCTCTCGGCGAGCTCGACGTCCTCGGCCACGTCCGGCGCGGTGAGCAGCGGCTCGGGCAGCCACGGGCCGACGTACGACTCCCGGCGGCTCTTCACCGCGCGCAGCCGGTTCAGCGCCTGCCGGGTGGTGACCCGGACCAGGTAGGCGCGCTGATCGCGCACCTGCGCCAGGTCCACCTTCACCCACCGCAGCCAGGTCTCCTGCAGGACGTCCTCCGCGTCTGCCGCCGACCCGAGCATCTCGTACGCGACCGTGAAGAGCAGGTTGCGGTGTGCGACGAACGCGCCGGTCGCCGGGTCGGTGGCCGGGTCGCTCACGTCAGGCCGTCCGATCGGCGGCGGCACGCAGCAGCTCCTGGCGCTTGGCGTCCCGGACCGGCCAGGTGTGCGAGCCGGGCCTGTGCGCCTCGTCCGCGAGCTGCTTCACCGGGCTCTTGCACGCGGCCTCCTTCAGCCTCGCGCCGAGCCATCCGCTGACGTGCAGCCGCATCGCGATGTCGTTGCGGTGTGCGACCTGGAACACGCCGGCCCGGCGACCAAGGCTGACACACATGGCGGCGATCCCCCGGCTGAAGTCCGCGGGTCGTTCGCCCGCGATCCGGCTCAGCACCGTGTCGGCGGCGTGCGAGCCGAGCGGAAGCGCGGCCTGACAGCTCATCCGCAGCGGCAGGCCCGAGGGTGCGGCCGAGTCGCCGGTCGCGACGATGCGCTCGTCGCCCACGCTGGTCAGCGTCTCGTCGGTGAGCAGCCGCCCGACGGCGTCGGTGCGCAGCCCGCTGCGGGCGGCCAGGTCCGGCACGCCGAAGCCGGCGGCCCAGATCGTCACCGCGCTCGGCAGCTCGCGGCCGTCGGCGAGCCGTACGGCGTCGCGCGTCACCGCCGCCGCCCGCGAGCCGGGGCCGTCGAGCACGGCGACACCGAGCCGGGACAGCGACCTGGCGACCGAGCGCCGTCCTCGCGGATGCAGGTACGGGCCGAGCACCCCGCCGCAGACCAAAGTCACGGCGCGGCCCTGCTCCGCCAGCTCGGCGGCGGTCTCGATGCCGAGCGGGCCGCCGCCGACGACCGTCACCGGCGCCGTCGCGGGCGCGGCGCCGAGGACCGACCGTAGCCGCTGCGCCTCCTCGAGCCCGGCGATCGGATGGGCGAACTCGGCCCCGCCGGGCACGCCGGGGTCGGCACTGCCGCTGCCCACCGCGTAGACCAGGTAGTCGTAGCCGGCCGCCCCGCCGGTCGCCAGCGTCACCCGGCGCTCGGCGGCGTCGATCCGGGTCACGGTGTCGACCACCAGCCGGACGCCCCCGGCGAGGACCTCCCGGTAGTCGACGACCGCGTCGTCGGATCCGCCCAGCAGCTGGTGCAGGCGAACCCGCTCGACGAAGACCGGCCGCGGGTTGATCAGCGTCACCGTCACGTCGTCGCGCTGCGTGAGGCGATTGGCCGCCAGCACGCCGGCATACCCGCCGCCGATAACCACTACCTCGATGTTCGCGCTCATGGTGTCTCTCCTCGTTCGCATCGGTTCGGCTCAAGACACCCCGGGCCGCGCCGTTGTGACACCAGTGAGCCGGATCACCTCACCTCCGCCGCCGCGGGGTATCAGCGTGCGCCGCCCAATGGTCTGTTTCCTGGACGCGCACGAGGGGGACGCGTCCCCGCCGCCCGCCCCCGGCGGGGCGGGCGGCACCCGCGGGCCGGGATCACGGTCGATTCCGGCCCGCGTTCGAACGCGCTCGGTAGCGGTCCGAATACGCAGCACCGGTGACGGCGCGTGAGCGCCGGGCGTCTGCCATCATGGCCGGATGCTTGTGATCGGCAGGGTCTTCCGGGTCGCCGTCGCCGCGTGCGCCGTCGCCGCTTTCGCCGGGTGTTCGTCGGACGATCCGCCCGACGGCGGCAACATCAGCGTGGACACCATGCGGAACGCTCTGCTCAAGGCCGCCGACATCGGCCCGACCTGGACGGCGCCGGGCGAGTCCGCGACGCCGAACCAGCTGGTCAGCATCTGCGGCGCGGACACCCCGCCGGTGGCCGTGCCGGGCAACCCGGCGATCGTGTCGGCGCCGCTGTCCGACGAGGGCAAGGAGGGTGTGCAGAGCCTCACCCAGCACGCCCTGGTCTACGAGGACGCCATCTCCGCCGCCACCGCCCTCGCCTCGCTGCGCACCGTCGCCGACGCCTGCGCGCCGAGCGTCTCGCGGCCCGCGAAGACCGGCGACCGGGAGGAGCCCGCGTACACGGAGACGGCCTCGACGACGCCGCTGGAGGAGGGCGCCTGGATCGGCTTCGTCACCGCCCGCAACAAGCAGTACGACAAGGCGCACCCGGCCACCGCCGACATCGCCGTGACGGCACTGGCCCGGGACAACGTCGTGCTGGTCGAGCAGTACGCGATCTACCGCCTCGGCCGGTCCGACGCGAGCGCCAACCCCCAGTTCTCCGGCGACTGGCAGAAGCTGGTTCGCACCACTCTCAACCGGATCGGTTAGGCGACCGTCTCGAGGTCGCGGTCGGGCTCGGCCGGGGTCGGCTCGTCCCGGACCTTCGTCAGCTTGCTCGGCCACCACATCCACCGGCCCAGGTCCAGGTTCAGCGCCGTCACCAGCACCGAGCGCACGACCAGGGTGTCGAGCAGGACGCCGAACGCGACCGCGAAGCCGATCTCCGCGAACGCCACCAGCGGCAGGCTGCCGAGCGCCGCGAACGTCCCGGCCAGCACCAGGCCCGCGGAGGTGATCACACCGCCGGTCGCCGCCAGGCCGATCAGGGCGCCGCGCCGGGTGCCGTGCTGGTGCGCCTCCTCGCGTACCCGGGTCATCAGGAAGATGTTGTAGTCGATGCCGAGGGCGACCAGGAAGACGAAGACGAAGAGCGGGAACGCGCTGTCCTCGCCGGCGAAGCCGAAGAGATGCCGGAAGGCCAGCGCGCTGACGCCGAGGGCCGCGGCGAAGGACAGCACGACGGTGGCGATCAGCACGATCGGCGCGACGATCGCGCGCAGCAGCACGCCCAGGATCACCAGCACGACGAGCAGGACCAGCGGAATGATCAGCCGGTTGTCGCGGTCGTTGGCGTTGTGGATGTCCAGGGTCATCGCGGTCAGGCCGCCGACCTGCGCGTCGCCGACCGGATGCACCGCCTCGCGGACCCGTTCGACGGTGTCCATCGCCTCGTCGCTGTCCGGTGCGGCGGTGAGAATGCCCTCGATCAGCGCCAGGTCGCCCTTGATCACGGGCTCGCCGGCCTCGCTGATGCCCGGCGTCGCGGCGACCGCCGACCGGATCGCCGGCGCCGACGCGGCCTCGCCGATCACCACGATCGGCTGGCCCTGCCCGGCCGGGAAGTGCCGGGCGAGCGTCTCCTCGCCGACCACCGCCGACGGCTTGCTGGTGAACTGGTCGGCCTGCGCGAGGCCGTTGGCGTCCAGCTGGAACAGGCCGAGGGACATGACGCCGAGCGCGGCCGCGGTGCCGATCCAGACGGCCCGCGGCCGGCGGGCGATGCGGTCGCCGAGGCGGGCGTAGACGCCGTTGGCGGTCGGCTCGACCGAGCCGGGCTTGGGGCGTACCGGCCAGAAGAGCCAGCGGCCGAAGATGACCAGCATCGCGGGCAGCAGGGTGATCATGGCGAGCAGGCCGACGACGACGCCGATCGCGGCGACCGGGCCGAGGCCGCTGGTCGCGTTCACCTCGGCCAGCGTCAGGCAGGACATGCCGACCGCTACCGTCGCGGCGCTGGCGATGATGGCGGGGCCGGCCCGGTGCAGGGCGAGCGCCATCGCCTCGTGGCGGTCGTCGTGCCGGCGCAACTCCTCGCGGTAGCGGGCGACGAGCAGCAGGGCGTAGTCGGTGCCCGCGCCGAAGACGAGCACCGTCAGGATGCCGGCGCTCTGCGCGTTGACCACCAGCCCGGCGTGCTTGGCCAGCAGGTAGATGACGGCCTGTGCGGTGGTGAGCGCGACGCCGGCGCTGATGATCGGCAACAGCCAGAGCACGGGGCTGCGATACGTGATCAGCAGGATGACCGCGACGATCACGAGTGTGGTGTACAGCAGCGTGCCGTCGATGCCCTCGAACGCCTCGGCGCTGTCGGCGGCGTTGGCCGCGGGGCCGGCGAACTGGACGTTCATCCCCGCGGGCGGCGTGCCCGTCGCGGCCCGCAGGTCGTCGACGACGTCGACGATCTTCTCCCAGCCCTCGGCGTCGACCTTGACCGGAACCACGGTCTGCAGGGCCTGCCCGTCCTTGGCCGGCAGCGGGCCGATGACGTCACCGCTCACCCCGTCGACCTGCCGCATCGCGGCGGCGTCCGCGGTGGCCTTCGCCACGTCGGCGGGCGTGATGCCGCCGGTGCGCTCGTAGACGACCACCGCCGGGGCGATGTCGTCGGGCTGGAACCGCTTCTGCAGCTCCGAGACCTTGGTGGCCTCGGCGTTACCCGGCAGCCAGGCGGAGTTGTCGTTCTTCTCGACGCCGGTCAGCTTCCCGGCCAGCGGGCCCGCGACGGCGAGCACGACCACCCAGAGGCCGAGCACGGCCCACTTCGTCCAGCGTCCGCAAACCAGCCAAGCCATCTCGCGTCCCCCCAGGTCGCCCGACGTCCGGGAGCCTAGGCCGTACGGGGAGACACGGAAAGCGGATTGTCGACCGCAGGGGGTATCTCAGGGGCATTTCAGGGTCGATACCGGACGTTCGGCCAGGCGAATCAGGGCTGGGTGTGCAACCAGCCACAGTCCGAGCAGACGTCGAAGCCGCGGAACTGCGCGAGCCGGCGGCGACCGCACACCGGGCAGACCACCCGGTACGTCTCGTGGTGGCCGGCGCCGCGGCGGGCCGGGTGCAGGAGCGTGAAGAAGACCCGCCGCTGCCAGACGCCGTCGCCGGCGTCGACGGCGACCACACCCGAGCGACTGGGCACGTCGACGCGGAGCAGCAGCCGGGTGTCGGCGCCGACGGCGGGCTCGACGAGCAGCAGGGGCGCGACGTCGGCGGGCTTGACGTCCTCGATCGCGCTGATCGCCGCGGCGCCGTCGCGGATGCCCTCGGCGCCGAGCGGGCCGAGCGGCAGGTCGGCACACCAGCCGGGGCGCGGGCCGTGATCGGACTGCCCGAGCCGGCACCGCAGTACCGCCCAGAGCCCGAGGTTCTCCGAGCCGATCAGGCCGATCTTGACGTCGGACCCGCGCTCGTCGTTGAGCCCGACCAGGGTGGGTCCCCACTTGGTGGCCCGCCGGGCGCTGCCGACCGCCGGCCCGATGCCGGGGAAGAGCACGTCGGCGACGCCCTCGGTGAACCGCCAGAGTCCACCTCGGATGTCGCCGACGATCTCGTCGCAGCGGGCCGCGGCCCACTCGGCGATCCGGCTCGGCTCGACGCTCGCCGTCAGGGCGGGCCTCGGCGGGGCCGCCGGTTCAGCCGGTTCGAACCAGGACGGTGGATCGCTCGAAGTCTCGCGAGGGCCGAATCGCATTGAAACATGCTGTCACTGAGCGGCTACGGTGGCCACCCGGCGGCCGTGTCAGAAGGCTCCCGTGTAGAGCAGGCGGTTGGGTGATCCGGAGCCCGGGCTGACCACCACGCCGGTCGTCGAGTTGCCGACGATGGCCGAGTGGACCTCCGCCGGCGCCGCCGACGGGTGGGTCTGCAGGTAGAGGGCCGCCGCGCCGGCCACGTGCGGTGCGGCCATCGAGGTGCCGCTGATCGTGTTCGTCGCGGTGTCGCCGGTGCCCCACGACGACGTGATGCCGATGCCCGGGGCGAAGACGTCAACGCACGTGCCGCGGTTGGCCCAGCCGGCCTTGCGGTCCGCGTTGTCGACCGCCGACACCGTGATCGCCGCCGGCACGCGGGCCGGCGACTGGGTGCAGGCGTCCAGGGCGAACAGGCCCAGGAAGCCGTTGCCCGCCGCGATCGCGTAGCTCACGCCGGAGGCGATCGAGCCGGCGACGGCGCTGTCCAGGGCCGCGTCCGCGCTGCCGCCCAGGCTCATGTTGGCGACCGCCGGCTTCGCCGCGTTCGCCGTCACCCAGTCGATGCCGGCGACGACCTGCGCGGTCGTGCCGCTGCCCTCGCAGTTCAGCACCCGTACGGCGACCAGTCGCGCGCTCTTCGCCACGCCGTACGCGGTGCCCCCGACGGTGCCCGCGACGTGCGTGCCGTGGCCGTGGCAGTCGTCCGCCGTGCCGCCGTCGATCGCGTCGAAGCCGCTCACCGCGCGGAGGCCGAAGTCCTGGTGCGTGGTCCGGACGCCGGTGTCGATGATGTACGCGTGCACGTCCGCCGCACCGTTGGAGTACGTGTACGCCGAGTTCAGCGGCCGGTTCCGCTGATCGATGCGGTCGAGCCCGTACGAAGGCGGGTTGTTCTGCGTGTCGCTCACCCGGTGGATCACGTCGGCCTGCACGTAGGCGACCGCCGGGTCGGCGGCCATCCGCCGGGCCTGCCGGGCGCTCATCGTGGCCGCGAAACCGCGCAGGGCGTGCGAATACGTCTGGCGCACCTGGGCGCTGTGCCGCCCGGCGAGCGTGCGGGCCTGGCCGGCGACGGCGGCCCGGTCGGGCTTGAGCACGACGACGTAACTGTCGGGCACGACCTCGGCTCCGGGTGCGGCGAGGACGGCTCGTTCGGCGGGCTGTGCACCGGCCGCCTGTGCGGCGCCCGGGATCCCGACTGCGGTGACGACGGCGACGGCGACTGTCCAGCGTGCGGTGCTACGCATCTGCGTCTCCCCACGTGACGGATTGGCTGCGTGCCGTGACGTTAACAGCTCAATCGATGATTGAGAATGTCTTACGGCCGCGGCCGGACGTCACTCCGCGTCGGCGGGACCCGCCAACCCGGCCCGCTCGTCACGCTCCGCCCACTCCAGCAGCGGCGCCAGATCGAAGGCGGTGTCGTCGATGCCCGCGTGCAGGTCGCCCAGCTCGGCGAAGCGGGCCGGCACGGTCAGCATGGTCAGGTCGTCCGGCCGCACGGCGTCGATCTCGTCCCAGCGGATCGGCGTGGAGACCGTGCCGCGCTGGTTGCCCCGCACCGAGTACGCGCTCGCGATGGTGTGGTCGCGGGCGTTCTGGTTGTAGTCGACGAACAGCGCCTCGGGGTCCCGGTCCTTGCGCCACCACGTCGTCGTCACGTCCCGGGGCGAGCGCCGCTCGACCTCGCGGGCGAAGGCCAGCGCCGCCCGGCGGACGTCGCCGAAGCCGTGCTCGGGTGCTATGCGGACGTAGATGTGCAGGCCGCGGCCGCCGGAGGTCTTCGGATAGCCGGTGATGCCGAGCTCGTCGAGCACCTCGTGCGCGACGTGCGCCACCCGGCGCACGGTGTCGAACCCGCACTCCGGCATCGGGTCCAGGTCGATGCGCCACTCGTCGGGCTTCTCCGTGTCCGCGCGGCGCGAGTTCCACGGGTGGAACTCGACGGTCGACATCTGCACCGCCCAGATGACCTCGCCGAGCTGGGTCACGCACAGCTCGTTCGCGTGCCGGCCGTACCGGGGGAACTCCACCCGGACCGTCTGCAGCCACGGCGGCGCGCCGTGCGGCACCCGCTTCTGGTGCACCTTGTCGCCGGCCAGGCCGTCGGGGAACCGGTGCAGCATGCAGGGCCGCTCGCGCAGCGCCCGGACGATGCCGTCGCCGACGCTCAGGTAGTAGTCGACCAGGTCGAGCTTGGTCAGCTTCAGCTCCGGGAAGTACACCCGGTCCGGGTTGGAGACCCGGACGGTGTGCTCCCCCGCGGCGACCTCGATCGCGGGCGGCTTGGTGGCCATGGAGTCAACCTAGCGGTTCAGTCCTCGGCGCGGTGGCGTCCCGCCCGGGCGGGCTCGCGCTGGTCGTTGGCCGCGCGGCGGCCGCCGCCGAGGTGCTTGACCGCGTACATCGCGTGGTCGGCGGCGCGCAGGGCCTGGTCCGGGTCGTCGCTCGGCGTCGCCAGGTGCACGCCGACGCTCGCGCCGATGGTGACCTCGTTGCCGAACACCAGGAACGGCCGCTCGATGGCCGTGCGCACCCGGCTGCTCATCGCGTCGGCGTCGGACTGCAGGGTGATGCCGGGCATCAGCACGACGAACTCGTCGCCGCCGACCCGGGCGAGCACGTCGCCCTCGCGGACGCAGGTGCTGAGCCGCTCCGCGACCTGGCGCAGCAGCTCGTCGCCGGCCTCGTGCCCGTGCGCGTCGTTGACCGGCTTGAACCCGTCGAGGTCGACGAAGAACACGGCCACCGCGTCGCCCTGCAGCGAGGTGCCCAGCGCGTCCTGCATCCGGCGCCGGTTCGGCAGCCCGGTCAGCGCGTCGTGGGTGGCCTCGTGGTGCAGCCGCTCCTGGAACGCCCGGTTCTCGGAGATGTCGCGGGCGTTGATGACGATGCCCGCCAGCGAGGGGTTGTGCATCTGGTTGGACGCGGTGAAGTCGAACCAGGTGGCCTGCCCCGACGCGTTCAGGATCCGGGTCTGCAGCCGCAGCACGCCGTCGCGCTCGGTGAGCAGCTTGCCGAACGCCTCCACCATCCGCGGGCGGTCCTCGGCGTGCACCAGCGCGAACACGGTCGAGCCCTGCAGCGAGCCGGCCGGGAAGTGCAGCAGGGACGCGGCGCTCGGGCTGGAGTAGGCGACCCGGCCCTCGGCGTCGAGCACGGCCACCATGTCGGGCGCGTGCTGGAACAGTGCCTGGAACCGCTCGTCCGCCCGGCGGCGCTGCACCTGGGTGCGGTACCCGAGGAGCGAGATGCCGACGGCGCCGATGATGAGCATCGCCAGCAGCGTCAGGTTGATGTTCTGGCTGCGGGAGTGCACCGGGCCGTCGAAGGAGGCCATGGTCTGCGTGCGCATGTACGTCCAGCCGCCCGGCAGCGCCTCGTCCTTGACGACGACGGAGATCATCTCGGTCTTGCCGACCTTGTACTCGACGAACTCGAACCCGGTGGTGATCCGCTGGACCGCCGCGAGGACCGCGGGGTCGATCATCGTGCCGATCTTGTCTTCCTCGCTGGTGTGGCCGATGCGCCCGGTGGAGTCGACGAACGTGGTGATGCTGCCCGGCGACCGCAGCCGGGTGGTGTAGTTCTGCAGGGTCGTGGACGCGATGTCGTTGTAGCCGATGAGGATCGCCCGCGGCGTCCCGCCGACCTGGATCGGCACCGCGAACGCCTGCACCGCGACGGTGGCGCCGGAGCTGACGTCGGCGGAGTCCTTGACCAGCATGACCGAGGAGAAGCCCGGCTTGCCGCTCTGCAGCGACTTGCGCAACGGCCCGTAGCCGGCGTCGTCGGCCGCGGGCAGCACGTGGGTCCGGGTGGCGTTCAGGACGGTGCCGTCGAGGGAGGTGATCGCGGCCCCGTACTTGAAGGCGGCGGACTTCGCCACGTAGCCCTCGAGGGCCTTGCGGTCCTTCTCGTTGCCGACGCCGAGGTCGAAGGTGCGCGCGTCGGCGAAGGCCTTGAGCTCCTTGGCGTTGAGCAGCTGCATCTGCCCGGCCAGGGTGGCGTTGTTCTTGGCGAGGGCATGCGTGTCGGTGCGGTGCACCGTGTCGGCGGCACGAAGCGCCGAACGGTTCACCAATACACCGACGATGCCGACCGTCACCAGCAGTAATACGCTGGTGACCACAGCGATCCAGTTACGCAGCCGCATCTGATTGCCTCCTCGCCGGACTCCATCGGGTGCGGGGAGGGTCACCTGAAGAATTCAGAGGAGATGTTGAGGAGCGCCTGCGCTACCTAGCGCCGCCAGGGCGGGGGCTGACCACGCAGCCACCACTGCAGCATCTTCGTCACCTGCGGCAACACCAGATACGCCATCAGTGGCGTCAGACACAGCGTGGTCACCAGCGTGCGCACCACCACGTTCTGCTCCGCGATCAGGTGCCCGAGGGTCACCGCCGCCAGCAGGCTGACCGGGAAGAAGCCGAGCCAGATCGTCACCGCCTGCTTCCAGCGCGGCGGCGCCGCCGGGGTGAGGTCGGACACCGAATGCTCCTGCGGCGGGTCGAACCAGCCCTCGATGCCCGTGCGCCGCTCTTCCCGGGTGTGCTCGACCATGCCCTGCGCCGACGACAGCCACCACTGCCGCTGCGGCGACTCCTCCCAGGCGTGCAGCGCGTCGGCGTCGGCGAAGCGGTACAGCATGTGCCACTCGGTCGAGCCGAGCACCGGTCGCACCCAGCCCACCCCGAGGAAGCCGGGGAAGTCCTCGGCCAGCGTCGTCCCCGCGCGGACCCACGCCAGCATCTCCGCGTTGCGCGACGGATCGGCCTTACGGGTGATCGCCACGGTCACGGCGAGCGGCGGTGATGCGGTCTCCATACCCCCGATACTTCATCGCGGGCGTCACGACTGGGCGGCAAACCGGCGCCCCGGGGCTGTGACGAACGGCGCGTGTGACGGCGCTCGCTCAGCCGTTGAGGTAGGTCAGCACGGCGAGGACGCGCCGGTTGTCGTCGTCCGACGGCGGCATGCCCAGTTTGGTGAAGATGTTGTTGATGTGCTTGCTGACCGCCTTCTCCGTGACGAAGAGCTTCGCCGCGATCGCCGCGTTCGACCGGCCCTCGGCCATCTCGCCGAGCACCTCGCGCTCGCGGGCGGTCAGCACCGCCAACGGCTCCCGGCGGGCGAGCAGCTGGGAGACCACCTCCGGATCCATCGCCGTTCCGCCGTCGGCGACCCGGCGGACCGCGTCGATGAACTGGGCCACGTTCGAGATCCGGTCCTTGAGCAGGTAGCCGACGCCGCCGTTGCGGTCGCTCAGCAGTTCCCGGGCATAGAGCGGCTCGACGTGCTGCGAGAGGACCAGGATCGGCAGGCCGGGCACCTCGGTGCGGGCCGCGATCGCCGCCTGCAGCCCCTCGTCGGTGAAGGTCGGCGGCAGCCGCACGTCGACGACGGCGACGTCGGGGCGGTGCCTGATCAGGGCCGGCAGCAGCGCCGGACCGTTGTCCACGGCCTCGACGACCTCGAACTCGAACGCCTCGAGCAGGCGGGTCAGGCCGTCCCTGAGGAGGGCGAGGTCTTCGGCGAGGACAACACGCACGGTAGCTCCATGGTCACGACCGTCGGCCCGCTCGGCGGGGAGGAGACCGTCATCGTGCCATCGAAGGCGGCCAGGCGACGATCTATTCCGCGCAGTCCGGTGCCGCGGGTCGGTTCGGCGCCGCCCACCCCGTCGTCACTGACGGTGATCGCGAGCACGCCGGCGGCGTACCGGATCGACACCGCGGCCGTCCGGGCGCCGCTGTGCCGGACCACGTTCGCCAGCGCCTCCGCGGTGGCGAAGTAGGCCGCGGACTCGACCGGCGTCTGCGGCCGGCCCGGCAGGTCCACCTCGACCGTCACCGGCAGCGGCAGGCTCAGCGCCAGCGCGCGGACCGCGCCGTCGAGCCCGCGCTCGGCGAGCACCGGCGGGTGGATGCCGCGTACCAGGTTCCGCAGCTCGAGCAGGGCCGCGCCGCTCACCTCGCGGGCCTCGACGAGCAGCTTGCGGGCCGCCGCCGGGTTCCGCTCGATCATCTCCTCGGCCAGGCCGATGGTCATGCCGAGCGACACCAGCCGGGCCTGCGCGCCGTCGTGCAGGTCACGCTCGATCCGGCGCAGCTCGGCGGCCTGCGCGTCGACGGTGTCGGCCCGGGTCTCGGTCAGCTGGGCCACCCGCAGGCGCAGCTCGGCGGCCTTGGTCGGGGCCAGGAAGAGCTTGGCGAACTTCGCGTTGACCTCGAGCAGCCAGGGCGCGGCGCCGAGCCCGAGCGCCATGAACAGCACGCCCTGCGGCATCGAGAGCATCGCCTCGCTGAAGTTCGCGATCGGCCAGAAGACGCCGTAGCCGTACCAGTCGACGCTCAGATAGAGCCAGAGCGGCAGCAGCGTGATGCCCTCGAGGCCGTACAGCGGGATGGCGACGGCGAGCAGGCCGAGGGAGAAGCCGACGAGCGCACCCGGCACCAGCCAGGCCAGGTCGCGCCAGGTGGCCGGGTCGGTGGCGATCCACCGGAACCGCTTCCAGCCGCCGGGCAGCGCCCGCTCCGGCGCCGGCTGGTACGGGCAGGCGATCGCGATCCCGGCCCGCCCGGCCAGCCGCCGCTCCAGGTTGGCGCGCATCCGGACGAGGTCGGTGACCCACGGCAGCAGGGCGAGACCGAGGAAGGGCACGGGGCTGAGCGCCAGCGCCACCAGCGAGACCACCAGCAGCGGCAGGTTGGTGATCGCGAGGCCGACCGCGTAGACGCCACCGGCGATGGCCCGCAGGCCGTCGCTCACCCACGATCGCGTCTCCATGTCCCCATTCTCCACGGCCGTCACGTGCACATCTTGATCAACGAAACTGGGGTGCTAGCACCACCATCCCCGGGGATCTGACACTCCTGACCGTTCGGCTATTGACCTTGAGTCTGTAGGTATGACGACAACGACGGAGCGGCCACGGTCGACGGCCGGAAGTGACTTCGCCGAATTGAACCGGCGGATCACCCGCTCGGGACTGCTCGAGCGCAAGCCCGCGTACTACGCCGTACGGCTCACCGCCGTGACGCTGGCGCTGGTGGGCGGCTGGACGGCGTTCTTCCTGATCGGCTCCTCCTGGTGGACCCTCGTAGTCGCCGCGTTCCTCGCCGTGACCTTCGCACAGGTGGCGCTCGTGGCGCACGACCTGGCGCACCGGCAGGTCTTCCGCACGAAGCGGCCCGGCGAGATCGCCGGCCGGATCGCCGGCAACCTGACCATCGGCATGAGCTACGGCTGGTGGATGGACAAGCACACCCGCCACCACAACAACCCGAACCACGACGACCTCGACCCGGACGTCGCGCCCGAGGTGCTGATCTGGGCCACCGAGTCCGCCTGGGGCCGGCGCGGACTCAAGGGCTTCATCACCCGCCACCAGGCCGGGCTGTTCTTCCCGCTGCTCACCCTGCTGGGCATCGACCTGAAGGTGTCCAGCGTCAAGGCGCTGATCCGCGGCGACATGAAGCGCCGCAACCTCGAGGCCGGGCTGCTGATCACCCACGCGATCGGCTACCTGACCGCCCTGTTCCTGGTCCTGTCCCCGCTGCAGGCGATCGCGTTCCTCGTGGTGCACCAGGCCCTCTTCGGCGTCTACCTGGGCATGACGTTCGCGCCGAACCACAAGGGCATGCCGCACCCGGACGGCACCGAGGACTACCTGCGCAAGCAGGTGCTGACCTCCCGCAACGTGAACGGCGGCTGGCTGACCGACGCCGCGCTGGGCGGCCTGAACTACCAGATCGAGCACCACCTGTTCCCGGCCATGCCGACGCCGAACCTGCGCAAGGCCCAGCCGATCGTCGAGGCGTACTGCGCCGAGGTCGGCGTCTCCTACGAGTCGACCAGCCTGCTGGAGTCGTACCGCCAGGCGCTACACCACCTCCACGAGGTCGGCGCCCCCCTCCGCGAGGCCAGGGCCAGGTAGCAACTGCAGCGCCCGCGGCCCGTAGGACAAAACCCGAAGACCGATCTTCTATTACGCGTCATCGGGGTGACCGCCGCCGCGTCGGCACTCGACGGCCCCGCCAATCCGGCCGGGGCCGTCACCGCCGACTTCGGCGGCACGATACCGGTCCATCCCGGTAGGCCCGAAGCACTATCGTGCCACCGTGATCAACGGTGAAGGCGCCCGGCTGGGCATCGAAGCGGCGCATCGCCTCGCGCAGACCGGGTGTTGTGAGATCGGGCCGGGCCTGACAGCTGCGGAGTTCGATCGCATCGAGAGGACGTACGGCTTCGAGTTCGCCGATGATCATCGAGCGTTCCTGGCGACGGGGCTGCCCCTGAACGTTCCGTTCGAGCCGGAGGAGGGCGTGTCCTACGCGTGGCAGCGACCCTGGCCGGAGTGGCGCGACGGCGATCCCGGCGCCATTCGTGAGCGCCTGGAGTGGCCGGTTGAGGGTGTGCTCTTCGACGTGGAACGCAACTCGGTATGGCACGACACGTGGGGCGCCCGCCCGGCCGGCCGTGCCGCGGCGTTGGAGACCGCGCGGCTGAAGCTGGCGCAGGCGCCACGACTGGTACCCGTCTACGGACATCGGTTCCTGCCCGCCGGGCGGGGAACCGCCGGGCACCCGGTCCTCTCGATGGTGCAGACCGACATCATCTACTACGGCACGGACCTGGCCGACTACATCCATCACGAGTTCGGCGGCCCGGGTATGGACAGGCCAGATCAGCGATGGAGCCCGACTGCGACGGTGGCGTTCTGGCGGGACTTCCTCTGACCCGCCCGCCTTCCACGTCTCCGTGATACCAGGCGTCGACGGGTCGGGTGTGGTCGCAGGCCCCGGTGTCGAACCGGGCGGGCCGCCCTTATGAGGGGCGGATGAGCAGCCAGCGCTCAGCCTGCGGAACTGCTTTCGTTGCAGGGGCGGGATTTGAACCCGCGACCTCAGGCCTATGAAACCTGCGAGCACTCCGAACTGCTCCACCCTGCTCGTGCGCCGCCGGGGAATCGAACCCCGAACCCTCCGGGTAAGAGCCGGATGCTCTGGCCAATTGAGCTAGCGGCGCGCGTACATCAAAAAGAAAGCCGCCCTCTCCCGTGCGGGATGGGCGGCAACGTTGTCGCGGCTTCAGCCGCGTCGCCGGCCCAGGTCGGGGCGCTTCATCCGCTTGTTGCGGAACATTTCGAACCCCCTTCGGCCGGTCGCTTCGTGCGGTGTGCTTCATAAGGTAGAGATCCGGAGCGGAACGCTCAACGCATTTAAATGAGCGGTCGTGCGCCGGGGCGCACGACCGCTCACCGGGTCACTGTGGCGCGTTCAATTCGTCCAGTGCCGTTACCGCGCCGCGGTGCAGGACCACCGGGTCGGTCTTGCGCGCGGTCTCGAGCTTGATCTCCTTGGCCGCCGCGTTCGCCTGCTCCAGTTGCGCCTTGCGGTCGAAGAGCGTTCGGGTCAGCACGCAGGCCACGTTCGCGTCCAGGTTCTCGCGGACCAGCAGCAGGTTCGGCACCACGATGGTCGGCACGTCCGCCGGCGTCTTGTAGGCGGTGGCCGGGATCGTGCCCGTCTCGTAGACCGGGTTGATCTTCTGCAGCTCGGGCAGCAGCGGCGTGACGTCGAGGAAGGCGACCTGGTCGGCCGAGGTGGTCAGCAGGTCGGTGATGCCCGGCGTGGGCAGGCCGCCCGACCAGAACAGCGCGTCGATCGAGCCGTCCTTGACGCCGTCCACGGTCTTGGCCAGGTCCAGCCGCTGCGCCTGCACGTCCTTGTCCGGGTCGAGCCCGGCCGCCGTGAGCATCCGCCGGGCGATGACCTCGGTGCCGGACTTCGGCGAGCCGGTCGAGACCCGCTTGCCCTTCATACCGGCCACGTCGGTGATGCCCGCCGCCTTGCGCACGATGACCTGCGTGTAGTTGGTGTGTATCCGGGCGAGCGCCTGCACCGGCTGCCGCGCGTTGAAGCTGTTGGTGCCGTTGACCGCGTCCGCCGCGCTGTCGGCGAGCGAGAAGGCGACGTCGAACTCCCCCGCGACCAGCTGCTGGATGTTCTGCACGGAGGCGCCGGTCTCGGCGGCGGTGGCCTTGAGCTTGCCGCCGGCGGCGTTGATCTGTTCGGCGTAGGCGTTGCCGAGCGCGAAGTAGACGCCCGTCGCGTTGCCGGTGGCGATGCCCACCCGGGTGTCGTCGGCGACCTCGCAGGTCACCTCGCCGCCCGCGTCCTGCTTCGCGGCGTCCTGCTTGCCGCCGCAGCCCACCAGCGCGGACGCGGCCAGCGACCCGGCCGCGGCCAGGGCGATTGCCTTCCTCATAACGTGGTCCTCCCTGTTCGATGGATGAACGCGATCCCGGCGGCGAGGGCGAGCGCGACGGCGCCCATCACGATGGTGAGCGGGGCGAGATAGAGCAGCAGCAGCCCGGCGGCGCCGCCGAGGATCCGGCTGGCCGGGCCGGCCGCGCCGATGCCGGGCACCCAGGAACCGGTCGCGATCGCCAGGCCGAGCACCGCGAAGACCGCGACGACGCTCGCCCAGAGGATGCCGAGCGCCGGGCCCCTGGCCAGCAGGTACTCGCCGGGCTCAGTGAGCACGAACGCGATCGGGACCAGGAAGGCCGGCAGCGCGTACTTGAGGGCCTGCCACATGGTGGGCACGGTGCGGCCGCCGGTGATCGCGCTGGCGCCGACCGCGGCGAGTGCCGTCGGCGGGGTGACCTCGGAGAGCACCGAGAAGTAGAAGACGAACATGGCGGCGGCCGGGGCCGAGACGCCGAGCGCGAGCAGCGCCGGGCCGATGATCACCCAGCCGATGATGAAGCTGGCCGTCACCGGCACGGCCAGGCCGAGGATCGCCAGCGCGATCGCGGCGAGCACGACGGTCAGGGCGAGCACCGCGGTCGGGTTGTCGGTGACCGCCTGCGCGCCGCTGACCAGCAGCGAGGCCAGCTGGGCGCCGAGCCCGGTCTTGGTGGTGGTCGCGGTGATGATGCCGGCCGCGGTGCAGACCGCGACCACCGGCAGCACGCCGCGGACGCCGGCCGACAGGGCCGCGAACAGCCGCCGCGGCGTCAGCCAGTTGCGCCGGTCCAGGAAGGAGAGCGCCGCGGCGAGCAGCGTCGCGTAGACGACGGCGCGGGTCGCGCTCTGGCCGACGGCGAGCAGGACGACGATCAGCACCAGCGACGAGAAGTGGTAGCCGAACCGCAGCAGCAGCCGGCCGGCGCTGGTCTGCGGCACGTCGACCGCGCGTACCCGGAACCGCCGCACGTCGATCTCGACCGCGAGCAGGATGCCCAGGTAGTAGAGGACGGTCGGGATCATCGCCCAGCCGAGCACGGTCAGGTACGAGACCTCGAGGTACTCGGCCACGATGAACGCGGCCGCGCCGAGGGTCGGCGGGGAGAGGATCGCGCCGACGCCGGCGGCGGCGAGCATGCCGCCGGCCTGCTCGGCGGGGTAGCCGGCCCGCCGCAGCATCGGCCAGGTGACGGCGCCGACGCTGACCGCGGTGGCGGTGCCCGAGCCGGAGACGGTGCCGAGCAGGAAGCCGGCGGCCACTGCCGTGCGCCCGGCGGCGCCCCGCGACCTGCGGAACGCGGCGACGGAGAGGTCGACGAAGAACCGGCTGGCGCCGGAGAGGTCGAGGACGGCGCCGTAGATGGTGAAGAGCACGATGTAGGTGGCGGCGACGTCGAGCGGCGTGCCGTAGAAGCCGCTGCCGGAGTTGTAGAGCGCGTCGACGATCTGGGCGAAGTCCAGGCCGGAGTGTGCGATCGACCAGTTCTGCGGCAGCAGGCCGCCGTAGTAGCCGTAGGCGAGGAACGCCAGGCAGACCAGCGGCAGGGCCAGGCCGGTGGTGCGCCGGCAGGCCTCGACGACGAGCACCAGCATGATCGCCCCGGCGGCGACGTCGGCGGTGTCGAGCAGGCCCTGCCGGTCGAGGAACGCGTCGTAGCCGCCGTTGAAAGGGTTCACCGGGTAGAGGCAGACCAGCAGGGTCACGGCGGCCAGCACCCAGTCGGGCACGGTCGGCCGGTCGGCGCCGGCTCGGGCGCCGCCGCGCGCGGGGAGCCCCGAGCGGTAGACGAGGAAGACGAGCGGCAGCGTCAGGGCCAGGAAGATGATCAGGTAGAACTGGCTGCCCTGCGCGAGCGGCCGGAAGACCTGCCAGAGCGCGAGCAGGGCCGCGGCGAAGGCGACCACGGCGACGCCGACGCCGATCGGGCCGGTCAGCGCGCGGGCCGGGCGCTCCTCGTCGTCGAAGTGGACGGCCGGCGGATCGGCGAGCGCGCCCGGCGCCGGCGGGTCCGGATCCACCGTGGACGCGGGACCGGGCGTGCCGCCCTCGGCCCCCGCCCGGTCGACCGGAGATCGACCGTTGACCATGAACGGACGTTACTATGCGCGCTGCTCTTTGTAACCTCTCAAACACGCAGACCTGCGTAACGATGCAGCCAATTCGTCACAAATAGTGCAAAGGTAGTGTCCGCCGCCGGATCGCTCCGTTGACACGGGTTATGGTGCGTCGTTCTTCACTGCAGGAAATCCGCGAGCAGACCTACAAGGTCCGGGACGCGTGGTGGACCGTCCTGCTCGTCGATCCGCTCGCGGCGAGGCTGGTCCGCCTCGTCGCGCCCTACCGGTGGATCACCCCGAACCTGCTGACCGGCCTGGCGACGCTGCTGGGCGTGGCCTCGGCGGCCTGCTTCCTGGCGCCGTGCTTCCTGTCCGGTGACCGGTGGTGGCTCGCCGCCGGCGCGGTCTTCTTCCACCTGAGCTTCGTCGTGGACTGCATGGACGGCAAGGTCGCCCGGCTGAACGGCACCGGGTCGCTCTTCGGCGCCTGGTTCGACTTCATGTTCGACCGGCTGCGCGTCTTCATGTGCGCGGTCGCGCTCTTCGGCGGCGGGTACGCCCGGACCGGCGAGATCGCGTACCTCTGGACCCTGATCCTGGTGACCTTCCTGGACCTGTTCCGCTACGTGAACGGGCAGCAGATGGCCAAGACCCGCGAGACCATGCGCGCGGACCTGGCGGAGGCGGGTGGGCCGGCGCCGCGCACCGCGCCGGACGTCGCCGAGCTGATGCCGCCGCAGGGCCCGCGTGCCCGGCTACGCGCGGCCCTGCTGCGGCACCGGATCCGGACGCACCTGGTCAGCGGCATCGAGTTCGAGATGGCGGTCTTCATCATCGGCCCGCTGACCGGCTGGATCATCGCCACCTCGCTGGTGGCCGGCGCCCTGCTGCTGGCATTCGAGCTCCTGCTGATCGTGAAGCTGTGGCGGGCCACCCGGGGCTTCCCGGTCGCCCTGGCGAAGGCTCAGGCGGCGGCCGCCTGTGGCCGGACCCTGCAGAACGCGGGGTCGGTGCCGAACTCCGAGGCGGGGATCAACGCCTGACGTCGCCCAGGTACTTGAGGACCGCCAGGACGCGGCGGTGGTCGATGTCGGTCGGCGGCAGGTCGAGCTTGGCGAAGATGTTGCCGACATACTTCTCGACCGCGCTGTGGCTGACGCCGAGGGCGTCGACGATGCCGCTGTTGGAGCGTCCCTCGGCCATCAACCGCAGCACCTCCAGCTCGCGGGGCGTGAGCCGGGCCCGCGGATCCGGTCGCCGCCGCACCATGAGCTGGGAGACCACCTCCGGGTCCAGGGCGGTGCCGCCGGCGGCGATGCGGCGCAGGGCGTCGAGGAAGTCGCCGACCCGGGCGACCCGGTCCTTGAGCAGGTAGCCGACCGAACTGGTTGCCGCCGACAGCAGGTCGGTCGCGTACCGCTCCTCGACGTACTGCGAGAGCACCAGGATCGCGGTGTCCGGCAGCAGGCGCCGGATCGCCAGCGCGGCGCGGATGCCCTCGTCGGTGTGCGTCGGCGGCATCCGCACGTCGACGACGACCAGGTCGGGCCCGTGCTCGACGACTGAGCGCAGCAGCGCCTCGCCGTCGCCGACGGCGTCGACCACCTCGAAGCCGCCGTCGGTGAGCAGCCTCGTCAGGCCCGCCCGCAGCAGCACCGAGTCCTCGGCCAGGATCACCCGCACGGCAGGACCACCCGGACGACCGTCGGCCCGCCGGCCGGGCTGGTGACGCTCAGCTCGCCGTCGACCGCGGCGGCGCGCTGGGCCAGGCCGGCGAGGCCGCCGCCGGCCCGCGGCGCCGCGTTGCCGCGGCCGTCGTCGGTCACCGTCACCGCGAGCCGGTCGCGCCGGCGCCGCAGCTCGATGGACGCCCGGGTGGCGCCGGCGTGCCGGGCCACGTTCGTCAGGGCCTCCGCGACGATGAAGTAGGCGATGGCCTCGACGGCGCCCGGGCAGCGGCGCCCGATGTCGACGGACACCTCGACCGGGATCGGCGAACGCGCGGCGAGGCCCGAGACGGCGGCGTCCAGCCCGCGGTCGTCGAGCACGGCCGGGTGCAGCCCGCGCACGAACTGCCGCAGCTCGGTCACCGCCAGCATCGCCTCCTCGTGTGCCGCCACGATCGCGTCCCGGGCCGGCGACGGCTCGGTGATCGCCTCCCGGGCCATCCCCAGGTTCAGTGCCAGGGACATCAGCCGCTGCTGGGCGCCGTCGTGCAGGTCTCGCTCGATGCGGCGGCGCTCCTCGTCGGTGGCGAGCAGGACCTCCCTGCGGCTGGTCCGCAGCGACTCCATCCGCTCGTACAGCAGCTCGACGTCGCCCGGGCCGAGCAGATCCTCGGCGACCCGCGTGTCCCACCGGGCGAACCGCCGGGCGACCGGCGGCGCCATGATCAGCACCGTCGCCGGCGCGGCCACCACCAGCGCCCACAGGTGATAGGCCAGTTGCCGGCCCACGCCGCGTGGCGTCCAGGACGGCTCGGGAATGTCGGCGCCGAGCAGGCGCCGGAAGCGCGCCCGGTGCAGCACGCCGATCTCGTGCACGAACCAGGAGAACACGAGCGGCAGTGCCGAGACCGCGCCGAGGTATAGCGCGAACAGGCCCCAGCCGCCGTCGGGCCCGCCGAGGAGGCTGAGCAGCGCCGCACCCCAGAGCGTTACGAGCGTGGCGAGCAGCGCGGCACCCAGCGTGGACAGCACGGCACCGGCCAGCAGGTGCCGGATCGGCCGCGCGCCGTTGTTCGTGTCGGTCGGTTTGCTCACGCCGTCGACCGTAGGCAGCCCGGCGCCGCCTGACCATCCGGCATTCCCCCGGTCTGGGGTGTGGAAATCCACACCGACGGCGGCGCGCACGCCCCACTGACCGGACGCGTCGCGGCCGCGAGCCTGGAGACGACAACGAGAAGGGGACACCATGATCGAGGCAATGGGCCTGACCAAGCGGTACGGCGACGACTACGCGGTCCAGGACCTGACATTCACCGTACGGCCGGGCGTCGTCACCGGCTTCCTCGGGCCGAACGGCGCCGGCAAGTCCACGACGATGCGGATGATCCTGGGGCTGGACGCGCCGACCCGCGGCTCGGTGCGCGTCAACGGCCGGCCCTACGCGGCGCACCGCACGCCGCTGCGCGAGGTCGGCGCGCTGCTGGACGCCCGGGCCGTGCACCCGGGCCGCAGCGCGTACCACCACCTGCTGGCGCTCGCGCAGACCAACGGCATCGCACGCTCACGGGTGCGTGAGGTCATCGACGCGGTCGGCCTGGACCGGGTCGCGAACCGGCGGGCCGGGCGGTACTCGCTCGGCATGGCGCAACGGCTGGGCATCGCCACCGCGCTGCTCGGCGACCCGCACACGCTGATCCTGGACGAGCCGCTCAACGGCCTGGACACCGAGGGCATCCGCTGGGTGCGCGGCCTGCTGCGGGACCTCGCCGCGCAGGGCCGGACGGTCTTCGTCTCGTCGCACCTCATGACCGAGATGGCGCTGACCGCCCAGCACGTCGTGGTCATCGGCCGGGGCCGGCTGATCGCGGACACGAGCCTGGACCGGCTCGTCGCGGACTCCGGGCACGGCTCCCTCGAGGAGGCCTTCCTCGAGCTCACCGCCGGCGCGGCCGAGTTCCGCACGGCCGCCACGAGGGGTGACGACCGATGAACGTCGTACTGGCCGAGCTGACGAAGCTGCGCTCCGTCGCCTCCACCGCCTGGTCGCTGCTCAGCGCCGTGGGTCTGATCGTCGGCTTCGGCATCCTCTACTCGACGGCGCGGGCGAGCCACCCGCCGGCCGCGGGGGCCGCCTTCGACGCCGTCGCGGTCAGCCTGGCCGGCGTGCAGGCGGCGCATCTCGCGGCGGGCGTGCTCGGCGTCCTGGCCGTCACGAACGAGTACGCGAGCGGCCTGATCCGCACCACCCTGGCGGCCGTCCCGCGGCGTACCCCGGTGCTCTGGGGAAAGGCCGTGGTGCTCGCGGGCGTGACGTTCGCGGTGAGCCTGCCCGCCGTCCTCGCCGCCTTCCTCGCCGGTCAGTCCGTGCTGGCCGCGGAGCACCTCGACACCTCCCTCGCGGCGCCGGGCGTGGCGCGCGCGGTCGTCGGCGGCGCCGGCTACCTGGCGCTTGTCGCGCTGCTCGGCCTCGGCCTGGGCGCCATCGTGCGGCACACGGCCGGCGGCGTCGCGGCGGTGTTCGGCGTCCTGCTCGGGCCGCAGATGCTGACCGGCTTCCTGCCGGCCGGCGTGGCCGACGACGTCTACGGCTGGCTGCCGTCGCCCGCGGGCCTGGCCGTCGCGACCGTCCGCCCGGACTCGGCACTGCTCTCGCCCTGGGCCGGTGCGGCCGTCTTCTCGCTCTACATCGCGATCGTGCTGTGCGCCGGCGCCTGGTGCCTGCGCCGCCGCGACGCCTGATCGGAGGTCCGCCGCCCCGCCGGGGTGGCGGACCGCCCGGTGCGGGGGCAGGCTGATTCGGACGACCCGGGGAGGCAGACATGGCGGCGAGTGCGGGTACGGCGGCGTTCCGCGAGGCCCGGGACTTCCTGCTCGCGCACCGGGAGGACTACGCCGGCGCGTACGCGGGGTTCGCCTGGCCCCGGCTCGGCGCGTTCAACTGGGCCCTCGACTGGTTCGACGTCATCGCCGAGGGCAACGACAGCCCGGCGCTCTGGATCGTCGAGGAGGACGACACGGAGCGGCGCTACTCGTTCGCGGAGCTGGCCCGCCGGTCCGATCAGGTCGCCGGCTGGCTGCGCGAGCGCGGGGTGCGCCGCGGCGACCGGGTGGTGCTGATGCTCGGCAACCAGGTCGAGCTCTGGGACTCGATCCTCGCGGTGATGAAGCTGGGCGCGATCATCATCCCGGCTACCCCGCTGCTCGGCCCGTCGGATGCCCGGGACCGGGTGGCGCGCGGCGGCGCCCGGCACGTCATCGCCCTGTCCTCGGCGGCGGAGCGCTTCGCCGGGATCGACGGCGACGTCACCCGCATCGCGGTCGGCACCGCGCCCGACGGCTGGCACTCCCTCTCCGACGCGTACGCCGGCCCGGCGGACTTCACGCCCGACGGGGTCACCGACGCCGGCGACACGCTGCTGCTCTACTTCACGTCCGGCACCACCGCGCGGCCGAAGCTGGTCGAGCACACCCACGCGTCGTACCCGGCCGGGCACCTGTCCACGATGTACTGGATCGGGCTGCGGCCCGGCGACGTGCACCTGAACATCTCGTCGCCGGGCTGGGCAAAGCACGCGTGGAGCAACGTCTTCGCGCCGTGGAACGCGCAGGCCTGCGTGTTCATTCACAACTACTCGCGGTTCGACGGCCCCCGGCTGCTCGCCGCGATGCAGCGCTGCGGGGTGACCAGCTTCTGCGCGCCGCCGACCGTGTGGCGGATGCTGATCCAGTCCGATCTGACCGCGTGCACCGACCCGCCGCGGCTGGTCGTCGGCGCGGGCGAGCCGCTGAACCCCGAGGTGATCGAGCAGGTGCGCAAGGCCTGGGGCGTCACGATCCGCGACGGCTTCGGCCAGACGGAGACCACGGTCCAGGTCGCCAACACCCCGGGCCAGGCGGTGCGGCCGGGCTCGATGGGCCGCCCGGTGCCCGGCTACCGGGTAACGCTGATCGACCCGTCCTCCGGCGCACCCGCCGACGAGGGCGAGATCTGCCTGGAGCTCGATCCCCGCCCGCTCGGCCTGATGACCGGGTACCACGGCGACGCCGCGCTGACCGCGGCGGCGACGGCCGGCGGTTACTACCACACCGGCGACATCGGCTCCCGCGACGCGGACGGCTACATCACCTACGTGGGCCGCACCGACGACGTGTTCAAGGCCTCCGACTACCGGATCTCGCCGTTCGAGCTGGAGAGCGTGCTGATCGAGCACGAGGCGGTGGTCGAGGCGGCGGTCGTGCCCTCGCCGGACGCGCTGCGGCTGCACGTGCCGAAGGCGTACGTCGTGCTCGCCGCGGGCTGGGCCGCCGACGAGGAGACCGCCCGGTTGATCTTCGCGCACTGCCGCGCGCACCTGTCGCCGCACCAGCGGGTGCGGCGCCTCGAGTTCGCGGACCTGCCGAAGACCATCTCGGGCAAGATCCGCCGGGTACAGCTGCGCGAGGCCGAGCGCGCCAAGCACGCGTCGCCGGACGTCACGCCGCCCGGCGAGTTCCACGACCGCGCCTGAGCCGGCGCCGCGCGAGGCGGGCGCCGGCTCAGGGCCATGCGGTCAGCAGCGGCCGAGGTCCTGCCACTGCTGCGTCCAGCCGGGCTCGGAGCCCTGCGTCCAGTACCGCGCCCGCCACAGGTGCTTGCCGTCGCCCGAGGGCGGCCCGCTCGGGTCGCCGTACCGGCTGCGCTCGTGCTTGACCGTCTGCCCGCCCGTGTAGACCGTGGAGAACGACCACTCGGGCGCGGTCGCGCAGTTGCCGGCCGGCGGCGTGGTCGGCGAGGTCGTCGGCGGGGTGGTGGGCGGCGTCGTCGGCGGGGTCGTCGGGGTGGTGCAGCCGCCCGTCGCGTCGACCGTGTCCGCGAACGTGCTGCCCGCGGTGCGGTACGCCGCCGCCTTCGACGTCACCTGCGCCGGGGTGAGCGCCTGGTTCTTCGCGAACAGCACCCAGTCCACCTGCTGCACGTACGTGCTCAGCCCGCCGGTGTGCGCCGCCGTGTCGATGAACCAGAGGTTCCAGTTGATCGTCATCGTCTGCCGTGGATAGAACTTGCCCGAGTGGTCGCCGACCAGCACGCCGTCGATGTAGTACCGGACGTGGCCGCCGGACACCGTCGCCACCAGGTCGTGCCAGCCGGCGAGGCTGCTGCGCTGCTCGGAGTGCACGTTGTCGGCGTACCAGGGATCGGCGCGGTAGGTGTACCAGGTGGTCTGGTAGTTGATCGGGCCCGTCTCGCCCCACCCACCGTTGGGCAGGTACTCGGAGATGTCCAGCTCGCTGTAGGTCGGGTCGAGGTCGCCGTTCAGCGGGCTGATCGTGAAGAACGTCTGGTTGATGTGGTCGCCGTCGTTGCCGCCGGACGGGGTGTCGGTGAAGCGGACCCGGCTGGCGTAGGTGCCCTCGAAGTAGCGCTTCTGGGTGCTGTACAGCTCCGCGTGGTTGGTGCCGGCGCCGGTGCCGTCGGTGGAGGCGGTCAGCTGCATGACCTTCTGGCCGCCGGAGGTGGGGAACGTGATGCTGTTCGGCGACCAGGTCGCGCCGGGCACGCCCGGTCCGCCCGGATAGCTGCGCGCCGTCCAGCCGTGCGAGGACAGCAGGCCGTCGCTGGAGGAGTTGTAGGCGAAGTCGTCGAACAGGTAGCCGCAGTCGGCGGCGGAGGCGCTCGGCGCGCCGCTGAAGATCGCCAGCGAGCCGAGGAGGGCGACCGCTCCCGCGAAGCATAGGGATTTACGTTTGTCGATTGACATGAGCAGGGTCCTCCGAAGATGGGGGATGGAAGGGACCTACTTGACCGCGCCGGCGGTCATACCGCCGCGGATGTGCCGTTGGAACGCGACATAGGCGATGAGCACCGGCAGCATGGCGATGGTCAGGCCGGCGAACAGACCGCTCCAGTCACTGCGGTACCCCTGGCTGACCGACAGGGCGGCCAGACCCTGCGCCAGGACGTACCGGTCCGGGTCGGGATTGAGAACCAGCGGAAGCAGGTACTGGTTCCAGAGCCCGAGGAAATTGAAGATGCCGACGGCGACCAGCCCGGGGCGGGCCATCGGCAGCATCACGCGGAAGAAGACCGCGCCGTGCGAGCAGCCGTCGATGAACGCCGCCTCCGCCACCTCGCCCGGCAGCGTGCGGAAGAACGCGTGCAGGAAGAAGACCGTGAACGGCACGGCGTACGCCGCGTACACCAGGATCAGCCCCTGGTAGGTGCCGAGCAGCCCGAGCTGCCGCACGACGAAGAAGAGCGGAACCAGGGCGAGGAAGACCGGGAAGAACATGGCCGCGACGAACGTGTAGTAGATGAGCCGGTTGCCGCGGAAGGAGTACCGGGCCAGGGCGTACGCGACGAGCGAGCCGAGCAGCATGGTGAGCAGCAGGGCGCCGCCGACCACCAGGACGCTGTTGAGGAAGTACCGGCCGATGTTCGCCTCGGTCCAAGCCCGCGCCCAGTTGGAGAGCTGCGGCGACTCCGGCAGCGACCAGGGATCGTTGAGGATCTCGTCGTCGGTCTTGAAGGAGCTGATCACCGCCCAGATCAGCGGCAGCGTGGTGACCACGGCCCAGGCCAGCATCGCCAGGTGCACGCCGACGACCGGGGTGGCACGCCGCCGGACGCGGGCCGGCGCGGGCGGGTCGGCGACGGCGGGCCGTTCGCGCAGCGCGGTCATGCCGGCACCGCCCGCTCCTCGCGGCCCGGCCGCAGCGCGAGCACGGCCAGGGTCAGCGTGGCGAAGAACAGCGCGACGCCCATCGCCGAGGCGTAGCCGAACTTCCCGTACTGGAAGGCGTTGCGGTACAGGGAGAGCCCGATCACCTCGGTCGCGCCGTCGGGGCCGCCGGGACCGACGGTCATCACCTGGACCACGGCGAAGGCGTCCAGCGCCGCGATGCCGAGATAGACGAACGCGACCTGCACGCTCTGGCGTACCAGCGGCAGCGTGACCTTCCGGAACGTCTGCCAGCCGCCGGCGCCGTCGATCAGCGCCGCCTCGAACAGCTCCCGCGGTATGCCGTCGATCGCGGCGCTGAACAGCACCACGTAGAAGCCGACCGACGACCAGATCAGCACCGCCATCACCGCGGGCAGCGCCAGCGACGGCGAGGCCAGCCAGCTGCGGGCCAGCCCGCCCAGCCCGGCCGCGCGCAGGGCGCCGTTCAGCAGGCCGTTGTTCGGGTTGTAGACGAAGCCCCACAGCACCGCGATGACGACCAGCGACAACAACTGCGGAAAGAAATACACGATCTGGTACGCGCCCGAGCCCGCGATCCCCCGCCTGCCGCCGCGACCGCCGAGGTGCATCATGCTGGCCAGGAAGAGCCCGATCCCGATCGTCACCAGCGGGACCACGACCAGCATGACGGCGTTGTTGCGGACCGCGTCGAGGAAGAGCGAGTCGCCGCCGAGGCGGGCGTAGTTGCCCGCCCCGACGAAGTGCGCCTCGCCGGCCACGCCGGTCCAGTCGGTCAGCGACAGATAGAAGGCCTGCGCGTACGGCGACAGCACGAGCACGACGTGCAGCGCCAGCGCGGGTATCAGCGCGCCGGCCAGGAACCGCCACCGACCGTGTCTCATCAGCGGGTGTACTTCTGCACCGAGGAGTCCCCGGCCAGCGCGTCGGCCGCCTTCTGGATCCGGTCCGACCACTGCGCCGCGGTGACACGCCGGTTGACCAGCTCCCCGGTGGCGTCGTCGACGGCCTTGGCCAGCGGCGCGTACCAGGTGCGGAACCGGTAGGTGAAGGTCTGCCGGCCGGCCGCCGCCACCGCGTCGCGCACCGAGCCGAGGCCGCTGGACAGCGTCAGCCCCTCGGTCGCGCCGGCCACCGCGGGCAGCGTGCCGGCGGACTCGGCGAACGCCTTCGCCGACTGCTTCGAGAACAGGATCCGCAGGTACTCCATGCCACCGGCGGGGTTCTTCGCCTTGGCCGGCACCAGGAACGACTCGCTGCTGGCCGCCTGCACGGCGGTCTGCTCCAGCGCGTCGGCCGCGGTCCGCGACGGCACCGGCGCCATCACCATGTCGAAGTTCGGCCGGGTGACGCCCTGCTGCTCGCTCTCCAGCCACGAGCCGCACGGGATGATCGCCGCCTTGCCCTGCGACCAGGCCGCCTGCGCCTCGGTGTGCGACAGCGCCTCGGAGCCGGACATCAGGTAGCCCTTGCCGGCCAGCTCCGCGAACGCCTCGGCCGCGCCGAGCAGGCCGGGCGCCTTCCAGGCGTTCGGCTCGAGGTTGTCGACGGCCTGGATCAGCGCCGGCCCGCCGGTCTTGGCGGCCATCGACAGCAGCGGGTCGTTGATGTACTCCGGGTACTTGCCCTGGTAGGTCCAGGGCGCGATGCCGTCGGCCTTGATGGTGGCGCAGAGCGCGAGCATCTCGTCCCAGGTCTTCGGGAAGGTCCAGCCCTTCGCCGCGAAGAGCGCCTTGGAATACCAGAGACCCCAGACCGTGTACGTGAGATTGAGCGTCAGCGGCACCTTGTCGAACGTGCCGTCGTCGACCACCCCGGGCAGCAGCGTGTCGCGCACGGTCTTGCCCGGCTGGTCGAGCGCGGGCGCGTCCAGCAGCTGGCTCAGGTCGCTGACCTGCTTGGCCGAGACGAGGGTGGCGATGTCGAGGCGGCTCGCGCCGGTGTTGTCCACGACGTCCGGCGGGGTGTTCGCGACGAACCGGGGCTGCAGCGCCTCCCCGATCTTCTGGATGCCCTGGTGGTCGACCTTCGCGCCGTACTTCTGCGCGTAGACGGCCTCGGCGTTCTTGGCGTACTCGTCGCCGTACCCGCCCTTGAAGATCACGACCTCGAGCGGCGTGCCCGTCTTGACCCCGAGGGGGTTGTCGGCGCTCTTGGCGCCGGTGTTGCCGGCGGCCGGGTCGGCGTCGTCGCCGCCGCCGGTCACGCAGGCGCTCAGCAGCGGCGCCGCGACGCCCGCGGTCAGCGCCGTGCGCAGCAGGGTTCGTCTAGTGGGGTACGGTCCTGGAAGGGGTGAACGGTTCATCAGCTGGGCCTTTTCCCTAAGCGGTACGCCGGATGCGCCCGGCGTACCGCGCTTCGATTTCGCGGTTGTGTTCCCGCCCGCCCGGCACGTTGTCGGACAGGTAGACCGGCGGGGTGACGCCGAGCGCCAGCAGCCGCGCCACCACCTCGACGACGATCTGCTGCGCGAGCAGCGCCGCGGTGATCGAGGAGACGGCACCGACGGCACCGTCGCCGTAGGCGAGAGACGCGTCGCCGTAGGGCGCGCCGTTGTCGAGGACGACGTCGGCGAGGTCGCCGAGCTTGAGCCCGCTGTCGTGCCGCGAGCCGGCCCGGGCCGAATGCGCGCTGGAGGTGATCGCGATCAGGGCGTGCCCGCGCTGCTTCACCAGGTGCGCCATCTCCACCACCGCGCCGTTGACGCCGGAGTTGGAGGCGATGACGAAGGCGTCGTCGGGCTTGATCGGCGCGAGGTCGTACAGCCGGTGCGCGACGCTGGGCGTGCGCTCGAGCTGTGGGTCGCTGAGCACGCTGGCCGGCTCGCCGCCGTACAGGACGAGGTCGCGCAGCGCGATCTTGTTGGTCGGCACCAGGCCGCCGGCCCGGCCGGCGATCTCCATGGCGAGCGCCTCGGAGTGCCCGCAGCCGAACGCCTGTATCACCCCGCCCGCCCGCAGCGTCCCGGTCAGCAGGTCGGCGGCGCGCGCCACCAGGTCGCCCTGCACGCCGATCCGCGCGATGGCCTCCCCGATGACCTCGGCGTAGGCGGCGCTCGTGATGGTCACAGCGGCTTCTCCCTCCGTGCTCGCTTGCGGTTGGCGGTGCCGTTCTCCGGTACGCGGTGCGCGTCGACGGCCCGCACGGTGAGCTCGAGCGCCTCCGCGGTCCGCTCGTAGGTGCGCTGCGCGACGGCGACGTAGATGAGGTCGAGGATCAGCAGCTGCGAGTGCAGCGCGGAGAGGGCGGCGAGCCGGAACGTGGTCTCGTGCACCGAGGTGGTGAAGACGACGTCGGCCACCTCGGCGAGCGGCGAGCGCGCGAAGGAGGTGACCGCGACGGTCAGCGCGCCGTGGTCGGCGGCCTCGGCGAGCGTCTCGATCGCCTCGCGGGTCCGGCCGGAGTGCGACAGGCCGATCGCCACGTCGCCCGGCCCCAGCAGCGCGGCGTTGGTCAGGGCGGTGTGCGTGTCGGCGCGGTACCGGACCGGTATCCGGATCCGCTCGAGGCGGAACGCCATCTCGCTGCCCGCCGTGCCGCTGCTGCCCAGCCCGAAGATCTCCACCCGGCCGGCGGCGGCGATCGCGGTCGCGACCCGCTCGATCGCGGCCGTGTCCAGGCCGGCGGCGGTCGCCTGGATGGCCCGGGTGTCGGCCGCGGTGATCACGTCGAGCACGCTGCCGAGCGGATCCTCCGGCGCGATGTCCCCGCTGATGTCGGTCTCCCAGCGCGCCTGCTCGGCCCGGCCGGTCTCGGTCGCGACGGCGACGCGCAGGTTCGCGTACCCCTTGAAGCCGAGCGCCCGGCTGAACCGGGTGACCGTCGCGGTCGACGTGCCCGATCGCTCGGCCAGGTCGACGATGCTCGCGTGCGCGGCCGTCTCCGGATCGCCGAGGATGGTCTCGGCGATCTTCGCCAGCGCCTCCGGCATGGTCGGTCCCTCGATGCGCAACCGCACCAGCAGCCCGCCGCTCTCACCCGTCACCAGTGGTCTTCCTTTTCATCGATTGGTTATGACGATGAAAATTACGACCACTTCATCGTCTGGTCAATAAGAAGTTTCTATGTTTCGATCTGACGCATGGTCCTGGTGCTGGGAGTCGACGCCGGCGGCACGGCGTCCCGGGCGGTGGTGGCGGCCGCCGACGGCACCGTCGTCGGGCGCGGCCGGGCCGGGCCGGGCAACCCGACGACCGCGGGCCCGGCGGCCGCGCACGCCATCGGGACGGCGGTACGCGAGGCGCTGTGCGGCCACGACCCGGCGAGCGTCGCGGCGGGCGTCGTCGGGGTCGCCGGCGCCGCGATCACGGCCGACCGGCGGATCGCGGCGGCGTTCGCGGACGAGTGGGCGGCGGTGGGCCTGAACTGCCCGGTCACCGTCGTCGGTGACGCGGTGACCGCGTTCGCGGCGGGCACCGCGGCGCCCTCCGGCGCGGTGCTCATCGCCGGCACCGGAGCGGTCGCGGCCCGCATCGGCGACCGGCGGGTGTGCCGCACGGCCGACGGCCTCGGCTGGCTCCTCGGCGATCAGGGCTCGGGCCTGTGGCTCGGCCTGCGGGCGGTCCGCGCGGCGGCCCGCGCCTGGTCCGGCCCGGCCGCGCCGGCCGGCCTCGCCGCCCGGATCGCCGCACACGCCGAAGTGGACTCCCGCGACGCCCTGGTGCACTGGGCCGGCGGCCGGCCACCGACCGAGTTCGCCGCGTTGGCACCGCTGGTCTGCGCGGCGGCCGCGGCCGGCGACCCCCTCGCCGGGCGGCTGACCGCCGAGGCCGGCGCCCACCTCGTCGCCACCCTCGCCGAGCTCGGCCCGCCGGACGGCCCGGTCGTCCTGGCCGGCGGCCTACTGACCCGGGACACCCCGGTGCGCGCCGCGGTCCTCGCGGCCGTGTCAACCCCGGTCACGACCGCCCGGGACCCGGCGACGGGAGCCGCCTGGCTGGCCCTGCGGACGACCACCGACCCCGGGCGGGCCCGGCGCCTGCACGCCCAGATGATCTAGGAGTCGCGCAGGCCGAGCAGCTCGACGGCCATCTCGCGCATCTCCACCTTGCGGACCTTGCCCGTCACCGTCATCGGGAAGCCCTCCACCACGTGCACGTAGCGGGGCACCTTGAAGTGTGAGAGCCGGCCCGCGCAGAACGCGCGCACCGCCTCCGCCGTCAGCGGCTTCGCGCCCGGACGCAGCACCACCCAGGCCATCAGCTCCTCTCCGTACCTGGTGTCGGGCACCCCGATCACCTGGACGTCGGAGATGTCCGGATGCGAGTAGAGGAACTCCTCGACCTCGCGGGGATACACGTTCTCGCCGCCGCGGATGACCAGGTCCTTGATCCGGCCGACGATGTTGACGTAGCCGTCGGCGTCCATCGTGGCCAGGTCGCCGGTGTGCATCCAGCGGGCCGCGTCGATAGCCTCCGCGGTCGCCTCGGGCTGGTCCCAGTAGCCGAGCATCACCGAGTAGCCGCGGGTGCACAGCTCGCCGGCCTCGCCGCGCGGCACCGGCAGGCCGGTCTCCGGGCTGATCACCTTCGACTCCAGGTGCGGCAGCACCCGGCCGACCGTCCCGGTACGCCGGTCCAGGCCGTCGTCGCGGCGGGTCATCGTGGACACCGGCGACGTCTCCGTCATGCCGTAACAGATGGCGACCTCGCCCATGTTCATCTCGGCGACCACCCGCTTCATCACCTCGACCGGGCACGGCGAGCCCGCCATGATCCCGGTACGCAGCGAGGACAGGTCGTGGTCGGCGAAGTCCGGCAGGCCCAGCTCGGCGATGAACATCGTCGGCACGCCGTACAGGGAGGTGCAGCGCTCGGCCGCGACGGCCCGCAGCGTCGCCGCGGGGTCGAAGCCTTGCGCCGGCAGCACCATGCACGCGCCGTGCGAGGTGGCGGCCAGGTTGCCCATCACCATGCCGAAGCAGTGGTAGAGCGGCACCGGGATGCAGATCCGGTCGGCCTCGGTGTAACCGACCAGCTCGCCGACGAAGAAGCCGTTGTTGGCGATGTTGTGGTGCGAGAGCGTGGCGCCCTTCGGGAAGCCGGTCGTGCCCGACGTGTACTGGATGTTGATCGGGTCGTCGAACGCCAGCGTCGCGGCCCGCTCGGCGAGCGAGAGCCCCGCGCCCGCGGCGATCAGGGCGTCCCAGTCCGGCGTGCCGATGAAGACCGTCGCGGTGAAGCCGATCTCGGCGATCATGCCGCGGTAGTCGCTGCCCTTGAACTCGGCCGCGCTGACCAGCAGGCTCAGCCCCGCCTGCCCGACGACGTAGGCCAGTTCGTGCGTCCGGTACGCCGGATTGATGTTGACCAGGATCGCGCCGACCTTGGCCGTCGCGTACTGCGTGATGACCCACTCCGCGCAGTTCGGCGCCCAGATGCCGACCCGGTCGCCCTTGGCGATGCCCCGAGCCAGCAGGCCACGGGCGACCTCGTTCACCGCGCCGTCGAATTCCGTGTAGGTCCACCGGCGACCGGACGGCACGTCGACCAGCGCCTCGCGGTCGCCGAAGGCCGCGACGGTGCGTTCGAGGTTGGCGCCGATCGTCTCGCCGAGCAGCGGCACATCGGAGGTTCCGCAGGCATAGGAGGACATTTCTGCATCATGGGCCGGGCAGGCGGGCGGCGCTACCCCGTTCAGGGGAACCGCACCCCGTTCACCCGTGACATGCTCCCGAGGGTGAAGCGAACGACGATCGCCGATATCGCCCGCGAGGCCGGCGTCTCCAAGGGCGCGGTGTCCTACGCGCTCAACGACCGCCCCGGGGTGTCCGACGCGACAAGGGCGCGGATCCTGGCCATCGCCGACCGGCTGGGCTTCCGGGCCAGCGCGGCGGCCCGGGCGCTGGCCGGCGCGCCGGCGAAGGTGATCGGGCTGGCGCTGCAGCGGCCGGCCAGCACCCTGGGGGTCGAGCCGTTCTTCATGGAGCTGGTGAGCGGCGTCGAGGCGGAGCTGTCCACCCGCTCCTACGCGCTGATGCTGCGGATGGTCCCGGACGACGACGCGGCGTCGGAGATCGACATCTACCGGCGGTGGTGGGTCGAGGGCCGGGTCGACGGGGTGCTGCTCTGCGACGTGCGCGCCGACGACCCGCGGGTCCCGGCGGTCGAGGAGATCGGCATGCCGGCGGTGATCGTCGGGCCGCCGGCGGCCGGCGGCGGGTGCGCGAGCGTGTGGTCCGACGACGCCGTCTCGGTGGCGGAGGCCCTCGAGCACCTGGCCGATCTGGGACACCGGCGGGTCGCCCGGGTCGCCGGCATCGCGGACCTCGCGCACACCGCCGCGCGGACGAGCGCGTTCGCCGACGCGTGCCCGCGGCTGCCGGTCACCTCGTCGAACACGGTCTGGACCGACTACACGGGCGAGGCCGGCGCCCGGGCCACCCGGGAGCTGCTCGGCGGCAGCCCGCGGCCGACCGCGATCGTCTACGACAACGACATCATGGCGATCGCGGGGCTGGCCGTCGCGCGGGACATGGGCTGCTCGGTTCCGGCGGATCTGTCCATCGTGGCCTGGGACGACTCGCCGGTCTGCGGGCTGGTGCACCCGCCGCTGACCGCGCTGACCCGCGACATCTCCGCGTACGGCGCGCACGCGGCCCGGCTGCTGCTCTCCGTCATCGGCGGCGAGCAGGTGGGCAGCCGGCTGCACGAGCCGGCCCGCCTGATCGCCCGCGGCAGCACGGCTCCCCCGCCGTGACTTCTCAGGGTCCGGTGCTGCCGCGCACCTCGAGGCGGCCGCTCTCCGCCTGGACCGGTGGGCGCGCCGCACCGTCGAGCGCGGCGAAGAGCTGCGCGGTCGCGAGGCTGCCGAGGGCCGCGATGTCCCGCCGGATCGCCGTCAGCGGCGGGCCGACGACCTGGCAGAGCGGCGAGTCCTCGCAGGCGACCACCGACAGCTCGGCCGGTACGGCCAGGCCGAGCTCGTCCGCGACCCCGAGGCCCGCGACGGCCATGACGTCGTTGTCGTACACGATCGCCGTCGGCCGGGGCGCCCGCCGCAGCAGCTCGCGGGTGCGCGCCGCGCCGTCCGCGCCGGTGTAGTCGCCCCGGACGACGGTGAGCCTGATGCCGCGCCGGGCGCAGGCCTTACGCATCGCCGCGTCGCGCAGCGTCGTGTGCACCATCCCGGCCGGCCCGCTGACCCGGGCGATCCGCGTGTGTCCCAGCCCGTCCAGGTGGTCGACCAGGTCCCGGGTCCACCCGGTGTCGTCGCACCAGGCGCCGGGCAGGGTGTCCCGCCGCGTGCCGCCGACCAGCGCGGCCGGCAGGCCGAGCCGGCGCACGGCGGTCATCCGCGGGTCGTCCAGGCGCGGATCGCAGATCAGCACCCCGTCGACCCGGCGCTCGGCGGCCCACCGCCGGTACACCTGCGCCTCCTCGCCCAGGTCGGCGACGAGCTGCAGCGCCAGCCCGAAGCCGCGCGCCGACAGCTCGGCCTGGATGCCGGCGATCAGCTGCCGCCGGAACACCTCGACGGTCAGCGCCGCCGAGGAGCGCAGCAGCACCAGCCCGACCGCGCTGGCGGCGGCGCCGTGCAGGGCGAGCGCGGGGCCGTTCGCGCGGTAGCCCACCTCGCGGGCGATGACCAGGATGCGCCGGCGCAGGTCGGCGGAGACGCCGGGGCGGCCGTTGATCGCGTAGGACACCGCGATCCGGGACACGCCAACGCGCCGGGCGATGTCGGCCATCGTCGCTGCACGCACGGCTATACGGTAGTACCCTGCTCGCCCCGGGCACACAGCTCTGGCCTGGCGCCGCTCGACGTGATGAGGTGTGCGGCATGACGAACTACGACGTCGTGGTCGTGGGCAGCGGCTTCGGCGGCAGCGTCACGGCGCTGCGGCTCACGGAGAAGGGCTACCGGGTCGGCGTGCTCGAGGCCGGCCGGCGCTACACACCGCAGACGCTGCCGAAGACCTCCTGGGACCTGCGGGCGTTCCTCTGGGCGCCCGCGCTCGGCCTGCGCGGCATCCAGCGGATCACGCTGCTCAAGGACATCGTGGTGCTCTCCGCGGCCGGGGTCGGCGGCGGCTCGCTGGTGTACGCGAACACGCTCTACCAGCCGCCCGCCCCGTTCTTCGCCGACCCGCGCTGGTCCGGGATCACCGACTGGGCCGCCGAGCTGGCGCCGCACTACGCGCAGGCGACGCGGATGCTCGGCGTCGCCGTCCAGCCGTCGATGACCCCCTCCGACGAGGTGGTCAAGTCGGTCGCCGAGGACATGGGCGTCGGCGGGACGTTCCGCCGTACCCCGGTGGGTGTCTTCTTCGGCGAGCCCGGCCGGACGGTGCCGGATCCCTATTTCGGCGGCGCCGGTCCCGATCGGACGGGGTGCACCGAGTGCGGCGACTGCATGATCGGCTGCCGCACCGGCGCGAAGAACCGGCTGGACCTGAACTACCTCTACCTGGCGGAGCGGGCCGGCGCGGTCATTCATCCGGAGACGACGGTCAAGGCGCTGCGGCCGGTCGACGGCGGCTGGCTGCTGACCACGTCCAAGGGCAGCTTCACCGCCCGGCAGGTGGTGCTCTCGGCCGGCGCGCTCGGCACCCAGCGGCTGCTGCACGCCATGCGGGACACCGGCGTGCTGCCGGGGCTGTCCGCCCGGCTCGGCGCCCTGACCCGGACCAACTCGGAAGCGCTGCTCGGCGCGCAGGCGCCGAAGGTGCCGGAGCGGCCGTTCTCGGCCGGGGTCGCCATCACGTCGAGCTTCCACCCGGACGCCGACACCCACATCGAGCCGGTCCGCTACGGCCCGGGCAGCAACGCCATGGGCCTGCTCACCACCCTGCTGGTCGACGGCGGCGGGCGGGTGCCGCGGCCGGTCCGCTTCCTCGGCCAGGCGCTGCGCCACCCGGTCCTGCTGCTGCGCTCGCTCTCCAACCGGCGGTGGTCCGACAAGACGATCATCGCGCTGGTCATGCAGACCCTGGACAACTCCCTGACGGTACGGCGCACCCGGCGCGGGCGGCTCACCACCGGGCCGGGGCACGGGCCGGCGAACCCGACGTGGATCCCGGTCGGCCACGAGGCGGTGCGCCGGATGGCCGAGAAGATCGGCGGCCACCCGGGCGGCGCGATCGGCGACGTCTTCGACATCCCGATGACCGCGCACATCCTGGGCGGCGTCACGATCGGCGACTCGCCCGAGACCGGCGTGGTCGACCCGTACCAGCGCGCGTACGGCTACGAAGGGCTGCACGTCGTGGACGGCTCGGTGATCCCGGCGAACCTCGGCGTCAACCCGTCGCTGACCATCACCGCGCTCGCGGAGCGGGCGATGTCGCTGTGGCCCAACGCCGGCGAGCCCGACGCCCGCCCGGCCCTCGGCGCGGAGTACCGGCGGCTCGATCCGGTCGCGCCGCGCTCCCCCGCGGTCCCCGCGCACGCGCCGGCGGCGCTGCGCATCCTGCCGACCGCCCCGCCGGCGTCCTGACGCGCCGCCGCCGGGATCGACCGGCGGCGGCGCGAAATCGGCCGGGAGAGCGCCGGCCACCCCGCCGCCGGGTTGACCGACGGCGCAGGACGATGCCAGCCGCCCCGCCATCGGGTTGATCGATGACGAGGCGGGGCCGTTCGGGGAGCCGTGCCCTAGGCGCGGGTGCAGGTCGCTCCGTTGAGGGTGAAGGCGGGCGGGGTGGCGAAGCTGCCGCCGTAGGTGCCCTGGAAGCCGAAGGAGGTGCTGCCGCCGGCCGGGATGCTGCCGTTGAAGGTGACGTTGCGGGCGGTCAGCGCGCCGCTGGTGCCGGAGAGCGTCGCGTTCCAGGAGTTGGTGATCGCCTGGCCGGCGGGGAGCGTGAAGCCGAGCGTCCAGCCGTTGATCGCGCCGCTGCCGGTGTTGGCGACCGTCACGTTGGCGACGAAGCCGTTGCTCCACGAGTCCGCCGCGTAGGTGACCCGGCACGCCGAGGTGCCGCCGGTCGGCGGGGTCGTCGGCGGGGTCGTCGGCGGGGTGGTCGGTGACGTGGTGGGCGGGGTGGTCGGTGACGTGGTGGGGCCGCCGCCGTTGACCGTCGCCGAGAAGCTCGTGACGGCCAGGCCGGCGCCGCCGATCCACGGCTCGAATCCGGCCTGAATGCTGGTCAGGTACCAGGAGTTGGTGATCGCGCCGCGGTTCTTCACGTCGTTGATGAAGTCCAGCACGCTGAAGTTCCAGCTGGTGATCGCCGACGGTGCCACGTACGAGATGACGTTGTTGGCGCCGTTGCTGCCCTGCCAGACCTGCCAGCTGCGGCCGCCGATCGTGGTGTTGCCGATGGCGGAGCCGATCGGCTGGATCGAGCCCTGCCGGTTGAACCAGATCATGATCTCCATGGCGTTGACGCCGTCGCGCCGCGGCGACGGGTCCAGCCAGATGTCATAAGCGGCGTCATAGGTGGCACCGGAGACATAGGTGTAGCCGATGCTGCTGTTCGCGCTGCTGATCGAGCTGACCTGCATCGGCAGGTTGGAACCGGGAGAACAGTTCGTGTAATGGCAGCCGAGGTAGACCGCCGGGTAGGACACCGGGGCCCCGCTGGTGTTGCCGACGCCCTGCTGGCGGGTGATCGAGAAACCGCTGGCGGTGACATTGATGCACTGTTCCGCGGAGGTGCCCCAGCGGTTGTTCATCACGGTGTAACGGCCGCCGATCGTGGTGGTCCCGTACTGCTCGCAGATTTGCGTGTCGGCGTGCGCGGGTCCGGCGACCACGAATGTGGTGACCGAGCCCGCGGCGAGCAGAGCGGCCGCCGTGATGGCGCGGATGGCGCGTCTCATGACTGCTCCTGGGTGGTGGGGGGATCCCCGGGGGAGGGGGTGTGGGAGCGCTCCCACGCAACCTACAACAGATTGATAGGCATGAGAAGTGTTGCGGAAAAGTTTCGGGCATGCGTCGAGGTGACGGCCGGCCCAGGCCCGATAACGGGCGCGCGGCGCGCGGCCGCGCGCCCGAATGCGGGGATGACGTTCGCGACATGCAGGCCGGACAATTTGCACTGGACATCATTCAGGGACAGAATGAATGCACAGGAATTCTCTAAGACAATGGCACCGTCACGGGAGCAACTACATCATGGCCAAGCAGGTAATTACCCTTCTGACCGATGACCTCGACGGCGGCGAGGCCGACCGAACCGTCGAGTTCGGACTCGACGGTGTGAACTACACGATTGACCTGTCGGAAAAGAACGCCGGCAAGCTGCGTAAGGCGCTCGACCCCTACCTGGCGGTCGCCACCCGCATCGGCCGGTCGGGCGTCGAGTCCCGGGCCGCCCGGCGCGGCGCCGCGCCGGTGAGCACCGGCCGGGCCAGCCGCGACCAGAATCAGGCCATTCGCGAGTGGGCGAGCAAGAACGGCTACGAGGTTTCCGAGCGTGGCCGGATCCCGACCTCCATCGTCGAGGCGTACCACAGCAAGCGATAGATTCACCCGGCACCGGAAATCGGCGTCGCCGCCCACCGGCGGCGCCGATTTTCTGCTTTATGGGAGGTATGGACATGCCGGTCGTCATCATCACGGGCGCCTCCAGCGGCATCGGCCGCGCCACCGCGCTGCGGCTGGGCCGGCCGGGCACGACGGTGGTGCTGGCGGCCCGGCGCGGGGCGGAGCTGGCGGAGGTCGCGGCCGAGATCGAGGCGAACGGCGGCACCGCGGTGCCCGTGCCCACCGACCTCGCCGACCCGGCACAGATCACCGCCCTGGTCGAGAAGGCCGGCCCGGTCGACGTGCTGATCAACAACGCGGGCCTCGGCGGGAAGGCGTCGGTGCTGATCGACGACGCGGCGGTCACCGGGATGGTCGACGTGAACCTGCTGGCGCCGATCCGGCTCATGCGCGCGGTGATCCCGTCGATGCGGGCGGCCGGATCCGGTTCGATCATCAACATCGGCTCGGTGGCCGGCGAGATCGGCATCGGCGGCGTCTACTCGGCGACGAAGTTCGCGCTGCGCGGCATGACCGACTCGGTCCGCCGGGAGCTCGCCGGTACCGGCATCGGCGTCACCCTGATCGAGCCGGGATACATCGCGACGGAGTTGACGGCCCACCGCAAGAGCCGGCTGCCGGGTCCGGAGATCGTGGTCGACGCGATCGAGCGGGCGCTGCGTCGGCCGCGGCGGCGCATCGTGGTGCCGCTGCGCTACCGCCTCGCGATCGCGGCGGCGAGCGCCCTGCCGCAGATCGCCGACCGCGCCTACGCCGGCAAGGCGGCCCGGTAGGCGCCTTACTCCATTCGCGACGGACCGGGAAACGGGACCAGCCCGGGCATCGCCGCGGAAGACTCCGCGATCGATGCCCGGGTCAGCGATCCGATTCAGACAGGGATCAACCGGGGCGCCTCGGTGAGGGGCCCCCGGCAGGGGCGTCCGCTACAGACGACCGTCAGTAGATGCCGACACCGACGCCGACACCCCAGAGGCCGCCGTAGCTACCGCCGTAGATTCCCCAGGGATTTCCCACCCCGTACCACGGGCGGTAGTAGTTGTAGCCGCCGTAGATGCCGTACCAGCAGTCGTTGCCATTATCCCAGTACCAGTCGCCGGGGTAGGCAACGACAGCGTTGCTGCCACCGCTTGCGGGAGCAGCGGACGCGGGTGCCGAGACGGCGAAGCCCACCCCCGTGGCAAGAAGGGCGCCGGCGAGGAGGAGACCAGTACGTCGCATGACATGTCCTTTCAGATGAGGATCTGACAACCGAAATCCTGACCCGCGCCTCGGACTTTTTCTCGCGTTTGCGGATTTAATATGATGCAGCATTAAACTCGGACATTTGAATGATCTGACCGTTGAGCTCGGTATGTCCTGAGTGGACGAGTCAGGCTGCGGCGAGTGGCATGGGGGCGCGCAGCCAGGCCAGCGCCTCGGTCGGGTCCAGCGGCGCCGAGTAGTAGTAGCCCTGGCCCAGCGGGCAGCCCAACTGCGCCAGCATCTGCCGGTGCGTCGCGTCCTCGATGCCCTCGGCCACCACCGTCAGGTTCAGCGTCTGCGCCAGGCTCACGATGCCCGCGACCAGCGCATGCTGCTGCGCACTGCCGATCATGTCGTCGATGAACGTCTTGTCGATCTTCAGGACGTCGATCGGCCGCTGCCGCAGGTAGCTCAGCGACGAGTACCCGGTGCCGAAGTCGTCGATCGCGATCCGGACGCCGAGATCCTGCAGCACGGCGAGGTCGGCCCAGATCTGTTCGTCGTCGCCCATCAGCAGGGTCTCGGTGATCTCCAGCATCAGCGCCTGCGGCGGCACGCCGGCGTACTCGAGCGAGGCCCGGACCTGCTCGACGAAGCCCTGCTGGCGGAACTGCCGGACGGAGACGTTGACGCTCACGTACGGCTGCCGGGCACGCGGCAGGATGCGGCGCCACTGCGCGACGGTGTGCAGCGCCTGGTCCAGCACCCAGCGGCCCATCGGCACGATGAGCCCGCTCTCCTCGGCGACCTCGATGAACTGGTCCGGCGCGATGACGCCGCGCGACGGGTGGTGCCAGCGCACCAGCGCCTCGAAGCCGACCGCCTCGTCGGTCCCCAGGTCGACGATGGGCTGGTACTGCAGCAGAAAGTGACCCTCGTTGACGGCGTGGTCCAGCGCGGAGCGCAGCTCGAGCCGCTGCACCATGACGTCGTGCAGGTGCGACTGGTAGCGCCGCCACTGGTTCTTGCCGGCGCCCTTGGCCACGTACAGCGCGAGGTCGGCCTGGCGCAGCAGCGCGTCGGCGGTGTCCGCCTCGGGCGTGGTGGTGATGCCGATGCTGGCCATCGCCTGCAGCGACTCGCCGTCGACGACGATCGGCTCGGCCAGCGCGGCCAGGATCCGGGCGGCGGTCTCCTCGACCGCGCCGGGATCCTGCACGTTCTCCACCAGCGCGGCGAACTCGTCGCCGCCGAGACGGGCGGCGGTGTCGTCGGCGCGCAGCGCGCCGGCGATCCGCGCGGCGACGGCGATCAGCAGCTGGTCGCCGACCGCGTGACCCAGCGTGTCGTTGATGATCTTGAAGTCGTCCAGGTCGATGAAGAGCACGCCGACCACCGCGCCGTCGCGGACGCCGCGGGCCAGGGCGTGCTGCAGCCGGTCGGCGAAGAGGACCCGATTGGCCAGGCCGGTCAGCGAGTCGTGGAACGCCTGGTGGGTGAGCTCGCGCTCGAGCTGGCGGCGCTCGGTGACGTCACGCAGGGTGACGACCAGCCCGGCGACGGTCTGATCCGCGCGCAGGTCCCGGCAGTGCATCTCCAGCATCACCTCGGTGCGCCGGCGCCCCACCGCCCGGAAGTCGAGCCCCTGCTGGGTGCCCGCGCCGCCGCGTACGGAGGCCAGCACGTCGGCCAGCCGGAGCCGGTCGCCCGGGTGGATGATGTCCGGCAGGCACACGCCGACCGGCTCCGCCCCGAGCACGTGTACGGCCGACGGGCTGGCGTACCGCACCCGGTCCTCGTCGTCGACGATCAGGATGACGTCGGAGGTGTTCTGCACCAGGGTGCGGAAGTAGGTCTCGCTGTTGCGCCTGGTCACCTCCTCGCTCAGGGCGATCCGCTCGAGGGCGAGCGCGACCTGGGTGGCCAGCACCTCCAGCGCCCGCTGCAGGCCGCGCAGGGCCCAGCTCGGACCGCCGACGTGCAGCACCCCGACGAGCGGGTCGCCGTTCGGGCGGTCCTTGAGCACCAGCGGGCAGCGCAGCACCGTGTTGAACTGGGTCAGCCGGACCGCGACGGCCCAGTCGACGTCGCGGGTGGCGACGAGGCGGGCGGCCGTGCCCGTGCTGCGGTCGTGCGCGGACTGGGCTGCCGCCTCGGGCGAGACCGGGTGCTCGGGTTCGGTGAACGCCATGGCGAGCACCACCCGGTGCGGCACGTCCGCGGGCAGCAGCTCGGCCACCGCCGTGCGGACCGCATCGCCGACCTCGTCGGCGTCGGCCGCCGAGACCAGCGCGGCCGAGGCGCCGCGCAGCCCGCGCTCGCGGGCCATGGCCTGCTGATGACTCGCCATGACGCCGGCCATCCGGGCCAAGACCAGCAGGAACGTGCAGGCGCTCAGCACCGCGACCACGTTGAGGTCGAACACCCCGCCGTCGAGGCGGGCCTGGAACACCAGCACGGCCGGCGCGGCCAGCGAGGCCAGCGCCAGCAGCGCCAGCCGGATCCGGCCGAGCTCGGTCGAGGGCGCCGCGGCGGGCCGGGTCAGCTCGGTCATCGACGCGCTCAGGGCGGCGAGGCCGGCGGCCGCGTACAGGGGAATCCGCCCGAAGGCGGACAGGAAGGCGACGTCGTCGCGGAAGGAGACCAGGGTCGCGACGTCGGTCAGCAGCAGCGCCAGGATGCCGGCGGCCAGCCAGAGCGCGGCCCGGCCGCCCCGGCCCGGCGTGGTGAGCAGCCGGGTCAGCAGGGCCAGGCAGACCAGGTCGCCGACCGCGAACGCGATGGTGACCCACCGCTCGACCGCGGACAGGTCGGCGTCGCGCAGGTGCGGGCCGATCACGAACGTCCAGGCGAGCAGTGCCATGCCGGCGGTGAGGGTGAGCGCGTCGAGCAGGCCGCCCCGGTCGCGCCGCCCGCCGGTGCGCAGCCGGACGAACCAGAACAGCGTCACCGCCAGCAGCGGGCGGGCCGCGAGCAGAAGGCCGACGCCGATCTCGTCAAGGTTCGCGAGCACGCGCTCGCCCGCCGGGCCCGCCCTGCTGGCGGCCGTTCCGGTCGCCGAGAAGGCCACCGCGACGGCGAGCAGATGCCAGGGCACGCGCGAGTCGGGCCGGTGCCGGCGGATGCCGACGGCGATGATCAGGATCGCGACGAGGCCGGCGATCAGGAGCAGGGGCAGCTGCCAGGCCGGCGCGGCGTAGTGTGCCCCGCCGAGCAGGACCATCCCGGCGCCGAAGAGGGCGGCCGCGAACTTGGTCGGCATGCGGCTCCTCTCCCGAAAAATCCTCCGACGCTGCCCCCTGATCGGTCCCCGGCACGGTCAACTGAGCAGAATCGGTGTGTGTCCACCGACTTCGTGCGCGCCAACACGCGCCTCTCGCCCGTGCCCTTCCTGCCCGAACTCGTCCTGCACCAGGCCGAGGAGCCGATCGAGCTCTGGGAGCGGACGGAGGCGGCGGGCGCCGAGCAGCCTCCGCCGTTCTGGGCGTTCGCGTGGGCCGGCGGCCAGGCGCTGGCCCGGCACCTGCTCGACGACCCGGACCTGGTCGCCGGCCGGTCCGTGCTGGACCTGGCGACCGGTTCGGGCCTGGTCGCGGTCGCCGCCGCCCGCGCCGGGGCGCGGCCGGTGACCGCGAACGACATCGACCCGCTCTCGCTCGCGGCCGCCGAGGCCAACGCCCACGCCAACGGCGTCCAGGTCCGGACCGTCGAGGGAGACCTTCTCGAGGCCGGGTACGCCGAGGCCGACGTGATCCTGGCCGGCGACGTCTTCTACAGCCGCGAGATGGCCGGCCGGGTGCTGCCGTTCCTGCGGCGGGCCGCGGGCCGGGGCGCGCTGGTGCTGGTCGGCGACCCGGGGCGGGCATACCTGCCGATCGAGGGGATGGTCCTGCGCAGCTCCTACGACGTGCCGGTGATCGAGGCGCTGGAGAGCGTGCCGGTACGCCGGACGAGCGTCTGGCAGGTGGTCATCGACCACCGGTAACGTCGGTGTTGCCGTTCGCCCGTACCGTCTGGATGCAGGAGCGCCATGGACCTCAACAGCGATCTCGGCGAGGGCTTCGGCGCCTGGCGGCTCGGCGACGACGACGCCATGACCGACGTGGTGAGCAGCGCAAACATCGCCTGCGGGTTCCACGCTGGCGACCCGCGGACCCTGCTCGAGGTGTGCGAACGGGCGGTCGCCAAGGGCGTCGTCATCGGCGCGCAGGTCGGCTACCGGGACCTGGCCGGCTTCGGCCGGCGCTTCATCGACTACGAGACCGCCGACCTGGTCGCGGACGTGATCTACCAGCTCGGCGCGCTGGACGGGCTGGCCCGGGCGGCCGGCGACCGGGTGCTCTACGTCAAGCCGCACGGCGCGCTGTACAACGCGATCGTGCACCACGAGGGGCAGGCGGCGGCGGTGGTCGACGCCGTCCGCCGCTACGACCCGGACCTGCCGGTGCTCGGCCTGCCGGGCTCGGTCTTCCTGCACCTCGCGCACGAGGCCGGCCTGCGGGTGGTCCGCGAGGCCTTCGCGGACCGCGGCTACCGCCCGGACGGCACGCTGGTGCCGCGCCGCGAGCCGGGCGCGCTGCTGCACGACCCCGCCGAGGTCGCCGAGCGGATGCTCCGGCTGGCGAACGACCACACGCTGGTCGCGGTCGACGGCAGCGTGATCAAGATCGAGGCCGACTCGATCTGCGTGCACGGCGACTCGCCGGGTGCGGTCGAGATGGCCCGCGCGGTGCACGACGCCCTGGCCGGCGCCGGCGTGCCGATCGCCGCGTTCGCGACCACGGTGCCATGAGATTCCTCCGCTGCGGCCGCGAGGCCGTGCTGGTCGAGGTCGACGACCTGCCCGCCGCCCTCTCGCTGTACGCGGCCCTGCGCGCGGCCGCCCTGCCCGGCGTGGTCGACCTGGTACCCGCGGCCCGGACGGTGCTGATCCACCTCGACCCGGCGGCCACGTCACCGGCGGCGATCGAGCGGGCGACCGCCGGGCTGCCCGTCGGCGGCCCGGACCCGGCCGGCGCCGGCGCGGTCGAGATCCCGGTGCGGTACGACGGCCCCGACCTGGACGACGTCGCCGCGCACACCGGGCTGACCCGGGAGGCGGTGGTCGCCCTGCACACCGGGTCGGCGTGGACGGTGGCGTTCGCCGGCTTCGCGCCGGGCTTCGGCTACCTGACCGGCGGCGATCCCCGCCTCGACGTGCCGCGGCGTGACTCGCCGCGTACCCGGATCCCGGCGGGCTCGGTCGGGCTGGCCGGCCGGTTCTCCGGGGTCTACCCGAACGACAGCCCCGGCGGCTGGCAGCTGATCGGCAGCACCACCGAGCGCATGTGGGACCTCGACCGGCCGGAGCCGGCCCTGCTCGCGCCCGGCGTCAGGGTGACCTTCCGGGCGGTGCCGGGATGACGGTGACCATAGTGCGGACCGGCCCGTTGACCGTGCTGAAGGACCGCGGGCGGGCCGGCCACGCCGGGCAGGGCGTCGCGCCGTCGGGTGCCGTCGACCGGACGGCCTTCGCCCGCGCGAACGCCCTGGTCGGGAACCCGCCGGACGCGGCCGTGCTGGAGTGCACCCTCGGCGGCCTGCGGGTCCGCTTCGACCACCCGGGCACCGCCGTGCTGACCGGCACCGACGCGGTCCTCTCGGTCGGCGGCGACCGCGCGGGGGTCGAGGAGGTCGTCGAGGTGCCGGCCGGCGCCGAGGTCACCGTGACGATGCCGCGCCGGGGCCTGCGCAGCTACCTCGCGGTCCGCGGCGGCTTCGCCGTCCCGCCGGTCCTCGGCTCGCGCTCGACGGACCGGCTGACGGGCATCGGCCCGCCCCGGCCGGCCGCCGGCGACGTGCTGCCGGTCGGCGCGGCGCCGCCGGTCGGCGCGGCGCCGCCGGGCGGCCTCGGGACCGGCGCCGTGGCCGCGCGCCTCGCGACCCCGCCGGCCGGCGCCGACGCCGAGCCGTGGGAGGTCGATCTCGGGCCGCGCGCGGACTGGTTCACCGCGCAGGCCGTCGAGACCCTGCTCGGCGCGGAGTTCACCGTCTCCCCCGCCGCCGACTCGGTCGGGCTGCGTCTCACCGGGCCCGCACTGTCCCGGTCCCGCACCGAGGAGCTGCCCAGCGAGGGCGTGGTCCGCGGCGCGATCCAGGTGCCGCCCGACGGGCAGCCGATCATCTTCCAGGCCGATCATCCGGTCACCGGCGGCTATCCGGTGATCGCGGTCCTGACCCCGGCGGCGGCCGACCGGGCCGCGCAGGCCCGCCCGGGCAGCAAGGTCCGCTTCACCGTCGCGCCCGACACCCGGCCCGACTGATCAACCGCCCGGGGTCGCGGCGCGCAGGAGGCCGGCGCCCGGCCTGCTCACCTCGGCGCGGCCGCGGCGCGGAGGAGGCCGGCGCCCGGCCTGCTCACCTCGGCGCGGCCGCGGCCCGGAGGAGGCCGGCGCCCGGCCTGCTCACCTCGGCGCGGCCGCGGCGCGGAGAAGGCCGGCGCCCGGCCTGCTCAGCTCGGCGCGGCCGCGGCGCCGAGCAGGTCGCGCAGACCGAAGCCGTCCTCGACCACGGCGTCCGGCTCCGGCCGGCCCGCCGCGCCCTCCCGGTCGGTGCGCGGCGAGCGCATCAGGATCGCCGCGGTCACGCCGGCGCGCCGGGCGCAGGCGATGTCGCGCCGCCGGCTGTCGCCGACGAACCAGCACTGCTCGGCCGGCACCCGCAGCTCGTGGGCGGCCCGCCGGATCATCTCCGGGTTCGGCTTGCGCACGCCCGCCTCGTCGCTGTAGACCTGCGCCGCGAACAGCCCGCCGACCCCGGCGCCGGCCAGGAAGTCCCGGTGCGCCGCGCCGCACAGCGTGTTGCTGACGACCGCCATCGGCAGCCCCGCCGCGCGGGCCGCGCCCAGCGCCTCCGGAATGCCGGGGCGCAGCGCCCACTCCGGCGACCGGGCCCACTCGTAACTCAGCGGCGTCGCCCGCCGGCGTACTGCCTCCCGGGCCGCAGCGGGCCAGCCCGCCGTGAGGAACCGCCCCCAGGCCTCGGCGTGGGTCAGCTCCTCCGGGTGGTCCTCGTCGCGCCACGCCGCGTACGCGGTGGCGCCCGCGACCAGCGACCGTTCGATCTCGTCGGGCGCCGGCGCACCGCCGGTCAGGTCGCCGAGGCGCCGGACCAGCCCGGGTGGGGCCGGATGCCGGCGGGGCGAGTCGGCGAGCACGCCGCCGAAGTCGAGGAGCAACGCACGGGGACCGGGCAGCATGCCCACGAATCTATCGAGAGTCGTCGGCCCGCAGGGTCCAGGCGCGTACCCCGCCGACGATGCCCGCCGTGTTGGGCACCACCACCACGTCGTCGCCCATCCGGGCCAGCTGGGTCGGGGTGATCAGGCGGGAGTTGCCCCCGCCCAGGTAGATGCGGTCCCAGAGGAAGACCGGGCGCAGCCCGTCGACCACGTTGCGGACCCGGCGGGACCAGAGCGCGTCGCCGAGCCGACGCCGCTCGGGCTCGCCGATGTAGGTGTCGTAGCTCATCCCCCAGCGCACCGGCGCCTGCGACATCTCCAGGTGCGGTGCGAGCTTGCCGCCGTCGAACAGCGCACAGCCCAGCCCGGTGCCCAGGGTCAGGACCAGCTCGCAGCCGGTGCCCGCGACAACGCCGGCGCCGTGCACCTCGGCGTCGTTGAGCACCAGCGTCGGCAGCCCGAACGCCCCGGCGAGGGCGGTACGCGCGTCGAAGCCGTGCCAGGCGTGCACCAGCTCGGGGTCGACCTTGGTCCGGGGCCCGCTGCGGGTCACGTAGTGCGGCGTGGCGACCACCACGCCGTGCCGCAGCATGCCCGGCATGCCGACGGTGACCCGGTCCGCGCTCGGCAGCCGCGCGCCGAGCTCCAGCAGGGTCTTGACGAAGAGGTCGGGCGGCAACGGGTACGGCGTCGGCACGCGCAGCGGCTGCGCCCGCATCGTGCCCGCGTCGTCGAGCACCGAGCCCTTGATGCCGCCGCCACCGCAGTCGATCGTCAACGTGAAGGCCACGCCCAAGTGTGCAACGACCGAACGCAGTGCGAAACCTAGAACCTCGCGAAGGAGCGGACCGGCATCCGCGGGCCGAACCGGGGCGCGCCGATCCCGCCCGCGGCGAGCAGCTCGCACACCCGGCCCCGGTGCCCCCGGAACGGCTCCAGCAGCTCGAGCATCCGCTCGTCGGTGCCGCGCGCCTCGCCGGCCAGGCTCCAGGCCACCGTGTTCGGGATGTGGAAGTCGCCGACGCTGACCGCGTCCGGGTCGCCGTACGCGGTGCGGACCACCTCGGCGGCGGTCCACGCGCCGATGCCGGGTATCGCGGTCAGCCGCCGGGTCGCCTCGGCGCTGTCGGCGCACCGTTCCAGCCGGTCCGCGACCAGGGCGGCGCGCTGGAGCGCCTGGGTGCGCCGCTGCTCGACGCCGAACGGGTGAAAGGCCCAGTACGGCGTCGCCGCGACGGCCTGCGGGTCCGGCGGCAGCAGCAGCCCGGCCGGGCCCGGCGCCGGCTCGCCGAAGTGTTTGATCAACGCCCGGTACGCCCGGTGCGCCTCGACCCCGGTCACCTTCTGTTCCAGGATCGCCCGGATCAGCCGGTGGAAGATCTGGCCGGTCGCGGGCAGGCGTACCCCCGAGAAGGTCCGGGCCAGGCGGGCGACCAGCTGGTGCGACGCGGCGAGGGCGGGGAAGCCGGTGAGGTCGTCGCGCAGGCCGGCGATCGCGTCCGCGCGCTCGACCAGCCAGGCCGCGCCGGGCCCGTGCCCGGTCGCGGTGAGCTCCGCGCCCGCGCGGGCGAGGTGCAGGGACCCGGGACCGTCGGGGGTACGCGCGGCGAGCCAGAAGTCGCCGTCCGAGAGCGTGCCGCACGGGTCCTGGCGGACCGCGAGCAGGGTGCGCAGGGTGCGGTGAAAGTGGTAGCCGTCCGGCGGGCTGAGCCGGCGGGTCCTGGTCACCCGGCCACTCTGCCACTTTCCGGCCCCGGCACCAACCTGCGCCGGGTGCGCCGCGGGTGGGCTCAGACATGCCGATGGCCCTGACCGCGCTCCCGGTCAGGGCCATCGGTGGGGTTTGGCGGACACCCGAGTCGGTCCGCGTCACCCGGTGGCGGAGCTGCGTAGCTCGGCTCGAGAGTGGTACCGCGCCTCCTTTCGTCAGCCGATTCCTTACTCGAGCCGCCTGCCGCTGCTTGCCGTCCTCAGGGGGGTGGACGGCGGCCGGTTCCGACGGGGGGTCCCGCGCGGGGCGGCGTCACCTCGGCGACGCGGCCCCACGGGGGTTCGGACCCGGTTGCGGCAGGGGCTCCGTACTCAGTTGTTGTTGTTCTGGTTGTTGCCGTTGTTGTTGTTGCCGTTGTTGTTGTTCTGGCCACCCTGGTCCTGCTGGCCCTGGCCCTGGTCCTGGTCGTCGTCGTTGTTGCCGCCGCCACCGACCTGGATGCGGACCGCGTCGAACGCGGGCGTCTGGTTGGCGCGCTGCATCATCGGGATGCGGTGCGAGCCGTCACCGGCCCACGAGGCGCACTGTGCGGTGCCCTCGGCCGGAATCCCGGCGACCTGGATGGTGACCACGTCCGGGGCGGCGCTACCCCGCTGGTCCTCGGTCGCCACGAAGAACGCGGGGACCGGAGCCGGGTCGGGTGCCTCGGTGGTGCTCGCCAGCAGGCGGCAGGCGGTGTGGAAGTGACCGCGGACGAGACCGCCCTGCAGCACCGAGCTCTCCACGTAGTAGCCGCCCTGGCCGGCCGCGAGGAAGCGGTCCCGGATCAGGTTGCGGGTGCTGACCCGCAGGGTGAACGGCGTGTTCGGCTCGACCTGCGTGGGCGCCTCGACGATCAGCAGCGACGGGTTGTTCTCCTGCGAGCCGACCTCACCGAACTCGGTGGAGACGCAGCGGTTGCCGTTCTGGAAGCCGTCGTGCGGCGTCAGCTGGCTGCCTTCGCAGCTGTTGGCCAGGATGCCGAGACCCGCGCCGGGGGGCGGGGTCGCGGCGCCGCCGCCGTTGTTGCCGCCGTTGTTGGCCCCACCGTTGTTGCCACCGTTGTTGGCACCACCGTTGTTGCCACCGTTGTTGGCACCACCGTTGTTGCCACCGTTGTTAGCGCCACCGTTGTTGCCACCGTTGCCGGCCGCGGTGCTGGCGCTGCTCGACGGCGCGGCGGTCGCCCCGCCACCGTTGTTGGCACCGCCGTTGTTGTTGCCGGCGTTCTGCATGACCCACTGCCGGCAGCGGGACCGCATCTGAGCGGTGGTCGCCACATCGCCGGCGCCGTCGTCGGCGTGCTGGGTCACCCGTCCATTGTTGGTGGTGTAGGTGCCCTTCCGGGTCTTCGTGGAGAGCCTGGTGGAGTTCGGCGCCTGGAGGTTGTTGCAGGCGGCCAGAGCACGCTGGGTGGAACGCTTGGTGCTCGCGTCCGATACCTGCGTGACGGTGACGATGCCGCCGAAGGCAACCAGGGTGGCTACCGCGGCGATGATCCGGCGCCGACCGGTGAACCACTTGGAATACTTGGATTCGCGCCGGTACTGCGACCTTCGCATGGTGACACCTTTCTCTGTCGCACACTTGGCGGGCGGTGGAGCAGCCGCCTGGGGGTGATGCCGTACGGCCTGGTCGGCTGGCCAGGTCGAGACCGTCCGCGGGCTATCGCGTCCGGAAGATGCGCATGGTGGTGACCACACCGGCGACGAGCGCACCGGCGAGAACGAGGAGGATCACTGAGGTGCTCACGCCCGGGATGCCGTTGGCCTCCGCGGCGGCGAGCATCTGGTTGTCGACCGGCACCGGGCCACCGCCCGGCGCCGCGGCCGGAGCCGGGGCCGTCGGCAGCGAGCCGTAGTCGACGATGCCGCTGCTCTCCAGCAGCGTCATGTGGGTCATGACGAACTGGTTGGTCTGCTGGGCAAGCTTGCGGACCGAGTCGTTGCGGGTGCTGGCCCGGATCGTCGCGATGGCCGGGAAGATCTTGCCGTGCGCCGCGCGGAGCCGGTCGATGAAGATCTGGTCGAGCTGCTGCGGCGTCGGCGCGTTGCGCATCTCGTTGAGCCAGCCCTCCTGATCCCGGTTCGGCTCGTTCGGCAGCGCGATGCCCAGCTGCTTGGCAACGGCGAGGTCGAGCTTGTCGAGCGTGACGTGCTGCGCCGCGATCGACCGGCCGACCTCCGCGACCCGGGGGTCCTCCGACCGCTCGGCCGCCATGTTGCCGGCCGGGATCTCCCAGAGCCCGGCGAGCCGGACCTTGATCACGAAGTCACGGTCGGCGGCGCTGACCACCCCGGTGCCCTTCGTGGTCAGTCCGGTGTTCGGCGGCACCGGGACGGGGACGTCGGCGCGGGCCATGCCGGCCGGAGCCAGCAGGAACGCCAGGACCATCGCCAGGGTGCCCACCAGCCAGCGCTGAAGCCGGCGTGAGGAGCAGGCGGCAATCATCTTTCACACCTCCGACGATGGGTTCGGGAAGAAGCTAGGAGAGGAACTTCCCGTAAAGCAATTGGAATGCGGAACACTTAGGCCCGACTTAACGAGAACTTATGGACCGAATTCCCTCGCGTATGTGGCCGGTCACCGCCCGGATTGGCGTCGACCGGCCGCACCGCGAGGCGTATCTCAGTAGCTGTAGTCGGAACCGGCGCTGTCGCTGCCCGCGTCGCCGCTCGAGTCGGCCTCGTCGCCCTCCGCGGGGGGAGCGACGGCCTTCGACGGCGCCGGGAGACAGGTCAGGTTCTTCTTGCCGGCGGGGGTGATGACGAACCACTTCTGCCCGACGTTCTGGCCCTTCCACTGACCCGGCTTCTTGTCACCGATGTAGGTGTAGACCGGCCAGTCGTCGATCGTCAGCTGCAGCGTGCCGTCCTCGCGGGTCACGGTGCCGACGGCGTCGGCGGCCACGCCCTTCAGCTTCGGCTTCTCGCCCTTGTTGACCATCGCGGGCGGCCAGACCTTGGCGCAGTCGTCGTTGCAGTTGGAGACGACCTCGGGCTTGACCTTGTCGTCGTCGAAGCGGTAGAGGACGAAGCCGTCCTCGTTCTGCACCGTCTCGCCCATCCGCTTGACCTTGGTGGCGTTGAGCTCACCGGTGGTCTCGTCGTCGCTCAACTCGGGGGCGTCGGCGTCGCCCGCGGCGGCCGCGTCGCCCTCGACCTCGGCGCCGGGCGAGGGGCTCGCGGCAACGTCGACGGCGTTGGCGGCCGGCTGGGCGCCGTAGTCGCTCGCGGTGTCCACTCCCGCCGGGGCGCAACCGGTCACGGCGAACGCCGCCGCGATAGCGGCGCCGACGACCATCAACTTTCGCTTCTCCGGAACCACGGTGTGCCCTCCAACTGGATTGTCCATCTCAGCGTTCGGGCAGTAGTACGCGTCCGGGCCGCCCGCGGTTGAAGTATCGGCCCATGAAATTCCCAGATTTTTGATTGAACCGAACGACCCCGCGGTACGTAATTGAGCGGCCCGGCGACACGCTTATTGCACAGCGTGGCGATGCCATTCACGCGGGGTGATAATGCGCCGATAAGCGCCGGGCTAATAGACGCCGAAGCCCGGCAGCGCACTCGCTGCCGGGCTTCGATCGTGCTCTGCGACCGGGATCAGGGAACGCGGACCAGGGTCTCGGTCGCGCCCTTGTCGTCGATCGACTGGATCTGCAGGTGGGCGATCTCGTCGCGGGGCAGCGCCGTGGCGGCCTGGAGCAGCAGCGGCGCCGGCTGTGCGGCCGTGCCCCAGCCCTTGTCGCCGACCTGCCACGTCGACAGGACCTCGGACGAGCCGTCGGTGCGGACCGCCACCAGCCGGCAGGTCAGCGGGCCCTTGATGTTGGAGACGGCGAAGGAGACCTGAGTGCCCCAGTCCTTGGGCTCCAGCCCCACGTCGGCGCGGACGGCGGACCGGGCGTCGGTGCCGCCGAGCCGCTCGCCGGGCAGCTCGGTGCCACCGATGCCGACGCCGCCCTCGGCGAACGGCAACGGGTCCAGCTGCGTGCTGGAGCGCTGCGCCTGGGTCGGCGGGGAGCTCTGGTCCGGCGCCAGCCACTGGCCGCCGGCGAACAGGGCGCCGATCGACAGCATGGCGAAGACCACGACCGCGGCGGCCAGGGAGTAGAGCCGCCGGCTGTTCGCCCGCCGCCGGTCCTGCTTGACCTCGACGATCATCTTCTTGAGCATGAGGCCGTCGCGGCGGGACTGCTCGGTGGCGACCAGCGCGTCGGCGTCGACGTCCGAGAGGATGTCCACGACCGGCAGCATCGACTCGAGCTCGATCGCGCAGGTCGCGCAGTCGATCAGGTGGTCCTCGAAGCGTGCGGCGTCCCGATCGTCGAGCACGCCGAGGGCGTACGCCGCGACGTCGAAGTGTTGTTCCTGTGTCATTCCGTCACCCCCCGCTGCTGCAGAGCCGTACGCAGGGCCCGCAGGGCGTAATACACGCGAGACTTGGCTGTGCCCAGTGGCAGACCGAGAACCTCGGCCGCCTCCGGGACGGTCTTGCCGCGGAAGTACGTCTCCACCAGGATCTCACGGTGCGACTGGCTGAGCGTACGCAGCGCATCGGTGACCGTCATGAGCTGCAACACCCGGTCGGTGTCGTCGGCCGTACTCGGGAAGCTCTCCAGCTCCCGGTCGTAGGTCTCCGGCGGCCGCGCGCTGACGCTGCGGTGATCGTCGATGGCGATCCGCCGGGCGACGGTGACCAGCCAGGGGCGCAGCGACTGCTGGCCCTGGGCGCCGAGCCGGTGCGCGTTGCGCCAGGCCCGCAGCAGCGTCTCCTGGACGATGTCCTCGGCCCGCTGGCGGTCGCCGCCGGTGAGCCGGAGCACGAACATCAGCAACGGGCCCGCATGCTCCTCGTAGAGCATCCGGACGAGCGTGTCTTCGTGGCTCGCCGCCTCCGAGGTAGCGCCATGCCGGGCCTGTCGTGGAATCACGGCATCATCATTATCCGCACCACGGCCTCCGTCGAGAGCCTGCCAACCACCGCCGGACCGCTGCTGCGTCATCGCGCACACCCTGTCCGCCGTGGGCCGCTCCATGACCAACGCATGCATCGAATCCTCCAGCCGGTGCTTTCCCCGTCGCCTGTCATACGGCCACGAACCCCGGCCGGGATCAAAGCGAACGGGAAAATTTCCGGGAGCCCCAGGGGCCGGCCGGCAGGGCGGAGCAGTTGCAAGAGGTTCCTCCGGGTCCAAGCCGCGGGGGGCCACGGCTTTCATTCATAGACACCGATTTGTACTCGGGGGCAGGCGAATAATACTCAGCAACCACCGGCCGTCGACAGACGTGCGGTGCACACTCCACCCGCAAAGCGGATGCAACACCAGCAACCGGTGCCTCAGTGGTTACAGAAAGTCACGAAAGCCGGGAGCGCGCGGTGGCCAGGGTCAGCGCCCGGTGCAGCACCCGCGCGTCGCCCAGCAGGCCACGCAGCCGCCGCTCAAGACCCGCGATCGGTACCAGATTCTGGGGTGCCCGCGGATCCTTGTAGGCAGAAGAGGCAAAGCGGGGCAGAACGGCCGATGAAATCTCGGCCAGCTCCACGGCGGCCTCGGCGGGCAGGTCCGGCGAGCACTCCACCCGGACGATCCCGGACCAGGGCGCGCCGGACGCACCGGGCAGCCGCAGGTACCAGGACCAGCCGCCCCAGACGGTGCCCAGCTGGAAGACCGGGGTCCGCTGCCCGGGCCGCAGCGACGTCACCACGGGCGTCAGCGCGGCCGGCAGGTACTGCTTCTGCTGGGTCTTCACGTATCCGATGGTCCGCGGCAGCTGGCGACGGTTCCGCAACGGCCCGTCGACCACCAGCAGGTCGGCACCGTCGGAGCCGCCGTCCCGGGCCGCGCCGGAAATATCGATCTCCAGGGCCGTCAGCGGCGCCTGCACGGCCGCGGGCAGCTTGCTCGCCTCGCCGGTACCGCTGACCCGGTGCACCTCGTACAGCACCGATCCGGCGCGCAGGTCCGAGGCGCTGGGCGAGGCGGTGAACAGCCCGCGGGCCACCCGGGCGCCGACCAGCTCCGCCACCCCGTTGCCGAGGTCACACCGCACCACCCCGGCGGCGTAGGAGGCGGCGAGCCCGGCGTACGACAGGCCGTCGTCCTCGGCCGTCCAGAGTCCGGCGTCGTTGCGCCGCACCCCGTCCACCAGGAACACTACGTCCGGGCACCGGACCCCGGGCGCGACATCGATCGGCGCCCATTTCGCGGCCGGCACCTCGACGTCGGTGTCCACCTGCGCGCTGCTCGGCGAGGCCGGGCCGTCGGACGACTCGCCGCCCTCGAACGACGCACCGTAGGACGGGTCCCAGGCGTCGACGAACATCCGGGTCACAGACCAACCCTCTCCACGTAGGCCGTCCGGGCGTCCTTGTGCACCTCGAAGCGGACCGGCACCCGGTCCGCCAGCGCGTTGACGTGCGTCACCACGCCGACCATCCGGTCGCCGCGGGCCGCGAGGTTCTCCAGGGTCGCCGCCACCACGTCCAGCGTCGCCGCGTCGAGGGTGCCGAACCCCTCGTCCAGCACGATCGACTCCAGGCTCGCCGCCGTGGTCGACATCCCGGCGAGCTGCTCGGAGAGGGCGAGCGCCAGCGCCAGCGAGGTCTGGAACGTCTCGCCGCCGGACAGCGTCCGCACGCCGCGGCGCAGACCCGCGTCGTGGTGGTCGACGACGAAGAACTCACCCTTGTCGTGCATCAGGTCGTACTGTCCTCCGGTCAGCTCGCGCAGGATCCGCGACGCGCCGTCGACCAGCAGATCGAGCGCCTCCTCGAGCAGCCAGCGCTCGAAGTTGTTGGCCCGCAGGTGCCCGGCGAGGGCCTTGGCGACCCGGCCCTCCCGCAGCAGCGCGGCCCGCTGCTCGACGAACTCGCGGGCCTGCTCGCGCCGCTCGACCAGCCGCTGCCAGGCCGCGCCGGCCCGCTCGGCGGCGACCGCGGCGGCCCGGATCAGGTCCGCGTCGGCGCCGCCGGGCGGCGCGCCGAGCCCGGCGCCGGTGAAGAGCTCCGCGACGGCGGCCCGGGCACGCTGGGTCTCGGCGTGTGCCGCCTCGACGGCGGCGACGGCCTCGGCGCGGGCCTGCTCGCGCTGCCGCGCCGAGTCCCGGGCCCAGCCGGCCAGCGCCGACCAGGCCGCGGCGAGGTCCTCCCGGTCGGCCGGCGGCGGCGCGAACCGGGCCACCCCGTCGCGCATCGCGTCGAACGTGCGCCAGGCGGCCCGCTGCTGCTCCTCGGCCGCGGTGACCGCCGAATGCGCGTGCCGCTGGGCCTCCCGGGCCGAGCGGACGGCCGCGCCGGCCTCGTCCAGCTTGCGCTGCAGCCCGGTCAGCTCCGCGAGCCGGCGCCGCAGCGCCTCTACGCCCGGCGAGTCGGCCAGGGCGGCGCGCACCTCGTTCAGCCGGGACCGGTGCTGCTCGAGCTGGGCCCGCTTGCGGTCCACGCCGCGCTCGAGCTCCCGCGCCACGGCGTCGCGCTGCCGGAACGCCGTGGAGGCGACGTCCGCGGCCGCCCGGGCCGCCTTGCCGGTCCGCTCCGCCGTCTGCACGGCCGAGCCCTCGGGCGTCGGCGGCACCTCGGCGACCGGCTGGGCGCAGACCGGGCAGTCGTCCCCCGGCGCGAGCACCGCGCGCAGCGCCGCGGCCCGGTCCAGCGTCTGCGCCTCGGCGTAGTCCAGCCGCGCCTGCTCCAGCAGCTGCTCGGCGCCGTTGTGCGCGGCGCGCGCCAGGTCGGCGGCGGCGACCGCGTCCTTGTACTCGACCTCGGCGACCGACGCCTCGCCCGCGAACCACTCGGCCTGCCCGATCAGCCGGTCGAGCTCGACGTGGCGGTCCAGCAGCAGGCCGAGCGAGCCCGCGTCGCCGGCGGCCGCCAGCTCGCCGCGCACCTTCTCCTCGCGCTCCTCGGCGGCGTGCACGGCGTCGGCGGTCTCGGCGGCGCGGGCCCGGGCGGCGGCCGCGGCCTCGGCGACCTTGGTGCTGCCGGCCGGCACCTTCACCCGGGTGAGCGCGGCCAGCTCGCCGGCGATCGCGTCGCGGGTGGCGGCGAGCCCGGCCTCGGTGTCGCGGACCGCGTTCAGCAGCGGCACGGCGCGCTCGACGGCCAGCGTGAGCTCGCGCATCGCGGCCAGGCGCGCCTCGGCGGCCGCGACCGCCTCGTCGTCGGCGTCGGCGAGCCCGGCGAGCATCTGGTCGACGGCGGCCAGTCCGGCCTCGGCCTTGCCGGCCCGCGCCGACGCCTTGGCCTGCACCTCCTCGTAGACGTGCAGGCCGAGCAGGTTGACCAGGATCTGCTGGCGGGTGGCCGGCTTGGCGTGCAGGAAGTCGGCGAACTGGCCCTGCGGCAGCACCACGCAGCTGGTGAACTGCTCGTAGGGCAGCCCGACCGCCTCGACGATCGCGGCGTCCATCTCGGCCGGCGTGCCGGCGAGCACGTCGCCGAGGTCCTCGAGGCTCATCCCGGTGTCGAGCCGGGTGACGTCGAAGCCGGGCGGCATGAGCTGCAGCCCCGCGCCGGCGGTCTTGACGTTGCCCCGCCCGTCGCGGCGTACCACCCGGGTGGCCACGTAGCGCGAGCCCGCGGACTCGAAGACGAGCCGCACCCGGGCCTCGTTGGCCGAGGGGGCGAGCGCGTTCACGATGCCCCGGGTGCCGCCCCAGCGCGGCACCGTGCCGTACAGGGCGAAACAGATGCCGTCGAGCACGGTGGACTTGCCCGAGCCGGTCGGCCCGACCAGCGCGAAGTAGTCCGCGTCGGTGAAATCGATCGTGGTCTCGTCCCGGAACACCGTGAACCCGGCCAGATCAAGCCGCAGGGGCCTCACGCGCTGCTCACCTCGTCGTAGAGCTCGTCGAAGAGTTCGCGGACGCCGTCCTCGGCGTTGCCGCGGCTGTCCAGGTAGTCGCCGAAGAGCTGGCGCGGCGAGCGGCCGGCGCGCTGCGCCATCCGCTCGCCGGCCCGGTCGGGCACCATGTCGGGGTCGATGCGCACCTCGAGCGCGTGCGGCAGCAGCTCCTGCACGTCCTCGCGCAGGCCGACCCGGGGCGTCTCCCGGACGAACACCCGCAGCCAGGCATCCGGCAGGTTCACCGTCGCGAGCTGGTCCAGCGAGCCGCGCACCGTGCGCAGCGTCTTCGCCACGGTCACCGGCACGTCGCGGACCTTGGCCGCCTTGTCCGCCGCGACCTCGACGATCGCCACGGAGCTGACGTTCTCCTCCTCGCCGAAGTCGACGGCGAGCGGGCTGCCGCTGTAGCGCACCGGGCAGGGGCCGATGACCTGCTGGGAGCGGTGCAGGTGGCCGAGCGCGACGTAGTGCGCGCCCGGCGGGAAGACCGTGGCCGGCACCGCGTAGCCCATCACCGTGTGCGCCTCGCGCTCGCCGCCGCCCGCGCTGGCGCCGACGACGGTCAGGTGCGCGGTCAGCAGGTTGACCACCCCGGGCTCGCCGAAGTCCTCGGCGAGCCGGGCGATCAGCCGGGCGATGTGGTCGGCGTAGGTCTGGCTCGCCTCGGCCGCGGTCAGCTCGTACATCTCGACGGCGCGGATCGCGAACCGCTGCGAGAGGAACGGCAGGGCGGCCAGCCGCCAGCGCTCGCCGCCGGCGGTCGTGCCCGTGATGATCAGGTCTTCGGGCTTGTCCCGCACCGAGCCGCGCAGCGTGATGCCGGCCGCGTCGGCCCAGGGCCGCAGCGCGTCCAGGGCCTGGCCGTTGTCGTGGTTGCCGCCGATCGCGACGATCTCGGCCCCGGTCTGCCGCAGCGCCGACAGCGCCCGGGTGACGACCCGCACGGAGTCGGGCGACGGTGCCGCGGTGTCGTAGAGGTCGCCGGCGATGATGACCAGGTCGGGCCGCTCGGCACGGGCGATCTCCACGACCTGGGCGAGCACCCGGATGTGTTCCTCGTGCCGGCTCCGGCCCTTGAGAACCTTGCCGACATGCCAGTCGGACGTGTGCAGGATGCGCATCGCAGAACCCTAACGCCTGTTTCGAATTGGATGACCGGGCCGGAAACAGGGCTCAGAACGGGATGTCGTCGTCGGCTGACCCGGCCCGGCCGCCGACCACCACGAACGGGTCGACGCCCTGCACCACCGAGCGCATCGCGTCCGCCGGCGGGGGCCCCGACTCGGACTTGCGGGTGGCCCAGGCCGGGAAGGGGAACTCGACGCAGAGCGGCACCGGGATGTCCGGCTGGTTGACGAACATCGTGCCCGGCCGGGCCAGCAGCGCGCGCTGGCGCATGGCCGGCGGCAGGAAGCCGTACTCCGGGCGGGACGCCTCCGCCGGGTCCAGGCGGCCGACCACCCGGATCGCGGAGTTCGTCACGATGCGGCGCTCGACCTCGCTCGCCGTCTGCTGTGCGCCGATCAGGATCACGCCGAGCGAGCGGCCGCGCTCGGCGATGTCGAGCAGCACCTCCTTGATCGGCGACGAGCCCTCGCGGGGCGCGTACTTGTTCAGCTCGTCGAGGACCACGAAGAGCAGGGGCCGGCCGGTGCCCGACTTCTCCTTGTCGTCGAACTCCGTCTTGAGCGTCACGCCGACCACGAAGCGCTGCGCGCGGTCCGGCAGGTTGTGCAGGTCGACGACCGTGACCTGTGCGCTCTCGGCGGTCTTGATCTGGTGCGGGCGCCGGCTCGCCAGGTCGCCGCGGATGAGCCGGGCCAGGTCCCGCTTGCTGCCGATCAGCCGCCGGGCGAACGCGTTGACGGTGCCCATGTTGATCGCGCTGCCGGCCCACATCGAGCGGGTCTCGTCGTCGGTGAGCTGGTCGACGACGTGGTCGACCAGGTCGCCGTACGACGACAGGCGCCGGCCGTCGATGCTGATGCCGCCCTCGGCGGGCAGCGCGTGCCGGGCCAGGTGCGCGGTCACCGAGTGCACGACCATCGTGTACTGCTGGCGCTCGTCGTCGGCGTCGGCGAAGACGTAGGGCAGTAGGCGCTTGGCGCAGAACTCCTCGAGGGTCCAGTAGAAGCTGTCCACCCCGGTGAGCCGGCTCTGCACGTCGGGCGCGCCGGAGGAGTCGCCGGCGCGCGGCGGCGCGTAGACCCGGACGTCCGGGAACGGGGTCGCCGGCAGGCCCAGCTTGGCGTAGGCCGCCGTGGTCGCGGCGTCGAGCCGGGTGTTGGGGTGGTCGAGGAAGAGCAGGTCCTCGCCCTTGACGTTGAAGATCAGCGCGCGGGCGTTGACCGCGTCGCCGCCCAGCTGCCCCGAGCGGAAGACCGAGTAGAGCAGGAAGGTGGCGAAGCTGGTCTTGGTCGCGACGCCGGAGATGCCGGAGATCGAGACGTGCGCGCCGCGGGTGCCGTCGAGGAAGTCGGCGTTGAGGAAGACCGGCACGCCGTCGCGGCCGGTGCCCATCGGGACCCGGCGCTCCATCCGGTCGAAGTGCAGGGCCGCGTCGCGGGCGCTGCCGGATGCCCGGTGCACCACCGCGCCCGGCGCCGGCGGCACATAGAGCTCCGGGTCGACACGGGTGGTGGTGATCTCGGCGGCCTCCTGCACGAGGGCGGGCAGGGTGCCGTCGGCGATGGCGAAGACGTCGGAGTCGAACTGCGCGCCCTCGTGGCGGGCGCGCACCTGCGTGACGACGCCCGCGATCGTGACGGGCTCGCGGTCGGGCAGCTCGCGGCGGGTCACCACCACGTCGTCTAGCTGCAGGTAGCTGCCCGGCGTGACCGCCGTCCAGAACTGCAGCGGGGTGGCATCGGCGGTGCCGAGGACACGCCCGACCGGTTCGTTGACTTCGGCTGGTTCGTCAGACACGCCGATCATGTTGCACCAGACGTATGACATCCGACGGACGGCGCGTCGGTTGGCATGCGTTGTCCACAACTTCTAGGGGTCATCCACAGGTTTGTCCACAACTTCTAGCGGCTGCGGGCGTACCGGAGGAAAAGCATGTCCTTATCGGCCAGGACGCGGCGCAGCGACATCTCCCGCGGCGGGGTGCCGGGCCCGGCCGCGATGCGGCCGGCGCCGCCGCCGACGAGCCGGGGCGAGACGGTCAGGCAGAGCTCGTCGACCAGGTCGGCGGCGATCAGCGCGCCGAACAGCCGCGGGCCGCCCTCGCAGAGCAGCTGCGTCGCGCCCCGGGCGTGCAGCGCGGCGACCGCCGCGGCCAGGTCGACCGCGGTGTCTCCGCAGGTCAGGACGTCGGCGACCGGTGCCAGCGCGGCCCGGCGCTCGGGCGGGGCGCCGGCATGGGTGACCACCAGCGGCCGGATCGGCGCGTCCGCGAAGACCAGCTGCGCCGGATCCAGGTCGAGGGCGCCCGAGACGACCACCATCAGCGGGAACTCGGCCAGGCCCCGGGACCGGCGCCAGTCGCGGGCGGCCGGGTCCAGGCGCAGCCCGTCGTAGTTCTCGGTGCGGACCGTGCCCGCGCCGACCACCAGCGCGTCGCAGACCATGCGCAACGAGTCGAAGACCAGCTTGTCGCCGGGCCCGCCCAGGGCGGCGGACTTGCCGTCCACGGTCACGGCGCCGTCGAGGCTGGCCACGAAGTTGACCCGCAGCACCGGGTCGGCGCTGCGCGGATAGGCCTCGACGAGGTCGGCGTCGGTTACGTCGATCACGGCCCCGGCGGCCCGGTCACGGGCGGCGTCGGCTTCTCGGGCCGGTGCTGGCAGTCGCACCACGACCCGCCCCGGCACTCCTCGTGACGTCGCTCCCGGCACGCGCGGCAGATCATATGCAAACCCTAGCCGCCCCAGCATGGTCAATTCTCCGGCCACGGGAGAGACATCGGCGGATCCGCGGGCGATAATGCCCGGATGACCAGGCAGCCCGTCCGCTCACCGGGGCGACCGACGCTCGACGCCGTCGCGGCACGCGCGGGGGTCGGCCGTGGCACCGCATCCCGAGTCCTCAACGGGTCGACGCAGGTCAGCCCGCAGGCGAAGGCGGCGGTCGAGGCCGCGATCCTGGAGCTCGGCTACGTGCCGAACCGGGCGGCGCGGTCGCTGGTCACCCAGCGCACGGACTCGGTGGCCCTGGTCGTCTCGGAGTCGCAGGAGCGGGTGTTCGGCGAGCCGTTCTTCGCCGGCGTGCTGCGCGGCATCAACGCGGCGCTGCTCGAGACGCCCCTGCAGCTGTGGCTGGCGATGGCCGCCTCGCCCGGGCAGCGCGAGCGGGTCGAACACCACCTGACCGGCCAGCACGTCGACGGCGTGCTGCTGCTCTCCCTGCACGACGACGACCCGCTGCCCGCGGTGCTGCGCGAGCGCGGCATGCCGTTCGTCTTCGGCGGCCGCTCCACCCGCGCCGTCGAGGGCGACTTCATGGTCGACGTCGACAACTCCGCCGGCGCCCGCAAGGCGGTCGAATACCTGCTCGGCAACGGCGCCCGGCGGGTCGCCACGGTCGCCGGGCCGCAGGACATGGAGGTCGGGCGCGAGCGGCTGGCCGGCTACCGCGCGGCCGTGAGCGGCCCCGGGCTCGTCGAGTACGGCGACTTCAGCGAGGCCGGCGGCGCCCGGGCGATGCGGGCCCTGCTGGAGCGGGAGCCGGACCTGGACGCGGTCTTCGCGGCGTCCGACCTGATGGCCAGCGGCGCGCTGCGTGCCCTGCGCGACAAGGGCCTGCGGGTGCCGCAGGACGTCGCCGTCGTCGGGTTCGAGGACGCGCCCGTCGCCCGGCAGTGCGAGCCGCCGCTGACCACGATCCACCAGCCCGTCGAGGAGATGGGCCGGCGGATGGCGGAGCTGCTGGTGTGCCGCATCCGCCGCGAGCCCGTCGAGAATTCACACGTTCTGCTCGACACCCATCTCGTCCGTCGCGCCTCCGCCTGACCTGGCCTAACCTGGATGTGATCCAGGGCATATCTCTGCGCCTTGACGGCCGGGACACGGCGGCGCAACGGGTGTGAAACGCCGCTTCGGCAATCTTGGTGCCAAGGACGGCGCCGCCGTGCCGTCTTTCCTGACGGGAGGAGTTGCATGTTGCTGCGGGTACGGGTCACTCTGCCGGACCGTCCTGGCGCGCTCGGCCAGATCGCGCGCACGCTGGGCGTGGCCGGGGCCGACATCGTCCAGGTCGTGGTGCTGGAGCGACTCGGCGGGCGAGCCGTCGACGACTTCACCGTCGTGTGGCCGGGCGCCTCCCGCGTCGAGCGACTCCTCGCCGGCCTCGCCGCCATCCCCGGCGTACAGGTCGACGGCGTGTGGCGGGCCATCGGCGCGCCGGTCTCCGGCGGCCACGACGCCGAGCTGCTGGCCCAGGTCGCGGCGAACCCGCAGGACGGCCTGGCCACCCTCGTCGACGCCGTGCCGGGCCTGCTCGCCGCCGACTGGGCGGCCGCCGCCGTGGTGCCCGCCGACTGGGCCGCGCGCACCGCCGCGCCGCGCCCGGCCGGTACCGACGAGCCGGGGCTGCCGCTGGCGACCGGCAGCGAGCCGTCGGTGACCTACGCGAGCTGGCGCGCGCCGGACCCGCTGCGCCTGCCCGAGGTCACCCCGCTGCGGGCCCGCCCGATGACCGGCCCGGACGGCACCCGGTACGCCGTCGCCCCGTTCGGCCGCGCGGGCCTGGTGCTGGTCACCGCCCGTGCCGACGACGACGAGCTGCCGGCCGCCGCGTTCCACGTCACCGAGGTGGACCGGATCGCCCAGCTGGTCCGCGCCGCCGCCGTCATCCTCGGCGACCGGCTGGACCACACCTTGCCGAGCGTGGCGGCGGCTGTGACCGAGCACTCATAGTTCTCCCAGCTCAGGCAATATGCGGGTAACACCGGCCAGGCACGCTTAGGTTCGTCAGAGGGGCGGCCGGGCGGAAGGGGAGTGCCTCGCATGGCGTTGTGGCGGATCAGGGCGACGGTCGACGACCGGCCGGGCTACCTCTCGGTGCTCACCGCCAGCCTCGCGCTGCGCTCGGTCAACATCCTCGCCGTCCAGGTGCACACCACCGAGGGCGGCGCGGTCGACGACTTCCTGGTCGACGCGCCCAACACGATGACCGAGGCGGAACTGCACGCCGCGATCGACCGCGGCCGCGGCCGCGACGCCTTCGTCACGCGCGCCGAGGCGCAGGGCCTCGCCGACCAGCCGACCCGGGCGCTGGCCCTGGCCGGCCGGCTCGTGCACGACCCCGACACGCTGGGCGAGGCGCTGGTCACCCTGCTCGACGCCGCCGAGGCGCGCTGGCGCCCCGAGGGCACGGTGGTCCTGCACGGCTTCGACGAGGAGCGGATGACGCTCATCGACCCCGCCGGCGGCACCTACGAGGTGCTGCGCGCGGCCCCGGCCTTCACGCCGGCCGAGTACGCCCGGGCACAGGCGCTGGTCGAGATCAGCGGCGCCCTGGTGCGCCGCGCCGCCGAGCAGACCACGCTGCTGCTCCCCGACGGCGCCGAGCTGCTGATCCGGGCCGCCACCACCGACGACGTCGAGGGCGTACGCCGGCTGCACGCCCGCGGCTCGGCGCAGTCCCGCCGGCGCCGCTACCCCGGCCTCGCACACGGGCCGTCCGACGCCCGGCTGCGCCGGATGCTCGAGCCGGCCACCGGCCTGACCCTGCTCGCCGTGAGCACCGAGCCGGCCGACGGTGAGCACATCGTCGCGATGGCCAACCTGCTGGTGGAGGGCGACCTGGGCGAGGTCGCGCTGCTGGTGGAGGACTCCTGGCAGCGCCGCGGCATCGGCACGGCGCTGCTGCGCCGGCTGATCGCGGCGGCGCGCAGGATGCGGGCGTCCGCGGTCGTGGCGCACACCGGCGCCGACAACGTGGCGATGCTGCGCACCCTGCGCCGGTTCGGGGTGACCGACCGCGCCGACCGCGACGGCGCGCTGCTGAGCCTGACGCTGCCGATCGCCGGCACCGGGCACCAGCCGGCAACGGACGAGACTCCCGCCGCCTCAGGGTGAGGGTGACGGGTGACGGGTGAGAACGGCGGCGGCGGGCCTCGCGAGGGGTCCGCCGCCGCCGACGGGGCTTAGGGCCTAACGGATCAGCTCCGCGGCGAGCAGGTCCATCATCAGCCCGTCGTGCCAACGGCCGTCGGCGCCGCGCTCGTACTCCCGCATGACGCCGACCGGCCGGAAGCCCACCTTGGCGTAGCACCGGATCGCGGCCGCGTTGTCCGCCGCCGGGTCGATGGTCAGCCGGTGGAAGCGGCGCGTGTCGACCAGGTGGGCGGCCAGGGTCCGCACGGCGTCGGTGCCGACGCCGCGGCCGTGCACCGCCGGGTCGACGAAGACGTCGATGCTCGCGTGCCGGTAGTCGGGGTCCTCCTCGGCCGCCCACTGGATCGCGCCGACGACCCGGCCGTCGAGCACGATCGCGAGGTAGTGCAGCCCGCCGTCCTCGATCGACTCGACGATCTCCGGCGCGGGGTCCTCGGCGCCGCGCCAGCGGGCGCGCACCTCGGGGGTGGCGCGGATGGCGGCCAGCGCCGACACGTCCGCCCGCGTCGCCGCCCGCAACGAGACGACCGCGCCGGTCAGCGCGGGATCGTCAGGAGCGGCGGACACCATGCTCGACACAGGTCGCCGTCCAGCCGGCCGGCACGACCTGCACCTTCATCCGGCGGCGGCAGTCCGGGCAGAACCGCGGCGGCTCCAGCTCGCGCGCCGCGGCGCAGGCCGAGTGGTCGCCCTCGGCGGCGGGTGAGCCGCAGCGGTCGCAGTACACCAGCACGGTCACAGCGTCGCCGACAGCGCCTTGACGGGCATCTTCAGCTCGCGCAGCAGCTCGAGGTCGGAGGTGGCCGGGCGGCCCAGCGTCGTCAGGTAGTTGCCGACGATGACCGCGTTGATGCCGCCGAGCAGGCCGTCGCGGGTGCCCAGGTCGCCGAGGGTGATCTCGCGGCCGCCCGCGTACCGCAGGATCGTCCTGGGCATCGCCAGCCGGAAGGCGGCGATGGCGCGCAGCGCGTCCTTGCCCTCCACGACCGGGCGGTCGCCGAGCGGGGTGCCCGGGCGGGGGTTGAGGAAGTTGAGCGGTACCTCGTGCGGGTCGAGCTCGGCCAGCTGGGCCGCGAACTCCGCGCGCTGCTCGATGGACTCGCCCAGGCCGAGGATGCCGCCGCAGCAGACCTCCATGCCGGAGTCGCGCACCATCTTCAGCGTGCCCCAGCGCTCCTCCCAGGAGTGGGTGGTGACCACGTTCGGGAAGTAGGAGCGGCAGGTCTCGAGGTTGTGGTTGTAGCGGTGCACGCCCATCTCGACCAGCTCGTCGACCTGCTCCTGGGTGAGCATGCCGAGGCTTGCCGCGACCTGGATGTCGACCGCTTCCTTGATCGCCTTGACGCCCTCGCGCATCTGCGTCATCAGCCGCGCGTCGGGGCCGCGCACCGCCGCGACGATGCAGAACTCCGTCGCGCCCGTCGCCGCGGTCTGCTTCGCCGCCTCGACCAGCGAGGGGATGTCGAGCCAGATCGAGCGCACCGGCGAGGTGAACAGGCCGGACTGCGAGCAGAAGTGGCAATCCTCGGGGCAGCCGCCGGTCTTGAGCGAGACGATGCCCTCGACCTCGACCTCGGGGCCGCACCACTTCATCCGTACGTCGTGGGCGAGCTGGAGCAGCTCCGGCAGGTCCTCGTCGCCGAGGCGGAGGACCTCGAGGATCCCCTCCTCGTCGAGCCCGGCACCGTCGGCAAGAACCTGGGCCCGGGCCCGGTCGAGGATCTCTGGCATGCCCGTACCCTACAAGGCGTTCCGGCCGCAGGCGTTGTCGGCGCCGGGTGATAGTTTCCCCGGCGAGCGGGTCTTGACGGCGAGGGTGAGGGTGCTTTGGCGGGCTGGCAGGAGGCGCTGGAGTGCCAGGCCCGCACCCGGGCGAAGGCCGGGCTGACCCGGACCCTGCGGCACCGCGCCCCCGACGACTCCGTCGTCGATCTGGCCGGCAACGACTACCTCGGCCTGGCCGTCCATCCCGAGGTGATCGCGGCCTCGGTCCGGGCACTTCAGGCGTACGGGCTGGGCGCCACCGGTTCCCGGCTGGTGCGGGGCTCGACGGACGCGCACGCGGAGCTGGAGACGGAGCTGGCCGGCTGGCTCGGCGCCGAGCGGGCCCTGGTCTACTCCTCGGGCTACCTGGCCAACCTGGGCGCGGTCCGCGCGCTGGCCGGCCCGGGGACGCTGCTGGTCTCGGACCGCTACAACCACGCCTCGCTGATCGACGGCTGCCGCGGCTCGGGCGCGGAGGTGGTCGTCGCACCGCACGCCGACCCGGCCGCGCTGGCGGCGATCCTCGGCGCGCACCCCGACCGGGCCAAGGTCTTCGTCACCGAGTCGGTCTTCTCGGTGGACGGCGACCTGGCCCCGCTGGCGCAGCTGCACGCGGTGACCTCGGCGCACGACGCGCTGCTGCTGGTCGACGACGCGCACGCGATCGGCATCCTCGGCCGGCACGGCTCCGGCGGCGTCGCGGCGGCCGGCCTGGCCGGCCGGTCCGATGTCGTCGTCACCGCGACCCTGTCCAAGTCCCTCGGCGGCGCGGGCGGGGTGGTCGCCGGCCCCGCCGCGCTGATCCGGCACCTGGTCGACACGGGACGCACCTTCATCTACGACACCGCGCCGCCGCCGGCGGTGGTGGCGGGGGTGCACGCCGCGCTGCGGATCACCCGCGCGGCGGACGATCGCCGGGCCGTGCTGGCGGACCGCGGCCGGCTGACCGCCCGCCGGCTGACCGCCGCGGGTTTCACCGTCTCGACGCCGGCGGCGGGTGTGCTGTCGGTGCGGGCGCCCGGACCCGAGGCGGCGCTGAGCTGGGCCGCGGACTGCCGCGACCGCGGCATCGCGGTCGGGTGCTTCCGGCCGCCGTCGACACCGGACGGCTCGTCGCGGCTGCGCCTGACCCTCAACGCGGGCATCTCGCCGGAGGACTTCGACCGGGCCCTTGACGTGATCGTGGAGTGCGCACCGTGACGAGCGACCCGACCCGGCCGGCCCAGCCCGAGGCCGATCCCACCGAGCCCGAGCCCGAAGCCGGGGATGCCGACGCACCCGCGGCGGCCGTCGAGGAGCCGGCGGCGGCCGTCGAGGAACCGGCGGCGGAGCCCGCGACCCGGCCCGCCGCCCGACCGGCGGAGGCCGGCGAGTGGCGCGGCATCGTGCTGGTCACCGGGACGGACACCGACGTCGGCAAGACCATCGTCACCGCGGCGATCGCGGCGGCGGCACAGGCCGCCGGGCTGCACGTGGCCGTGGTCAAGCCGGGCCAGACCGGCACGGCCGTCGGCGGACCGACCGACATCGAGCTGGTGACCCGCCTGGCCAACCCGCACACCGCCCGCACCCTGGCGTCCTACCCGGAGCCGCTGGCCCCGCTGGCCGCGGCCAAGGTCGCCGGATGCGCGCCGATCGAGCTCTACGAGGTGGTCGACGCCATCCGCGCCGAGGCCGGCAAGCACGACCTCGTCCTGGTGGAGGGCGCCGGCGGCCTGCTGGTCCCGATGGGCGTCCGGCCCTCGGGCGAGGCGTGGACGGTGGCCGACCTGGCGACGACGCTGGGCGTGCCGACCATCGTGGTGGCCCGGGCCGGCCTGGGCACGCTGAACCACACGGCGCTGACGCTGGAGGCGCTGGACCGCCGGGGTGTGCCGGCCAAGGTGATCCTCGGCGCCTGGCCGGCCGAGCCGGAGCTGGTCCACTGGGCCAACCTGACCGAGCTGCTCCCCCACCTGATCGGTGCCCTTCCGGACGGCGCCGGCGGGATGGAGCCGGGCGTCTTCCAGCGCTCCGCGCCCGGCTGGCTGACCCCGGCCCTCTACGGAGTCCTCGACGACTGGCGGGTCTGGGCCGACGAGGTCAACTAAAGGCACGGACCTGCCAGCCTGCCGCCGCGCGACTTCGCACCAACGTCGCTAGCGTGTGTGGCTCGTGATCCGTTCGCCCGAGGAGCTGGGACTGTCGTGGATGGCATAGGCGGGCAGCTCGCGCTCGTGCTGGTGCTGGTGCTGGTGAACGCGGCCTTCGCCGGCAGCGAGATGGCCCTGGTGTCCCTGCGCGACAGCCAGGTGCACAAGCTCGAGCGCGCGTCGCGCCGCGGCCGGGTGCTCGGTCGGCTGACCCGGGACCCGAACAGGTTCCTGGCGACCATCCAGATCGGCATCACCCTGGCCGGCTTCCTCGCCTCGGCGGCCGCCGCGGTGTCGCTGTCCAAGCCGCTGGTCGAGCCGCTGAGCTTCCTCGGCTCGGCCGCGGAGCCGACCGCCATCGTGATCGTGACGGTCGTGCTGACCTTCGTCACGCTGGTGATCGGCGAGCTGACGCCGAAGCGGATCGCGATGCAGCGCGCCGAGGGCTGGTCGCTGCTGGTCGCCCGCCCGCTCGACCTCCTCTCGACGATCTCGCGGCCGGTGGTGTGGCTGCTCAGCGTGTCGACGAACCTGCTCGTCCGGCTGGCGGGCGGCGACCCGGCGGCGCAGCGCGACGAGGTCAGCACCGAGGAGATCCGCGACATGGTGGCGGCGCAGCAGGACTTCTCGATCGAGCAGCGGACCATCATCAGCGGCGCGTTCGAGATCGCCGACCGGATCCTGCGGGAGATCCTGGTGCCGCGCCGCGACGTGCTGACGCTGCCGGCCGGGCTGGCCGCGCCCGAGGCGCTGACCCAGCTGATCGCGAGCGCACACTCCCGGGCGCCGATCGTGGGGCCGGCCGGGCTGGACGACGTGTACGGCGTGGTGCACCTGCGCGACCTCATCGGCGCGCAGGGGCCGGTCGACGCGGTGGCGCGGCCCGGGCTGTTCCTGCCCGAGACGCTGCGGGTCTCCGACGCGCTGCGGCAGATGCGGCTCGAGCGCCAGCAGATCGCGCTCGTGGTCGACGAGCGCGGCGCGATCGACGGCATCATCACGATGGAGGACCTGGTCGAGGAGATCGTCGGGGAGATCTACGACGAGACCGACCGCGACGTGCTCTCGGTGGTGAAGGAGGCGGACGGCGCGCTGCTGATGCCGGGCTCGTTCCCGATTCACGACCTGCCGGACATCGGCTTCGACGACTCCGGGCCGGACGAGGGCGACTACACGACCGTCGCCGGGATGGTGCTCGCCGCGCTGGGGCACATTCCGACCGCGCCGGGCGAGGTGGTGACGCTGCCGCAGTTCACGGCCGAGGTCGTCGAGATCACCGGCCGCGCGATCACCCGGGTCCGGCTGCGCGCCCTGCCCCGCGCCGCCGACGACGAGGACTGATTGTGCGACATTCGCGCCCTCGGGCGTTGATCGCCGCAAATTTGGCTTAACTAGCCATTGCGGATTCCCAGGCCACTTTCACTAAGCTCACAGTGACTGCGAGCGATCTTTGCGTGAGGTGGTTCCCCCGTGACCAACAGCAGCCCGGTGTCGGGCGATGCCTTCGAATATCTCGACAGCGTCGGGCCCGACGAGCAGCGTCGCCTCGACGCGGTGCGCCGGTACCAGCTTGTCGACCAGCCCGTCGAGGACGCGTACGACCGGATCGCGTTCGTCGCCGGCGCCATCTTCGACACCCCGATCGCGACGGTGTCGCTCGTGGAGCAGGACCGGGTGTGGCTCGCCGCCTGCCACGGGCTCACCGGCGTCCGCGAGGTCGGCAAGGAGCCGGGCCTGTGCGCGACGGTCATCGCGCAGGACGACGTCTACGTGATCAACAATGCGGCGGTCGACCCGCGGACACTGGAGCATCCGCTGGTCCGCGGCGAGCTCGGCCTGCGCTTCTACGCCGCCGCGCCGATCCGCACGCACGACGGCTACCGGCTGGGCACCGTCAACGTGATCGACAACCGCCCCCGCGAGGCGACGCCGCGGCAGCTCACCGCGCTGGAGCACCTGGCGTCGATGGTCTCCGACGAGCTGGAGCTGCGGCTGATGGTGATCCGCAGCGCCGCCGCCGAGCAGCGCATGCGCGAGTCGGTGCACTGAGACTTCACACCGGGAGGGACGGTCGGTGATGGGCCGTCCCTCCCCCACCCGTGCCCGGGCGTAGGAATCGGCGGCAGCGGGTAACGGCGATCCATGCGGACTTCCCGGAAAGTCGCCGTGGTCGCACACCGGCGCAAGACCCTGGGCGGCGGGCTCGACGAGCTGCGCCGCCTCATCACCGACGAGGGCGTCGACGACCTCGCCTGGTACGAGGAGCCGAAGAGCCGAAAGGCCCCCAAGCGGGTACGCAAGGCGCTGAAGGATGGCGTCGACCTGCTGATCGTGTGGGGCGGCGACGGCATGGTGCAGCGCACGCTGGACGCGCTCGCCGGCACCAAGGGCGGCGCGAAGGTGCCGGTCGGCATCATCCCGGCCGGGACCGCCAACCTGCTGGCCACCAACCTGGGCATCCCGCACGACCTGCCGGAGGCCGTGCGGATCGCGTTCCACGGCCGCCTGCGCCGGCTCGACCTCGGCGTGCTCAACGGCGAGCACTTCGCGGTGATGGCCGGCATCGGCTTCGACGGCGCGATGATCCACGACGCGGACGGCGCGCTGAAGGAGCGGATGGGCAAGCTCGCGTACGTCTGGACGGGCCTGCGCCACCTGGACGACCCGGCACCGAAGGCGAAGATCAAGGTGGACGGCACGCGCTGGTTCTCGGACGAGGCGAGCTGCGTGCTGGTCGGCAACGTCGGCATGGTGACCGGCGGCATCACCGCATTCGACGACGCCCGGCCGGACGACGGCTGGCTGGACGTCGGCGTGGCGACCGCCCGCAACGCGACACAGTGGGCACGCACGATGGGCCGGATGGCGGTGGGACGCTCGGAGGACTCGCCGTACGTGCAGATGACCCGCGCCCGCCGGATCGACGTGCGGCTGGCCGAGCCGCTGCGGTACGAGTTGGACGGCGGCGCCCGAACGGCGGCGCGGAGGATCCGGATCGACGTGGCGCCGGCCGCCGTCAAGATCTGTGTCCCGGAGAGTGAATCCGAAGAGCCATAGAAAACGATGGAAGGTGTGCGTGGGACCCATAGTCAGGCGAAATTCGCGGCATGTCCCGGTTGCACGGGTCTGGCACGCGGCGGGCGGACCTGACAGAGTGCCCGCATGATCTGGAAGGGGCGGCCCGGGGAGGTCGCCGCGCTCGGACTCCTGCTGGACCGCACCTACGCCGAGGTCGCCGCGGCGGGTGCGCATCCGCACCGCCTGGACCGGCCCGCCCTGCTCGGGCAGTTCGAGCTCTGGGACGCCCACCTGCTGCCCGCCGTCGCCGCGGCGGCGGCACCGGTCCGGGAGCGGAGCCGGGCCGCCCGGGCGGTGTGGCACAGCCTCGGCGCGCACGCCCGGCCGGAGCTCGCGGACTGGCTGCGGGCGCACCTGACCGAGATCGGCATCGACCCCGGGCCGCTGCTCGACCCGGCCGGTACCGCCGGGCCGCCGGCCGGCCCGGTCCGCGGGCGCGTCGGCACGCTGGCCGCGCTGCAGACGCGGATCCTCGAGCGGCTCAGCGAGATGAGGGACCTCGCCCGGTTACGCCGCTGGGAGCTGGCCGCGGCGGGCGCGCTCTGCGCGGGGCTGGGCACGGAGACGATGCACATCGCCGGCGGCTTCGGCGGGACGGCCCACCGCGAGCGCTCGGCGGACCGCCGGCTCCGGGCGCTGGTCGAGGAGAGCGACGGCCCGGCCCGCGCCCTCCTGCGTACCGTCGCCGCCGGCCTCGACCTCGACCTGCCGGAGGCGGCGGGCGAGGCGACCCCCGCGCCCGAGCGGATCACGGTCGGCACCGCCGGCCGGCTCCTCGACGGCCTCGACTTCACCGGCGCGCGGATCCGCGCGGTCGACGGCACCGATCCGGCGATCGTCCGCCTCGACCTGCGCCGGGCCGATCAGGACCGGGAGGCGATCGTCGTGGTCGTCCTCAACCTGCCGCGGTTCACCGCGCTCGACGTCCCGCCGGACGGCCTCGCGCTCACCGGCCGCCCGCGGCTGGCCGCGAGCGCCGACGACATCGAACTCACCGTCCCGCTGGCCGGCGGCGACTGGACCGTCAGCGCCGCCGCCGGCACCTGGTACGCGGACTGAGGGAGACCTAGACGAGCTGCTGCCACCAGCCGTCGACGGCCGGCGGGTCGTCGACGTCCACCCGCTCGCCCGGCCGCGGGATCGCGAGGCGCACGTCGCGCGCCTTCGCCTCGCGCCAGACCCGGTCGGCCGGCTCGGACCAGTCGTGCAGGGCCAGGTTGAACGTCGCCCAGTGCACCGGGATCAGCAGCCCGCCGCGCACGTCGACGTGGGTCGCGACGCCGTCCTCCGGCAGCATGTGGATGTCCGGCCAGGCGTCGCCGTACGCGCCGACCTGCACCAGCGTCACGTCGAACGGGCCGTGCTCCGCGCCGATCTCGGCGAAGCCCGGGAAGTAGCCGGTGTCGCCCGAGTAGAACGCCCTGCGGTTCGGGCCGGCGATCACCCAGGACGCCCAGAGCGTCTCGTCGCGGGAGAAGCCGCGGCCGGAGAAGTGCCGGGCCGCCGTGGCGACGAACTCGATGCCGGCCACCGTGGCCCGCTCGTTCCAGTCCAGCTCGATGATGCGGGTCGCCGGTACGCCCCAGCGCTCCAGGTGCGCACCGACGCCGAGCGGCACCAGGAACGGCGCCGCCTGCAGGTCGACCAGGTTGCGGATCGACTCCATGTCCAGGTGGTCGTAGTGGTCGTGCGAGATCAGCACGGCGTCGATCGGCGGCAGCTCACGCAGCGCGATCGGCGGCTCGTGCAGGCGCTTCGGGCCGGTCAGCCGCGACGGCGAGCAGCGCTCGCTCCACAACGGGTCGAGCAGGACCCGGCGGCCCTCGATCTCGATGAGAGCCGAGGAGTGGCCGTACCAGGTGACGTAGAGGCCGGCCGGGTCCGTGCCGCCCGGCACCGGGCGGACCAGCGGGATCGGCGCGGACGGGTGCCGGCGGTCGCGGTCGGTCAGGGCCGAGGCCAGGATCCGCGGCATCGCGGCGGCCGCGATCTCGGTCGCGGGCACGGTGTTGCGGAACTTGCCGCCGGAGAACTGGGGTGACCGGCGGTACCGCTCGCCGCGCTCGCCGTCGGCCCGGGCGCCGATCCGGCGGGCGCCGATCTGTAGCGGGATGTCGCGCGCGGCCCACACCGCGGCGGCCCCCAAGGCCAGGGCGATCCATGCCCCGGTACGCCGCCGACGGCCGTCTGCCTGTTTCGCCATGCGCGATTCCTCCGTGTCAGTTCCGTCCGACTTCCAAGTCTGACCGCCCACGGGCGCCAACCGCCACCGTCGTGCTGTGGATCTCCTCAGCTAGGGGACACGTCACCGGGCCGAGAAGCGGGATGCATTAGCGTCGGGCACATGGACGACCCTCGCGTTCGGCGCCTCTTCGGCGACCGGCTCGTCGCACCCGGCGACCTCGCCGCCAGCCCTTTCCGCGTGGATCGCGACCGGATCGTCAGCTCGCCGTTCTTCGCGCGGCTGGCCGGCGTCACCCAGGTGATCAGCCCCGGCGGCGGCGGCCTGCTGGTGCACAACCGCCTCACGCACAGCCTCAAGGTCGCCCAGGTCGGCCGGGCGATCGCCGAGCGCCTGCTGCGCGACCAGCGGTACGCCGACGTGCTGGAGAAGCTGGGCGGCTGCGACCCGGACGTGGTCGAGGCGGCGGCCCTGGCGCACGACCTGGGCCACCCGCCCTTCGGCCACCTCGGCGAGCGGGTGCTGGACCGGCTGGCCCGCCAACGGCTGCGGCTGCGCGACGGCTTCGAGGGCAACGCGCAGTCGTACCGGATCGTGACGAGCACGGAGATCCGCGGCCAGGCCACGATCGGCCTCAACCTGACGGCCGCGACCCGCGCGGCGATCCTCAAGTACCCGTGGACCCGGCGCAGCTACCCGGCGCCGCACCCCCGCCACCTGGACCCGCCGCCGCGCGGCGCGGCGGCGCCGCCGGACGACCCGGACGGCGGCTCGCTGAAGTTCGGCGCGTACTCGACCGAGGTCGAGGACATGGTGCAGGCCCGGCTGCCGTTCGCCGGCCTGGTCGAGGACTGGCAGCAGACGGCCGAGGCTTCGGTGATGGACACCGCCGACGACATCGCGTACGCGATCCACGACCTCGAGGACGTGCACCGGGTCGGCGTGCTCCAGCAGGGCGCGGTGGCGGCGGAGCTGATGGCGTGGCAGCGCTCGGCATTCCGCGACGTGCCGGACGAGGAGCTCGCGCCGGCCCAGCGCCGGACGGGCAGCTCCATCGAGGCGCTGCGCCGCCAGCTGCACCGCAAGGACGGCTGGATCAGCGACGACGACGCCTTCGCCGCGGCGGTGGAGAAGGTCCGCGCGGAGCTGGTCGACGGCCTGCTGAGCGCGCCGTTCGACGGATCGCTGGAGGCCGAGGCGCAGGTCGCGGCGTTCTCGGCGAACTGGACCCGGCGGCTGGTCGAGTCGATCGAGGTCACCGGGTCGCCGGCGGTGCGCTCGGGCCACGTGCTGCTGGCGCCGGCGCAGTGGCACGAGGTGCAGGTGCTCAAGTTCGTGCAGAACCGGTTCGTGCTGGCCCGCCCGGACCTGGCGCTGCACCAGCGCGGCCAGGCCCGGCTGCTGGGCTCGCTGGTCGAGGCGCTGCTGGCCTGGCTGGCCGACCCCGACGAGGCCGAGCGCCTCCCCCGGCGGCTCCGCGACCTGGTCGAACTGGCGGAGGCGGAGCTGCCGGACGGCATCGGTGACCGGGTGGGCCGGGCCCGCGGCCGCGCGGTGATCGACTTCGTGGCCGCGCTGACGGACAGCCAGGCTGTGGCGCTGATGGAGGCCCTGTCCGGCCGCTCCCGCCAGCTCTGGACGGACGCCTTCGTCCTCTGAGAGCTGAATCGGAGTCGTGGCGATTCTCCAACAACGGTGTAAGTATGTAATCAACACCGATGCTGGAGGTTGTTGTCATGCGCTTCCGTCCGCCCTCCGGGGCCCGTACCGAGCCGCCGCCCGCCGACGACGCCGCCGCCTGGATCACCGGCGCCTCGCCCGACGGGTGGTTCACCGAGCCGCCGCAGGTCGTCGTCGACCGCGACGAGATCATCATCTGGGGCCGGGTGCCGACGCCCGAGCTGGGCGGCGACGCCACCGACGCCGACCGGGCCGCCGCGCAGGCCGGGCGGATACACCAGTTCCGGGAGGACACCCGGGACGACCGGATCAAGGTCGCCCTCCAGGTCGAGCACCGCTACCAGCGCAAGGTCAGCTGGGGCGTGCGCTGCGGCGACAACGAGGAGCTGTTCACCCACCTCTCCGCGCCGGTCATGACGCGGCTGCGCCAGCCGGAGCGGCAGGTGCTCGACACGCTGGTCGACGCCGGCGTCGCCCGCAGCCGGTCCGAGGCGCTGGCGTGGTGCGTGCGCCTGGTCGGCGAGCACACCGAGGACTGGCTCACCGACCTGCGCGACGCCATGACCAAGGTCGAGGACCTGCGCCGCCGCGGCCCCGGCACCGCCTGACGACTAGGGTGGGCGGGGTGCTGCCCCAGGTCAAAGCCACCCGATACGTGACACCGCTACGCGAGGGCGGATCGCTGCCCGGCATCGTGGAGGCCGACAACCTCGGCACCTACGTGGTGAAGTTCCGCGGCGCCGGGCAGGGACCCAAGGCGCTGATCGCCGAGGTGATCGCCGGCGAGCTCGCCCGGCGCCTCGAGCTGCCCGTGCCGGAGCTGGCCGTCACCCACCTGGATCCGGTCGTCGCGCGCGCGGAGCCCGACCAGGAGGTGCAGGAGCTCATCAAGGCGAGCGCGGGCGCCAACCTCGGCATGGACTACCTGCCCGGCGCGCTCGGCTACGACCCGGTGGCGCACCCGGTCGAGGCCGAGCTCGCCTCGCGCACGCTGGCCTTCGACGCGTTCGTGGAGAACGTCGACCGCAGCTGGCGCAACCCGAACCTGCTGGTCTGGCACGGCGAGCTCTGGCTCATCGACCACGGCGCCACGCTCTACTTCCACCACGACTGGTCCCGGGCGGGCCGAGTCGCGCAGCGGCCGTACAAATGGGACGACCACGTGCTGAGGCCGTACGCGTCCGTCCTGGCGACCGCGGGGCCGGCGCTCGCCGCCGAGCTCACGCCGCGGCTGCTCGAGGAGGTCATCGCGCTGGTGCCGGACGAGTGGCTGGCCGAGTTCGACTTCCCGGGCCCGGACGAGGCGCGCGCCGCCTACCTGGACCACCTGCGGACCCGGGCCGCCGCCTCCACGGCCTGGCTGCCGGGGGTCACGGCATGAGCGACTGCACCGAGCGCAGCGAGGGCCAGGAGCGCATGCGAAAGGCGGGCACCGCATGAGCACCCCCTATGAGTACGCGATCATCCGCGCGGTGCCCCGGGTCGAGCGGGGCGAGCTGATCAACGTCGGCGTGGTCCTGTACTGCCAGCGCCTCGACTTCCTGGCCGCCCGCACGCACCTGCACGAGGACCGGCTGCTCGCCCTCGACCCGCACGCCGACCTGGACGGCATCCGGGCCGCCCTGAAGTCCTGGGAGATCACCTGCGCGGGCGGCGTGGACGGCGGCGCGGCGCGCGAGATGAAGCCGGGCGAGCGGTTCCGCTGGCTGGTGGCGCCGCGCAGCACGATCCTGCAGGCCGGCCCGGTGCACATGGGCCTCGCCGCCGACCCCTCCGCCGAGCTGGACCGGCTGGTGGAGCTGCTGGTCCGCTGAGCCACTAGATAGTGGCGCTAACTAGGTAGCGGTGCTACCTTCTGCCGCGTGGATCGACGGACCCAGTGGCTGCGCGGGGTGCTCGACCTCTGCGTGCTCGGCGCCCTCGCCCGCGGCGAGTCATACGGCTACGAGATCGCCCAGCGGCTCGAGGCCGGCGGCCTCGGCGTCATCGCGGGCGGCACGCTCTACCCCGCCCTGCTCCGGCTGGAACGCCTCGGCCTGGTCGTCGCCGACTGGCGGACCGGGGCGAGCGGACCGGCACGCAAGTACTACCGGCTCAGCGACGACGGGGCCGCGACCCTGCGCAGCGCCGGCGCGGACTGGGCCGTCTTCGTGGGCAACGTCAACGCAATCATGGAGGTTCCGTGACCGCCGATGACTGGCTCGCCGCGCTGTCGGCAGAGCTACGCCGCCGCCGGATCGACCCCGCCGGGCCGGTCGGCGAGGCCGCCGCGCACCTGCGCGACGGCGGCCAGGACCCCCTCGAGGCCTTCGGGCCGCCGGCCGCATACGCCCTGGCCGTCGTCGCCGGCCTGCGCGACGCGACGCCGCGGCCGCGCGGGCCGTCCGGCGAGCCGCGCCTGCGGGCCACCGGCATCACCAAGCGGTACGGCCGCAGAACCGTCCTGAACGGCGTCGACCTGAGCGTGCACGCCGGCGAGGTGGTCGCGATGATCGGCGCCAACGGCAGCGGCAAGAGCACCATGCTGCGCATCTGCGCCGGGCTGCTCTCGCCCGACTCCGGTCACGTCCGGCTCGGCGGCACCGTCGGCTACTGCCCGCAGAACGGCGGCACGTCCGACTTCCTCACCCCCGACGAGCACTTCGTGCTGGTCGGCGCCGGCCGGGGCGTCGGGCGTACGGAGGCCAGGGCGCGCGGCCGCTCGATGGCCGCGGCCCTCGACTGGGCCGACGCGCCGCGGGCCGGGCAGAGCCGGCACCTGTCCGGCGGCACCCGGCAGAAGCTGAACCTGATCCTCGGCCGGCTGGGCGACCCGGACGTGCTGCTGCTCGACGAGCCCTACCAGGGCTTCGACAACGGCACCTACCTGGACTTCTGGCAGCAGGTCTGGCACTGGCGCGACGCCGGCAAGGCGATCGTCGTGGTCACCCACCTGCTCAACGAGCTGGACCGGGTGGACACCGTGCTGGACCTGACACCCGGGAGGGCCCGATGAAGAAGACCCTGGTCGTGGCCGAGATGGCGCTGCGTGAGATCTCCCGGCGCCGCGGCGTGCTGATCCTGCTGGCGCTGCTGCCGCTGGCGTTCTACTACAGCCGCCGGGGCGAGGCCTACTGGCAGTCGGTGCGCTTCGTGTCGCTGGGCATCGGCTGGACGCTGAGCACCGCCGCCCTGTTCGCGGGCAGCGCGGCGCGCGGCATCGAGCCCCGGCTGCGGATCGCCGGCTACGCCACCCACCAGCTCTACCTGGGCCGGCTCGCCGCGCTGTGGACCGTCGGGCTCACCCTCGCGCTGCCGTACTACCTGCTGATCCTCGTCGACCTCGACGGCAAGGTGCGCAACGACGCCATCGCGCTGATCCTGGTGCTGACCGTCGCGGTGGCGCCGCCGCTCGGCCTGGCCGTCGCCGCGCTGCTGCCGCGCGAGCTGGAGGGCATGCTGGTGCTGCTCACCATCGTCGCCATGCAGATGATGCTCGACCCGGAGAAGACCGCGGCGCAGGCGCTGCCGTTCTGGTTCACCCGCGAGATCGGCACCTACGCCGTCGAGAGCGGCGCCGGCGCCGACCACGTGGGCCGCGGGCTCGCGCACGCGGGTGCCACCCTGGTCGTGTTCCTCGCCGTGGTGGCGCTGGCCACGACGCTGCGGCTCCGGCGCCGGTCGCACATCTCCATGGCCTGAGAAATGCGCATTGACGGGCACGACGGCGGGCCGCGAAGAGGCACACTGTGCCGATGGACCTGCCGATCAACCCGCCCGTCAAGCCGATGCTGGCCAAGCCCGTCGCCGCCATCCCGCCCGGGCAGCTCTACGAGCCGAAGTGGGACGGCTTCCGGTCGATCATCTTCCGCGACGGTGACGAGGTGGAGATCGGCAGCCGCAACGAGAAGCCGATGACCCGCTACTTCCCCGAGGTCGTCGAGGCGGTGCTGGCCAACTTCCCGCCGCGTTCGGTGATCGACGGCGAGATCATCGTCGCCGACACGGCCCGCAACACCCTCGACTTCGAGGCGCTGCAGCAGCGCATCCACCCGGCGGCGAGCCGGGTCAAGCTGCTCTCCGAGCAGACGCCGGCCGGCTTCGTCGCGTTCGACCTGCTGGCGCTCGGCGACGAGGACCTGACCACGCTGCCGTTCGCCGAGCGCCGGGCCCGGCTGGAGCGATGCCTCGCGGACGCGAAGCCGCCCGTCTACGTCACCCCGGCGACCGACGACCTCGAGACGGCCCAGCGGTGGTTCGCCGAGTTCGAGGGCGCGGGCCTGGACGGGCTCATCGCCAAGGGCAAGGACCTCGGCTACGAGCCGGACAAGCGGGTGATGTCCAAGATCAAGCACAAGCGCACCGCGGACTGCGTGGTCGCGGGCTACCGGGTGCACAAGTCCGGCGAGAACCGGATCGGCTCGCTGCTGCTCGGCCTGCACGACGAGCGCGGCGTGCTGGCCTCGGTCGGCGTGATCGGCTCGTTCCCGATGGCGGTACGCGAGGAGCTCTTCGTCGAGCTGCAGCACCTGGTCACCACGTTCGAGGGGCACCCGTGGAACTGGGCGGCGCACGAGCAGGGCGAGCGCACCCCGCGCAAGAACGAGGTGAGCCGCTGGAACAGCGGCAAGGACCTGTCCTTCGTGCCGCTGCGCCCGGAGCGGGTGGTCGAGGTGCGCTACGACTACATGGAGGGCGTGCGCTTCCGGCACACCGCGCAGTTCGAGCGCTGGCGGCCGGACCGGGAGCCGGCGTCCTGCACCTACGAGCAGCTCGAGCGGCCCGTGCGCTTCAACCTGGCGGACGTGCTCACGAGCCGCTGACGCTCGCGCTGCGACGGTTCGCGTAGCCTCGTGGCGAGCAAGAGCCGATCGAGAAAGGCCGCGCACCGTGCCGCGTACCCCCCGCTTGGTCCTGGCCGCACTGCTCGCCGCGGTCGTCGCGACCGCCGGTTGCACGCTGCCGGCGTTCGCGCCCGACGACGACGGCGACGGGCCGGGCACCGCCGTCGGCAAGGCGCCGCCCGCGGTCCCCGGCACGCAGGCGCAGTGGACGCCCTGCCCCGAGGTCCCGCGGCAGCTGATCGGCCGCGGCGCCTCCGGCATGACCTACGAGTGCGCGTCCGTCGCGGTGCCGCGCGACTGGGCGGCGCCGGGCAGCGGCCAGACCTACGAGGTGGCGCTGCTGCGGATCCGTTCGCGGACGCAGCGGGACCGGATCGGTTCGCTGCTCGTCAACCCGGGCGGTCCCGGCGCCTCCGGCATCGACACGGCCGTCTACCTCTCGTTCGGCCAGGCCCTCGGCGGCCTGCCCACCGAGATCACCGACCGGTTCGACATCGTCGGCTTCGACCCGCGCGGCGTGCACCGGTCCGACCCGGTCAAGTGCATCAGCGCCGCCGACCAGGACGCGACGTTCGCGGCCGTGCCGGACCCGGAGACCGACGCCGAGTTCCAGGAGATCGTCGCGCTCAACAAGCGCATCGCCGGCGGCTGCGGCGAGAAGTACGGCGCGCAGCTGGCGTTCTTCTCCACCGAGCAGGCCGCGCACGACATGGACGCGATCCGCGCGGCCGTCGGCGACCCGAAGACGACCTACCTCGGCTACTCGTACGGCACCCTGCTCGGCGCGACCTACGCACAGCTGTACCCGGACAAGGTCCGCGCCCTGGTGCTGGACGGCGCGGTCAACCCGAAGCAGGACTTCGTGGCCGGCTCAGAGGCGCAGGCCAAGGGCTTCGAGCGCGCGTTCACCAACTTCACCGCCTGGTGCACGGCGAACGCCGGCAAGTGCCCGATCGCGCCGGACGCCCGCGGCGCCGTCACCGACGCCATGGCCAAGGCGGACGCCTCCCCGATCGAGGGCGAGGACGGCCGCGCCGCCACCTCCGGCTGGATCTTCCTGGCGGTGATCTCGTCGCTCTACACCGAGTCGGGCTGGCAGCAGCTCGCCAAGGCGGTCGACGACCTGCGCGGCGGCGACCCGTCGGGCATCTTCGACCTGGCGGACCAGTACGCCGACCGCAAGCCCGACGGCACCTACTCCAACCTGTTCGACGCGAACCTCGCGGTGAACTGCGCGGACACCGACAAGGCGCCGACCGCCGAGCGGGTCCGGCAGCTGCAGAGCGACTGGCGCAGGAAGTACCCGCTGTTCGGCGCCCCGCTGGCGATCGGCATGCTGTCGTGCACGTTCTGGCCGGGCACCAAGGACCCGTACCCGGCCGGCCCGGCGACCGGCGCGCCGCCGATCGTGGTGGTCGGCACGACGGGCGACCCCGCGACCCCCTACGAGAACACGGCCGAGCTGGCGTCCATGCTGGGCACCGGCCGGGTGCTCACCTGGGAGGGCGAGGGACACACCGCGTACCCGAGCACGAAGTGCATCGTGACGGCGGTGGACGGCTATCTCATCGATCTGAAGGTGCCGCAGGAGGGTCTGCGCTGTCCGGCGAAGTGACGCCCTGACGGGTCGCGAGCTCGTCGAGGAGCCGGCGCACGTGCCGTAGGTTGTTCTTCAGCTCCTCCTGCTCCTCGTGCCGGAACGCGTCGTGATCGACGATCAGCTTGCTGGCGAAGTGCGCCGTGATCAGCGGCACGACGATCAGCACCATGACCGAGATGAGCACGGCGGCCATGACCCGGGCCTGCCACGTCTCCGGCGAGATGTCCCCGTAGCCGACCGTCGACGCGGTCACCACCGCCCACCACAGCGAGTCGCCGAAGGACTCCTCCTCGAAGAAGTGGTAGAGCACGCTGCACACCACGATCAGCAGCAGGTAGGAGAGCATCAGGTTCCGCGGGGAGTTCGCGAGCCGCACCAGCCCGCGGTAGATGGCCCGGAAGGGCGTCAGCAGCACTCGCATCCGGCCATCCTGCACCGAGCCGCCCGACCGGCGGCTCAGCCCGACGGCCGTGTCAGGATGGCCGGGTGGCCCAGACGATCTTTCGAACCGCGACCAGGGCGGATGTCCCGGCGATCCTCGACCTGCTGGCGGACGACGACGTAACCCGCGCCCGCGACGCCGCGGCGCACGGCACGCCGGCGGTCCCCGAGGAGACCGACGCGGCCTGCTGGGCGGCGTTCGAGGCGATCGACGCCGACCAGCGCAACGAACTGATCGTGGCCGAGCAGGCCGGCGCGGTGGTCGGCACCTGCCAGCTGACCTTCATCCCGTCGCTGAGCCGCCGCGGCGCGGAACGCATGACCATCGAGGCGGTCCGGGTCCGCGCCGACCTGCGCGGCCACGGCGTCGGCCGGGCCATGATGCGGTGGTCGCTGGACCGGGCCCGCGAACGCGGCTGCGGCCTGGCCCAGCTCACCACGGACAAGCGCCGCACCGACGCGCACCGCTTCTACGCGGACCTCGGCTTCGAGGCCTCACACGAGGGCTTCAAGCTGCGTCTCTAGCCCGGGGTCTCCCAGTTCGCGGCGTTTTTTCGGCTGGGCTGGACGCGGGGTGGCTCGCCCGGCATCTTCGGGTGGTCGGGCGGGTAGGGCAGGTCGCCGAGGCCGGCCGCGGCGTCGCGGTCGGACCACTCGAGCAGCGGCGCGAGGTCGTGGGCGACGTCGTCGATGCCCGCGTGCGGGTCCCCGCCGGCGGCGAACCGCGCCGGCACCGTGCGCAGGTCGAAGTCGTCCGGCTCGACCTCGGTCAGCTCGTCCCAGGTGACCGGCGTGGAGACCGTCGCCCGGGCGTTGGCCCGCAGCGAGTACGCGCAGGCGATCGTGCGGTCCCGCGCCATCTGGTTGTAGTCGATGAAGACCCGCTCGCCGCGCTCCTCCTTCCACCACGCCGTGGTGATCCGGTCGGGGCTGCGCCGCTCGACCTCGCGGGCCAGCGCGATGGCCGCCCGCCGCACGTCGACGAACGGGTGCCCGGGCGCGATCCGCACGTAGACGTGCACCCCGCGGCCGCCCGAGGTCTTGGGGTACCCCGTCCAGCCGAGGTCGGCGAGGACCTCGCGGACCACCCCGGCGGTGGCCACCACGTCGCCGAAGCCGGTGCCCGGCTGCGGGTCCAGGTCGATGCGCAGCTCGTCCGGGCTGTCGGCCGAGTCGCCGCGCACCGGCCAGGGGTGGAAGACGATCGTGCCCATCTGCGCCGCCCAGGCCACGTGCGCGAGGTCCGCCGGGCACAGCTCGTCGGCCTTGCGGCCGCTCGGGAACGCGACCGTCGCGGTCTCGATCCAGGGCGGCACCCCGCGGGTCGGTATCCGCTTCTGGAAGAACGCCTCGCCCTCGATGCCGTCGGGGAAGCGCTGCAGGGTCGTCGGGCGGCGGTGCAGGGCGCGCATGATGCCGTCGCCGACCGCGAGGTAGTACTCGAACACGTCCCGCTTGGTGTAGCCCGGGCCGGGAAAGACGATCTTGTCGGGGCTGCTCAGCCGTACCGGACGACCGGCGACCTCGACCTCGACGGCGGGTGACTTGGCAGATGGGGCCATGCGACGACCTTAAGGCAGCAACGGCGAAGGCCGCCCCCGGAAAGATCCAGGGGCGGCCTTCGGGTGCCGCGAAGGTCAGGCGCTGCGGCGGCGCCGGGTGTAGTAGACGGCGGCCGCGCCGGCGGCGACCAGCAGGCCACCGATCGACATGGTCAGGGCCATCGGCGCACCGGTGAGCGGGAGCGTGCCCGCCGGGCTGACCCCGCCCGGCACGCTGGGCGTGGCCGCGGGAGAGGTCATCGGGAGCTCGCCGCCCGGCGGCACGGTGGCCGGCGTCGCCGGGCCGTAGCCGGGGTTGCCGCGGACCGGCGCCTCGGCGTCGGCGGGTGCGACGGCGGCATCGCCGGGCGCGACCGCGGCGTCGCCGGGCGCGACCGCGGCGTCGCCGGGCGCGACCGCGGCGTCGCCAGGCGCGACCGGCGCCTCGCTGGCGTCGTCGCACTGCTGGCCGTACGGACATGGGGTGGCCATCACGGCGGGCTGCTTGGCGACGGCGGACTCGTCGCCCGTCGCGGCGGCCGGGGACCCGGTGAGGGCCAGAGCGGCGATGACGGTGACGCCGACCGCGGGAAGTCCAGCGGTCAACCGGCGCGTCAAACTCATGAAGGGAATCCGTTCTGTTGCGAAAAGTCGTCAAGGTCCGATGTGAGCTTAGCGGCTTATGCCCGAATTCGTCGCATCTTCCCTCAGCGGGTCATTTCAGCTTGGAACGCCCCCGAAGCGATGACTGCGCCACAAGTGCGACAGTGCGAAGACCTTCAGCTCGAACTGCGGGTCCGCCGCGAACAGCTCGCCGCTGTACGGCGCGCGCAGCTGCACGCTCGCGCCGGACTCCAGGTAGACCGAGACGACATTGCGGCCGCCGCGGCGCTCGGCGCGCAGGTCGACGACCCGGCTCCACGGCTCGACGCCCCCGCGGAACGGCGTCACCGTGCGGATGCCGCCGGCGTCGACCGTGGTGCCGAGCCGGGGCCGCAGCAGGACCCCGGCGACCGCACCGGCCAGCGGCGGCCCGAACGCGAGCAGCGGCCACACCCAGTGCGGCGGCGCGCCGCGGGTCCAGCCCAGCACTCCCAGCGTGGCGACCAGTACCGCCGCCGCGGCGAGCGCGCCGAGGTACATGCCGTGGCCGAGGGCCTGCTGCCAGGTGGGGCGGAATCGCGCTGCATCCATGTCCGTTCAACGGCGCGGGTCACGGCCCTGGCCGCACTGGCAGTGCGCCGTCACGCATCGACGTACCTTTGGGGGCATGGCAACCGACAAGACCTCCCTGCCTGCCACCGAGGACGAGTGGCGGGTCCGCCTGAGCCCCGACGAGTTCCGGGTGCTGCGCGAGGGCGCCACCGAGCCCGCCTGGCACGGCGAATACGTCGACACCAAGACCGAGGGCATGTACGCGTGCCGCGCCTGCGGCGCCGAGCTCTACCCGAGCGACACGAAGTTCGACTCGCACTGCGGCTGGCCGTCGTTCGACGACGCCGTGCCGGGCGCGATCCGCGAGATCGAGGACCGCAGCCACGGCATGGTCCGCACCGAGATCCGCTGCGCCCGATGCGACAGCCACCTCGGCCACGTCTTCAAGGGCGAGATGATGACGGCCAAGAACACCCGGCACTGCGTGAACAGCCTGTCGATCAGGCTGGACCCGAAGTAGGCACCCGGGTCAGATCCTCCACCGTGTAACGCACGCCGGTGCCCGGCGCCTGCGCGTCGGCACCGGCGGTGACCCGCCACTCCGGACCCAGCCGCGGCGCGAACGTGTCGCCCTCGACGTCCAGATCGATGCGGGTACGCACGATGTGGCCGGCCGTCGGCAGGAACTCGGCGTAGATCGCGCCGCCGCCCATCACCCAGAACTCGTCGTGGACCTTGAGCAGGTCGTCGATCGAGCCGAAGACCTCCGCGCCGTCCGCGCTCCAGCCCGGCTGCCGGGTCAGCACCACGTTGCGGCGGCCGGGCAGCGGCCGGAACCGCTCCGGCAGCGAATCCCAGGTGGCGCGCCCCATCACGACGGTCGAGCCCATCGTGCGTTCCTTGAAGATCTTCTGCTCGCCGGGCAGGTGCCAGGGAATGCCGCCGCCCGCCCCGATCACCCCACCCCGGGCCTCGGCCCAGATCAGGTGCACTGTCATACCGCTACCGGGGCCCGCAGCGCCGGGTGGTGTTGGTAGCCCGCCACCGAGAAATGCTCGTAGGTGTAGTCGAACAGCGAATCCGCCGGTGCCAGCTCCAGCGTCGGGAACGGGTACGCGGGCCGGCTGAGCTGCTCGCGCACCTGCTCGACGTGGTTGGCGTAGATGTGGCAGTCGCCGCCGACCCAGATGAAGTCGCCGGGCACCAGGCCGACCTGGGCCGCGATCATCTGAGTCAGCAGCGCGTAGCTGGCGACGTTGAACGGGACGCCGAGGAACATGTCCGCGCTGCGCTGGTACAGCTGGCAGGAGAGCCGGCCGTCGGCGACGTAGAACTGGAACATCGCGTGGCACGGCGCGAGCGCCATCTCCGGCAGCTGGGACACGTTCCAGGCCGAGACGATCATGCGGCGCGAGTCCGGGTCCGCGCGCAGCGTGGCGAGCAGCTCGGCGATCTGGTCGACGTGGCCGCCGTCCGGCGTCGGCCACGAGCGCCACTGCCGGCCGTACACCGGGCCGAGGTCGCCGTTCTCGTCGGCCCACTCGTCCCAGATGGTCACACCCCGGTCGCGCAGCCACTGCGTGTTGCTGTCGCCGCGCAGGAACCAGAGCAGCTCGACCGCGACGGACTTGAAGTGCACCCGCTTGGTGGTGATCAGCGGGAAGCCCTGCGACAGGTCGTAGCGCAGGCGCTCGCCGAAGAGGCTGACCGTGCCGGTGCCGGTGCGGTCCGCCTTCGGGGTGCCGGTCTCGAGGACCCGGCGCAGCAGATCTTCGTACTGGGTGTCGGCCATGACCGCCACGCTAGCGCCTCGGCGCGCCCGGGGCGGTCGCCGCCCCCGGGCGTCGCGGGTCACAAAATCAGTGCGCCCAGGACTCGCTCATCGCCGAGATCTGCTGGTTGAGCTGCTGGAGGTCCCGGTTGGGCTCCTCGCCCTTCTGCTTGGCCGGGTCGACGGCCGTGAAGCCGAGCCGGCTGCCGAGCTCCTGCCACCGGGCGAACAGGATCGACTCGATCAGGACGCCCTTGACGTCCTCGTGGGCGGCCTCGAGCTCCGTCACCGCGGACTCGTACCGCTCCACCTTCTTCAGCAGGTCAGAACTATCGCGAGTGGTCATAGGGGCAGGCTACCCAGAAATGAACCTTATTCAGGTTGATATCCGGAAAGACCGGCATGCCCTTGATTCACCACGCTACAGGTCGAACTCGCCGTCCTTGGCGCCGCCGACGAACGCGTCCCATTCGGCCGGGGTGAAGAACAGCACGTCCCCGTCGGGATTGCGGGCGTCGCGCACGGCGACGCCGGCCTCGAGCAGGGCGACCTCGACGGCGGCGGCACCGGCCGCCCCGGACCCGGCGCTGCGGCGCCACACGGCGTTGGACAGGTCAGCCTCGAACTTCTGCACGCGCACAGTCTGCCAACCGGCGGCACCGGACGGAAGGGCCGTAACCGGTACGGGTACCGAGGTCAGAGAACCAGTTCGCTGCCGTTGGGCCCGACGGCGTCGGCGTGCTCGTCGTCCATCCAGATGCCGTCGCTGGCCAGGTAGCGGAAGCTGTAGCGGCCCGGGTCCAGCCGGACCGTGACCGTGCGGGTGCCGTCCCGGCGCACCTTGAGCTCGTGCAGCCCCGGCTCCCAGTCGTTGAACGTGCCGACCACGCTCACCGCGCCGGAGGGCGCGTCCTTGGGCAGGCAGAACGTCACCCGGGTCTTGTTGCCGAAGAGCTTGCTCCGCTTGATCATTTAACCCTCCCGACTCCGCGTCACCTCCTGTCCCAACCGACCGGAGGCGCGATGGGTGACGCATAAAATCCGATTCATGTACCCGGAGCCCCGCGAAGAGATCCGGGTGGCGTCGTTCCCCGATCTCGACACCACCACCCTGTACGCGATCCTCAAGCTGCGCGTCGACGTCTTCGTCGTGGAGCAGAAGTGCCCGTACCCGGAGCTGGACGGGCGCGACGCCGAGCCCGGCACCCGGCACGTGTGGCTGACCCTCGGCGACCGGATCCTCGCCTACCTGCGGATCCTCCACGACGGCGACACCGAGCGGATCGGCCGGGTGGTGACGGCGCCGGACGCCCGCCAGGGCGGCTACGCGAGCCGGCTCATCGAGCACGCGCTCACCGTGATCGGCGCCCGGCCCAGCACGCTGCACGCGCAGGCGCACCTGGCCGGCTTCTACGCCCGCTTCGGCTTCGTCGAGGCGGGCCCGGGCTTCCTGGAGGACGGCATCCCCCACGTACCGATGCGGCGCGGTCAGCCGGGGCGGACCAGTCCGGTGCGGTAGGCGACCACCACCAGCTGCGCGCGGTCGCGGGCGTCCGTCTTGGTCAGCAGGTGACTCACGTACGTGCGCACGGTCGCCGGGCTCAGGTGCAGCGCGGCGGCGATCTCGTCGTTGGAGCGGCCGCGCGCGACCTCGACCAGCACCTCGCGTTCGCGCTCGGTGAGGCCGGCCAGCGGGGCGCTCTGCGCGCCGCTCGGGCCGGCGCCGACCGCGGCGTCCATCACCCGCCGGGTCACCGCGGGCGACAGCAGGGCGTCGCCGGCCGCCACCAGCTTGACCGCCCGGCGCAGTTCGGCCGGGCCGCAGTCCTTGAGCAGGAAGCCCGCCGCGCCCGCCCGAATGGCGGAGAAGACGTGCTCGTCCGTGCCGTACGTGGTCAGCGCGACGACCCGCACCGCGGCGAGCGCCGGATCGGCCACGATCCGGCGGGTCGCCTCAAGGCCGTCGGTGCCCGGCATCCGCAGGTCCATCAGCACGACATCCGGCCGCTCGGCCGTCACCGTGGCGACCGCGCCGGCGCCGTCCGCGGCCTCGCCGACGACGGCCAGCTCGGGGTCGCGCTCCAGCAGCGCGCGCAGCCCGGCCCGGACGAGTTCCTGATCGTCGGCGATCACCACCCGGACGGTCACGCCACCGCCTCCGCGGGCAGGGTCGCGGTGACCTCGAAGGTGCCGTCCGGCGCCGGGCCGGCGCGCAGCGAGCCGCCGAGCAGGCCGACCCGTTCGCGCATGCCGCGCAGGCCGTAACCGTGCGGGCCGGCCGGGGCCGCCACGGTGTCGTTGACTATGCGCAGGCCGACCTCCGCCGGGCGGTAGGAGACGGTCAGCCGGACGGCGCGGCCGGGAGCGTGCCGGCGCGCGTTGGTCAGGGCCTCCTGCACCACCCGGTACGCGGTCGCGTCCACCACCATCGGCAGCGGCCGCTCCCGGCCCTCGACGGTCAGGTCGACCGGCGCGCCGTCGGTGAGGTCGCCGAGCCGGGCCAGCACCCCGAGCGGCGGTGACACGCCGTCGGCCTCGCTGCGCAGCGCCGCGAGCGTGCCACGCAGCTCCTGGGCCGCTCCCCCGCTCGCCTGCCGCACCCGGCCGATCGCCGTACGGGCCGCGGCCGGGTCGCCGTGGTCGAGCGCCTCCGCGGCCACGTCCGCGTGCAGCGTGACCGCCGAGACGGTGTGCGCGAGCACGTCGTGCAGGTCGCGGGCGAGCGCCAGCCGCTCGTGCTGGACCCGCCGCTCGGCCTCCTGCGCCAGCCGCGCACCCACCTCGGCCCGCCAGAGCCGCCGGGTGTGCACCCCGTCGCCGAGCACGATCACGGCGGCGATCACCGCAACGGTCGTGGGCAGTTCGTACGCGTACAGGTAGGCCGGATCCTCCCCGCCGAGGGTGCGCGCCACCGAGGAGATCACCACCAGGGCCGCCGCGGTGCCCACCGCCCAGCGCAGCCGGCCGGCCTCGGCGGCCGAGTAGAGCGCGGCCCCGACCGGCAACGCCAGCCCGATCGGGGGCAGCCCGAGCGCGTAGTAGCCGAGCAGCCCGATGCCGGACGCCACCAGCGCCAGCACCGGCTGCGACCGGCGGACCAACATCAGCGCGCCGAATCCGACCGCGAACAGATAGGCGACCGCCGGTGTCCCGTCGCCGCGCACGTTCGCGGTGACCGCGGCGCCGACCACGGCGACCGTGGCGACGCCGAGCCCGACGTCCGTCCAGCGCGCATGCGGACTCATGCTGGCAGGGTAGGTCGCGCTCACCGGCGGCGCCGGTCGATCAGCAAGCCGGCCACCGCGCCGAGCGCCGCGAGGAGCAGCGGCCCGAGGCCGACCACGAGCGCCGTGGCGGGCGGGACGTCCGGGCCGGCCAGCCGGACGACCGGCTCGGTAAGCACCACGCCGAGCAGCAGCCCGGCGAACATGCCGACGACGGCCACGCCGACCGTTCTCACTCCGGGACGGTCTCGGCCCGGCGGCGGCTCGTCGCCCGCAGGATCGCCCAGGCGACGGCGCCGAGCACGGCGCCCTGCAGCGCGTTGAAGATCAGCATCGCCGGGTAGCCCGGCAGCGGAATCGACTCGGCCGACTCCAGGAAGGGCTGCAGCGACAGGTTCAGCAGCATGGCGAACAGCGCGTAGGCCACCCCGGCGGCGGCCAGCGTGTGAATCGGCTTGGGCTCCCGGCGCACCACCACGACGGCGATCCAGACGATCGAGATGACGGCGGTGAGCAGCAGCGGCCCGAACGGCTTGCCGAGAAACCCGGAGTCATAGGCCCCCACGATGCTGAGCACCGGGCGGGCCAGGCCGATCAGTCCGAGCAGGGCAGCGAGTCGAAGATTCATACCGGAAACGGTAGGGACGCGAGCCGCCCGGCGAACCCGCTCGATGTTGACGATCGGAGTCAACATCGAGCGACCGCCGGCGGCGTTCGACCCCTACGGGAGCGAGGCGGTGATCTCGGTGATCGAGCGGCGGCGGCCGGTGTAGAACGGCACCTCCTCGCGGACGTGCCGGCGCGCCGTCGAGGCACGCAGGTCGCGCATCAGGTCGACGATGCGGTGCAGCTCGTCGGCCTCGAACGCCAGCATCCACTCGTAGTCGCCGAGCGCGAACGACGCGACGGTGTTGGCCCGCACGTCCGGGTAGCCGCGCGCCATCTTGCCGTGCTCGGCCAGCATGGCGCGCCGCTCCTCGTCCGGCAGCAGGTACCACTCGTAGGACCGGACGAACGGATAGACGCAGACGTACGGGCGCGCCTCCTCCCCGGCCAGGAAGGCGGGCAGGTGGCTCTTGTTGAACTCGGCGGGCCGGTGCAGCGCCATCTGCGACCAGACCGGCTCGAGGTGCCGGCCGAGCACGGTGCGGCGCAGCAGCCCGTACGCCTCCTGCAGCGCGTCCGGCGACTCCGAGTGCCACCAGACCAGCAGGTCGGCGTCGGCGCGCAGGCCGGACACGTCGTACGTGCCGCGCACCACGACGTCCTTGCCGAGCAGCTGCTCGAACAGCGCGTCGACCTCGCGCGCCAGGTCCTCGCGCAGCGCGGGAAGCGGCGACGCGGCCCGGAAGACGGACCACATCGTGTAGCGGATCGTCGCGTTCAACTCCTTGACCCGCGCCGCGTTGCTCTGCTGATCGGTCATCGCTCCTCCAGGTGTCTCGATACGTCATCTGCGGCGCTCTCGCCGCTGGCCACGCAGGCCGCGATGCCGACGCCGTCGTAGGCGGCGCCGGCCAGGGCCAGGCCGGGACGGTCGGCGAGCGCGGCCCGGGCCCGGGCGATCCGGTCCAGGTGGCCGGGCGCGTACTGCGGCAGCCCGCCGCCCCAGCGCTGCACCCAGGAGGCCACCGGCGCCGGCAGCCGGCCGCCGATCAGCGCGCCCAGCTCGGCGTGCGCGGTCGCGGTCAGCGCCGCGTCGTCGTGCTGCAGCCGGGCCTCCTCACCGGAGCGCCCGAGCGACGCCCGGACGATCACCGGGCCGCCCTCGCGGCGCAGGTGCGACCACTTGTGCGTGACGAACGTCGCCGCCTTGACCAGCGTGCCCTCGGTCGGCGGGACCAGGAACCCGGACAGGTCGGGCAGCGGCGTGCCGGGCGGCAGCGCGAACGCGACCAGGGCGACGCTCGCGTAGTCGAGCGCCTCGACGCCGGCGGCCGCGGCGAGATCGACGCCGGTGAGCAGCCGGGCGGCCGGGCGGGCGGGCACGGCCAGCACGACGGCGTCGACCTCCTCGATCCGCGGCGCCGGAGTCGGGCCGAGCAGCAGCCGCCAGCCGCGCGAGGTGCGGGTCAGCTCGCGTACCGGCAGGCCGAGGCAGATCCGGGCGCCCGCGGCGTCGGCCGCGGCGGCGACCAGGCGGCTCATGCCGCCGTCCACCGCGGCGAAGATCGGCCGGCCGGGCACGCGTACCGCGGCGTCCTGCGCGGCCCGGACCGCGCCGGCCAGGGTGTGCTCGGTGCGGGCCGCGTGTGCCAGCGCGGGCATGGTGGCGGCGAGTGAGAGCCGGTCGGCGCGGCCCGCGTAGACCCCGCCGAGCATCGGGTCGACGAGTCGGTCGGCGACCTCGTCGCCGTAGCGGGATCGGACCAGCGCGCCGACGGCGACGTCGGCGCCGGGCGCGAGCAGCGGGCCGCCCCGGTCCAGGTCGGCGCCGACCGCCGGCCGCGCGACCGGGCCGAGCGCGTGCACGTCACCGGGTACGCCGACGAGCGTCCCCTTGGGCAGCGGCTCGAGCCGGCCGCCGAGGGCCAGCGCCGCGGGAACGGCGGCCGGATGCACGAGGGCGTCGCCGAGGCCGACGGAGCGCGCGAGGCGAACCGCCGCGGACTCGCCGCCGTCCGCCCCGCCGACCAGGAACGCCTCGGCGCCCCGCTCGACGCGGGTGCCGGCGAGCTCACCGGTGCGCAGCTTGCCGCCGAGGGCGCCCGACTGCTCGTACACGATGATCTCGGTGTCGGCCGGCGCCCGCTCCCGGAGCCGCACGGCGGCGGCCAGCCCGGCGATACCCCCGCCGATCACAGCAACCCGCTTACGCACGGGCCGAGCCTAATCGCCCCGCCGCATGCGGCGGATCCACGGCCCGGAGGCAGTTGTCGATGTCACCCTTGGCCGTGGACGAGTTCAACTAGGCGGGTGAGGACCTCGGGGTCGGTCTCCGGCATCACGCCGTGCCCGAGGTTGAAGACGTGGCCCGGCGCCGCGCGGCCCTCGGCGACCACCCGCCGGGCCTCCCGCTCGACGACCTCCCAGGGCGCGAACAGGATCGCCGGGTCCAGGTTGCCCTGCACCGCCCGGTCGGGCCCGATGATCTTCGTGGCCCGGTCCAGCGGGGTGCGCCAGTCCACCCCGACCACGTCCGCGCCGGCCTCGCCCATCGCGCCGAGCAGGACCGCGGTGCCGACGCCGAAGTGGATCCGCGGAACGCCCGCGTCCTGCAGGCCGCTCAGCACCCGTGCCGAGTGCGGCAGGACGAACCGGCGGTAGTCGGCCTCGGACAGCGCGCCCGCCCACGAGTCGAAGAGCTGGATCGCGCTGACCCCGGCGTTCACCTGGACCCGCAGGAACGCCAGCGTGATGTCGGCCAGCCGCGAGCACAGCGTGTTCCACAGCTCCGGGTCGCCGTACATCATCGCCTTGGTCTTCAGGTAGGTCCGCGACGGCCCGCCCTCGATCAGGTAGCTGGCCAGCGTGAACGGCGCGCCGGCGAAGCCGATCAGCGGCACCGGGCCGAGCTCGGGCAGCAGCATCCGGACGGCCTCGTCGACGTAACCGACGGCGCCGGGCTCCAGGTCGCGGAGGCCGGCGACGTCCGCGGCCGTACGGATCGGCGGGGCGACCACCGGGCCGGTGCCGGCCACGATGTCCAGGTCGACGCCCGCGGCGGCCAGCGGGACCACGATGTCGCTGAACAGGATCGCGGCGTCGACGCCGTGCCGGCGTACCGGTTGCAGGGTGATCTCGGTGACCAGGTCGGGGCGGCGGCAGGATTCCAGCATCCCGACGCCCTCGCGGATCTTGCGGTACTCGGGCAGTGAACGGCCCGCCTGCCGCATGAACCAGACGGGCGGGTGCGGCACCGGCAGGCCGCGGCAGGCCCGGACGAACGCCGAATCGTGGAGAGACTTGGTCACTCGCCACATCGTGCCACGTGAGTGAACGGCGCCGTGCGGCGCGCCGCGTAACACCGGATCGGCGTGATCGGCATAGGCTTCCTCCATGGGGCCCACCTCCGCCGCACCCGAGGCGTTCACCCGCGCCGTCGCCGGGTTACGGGCCGCCGCGCCGCGCGAGGAGATCCTGCTCGAGGAGATCGCCGCGCCGCAGCGGCTGGCGCCGTACGGCTTCGCGCTGAGCGCGACCGTGCTGCGCGAGGGCGACGAGGTGGCGAGCGGCCGGCTGATCCTGCTGCACGACCCGGCCGGGCACGACGCCTGGCAGGGCAACCTGCGGCTGGTCACGCTGATCACGGCCGAGCTGGAGTCCGACATGGCCGGTGACCCGCTGCTGCCCGCGGTGGCCTGGACCTGGCTGACCGACGGGCTGGACCAGCACTCGGCGGTGTACACGGCGATCGGCGGGACCATCACCCAGACCACGTCGACCCGGTTCGGCGAGCTGGCCGGCCCGGCGCCGACCGCCGACCTGGAGATCCGCGCGTCGTGGACGCCGACCTCCGACGACCTGGGCGCGCACCTGCAGGGCTGGTGCGCGATGCTCGCCTCGACGGCGGGCCTGCCGCCCCCGGGCGTGACGGCCCTCAACAACCGCCAGCGCGCCGGGGCGAACTAACAGACCTTGAAGGCGTCGCAGGCCGTCTTGATCGGTACGGCGATGCCGATGCCCTCGGCGTCCCGGGCCTTGGCCGTGGCCAGCCCGATCACCTCGTCCTTGCTGTTGACCACCGGCCCGCCCGAGTTGCCGGGATTGATGGGCGCGTCGAACTGGATCGTCGGCCCGTCCGCGTCTCCGGGCCGGTACGCGCTGACCACGCCCGTGGTCACGGTGTCCTCGAGCCCGAGCGGCGCGCCGACGACCACCACCTGCTGGCCGGGCTTGACCGTCGCCGGCGCGGTGTCCAGTCCGGCGATCTTGCGGTTGGCCCGCAGCAGCGCCAGGTCGGCGCCCTTGTCGACCTTGATGATGGTCGCCGAGAGCTCGTCCTTGCCGCGCTCGAGGAAGACCTTGCGCCCGCCGGACTCCCACACCGACTCGACTACGTGGAAGTTCGTCAGCAGGTTCGCCTGCCCGTCCTTGGCCTTGTCGCCGACCGAGAACGCCGTACCGGTGAAGTTGCCGGCCCGGACCCGGAAGACGCTCGGCAGCACCGTCTGGGAGATGGCCTCGGGGTCGAAGACCCCGGCGAGCTGCTTCTCCAGCTGGTCGGCACGCTGGTTCTGCCGGTCGAGCGCGGTGGCGAGCTGTGCGGAACTGGCCGCCAGCCGGTTGTCGACCCGCTCGAGGCGCCACGTTTGCCAGCCGGCGACCAGCAGCAGGACGACGACCAGCAGAAACGTGGCCAGCCGGCCGCGGCCACGGCCGCCCCGCGCGGCCGGCTCAGAGGCAGGCTCGGCGACCACCGGGTAGGGCGCGGCGCCGACCAGGTGCGGCCCGACCCGCGCTGGGCGCGGGTGGCCGATCCGGGGCTCGGCGCGCGAGGCGGTGGCCCACTCACCCGAGGGGTGGTCGGGCAGGCTCAACAGCGGATCCCGCGGCGCGCGGCGCGGACGAGGCACCCCAAAAGGGTCGTATGCGGTCGTCATGCGGCGCGGGCCTCCCCAGATATCGACGCTCCGGCCGGTAGTACGGACGAAAAGGGGTCAGCGGACGGGCGCCGAACGGCTTTCTTGAAACAACCGGGTGGATTTCTGGAAACGGCCGAGTGGATCGAGCGCCGACGCGCCGGGACCCGGCTGCGCGCCAGGGGGGCGGTACCCCCGTACGGTTACGGAGTGACCGACGAAGCACCCCTGCGCCGTCGGGACGCGCCGGACCATGCAGGGGACGGACCGCACTCCGTGCCGACCGACCTGACGTCTGGCGGTCCCGAGCCCGAGCCTGCCCGCACATCCATCCCCCTCACGGCGCCCCGGGAGGGCACACCGCGGCCGGTGGAGACCGCCGCCGAACTCGCCGAGATCGTCGCCCGCATGGCGGCGGGATCGGGCCCGGTCGCCGTGGACGCCGAGCGCGCCTCCGGCTACCGGTACACCCAGCGGGCCTACCTGGTGCAGCTGCGCCGGGCCGGCAGCGGCACGGTCCTGATCGACCCGATGCCCCTGGACGACCTGCACACCCTGGACGAGGCGCTGGCCGACACCGAGTGGGTGCTGCACGCGGCGAGCCAGGACCTGGCCTGCCTCGCCGAGATCGGCATGAAGCCGAGGAAGCTCTTCGACACCGAACTTGCGGCGCGGCTCGCGGGCTTCGAACGGGTCGGCCTCGCGGCGCTCACCGAGCAGCTGCTGGGCTACTCGCTGGAGAAGCACCACTCGGCGGCGGACTGGTCGACCCGGCCCCTGCCGGAGTCCTGGCTGACCTACGCGGCGCTGGACGTCGAGCTGCTGACCGACCTGCGCGACCTGCTCGCGGCGGAGCTGGACCGGCAGGGCAAGTCGGCCTGGGCGGCCGAGGAGTTCGCGGCCCTGGTGGCGAGCGCGGACCGCCCGCCCCGCGCCCGCACCGACCCGTGGCGCCGCACCTCGGGCATCCACCGGGTCCGCGGCGCCCGCGCACAGTCGCGGGTCCGCGCGCTCTGGCACGCCCGCGACACGGTGGCGGCCCGCCGCGACTCGGCACCGGGCCGCGTCCTGCCGGACTCCGCCATCATCGCGGCGGCCGAGCTGGACCCGAAGGAGGAGCGCACCCTGCTCGGCCTGCCGGGCTTCGGCGGCCGCTCGGTGCGCCGCCTGGCCCGGGTCTGGCTGGACGCCCTGGACGGCGCGCGCGCCCTGTCCGACGACGAGCTGCCGGTGAACGTCCCGGTGGACGGCCCGCCGCCGCCGCACCGCTGGGCGGAGCGCGACCCGATCGCGGCGGCCCGGCTGCAGCGCTGCCGGCAGGTGGTGATCGGTACGGCGGAGGCGCACAACCTGCCGCCGGAGAACCTGATCAGCCCGGACTTCATCCGCCGGCTGGCCTGGTCACCGCCGCAGGAGGCGAACACCAAGACGGTGTCGGAGACGCTGAAGGAGTTCGGCGCCCGCGACTGGCAGGTGGGCCTGATCGCCGAGAAGATCGCCGAGGCGCTCCCGGAGCCCTCCGCCGACTGACGGCCCTCATCCACGGGACGACACCGCTCGGGTGCCGTCCCGTGGAAAAGTGTGAGCACAAGGACTCCGTACCCGACTGGGCAACCAAGTTACCGGCGAGTAGCATCAGAGTTCTCACTCCCTGGGTTCGCCTGCAAGGAGGCTTGTTGTGCCCCGAGTAAGCCGCGAGGTCGTCTTCGTTGACGGCGTACGCACCCCGTTCGGCAAGGCGGGCGGCATGTATGCCGAGACCCGCGCCGACGACCTGGTGATCCGCTGCATCCGAGAGCTGATGCGCCGCAATCCGCAGCTGCCGCCCGAGCGCGTGGACGAGGTCGCCATCGCGGCCACCACGCAGACCGGCGACCAGGGCCTGACCATCGGCCGGACCGCCGCGCTGCTGTCCGGCCTGCCCAAGACCGTGCCCGGCTACGCCATCGACCGGATGTGCGCCGGCGCCATGACCGCGGTGACCAACGTCGCCGGCGGCATCGCCATGGGCGCATACGACGTCGCCATCGCCGGCGGCGTCGAGCACATGGGCCGGCACCCGATGGGCGAGGGCGTCGACCCCAACCCGCGGATCCTGGCCGAGAAGCTGGTCGACCCGTCCGCGCTCGTGATGGGCTCCACCGCCGAGAACCTGCACGACCGCCTGCCGAACATCACCAAGGCGCGCGTCGACGCGTTCGGTCTCGCCTCGCAGGAGAAGACCGCGAAGGCGTACGCGAACGGCAAGCTGCAGCCCGACATGGTGCCCGTCGCCGTCCGCAACGCGGAGGAGGGCTGGGGCCTGGCCACCGTCGACGAGGCGCCGCGCGCCACGTCGCTGGAGAAGCTCGCCACCCTCAAGACGCCGTTCCGTCCGCACGGCCGGGTCACCGCGGGCAACGCGGCCGGCCTCAACGACGGCGCGACCGCCGCCATCCTCGCCGACGAGGACACCGCCCGCGAGCTGGGCCTGCCGGTCGCCATGCGGCTGGTCTCCTACGGCTTCGTCGGCGTCGAGCCGGAGATCATGGGCTACGGCCCGATCCCGTCGACCGAGAAGGCGCTGCGCCTCGCCGGCCTGACCATCGACGACATCGGCCTGTTCGAGCTGAACGAGGCCTTCGCCGTCCAGGTGCTCGCGTTCCTCGACCACTACGGCATCGCCGACGACGACCCGCGGGTCAACCCGTGGGGCGGCGCGATCGCCATCGGGCACCCGCTGGCCAGCTCCGGCGTCCGGCTCATGACCCAGCTGGCCCGGCACTTCGAGGAGCACCCCGAGGTCCGGTACGGCATCAACGCCATGTGCATCGGCATCGGCATGGGCGGCACGGTCATCTGGGAGAACCCCCACTGGGAAGGTGCGGACAAGTGACGGCTCTGCCTGACTACCCCAACGAGGTCGTGACCAAGGCGCTCGTACGCCTGGTCCGGGTGCCTGGGCTGGACAAGCCCGCCGCGATCATCACCCTCGACAACGGCCTGGACTACAAGAAGCCGAACAGCTTCGGCCCGGGCGGACTCCGCTCGCTCGACGAGGCCATCACCAAGGCCACCGAGGCCGACCCGGCGTTCATCGCGCTGACCGGCAAGCCGTACATCTTCTGCGTCGGCGCCGACATCACCGGCATGCCGTTCATCACCGAGCGGGAGCAGGCCGTCGCGCTCGGGGAGCTGGGCCACACGGTCTTCGCCCGCCTGAAGAACTCCGCCATCCCGACGTTCGCGTTCATCAACGGCGCGGCGCTCGGCGGCGGCCTCGAGTCCGCCCTGCACTGCCACTACCGCACCGTCTCCAGCGGCGCGGCGGCCCTCGGCCTGCCCGAGGTCGCGATCGGCCTGGTGCCCGGCTGGGGCGGCAGCCAGCTGCTGCCCAACCTCATCGGCCTGCCGGGCGCGGCGCAGGTCATCCTGCAGAACCCGCTCACCCAGAAGGTGCTCCGGCCGAAGCAGGCCGCCGAGCTGGGCCTCGCCGACGCGCTCTTCGAGGCGGCCGACTTCCTCGAGCACTCGCTCGAGTGGGCCGCCGGCGTCGTCAAGGGCGAGATCACGGTCACCCGCCCCGAGGTCGACAAGGACATGTGGGAGGGCGTGCTCTTCTTCGTCAAGCAGCAGCTCGACGAGAAGCTGCACGGCGCGGTCCCGTCGGCCAACAAGGCCCTCGAGCTGCTCGCCCTGGCCAAGGACGCGTCCTTCGAGGACGGCACGGCCGCCGAGACCGAGGCGCTCGCCGACCTGATCATGGGCGACGAGTCCCGCGCCAGCCTGTACGCGTTCGACCTGGTCCAGCGCCGCGCGAAGCGCCCGGTCGGCGTGCCGGACAAGTCGCTGGCCCGCAAGGTCACCAAGGTCGGCATCATCGGCGCCGGCCTGATGGCCTCCCAGCTCGCCCTCCTCTTCGCCCGCCGCCTGCAGGTGCCGGTCGTGCTGACCGACCTGGACCAGACCCGGGTCGACAAGGGCGTCGGCTACGTGCACGGCCAGATCGACAAGCTGGTCGGCAAGGGCCGGATGGACGAGGGCACCGCGGCCAAGCTGCGCGGCCTGGTCACCGGCTCGGTCGACAAGTCCGTCTTCGCCGACGCCGACTTCGTGATCGAGGCCGTCTTCGAGAACCTCGACCTCAAGAAGCAGATCTGGGCCGAGCTGGAGAAGATCGTCACTCCCGAGGCGATCCTGGCGACCAACACCTCGTCGCTGTCGGTGACCGAGATGGCCGCCGACCTCGAGCACCCCGAGCGGGTCGTCGGCTTCCACTTCTTCAACCCGGTCGCCGTGCTGCCGCTGCTCGAGATCATCAAGGGCGAGCGGACCGACGACGCGGCGCTGGCCACGGCGTTCGCGGTCGGCAAGGAGCTGCGCAAGTCCTCGGTGCTGGTCAAGGACGCCCCGGCGTTCGTGGTCAACCGGCTGCTGACCCGCTTCACCAGCGAGGTCTTCAACGCCATCGACGCCGGCACGCCGCTGTCGGTCGTCGACTCGGCGCTGGACCCGCTCGGCCTGCCGATGCGGCCGATCGCGCTGCTCCAGCTGGTCGGCCCCGCGGTGGCGTACCACGTGGGCGGCACGCTGCACGGCGCGTTCCCGGACCGCTTCGGCGACAGCCCCAACCTCAAGAAGATCGTCGACGCCGGCCTGCCCCTCATGGTCGACGACGAGATCAACCCCGAGGTGGTCAAGCTGGTCGAGGGCGGTTCCGCCCCGCTGACCGCCGAAGAGGTACGCACCAAGGCGCTCGAGGCGCTGGCGCAGGAGATCCGGCTGATGCTGGACGAGGGCGTCGTCGCCGAGGCGCAGGACATCGACCTGTGCATGATCCTCGGCGCCGGCTGGCCGTTCCACCTGGGCGGCGTCACGCCGTACCTGGACCGCAGCGGCACCTCGGAGCGGGTCACCGGCAAGCGGTTCCTGCCGCGAGGCGTGGCCGGCCTACCCGCCTGACGCTTTATCCCCACATCGTCCCCGCGTTGGTCCCGGCGCGGGGACGATGTTGTTTACGGCACTCATTTCGAAGAGTGACAGGTTAGCGACGCCATGAGTTGACCGGGGTCGGTAGGCTCCCGGCGGCCGACGTCCTTAGTTCTGGAGTTCCCATGTCACAGCCGCCGTACCAGCCGCCCGCCCCCGGTGAGCCGGGGCCCGAAGGGGGCTACCCGCCGCCGGCGGCGCCCGGCTACCCGCCGCCGCCCGCGCAGCCGTCGTACCCGCCGCCCGGCCAGGGTTCCTACCCGCCGCCGCCCGGCCAGGGTTCCTACCCGCCGCCTGGCCAGGGTTCCTACCCGCCGCCGCCCGACCAGGGCGCGTACCCGCCGCCCGGCGGCGGAGCTCCGGTCTACGGCACGCCCGTGGCCCCGGCCAAGAAGAAGTCGTCGGCGCTGAAGATCGTGCTCATCTCGATCGGCGTCGTCCTGCTGCTCTGCATCGGCGGCAGCGTCGCCATCTTCTTCGCCACCAAGGACAAGATCACAGAGGTCGTCGACGCCTCCAAGATCACCGTGGTCGAGCCGGAGACGCTCGGCGGCCGCGCCAAGACCACCGACCCCAGCCTGCAGAGCAGCGTCGAGGGCCTGGACGGCCAGATGGCCAAGATCCCTGGCGCCACCGGCTCGGTCGGCGCGGTCTACGGCGACCCGACGGAGCAGGACCTCGTCATGATCGTCGCGGCGTCCTCGCTCAACGGCTCCGCGCAGAGCCGCTTCGACGAGTTCACCTCCGGCCTCGGCCTGGGCGGCATCAACGTCAGCACCATGACCGACACCGACCCGGGCCCGCTCGGCGGCATCGCGAAGTGCGGCGACAGCGACACCGCCGGCGTACCGATGGCCGTCTGCGTCTGGTCCGACAACGGCAGCGTCGGCATGATCACGATGATGTTCAAGAAGAAGGCCGACCTCGAGAAGGAATTCGTCGCGATGCGCGGCGAGATCGAGCAGAAGAAGTGAACCGGGCCGCGAGCCCGCCGCCGTGAAACTCGGCCGCGGGCTCGCGGCACCTGGGATCCGCCTCACCTCGGACCCGCCTCACCTCGGCTCCGTCCGATGCAGACGCTAGGGTCGGTGCTACCGATCGAGTCGTCGTCGGAGACGGGCCAAGGGTTCGTCACACGCGTGACGAGATCGGATAACGGTGTCATGTCCGGCATCTCCGCACCGCCAAGGCGCGGGCCGGGCCCGGCGCAGTCCCTGCCGTTGCCCGATCGATGGAGCGTTGATGTCGCAGCCGCCGAACCAGCCGCACCCGGGCCCGCCCGAGCCCGAACAGCCCGGCGCCGCGGCCCGGCCGGACAATCCGCCGACCCAGCCCTATCCGAGCCAGACCGGCCTCCCCTATCAGGGCCGGCCGAACCCGGACGTGCCGTCCTCGGTCCCGCCGCAGCCCGGCTTCCCGCCTCAGCAACCGGACGCGCAGCCCACGGTGGCCCAGCCCGGCTACAGCCAGCCAGGCCATGCACAGCCGGGTTACCCACATCCCGAGGCGACACAGCTCGGGCAGCCGTATCCGGGCTATCCACAGCCTGAGCAGACACAGCCGGGCTATGCACAACCCGGCTACACACAGCCTGAGCAGACACAACCGGGCTATGCACAACCCGGCTACACACAGCCCGGCTTTGCGCAGCCCGGCCTTGCGCAGCCCGGCTTTGCGCAGCCTGGAAACACACAGGCCGGATACACGCAGCCCGGCTTCGCGCAGCCTGGGCAGGGGCAGCCCGGCTATCCGCCGGCGGCCTACCCTCCCCCGCCGAGGGCGAAGTCGAGGATGGTGCCGATCATCCTGATGTCGATCGCCGTCGTTCTGGTGCTCTGCGTCGGCGGCACCACGGTCCTCTACCTCATCGGCCGCAACGCCGCCAAGGACCCCGATGGCGCGCTGGCCACGCCGACGCCCACGGCGACCGCGACCACGGACCCACCCGCGATCACCGTGGTGGAGCCGAAGACGCTGGGCGGCCGCCCCAAGCTGACCGACCCGAAGTTCCTGGCCGCCGGCGAGCAGCTGCGCCAGGGCCCGGCCAACATCGAGGGCGCCACGCAGCGGGTCGGCGCCGTCTACGGCACCGTGGCCAAGCGGGACATCGTCGTCGTCGCGGCCGCCGCGGCCCCGCTCGAGGACCCGCAGCGGGAGTTCGACACCTCGTTCGACGAGCTGAAGCTGACCGGAGTCACCCTCGCCGACCCAGGCCGGCTCAGCGGCGTGGCCAGGTGCGGCAAGGGCGAGGCCGCCGGCCTCCGCATCGTCATGTGCGGCTGGGCCGACGAGGGCAGCATCGGCTGGGTGATCTGGTATTTCACGTCGCTGAGCAAGGCAAAGGGCGAATTCGCCGAAATCAGGGCAGAGGTCGAGAAGAAGTCAAACTGACACGCCGGAAGGCCGCGTTACACGTTCGCATCGCTCCCGACACGAACGCGACGCGGTCCGTGACGATCGCCTCAACGATGCCGTAACGAAACATCGAGCCGACAGGATGGTTCGCCGGATCCCCTCCGGGTTTCGATTCTCGGTTCGACTGGCAAAGGAGCGTCCGGTGCTACTCCCGCAACTTCGCCGTGTCCGCTGGGCCGTGCGAGCGACCCTCGTCCTGGGCGTCGCGGCCTCCGTGGTCGCGAACATCCTGCACGCACAGGACAACCCGATCAGCCAGGCCATCGCCGCCTGGCCGCCGCTCGCCCTGCTGCTCACGGTCGAGCTGATCTCGAGGGTCCCGGTACACCGCCGCTCACTGGCCTTCGCCCGGCTGCTCGCGACCGCGACGATCGCGGGCATCGCGGCCTGGGTCTCCTACTGGCACATGGCCGGCGTCGCCGCCCGCTACGGCGAGACGGGAGCATCGCCCTACCTGCTGCCGCTGTCGGTCGACGGGCTGATCGTGGTCGCGAGCATCTGCCTGGTCGAGCTGGGCGGCCGCATCTCGTCGCTGGAGAACGCCACGACGAAGGCGGCACCGGCCCTGACCCCGGTGCCGGCGATCGCCGCGACCGGCGGACCCGCGGGCGCCGGCGTCCGGCGCGACCGCGCCACGGCCGCCGCGCTGGCCGAGGTCGCCGCCGCCCTCCCCCGCACCGGCCTGCCCAAGACCCGGGGCGCCGAGGTGTCCGCCTTCGCGCCGACGCTCACCCGTCAGGCCGCCCGCGCCGCCGCTCCCGCGCCGGCGGTGAAGGCGGCAACGGCGGGCGCCAAGGGCCGGGCACCGGCGAAGGGCACCGCCAAGCCCGCCGCCCCGAGGACCCGCCGGACCCCCGCCGACACCGTCAAGACCGCGGTGGAGATCAAGTCCCGCCGCCCGGACATCACCGACGCGGAGCTGGCGGCGGAGCTGGGCATCAGCGTCTCGCGCTGGCGCACGATCCGCCGCGAGGCGGGCCACGGCGACGACCTCCGCCTGGCAGCCTAGCCTCAGGCGGCCTCGCCTCAGGCGGCCTCGCCTCAGGCGGCCTCGCCTCAGGCGGCCTCGCCTCAGCTCGGGGCGATGCCAAGTCCCTTGGCGCGGGGCACGGTAGCGGTGGCCGCCACCACCGGTGTCTTGTCCGCCGCCGGCAGGCTGACCGTGACCTCCAGGCCGCCGCCCTCCTGCGCCACGGCAGACACCGTGCCGCCGTGCGCGTCGCAGACCGCCCGCACGATCGACAGCCCGAGCCCCGACCCGCGCGATCCGGTCCGCTCCCAGCCGCCGCGGCGGAACGGCTCGAACAGCCCCGGCACGTCGCCCGGATCGACCTCGTAGCCGGTGTTGCCCACCACCAGCCGGGCCTGACCGTCCACGTTCTCCGTGCGCAGCCAGAGCCGGCCCATCAGGTGGTTGTAGCGGATCGCGTTCTCGATCAGGTTGCCGGCCAGCCGGTCCAGCAGGCTCGGGTCGCCGACCACCGGCGCCGCCCGCAGGTCCGTGGTCACCTCGAGCTTCATCCGCTCGGCCTCGGCCTTGACCGCCGACAGCGCGTTGTAGACGCTGGTCGCCAGGTCGGCCGGCACCTTGCGGACCAGCCGCCGGCCGGACTGCGCCTCGCTGCGCGCCAGCACCAGCAGCGCGTCGACCAGGCCGTTCGCGCGTTCGGAGGCGTTGCGCACGACCTTGGCCATGCGGCGGTACTCGGCCACGTCGGCCTCGTCGTCGGTCAACGTCACGTCGATCTCGGTGCGCATCACCGCCAGCGGCGTGCGCAGCTCGTGCGACGCGTTCGCCACGAAGCGCTTCTGCGACTCGAACGCACCGGCCAGCCGGTCCAGCATCGCGTCGAACGTGCCGGCCAGCTCCGCGACCTCGTCGTCCGCGCCGGAGTAGCGGATGCGCTGGTCCAGCGTCTCCTCGCCGAGGCGCTGCGCGGTCGCCGTGACGAAGTGCAGCGGGCGCAGCGCCCGGCCGGCCACCGCGTACGCGCCGGCGATGCCGATCAGGCCGATGGCGAAGAGCGCGATCAGGCCCTTGACCAGCAGCTCCTGCGAGGCGCGGTCGACCAGCTGGCTCTGCCAGGTGAGCGCGTCGAGCCGGGTGCCGTCGGTGAGCACCACCTGGGTGCCCGCCTGCAGCTCGTCGGCCGGGTGCAGGGCGTCGCCGACCAGGAGCCAGGCCAGCAGCACCAGGATCGCGCCCGCGCCGACCAGCAGGATGCCGTTGAGCAGGGTGAGCCGCAGCCGCAGCGTCGGCCGCAGCCGCAGCCGCTCGCGCCGGCTCGCGTAGACGGTCACGCCCCGCCGCCGGCGGGCATCACGACGACCGGTTCGGGCACGCGGTAGCCGGCGCCGACCACCGTCTCGATCAGCGGCGGGTCGCCCATCTTCTTGCGCAGCGTCATCACCGTCACCCGGACCGTCGTCGTGAACGGGTCGGTGTTGGCGTCCCAGACCCGCTCGAGCAGCTCCTCGCTGGACACCACGCCGCCGCGGGCCTTGAGCAGCTCCTCGAGGACGCCGAACTCCTTGTTGGTCAGGTCGATCGGCGCGCCGCCGCGGGTCACCACCCGGCGGGCCTGGTCCAGGATCAGGTCGCCGACCGTGAGCACCGGCGGCGCCGCCGGGGTGGCCCGCCGGCCGAGGGCCTGCACCCGGGCCACCAGCTCCTCGAACGCGAACGGCTTCGGCAGGTAGTCGTCGGCGCCGAGCTGCAGTCCCTCGACGCGCTCGGCGACGGTGACGCTGGCCGTCAGCATCAGCACCCGGGTCAGCGCGCCGGAGGCGACCAGCGCCGCGCAGATCTCGTCGCCGTGCATGCCCGGCAGGTCCCGGTCCAGCACGACCACGTCGTAGCGCGTCACGTACGCCATCTCGTGGCCGGTCAGGCCGTCGTACGCGACGTCGACCGCCATCCCCTTGCGGCGCAGCCCCCGCGCGATCGCGTCGCAGAGGTTCCGCTCGTCTTCCACCACCAGCACGCGCACCCGCGGTCCTCCGAAGTCAAAGTCAGTTCGCCGCCAAGCCTCCCCGCCAGTGTGTGAAGAGGCCGTAAGTGCAGGCTACCGGTCGGTCACGACTGAGCCTTTTTCAACGTGGCCCGGGCGGCAACTCCCGGCGGCGGCCACCGGCACGGTTACCTCTGGCCCAAGGCCAGGTTGAAAATTGCTCATTCGGTAAGGGGCCAGACCGCGACGGAGGCGTCGATGCGCCGGCAGACGAGCACGTCGGCGGTGGGCTGGCAGTCGCCGGAGACGAAGGTGGCCGAGCCCAGCACCCGGACGGCCAGCGTCGCCGGGTTCAGCAGCGCGTAGAAGACCACGTCGTCGCCGAGCCGCTGGCGCAGGCCGACGACGGTGCCGTCGGCCCGGACCGCCCCGGCCGAGCGCCACTCGCCGAAGTCGCCGTGCAGCAGGCCGGTGTCCGGCTTGACGACCGCGAGCGGGTACCGCCCCTCCAGCCCACCGTCGCCGTTGACCAGCAGGTATCCGCCGGCCGGCTCGGCCGAGGTCCAGTGGTCCGCCGCCCAGCGCACCCGGCCGGTGACCGGGTCGAGCACCTGCACCCCGCCGCGGTACCCGAACACGCAGACCGCGACGCAGTCCTGCACCCAGCGGCCGGACAGCTCGATGCCGTTGTGCCAGCGCGGGCTCAGGTCGGCCAGCGCGTACGCGGTGATCCCGCCCAGGCCGCCGACCAGCACGAGGTCGCCGGCGGGCCAGACGCTGACGCCGCGCCGCGCCCACCGGGCCGGCGCGGGCACGTCGACCGCGGAGACCAGTGCGCCGGTGACCGTGTCGCGCACCTCGAGGTGCCCGGCCGCGGTGGCGGTGATGAGCCGGTGCGGGAAGCCGGCGAGGTACCCGGCCTCGGTCGTGTAGCCCTGCGCCGGCTGCTCGAACGTCCATCGCGGGCGCCCGGTGACCAGGTCGACGCCGTACCAGTTGAGGTCGCCGGGGTGCGGGCGGTTCTGCCGCAGCAGGGCCAGACCGTTCCGCGGGGAGACGCTGAGCAGCCGGGCCGGCGCCCGCCAGAGCGCCCGGTCGGTCCCGGCCGCCAGCGCGACGGTGGCCTCCGCGCCGACGGTGTCGGCCTGGTACGAGACCAGGACTGTGTCCCCCGTCGACGTGACCTGCACGACGGCGCCGGTGACGGCGACGGTGGTGCGGGAGAGCAACCGGCCGGCGGGCAGCGCGTAGCTGCTGACGATCTTGTGTTGCACGGCGGCGTCGCGAGGGCCGGTGCCGGAGCTGACCACGTACAGGCGGTCCGGCTCGACGAACATGTTGTCGCCGAGCCGGGCGGGCACGATCACCGGCCGGGCGGGTGCCGAGTGCGAGACCGCCCCGGTGAGAGTGATCAACAGCGCGGCGGTGAGTGCGACGAGGAGTGCCCGGTGGCGGTGCGCCGGGCGGCGGCCGGGCTCGGCGACGTCCGGCAGCCGCCCGTGCTGCTCACCCAGGTCGATCAGGACGTCACCCACGCCGTCATTGTGCGCCGGGACACCGTTGATCGGCGGATCAGCCGCGGTACGCCCACACCTCGACGTGATCCAGCGTCGGACAGGCGACCACGCCCGGCACGGACGTGCAGTTCAGGACCGGACCGGGTATCCGGCCGAGCGGCTGTACCGCGGCCCGTCCCGGCCGCAGCAGACCGAAGACGCTGCTCCGGCCCTTGTCGGGGTGCCTCAGCAGATAGCCGCCGCCGCCTCTCACCTCGGAGAACTCGCGCCAGCCGGCCAGCTCGACCTGGGTCCGTCCGGTGTCGAGGCTGACGGCACGCAGCGGGATCATCGAGCCGGCCTCCGCCTGGAGCACCGAGCCGGTACCGAAGGCGAAGACGTCGGCGCCCGCCACCCGCCAGCGGGACGTCCCGGTGCGGGGGTCGAGCACGGTGAGGTCGTCGTGGCCCACCACACACGTCAGCCCGGGGCAGGACGCGGAGTTGCCGGCCGGGTCGGAGCGGTTCTGCCGCCAGCGCTCGTCCAAGGTGTTCAGCTCGTACGCGATGACCGGGCCGCCCTCGCCGAAGGCGCCATAGTGGACCAGGACCATGTCCTCGACCACCTCGCCCATGACCGGATCCCGACCGTCGACCCGTGGCACCGCCCGCTCGCGCAGGACGGCGCCGGTAGCGGGCGAGAGCAGGGTCAGTTTCCGCGCCGAGAGGAGCACCAGGCCGGAAACCGGCGGATCCGGCCACGCGGTGAACACCGAGCCGGGAACGGTGACGGACCAGATCTGCCGGCCGCCGGCGAGCTCGACGCCGCGCAGCTCGGTGCTGAGCGCCGGCTCGGTGTGCAGCGCGCCGCCGTTGGTGCCGTAGAGCCGGCCGGGATCGCCGGACTCCGGGTCATACTCGGTGCCGGGCCGGAAGCGCTGCTGCTGTATCACGCCGATACGGTCGTCGAGCGGCTGTACCGGGGCGGGTGAGACCCACCGGACCGCCCCGGTGCGGGAATCGCGCACGGAGACGCCGTCCACCTCCGCCACCATGACGAGACCGCCGGGTAGTTCCCCGACGTCGAGCCGGTCATCCATCCCGGTGGTCTTGATGCTCCAGAGCCGGCGGACCGGATCGGTCTGCCAGGCCGTGACCACGCGGGGGTCCGCCTCGAGATCCACGGTGTATATCCGGTCGGCGGTCACCCCGAAGTCGCCGCCGGCCGGCAGCGGGACCTCGCCGAGGCGCCACCAGAGCGCCGACGAGGCCGGCGCGGCCCCGCCCAGCACGAGCACGAGCAGTGCGGCGAGCGCGAGACCGAGGCGGCGATAACGGTACGGGGGCGGCGGGGCGGCTGCTGCGAGCGGAACCGGCGTCTCCGGGCTCAGCTCGATCAGCGCCACGCTCATCCCTTCTGTCGATACGACCAGACGATCAGATCGCCGGAGGTGGAGCGGCAGGCCAGCCGGGCGGGGGCGGCCTGACAGTCGCCGGTGCCCGCCGGCAGGTCGGCCAGCAGTTCGGGTCGGGCGTCGCCGGGGCCGACGACCGCGACCATGGTACGGGCACCAGCGTCGACCATCCTGGTCACCAGCAGCCGGTCGCCGCCGCCGGGCGCCGGCACGGGCCGCCAGCCGTGCAGGTCGGCCAGCACCGCGCCGTTCGCCGGGTCGATCACGCCGACCGGATCGCCCTCACCGGCCGGCGTCCCGTACGCGACGATCAGCCCGTTGCGCTGGTCGACGCTGCGCCACCCGGACCGGAACCAGCGCTGCGCCCCGGTGGACGGGTCGATCGCGCGGACGCCGTCGGGACCGGTGAGGCAGGCCAGGTCGCCGCACGGCGTCACGCCGAACGCGAAGCCCGCCGGCCGGGTCCAGCGGTGCGCGAGGGTCACCGGGTCGAAGGCGCTGACCATCCGGCCGCTGGTGGTCGGGTGGCGCAGCAGCAGGGAGCCGCCGGCCATCACCGGGTTGTCCGGGCCGTAGTCGGCGGGCGGCAGCGCGGCGCGGGCGAGCAGGGCGCCGGTGCCGACGTCGTGCACGGCGGCGGTCCGGTCGTCGTGCACGAGCAGCATCCGGGACCGCTGCCCGACCGGGCCCGGCACGCCGAGCAGCACCGCGGTCGAGGGAACGTCCACCTGCCAGCGGGTGGTGCCGCCGGCGGGGTCGACGGCGTCGACGGGCCCCTGCACCCGGCGGCCCGAGCCGGAGATGCTGCGGACGCCGGAGACCGCGAGCAGGGCGGTCGAGCCGGCGATCGTGACGACGTTGCCCGAGCGCCGCCACTGCGCGGCGCCGCTGCGCAGGGACAGCGCCGTGGTGCCGGGGTCGGCGCGGTCGGCGCTCCACGGGCGCAGCAGCACGAGCCCGGCTCCGGTGCGCAGGCGGTAGGTCGGCGACGCCGACCCGGCCTCCCACCTCAGCCGGCCGTCGCTCAGCGAGTACGCGCTGAGCCGCCCGTAGGTCTGCGCGAGCAGGTCGCCGTCGGCGGTCAGCACGTACGGGTCGCCCGGACCGACGCGCAGCGTGAGCACGGGCGACAGCGCCGGTGGTGGCGGTGCGGCCGACGCGGCCGACGACAGCAGCACGACCAGGGCGAGGATCAGCGGGGCGAACCAGTCCGGCACGGTGGAGCGCTGGGGCCGGGCGTATTCGTCGGGTTCACCCCGGGCCAGGCCGAGGTCGATGACTACCGTCGCGCCGCCGAACGTCTCCGCCGCCATCCATCAAAGGTAACGGATGGATAACGAAACGGCCCGTCGACTGTCAGCCTTGCGGCTGATGCTCGGCAGCCTGCTCCTCCAGCTGCGAGACCCACTCCGTCACGTCGCGGGCGATGTCCTGCGCGGTCAGGCCGAGCGCGGTCAGGATCTCGGCCCGGGTGCCGTGCGGGTGGAAGCCGGCCGGGACCCCGAAGTCGCGAAGCGGCACGGCCACGCCGGCGTCGCGCAGGGCGCTCGCCACCGCGTCGCCGACGCCGCCGGCCCGGATGCCGTCCTCGAGGGTCACCACGAGGCGGTGCCCCCGGCTCAGCGCGGCGAGCTCGATCGGGACCGGGCGGACCCAGCGCGGGTCGACGACGGTCACGCCGTAGCCCTGCTCGGCCACCCGGTCGGCGACCTCCATGCCCAGCTTGGCGAAGGCGCCGACGGCGACCAGCAGGATGTCCTTGCGGTCGTCCTCGCGCAGCACGTCGATCGGGCCGACCCGGCGCAGCGCGGGCAGGTCCGCGGCGACCGAGCCGGTCGGGAAGCGCACGATCGTCGGGCCGTCGTCGACGGCTACCGCCTCGCGCAGCTCCTCGCGCAGGGTGGCGGCGTCGCGCGGCGCGGCGATCCGCAGCCCGGGCACCGCGCCGAAGACGCTCATGTCCCAGATGCCGTAGTGGCTCGGGCCGTCGGGCCCGGTGATGCCGGCCCGGTCGAGCACCATCGTCAGCGGCAGCCCGTGCATCGCCACGTCGAGCAGGACCTGGTCGAACGCGCGGTTGAGGAACGTCGCGTACACCGCGACGACCGGGTGCAGGCCGCCCATCGCCAGGCCGGCCGCCGAGGTGATGGCGTGCTGCTCGGCGATGCCGACGTCGTAGGTGCGCTCCGGGTACTTCTTCTGCAGGGCGGCGATGCCGGTCGGCTCGGCCATCGCGGCGGTGATGCCGACGACGTCGGGCCGCTCGTCGGCGATCGCGACGAGCTCCTCCGCGAAGACCTGGGTCCACTTGACGCTCGGCGCGGCCAGCAGCTTGCCGGTCTCGATGCTGAACGCGCCGGGGCCGTGGAAGCAGTCCGCGTCGTCGTCCTCGGCCGGGCGGTAGCCGTAGCCCTTGCGGGTCACCGCGTGCACGATGACCGGCGCGTTGAAGCCCTTGGCCCGGCGCAGCGCGGACTCCATGGCCTGCACGTCGTGCCCGTCGACCGGGCCGATGTACTTGATGCCCAGGTCCTCGAACATCGGCTGCGGGCTGACCGCGTCCTTGATGCCCTTCTTGACCGCGTGCAGCACCTCGTAGACCGGCTTGCCGACCACCGGCGTCGAGCCGAGGGCGTCCTTGACCAGGTCGAGGACGCGCTCGTAGCCGGGGTTGAGGCGCAGCGTGGAGAGGTGGTCGGCCAGGCCGCCGATGGTCGGCGCGTACGACCGGCCGTTGTCGTTGACGACGATGACCAGGCGGTTCTTCGCCGCCGCGATGTTGTTGAGCGCCTCCCAGCACATGCCGCCGGTCAGGGCGCCGTCGCCGACGACCGCGACCACGTGCCGGTCCTCGCCGCGCAGCGCGAAGGCCTTGGAGATGCCGTCCGCATATGACAGGGCGGTGGAGGCGTGCGAGTTCTCGATCAGGTCGTGCTCGCTCTCGGCCTGGCTCGGGTAGCCGGAGAGCCCGCCGCGCTGGCGCAGCCGCTCGAATCCGTCCTGCCGGCCGGTCACGATCTTGTGCACGTATGCCTGGTGGCCGGTGTCGAAGAGGATCCGGTCGCGCGGCGAGTCGAAGACCCGGTGCATCGCGAGGGTCGTCTCCACGACGCCGAGGTTGGGGCCGAGGTGGCCGCCGGTGCGGGACACCTTGGCGACCAGGAAGTCGCGGATCTCCGCGGCGAGCAGGGTCAGCTGATCAGCACCGAGGCCCTTGAGGTCACCGGGAGTCTTGATGCCCGGAAGGATGCCGGCCGTCGTTTGATCACTGCGCTCGCTCATGAGGAGTCAGTCTATCGGCGGAACGCTTCCCTGCATCCGGCACGGACGGATACAGAGACCTCCTCCACAAAATCTCCACACGGGCCCGAAAGGTGTCCTGGGTCACCACCAGGGGTAGGGACAAGCCATGACCGTCGATGCACCGCGGTCGCGGCGGCGCGACCGTAGCCACTACCTCTACATCTCCGTGCTGATCGCCATGGTGCTGGGCATCGCGGTCGGCTTCCTCTTCCCCGACGTCGGCAAGGCACTGCGCCCGCTGGGCACCGGCTTCGTCGCGCTGATCCAGATGATGATCGCGCCGGTGATCTTCTGCACGATCGTGCTGGGCGTCGGCTCCATCCGAAAGGCCGCCCAGGTCGGCCGGGTCGGCGGCCTCGCGCTGATCTACTTCCTGATCATGTCGACCGTCGCGCTCACCATCGGCCTGGTGGTCGGCAACCTGCTGCACCCGGGCGCCGGGCTGCACCTGAACGAGGAGCTCGCCGCCACCGGCGCCGCACAGGTCAGCGCGGAGGCGGAGTCGGGCGTCGACTTCGTGCTCGGCATCATCCCGGAGTCGCTGTTCGGCGCGCTGGCCACCCAGGAGGTGCTGCAGACCCTGCTGGTCGCGCTGTTGGTCGGCTTCGCGGTGCAGTCGCTGGGCGAGCGGGGCGAACCGGTCATCCGGGTGGTCGCGGTCCTGCAGCGCCTGGTCTTCAAGATCCTGTCGATGATCATGTGGCTGGCCCCGATCGGCGCGTTCGGCGCCATGGCCGCGGTGGTCGGCGCGACCGGCTTCGACGCGCTCAAGAGCCTCGCCGGGATCATGGTCGGCTTCTACCTGACCTGCGTGCTCTTCGTCTTCGTCGTGCTGGGCCTGCTGCTGCGCCTGGTGGCGCACATGTCGATCTTCAAGCTGTTCCGCTACCTGGCCCGCGAGTTCCTGCTGATCCTGTCCACCTCGTCGTCGGAGTCGGCGCTGCCGCGGCTGATCGCCAAGATGGGACACCTCGGCGTGAGCCGCCCGGTCGTCGGCATCGTGGTGCCGACCGGCTACTCGTTCAACCTGGACGGCACCGCGATCTACCTGACCATGGCGTCGCTGTTCATCGCCGACGCCATGGACGACCCGCTGTCGGTCGGCGAGCAGGTCTCCCTGCTGCTCTTCATGATCCTCGCGTCGAAGGGCGCGGCGGGCGTGACGGGCGCGGGGCTGGCGACCCTGGCCGGCGGCCTGCAGAGCCACCGCCCCGAGCTGGTGCCCGGCGTCGGCCTGATCGTCGGCATCGACCGGCTGATGTCCGAGGCGCGGGCGCTGACCAACTTCTCCGGCAACGCGGTCGCGACCGTGCTGGTCGGCACCTGGACCCGGGAGATCGACCAGGAGCAGGCCCGGGCGGTGCTGTCCGGCGCGGCGCCGTTCGACGAGAGCACCTACGACGACGACCCGCACGACGCACACGAGCCGAAACCCGAGCCGGAGCCGGAGCCGGAACCCGAGCCGGCGCGCTAGCTAATCGTCCGGCAGGAGGAGGGCGACGCACTCGATGTGCTGGGTCATCGGGAAGCAGTCGTAGGCGCGCAGCTCGGCCAGCCGCCAGCCCTCGGCGGCGAACGTCTGCACGTCCCGGGAGAGTGCCGCCGGGTCGCAGGCCACGTAGGCCACCGCCCGGGGCCGCGCCGCCGCGATCGCCCGCACCACCTTGGCGCCCGCGCCGGCCCGCGGCGGGTCCAGCACGACCAGATCCACCGGTGCGGTGATCCGGCGCCGGCTCAGCGCCACGTCCACCCGGGCCGCCACCACCTCGACGCCGCTCAGGTCGGCCAGGTTGCGGCGGGCCGCGGCCACCCCGTCCGGCGACGACTCGACCACGGTGGTGCGCGCGCCGGTCCGCGCGCCGAGCGCGGCCGCGAACAGGCCCGCGCCGCCGTACAGGTCCCAGGAGATCTCGCCCGGTGCCGGCCGCAGCAGCTCCAGCACGGCCGTGACCAGGGTGTCGGCCGCGGCGGGGTGCACCTGCCAGAAGCCGTCCGGCGGCAGCAGCCACTCCCGGCCCGCCGCCAGCTCACGGATCTCGGCCGGGCCGTCGACCAGCACGCCCGGCCCGCCGCGCTCCTCGTCCGCCTGCGGATCCCCGGCCGCCGCCGGGTCGAGCGCCGGCGCGCCGGCCGGCCGGGCCAGGACGGTGACGTCGCCGCCGGTCGACGCGACCACCTCCACCGCGGCCGCGTCGGGCCAGAGCCGGCCGGTCACCTCCAGCTTCTGCAGCTCCGGGCGGGCGATCAGACAGCGATCCACCGGTACGACCTGATGCGATCGGTGTTGCAGCAGGCCGGGCCGCCCGGCGGCGTCGACCGCGTACCGGACCCGGGACCGCCAGCCGAGCGGGCCGCCGGGCAGCGGGCGTACCCGCACGTCCAGCTCGTCGATCCGCTCGGTGCTCAGGCCGCCCATCCGGCCGAGCAGCTCGCGCACGACGGCGGCCTTCCACCGCAGCTGCGCGTCCGGCGCGACATGCTGCAGGTCGCAGCCGCCGCAGCCGCCGGGGTGCGCGAACGCGCACGGCGCGGCCACCCGGTCGGCGGAGGCCTCGTGCACCTCGACCGCGTCACCGCGCAGGTAGCCCTTGTGCAGCTCGGTCAGCTCGACCGTGACCCGCTCACCCGGCAGCGCGTGCCGGACGAAGACCACCCGGCCGTGCGGCCCGCCGATACGGGCCACGCAGTGGCCGCCGTGCGCCGGCGCGCCGACGGTCACCTCGACGCGGTCGCCCTCGATCGGTTCGTCGCTCACTTCAGGTCATCCTCCGGCTCGGTGGCCTGCTCCGGCCGGTGCTGCGCGGCGACCTCGGCGAACGGCGCGTCCGTCCGGCGGGTACGCGGGCCGCGGGCCGGCACGCGGCTCAGGTCGCGGTCCAGTCGCTCGAGGTCGCGGTCCTGGCTCGACTGCAGCTGCCAGGGCACGCTGGTGACCATCACGCCGGGCTCGAAGAGCAGCCGGCCCTTGATCCGCAGGGCGCTCTGGTTGTGCAGCAGGTTCTCCCACCAGCGGCCGACCACGTACTCGGGCACGAAGACCGTGACCACGTCGCGCGGCGAGCTGCGGCGCACGCTCTTCACGAAGTCGATGATGGGCCGGGTGATCTCCCGGTAGGGCGAGTCGACGACCGTCAGCGACACCGGGATCTGGTGGCGCTCCCACTCCTCCTGGATCCTGCGGGTGTCCTTGTCGTCGACGTTGACCGTGACCGCCGTCAGCGTGTCCGGCCGGGTCGCCCGCGCGTACGCCAGGGCCCGCAGCGTCGGCTTGTGCACCTTGCTGACCAGCACGACGGCGTGGTTTCGCGAGGGCAGGACCGGGCCCTCGTCGCCCGGCTCCAGCTCCGCCGAGACCCGGGTGTAGTGCTTGCGGATGCCCAGCATGACCACGTAGGCCACGAGCATCGCGGCGATCGCGATCCACGCGCCGAGCAGGAACTTGGTGATCAGCACGACGATCAGCACCGCGCCGGTGAGCACCATGCCGAAGCCGTTGATCGCCCGGGACCGGAACATCCGGCGCCGCACGTCCGGATCCCGCTGCGTCCTCAGCAGCCGGTTCCAGTGCCGCAGCATGCCGGCCTGCGACAGCGTGAACGACACGAACACGCCGACGATGTAGAGCTGGATCAGGCGGGTCACCTCGGCCTCGAACGCCACTATCAGCACCATCGCGGTGACGGCCAGGAAGATGATCCCGTTGCTGAAGGCCAGCCGGTCGCCGCGGGTGTGCAGCTGGCGCGGCAGGTAGCGGTCCTGGGCGAGAATCGAGCCCAGCACCGGGAAGCCGTTGAAGGCGGTGTTCGCCGCGAGGAACAGGATCAGGGCGGTGACCGCGCCGACCAGATAGAGCAGGACCGAGCCGCTGCCGAAGACCGTCTCGCCGAGCTGGGCGGTGACCGTCTTCTGCACATAGCCGGCCGGTCCGCCGACGATCTGCGTCAGCGGATCCTCGACGTACTGCAGGTGGGTCGCCTGGGCGAGCATCACCATGCCGACCAGCATCAGGATCGCGGTGCCGCCGAGCAGCAGGAGGGTGGTCGCGGCGTTTTTGCTCTTCGGCGGCTTGAAGGCCGGCACGCCGTTGGAGATGGCCTCGACACCGGTCAGCGCGGCGCAGCCGGACGAGAACGTCCGCAACAGCAGGAAGGCGAAGGCGAAGCTGGTCAGGTGGTGTTCCTCGGCATCGATGACGATGTCCGCGCTGGGCGCGCGCAGGTCCTGGCCGAGGATGAAGACGCGCACCAGACCGGTGAGGAGCATCCCGACGACGACGACGATGAACAGGTACGTCGGCACGGCGAAGGCGGTGCCGGACTCGCGCAGGCCGCGCAGGTTGAGCGCGGCCAGCACGGCGATCGCGCAGAGCGCGATGCCGATCTTGTGCTCGGCCACGAACGGCACGACGGAGCCCAGGTTGGCGACGCCCGCGCTGACCGAGACCGCCACCGTGAGGATGTAGTCGACCAGCAGGGCGCTGGCCACCGCGACGCCGAAGCGCGGGCCGAGGTTGACCGTCGCGACCTCGTAGTCGCCGCCGCCCGAGGGGTACGCGTGCACGTTCTGCCGGTAGCTGGCCACGACGGTGACCATCACGACCGCGACCGCGAGGGTCACCCAGGGCGCGAACACGAACGCACCGGCCCCCGCGATGGAGAGCGTCAGCAGGATCTCGTCGGGCGCGTACGCGACGCTGGACAGCGCGTCCGAGGCGAAGACCGGCAGCGCGATGCGCTTGGGCAGCAGGGTGTGCTGCAGCCGGTCGGAGCGGAAGGGCCGGCCTAGGAGCAACCGCTTCGCGAGGGACGTCGAACTTGCCACAAGCGCCAAGCGTACGGGCGCGGCCGCCACGCCGCCGGGCGCCCCGGCCACCATCACTCGCGACCTCATGGCACGCTCTGCTAGGTAGGCATCCAGCGGGAAGGCGTGAAACCTTGCACGTGGTGATCATGGGCTGCGGCCGGCTCGGCTCGACGCTGGCCCACAAGCTCGACGCCCGCGGCCACTCGGTCGCGGTGATCGACCAGAACGCCGACGCCTTCCGCAGGCTGGGTGCGGAGTACGGCGGCATCACCGTCACCGGGATCGGTTTCGACCGCGACGTGCTGCGCTCGGCCGGCATCGAGCGGGCGGACGCGTTCGCGGCCGTCTCCAGCGGCGACAATTCGAACATCATCTCGGCCCGGCTGGCGCGGGAGACGTTCGGCGTCTCCCGGGTCGTGGCCCGCATCTACGACGCCAAGCGGGCCCTGGTCTACGAGCGGCTCGGCATCCCGACGGTGGCGACGATCCGCTGGGCCGCCGACCGAATGGTGCGCCACCTGGTGCCGGAGGGCACGGTCGAGGTGTTCCGCGACCCGACCAGCTCGGTGTCGATCGTCGAGGCGCCGCTGCACTCCGACTGGGTCGGGCAGACCGTCCGGTCGCTGGAGGACGCCACCGGCGCCCGGGTCGCGTACCTGATGCGCTTCGGCATCGGCTCGCTGGCCACGCCTTCCACCGTGCTGCAGGACGGTGACCAGGTCTTCATGGTGGTCACCGACGACATCGTCAACGACGTGCTCGGTGGCGCGGCGGGCGCCGGGCTTGGGGGGCACTGACCATGCGGATCGCCATCGCGGGCGCCGGCAACGTCGGCCGCTCGATCGCACAGGAGCTGATCGGCAACGGCCACCAGGTGATGCTGATCGAGCGCCAGCCGCGCCAGCTGCGCCCGGAGCGGGTGCCGGAGGCCGAGTGGGTGCTGGCCGACGCCTGCGAGCTGAGCAGCCTCGAGGAGGCCGACGTGGCCGGCTGCGACGTGGTCGTCGCCGCGACCGGAGACGACAAGGCCAACCTGGTCTGCTCGCTGCTGGCCAAGACGGAGTTCGCGGTGAACCGGGTGGTCGCCCGGGTCAACCGCGCCGAGAACGAGTGGCTCTTCACCGAGCAGTGGGGCGTCGACGTGGCGGTCAGCAAGCCGCGCCTGATGGCCGCGCTGGTCGAGGAGGCGGTCACGGTCGGCGACCTGGTCCGGATCATGACGTTCCGGCAGGGCGAGGCGAACCTGGTGGAGATCACCCTGCCGCCGACGGCTCCGTACGTCGGCAAGCCGATCCGCTCGGTGCCGATGCCGCGTGACTCCGCCCTGGTGGCCATCGTGCGCGGCAAGCGGGTGCTGGTGCCGACGCCCGACGACCCGCTGGAGGCCGGCGACGAGCTGATCTTCGTCTGCACCACCGAGGTCGAGGGCGCGGTCCGCGCGGTGGTGCTGGGCGACGCCCGCGAGAGCTAGGCGTCGACGGGCCGGGTGGCCGAGGTCACCCGGTGCACCGCCCAGGCGGTGTACGCGAACGTCGCGGCGTAGATGGGCCAGCTGATCAGGATGCGCACGATGCCGATGGCGTTCGCCTCGTCCGCCAGCCAGAGCCAGCCCTGCACGCCCGCCCGGACGAACAGCGACGCCGCCCAGACCAGGGTCAGCCACTGGAAGGTGCGGAACAGCCGGGCGTTGTCGAACCAGTCGTGCTTGCCGCCGTTGGCCAGCACGCCCCAGACGTACCCGATGATCGGCCGACGGACCGCGACCGACGCGATCAGGACGACCACCTGGCCGAGGGTCAGCAGGATGCCCGGCAGGTAGAAGTTCTTGGCGTCGCCGGTGCGCCAGGCCAGGAACGCGCCGATCGCGACGCCGAGGACGCCGTTGACCGCGTGCCGCACCGACTGCTTGCGGGCCAGCCGGTACACGCCGATGGCCACCGCCGAGCCGAGGCTGCCGCCGATCGCCCAGTACAGCGTGGTCTGCTTGCCCAGGTCGAGGACGTTCTCCCCGAGCAGCACGTTGAGCAGCACGAACGCGAGCACGGGGATGCTCGACTCGATGAGCCCGCGCACCCCGCCGAGCTGCTCGGAGATCTGCTCGCTCATCGACGGGAACGGCTCCTCGTCGGTCTCCTCCTTGACCGGGTGGAGTTCGAGCTCTTCGACGAACTCCTCGGCGACCCTCTCCTCAACGGACTCGTGCGCGACGTGACGGGGCTCGCTGCCGGGTGTCACCGGGGCGCCTCCAGCTCGTAGTACGGGTTGTAGATGACCTTGCGGTCGTCGCGCAGGGCGATGCGGCCGCGGGCGGTGAGCTGACGGCCCGGTTCGATGCCGACGATGGAGCGGCGGCCCAGGAAGACGAGCGTGACCACGTCGCTGCCGTCGTAGAGGTCCGCTTCGAGCGTCGGCAGGTTCGTGCGCGGAGTGTACGCCACCGTGCGCAGTCGTCCGGACACGGAGACGACCTCGCCGCGGTGGCACTGCCCGGCCGGCACGGCGCCGCACTTGGCGCTGTCGCGCTGCAGCTCCTGCGCGCTCAGCTCCTCCTCGGAGGCGGTCAGCCGCTCGAAGAACCGGCGCAGGCCGGTGGTTCGCTCATCGGTCGACATGACCTCGGTGCCACCTTCCTCGGCAAGCCGCGGAAAACGCCGGCGGGGGACCCGGCGGACGGCACACAGTGTGGGCAGGTGCCGTCCGTCCACGGTACGCCGGAACGGCCTCCGGTGATGTATCTCACCGGGGCCGTCTTGATCAATGCGCGTGGCGCCCGTTGGTCTGCGGCGGCTGCGCGTCCGGCACACCGTGATCGTGCCCGGCGTGATCGTGCCCGGCGTGATCGTGCCCGGCGTGATCGTGCCCGGCGTGATCGTGCCCGGCGTGATCGTGCCCGGCGTGCTGCGCCTCCGCCTGCTCGGCCATCTCCCGGGGCAGCCGCAGCGGCAGCGCCTCGCGGACCGGCCGGGCCTCGTCGTCGCGGGCGACCACGAGGCCGCGCAGGCACTCGCCGAGCACCCCCTCAGCGCTCGGCTGGGCGGCCGCCTCGCCCTGGAACAGCGCGCGGACCATCCAGCGCGGCCCGTCGACGCCGACGAACCGGACGTCCGCCGGCCCCTCGGGCGTCTCGACCCGGGCGGCCAGCTCGACGCCGTACGGCCCGTCGAACTCCTGCGGCGCGGCGCCGTCGGACTTCATCGCCGCGGCGATCTCGGCACGCACCTCGTCCCAGATGCCCTCGCTGCGGGGCGCGGCGAAGACGCCGAGCTGCAGCGCGCTGTTGCCGTGCACGAGCACGATCTGCTCGATGCCGCCGTCCGGGTTCGCCTGCACCCGCACCTCGACGCCCTCGACCGCCGGGATCAGCAGGCTGCCCAGGTCGAGCCGCTGCACCCCGGCGGGCGCCTGCGAGCTGTCGTAGGGGCCGAACTCCGGCGGCGGGCCGTCGCCCATGCTCCTGGCGAGCGCCGCCGACTGTGGTGCGTCGTCCGGCCGCACGTGCTTCGGGCCGCCGCGCTTGCGGGAGAACATCTGGGTTGCCACCTTCTTCGACTAGAGCTGCTTCTGCTGCGCCGGCAGGGCGACGTGTCCGCCGGTCGAGCCGTGCCCGCCGGCACCGCGCGCGGTGTCGGAGAGCTCGTCGACCACCTGGAAGACGGCCCGCTCGACCCGCTGCACGACCAATTGGGCGATGCGGTCACCCCGGCAGATCTTCGCGGTGCCCACCGGGTCGTGGTTGACCAGGTTCACCAGAATCTCGCCACGGTAACCGGCGTCGACCGTACCGGGCGCGTTGAGGACGGTGACGCCGAGGCGGACGGCCAGCCCGGAGCGGGGATGCACCAGGCCCACGTAGCCCTCGGGAAGGGCGATGGCGATGCCCGTACGCACCAACCGCCGCGCGCCCGGAGCCAGCTCGACGTCCTCGGCGGCGACCAGGTCGGCGCCCGCGTCGCCCGGGTGGGCGTACGCCGGCAGCGGCAGGTCGGGGTCGAGCCGGCGGAGCTGCACGGCCACGGTCTCGGTCACGATCGTCGTCCTCGGTTTTCTCGTCGGTGAGCGGCACCCACCCTGCCATCCTGCCGTGGCCGGAAGCGGAGGCGCGCCGTACCGTAACCAGGGTGACAGCCGAGCCGTCCGCACGCACCACCACGCCCGCCCGCCCGGTGTACGCCGAGCGCCTGCGCATCCCGTGGTTCGCGTGGCTCGCCGGGCCCGCCGTAGCCGCGCTGCTCGCCGCCGAGATCTGGCTGGGCGGCACCGGGCTGCGCGCCTGGGTGCCGTTCGCGGTCCTGCTGCCGGTCGCCCTGCTGCTGCTGTGGCGCACGGACCGGATCCGGGTCGCGGTGACGGCGACGGAGTTGCGGGTCGACGACGCGCGGCTGCCGCTTGACGTGATCGCCGACGTCGTCCCGCTGGACGCCGACGGCAAGCGCGAGGTGCTCGGCGCCGGCTCGCACCCGCTGGCGTTCGTCGTGCAGCGCCCGTGGATCAAGGGCGCCGTGCAGGTGCTGCTCGACGACCCGGCCGACCCGACGCCGTTCTGGGTGGTCAGCACCCGGCACCCGGTCGAGCTGGCGACCGCCCTGCTGCGCGCTAAGAGCTGAGCTCCGGGCGCTCGGCGTCGATGACCGCCGGGCCCTGGCGGCGCAGGTCCTTGATGATCAGCTCGCCCAGGCGCAGGGTCGCGCGCCGGTTCAGGTAGCTCGCCACGGCCGCGCCCGTGAGCAGCGGTCCCAGCGTGGTCAGATTGCGCCCGAAGCGGCGCAGCAGCGTGCCCTGCAGCTCCCGGCGGGCGGTGGTGCCGAGCACCGTCGCGACGCCGATGCCGGGTATGAACGGGTTGACGCCGCGCTGGCCGGCCCAGGACTGGATGAGCGAGGAGGCGCGCTGCACGGCGCTGCCGGCGACCGGCCGGCCGTACACCTCGTGCAGCTCGCCGACGAGCTTGAGCTCGATGCCGACCACGGCGACGGTCTCCGCGGCCAGCAGGACCGGCACGGAGAGCAGGGTCGGTGCGGCGGCCCACTCCAGGGAGGCCACGCCGCCGCCGGCCGCGCCGACACCGGCCGCGGCGAGGGACGCGTTGCGGACGAGGCGCTCGGCGAGCGCGTCGCCGTCCAGGCCGTCGTGGTGGCGGCGCAGGGTATCCAGGTCGCGGATCGGCACGTGCGGCGCCAGGTCGGCGACCGCCTCGGTCATCCAGCGCATGGCGGATCCGGGCCGGAACAGCTTGCCCAGCCCGCGCCGGCGTACGTCGCCGACGAGCCGCGCGAGCAGGTGCCGGCGCTTGGCCGGCTCGAGGTCGCCGGCGGACAGCGCGGCCACGGTGGCGCCGATGCCGGAGCCGGCCTCGGCGCCGTCGGCCGTCTCGGCGGGATCGACCTTGACGAGCTCACGCCCCGGGTCCGCGGACTGTGCCGAGTCGTCATCTGGGCGGCTCATCGTCGACCTCCCCGCATCCACTGTCGGATCTCTGCGATCCCGGTCAGGGTCCGATACCCAGTCAAGGCGGCCCGCCAAACGGGCGCCGGAGGGTATCGGGGGTCGGTGCGTAACCCGGCCGTCGGCGACGGCCGGGGGTCCTGCTCGCGAGCGCGCCGGTCAGGCGCACTCGCGGCAGATCAGTTCCCCGTTGCGCTCCACCGCGAGCTGGCTGCGGTGATGCACGAGGAAACAGCGAGCGCAGCGGAACTCGTCGGTCTGCATCGGCAGCACCTTGACGGTGAGTTCCTCGTCGGCCAGGTCGGCACCGGGGAGCTCGAAGCTCTCCGCCACCTCGACCTCGTCGACGTCCACTGCGCCCGACTGCGAGTCGGCGCGGCGGGCCTTGAGCTCCTCGAGGCTGTCCTCGCCGAGGTCGACCTCGTCGCGACGCGGGGCGTCGTAGTCGGTGGCCATCGGTTTTCACTCTCCTGTATCGATGTGTCACTTGGCGTAAGTAACGCCCGCGACGACGTTTCGGTTCCCGGTTCCGGCGGACTTTTCTCCCGACCCTGGTCGGCAGGGATCAGTCGTCCGCCGAGGTGCCCCATCCCCCTCGATGAAACTGCCCCGGCAAACGCGGCACCTTACCGCCCCCGTGCGTGGCTTGTACGCGCGCGGGCGGCCAATTGTTCCCGATGTGACTGAGGCGACATCAAAGTAGGGGTATGAGCGCGTGGATCATCGTCGGCGCGCCGTGAGCATTCCCTCTTTCCGCAGGCTTGGCGGGCAGACGCTAACCTCACCGCATACCCCGTCCGGTACTGGACGTGGCCGATCGAGCTGACCCCGGGAGCCGGTTCCATGAGCTTTGCCCGCGTCCGAGCACTCGTCGTGGTCGGCGTGCTCGCCGTGGCCGCGGTGGTCTTCGTCGTCGTGGCCCTGGTCCGCGACACGCAGGGCGACGCCGTCGCCGGCGGCGGCTGCCCCGACGGCTCGGTCATGGCCAACGTGACCCTGCCGGACGACCCCGAACAGGTCACCGTCAAGGTCTTCAACGGGACCGACACCGCGGGTCTGGCCGACAGCGTCACCAACGAGTTCAAGAACCGGCGGTTCAAGGCCCAGAAGCCGGCCGAGAACAAAAAGAAGGTCGACGGCGTCGCGGTCATGCGCTACGGCCCCGAGGCGGTCGGCTCGGCATGGCTGCTGCGGGCGTACTTCCTGAACCAGGCCGACGTCCAGTACGACGCCAAGCGCAAGGGGGCGATCGTCGACATCGTGGTCGGCAGCGACTTCCAGCAGCTCGCCACGACCACCGAGGTCAACCAGTCGCTGGTCGAGCTCGGCGAGCCCGAGCTGCCGGTCGGCGCGTGCGTCGCGCCCAAGAAGAACTCCTGAGGGGTCAGGGGCCACCGGCGGCGTCCAGCTCGACCAGCGCGTCGTGCAGGGCGTCGAAGAGCGCCGGCGGGGCCGCCACGAGCATGTCGCCGCCCGCGGCGGCGCCACTGAGCCCGGACACCCGCAGGCCCGCCTCGGCGGCGACCAGGCCGCCCGCGGCGTGGTCCCACGGGTTCAGCCCCTTCTCGAAGTAGGCGTCGACGCCGCCCTCCGCCGCCAGGCAGAGGTCGATCGCGGCCGCGCCGAGGCGGCGGATGTCACGCACCCGGGTGATCAACCCGGCCAGCACCGCGCCCTGGTGCGCGCGCCGGGCCGGGTCGTAGCCGAACCCGGTGGCGACCAGCGCCTGGTCCAGCCCGGTACGCACCGAGCCGGTCAGCCGCCGGCCGTCGCGCCAGGCGCCGCCGCCGAGGGTCGCCGTCCACTCGTCGCCGGTCGCCGCGTTGCGCACCACGCCGGCCACGACCACGCCGTCCACCTCGGCGGCGAGCGAGACCGCGTACTGCGGCAGCCCGTAGAGGTAGTTCACCGTGCCGTCGATGGGGTCCAGGATCCACCGCACCGCTCCCGCGGAGGCGGAGGCGCCGTACTCCTCGCCCAGCACGCCGTCGCCCGGCCGCTCGGCCGCCAGCGCGTCGACCACCTGCCGCTCGACCGCCCGATCGGCCGCCGTCACCACGTCGGTGTCGGTGCTCTTGGTCCGCACGTCGGTGATCGCCTCGGCGCGCATCCGCCGGGCGGTGCCGGCCGCCTCCCGCGCGATCCGCACGGCGATCTCGAGCAACGCGTCCGGCGTCGATGCCCCGGATTCCACTGCCACCATGAACGTCCTCTCAGCCGATATCATTCTCCCGACAGGTACCTACATCGAGCCCGGCGACCCCCTCGGGAGCACCCGCGGCGTGCCGGTGGCGTGCTGCGGCGGGAGGATCTCACCGGACGGCGCTACAATTCACCCCTGCCCACGCTTCACGGACAGCCGCCAGCGGGCCCGTCCGCGTCCCGAGGGCTCCCACACCACACCGGCCAGCCTCGTTCCGCCGCGCGCTGCGCTGGGCACACGGCCGTGTTTCATCGCCCTCCGGAAGGTCATTCGTGACAGAAGCCCACCAGACCGGTGCCGACGTTCGCTCTCTCACCGAGGCCCTGATCGCCCATGCTCAGGGTGCGGGCGGGCAGATCACGTCAGCCGAGGTCGTGCAGACGGTCGAGTCCGCCGAGGTGACGCCGGCCCAGGCCAAGAAGATCCTCCGCGCCCTCGTGGACGCCGGGGTCACGGTCGTCGTCGACGGATCGGCGAGCACCCGCCGCCGGGTCTCCGCCGCGCGCGCCGCGACGCCCGCCTCCAAGGCAACCACGGCCAAGGCGACCCGGGCTCCGGCGGCGAAGAAGGCCGCACCGGCGCCCAAGCAGGCCGCCGCGGACGGCGACGCGCCCACGGCACCGCCGGCCGCCAAGAAGGCCGCGCCCGCCAAGAAGGCCGCCGCCCCGCGCAAGGCCGCGGCCGGCACCGCCGCCAAGGCCGCACCGGCCAAGGCCGCGAAGCCCGGCGAGGGGCCCGCCGAGGGCGAGGAGATCGACCCCGAGGAGCTCGCCGCCGCGATCGAGGATGTCGTCGTGGAGGAGCCGGCCGCCATGGTCCAGGCCGCCGCCACCGACGCCGCCGCGACCGCGACCGACGGCGACTTCGAGTGGGACGACGAGGAGTCCGAGGCGCTCAAGCAGGCGCGCCGCGACGCCGAGCTGACCGCGTCCGCCGACTCGGTGCGCGCCTACCTGAAGCAGATCGGCAAGGTTCCGCTGCTCAACGCGGAGCAGGAGGTCGAGCTCGCCAAGCGGATCGAGGCGGGGCTCTACGCGGCCGAGCGGCTGCGGGCCTGCGACGACGGCGAGGAGAAGCTCGACCGCACGTTCGAGCGCGACCTGCGCTGGATCGGCCGCGACGGCGAGCGGGCCAAGAACCACCTGCTCGAGGCCAACCTGCGGCTGGTCGTCTCGCTGGCCAAGCGCTACACCGGCCGCGGCATGGCGTTCCTGGACCTGATCCAGGAGGGCAACCTGGGCCTGATCCGCGCCGTCGAGAAGTTCGACTACACCAAGGGCTACAAGTTCTCCACGTACGCCACCTGGTGGATCCGCCAGGCCATCACCCGCGCCATGGCCGACCAGGCCCGCACCATCCGCATCCCGGTGCACATGGTCGAGGTCATCAACAAGCTCGGCCGCATACAGCGTGAGCTGCTCCAGGACCTGGGCCGCGAGCCCACCCCGGAAGAGCTGGCCAAAGAGATGGACATCACCCCGGAGAAGGTCCTCGAGATCCAGCAGTACGCCCGGGAGCCCATCTCGCTGGACCAGACCATCGGCGACGAGGGCGACAGCCAGCTCGGCGACTTCATCGAGGACTCCGAGGCGGTCGTCGCGGTCGACGCGGTCTCGTTCTCGCTGCTGCAGGACCAGCTCCAGCAGGTGCTGCAGACGCTCTCCGAGCGCGAGGCCGGCGTGGTCCGGCTGCGCTTCGGCCTGACCGACGGCCAGCCGCGCACGCTGGACGAGATCGGCCAGGTCTACGGCGTGACGCGCGAGCGCATCCGGCAGATCGAGTCGAAGACGATGTCCAAGCTGCGGCACCCGTCGCGGTCGCAGGTTCTTCGCGATTACCTGGACTGAGGCCCGTTCATTGCGGGCACGGACACCTTGATCAATACTGGATGGCGGGCCTTCCAGTCAACAGTCCGTGCCTGTTTGGTCACCAGCCGTACATCGTTCGGTGGTGAACAGACCGTAGTGCAGAAGTGATCGTTGACGTGGCACCCTTGGAGCACGGCACACTAGCCCAACCACGTGTGACTTGGGTCCCCCCGGGGCACTGTGGGAAGGCTGCAACGGCCAAAGGTGTTGCACGATGGGTGAGCAGTAGCCGAGGAACATGTTCATCGGTGACGACCAGAGGAGGAAGGCGATGACCCCGACTCTCACGCCGCCGGCGGGAACGGTGGCCGGACCAGCAGCCGATGAACGGTGCGACCGCTGCAATGCAGCCGGAAAGCTCCGTTTGACCCTGGCTGGTGGCAGCGAGCTGGTGTTCTGCGGACACCACGCCAACAGGTACGCCGAGGACCTGGTGAAGATCACGGTTCAGTACGTGGCGGACCCTGAGTTCGTTTGGCGCGGCGCGGACATGATGTCTAACTCCAACTAATCCCCTCAGCAACCAAAAGGGGCGTTCCGCGCGGAACGCCCCTTTTTTGTGCCCTCGGCCGGGTCAGAACGTCTGGATGGTGGCGATCCGCTCCTCGAGCTGCTCGATCGTCGCCTGGGCGCTCGGCGGGCCGCCGCAGAGGCGGCGGAGCTCGGCGTGGATCTTTCCGTGCGGCAGGTCGGTGCGGTGGTGATGCGCCGCCACGAGCGTGTTCAGCCGGCGGCGCAGGCTGTTGCGGCGCTCGCCCGCGCTCAGCGCGACCGTCGGCTCGGGATCGGCCGAAACCGGCTCAGCGGCCTTCTGCCGCTTCTGGGCGGCCAACTGCTCACTCTGCCGCCGGTTCAGCAGAACGGCGACCTGGTCGGGCGTCAGGAGGCCCGGAAGGCCCAGGTATTCCTCCTCCTCGGGCGTGCCCGTGCGGGCACCCGTGCCGAACGAGGTGCCGTCGAAGATCACCTGATCCAGCTCGGCGGTGGCCGAGAGGGCCTCGAAGCGCTTCTCGAGCTCGCCCTCGGCGTCCTCGGCGCGCTGCGCGCGCTCGAGCAGGTCGTCGTCCAGGCCGTCCGGGTCCTTCTGCGCGCCGAGGATGTGGTCGCGCTCGGCCTCCATCTCGCTGGCGAGGCCCAGCAGGTGCGGCACGCTGGGCACGAACACCGTCGCCGTCTCGCCGGTACGCCGGGCGCGGACGAACCGGCCGATCGCCTGCGCGAAGTAGAGCGGGGTCGAGGCGCTGGTCGCGTAGACGCCGACGGCCAGGCGGGGGATGTCGACGCCCTCCGACACCATCCGGACCGCGACCATCCAGCGCTGCTCGGACTGCGCGAACGAGGCGATCCGCGACGAGGCGCCCTGGTCGTCGGAGAGGACCACCACGGCCGGCTCGCCGCTGATCTCGCTGATCAGCTTCGCGTACGCCCGGGCGGTCTGCTGGTCGCTCGCGATGACCAGGCCGCCCGCGTCGGGAATGCCGTCCTCGCGCAGCCGGGAGAGCCGCGCGTCGGCCGCCCTGAGCACCTGCGGCATCCAGTCGCCGCGGTGGTCGAGCGCGGTGCGCCAGGCCTGTGCGATCAGGTCCTTGGTCATCGGCTCGCCCAGGCGGGCCGCGAGCTCGTCGCCCGCGCTGGTGCGCCACCGGGTCTCGCCGGAGTACGCCAGGAAGATGACCGGGCGCACGACGCCGTCGCGCAGCGCGTCCGAGTAGCCGTAGACCGAGTCGGAGCGGGAGCGCTGCAGGCCGTCCCGGCCGCGCTCGTACGCGACGAACGGGATCGGGTTGTCGTCGGAGCGGAACGGGGTGCCGGTGAGCATCAGCCGGCGCTCGGCCTCCTCGAAGGCCGACTTCACGCCGTCGCCCCAGGTGCGGGAGTCGCCGGCGTGGTGGATCTCGTCGAGGATGACCATCGTCGGGCGGGTCATGGTGCGCCGCCGGTGCACCGCCGGCGCCATGCCGACCTGCGCGTAGGTCAGGACGGCGCCGTGGAAGTCGCGGGACGAGTGCACGTCGGAGTTGCGGAACGACGGGTCCAGCTGGATGCCGACCCGGGCCGCCGCCTGCGACCACTGCGTCTTCAGGTGCTCGGTCGGGCAGACCACCGTGACCGCCTCGACCGTGCCGTCGGCGAGCAGCTCCGCCGCGATCCGCAACGCGAACGTGGTCTTTCCGGCGCCGGGGGTCGCGACCGCCATGAAGTCGGGGCTGCGCCGGCGCAGGTACTCGACGAGCGCCTTGCGCTGCCAGGCACGCAGCGCCGGGAAGGTCTCCAGGTTCGGCAGAGGCGGACTCAAGCTGCGACGATCCTCTCCACTCCACTCACACAAATGCCCCCGCGCAACAGCCGCAGAGGCGGGACCCAGCATAGCGGCGGGGTGCGACACTCGCGGCTACGGCGCCGCGACCGGAGCCGACCACCGCCGGTACAGCGCGAGCAGGCGTACGCCGGTCATCGCGGCCGCCGCGATCAGCAGCGGAATGCGTCCGGCCAGGTCAAGCCAGGTCAGCCCGGTGACGACGGCGGCGCCGCCGAGGGCGACCACCGCGTAGATGTCGCGCTGCAGCACGACCGGGATCTCACCGGTGAGCAGGTCGCGAGCCAGACCGCCGCCGATCGCTGTGAGCATCCCCACCAGGCAGGAGCCGACCGGCGGAACGCCGGCGTCCAGGGCCTTCAGGGTTCCGGTGACGGTGAACAGGCCCAGCCCGGCCGCATCGAGCACCAGAACGGTGCGCCGCAGCCGGTTGAACTGCGGGTGCAGGTAGAAGACCAGGACCGACACGAGCACGGCGGTGACGGGGTAACGCCAGTCGGAGAAGGCCAGCGGCGGCACCGAGCCGATCACGAGATCGCGCAGGATGCCACCGCCGAGCGCCGCCACGAAGCCGACGAAGCCGACGCCGAAGAGGTCGAGGCGCTTCGCGACGGCGGCGCTGGCGCCGGAGGCCGCGAAGGCCGCCACCCCGATCAGGTCCGCGGCCAGCAGGCTGTAGCTGCCGGTCACCGGGGACCCCCGGGGGTCAGTGCTTCATCGACTCGTAGATCTCCTTGCACTGCGGGCATACCGGAGAGCCCGGCTTCGGCGACTTGGTCACGGGGAACTTCTCCCCACACAGAGCGACCACGAAGGTGCCCATGACGGCACTCTCGGCGATCTTCTCCTTGCGCACGTAGTGGAACATCTCGGGACCGGTGTCTGCGTCCTTGGTCTCCGGACGCTCCAAAATCTGCGTGCTCACGGCATCTGCCCTTCATCTGTCTCAAGACGGTCGACCCGCGTGCCCCCCGGTCAGCGCGGAAGAAGCTCCAACCCACAAGTCTGACACCTCTCGCCTGGTCGGTCCAACGACAACGGATCAGCACGGCACCGTACCGTTGCAATCGTGACCGATTCCACGCGGCAGATGGGCCGCTTCGCCATCCGCTACGGCGACCACGTGACCCGGGCGCGCCGCGACGGCCGTCCGGTGGTGGCGCTGGAGAGCACGATCGTCTCGCACGGCCTGCCCCGGCCCGACAACCTCCGGGTCGCCCGCGAGATCGAACAAACCGTACGCGACAACGGTGCCGTGCCGGCCACCATCGGGATGATCGGCGGCGAGCTGATCGTCGGCCTCGAGGACCCCCAGATCGAACAGCTGGCCGGCGCCGACGGTGTGGCGAAGCTCTCCGTCCGCGATCTCGCCGTGGCGGCGGCGACGGGCGTAGACGGCGCGACCACCGTCGCCGCGACCAGCGCCGTAGCGGCCGCGGCCGGCATCGGCGTCTTCGCCACCGGCGGCCTCGGCGGCGTGCACCGCGACGCCGGCGCGACCTTCGACGAGTCGAACGACCTGACCACGCTGGCCCGTACCCCGATCGTCGTGGTCTGTGCCGGCGTCAAGTCGATCCTCGACGTCGGCGCGACGCTGGAGCGGCTGGAGACGCTCGGCGTCTCCGTCGCCGGCTACGGCACCCACCGCTTCCCGGGCTTCTTCGTCACCGACGGCGGCTTCGACGTCGACTGGCGGCTGGACTCGCCGGAGCAGGTCGCCGACGTGATCGCCGCCCGCGCGGACCAGGGCGCCGGCGCCGGCGCGCTGGTGCTCGGCAACCCGCTGCCCACCGACGAGCAGCTCGACCCCGCGGTGCACGACCGCGCGCTCGCCGAGGGCCTGGAGCTGCTGGCCCGCGACGGCATCACCGGCAAGGCCGTCACGCCGTTCCTGCTGGCGCACTTCCACGGCAGCACGCAGGGCCGGAGCCTGGAGGTCAACGTCCGGATCATCCTGCGCAACGCCGCCCTGGCCGCCAGGATCGCGGCGGCCGCGACCCCGGCGAGCTTCGCCCTCGGCTTCGCCCTGCCCGGATGACCGTCCTGGTCGTCGGCGACCTGGTGACCGACGTGCTCGTCACGCACGCCGGCAGCATCGCCGTTGGCTCGGACACCCCGGCACGGATCACCGTCGGCGGCGGCGGGCAGGCGGCGAACACGGCCGCCTGGCTCGCCCGGGCCGGGGCCGGCGTGACGCTGGTCGCCGCGGTCGGCGGCGACCACGCCGGCCGGGAGCGGATCTCCGAACTGGTGGCAGCCGGGGTCCGGTGTACGGTGCGCGCGCACCCGGGCGCGGTGACCGGCAGCGTCGTCGTGCTGAGCTCGGCGCACGAGCGCACGATGATCACCGACCGGGGCGCGGCCCTGCTGCTGGACCCGGCGGACGTCACGGCGGCGGTCAAGGCCGCGCCGGGCGCGACCCACCTGCACCTCTCCGGCTATCCGCTGCTGCACGCCGGCTCGCGGCCCGCCGGCCGGGCCGCGCTGGCCGCGGCCGCCGAACGCGGCCTGACCACCAGCGTCGACGTGGCCTCCGCCGAACCGCTGCGGCAGCTGGGCGCCCCGGCCTTCCTCGACCTGGTACGCGGTACCGACCTGCTGCTGTGCAACTCCGACGAGGCCGAGGTGCTCGCCGGCGCCGGGACCGCACAGCAGCAGGCGGCGCAGCTGACCGCGTACGCCCGCAACGTGGTGATCAAGCTGGGGTCGGACGGCGCCGTCTGGGGCACCCGGGACGGGGTGATGCGGTCGATCGGGGCTGCCGACGTACCGGTGATCGATCCGACCGGGGCGGGCGACGCCTTCGCGGCCGGCCTGCTCACCTCGTGGTGTTCCGGCGCGGAGCCGGACGACGCGCTCGCCGCCGGCACCGCCCTCGGCGCGGCGGCGGTGCAGACCCTGGGCGCGCGGCCGGTGCTCTAGGGCTCGGCGTCGATGGTGCGGTGCTCGGTCTTCTCGGCGGGCTCCGACGCCAGGACCCGCTGCGGATTGACCGGCTGGGGCACCGCCGGGTTCGCCCTGCTCTTGGGCGGGCGGTCGTTGGCGATCAGCACCGCCGCCCAGGGCAGGAAGACCATGGCGGCCGCGCAGAGGATCAGCCAGAGCGGCAGCAGGGGCGGCTTCACGCTGATCAGGATCGCGCCCAGGATCAGGCAGCCGGCGCGCACGCTCATCATGCTCACGTAGCGGATCTGGCGGCTGCGCAGCTGGTCGCTCTGGCTGCGGGCGGCGTTGGTGATCAACACCGGCCGCTCCGGCTGCTTCTTCACCTAGGCACTCCGATCGACCCGCCCATCCTCGCACTGTGCCCGCGCCGCGACCACCGCCGGGCCGAACACCTTCAGAAACGGGCGGCGCAACCGATGGTGACTCCCGTGCGGGCGACGTTTCTCAGGTCGAACCGGCGACGCTGGTCGAGCGTCGCCCTCGTCATCGTGGTCGCACTACTCGGTGGCGCCGGCTCGTGCTTTGCCACGAACAATGCGCGCGACGCCGAGCGGCGCTACGCGGCACAGCGTATGGACCGCAACACCAGCAACGTCGCGCGGGCGATCACGACCGAGATCCAGCGGTACGACGACACGCTCACCGACCTGTCCATCGCGCTGGGCGCACAGAACGACCTGACCTCCGAGGACATCACCTGGATCACCAACAAGGTCAGTAAGCGCGGCCTGCCCGGTGCCGCCTCGCTCGGATTCGTCGTCGGCACCCACGACAGCGGGGTCGCGGCCCTGGAGTCGTTCTGGCGGTGGCGCGGCGAGAAGGGCCTCACGCTGCGCCCGGCACCGACCGGCGGCCAGCACGCCTTCGCGATCATCACCCGCTCATACGGCGGCATGCCCATCGCTCCCGGCACGGACCTGTCCACCAGGCCCGAGATCGCCGACACCCTGCGCGACGCCAAGCTGTACGGCTTCGCGGTCAGCCGGCCGCACGTGTTGCTCGAGGACCGCGGGCTGCCCGCGGCACAGCAGCAGCTCTCCTTCCTGTTCGCGGTGCCGGTGCACCAGATCGGCGGCGGCATCCGCGGCTGGCTCACCATGGGTGTGCACGGCCGCGACCTGCTCGACGAGGCGCTGCGCAACCACGCACACGGCGCCGTGACCGCCGACCTGGGCGACGCCGCCGACGGCGACGGGCAGGTCATCGCCGGCGACACCGAGGGCGTGGCACACGACTATCCCGCCATGCTCGACCGGGTCGTCCAAGTCTCCGCGGGCCTGCGCACCTGGAATCTCCGGGTGCGGCCCACCGAGTCGCTGCTGCAGGACAGCGACCGCGGATTCGTCAGGAACACCTTCCTGGTGTCGATCACGATCACCGTGCTGCTGACCCTGCTGGTCGGCCTGCTCGCGCACGCCCGCAACCGGGCGATGAGCAAGGTCGACGCCGCGACCGCCGCGCTGCGCGGCGACATCATGCGCCGGCAGGAGGTGGAGACGCGGCTCCGCGAGCGCGAGCTCGAACTCGAACAGCTGGCCCTGCACGACTCGCTGACCGGCCTGGCCAACCGGGCCGGGCTGGACGCCGTGCTCGCCGAGGTCGTCGGGACCCGCACGGACATCGCGCTGCTGCTCATCGACCTGGACGACTTCAAGCTGGTCAACGACGCGTACGGGCACGCGGCCGGCGACACGATGCTGGCCGCGTTCGCGCAGATCCTGCTCGCCGGCGTGCGCGCCGAGGACGTGGCCGCCCGGATCGGCGGGGACGAGTTCGTCGTCCTGGTCACCGACGTGCCCGACGAGCCGAGCGCGGTCGCGGCCGCGCAGCGCATCCTCGCCACCGCCGCGGCGACCCCGGTCCGGCTCGGCGACGACACCGTCGCCGTACGCGCCAGCGTCGGCGTGGCCACCGGCCGGGACATCGACACCCCGAAGGAGCTGCTGCGCCGCGCCGACGTCGCCATGTACCAGGCCAAGCACCTGGGCACGCACGGCGTACAGCTGCACGACCCTTCCATGATCGACCGCCGCGCCGCGGACGCCCAGCTCGCCGACGACCTGGCCGGCGCGCTCGACCGCGGCGAGCTGCACGTGCTCTACCAGCCCCTGGTCGACCTGGCCGGCAGCCGCCCGGTCGGCGTCGAGGCGCTGGTCCGCTGGCAGCACCCCCGGCTCGGCCCGGTGTCGCCCGCGCAGTTCATCCCGATCGCCGAGCGCAGCGGCACGATCACGAGCATCGGCCTCTTCGTGCTCGAGACCGCGTGCCGCCAGGTCGCCGCCTGGGACGGCCTGTACGTCAGCGTCAACCTGTCGCCGCGTCAGCTGCAGGAGCCGACGCTGGTGCAGGACGTGCTGGACGTGCTGGCGCGTACCGGCCTGGCCCCGCACCGGCTGGTCCTGGAGATCACCGAGTCGGCCCTGGTCGACGAGAGCGCCGGCATCGCGATGCTGAGCGAGTTCCGCGCGCACGGCATCCGGGTGGCGATCGACGACTTCGGCACCGGCTACTCGTCGCTGCACTACCTGACCCGGCTGCCGGTGGACATCCTCAAGATCGACCGCAGCTTCGTGGCCGAGCTGAACGGCACGCCCGAGGGCTCGGGCATCACCGAGGCCGTGCTGCGGCTCAGCCAGGTCCTGCACCTGACCACGGTCGCCGAGGGCATCGAGACGACGGCGCAGGCGGCGGAGCTGCAGACGCTGGGCTGCGGCATCGGCCAGGGCTACCTCTTCGCCCGGCCGCTGCCGGCCGCGGAGCTGCGCGAGATGCTGCTCACCGCCGCGTCCTGACCGCCGGCGGTCAGGCCTTCGCGGCCCTGGCCTCGGCCTTCATCTGCTTCTTGTTCGCACGGACCTTGTTCAGCGACTCGTCGTCGACGATGTCCGCGACCGACCGGTACGCGTCCGCCTCGCCGTACCCGCCGGCCGCCTCGCGCCACCCGGGCGGCTGGACGTTGTACTGCTTGCCCAGCAGGGCGACGAAGATCTGGGCCTTCTGCTTGCCGAAGCCGGGCAGCGCGAAGATCCGCTTGTACAGCTCGGCCCCGGTCGGCACGTCCCGCCAGAGCGCGGCCGCGTCACCGTCGTAGCGGTCGACCAGCACCCGGCAGACCTCCTGCACGCGCGCGGCCATCGCCTTCGGGAAGCGGTGCAGCGCCGGCGGCTTCGCGAAGATCGCGATCAGCTCGTCGGGGTCGTGGTCGGCGAGCTCCGCCGCCGTCGGGTCGTGCCCGAGGCGCTGCGCGAGCACGTACGGCGAGGTGAACGCCTTCTCCATGGTGATCTGCTGATCCAGCGTGAGGCCGATCAGCACCGCCAGGGGGTCGCGGTCGAGGAGCGCGTTGGCCTCGGCGTCGATGGGCAGCGAGAACGTCATGACGCCATCTTGGCAGGTACGCCTCGGCTCCCGCGACGCCTCGTCGCGCCAAAGTTGTACATCTTCTTGTACAGTTGATGGATGAAGCATGTGCTGGGCGTCGCGGAGGCCCGCAAGCAGCTGCCGGAGTTGCTCGCGGGATTCAGCCGGGGCTCCGTCGATACCGTATTCGTGGGATCTCACCGCAAGGCCGTCGGCGTCCTCGTACCCGTCCGGGTGTACGACGAGCTCCGCGGCGAACGGGAGCAGGCCGTCGACGACGCGGTCGGCTCCCTGCGCGCCGAAGGGCTGGAGCCGTCGTCGGTGGCGGCCGAGCTGGCCACCCTGTTCGCGCAGGGACGCATCACCGCGGGACAGATGGAAGCGATGCTCCTGGCGTTCCACCGCGCCGTGTGACCGACGACCCGTACGTGGACGCGGCGGGCGTTCTCGTCAACAAGCTCGGGATCACCGCCGCCGGGGCGCTCAGCCAGGCCGAGGCCGACCTCAGCCTGGCCGCCATGCTGCGGCTGTCGGTCCACCCGCTGCCCGGCGCCTATGACCTCGATCATCTGCAGCGATTCCACCGGCAGATCTTCGGCGCGGTCTACCCCTGGGCAGGCCGGCTGCGAACCGTCGACATCGCCCGTACGCCACAGGACAGGTTCTGTAGCTGGACCTTCATCGAGTCCCATTCGGCCGGAGTGTTCGGTGACCTCGCCGCCGAGCACCTGCTCGCGGGACTCACCCGAACCGCCTTCGTGACGCGGCTGGCGCACTACTACGGCGAGATCAACGCCATCCATCCGTTCCGCGAGGGAAACGGGCGAACCCAGCGAGCCTTTCTCGGCCAGCTGGCCACGGACAGAGGTTGGCGGATCGCCTGGAGCGAACTCGAGGGCGCGGTGAACGACCAGGCGTCCGCTGCCGCGCTGCACGGCGACACCACACCCTTGATGATCATGCTGGAGGACATCGTCCGACCGCGATGACGGCCCCGGCGCAAGTATCGTCGTCAGGTGACCGGCCCACCGCCCACCGCCCGCCTGCACGAGCTGCCGCCCGAGGCCGGCGGGGCTTTCATGACGTCCCGCGGCCCCGTGGTGATCGACTGGTGCAACGCCCGGCCCGGCGAGCCCGACCTGGACCCCGGTCTCACCGCGCTGATCCTGGCCCAGGTCGCCGCCGCCGAAAGGGTGCTCGCATGCGCGCACTGATCCAGACCGTCAGCCGGGCGAGCGTGACGGTCGGCGACGAGGTCGTCGGCAAGATCGAGGACGGGCTGCTGGTGCTGCTCGGCGTCACACACGACGACACCGCCGAGACCGCCGCGAACCTGGCCCGCAAGGTCCACGAGCTGCGCATCCTCGACGGGGACGCCTCGGCCGCCGACACCGGCGCGCCGCTGCTCGTGGTCAGCCAGTTCACCCTCTACGGCGACGCCCGCAAGGGCCGCCGGCCGACCTGGTCCGCGGCCGCGCCGGCCGAGGTCGCCGAGCCGCTGGTCACGGCGTTCGCCGAGGCGCTGCGGTCACGCGGCGCCGCGGTGGAGACCGGCCGGTTCCGGGCACACATGCTCGTGGAGAGCGTGAACGTCGGCCCGCGAACCGTCTGGTTGGAGATCTGACGCCTGTTCCGGGCAGCGGCCGGCCCTACCCGGAACAGGCTCTGTGCCTAGAAGAAGCCGCGGCGCTGCGCCGACTGCTGCAGCCAGCCGTTGAGCTGCGCGGTCCAGTCGGTCTGGTCGACGGCGTGGTAGTCGACGTCGAAGCGGCCGAACGCGTCGTGACCCTCGGTGAAGAGGCCACCCCGCTTGTCGATCTCCAGCACCACCTGCAGGTTGTGCGGGGTCGGGATGAACGTGACCTCGAGCTGGTTGATGCCGCTCGCGTACTGCGCCGGCGGATAGAACTCGATCTCCTGGTAGAACGGCAGCGTCTGCTGGACGCCGTACACCCGGCCCCGCTCCACATCGGCACGGCTGAACCGGAAACCGAGGCGCAGGAACGCGTCCAGGATCCGCTCCTGTGCCGGCAGCGGGTGCACGGCCACCGCGTCCAGGTCGCTCTTGTCGACCGCCCGGGCCACCTCGAGTTCGGTACGCAGGCCCATCGTCATGCCGTGCAGGTGCTGCCCGTACACCTCGGTGATCGGGGTCTCCCACGGCACGTCGAAGCGGAACGGCACGTCGTGCCGGGCGCCGGCGTCCAGCTTGAAGGAGCCGGTCAGCCGCTGCCGCTGGAACTCCTGATCGGTGTTGTACTCGCTGTCGCCGCTCTCGACCTCGACCCGGGTCATCAGCCCGAGCGCGACGTACTCGATGTCGACGGAATGGTCGCCGCCCATGATGTGCACCTGGCCCTCCAGGTAGCCCCCGGGGCGGCAGTTGGGGTTGGCGAGAACTGTTTCCACGGACGGGCCCCCCACGCCCATCGCCTGCATCATGCGCTTGAAGACCACGAAGCTTCCTCCTAGATATGTGACTGCCGCAGATTATCGGCCCTCGACAACGCATTCGGAATTACGTCTGCTTCAGTAAATGTCCCACCAATCCGGGCACCCTGTCGGGTTCACGACCTCAGGGTTCTCCCCGATTCATGCCACCTGGACGCTTGCCTCACCTCCGCTTAACGCGCCTGCCGCCAAGCTAGTGATCACCGGCACGAATGCGGCTGGGAATGCACGACTCGGGTGAACGCGGGGAGGGGACTGAAAGGTGGTCCTGCAGATGAAGGCGACGGAGTCCACGGCGGCGGTTGCCGCTGAGCACATCATGACCGACGGTGTCGAGCCCTTGGCGGACCTGGACGCAACCGACGAGCGCGGCGTATCCGCCGACCTCGTACGGGCGTACCTGAACGGCATCGGCCGCACGCGTCTGCTCACCGCGGTCGAGGAGGTCACCCTCTCGAAGCGGATCGAGGCCGGCCTGTACGCCCAGGAGAAGCTCGCCGAGGCGAACGAGGACATGGCGTCGCTGCTGCAGATCCTCATCACCGAGGGCCGCGCCGCGAAGAACCACCTGCTCGAGGCCAACCTGCGACTGGTGGTCAGCATCGCGAAGCGCTACACGGGCCGCGGCATGGCGTTCCTGGACCTGATCCAGGAGGGCAACCTGGGCCTGATCCGCGCCGTCGAGAAGTTCGACTACACCAAGGGCTACAAGTTCTCCACGTACGCCACCTGGTGGATCCGCCAGGCCATCACCCGCGCCATGGCCGACCAGGCCCGCACCATCCGCATCCCGGTGCACATGGTCGAGCAGGTCAACCGCATGGTCCGGGCCCGCCGGGACCTCGCCACCACGCTGGGCCGCGAGCCGAGCGTCGCCGAGATCGCCAAGGCGATGGGCGTGCCGGAGTTCCAGGTCATCGAGCTCATCTCCTACGACCGCGAGCCCGTCAGCCTGGACCAGGCCGTCGGCGAGGACGGCGAGAGCGCCCTCGGCGACTTCGTCGCGGCGGTCGACCCACGCGGCGAGCCCGGCGACAGCGTCGGCCGCGGCGAACTGCGCAGCGAGGTCGAGATCGTCCTCGCCACCCTCTCGGAGCGCGAGTCCGCGGTGATCCGGCTCCGCTTCGGCCTGGACGACGGCCGCCAGCGCACCCTGGACGAGGTCGGCCGCGAGTTCGGCCTGAGCCGCGAGCGGATCCGCCAGATCGAGAAGGTGACGATGTCCAAGCTGCGCGACCCGCAGCGGGCGTCCCGCCTGGAGGCATACGCAAGCTGACATTCACCCCGAACGCAGAGGCCGGTCGCAACGCGACCGGCCTTCGCCATGTCTCACCCCCGCCGCCACCCCCGAACCCCGCTCACCACGCCCAGTCCTGATCGGCATGCCACCACCCCGGCCGCCACCGCACGGCCCGCCCGCCGCGGCATGGCCCGCCAGCACCACATGGCAGCGCCGCCACCGCACAGCCCGACCGCCGCCCCAAGGCCCGGCCACCACCGCACGACCCGGCCACCACCGCACAGCCCGACCGCCACCGCGCGGCCCCGTCGCCGCGGGGCTCAGTCGTCATCTCACAGCCCGACCGCCATCGCACGGCCCCGTCGCCGCGCGGCTCAGTCGTCATCTCACAGCCCGACCGCCATCGCACGGCCCCGTCGCCGCGCGGCTCAGTCGTCATCTCACAGCCCGACCGCCATCGCACGGCC
>NZ_JBITLR010000001.1:162896-233167 GCF_044465445.1 Actinoplanes sp. NPDC049668
GCCCCGTCGCCGCCGTAGGGCCTCGCCACCGCCGCACGACCCCGCCGCCGCACCGCCGACCGCCACCCCAAGGCCCGACCGCCACCGCACGACCCCGCCGCCGCGGGGCGGCCCAGTCGCCATCGCATGGCTCGGGCGCCCGCAGCATGACCTGGTCGCCTCCGCACAGCCCGGCCGTTGTGGCATGGCTCGGTCGTCACATCACGGTCCGGCTTCACTTGCTGGTCCCATGTCGACTGCGCCAAGATTCGGATGATGCCGGGGTACCGCCCGGAGGGACCAAACGGCGCGCCACCGGCCCCGTCCGTGCCGGGCCGGTGCGTTCGCCGGCGTGATCGGCTCCGGGAGGTGAGATGAGAGCCGCCAACCTGCTGCTGCGGTTCGTGCTCGAGGTGTGCGCCCTCGCCGCCCTGGCCTATGGCGGCTGGCATGTGCCGGGTCCGGTCTGGGTGCGGCTGCTGCTGGCGATCGCGCTACCGCTCGCCGCCGCCCTCATCTGGGCACAGTGGGTGGCGCCCAAGGCGCGCAAGCCGATCCCGGACCCGATCCGGCTCGTGCCCGAGTGGGTCGTCTTCGGCGGGGCCACGGTCACCCTCGCGGTGACCGGACACCCGGTACTCGCGGCACTGCTGGCGGTCCTGGCCGCGCTTAATCGCCTAGCCCTGCATCTGCTGGGCACCACCACGGGCGGCCAGCCCGCAGTCTGACCAGACCCCCTGCCCGCAGCGACCCGGTCCATGGCTGAGCGCGGCCATTCGCGGGTTCTGGTGACCTTGAGTGGTCCGGGACCCCGGACCAGACCGAGCCGGGCCGGCGCCAGGGCCGAGCGGATCGGAGGCAGGCCGTGGCTTGGGCCTCACCGTGGTCCGGGACTCGGACCAGCCCCAGACCGAGCCGAGCCGAGCCGGTGCCAGGGTCGAGTGGGTCGGAGGCAGGCCGTGGCTTGGGCCTCACCGTGGTCCGGGACTCGGACCAGCCCCAGACCGAGCCGAGCCGAGCCGAGCCGGTGCCAGGGTCGAGTGGGTCGGAGGCAGGCCGTGGTTTGGGCCTCACCGTGGGCCGGGCCAGGCTGGTCAGGTGGATTGGAGGCGGCGGGGGCCGGTGTCTGGGCGGGTGCCTGCGCCGCCCATCTCGATCGAGGCGTGCAGGATTGTGAGGCCGTCGGGGCGGGACAGGACCGGGTTCAGGGAGAGGGCGCGGACGTGGGGGTGCTCGTCGGCGAGGCGGCCCACGCGGAGCAGGAGGTCGATCAGGGCCTCGCGGTCGACCGGTTCCGAGCCGCGGTAGCCGTGCAGTAGTGGGGCCGCGCGGGGCTCGTCGACCAGGGCCGCGGCGGCGCGGTCGGTGAGGGGGGCGGCGCGCCAGGCGAGGTCGCCGAGGAGTTCGCTGGCGACGCCGCTGAGGCCGAAGCCGATGACCGGGCCGAACGCCGGGTCCTCGACGACCTCGATCGTGCAGGCCACGCCGGGCGGGGCCATCGACTGGACCAGCAGGTTCGGGCCGAAGGCGGCGACGAGTTCCTGGTGTGCGGCGCGCACGTCGTCCTCGGCGGCGAGGGCCAGGCGGACCGCGCCGAGGTCGAGGCGGTGTCGTAGGGCGCCGCCGGCCGCCTTCAGGGCCACGGGGTAGCCGAGTTCGGCGGCGGCGGCCAGCGCCTCCTCGATGGTCGCGGCGGAGCTCGACGGCTGGACGTGGATGCCGTAGGCCGCGAGCAGTTCGGACGGCGGGCCCTCCAGCTCGTGCGCCGACGGGTCCACGCCGGACAGAGGTGGGAGCACGCCCGGTGGGTGGCGCAGCCAGTCCGCGTAGCCGACGACGCGGGCGAGCGCCCGGACGGCCTCCTCCACCGACGGGTACGCCGGGACGCCGGGCGGGAGCCGGCCCAGCAGGAACGTCGCCACGGTCGGCTTCTCCCCCGCGAGCGCCACGCTGCCCAGCGCCGCGGCGAAGTCGGCGTCCTCGTCCGGGAGCTGGCCGGGCAGGGGCGGGGCGAAGACCACGACCAGGGCGTCGACGCGGTCGTCGACGGCGGCGTCGGCCAGCGCGTCGCCGAAGTCGTGCGCGCCCGCCTGGGGGCTGATGTCGCGCGGGTAGCCCTCGGCGACGGTCAGGCCGGTGGCGTGGCAGGCGGCGACGGCCAGGCCGGACAGCGCCGACGAGTTTCCGACGACGGCCACCCGGCGGCCGGCCGGCAGCGGCTGGTGCGCCAGCAGCAGGCCCACGTCGAAGAGCTCGGCGACGGTGTCGACGCGGATGACGCCGGAGCGGGCGAACAGGGCCGTCACCGCCCTGGTGTCGGGGCCGGGCAGGTCGCCGGCGAGCCCGGCCGGGCGGCTCGCCGAGGCGACCGCGACGACGGGCTTGACCCGGCTCATCCGCCGGGCGAGCCGGGCGAACTTGCGCGGGTTGCCGAACGTCTCGAGGTAGAGCAGGACCGCGTCGGTGCCGGGGTCGTCCTGCCAGTACTGCAGGAGGTCGTTGCCCGAGACGTCCGCGCGGTTGCCCGCCGACACGAAGCTGGACAGGCCGAGGCCGCGGCGGTCCGCCTCGGCCAGCAGGGCGACGCCGAGCGCGCCGGACTGGCTGAAGAAGCCCACCCGGCCCGCCGCCGGCAGCCTCGGCGCGAGTGTGGCGTTCAGCCGCACGGCGGGGTCGGTGTTGGCGATGCCCAGGCAGTTCGGGCCGACCACGCGCAGGCCGGCCGCGTGGGCCGCGTCGATCAGCGCGCGCTGGGCGAGCGCGCCCTCGGCGCCCGCCTCGGCGTAGCCGGCGGAGACGACGACGAGACCGCCCGCGCCCGCCGCCGCGGCGTCGGCCACCGCGTCGGCGACGCCCTCCGGCGGGACGGCGATGATCGCCAGGTCGACGGGGGCGCCGGCCGTGGCCGCCGAGCGGTGTGCCGGCAGGCCGGCCACCCGGTCCGCGCTGCGGTGCACCGGGAAGATGGCGCCGGTGTAGCCGCCGTCGCGCAGGTGGCCCAGCATCGCCGCGCCGATGCCCTGGCCGCTGGCGCTCGCGCCGTAGACGGCGACGGCGCGCGGGTGCAGCAGGCGGGAGATGGACTTCGCCTCGGTCCGGTGCTCGCGGCTCTCCTGCACCTCCCGGGACTTCTCCGTCGGGGCGATCGGGAACTCGAGGTGCACGACGCCGTCGGCGTACTTGCGCTGGATCTGGTAGCCGAAGTCGCTGAAGACGCGGAGCATCCCGGCGTTCTGCGGCAGGACCTCGGCGACGAAGCGGGTGATGCCGTGCTCCTGCGCCGCGTCGGCGAGGTGCTCGAGCAGCACCGAACCGATGCCGCGCCCCTGGTGCGCGTCCTCGACGACGAAGGCGACCTCGGCCTCGGGTGAATCGGGGCCGAGGCGCTCATAGCGGCCGACGCCCATGATGCGAGAGCCGCTGACGATGACGAAGGCCTCGCGGTCGCGGTGGTCGACGTTGACGAAGCGGGCGAGATCGCGCTCCGGGATGCGCGGGTAGGGCGAGAAGTAGCGCAGGTAGCGGGTGCGGTCGCTCATCCGCGAGTGGAGCTCCACGATGGCCGGCGCGTCGTCGGGGTATATCGGGCGCAGCTGCACGGCGCTGCCGTCGGAGAGCAGCACGTCCGCCTCTCTGGTCACCGCGGTCCCCTCTCAGTCCCGGGCATCATGCGGGTCCAGCCCGTGCAGCGGGAAGACCGCCATCCGGGTCGCCATGATGGCCTTGTCGACCGGGTCCGCCGTGGTGCCCGGCTCCCAGCGCTCGACCGGCGGCTCGATGCCGTCGGTCAGGGTGGCCGGGATGTCGGTGCCGGGGCGGCGCTCGGCGGCGAGCTTGCGCCAGGCCGGCGGCGTCGGCGTGCGGGGATCCAGCGGCGCGCCGGTGGCCACCGCCAGCAGGTGGGTCCAGGCCCGGGGCACGACCTCGACCAGCGCATATCCGCCGCCGCCGGTCGCCACCCAGCGGCCGTCGCAGAGCTCGTCGGCGAGCCCGCGCAGCGCGATGTATGCGGCGCGCTGGCCGTCGACGGAGAGCCGGAGGTCGGCCAGGGGGTCGAGGCGATGGGCGTCGGCGCCGCACTGGCTGACGACGATCTGCGGCGAGAACGCGCGCAGCACCGACGGCACGACCGCCCGGAACGCGCGCAGCCAGCCGGCGTCGCCGGTGCCGGGCGGCAGCGCGACGTTGACCGAGCTGCCCTCGGCCCCGGCGCCGCCGCACTCCTCGGGGAAGCCCGTGCCGGGGAAGAGCGCGAGCGGCGACTCGTGCAGGCTGACGGTCAGCACCCGGGGGTCGTCGTAGAACGCGGCCTGCACGCCGTCGCCGTGGTGGACGTCGATGTCGACATAGGCCACCCGCTGCGCGCCGAGGTCGAGCAGGCGCGCGATCGCGACCGCCGGGTCGTTGTAGACGCAGAAGCCGGAGGCGCGGGCCGCCATCGCGTGATGCAGCCCACCCGACACGTTGACGGCGCGGGTGGCGGCGCCGCTCCAGACCGCCTCGGCGGCGGCCAGCGTGGCGCCGCAGATCCGCGCGCTCGCCTCGTGCATGCCGTCGAAGACGGGATTGTCCGGGGTGTTGAGGCCCCAGCCGCGGAAGAACGGGTCGTCCGGCGCGTGCCGGACCGCCTCCAGGTAGTCGGCCCGGTGCACCCGGGTGAGCGCCTCGTCGCCGGCCGGCTCCGGCACCACCACGCGCACGCCGGGCCGATCGAGAACGCCGAGCTCACGGGCCAGCGCCATGGTCAGCTCGACGCGCACGGGATTCATCGGGTGATCTCCCATGTCGTAGGAGAGCAGGGCCTTGTCCCACACCACCGCCGTCGACTCCGCCATGACGGTCATGCTGCCATGGCGGGCCGACATTTTCGGCCGGGTGCCGGTCTCGCCCCTCGCACCTACCGGACGGCGGTTACCCGGGTCCGGTAAGGTCACTTGACCCACCTCGTCGGCGCGAAGTCAACCCCCGGCTGCGAGGTAATATCGCTGCTGGGAGGGCCGCATTGTGAATGATCTCGTCGACACCACCGAGATGTACCTGCGCACGATCCTCGAGCTCGAGGAGGAGGGCGTTCCGCCCCTGCGCGCGAGGATCGCCGAGCGCCTGCACCAGAGTGGCCCCACCGTCAGCCAGACCGTCGCCCGGATGGAGCGCGACGGCCTGCTCACGGTCGAGAACGACCGGCACCTGCTGCTCACCGAGGAGGGCCGGGTGGCCGCCGTCGCGGTGATGCGCAAGCACCGGCTCGCCGAGCTGCTGCTGGTCAACGTCATCGGCATGCCCTACGAGGAGGCGCACGAGGAGGCCTGCCGGTGGGAGCACGTGATGAGCGACTCGGTCGAGCGCAAGGTCTACGAGCTGCTGAACCGGCCGACCCGGTCGCCGTACGGCAATCCGATTCCCGGGCTCGAGGTGCTCGGACTCCCGAGCGACGAGCCGGCGCACACCAGCTCCACTGTGATCAATGCGGGTGAGCGCAACCTCGCGTTCCCCGGCCTGAGCGGCAGCGTGGTCGTCCGGCGGATCTGCGAGAGCGTGCAGACCAACGCGGGCGTGCTGCGGCAGCTGCACGCGGCGGGCATCGACCCGGGCGCGACCGTCACCGTGGCGCAGGAGCGCGACGGCGTGACGATCGACCGCTCCGGCGACAAGATCCGCCTACCGCGCGAGGTCGCGTCCCGGGTGTTCGTCGACGCACGCTGACGCCGCCGCCGGCACGGGCACGCAGGTCAACCGTTGCCCGCCAACGCGGGCACACAGGTCAGCCGTGCCCACCGGCGCGGGCAGACAAATTAGCCGTTGCCCGCCAGCGCGGGCACACAGGTCAGCCGTTGCGTGCTGGCGCCCGCCGGCGCGGGCGTGCGGGTCAGCCCTTGGTGGTGTCCATGGCCTTGGCGAGGGCGAGCAGCTTCGGCGACATCTTGGCGACCTCGTCGTCGTCGGCGCCCTTGGCGAAGGTGTAGCGCAGCGTCTGAAGCTGGGCGGCCTCGCTGAGCCAGCCGATCTCCACCGTCGGGCCGTGGCCGCCGGACGCCTTGGAGACGAGTCGGTAGCCGGACTTGCCGAGGCCCTTGAGCTTCGTGGCCTTCGCCGGGGTGTTCTCCGCGGTGAACATGCCCGCGTCCGCCTTGATGCTCTCGACGACGGAGAGTGCGAGGTAGGGCCACTCCTCACGCTCCGTCTGCACCACGCAGGTCGAGGTGTCGTCGACCTGGTCGGCGGCGGCGACGCTGAACCGTACGCCGATCTTCTCCTCGATGAACGCGTAGTCCCAGAGGATGCAGGCTCCGCCGGCCGAAGCGGCCGGCTGCTCCACGATCTGGACGGGAGGCAGCCCGCCCGCCTCGCTCCGGTTGTCAGAGCAGCCCGCAACGGCGAGCAGCGCCACGGCGGCGCCGAGGGCGTAGAGACGCGAACCCACGAGTTCCTCCAGATAATTCGGGGCACACCGTACTTCGCGCGGGGGCCGCGGCGAAAGTCCGACTCAGACACCATCGACGTACGGACAGTGACGACAGCCACGACTACAGCAGGTGCCGCGGGCGGCCAGGAATCCGGCCGTGAGCACGAACAGCCCGGTCTCCGGATCGAGGTAGCCGGCCTGGCCCGCGGCGAGCGCGGCGGCATGGGCGGCAAGGATCTCGGCGCGGCGCGGGTGATCCGGGGAGAGACGACTCGGATGCGGCTCGGTGAGAGCGCGCGGCGCCGGCTGATCCACGACCGGAGCCTAGCGACTTGACAGTCAACGTCAAGCGGGGCGACGATGATCTGGTGCCGACGAAGAGCGAACTGGTCGAGCAGATCGTCCGGCTTCTCGACATCCGCCTGCTGGACCCGCTCGAGGTCCTGCTGGAGGGCGACGACGCGGTCGAGGCGCTGCGCCGGCTGGTCCGGATCCGCGCCGGCGGGTGGGCCGACCAGATGGTCGGCGGCGACGACACCGCGGCGGCCGGAGCGGCGATCCGGCTGATCGCCATGCTCTACCCCGACGACCGGGCCTTCGACCCGCCGGTGCAGTGGTGGCGGACCCCGCTCGGCGCGGTGGTCGCCCGCCGGGTCGGCCATCCGGCCGCCGAGTCGGTCTCGTACGCGACCGCCGGCGCGATGCTCGGCATCACCCGGCAGGGCGTGCACGACCTGGTCCGGCGCGGCCGGCTGCCCCGCCACCCGGACGGCGGCGTGCCGTCCTCGGCGATCCGCGACCGCCTCCGCGAACGACCCGAATGAACCGCCAGCCGACCCAGTCGGCCCTACCGCTCAGCGAGACGCGACCGACCCCGTCGGCGCCACCGCTTGAAGGGATGCAACCGATCCCGTCGGCGCCACCGCATGAAGACACGCGACCGACCCCGTCGGCGCAACCACTTGAAAACACGCGACCGACCCCGTCGGCGCAACCACTTGAAAACACGCGACCGACCCCGTCGGCGCAACCACTTGAAAACACGCGACCGACCCCGTCGGCGCAACCGCTCGAAAACACGCGACCGACCCCGTCGGCGCAATCGCTTGGAGAGATGCTGTGATCAACGATCGACTGGTCGATGCCGGCGAGCTGCCCATCGCCGTCCGGGACTTCGGGGGCGAGCAGCCTCCGCTGTTGCTGCTGCACGGCGCCGGCGGGAACCTCGCCACGATGACGACGCTGGCCCGGGCGCTGCGGCCACGGCACCGGGTCATCACCATGGACCTGCGCGGGCACGGGCGCTCCGGCGACGGCGCCTGGACCTGGGACGCCGCGCTCGGAGACATCGCCGCGGTGACCGTACAGATGGAATTGATCCGGCCTGCGGTGGTCGGGCATTCGCTCGGCGGGATGCTCGCCGCGCTCTGGGGGCAGCGGCACCCGGAGTCGCCCGGGGTGGTCAGCCTCGACGGCAGCCCGCCGCCCAGCGTGCCCGGGCAGCTGCCCGGGCTCGAGCCGGCGGTCGCGGCGGCCGAGCTGGCCCGGCTGCACACGGTCTTCGACACGCTGCACGCCGGGATGGGGCGCACGATTCCGGCCGAGGAGCTGCCCGACCTGGTCGAGCGGCAGCAGATGGCGGCCCGGGACATGGGCGCCAACGAGAAGGTGTGGATCGAGGGCTTCCGGCGCAACCTGGCGCACCGGGACGGCGAGACGACCATGCGGCCGTCCGCCGGGACCGCGGGCGAGCTGCGTACGCTGATGAACGATCTTGATCTTGGGCCGGTCTATGCCACGACGCCGACGAACACGCTCGCCGTGCTCGCGACCCGGAACCTGCCGGAGCAGGAGCCGTTCGCGGACCTGTACGCGGCGCACCGGCGCTTCCTGCTCGATCAGGCCGAGGCCGGCGCGAAGACGAATCCGCGGATGCGATACCTGCAGCTCGAGGACGCCTCGCACGCCATGGTGGTCGAGCAGCCGGAGCTCCTGGCGTCGCTGATCGGCGACTTCCTCACCGGAGGCCACTGACCGCGGCGGATCAGGGCGTGGCGACCGGCTCGTCCCGTGCGGCACGGCCGACCGGGAGCGGCCGGGCCGCGCCCGAGGCGGCCAGCCCGAGGCCGATCGCGACCAGCACCACCAGCAGCGCCCGCAGCACCCCGAAGTGCTCCGCCAGTAGGCCGATCAGCGGCGGGCCGGCCAGGAAGGCGGCGTAGCCGATCGAGCCCGCCACCGACACCCGGATCGCGGCGCGGAGCGGGTCGTCCGCCGCCGCGCTCATGCCGATCGGGAAGCCCAGCGAGGCGCCGGCGCCCCACAGCAGCGCGCCGACCAGCACCACCGGCACGCCGATGCCGGAGACCGCCAGCAGCAGGCCGAGCAGCGCCGACACGGCAGTGGCGCGCAGCACCGTCACGCGGCCCCAGCGCTCGATCGCAGAGCCGCCGAAGAGGCGGCCCAGGGTCATCGCCACCACGAAGAAGCCGAAGCCGATGGCGCCGACCGTCTCCGTAGCGTGGTAGCCGTCGACCAGACCGATCGCCAGCCAGTCGTTCGCCGCGCCCTCCGTGAAGCCGAAGCCCAGCATGATCACGCCGATCAGCAGGGTGCGTGGCTCGCGCCAGGCGTCACGGACGCGGCCGGCCGTGCGCTGCTCCGCCGTCGCCGGGGTGTGCGGCAGGAAGCGGCGGACCGTCAGGACCATCACGATCGCGGCCAGTGCCGCCATGAGGAAGAGCTGCGTCGACAACGCGACGCCGGTCGCCGCGGCGGCGGCGCTGACGCCCGCGCCGGCCACGGTGCCGATGCTGAAGCCGGCATGAAAACGGGGCATGAGGGTACGGCCGAGGCGACGCTCGACGTCCGCGCCCTCGACGTTCATCGCCACGTCCCAGGTGCTGTTGCCGACGCCGAGCAGCATCAGGCCCACGCCCGCCAGTGGCACCGAGCCGAGCAGGGTTCCGCCCGCCAGGCCGAGCAGGCCCAGCACCACGGCCATGCTGCCGAGCAGGACCGCGCGGGCCGGGCCGAGGCGCTGCACCAGCGGCCCGGCCAGCGGGATCGCCGCGATGGCCGCGCCGGAGAGGCAGAGCAGCAGCAGGCCGAGCCCGGCCGAGCTCAGTCCCAGGTCCTCGCGGACCGCGGGCACCCTCGCGAACCAGCCGGCGAACCCGAGGCCGTTGATGGCGAAAGTGATCCCGACGGCGACCTTGGCGGCCTCGAGGCGGGGGCGGTCCAGGTCGGCATCGGTCACATTCGAAACTTAACCGTTAAAGTGTCGAACCGTAACCCTGCCGAACAGTGACGCGCGGCTCCCTACCGCTCCGGGTAGCGCTGGGCGTACACGGTCGGCGGCTCGCCGAACATCGCGGTGAAGTCGCGGGTGAAGTGCGCCTGGTCGGCGTAGCCGAGCTCGCCGGCCAGCCGGGCCCAGTCGACGTCCGCGCCCGCGGCGAGCCGCTCGCCGACCTCGTGCAGGCGGTAGCGGCGGATCACCCACTTCGGACCGAGCCCGACGTAGTCGGCGAAGAGCCGCTGCAGCCGGCGCACGCCCAGGCCGGCCCGGTCGGCGAGCTCGTCGACGCGGGTGAGCCGCGGCTCGGCCTGCGCCAGGGCCACCACGGCGGCGGCCCGCTCGGCCAGCGGATCGGCCGCCGGCCGGACGGCACGCAGGAAGGCGTCCACCTCCTCGGCCGCGCCCCGCGGCAGGTCCGGCCCGAACACCTCGGCGGCGGGCAGCGAACGGCCGGTGATGGTCGAGACCGGCGCGCCGAGGAACGGCCGGAAGCAGCCGGGGCGGAAGGTCACGCCGAACACCCGGCCGCGGCCCTCGAGGACGCGGACGACGTGCCCGCGCTCCGGGCCGCGCACGATCGCGGCGCCGTCCAGGAACGTCAGGTACACGCACGGATAGGGCACGATCTTCTGCCGGTACGGCTCCTGGCCGCGCAAATCCCACTCGGCGAACCAGTACCGGGATACGAAGGCGGCGAGGTCGGGCGGCGGGTCGGCGTACCCGTGATGCTGGAAGGCGGCCCACGCGCCGCGCAGCTCGCGCGCGTCCCTGACCATCACCGAAGCCTAGCGTCGCGTTCCTTCAAGACGGCCCGGCGGCGGACGCCTACCCTCGGTGGGCATGCGGGAACACGAACTCATCGCCCTCACGGCGCCGCCGACAGCGGCCGTCGTCCGCGCCATCCGGCCCGAGCAGTTCGGCGCGCGGACGCCGTGCGACGAATTCGACGTCGGCGGCCTGATCGAGCACCTGCTGCACTGGGGGCCGGCGCTCGCCCAGGCCAGCCGCAACTCGGACGGCGAGATGTCGCCGGACGGCGATCCGCGGGTGCGGCTGGAACGCCAGATCGAGCAGCTCGTCGCGGCCTGGTCGGCGCCGTCGGCCTGGGAGGGCACGGCCACGATGGGCGGGCCACACGAGATACCCGCGCGGATGATCGGCGGGATGGTCCTCGTCGAGTACGTGGTGCACGGGTGGGACCTGGCCCGTGCCACCGGCCAGGACGTGAGCTGGGATCCCGGGCTGCTGGACTTCCTGCACGACGAGGTGGCGGCGACAGCCGGGCTCGGGCGCGAGATGAAGGCGTACGGCGAGGAGGTGCCGGTGCCGCCGACGGCCCCGACGCTGGACCGGATGCTCGGCCTGACCGGCCGCGATCCCGCCTGGACCGACCCGGCCGGCTGAACGGCCGTTGCCTCCGGTACCCAGAAGGTCGTGTCGTACCCCCGTGCGACGCTCCCCGGCATGCCCGGACCTCGCTTGCGCGTCCGCTCCGACTTCACCCTGCGCCTGCTGCTGGAGAAGATCGTCGAGTACGGCCTTTCCGACCACGTCCGCAACCTCGTCGAGGACGCGCAGCGGCACATGGGAAACCGCAGTCCCTATCGCGGCGGCCGCACGCTCACCGATCTGCTGCGTCAGGCTCACACCGCAGCCCGCGCCGAAGACGACCTGGACACCGCCGGTCGGTTGGAGGACGCCCTGTACTCCTCGGGCCGTATCCCGGTGCCTGAGGAGACCGAGAGTGGTCCTCAGCTAGACATGCTCGGATCGATGCACGCCGGGCAGGACAACTGGTGTCAGGGGACGGTCCGCCCCTCATGCAGATTCGTCGGTGCCGAGCACGAGGGCCGCGCCGATCGACTCTCGTGCAGGCACGGGGAACTGCGTCGGGACGACATCGACCGAATTGCCTTAAGGCTGTTTGGTGGCGCTAGAAGCGTCCGAGCGCACTGCGGCGAGGGCAGCAACGGAGCTGATCACGGCGACGGCCGCCTCCCGGCTCCAAACAAACTGGTTGGCCTTCGCGTCTCCGTGCGCCGGAGGACTCGCCAGCGAGAACAGGGCATGGCGAAGTAGAGCGAAACGCTGGTCCTGGGTCCGATCGTTCGGGGCGATGTCAGTGATCGCCTTCATGGCGGCATTGTTGGCCTGGAGGTCGCCAAAGACAGTGTCAGCCACCTCGATGGCGCGGCGCGCGTCGACGACGGCCTTCGCCGGTTGCCCGTCAGTGATCAGCTTGACCGCATCGCGCAGCAGCTTGGCGACCTCATGGGCACTCGGGTCCAGCAGTGGTACCGGCATCACGACGGCCAAAGAGGTGTGCGCGGTGAGACCGGCTAGCAGCTCGGCCCACTGCGAGGCGGTGTACGTGAGGGTGTGCGTGCCATGTGCGACTGGCCATCCACCAGCCGTTGAGGCGAGAGCGTTGTTTCGTCGACCCCGGCGAGGTGGGGACGGTTCGTCCGCGGGAAGCCCGCCGGTCAGCGTTGCGGCGAACTCGAGGTCCAGGCGGACACTGCCGTCCGCGGCCGCGCGTCGCTGTTCGATGAGCGCGAGCTGATCGTCGCGCATCTCGAGCACTAGATTCGAGGAGAACGGCTCGGCGTAGACGGCGAACGGCTTCTCCGTCGTCCAACGCCCGAGGTAGTCACGCGATGTGCTGGTCACCAGCCACGCGGTCCCACCGAGCGCGACAGACGTCCCGACCGGCAGCGTGTTGCGGCTGTCGATCCGCATGCCGACGGTGAAGCGGTGGACTCCGGCACCGCCGAGAAGCCACGCACGTTCATCAAAGGCGACCCAGAGACCGAGCTTGCGCCCGGTGTCGAACAGAAGTGGAATCACGATGCTCACAAGCAGTCAGCTTGCGTGTTATCCCAACCGAACGCCAGCGGGAAACGCCGTGGACAGCGCTCGTGACCTATCGGACCTCATGATTAAGGGTAAGCCGTCGACGACCTCGAGCAGCGCATCAGCGCCCCGATTGCCGACGACTATCGGGCCTACCGGCCCACCAGAGCGGCAGCCGGCCGAAGACCAACAGTCACTCGTACGGCAAGTCCGCCGCACGCTGCGGAGCATCCTCGTTCCCATACGTCGGGCTTCTCTCGCGTACCTTCAGCATGACCCAGGCGATCTGCGGGATGGTGATGTCGTGCCGATTGGTCTCGGCCCGAATCGTGGCGCTGATCCGCGACGGATCCCACTGCGGATACTGGGCGGTGATTCGCCGTACCAGATCTTCGGCTTCGACGGTGGGTGGTGCCGTCATACCGGCGGCAAGCTCCGACAGTGACGCCGGCGCGATCGGGTGGGGCTGAGGGAGAAACGGGTCGCCGAAGTAGGCCATGAGCACCTCCGCCTCGTGCCGTCCGATACTCACAACGCTAGGAAACGGCGCTGGCGCCGGTCCACGACCGATCCCCTGGCAGGCTCCTGCCGTCTTCTGGCGGCACCCCGCCGCACCCGTCGCGGCAGGGGCCGGTGCGGCATGATCCTGGTCCAGAGCGAGATCCGCCGGCAGAGAGGACTCCCCTGCGGTGGCCGTCCGCGTCGCGGTCGTCGACCCGTTGCCGATGTTTCGGCACGGCGTCACGGCGATCCTGTCTGCCGACGGCCATGCGGTCGACACGCCTGACGAGCCGGTGGCGTGGGCCTCGCGGCACAGTTCCGCCCTGGTACTGCTGACCCTGGCCCGAGAAGCAGACTGGCGTCTGCTCACTCGCCTGGGTGAGGTGCCTGGACCACCGGCTGTTATCGGCCTGATCGAAGGCGTCCCGGCGGTACTGGGTACCAGGGCGATCCGTAGCGGCGCCCGCTCGGTGCTGCCGCGTGACGCGGCCGCGCCGTTGCTGCGGCGAACCGTCGAGGCCACCATCGACGGGCAGTCGGTGATGCCAGCGGTGTTGATGACCGCTGTGCTGGGCTCGACCGCCGACACAACACCTGTGCCGACGGCCGGCGCGGTGTGGCTTCGCGAGCTCGCCGCAGGCAGAACGGTTGCCCAACTCGCCGCGCAGAGCGGCTATTCGGAGCGGGCGATGTTCCGCCTGCTACGGGCGCTGTACCGGCAGATGGGAGCCGGCAGCCGGGTGGAGGCGATCATGCGGGCCCGGGAATGGGGCTGGCTTTAGCCGTCGCCAAGCCGGGCGATGACTGGTGCCAGCTGCCCGGCCGGCGTGCCTGTCGCATCGAGGGTCCTCAGCAAGAACTGCAGTCGATCCGTCAGCCCACGGGCCCTGGCATGGACTCGCACCTGATCGCTGCCACTGATGGCTTCGATCGCCGCGTCGAGGGTGTCGCGGCGCCCGAGCAGACGGCCGCAGCGCGCGAAGGCCTCGAAGTCTCGTGTGGAGAAATTCTGGGGATCGTCCTTCAAGCGTTCGGTGGCCGTAGTGAGCAGCCGGTCGAACCACGCCGGGGCGGCATCGGGTTCGGTGAGCCGGGTGGCCAGCGCCAGTAAGGCCAGCACGGCCAGCGGTTGCTGTGGCCTGCGGTAGTGGTAGGCCCGCCTGATCTGCCGCGCCGCCTCCCGGAAGTCGCCCCGCTGCAGATGCGCAACGCACAACGTCGTGCGGGCCCGGCGCAGGACGGACGCGTTTTCCAACCGCAGTGCGAGGTCGACCGCCTCGTGGGCGAGACGCACCGCCTCGTCGACGGATCCGCGCTTGAGGTTGGCGCCCAGCAGCAAATCGGCTTCGCTCTCGAGGCAGGCGGCGATCAGCGCGTACTCGTTGCGCTCGGTGGCCATCTGCATGGCCGAGGCCAGCCATGTCCGGGCGGCGTCCAGGTCAGCAAGCTCGGCGAACCAGCGCACCAGCCGCAAGATGATCGTGAGCCGTCGGTCGTCGGCGATCCCGGGCAGGTCCAACGCCGCCCGGGCCTGGGCGACGGCACCCTCGTAGTCGCCGTGCCGGCGGCAGCAGTACGCCAGGCCCTCAAGCGCCCCGGCGTGCCCTGCCTGATCACCCGCCGCGAGCGCCTCCTGGCGGGCGTAGGCGAACTCTGTCCCGGCGCGTCCCGTCCGGTTCGCGGCGAGATTCAGCAGGCCGAGGTTGTTGTGGAGTGCGACTGCGTCGGAGGCCCTGCCGTCTTGGTGGGCTAGTTTCAGAGCGCAACCGTATACCTCGTCGGCTTTCTCGAGCTGGCCGCTGGCGTAGTAGATGCTCGCGATGGCGTTCTCGTTGGACAGCCGGTCCTCGGGATGCTCTAGCTCGTCGCGGACCGCCAGGCGCTGTTGCAGCAGTAGATAGCTGCAGTTCCAGACCCGCAGCACCTTGTCGATCTCATTAATTACGCTGTGTGCCGCGGCGGGCTCGCTCCCACCAATCAGCGCCTCGACTTCCGCGAACGGGATCCTGAGGTCCTCCACGGTCCGCGGTGCGGACACACGAAGGCCGTAAAGCGTGTTCGCCGCCCGAACCCGCAGTCTTCGCCCTTCGGAGACCGGTAGGCGCGAGAGGATGATCCCGGCATCAGCGGGTGGCAGGAAGACGTCGCCACCGCTGGCCCTGCGCAGAACCTGCCCTTTCTGCAGAGACTTCACCGCCCGCGTCACCTGATCAAGTGACCACGTGCCGGCCAGCAGGTCCGCGATCGCGGAGGACGGCACGGCGGTGTCGAACGCCGCGACCGCATGCAGGACGTCGCGCCGCCATTCGTCGACCGTTTCGATCAGAAGTCCGGTGATGTGCGACGCCACCGCATCCTCGACGTCGCGCGGCAATCCATCGACGACGGACTGCAGGTCGACCGCGCTGCCGCAGACGATCGCGCAGACCAGCTCACCCAGGCGTGGGTTGCCCTGCAAACGCTGCCACAGCTTCCGCTTCTGGTCATCCGGTAGCGCGTCGAGTTCGAGCATCCCGTTGTAGTCCCGGGTGCGTAGGAAGGCGAGGAACTGCAGCAGCCCGACTCGGCCCACCACGATCGGTTCGTCGACTTCCGGCCACCCGGAGCCGGACGGCGAGACCGGATCCTGCTGCGTCGCGAGCACGATCGAGACCCGGCGATCCGGCTCATCGCTGAGCATCGCGAACGCCTCGTCGAGGTCCCGGTCGACCAACACCCGGCTGCGCGGATCCAGCAGACTCTCCGCGGAGTCGACCGCCACGACCACTGGTGGGCCGCCGAGGTCATCCAGCACGGCCTCGAGCCGCACCAGCGACGACCTGCCCACAGCCGGCCTGCCCGGTAACGGCTCGCCGCCGATCAGGTCGATCAGGGTGCGCACGTCGAGCCGTCGGTGCCGCGACGCCAGATACTTTCGGATGTGCACGCTGCGCTCGTCAACGTCGCCGTTCTGCAGCGCCCGAAGCGTCACGTCGAGCAACTTCGTCTTGCCCATCCCGGGGCGGCCCCGGACCACGACCATGCCGAACGGGCCGACGGCCAGACGAGTCCGCAGCCTCCGGTGCTGTTCCTCACGCCCGAGCAGATCGGCAGTGGTGACGCCCGGGTCACCGGACTGGCCCGGGCTCTGATCACCGGGAGCCTCTGCCTGCTGCGAGGAAGGGCCCGCATCGGCGGGACGGGCCGGGCTTAGCGCGTTACCGTACTCGGAAAGAAGGCGCGCGGCTGCGGCGGCCGCCAGCTCGAAGCACCATTGTTTCGCCTCCTGCTCGAGTTCCTGCGCCCTGACCAGGGAGCTGGCTTCGAGATGGAGCTTGCGTCCCAGATGGACGAGGGCCGCTCCGATGAGGCCGACCAGGCACTGTGGTTCCCACGAATCGCCCAGGCCGCTGCCTACTGAGAGGCCGGAGCCGACAGCGTCGTAGATCGCAAGGCTGATGTCATGAAATTCGCTGATCCGTCGGGAGTGCGGACCGTAGGGGTTCACCATGGCATCGATGCATTCGCGCCTGCGGTTGCGCACCTCCGCAAAATTGTCCAGCGCCAACGCCACGAGCAGGTGCATCGGATCGTTGGCCAGCGGCACGTCTCCGGCGAAGTGGTCGTAGTCGATCAGCCAGAAATCGGTGGCAGGCTCCGGATTAGCCTGCAGCAGAATGTTACGAGCGCTTAGATCCCCGTGGGCCTTACCGATTTGCACGTCCAAGACCAGTTCGGCGTGTTCCCCACGCAGAAACGACCTCGGGTCGTCGCTCAGAGGTCTCGATGGCGTCCACGCACGCACGTCTTGCGCGCGCCGGTCGACGATGGCCTCGACGACCTGTCTGACGGTCCTGCTTTCCAACTTGATGCCTGCTTGGTTCCAGTCGGCGATCACCGAACGGACGACGGCACCGCACCGCTGATGAAAGTCCCGGTCCTCTCGCAACTTCGCCAACGCCTGGTACCGGGAGAGCTTGTCGCCGGCGACATGCATGAACACGATCAGCCTGCCGCCCGCGAGCGGTAGCGGCGGCTCCTCTGTCGCCGCCAGATGTTCCCGGCAGAACGAGTCTCGGTCGTCCCACCCCTCGGCCAGCCGGTCAGCGCGATCCGCCGACGCGCAGAACTTCAGAACAACTTGATCGTCATGGCCGCGCCTCTTCCGACGCTGAACGCGGGCGACCGGACTTCCGCTGCGCCCAGAGCCGAACCACTCCTTGAAGACCAGGTTGTAGGACTGGCCTCGGAGAGCCCGCGCGAGTTCATCGACACATGCCTGACCGTCCTCGTCGAGGCCTTCTTTCCACCGCTCCGGTTCGACGAGTTCGCCCCACATGCTCACCCCCGGCCTCGCTGACGCACTGTCGTCAACTTATGTGCTGAGCGCGATCAACTGAATAGGCTGAAGGCCCAATCCCATCGAAGGAGCACAATGTCTGATCAGCTGTCCGACACTGCCAAGGCCAGAAGGGACCTCCTCTGGGGGATGTACGCGGATCTGCGCCTGCACTCCCGGCATGCCGAGACGCTGCGCTCCAACGTCGTCAACTTCATGATCGTCGTCGCGTCCTTGCTGATCGCGGCGATCGCGGCCGACGGGCACGTGCGGCCGCCGGACCTCGTGCTGTGCCTCGGGGTGGTGTGTGTCGGCCTGCTCGGTCTCGGGTTTGCCGCGTCCTACACCGAGCTGCACGAGCGCAACCGGCGCCGTGCCATGCGTCTGCGAGACGCCCTCGACGCCGAGTTCCTCACCGGCTCGGAACCCGACATTGAGGATCTGCTCGAGGAGTCGGACCGCTCACACGAGGCCAGTCGGCTCTACCGGTGGAGCCGTGCCCTCACCGGCAGCACCCAGCGGTTCTGGTTCGCCCTTCCGGTCCTGGTGCTCATCACGGGCATTGTATTGACGGCGGTGGCGGCATGAACCTGGACGCATTTGCGGCCAACTACCTTCATTTGCCGAACTTTAGATAGGGACAACCCGCTGGCGGTGCACTCATCGCGCAGCTGGCAACATCGTTCGTGTTCGTCACCGACCCGCCTGGCTTCGGGCTTCGGTGGTCGCGCCGCTCGCCTGTGCGCCTATCTGTCTGAATGGAAGGAACCGGCATCGCTGCGAAGATCTGCCGCCGGCTCGTCGAGGTGCCGCACGTTGGCCGGGAGCAACACTCGCGCAGCACCAGGTTCGTTCGCAGCCGCAGTTGCCTCCAACCAATACGTTGCATTAGACGCATCATTATGCAACTGGGCTGATGGACGTCCATCACCCCCTAATACGACACGCAAAGGGCGGTCCCGGATGACTCCGGGACCGCCCTTTGCCTGCTGTTTCACTGCTCACATGAGTCGCGAGCTATGTTACGTCTCACGCAATGGCGGAAGGTTTCAGCTGCAGCCTGAGGTGGAGCCGCAGCCCTCGCAGACGTAGCAGCTTCCGGCCGGGCGCATCTTCGTGCCGCAGGTGAAGCAGAGCGGCGCGTCGGCCGAGGTGCCCAGGACGGCCTCCAGCAACTCGGTCGAGGAGCCGATCGACGGCGGGGTGCCCTTCTCGATTTCGGCCGTGGGGGTCGAGGCCGCCGGGGCGGAGGCCGCGCCGACCGGGGCGGACACCGGGGCGGAGGCCGCCATGCCGGCCAGGTCGATGCCGGCGGCCTCGGCCGCCGCCTCGGCCTGGATCTGCGCCGCGCGCTCCTTGGCGGTGAAGATGCCCAGCTCGGCGCGGGTGTCGTACGGCAGGAAGTCCAGCGCGAGGCGGCGGAAGATGTAGTCCATCACCGACGCCGCCATGCGGATGTCCGGGTCGTCGGTCATGCCGGCCGGCTCGAAGCGCATGTTGGTGAACTTGCTGACGTAGGTCTCCAGCGGCACGCCGTACTGGAGGCCGATCGAGATCGCCACCGAGAACGCGTCCATGACGCCGGCCAGGGTCGAGCCCTGCTTCGACATCTTCAGGAAGACCTCGCCGAGGCCGTCGTCCGGGTAGGACGACGCGGTCAGGTAGCCCTCGGCGCCGCCGACCGAGAAGGAGACCGTCTCCGACGGGCGCTTCTTCGGCAGGCGCTTGCGGACCGGGCGGTACTCGATGACCTTCTCGACGACCGGCTCGACCGCGGCGACGGGTGCCGCGGCGGCGGCCACCTTCGGCTTGGCCGCCGAGAGCGGCTGGCCGACCTTGCAGTTGTCGCGGTAGATGGCGAGGGCCTTGAGGCCGAGCTTCCAGCCCTGGTAGTGCACGTTCTCGATGTCCTCGACGGTCGCCGACTCCGGCATGTTGATCGTCTTGGAGATCGCGCCCGAGATGAACGGCTGCACGGCCGCCATCATCCGCACGTGGCCCATCGGGGCGATGGACCGCTCGCCCATGGCGCAGTCGAAGACCGGGTAGTGCTCCGGCTTGAGGCCGGGCGCGTCGACGACGATGCCGTGGTCGGCGATGTGCTCGACGATCGCCTCGACCTGCTCCTCGGGGTAGCCGAGGCTGCGCAGGGCGCGCGGGACCGTCTGGTTGACGATCTGCATCGAGCCGCCGCCGACGAGCTTCTTGAACTTGACCAGGGCCAGGTCGGGCTCGACGCCGGTGGTGTCGCAGTCCATCATCAGGCCGATGGTGCCGGTCGGCGCGAGCACGGAGGCCTGCGCGTTGCGCCAGCCGTTCTTCTCGCCGATCTTGTTGCCCTGCTGCCACTGCTTGGTGGCCTCGCGCACCACCGCGGTGGCGACGGCGCCGGACGGGCGGATCTCGTCGTTCGCCGAGGCGTGCTTGCGCATGACCCGCTTGTGCGCGTCGGCGTTGCGGGCGTAGCCGTCGTACGCGCCGACGACGCCGGCCACCTCGGCGGAGCGGCGGTAGGCCACACCGGTCATCAGCGAGGTGATGGCGGCGGCCAGGCCGCGGCCGCCGTCGGAGTCGTACGGCAGGCCGGAGGCCATCAGCAGCGCGCCGAGGTTCGCGTACCCGATGCCGAGCTGGCGGTAGGCGCGCGTGGTCTCGCCGATCCGCTTGGTCGGGAAGTCGGCGAAGCAGATCGAGATGTCCATCGCGGTGATGACGAACTCGACGCTCTTGACGAACTTCTCGACCTCGAAGCCGCCGTCGGCCTTCAGGAACTTCATCAGGTTGAGCGAGGCGAGGTTGCAGGACGAGTCGTCCAGCGACATGTACTCCGAGCACGGGTTGGACGCGGTGATGCGGCCGGTCTCCGGGTTGGTGTGCCAGTCGTTGATCGTGTCGTCGTACTGCAGGCCGGGGTCGGCGCACTCCCACGCGGCCTTGGCGATCTCGGTGAACAGGCGCTTGGCGTCGATGGTCTCGATCGTCTCGCCGTTCATCCGGCCGCGGAGGTCGAACGTGCCGCCCTCCTCGACCGCGCGCATGAACTCGTCGCTGACCCGCACCGAGTTGTTGGCGTTCTGGTACTGCACCGAGACGATGTCGCTGCCGCCGAGGTCCATGTCGAACCCGGCGTCGCGCAGGGCCCGGATCTTGTCCTCCTCTCGGGCCTTGGTGGTGACGAACTCCTCGATGTCGGGGTGGTCGACGTCGAGGATCACCATCTTGGCCGCGCGGCGGGTCGCCCCGCCGGACTTGATCGTGCCGGCGCTGGCGTCCGCGCCGCGCATGAAGCTGACCGGGCCGCTGGCCGTGCCGCCGGAGGAGAGCAGCTCCTTGGAGGAGCGGATCCGGGAGAGGTTGACCCCGGAGCCGGAGCCGCCCTTGAAGATCAGCCCCTCCTCCTTGTACCAGTCCAGGATGGAGTCCATCGAGTCGTCGACGGACAGGATGAAGCACGCGCTGACCTGCTGCGGCGACGCGGTGCCGACGTTGAACCAGACCGGCGAGTTGAAGCTGAACACCTGGTGCAGCAGCATCCAGGTCAGCTCGTGGTCGAAGAGCTCGGCGTCGCCCGGGTTGGCGAAGTAACCGTGGTCCTCGCCCGCCTTGCGGTAGGTCTGCACGACCCGGTCGATGAGCTGCTTGAGCGACCACTCGCGCTCCGGCGTGCCGACCGCACCCCGGAAGTACTTCGTGGTGACGATGTTGGCGGCGTTGACGCTCCACGCGGCGGGGTACTCGACGCCGCGCTGCTCGAAGTTGATCGAGCCGTCCCGCCAGTTCGTCATGACGACGTCGCGGCGCTCCCACTCGACCTCGTCGTACGGGTGGACGCCCTCGGTCGTCCAGACCCGCTCGATCCGCAGCCCCCCGGCCGTGGCGCCCCCGTTGCTCGCGCGATTGCGCTGCCTGCCTGCTGTCATGCCGTCACCGGCCATTTGGTGCTCCCCCTCGATTGCTTCCTGCATCAAGCTTTTCCTGAGCGCTGGTCTTCGGCGGCCGGTTGCCGGGCCGTGCGGCGACCAGGTGCCGCTCGGCCGCCTCGCCGGCGATGGCCGCCTCACGCAGCTCGGTGATCTCACGTTCGAACTCGTCCAGCGAGTCGAAGGACTTGTAGACGCTCGCGAAGCGGAGGTAGGCCACCTGGTCCAGCTCGCGCAGCGGCGTGAGGATCGCGAGGCCCACGTCGTGGCTCGGCACCTCCGCCGCGCCCTTGGCCCGGATGGTCTCCTCGACCCGCTGCGCGAGCAGCGCGATCGAGTCCTCGTCGACCGGTCGGCCCTGACAGGCCTTGCGAACGCCACTCATGATCTTGGTCCGACTGAAGGGCTCGGTGACGCCGTTGCGCTTCACGATCGCCAGCACGGCCTCCTCGACCGTGGTGAACCGCTTACCGCATTCGGGGCACGACCGCCGGCGACGGATCAACTGGCCGTCGTCAGCCTCACGCGAGTCGACCACCCGCGAGTCGGCGTGCCGGCAGTACGGACACCGCACCGAAACTCCCCCTGTCACCGGGTCCGGCCACCCGGGCAGGGAACGGGACGGCAGGGCGCCTCACGGGCACGCCGAACGACAGCCCCGCGGCGGTGGATCCCGCCTCGTGGCTGTGCACGAACCCGTGGTTTGCGGGGCTGCCTGACCCCAACCTGTGGATGACTTACACCCTTGTAACTACTAGATGTTGGGGTTGACGTTATGCCGCCGCAGACGTCGATGCAAGTTCACCGGCGCGTCGGCGCGCCGTATTTTCTACCTCAACACGACCGGTACCGCGCCGGTCACGGGCAGCACCGAAACGTCTTGATCAACAATGTGTTTCAGCGCCCACGCGGAAGGATCAGAGTCTCATCGGCGTGGATGTCGTGCGGCTGGACGACGACGCTAGGCGCCGGGCCGGCGGGCGGATCGTCGGCCCGGGAGGCAGTGGTCCACAACACGGCGCTCGCGAGAGATCCGAGCAGGATGAAGAAGGTCAGCACGACGACGCGTCCCCGCCGGGTCAGCCGCAACGGGGCCGGCTGCCGGCGCACACCAGTGGTCACCACGGCATATTCCTCTCCTCGCATACGTCTCTCGGACATGCGTTCTATCGAACGCCCGTACGACGGTGTATCAGAACAGGCGTACGGAAGTCGAGCACTTTCGGGCGACACGCCGAGAGAAAGTCGTACAGATGTTTGAATATGTCGTACCGCGCAGTTACCGTTCTCGGTCAAGAGGGGTCAGCCGGGCACAAGTCCATCCCCACGGCGACTGCCCGGCTCCGCGAGCGCACCACGTGCCGACGAGGCACTGGCCGACAGGGAGGGCGGACGTGTCGACCGACGACCGGACGAGCCGGCAACACCAGAAGGATCTGCAGCCCGAGCCCGCCAACACCAAGGCGGCCATCCGCCGCCGCACGCCGTCCCGGGCCCGCGGCGGCGAGGCGCCCCAGCTGCGCGCCGTGACGCCGGTGGTCAGCCAGTTCCCCGACCTGGTCACCGCCGACCTGACCGCCCGCCAGCGCCGGATCCTCGAGTTCATCCGGGACTGGGTGGAGCGCTACGGCTACCCGCCGAGCGTGCGCGAGATCGGCGAGGCGGTCGGCCTCGTGTCGCCGTCGAGCGTGGCCTACCAGCTCAAGGAGCTGGAGAAGAAGGGCTTCCTGCGGCGTGACCCGAACCGGCCGCGCGCGGTCGACGTGCGGGCGCCCAGCGAGCTGGTCGACGACGAGGCGCTGCGCTCGGCCCGGCCGACCCCGGCCTACGTGCCACTGCTCGGCCGGATCGCCGCCGGCGGGCCGATCCTGGCCGAGCAGGCGGTGGAGGAGTTCTTCCCGCTGCCGCGCGAGCTGGTCGGCGAGGGCGACGTCTTCATGCTCGAGGTCAAGGGCGACTCGATGATCGACGCGGCGATCTGCAACGGCGACTGGGTGGTGGTCCGCCAGCAGCCGACGGCCAACGTCGGCGAGATAGTGGCGGCGATGATCGACGGCGAGGCGACCGTCAAGAGCTACCGGCAGCGGGACGGGCACGTGTGGCTGATGCCGGCCAACCCGGCCTTCGACCCGATCCCGGGCGACGACGCCACGATCATGGGCCGCGTGGTTGCCGTACTGCGCCGGGTCTGACGACCCGGCGCAGGCGGATCAGACTCCGTAAGGGGGACGGCCGTCGGGGCGCCCCGGCTGCCGGTTGCCGCCCTGCGGGCCGGTGAATCCGGACGGGCGCTGCGACCCACCGGCGGGCGGGCGGCCCATCGGCGGCGGCGGGGCGGGCGGAGCGCCGTAGACGCCACCGCCGGGACGGCCACCGCCGCCCTGACCCGGGCGACCCTGCTGGCCGCCACGGCCGGGCTGGGCACCGCCGGGGCGACCGGGCTGGGCACCTCCTGGACGACCGGGCTGCACCGGCGGCGGGCCGGCGGGGCGACCGCCGCCCTGGCCCGGGCGGCCGGCCGGCTGCGGGCCGGGTCGGGCCGGGGGCTGGCCCTGCGGCGGGCGGCCGCCGCCGTAGACGCCGCCCGACTGCGGCACCGACGGCTTGGCTCCGTACACCGGGCCGGACGGCGCACCGGCCGGTGCGCGGTTGCCGCCGTAGACGCCGGGGCGCTCGGCCGGTCCGCCGACCGACAGCAGCTCGGTCCGGGCGTCGATCGGCTTGGGTGCGTTCGGGTCGACGCTCTTGCCGGCGGCCGGCTCCGGCGGTGCCTTCTTGCGGGCCCGCATGATGCCGAAGATGCCCGCGCCGACCAGGATCGCGCCGAGCACGCCGACGCCGCCCACCAGGTAGGTGATGTCGGACAGGCTCAGATCCGCGTACCAGGAGCCGCCGCTCGCCGCGCCGTCCTCGTCGCCGCCCGCCTTCGCCTCGAGGACCTTCGTCGCCGGGGTGTAGCTCAGGATGTAGTTGGCGGCCTCGGCGTCCGCCGACGAGCCGACGTCGGAGACCGTGTAGAACTGCTTGCCGTCGGTGCTGTAGGTGATCGCCTCGCCGAACGGCTCGTTGGGCAGGCCGGTCTGGCGGGGCTTGTTCTTCAGGGCCGCCAGCACGTCGCCGTTCGACACGTCCCACTCGAAGGCGTCGAGGTAGGTGCGGAGCACCACCTTCGTCCCGCCCGGCGCGACGGCGCCGCCGGTGACGATGCCCTGCGCGAGGCGGGCGAGCGGGTTGCCCGGCGTCTCCGAGCGCGGCAGCGAGACCTCGCCGACCTTCCTGAGCGGCACGCCCTCCTCGTTGTTCGCCTTCAGCGCCGCCGTCGGCACGTAGATGCCGGCCGGCTTGCCGACCGTCTCCTTGGTCACGATGATCGGCGTGCCGTCGCCGTTGAGGAGCAGCGCCTCGGCGTCGTGGCTGTCGCCCTGCGGGTACGCCAGGCGGTGCAGCTTGGGCTTCTTGGAGCCGTCGGCCGGCATGCTCCAGAGGCCGACGGTCGAGCGCGGGTCGTCGGGGTTGTCCCGGACGTTGTTGTCGCCGATGTCGGCGATCCAGATCGTCTTGCCGTCCGGCGACAGCGCCATGTCCTCGGTGTCGAGGGGCCCGTTGCCGCTGTAGTCGACGCGCTTCTTGATCTCGCACTCGTCGTCGAGGAAGAAGACCTTCTTCTGGCTCTCCTGGTCCGCGCTGTCGTTGACGACCGCGTAGCCGTTCTTGACGGCGACCATCCCGGAGAGCTCGGGCAGGACCGAGTCGGTGACCTTACAAAGCTTCTTGCCGGCCGCTGCCTTCGCCGTGTCCGCCGCGGGGGCGGGTTCGGCTGAGGCGGGCACGGCCCCCAACATCACAAGCCCGGAGGCAAGGATGACCGGGAACACGAGACGCCGCATCCGATCAGTGTCGCATGCGGCGTCTCGTAACCGTGTTTCGCGTGGATCACCATGCTGGGGCCGTACAGAATCCGACAACCGGGCCGCTACATGCGAAAAGCCTCAAGATCCGCGGCCAGCTGCTCGCCGACCCGGACCCGCAACTCGGTGCCCTCCTCGGTGTGGCGGGTGTCCAGCACCTGCCCGGCGCGGTGGATCCGGGCCACCAGGTCGCCCCGGTCGTAAGGCAGCAGCACCCGCAGGTCGACCGCCGGGCGCGGCAGCCGCTCCGCGATGGCCGCGTGCAGCTCGGCGATGCCCAGGCCCGAGCGCGCCGACACGAACACCGCGTCCGGCCAGGCGCGCTTGAGCCGCAGGATGGTCTCCTCGTCGGCCGCGTCCATCTTGTTGACGACCAGCAGCTCGGGGATCCGGTCGGCACCGACGTCGCCGAGCACCTCCCGGACGGCCGTCACCTGACCCTCGGGGTCCGGGTGCGCGCCGTCGACCACGTGCACGACCAGGTCGGAGTAGGCCACCTCCTCCAGCGTCGAGCGGAACGCCTCGACGATGTGATGCGGCAGGTGCCGGACGAAGCCGACCGTGTCGGAGAGCGTGTACACCCGGCCGTCCTCGGCCGCCGTGCGGCGGGTGGTCGGATCCAGCGTGGCGAACAGCGCGTCCTCGACCAGCACGCCCGCCGAGGTGAGGCTGTTCAGCAGGCTGGACTTACCGGCGTTGGTGTAGCCGGCGATGGCGACCGCGGGCACGCCGCTGTTGGTGCGCTTGGAGCGCTTCGTCTGGCGTACCGTCCGCAGGGCCTTGATCTCGCGCTTGAGGCGCGAGATGCGGGTGTTGATCCGCCGCCGGTCGGTCTCGATCTTGGTTTCACCGGGACCGCGGGTGCCGACGCCGCCGCCGGAGCCGCCACCCGCGCCGCCGCCCTGACGGGACAGCGACTCACCCCAGCCGCGCAGGCGGGGCAGCAGGTACTGCAGCTGAGCCAGCTCGACCTGCGCCTTGCCTTCCTTGCTCTTCGCGTGCTGGGCGAAGATGTCCAGGATCAGCGCGGTGCGGTCGACGACCTTGACCTTGACCTGCTCCTCGAGCTTGCGCAGCTGCGAGGGCGACAGCTCGCCGTCGCAGATGACCGTGTCGGCGCCGGTGGCGACGACCACGTCACGCAGCTCGTCGACCTTGCCCCGGCCGATGAAGGTCGCCGAGTCGGGCCGGCTACGACGCTGGATGAGGCCCTCGAGGACCTCGGACCCGGCCGTCTCGGCCAGCGCGGCGAGCTCGGTGAGGGAGTTCTCCGCGTCGGCGATGGTGCCCTCGGTCCAGACGCCGACCAGCACGACGCGTTCGAGCCGCAGCTGCCGGTACTCGACCTCGGTGACATCCGTTAGCTCGGTGGAGAGACCGGCGACCCGACGCAGCGAGTGGCGCTCCTCGAGCTCCAGCTCACCGGTGGTGACGTCCGGTTCGAATACCTCAGTACGCAAAAGTGACCTCCTCCGCCCGATCGTGGCACGCCCGAGGTGCCGAGCGCATCCACATAACGGTGCGGGGCGTTGTCGCAGAGTGTCTGACCTACCTGCAACCACCGGATTGGTGTCCGGTATTCCCGAAGAGCAAGATTGCGGGTACGCACCCGCCAACGACGGAGGGAACACCGTGGTGACCACCCGCCTGCCCAGTGCAGGATTCTCGATCACGATCCGCATCGCCGTGACCGCCGACGCCTCCTCCATCGGCCGGCTCACCACCTGTGTCGGCGAGGCCGGTGCGATCGTGACGGCGCTCGACGTGGTGGACTCCGACCCCACCCACGTGCTCGTCGACCTCACCTGCGACACCGCCGACTCCGGCCACGCCGACCAGGTCGTCAAGCAGCTGGAGGCGCAGGACGGCGTCGACGTCCGCAAGGTGTCGGACCGCACGTTCCTCCTGCACCTCGGCGGCAAGATCGAGGTCAGCTCCAAGGTCGCCCTGCGCAACCGCGACGAGCTGTCCCGGGCGTACACGCCGGGGGTGGCGCGGGTCTGCATGGCCATCGCGGAGAATCCCGCCGACGCGCGCCGGCTCACCATCAAGCGCAACACGGTCGCCGTGGTCAGCGACGGCTCGGCGGTGCTCGGCCTGGGCAACATCGGCCCGGCTGCGGCGATGCCGGTGATGGAGGGCAAGGCCGCGCTCTTCAAGCGCTTCGGCGGGGTGGACGCCTGGCCGGTGGTGCTGGACACACAGGACACCGACGAGATCGTGGCGATCGTCAAGGCGATCGCGCCGGCGTACGGCGGCATCAACCTGGAGGACATCGCGGCGCCGCGGTGCTTCGAGATCGAGATGCGGCTGCGCGAGCTGCTCGACATCCCGGTCTTCCACGACGATCAGCACGGCACCGCGATCTGCGTGCTGGCCGCGCTGACCAACGCGCTGCGGGTGGTGGGCAAGAACCTGGCCGACGTCCGGGTCGTGGTCTCCGGCGCCGGCGCGGCGGGCACCGCGATCATGAAGCTGCTGCTGCGCCAGGGCGTCGGCGACATCATCGCGTACGACCGCAGGGGCGCCCTGCACCGCGGCATGGACGACCTCACCCCGACCTGGCAGTGGCTCGCGGAGCACACCAACCGCGGCAACTACTCCGGCGACCTGGCCGGCGCGATCGTCGGCGCGGACGTGTTCATCGGCGTGAGCGCGCCGAACCTGCTGACCGGCGACGACATCGCCAGGATGGCGGAGAAGTCGATCGTCTTCGCGCTGGCGAACCCGGACCCCGAGGTGGACCCGCGTGCGGCGCGGCAGCACGCGGCCGTGGTCGCCACCGGCCGCTCGGACCAGCCCAACCAGATCAACAACGTGCTGGCCTTCCCCGGCGTCTTCCGCGGCATGCTCGACGTCAGCGCCCAGGAGTTCACCGAGGAGATGGCCCTGGCCGCGGCGATGGCGATCGCGAACGTCGTCGGCGAGGACAAGCTCAACCCGACGGTCATCGTGCCCAGCGTCTTCGACCCGCGGGTGACCCCGGCGGTGGCCGCGGCGATCCGTCAGGTGGTCAAGGGCGCACCGGCTCAGCCGAGCCCGGCGGCCATGCCCGACGCGGAACTGGACGGGGCGCCCGACGGAACGTTCTGACGGGCTGCCGCCCAGCCGGTCAGCTCGCCGGTCCGGTCCGAGATGACGCCGGCCACGCCGACGTCGACCAGGGCCGGCCAGAGCGCGATGTCGTTGGCCGTCCACGGCATCACCGCGACCCCGGCGCCGGCCAGGTCGGCGACGGTGCCGGGTTCGGTCAGCACCGCGTCCGTCGACGGGTTGCAGTAGCTGAGGCCGAGCTCCCGGGCGACCGTCACCTGACCGGCGTCGAAGCCGTCGCGCAGCAGGCCGCGCCGGACCTCCGGGGCGGCCTCCGCCACCAGCGCGACGATGGCCGGATCGAAGCTCTGCACGACGGTGCGGCCCAGCAGGCCGGCGTCGGCCACCTGGCCGATGATGTTCTTCACCTGCTCAAGGGTGGCCGGCGGCTTGATCTCCAGCAGCAGCTCGACGCCGGGCCCGCCGGCGGGCAGGGCGTGCGGGCGCAGCACGCCGAGGACCTCGGTCAGGCGGGGTATCCGCGTGCCCGCGTAGGCCGGGGAGAACCAGGAGCCCGCGTCCAGCGCGGAGACCTCGTCGAGGGTCAGCTCCCAGACCTTTCCGGTCCCGTCGGTGGTGCGGTCGACCGTCCGGTCGTGGATCACCACTGGCACGCCGTCGGCGGTGGTCCGCACGTCGAACTCGACGAACGTGGCGCCGGCGAGAACCGCGGCGGCGAGCGCGGGCAGGGTGTTCTCGGGCGCGACGGCGGAGTAACCGCGGTGTGCCACCCGGTGCAGGGTGGTCATCGGACCAACGCCGCCGGGTCGACCTCACCGGTCGCCACCAGCACCGCCGGCCCCGCCAGCCACCACGACGAGCCGTCGTAGGTGACCGTCAGCCGGCCGCCGGGCAGGTCGACGGCGACCACCCCGGCGCGCAGCCCGGCGTCGCGCAGGGCGACCGCGCCGACCGCGAGCGCGCCCGAGCCGCAGGACAGCGTCTCGGCCGAGCCGCGCTCGTAGACCCGCATCCGCATGTGCATGTCGGCGCCCTCGACCGGGTCACCCACAGTGGTGAATTCGACGTTCACTCCCCCGGGGAAGAGTGCCGGGTCGTAGCCGGGCATCGCGTGCAGGTCCAGGGAGTCGAGCGGCAGGCCGTCGTGCACGCCGCAGACCAGGTGCGGGTTGCCGCAGTCCACCGCGACGCCCGGGAAGGTGAGCTGGCCGACGGTGGCGGTGCTCGCCGCGTACACCTCGGGGGCGCGCATCCGCACCGAGATGATCGGGTCGCCGACCCGCGCGCGCACGACGCCGGCCCGGGTCGCGACCGGCAGGTCCTCGCCGCCGGGGTCGGCCAGGCCGTTGGCAACCAGGTAGCGGGCGAAGACCCGGACGCCGTTGCCGCACATCTCGGCGAACGAGCCGTCCGCGTTCCAGTAGTCCATGAACCACTCGGCGTCGCCCGCGTGGCCGGCGCCGTCGGGATGCTTGGCGCTGCGGACCACGCGCAGCACGCCGTCCGCGCCGATGCCGCGGTGCCGGTCGCAGAGCGCCGCGACCAGCGCGGGGGTCAGCTCCAGCGCCCCGTCGGGGTCGCCGAGGATGACGAAGTCGTTGCCGGTGCCGTGGCCCTTGGTGAACAACACGCGTTCCATCATCGCGCAGCCGCCGCGCAGGCCGCCAACGCCTCCTCCGTAAGGGCGGCCGACGCGCCGTCGAGCCAGGTGATCCGCGGGTCGCGGCGGAACCAGGAGCGCTGCCGGCGCAAGAAGCGGCGGGTCGCCCGCACGGTCTCGTCCTTGGCCTGCTCCTCGGTCAGCTCGCCGTCGAGCTGGGCCAGCGCCTGCTGGTAGCCCAGCGCCCGGCTCGCCGTGCGGCCCTCCCGCAGGCCGTCCAGCCCGCGCACCTCGTCGAGCAGGCCCGCGGCCCACATCAGGTCCACCCGGTCGGCGATCCGAGCGTCCAGCGCGGCGGTCTCGCGGTCGACGCCGAGATGCACCGACTCGTAGTACGGGGTCGGCGCGGGCAGGGCGGCGGTGAAGGGCTCGCCGGTCAGCTCGATCACCTCGAGCGCCCGGACGATCCGTCGCCCGTTCGACGGAAGGATCTTCGCGGCGGCGCTCGCGTCGAGCGCCGCCAGCCGGGCGTGCAGCGGCGCCGGGCCCGCCGCGGCGAGCTCCAGCTCCAGCCGCTCCCGAATGGCGGGATCCGTGCCGGGAAATTCGAACTCCTCGAGAACCGCCCGGACGTAGAGCCCGGAACCGCCCACGAGCAGCGGAACCCGGCCCCGGGACACGATGTCGTCGACCGCGGCCCGGGCCAGCTCCTGGTACTCCTTCGCGCTCGCCGGTCGCGTCACGTCCCAGACGTCCAGGACGTGGTGCGGCACGCCTTCCCGCTCGTCCGGGGTGAGCTTGGCCGTTCCGATGTCCATACCCCGGTAGAGCTGCATGGAGTCGGCGTTGACGACCTCGCCGCCGAGGGCCCGCGCGAGCGCGATGCTGAGGGCGGATTTCCCGGCGGCGGTGGGCCCGACGACCGCGATGACTCCGGGAGATGGGAGCAAAGGCACGGAGCCACCGTAACGGGCTGGTCACGGTCATCGGCGGGCGCTTCCCCGGAACCGGGTTGGACCTGTGACAATGCGCGAGAAAGAATGCCGATGGAAGAATGGCATTCGACTGCGCTATGGCGGTGGTCGCGGGCAGCGAGGCCTGTGCCGCCGGGAGAACGAGGGTGGGCTCATGAACGACTGGACGGCCTTCGGGCGCGTGGATGCCGACGGCACCGTGTATGTGAAGACGGCCGAGGGCGACCGCGTGGTCGGCTCGTGGCAGGCGGGCACGCCCGAGGAGGGCCTGGCCCACTTCGCCCGGCGCTTCGCGGACCTGGTGACCGAGGTCGACCTCATCGAGGCCCGCCTCAAGTCCGGCGCCGCCGACGCCGCGCACTCGCTGACCAGCGTCAAGCGGATCCGCGCGAGCCTCGACGAGGCACACGTGGTCGGCGACATCGACGGGCTCGCCGCCCGCCTCGACCGGCTGACCACGGTCGCCGACGAGAAGGCCGGCGAGGCGAGGGCTGCCCGCGAGGCGGCCCGCGGCGAGGCGCTGGCCCGCAAGACGGCGCTGGTCGAGGAGGCGGAGACGATCGCCGCCGAGTCGACGGGCTGGAAGAGCGCGGGCGACCGGCTCAAGGAGATCCTCGACGAGTGGAAGACGATCCGCGGCGTCGACAAGAAGACCGACGGCGAGCTGTGGAAGCGGTTCGCGGCCGCCCGGGACGGCTTCACCCGCCGCCGCGGCGCACACTTCGCCACCCTTGACGGGCAGCGCAAGCAGGCGCAGACGGCCAAGGAGGAGCTGGTCAAGGAGGCCGAGGGCCTGGCGGACTCGACCGAGTGGTCGTCGACGGCCAACCGGCTCAAGGACCTGATGAACGAGTGGAAGGCCGCACCGCGGGCGGCCAAGGAGGCCGAGCAGCGCCTCTGGGAACGCTTCCGGGCGGCCCAGGACGCGTTCTTCACCCGCCGCAGCGAGGTCTTCTCGGCCCGCGACGCGGAGTACAAGGGCAACCTCGACCGCAAGCAGGCGATCCTCACCGAGATCGAGGCGCTCGACGTCGACGCCGACCCGCGCGGCGCGCAGAACAAGCTGCGCGACGCGCAGGCCGCCTGGCACGACGCGGGCCGGGTGCCGCGCGAGGCGACGGCGAGCCTGGACCGCCGCTGGCGGGCCGCCGAGGAGCGGATCCGGGTGGCGATGGACTCGGCGTGGCGCAAGACCACGCCGCAGGACAACCCGCTGCTGCGCCAGATGCGCGAGCAGGTCGCCGAGGCCGAGCAGCGGCTGGCCCGGGCCCAGGCGGCGGGCGACGCCCGCCGCATCAAGGAAGCGGAGCTGGCACTCTCCAGCAAGCGTCAGTTCCTTGCTTTGGCCGAACAGGCGAATTGATCGATTAGATCGGCAGCGGCGGTGGGCTCCGGCCCGCCGCCGCTCCGGCTTTTAAGATCAAAATCTGTTTCCCTTACGCGCACAGCGGCGCCGCCGCCGGCAGGGCGCCGTGGCGACGGGGTCACCCCAGCGCGGCCAGCTCTCCGGCGTTCGCGTTGCCGCCCGTGCAGACCACCGCGACCCGCTTGCCGGCGAACTCCTCCGGCCGGCTCAACACGCCCGCCAGCGCCGCGGCGCCGGCACCCTCGGCGAGGGTGTGCGCCCGGCTCGCCATCAGCCGCTGCGCCTCGGTGATCACGTCGTCGGTCACCAGCAGGAAGTCGCTGAGGCCGTCGCGCATCAGGCGCTGCGGCAGGTCGAAGCCGCGGCCCGTGGCCAGGCCGTCGACGCGGGTGCGGTTCGGGCGCTTGACCAGCTCGCCCGCCTGCCAGGAGTCGTAGGCGGCCCGGGACGCGTCCGACTGGACGCCGATGACGCGGCAGGTCGGGGCGAGCTTTCGGGCCACGACGGCCGCCGCGGCCGCGCCGGTGCCGCTGCCGATCGGTACCAGGATGGCGTCCAGGTCCGGCTCGGCCTCGAGGATCTCGACGTACAGCGTGCCGACCCCGGCCAGCAGTTCCGGGGTGTCGCCCGGGCTGATCAGCCGCGCGCCGGTGTCCCGCGCCAGGTCCTCGGCGTGCCGCTGCGCCGTCTCGAGATCGGGGCCGTGCAGGATCACCTCGGCGCCCAGCGCCGACGCCGCGTCTGCCTTCGCCGGGCTGGCCGACTCCGGCATCACCACCCGGCAGGGTGCGCCGTGGATCGCGCTCGCGTAGGCGATCGACTGTGCGTGGTTGCCGGTCGAGTAGCTGACCGTGCCCCGGGCCCGCTCCGCCGGCGACATCGCCGCGAGGAGGGTGAGCCCGCCGCGCACCTTGAACGCGCCGACCGGCTGGACGTTCTCGTGCTTGACGAACACCGTCGCGCCGGCGGCCGCGTCCAGCAGCGGGTACGACCACATCGGGGTCGGCGGCAGGTACCGGTGGACGATGTCCCGGGCGGCGGCCACGTCGGCGAAGCTGAGGTCCATGCCGCCATCATCCCCGGCGCGGCCCGGGGCGTCCGTTGCCAATCCCGAGGCACTGGACCCCGTCGCCAGGGTGCCCTGCTGGGGGCGGTGCGGCTGTGCGCGTACGGGAAAAGAATTTTGATCTTCAGAGGCCGCTGAGGCTGAGGGCGCCGACGTTCTTGGACTGCTTCGCCTGGTACATGGCCAGGTCGGCGCGGTTGAGCAGGTCGTCGACGGAGGCGTCCCGGTCCGCGAAGGCCACGCCGACGCTCATGCCGATGCGGACGCTCTCCCCGCCGGCGGTGAGCGGCCGCGAGACCATCTCGCTGATCCGGGCGCACGCGGCCGCGACCGCCACGCGCGGGTGGGCGTCGCGCAACACCACGACGAACTCGTCGCCGCCGAAGCGGCTCACCAGGTCCTGCTCGCGGACGCAGCCGCGCAACCGCGCGGCGACCGCGATCAGCAACTCGTCGCCGGCCGCGTGGCCGAGCCGGTCGTTGACCGGCTTGAAGCCGTCGAGGTCGCAGAAGAGCACGGCGACGCCCGGCCGTTCCAGCTCGGCCGCGAGCCGTTCGAGACACCCGGCCCGGTTCGGCAGCCCGGTGAGCGGGTCGCGGTTGACCATCCGCAGCAGCGCCCGTTCCGCCCGGCGGCGCTGGTTGGCGAGCCGGGCCACCCGGACCATGACCAGCGGGATCACCACGGCCGAGCCGAGCGCGACGAGGAGCCCGTCGGTCGGCAGCTTGAAGACGGCCCGGCCGCCGCCGACGATCGGGATCAGCGCGGTCATGATGCCGAGGAACGTCAGCCGGCCCGCCGTCAGGTCGTCCTTGGGCTCCGGTCCGGTGCGGGTGGCGTCCGCCGCCGAGGGATGCAGCGCCGCGCAGCCGAGGAACGTGTACCCGGCCATGAAGATCATGGTGGTCCAGTCGGGGCGGGTGCCCGTCGCCGGGTCGATGGCGAAGGCCGCCGCGAGGTTGCCGGCGAGCCCCGTTCCCATGCTGATCGTCATCAGCCACAGGGCGGGAACCTGCCGCCCGGAGACCGTCGACACCCGCAGCAGGGCACCCAGCGAGCCCGCCATGACCAGGACGTTGACGAAGAGGGCGGCCTGGCGCGACATCGGGGTGTCGGCGGCGGTGAGCTGAGGAAGCACGAACGAGTCCCACAGGAGCCCGCCGAGGGCGAACGCGGTGATCCCGGAGTCGATGAGGCCGCCGATGTCGCGGCGGCCCCGGCGCAGCACCACCGACATCGCCCCGGCGAGCATGAGCAGGTTCGCCAGGTTGTACAGCAGGTCGGCGAGCGTGCCGTCGCCGGTCGCCCGCCCCTGTACGTAGAAGTACCAGAGCCAGGCGAGGTTGCCGAGGTTGAAGACCACCAGCCCGGCCAGCACCGGCCACCATGGAGCGCGCGCGGCGGCCGGGCTGCGCCGCATGCCGCCGATCACGGCGGGAATGGCGGCGAACGTGACGATCAGGAACGGGATCGTCCGCAGCTCAGCAGGGAACGCCAGGTACCCCGCCACCAGGGCGAAGGAGAACGCGGCATACCAACGCATGCTCCCCCGGATCGGCACGGTCCGCCGATACGTGAGACCTTTACCAGTAGGTGGGACGCCTACAGGGCGCAGCCGCCGGCCGCGGCCGGCAGGGGTGCCGGCACGCCGACGCTCGGCAGGCCCAGCGAGACGCCGGCCGTGCGCGGTGCCCGGCCCGCCTCGTGCGCGTCGCCGGCCCGGGTGCGGCGGTGCGCCAGCGGCGCGCCGTCGGCGTTCAGGTGGTGCGGTGCCGCGTACGTGATCTCGGTGTGCACGATGTCGCCCGGCCGGACGCCGGTCAGCTCCCCGGTCGCGAAGTGCACCAGCCGCCCGTCCCGAGCCCGGCCGCTCATCCGGCCCGTACGCTCGTCCTTGCGGCCCTCGCCGGTCGCGACCAGGACCTCGACACCCCGGCCGACCTGCTTCTTGTTCTCCGCCCAGGTGATGTCCTCGAGCGTGGCGATCAGCCGCTCGTAGCGTTCCTGCACGACCTGCTTGGGCAGCTGCTCGTCCATCGTCGCGGCCGGGGTGCCCGGGCGCTTGGAGTACTGGAACGTGAAGGCGCTGGAGAAGCGGGCCTGCCGGACCACGTCCAGGGTGCGCTCGAAGTCGTCCTCGGTCTCGCCCGGGAAGCCCACGATGATGTCCGTGGTGATCGCCGCGTCCGGCATGGCGGCGCGGACCTTGTCGATGATTCCCAGGTATTTCTCCGAGCGGTAGCTGCGGCGCATCGCCCGCAGCACCCGGTCGGAGCCGGACTGCAGCGGCATGTGCAGCGAGTGGCACACGTTCGGCGTCTCGGCCATCGCGGCGATCACGTCGTCGGTGAAGTCCTTCGGGTGCGGGCTGGTGAAGCGGACCCGCTCCAGGCCGGCGACGTCGCCGCAGGCGCGCAGCAGCTTGCCGAACGCGAGCCGGTCGCCGAACTCGGCGCCGTAGGAGTTGACGTTCTGGCCCAGCAGGGTGACCTCGAGCACGCCCTCGGCGACCAGCGCCTCGACCTCGGCGAGCACGTCGCCCGGCCGGCGGTCCTTCTCCTTGCCGCGCAGCGACGGCACGATGCAGAACGTGCACGTGTTGTTGCAGCCCACCGAGATCGACACCCAGCCGGCGTAGGTCGACTCGCGGCGGGTCGGCAGGGTCGACGGGAAGACCTCGAGCGACTCGAGGATCTCGACCTCGGCCTCCTGGTTGTGCCGGGCGCGCTCCAGCAGCGCCGGCAGCGAGCCGATGTTGTGTGTGCCGAAGACCACGTCGACCCAGGGCGCGCGCTTGACGATGTCGCCGCGGTCCTTCTGCGCCAGGCAGCCGCCGACCGCGATCTGCATGCCGGGGTTCCGGAGCTTGGTGGGGCGCAGGTGGCCGAGGTTGCCGTACAGGCGGTTGTCGGCGTTCTCCCGGACCGCGCAGGTGTTGAACACGACAACGTCCGCGTCGGCCGCGTCGGCCGCGCGGACGTATCCGGCGCCCTCCATCAGGCCGGAGATGCGCTCGCTGTCGTGCACGTTCATCTGGCAGCCGTAGGTGCGCACGTCGTACGTGCGCGCGGCGCCTGCCTCAGGATTCTCGGTAGTCATGGCAGTTGACCAGGATAGTCCCTAGGCGGCCGCGGGTCGCTCCGGCGTAGGCGCCGGCTTCCACCGCGAACGGCCACAGCCCGGCCCGCGGGCGCAGTCCGGGTCGTCGCCCGTGCAGGGCCGCAGGTTGCTGCGCTCCGTACCGTCGTCGGTCTCGACCTCCTCGACGTGCACGGCCCGCAGCGACCCGTCCGGCTCCGCGAGCACGTACCGGGTCGGGTTGAGGGTGTCGTCGGGCAGCAGCAGGTCGGCGCCGAGCCGGACCGAGACGGCGCTGGCGATCGTCGCCTCGGCGATGTCGCCCGGCGCCAGAAAGCATTCGATCAGGGTCGGGAAGTCGCCGCCGACGTGCCATACGTCACAGAGCACCGCACCGTCCGCGGGGGCGTCCAGCGTCGCCACCGGGCGCCGCAGGGCACCGGAGACGGCGGTGCGCACGTGCACCGCCTCCAGGCGTTCGGAAGCGGACCAGCTCCAGAGTCCGGCTGTCGGATCGGCGTCGGCCATACCGCTCATCGTGGACATCCCTTCGGCCTCACACCTGCACAGTTACCGCTCCGTGACCTATCTCGGTGCGAACCGAGATGACCACGCCCATAGAGTGACCCCATCCGAGCAACCCAACGACGGGACGGTGGTCCGACGGTGCCCACAAGCGAGCCTCTCATCGTTCTCGAGGGCGTCAACAAACACTTCGGCCCGCTCCATGTCCTGCAGGATGTCAGCCTTTCGGTCGACCGCGGCGAGGTGGTCGTCGTGATCGGACCGTCGGGCTCGGGCAAGTCGACGCTGTGCCGGGCGATCAACCGCCTCGAACCGATCGACTCGGGCACGATCACTTTCGACGGCCAGACGCTGCCCGCCGAGGGCAAGGCCCTGGCGCGGCTGCGCAGCGAGGTCGGCATGGTGTTCCAGTCGTTCAACCTCTTCGCGCACAAGACGATCCTGCAGAACGTGATGCTCGGTCCGGTCAAGGTGCGTGGCGAGAAGGCCTCCGTGGCCCGCGAGCGCGCGATGGGCCTGCTCGACCGGGTCGGCATCGCCAGCCAGGCGGAGAAGTACCCCGCCCAGCTCTCCGGCGGCCAGCAACAGCGCGTCGCCATCGCCCGCGCCCTGGCCATGCAGCCCAAGGCGATGCTCTTCGACGAGCCGACCAGCGCGCTCGACCCCGAGATGGTCGGCGAGGTCCTCGAGGTCATGACCTCGCTCGCCCGCGAGGGCATGACCATGGTCGTGGTCACCCACGAGATGGGTTTCGCCCGGCACGCCGCGAACCGGGTCGTCTTCATGGCCGACGGCCAGCTGGTCGAGTCGGCGCCGCCCGCCGAGTTCTTCGAGAACCCGAAGAGCGAGCGCGCCCGGGACTTCCTCTCCAAGATCCTTACTCATTGAATGTCCACACCGGATACCCCTTTTCCGGTTTCCGACAGGTCACTTGAAGCATCAGCACGATACGAGCACGTTCACGTTGTTGGAGTTTCCACCAGGAGGAGCAGGACGATGCGCATCAACCGTATGACGGCAGTGGCCGGGGCGTTCGCTCTGGTGATGGCCGCCGCAGCATGTGGCGGGGACGACAGCGGGTCGGACACCGCGGCCAGCGGCATCGTCGGCAAGGCCGGCAGCGACAAGAAGCTGGTCTTCGGCGTAAAGGCCGACCAGCCGGGCCTCGGCCTGCAGACCGGCAGCACCTACACCGGCTTCGACATCGAGATCGCGAAGATCATCGCGAAGGGCCTCGGCGTGCCGGAGTCCGGCATCGAGTACAAGACGACCGTGTCGTCCAACCGTGAGCCCTTCATCCAGCAGGGCCAGGTCGACGTGGTCGTGGCGACCTACACGATCAACGACGAGCGCAAGAAGGTCGTCAACTTCGGCGGCCCGTACTACGTCGCCGGACAGGACCTGCTCGTACCGGTCGCCTCGACGATCACCGGCCCCGAGTCGCTGGCCGGCAAGAAGGTCTGCTCCGTCTCCGGCTCCACGCCGGCCAAGCGGATCCAGACCGACTACAAGGACGCCAAACTCCAGCAGTTCGACTCGTACTCCAAGTGCGTGACGGCGCTGGCCGGCGGCCAGGTGGACGCGGTCACCACCGACGACATCATCCTGGCGGGCTACGCCGCGCAGGACCAGTACGCGGGCAAGTTCAAGGTGGTCGGCAAGCCCTTCAGCTCCGAGCCGTACGGCATCGGCGTCAAGAAGGAGGACTCCGAGGGCTGCAACAAGATCAACGAGATCCTGAAGGCGGCCGCGGCCGACGGTTCGTACAAGGCCGCGTGGGACAACACGCTCGGCAAGAGCGGCAAGCCGGCGCCGGAGCTCGACGTCACCAAGCTCACCAACTGCAGCTGATCTTCAACTGAGCGGGCGGGGCCGGCAGCGCCGGCCCCGCCCGCCTCTCGCGGCGCGAGGAAGCGAGGACGATGGACGTCTTCTCCGACCCCACCAACATCGACGTGTACGTGACGGGATTCCTCTGGATCCTGAAGCTGACCGTGGCCGGCACCGTGGGGGCCCTCATTCTCGGCGTCCTGCTCGCCGCGATGCGGGTGTCGCCGGTGCCCGTGCTGCGCGGCTTCGGCACCACCTGGGTCAACACGTTCCGGAACACGCCGCTGACCCTGATCATCTTCTTCTGCTACTTCGGCCTGTTCTCCACGCTCGGCGTCACGCTGTCGGACGACATCGACCGCAACAACTACTGGCTCGGCGTGATCGGCCTGTCGGTGTACACCGCGGCGTTCGTCTGTGAGGCGATCCGCTCGGGCATCAACACCGTCCCGGCCGGTCAGGCCGAGGCGGCCCGCGCGATCGGCATGTCCTTCTTCCAGACCCTGACGATCATCGTCCTCCCGCAGGCCGGCCGGGCCGTGATCGCACCGCTGGGCAGCATCTTCATCGCCCTGGCGAAGAACTCGACGATCGTCGGCACGATCGGCCTGGCGGAGTCCTCGAACGCGATGAAGGAACTCATCAACTCCAACGGCGACCAGGTCATCGCGATCTTCCTCGTCTTCGCGGGAACGTTCGCGGCCGTCCTCATCCCCACCGGCTACGCCTTCGGCTGGCTGGCCAACCGGATGGCGGTCAAGCGATGAGCACCGACGCTGTCCTGTATGACCACCCCGGACCGAGGGCCAAGGTCCGCAACGGGATCCTGACCGTGGTGTTCGGCATCGCCCTGCTGGCGCTGCTGTACTGGGTCTACCTGAAGTTCGACGAGAAGGGCCAGTGGGCGGCGGCGCTGTGGGAGCCGTTCACCGAGTCGTCGACCTGGACGGACTACCTGCTGCCGGGCCTCTGGAAGACGGTGAGCGCCGCCGCCGTCGCGATGGTGCTCTCGCTGATCTTCGGCCTGATCTTCTCGGTCGGGCGGCTCTCCGACCACCGGTGGCTCAGCGTGCCGGCCGGCATGGTCGTGGAGTTCTTCCGCGCCGTGCCCCTGCTGCTGCTGATGTTCTTCATCTTCTACGGCATCCCGTTCATCACCGAGTCGCCGATGCCGCCGTTCTGGGCCGTGGTCGCCGGCCTCACGCTCTACAACGGCTCGGTGCTGGCGGAGGCGTTCCGCGCCGGCATCAGGGCCGTGCCGAGCGGGCAGAGCGAGGCCGGCTACGCCATCGGCCTGCGCAAGAGCCAGGTGATGCAGGAGATCCTGATGCCGCAGGCGGCCCGGGCGATGCTCCCGGTGATCGTCAGCCAGCTGGTGGTCCTGGTGAAGGACACCGCGCTCGGCTACATCATCGGCTACCCGGAGCTGCTGCAGAGCGTGAACAACCTGGCGGCGAACTTCGGCAACATCGTCGCGGCCGCCATCGTCGCGGCGATCATGTACATCGCCGTGAACGCGTCGCTGACGTCCTTCGCCGCCTGGCTGGAGCGCCGGACCCGCCGCACCGGCAAGGCACCGAAGGCGTCCGGCCCGGTCCCGGTCGCCGCCGTCGAGCCCATCGGCGACTAGCCGATTCGTTGCTGGCGCCGGGCGCGTTCGTTCGCGTCCGGCGTCAGCGCGCCAGCTCCGTCACCCGCGACTCCCGGACGACCGTCACCCGGATCTGCCCCGGATAGGTCAGCTCCTCCTCGATCTGCTTCGCGACGTCGCGGGCCAGGACCGCCGCGCCGATGTCGTCGACGTCCTCCGGCCGGACCATCACCCGGATCTCGCGGCCCGCCTGCATCGCGAAGACCTTGTCGACGCCGACCTTGCCGGCGGCGATCTCCTCGATCCGCTCGAGGCGCTTGACGTACGCCTCCAGGCTCTCCCGGCGCGCGCCCGGCCGGCCGCCGGAGCACGCGTCCGAGGCCTGCGTCAGCACCGCCTCGATCGTCTGCGGCGGCACCTCGTTGTGGTGCGCCTCGATCGCGTGCACGACGTCCTCGGACTCGCCGTACTTGCGGGCCAGGTCCGCCCCGATCAGCGCGTGACTGCCCTCGACCTCGTGGGTCAGCGCCTTGCCGATGTCGTGCAGGAACGCCGACCGCTTGATCGTCGGCACGTCCAGGCGCAGCTCGGCGGCCATGATGCCGGCGATGTGCGCCGTCTCGACCAGGTGCTTGAGCACGTTCTGGCCGTAGCTCGTGCGGTAGCGCAGCCGCCCGAGCAGCGTCGCCAGCTCGGGGTGGATGTCGGTGATGCCGACGTCGACCAGCGCCTCCTCGGCCGCCCGCTCGCAGAGCCGCTCGACCTCGTTCTTGGCGCTGTCGAAGACCTCCTCGATACGGTGCGGGTGGATGCGGCCGTCGAGCACCAGCTTCTCCAGCGTCAGCCGGCCGACCTCACGGCGTACCGGATCGAAGCAGGAGAGCAGCACCGCCTCGGGGGTGTCATCGATGATCAGATTGACCCCGGTCGTAGATTCGAACGCCCGGATGTTGCGGCCCTCACGGCCGATGATCCGGCCCTTCATCTCGTCGCTCGGCAGGTGCAGGACGCTGACCACGCTCTCCGCGGTCTGCTCGCTGGCGATACGCTGAATCGCGTCGACGACGATGTGCCGGGCCCGGGTGTCGGCGGTGTGCTTCGCCTCGCTCTCGATGTCGCGCACCAGGATCGCCGCCTCGCGCTTCGCCTGGTTCTCGATGTTCTCGATCAGCTCGACGCGGGCCGCGTCCGCGGTCAGCCCGGCGACCCGCTCGAGCTCGCGGCGGCGGGCCTCCTCGGCGCCCGCGAGCTCCGACTCCCGAACGGTCAGCGCGGCCTCACGCGCGGACAGGTCGGTGTCCATCGCGACGAGCCGCCGCTCCCGCTCGACGAGCCGCTCGACCTCGTCGGCGTGCAACCGCTCCCGCTCGTCTATCCGGGCGGCGCGCCGCTCGACCTCGGCGGCCTGCTCCTTGGCCGTGGCATTCAGCAGGGCGACCTCGCGCTCACCGCTGCGCCGGGCGGCGGTGCGCACCTGCTCCGCATCCGACTCGGCCTGGCGGTGGGCGTGCTCGAGGATCGTGTCCGCCTCGCCGTGCGCGTCCTCGAGGACCCGCCGGGCCTCGGCCCGCGCCGCGGTCGCCTCGGCCTTGGCGGCGGCGGCCTCCGCACGTACGGATGCGGCCTTGGCGTTCGCGTCGTCGACCTTGGCCATGGCGTCGTCGACGGTCTGCTCACGACGGTCCCGGTCGGCGGTCTTGCTCTCCTGCAGTTGACGCAGCGCGCGGGCGCCGAGCACCAGTCCGACCACCACGAAGGTGGCGAGGACGACGACCGCCATCACGAGCACCCAGATCACGCCCGTGGTCATCTCGCCGCGTCTCCCCTCGCTGCGGCGCATGGCTGCGCCGGCTGTGTAGGGATGCCCGACCAAAGGCGGCTGAGCGCGGGCGTGTTCAGCCTACGGCGCCGGTTACAGCGTCGAGGACCGACCGCCGGGCATGTCTGGCCACCGCCCGCGCGGTCTGCGGGCGGAGGAGGCATCGATGGCGCCCCACGCCGCAAGTGATGCCGTAATGTGATGCGATCTATATTGTGCGCTTAGCCTGCGATGGTCGAGCAAACCTTGTGTAACGCGAGGCTAGGTCGCGAGTGCCGGTTCGGTCAAGGACTCATGATTCGGCAGAGGACGGGACGCTTGGCACAGACCCGCTCACGCCCTGCTCAAGTACGTTGGGGGCAATTCAGGCGTAGCGGGCCCAGATGTCACGCATGGGTTCCCATTTCGACCCGCTGCCTTCCTTCCAGAACGCGAGGAGGTAGGCGGCTATGGGGGTGGAGCTGTCGTCCCACCAGATGCCGCTGACAGTCTTGCCCGTGGCCTGGTACGCGAACTCCACGTAGTTGCCGCTGGTCCGGCCCGAAGGTGTCGCACGCTCCACCGCGGGGCCTACGCCTGGGGTGAGCTCGCGGGCATCGACGTTCTGCCCGAGTGTCTTGACCCGCGCCTTGTCGCGGTCGGCGGTGGTGGCGTACTCCACGAAGATGACGCTCATGGCGTCCATCTCGCAGCGGACCCGGGCCTTCTCCGCGTTGTTGGCGGTTGGGCCGTCCGGGTCGCCGCTGCGGACACAGCCGGAGAGGTGAGGAAGCCAGCCCTCGGCGACGGGGGCCAGGGCACCGCCGAGCTTCGGCCGATTGATGGCGATCTGATTCTGCTCGTAGGGGCCCAGGGCCGGCGCGGAGCTGACCGTTGGCGCCGGCGTACCGGTCCGGGCCTGGGTGCCGGCGGTCGAACGGCCGAGGAACCAGCCGGCGGTGCCGAAGACGAGCAGGCCTATTGCCAGGCCGGCTAGGGCCGGGATCGCGAAGCGGCCTCGGGGTTGTTTGGGAGTGGGTTCGATGCGCGGGCCGCTGCCGAATGCCGGGGCCACCGAGAAGCCGTAGGGGTCGGCGGGGCCGTTGCCTGAGACGGGGTCTGTGGCGGACCAGCTTGGAGGGCTTGAGGCGCTGTAGTCCTCTCCGTACGCCGGGGCGGCGCCCGAGGTCGAGGGCGCACCGTATGGGTGGCCGCCACCCGAAGTCGGGGTCGCGCCATAGGCCGGTCCCCCACCCGAAGTCGGACTCGGACCATGCGCCGCATCGCCACCCGAGGCCAGGGGCACACCATGCGCCAGACCCCCGCCCGAAGTCGGACTCGCACCGTAAGCCGGATCCCCGGCGGAAGTCGGACTCGGACCATGCGCCGGACGGCCACCCAAGGCCGGGGGCGCACCATATGCCGGGCCCTCTCCCGGAGTCGGGTGGGGTTCGTTCGGCTGCTGTGGGCCTCGGTGGAACGGGCCGTAGCTGTATTGCTGATTACTTTCGGCGTTGTGGCCGGTCGGGTTCGGAGGGGGCCGGTTCTCGGCGGCGGACCGCGGGCCGTAGTGCGGGGTGGCGGACGCGGGGTCGGTCATCCGGGCCGCGCCGCCGGCTGGGCTGCCCGTCGGGGTGGATCCGGCTACCGGGTCGGTTGCAGGAGCAGTCACGGCTGCCGCGCCATCGGCCGGCACTGTTCTGTATGCCGGCGCATGCCCGGACGTGGACACGGCCGGAGACGTCGGCACTGGCCCGGTGGTCCGGCCGCGTGGAGGCACGTTTCCGCCGGAGGGTGCAGGAACCGGCCAGTGGGCAACTGGCGGGTGAGTCACCGGCAGATGACCGGCCAGCGGTTGCCCGCCCGGCGGGTGGGGCACTGGCGGCTGACCGACCGGCGAGTGAGCCACCGGCGTCTGCCCATCCGACACCTGACCGACCAGCGGCTGACCGGACGGCGGGTGTGTGACCGGCGCGGTCGGGTCTTCCTCGCCAGGCCCCTGTCCGTCCATCGGCACTCTCAGATTGGCTGTGACGTCTGCCGGATCGCCGGGCATCGATGCTGAGGTTCCGGACTGATGTGCTCTAGGCGGATACGCGAAGGGCGCCGCGGGCACATCGCCCTGCCCTGGACCGGGCAGGGCCTGGCTGTCCGCTGGCACAGAATGCTGACCAGGGATTTCGGCATCAGAGTGCGATGGCGGAACGGTGCCCTCGGGCGAACCGGCCGACGCGATGTGTGGGACGACCTGAGCCGTCGCGTCGGGGCTCTCGTGAGGGGAGCCGCCACCGCGCTGAGCTGGGTGGAAGTCGTCTGTCACCAAGCACAGATTACCAGTCCGAGGCCGTCGGCGACGCCTCGCGAGATCCATCAGCGACGATGGACCGACAGCCCGGAGAGGCTACGGTCCACTCTCGTAGAGGTGCCACCCCCAGCTCGGCCGCAGCGACGGCACGACGATGACGCCAAGCCCGGGCCGTAGCACGCATGCCGCAATGGCGTGCGAGTCGCTTGGTTTCCTCCCCATTTGCCGACACCAAAGGGCCATTACGTCCTCAGTGGACAAATCCGTAGTCCGCGCCACAACTTGCCGGATAGAAATCCACTCCTATCCACGGGCAACAATCTAGCCAAATTCAGACAACACGCATCTAACCTTGTCAGCACCCTGCGCCGACGATGCGAAGGGTGGAACCTTGCTCCGGAGTGGGGTGAGCAGGGCACCTGATGCCATCACAGCCCAAACAGGGACAGCCAAATCCGACATCTCAGCGATCACTTATCGCAGCACCGATATAACGGCCAAAGCTCGATGGCCGGATACAGCACGGGGCGACCTCACCGCTCGTGTTGGAACACACAAATGGCGATAGATTGCTGTGCGGACTCGAACAGAGTCGCAGCGGACCGGGCACCTGTCCGGCACATGGCAGCCGGGTCGGTCGATCAGTCACCTGGCAGCCGGGCCGGTCGATCAGTCACATGGCAGCCGGGCCGGTCGATCAGTCACCTGGCAGCCGGGCCGGTCGATCAGTCACATGGCAGCCGGGTCGGTCGATCGGTCACATGGCAGCCGGGTTGGTTGATCGGCAACTTCCCCAGATCCCGCTCGCCATACGAACCTCGCGTCCGGCAACCCGCACGCCCAAAGGCAGCCTCGGGTACCGCGGCCGCCTCGGCCACCGCCAGCCCGCACCGCACGAGGACATGCTCGACCGACACCCAACCTGGACCACCACCCGGCCCAAGCACACACACCCCGGCCCAAGCACACACCCCGGCCCACGCCCAAACCCGAACCACCACCCAGTCCGACCACGCACCCGATCCACATCTGGACTCGGGCCAGCGCCCCGGTTCGTGCGCGGCTCGCCGGGGCCGGTCGGGCTTTGCGTGCGGTCAGGACAGTGGGTCGTTGGCTTCGTCTGCCAGGGCATCGGCGTCGATCTGGTCGGCGAACTCGGCCGCTTCGGCGTCGCGGGCCGCCAAGGCGTCCTTTACCGCTCGGATCGCCACGCCGGCCGGGTAGCCCTTGCGGGCCAGCATTCCGACCAGGCGGCGGAACACCTGGTCGGGGGTGCCTCGCGCGGACCGCAGCTTGCGATCGACCAGAGCGCGTGCGGTGGTGGCCTCGGCGTCGTCGTCCAAGGTCTCCAGGGCTTCCGTGGCCACCTCGGCCTCCACCCCGTGCCGGCGGAGCTCGTTGGCCAGCGCCCGGCGGGCCAGGCCCCGGCCCTGGTGCCGGGTAGACACCCACATCCGGGCGAACGCGGCGTCGTCGATGATGCCGACCTCGTCGTAGCGGTCGAGGACCTCGGCGATCACCTCGTCGGAGATCTCCTTGCGGGCCAGGGTCTTGGCCAGTTCGGCCCGGGTGCGCGGGCGCACCGCCAACTGGCGCAGGCAGATTTCGCGTGCGATCTCGGACTCGCTGCGCGGCGGCTCGGGCGGCCGCTCAGCCGCGTTGTCGCGGGTGTTGTAGGGCGGTCCGCCCGGCGAGCTCCGGCGGCGCCGGCCCGTCACGTTGCCGCGTTCCGGGTCGTCGGGCCGGAGCTCGCCACCAGGGGAGTCATCTTCTGTGGGCCGGGGTGGGATCGCATCCCAGCCCCGCCCCGACCGCGCGCCGCGTCGTCCAGGCACCCGGGCTCAGCCGTTCGCCGGGACGAGCGGGCCGGCGGCCCGGGCGGGCTGTGGAGCGGAGGCCACAGCCCGCAAGGCGGAAGCCCGCAAGGCGGAAGCCCGCAAGGCGGAAGCCCGCGAGACCCAAGCCCGCAAGGCGGAAGCCCGCGAGACCCAAGCCCGCAAGGCGGAAGCCCGCGAGACCCAAGCCCGCGAGGCGGAAGTCCGCGAGGCGGAAGTCCGCGAGGCGGAAGTCCGCGACGGTGCCGGTTTGTGGATTCGTGCAGGGCCTCGAACGGCGCCGGACCGGTGTAGCGGCGGGGAGGGGTCACCCGGCCCGGGTGGGCCGGGTGCAGCGGATCGCCTCGTCGTCGGAGGTTGCATCGATCAGAAGTCGACCGGGGGCAGGTCTGGACCGCCGGCGGCGTCACCGGTGGTCTGGCCCACGCCGAGCTTCTCCAGGATCTTCTTCTCGATCTCGGCGGCGACGTCCGGGTTCTCCTTCAGGAACTCGCGCGCCTTCTCCTTGCCCTGGCCCAGCTGGTCACCGTCGTACGTGTACCAGGCGCCGGACTTGCGGACGATGCTCTGCTCGACGCCGACGTCGATCAGCGAGCCCTCGCGGGAGATGCCCTTGCCGTACATGATGTCGAACTCGGCCTGCTTGAACGGCGCCGCGACCTTGTTCTTCACGACCTTGACGCGGGTGCGGTTGCCCACGACGTCGGTGCCGTCCTTGAGGCTTTCGATGCGGCGTACGTCGAGGCGCACCGACGAGTAGAACTTCAGCGCGCGGCCGCCCGTCGTCGTCTCGGGCGAGCCGAACATGACGCCGATCTTCTCGCGGAGCTGGTTGATGAAGATCGCGGTCGTGCCGGAGTTGTTCAGGATGCCGGTGATCTTTCGCAGGGCCTGGCTCATCAGGCGAGCCTGCAGACCCACGTGGCTGTCGCCCATCTCGCCCTCGATCTCGGCGCGCGGCACGAGGGCCGCCACCGAGTCGATGACGATGATGTCGAGCGCGCCGGAGCGGATCAGCATGTCCGCGATCTCGAGCGCCTGCTCGCCGGTGTCCGGCTGGGACACCAGCAGGGCGTCGGTGTCGACGCCGAGGGCTTGGGCGTAGTCGGGGTCGAGCGCGTGCTCCGCGTCGATGAAGGCCGCGATGCCGCCGTTGCGCTGGGCGTTGGCCACCGCGTGCAGGGCGACCGTCGTCTTACCGCTGGACTCCGGGCCGTAGATCTCGATGACCCGGCCGCGCGGCAGGCCGCCGACGCCGAGCGCGATGTCGAGGGCGATGGAGCCGGTGGGGATGATGGCCATCTGTGTGACCGGCCGCTCCCCGAGGCGCATCACCGAGCCCTTGCCGAACTGCTTGTCGATCTGCGCGAGAGCAAGGTCTAGCGCCTTGTCCCGATCAGGTCCTGCCACCATGTCCGCCACCCCTGTACTCGACTTCCCAGGCGTCTTCGCCGAAGCGTTTCTGTTCACCACGCGGGTCACGCTAGACGTTGGGTCTGACAGAAAACGACCGCCCGGTCGTGAGCTGCGGATGACCACGCCGCTGAGGACGATAGCCGAACAGGTGTACGACTATCGAGTGACACGCCAGAACAAACGTACGAAAGATGGGTCAGTGCAGGCGCGAAGGCACCCGATCGGGGTACTCGGCCACCACCGCGCGCCAGATGGTAGCGGTATCGACACCCTGAGCAATGGATTGCTCGATCGTGCGGCCCTGTAGCGCCGAGAAACTCTGATCGGTGGCAAGGCTCCTCGCATATGCGGGGCCGAACGCCTGCTCGAGGCGCCCCCAGAAATCCGTCAACCGCACGGGCAAAAGCGTACCTGCGGGCCGCGGACGACCCCGCCGCGCACAATGCTGAGACGCACATCACTATGCGAGGACCGTCGGCGATAGAGCGCCGACCCTGCAGGACGCCCCCCGGGACCACCGAACAGGGCGGCCACCTGGAGGGCCGGCGGAACCGGTCACACGGGCAACGGGCCGACGGACCGGTGACACCGGACACCGGGCCGGCGGGCCGCTCAGACCAAGCGACGGGCCGGCGGGCCGGTCACACCAAGCGACGAGCCGGCTGGGCCGGCCACACCAGGCAACGGGCCAGCCGGGCCGGCCACACCAAGCGACGAGCCAGCCGGGCCGGCCACACCAAGCGACAGGCCAGCCGGGCCGGCCACACCAAGCGACAGGCCAGCCGGGCCGGCCACACCAAGCGACAGGCCAGCCGGGCCGGCCACACCAGGCAACGGGCCAGCCCCACACCAAGCGACAGGACCGCGAGCCACTCACACCAGGCAACAGACCCGCCGACCGGCCACATCAAGCGACAGGACGCATCCATCCGCCTGGCACGCCTGGAGACCGGCACGCCACGACGGGCGACGTGCCGGGATAGGACGTCGGCGGTGGGCACGTCATCACTGTCCGGCACCGATCGCCCGCGACGCGCTGCGAGGGCGGCGAGCGACAGACATGCACGCACGCGGGGGCGAAGTCCAAGCCGGAGACAGAGTGCCAGGGGTGCGGATCAGGACAGGGCCGTTGCCGCAACCTTGAGGTCGTCGACCAGGCCTCGGTATGCCGCGTCCCGGTCGTCGGCCCGTAGCACTGCCGAGGGATGGATCGTTGCGAGTGCCCGGGACTCGGCCTTCGGGAAGTCCTGTGGGCGCTGCGCCGCGGCCGGCCACGGTAGCAGTTCGCCGCGTGATCTCGTGACGCGGAACGAGGGTCCGAAGAGGGCCTTGGCCGCGGTCGCGCCGAGCGCCACGATCAGGTCCGGCTTGAGCAGTGAGAACTCGGCGACCAGCCAGGGACGGCAGGCGACGATGTGCGCCGGGCCGGGCGTCTGGTGGATGCGGCGCCGGCCGCGCAGTTCGAAGCGGAAGTGCTTCACGGTGTTGGTCAGGTAGATCACCGACGGGTCGATGCCGGCGTCGCCGACCGCGTCGCGCAGCAGCCGGCCGGCCGGGCCGACGAAGGGCAGGCCCTTCTGGTCCTCGATGTCGCCGGGCTGCTCGCCGACCAGCACCAGCCGGGCGTGTGCGGCGCCGCGCCCGAAGACCACCTGGGTGGCGTTCTCGTGCAGCTCGCAGCCGCGGCAGCCGGGCGCGGCGGCCTTGAGCTCGTCGAGGTCGTGCGCATCGGCGGGAATGAACCCCTGAGCCCCCGGCGGGGCTTGCGTCATTGCCATGCAGAGGTTCTACCCCTTGCCGTCCCCGCCACGCGCGGGGCCTCACCCGAACGAGCATGATCCGACACGCCGACACGACATGTGGGGTTGCGCGTTTCGAGTCGCACCTAGATATGGTGTTGCCCGCAGCTGGTTCGGCCGTCTCTCCAGGACGGCCGAGGCAAGAGGGAATCCGGTGGAAGACCGGAACTGCCCCGCAGCGGTGAGTGGGAACGACCGCCGTCATCAGCACTGGGCCCCGGCCTGGGAAGCGACGGCCAGTAGGAGACCGAAGACAGGTCAGGCCCGCGAGTCCGAAGACCTGCCAGCGCGCCGCACGCTCCGCGTGCGGCGGTCCGAGGCCGCGTGGGACGGCCGACGCCACTCAGGTGTACGCGTACAGCCGCGTCCACCGGCGTCCTCCTGCGCGCCCGGAGACCACTTCGGAACGGGCTCGCGAGGAGAGAGAGTTCATGACGGTCACGCAGGAGCAGACTGCGACCGATCCAGCCGTGCCGGAGCAGCGCAGGCATGCGATGCAGGTGCGCAAGCGCAACGGTGACGCGGAGTCGGTCGACGTCAACAAGATCGTGAAGGCGGTCGAGCGGTGGGTCGCCGACCTGGACGAGGTCGACCCGTTGCGGGTGGCGACCAAGACCATCAGTGGTCTCTACGACGACGCGACCACCGCCGAGCTCGACCGGCTGTCGATCCAGACGGCGGCGGAGCTGATCGGCGAGGAACCGCAGTATTCGCGGCTGGCGGCCCGGCTGCTCGCCGCGTTCGTCGACAAGGAGGTCCGCGGCCAGGGCATCGCGAGCTTCAGCCAGTCCATCGCCCGCGGCCACGCCGAGGGGCTGATCGGGGACGAGACGGCCGCGTTCGTCGCGAGGAACGCCCGCAAGCTCGACGACGCCGTCGACCCGGCCGGCGACCTGCGGTTCGAGTACTTCGGCCTGCGTACAGTCGCCGACCGTTACCTGCTGCGGCATCCGCGGACGCGCCTGGTCGTGGAGACGCCGCAGTACTGGCTGTTGCGGGTCGCCTGCGGCCTGTCGACCAGCGCGGGTGAGGCGATCGCGTTCTATCGGCTCATGTCGTCGCTCGCCTACCTGCCGAGCTCGCCGACGTTGTTCAATTCGGGCACCCGGCACACCCAGATGTCGTCGTGCTTCCTCGTGGACTCGCCGAAGGACGAGCTTGACTCGATCTACGAGCGCTATCAGCAGGTGGCGCGGCTGTCGAAGTTCGCCGGTGGCATCGGCATCTCCTGGTCGCGGGTGCGCGGCCGGGGCGCGCTGATCCGCGGCACGAACGGCCGGTCCAACGGCATCGTGCCGTTCCTGCGCACGCTCGACGCCAGCGTCGCGGCGGTCAACCAGGGCGGCCGGCGCAAGGGCGCGGCCTGCGTCTACCTCGAGCCGTGGCACCCGGACATCGAGGAATTCCTCGAGCTGCGGGACAACACGGGCGAGGACGCCCGGCGCACACACAACCTGAACCTGGCCAACTGGATCCCGGACGAGTTCATGCGCCGGGTCGAGGCCGACGAGGACTGGTCGCTGATCGACCCGTCCGACGCCCCCGGGCTGCCGGACCTCTACGGCGGGGAGTTCGAGGCCGCGTACCGGATCGCGGAGGGCAAGGCGGTCAAGACCGTCCGGGCGCGCGACCTGTACGGCCGGATGATGCGCACGCTGGCACAGACCGGCAACGGTTGGATGACCTTCAAGGACCCCTCGAACCGGCTGAGCAACCAGACCGGCCGCCCCGGCAACACCATCCACCTGTCGAACCTGTGCACCGAGATCCTCGAGGTCAGCGCCGACGACGAGACCGCGGTCTGCAACCTCGGCTCGATCAACCTCGGTGCACACCTGACCGGCGACGACGTCGACTGGGCGAAGCTGCGCGAGACCGTGCGGACCGCCGTCGTGTTCCTGGACCGGGTCATCGACATCAACTACTACCCGAGCGAGCAGGCGGCGGCGAGCAACCCGCGGTGGCGCCCGGTCGGGCTCGGGCTGATGGGTTTGCAGGACGCGTTCTTCGCGCTGGGGCTGCCGTTCGACTCCGCCGCCGCCCGGGAGCTCTCGACCCGGGTCTCGGAGGAGATCTATCTGACCGCGCTGGAGACCTCGGCGTCGCTCGCCGAGCGCTCCGGCCCGCATCCCGCGTACCCGGAGACCAGGGCCGCCCGGGGTGACCTGCAGCCGGATCTGTGGGGGGTGGCCCCGACGCAGTCCGCTCGCTGGGCGGCGGTGCGCGCGCGGATCGCGGACACCGGCCTGCGCAATTCGCTGCTGATCGCGATCGCGCCGACGGCGACGATCGCCTCCATCGCCGGCTGTTACGAGTGCATCGAGCCGCAGGTCAGCAACCTTTTCAAGCGCGAGACCCTGAGCGGCGAGTTCCTTCAGATCAACACCTATCTGGTACGCGAGCTGAAGGCACGCGGCCTCTGGACGTCGGCGGTGCGCGAGCAGATCAAGCGCGCCGAGGGTTCGGTGCAGGGCATCGAGGCGTTGCCGGCGGAGGTCCGGGAGCTCTTCCGGACCGCGTGGGAGCTGCCGCAGAAGGCCCTCATCGACCTTGCCGCGGCCCGGTCTCCCTATATCGACCAGTCGCAGTCGCTGAACCTGTTCATGAGCGCCCCCACCATCGGCAAGGTCTCGTCGATGTACCTCTACGCCTGGAAGGCCGGGCTGAAGACCACGTACTACCTGCGCTCGCGGCCCGCGACGCGCATCCAGCAGGCCACGGTCTCCGCCGCGCCGGCCAGCCCGCCGGCGCTCCCGGCGGTGGTGCTCGCCGCGCCGGTCGCGGACGAGGACGCCCTGGCCTGTTCCCTCGAGAACCCCGAGTCGTGTGAGGCGTGTCAGTAGATGCTGCTTGATCCCGGAATGGACCTGACCCTGCGGCCGATGAAGTATCCGCACTTCTTCGACCGATTCAAGGACGCGATCAAGAACACCTGGACCGTCGAGGAGGTCGACCTGCACTCCGACCTCGCCGACCTGGCCGAGCTCTCGGCCGCCGAGCAGCACCTGGTCAGCAGGCTGGTCGCCTTCTTCGCCACGGGCGACACCATCGTCGCCAACAACCTTGTGCTCAACCTCTATCAGCACATCAATTCGCCCGAGGGGCGGCTGTATCTCTCCCGGCAGCTCTTCGAGGAGGCGGTGCACGTCCAGTTCTATCTGAATCTGCTGGACACCTATGTGCCGGACGAGGCCGAGCGGGCGGCCGCCTTCGACGCGGTGGAGAACATCCCGTCGATCGCCCGCAAGGCGGACTTCTGCTTCCGCTGGATCGACTCGGTCTTCGACCTGCGCGAGCTGCGGACCAAGGACGACCGGCGCGCGTTCCTGCTCAACGTGATCTGCTTCGCCGCCTGCATCGAGGGGCTGTTCTTCTACGGCGCCTTCGCCTACGTCTACTACCTGCGCTCGCGAGGTTTGCTGCACGGGCTCGCGTCCGGAACCAACTGGGTGTTCCGCGACGAGTCGATGCACATGGCGTTCGCCTTCGACGTGGTGGAACAGGTGCGTGCCGAGGAGCCGGACCTGTTCGACGACAAGATGGAACGGCAGGTCCGCGACATGCTGGCCGAGGCCGTCGAGTGCGAGGTGCAGTTCGCGGCGGACCTGCTGGAGCAGGGCGTCTCGGGCATGTCGCTGACCGACATGCGCGCATATCTGCAGCACGTGGCGGACCGCCGGCTCATCCAGCTCGGCATCGCGCCGCTTTACGGCTCGGCGAACCCGTTCGCCTTCATGGAGCTGCAGGACGTGCAGGAGCTGTCGAACTTCTTCGAGCGCCGGGTGTCGGCCTATCAGGTCGGCGTCACCGGCACAGTGAGCTTCGACGACGACTTCTGACGGCCGGGGCCGGCACCGCCGCACGCCATACGGCGGGTGGTGGTGCCGGTCCGCACCGGTCGTGGAGGTCATCGCGACGGGGCGGGCACGGTCGCCGGGTAGGCCGCGGCCGCCACGTCGTCGGCGAGGCCCTCGATGGAATCGTCGTCGATCTGGCTCACCGTCATCCGGATGCCGGGCGGCGCCTCGACGCGGAACAGGGAGCCGGGTGCCACCGCATATCCCGCGTCGCGCAGGGCCGTGACCATGCGGGTCTCGTCCTCGACGCTCACCCAGAGGTTGATGCCCGTGGTGCCGTGTGCGCGCACGCCCCGCGCCGCGAGGGCGTCACGCAGCGCGAGACGGCGGCGGTCGTAGCTCTCGCCCGCCGCGGCTATCCCGGCCGCGACGTCCTCGTCGCGCCACAGCCGGAGCAGCAGACGCTGCAGCACCGTGGACACCCAGCCGGTGCCGATCCGCATGCGGCCGACCACGCGGGCGATCGTCGCCTCGTCGCCCGCCAGCACCGCGATGCGTAGATCGGGGCCGAACGGCTTGGACGCCGAACGGACGAACGCCCACGACGTGGTCGCCCCGCCGAGGCTGTGCAGCGGCACGCCCGACAGCTCCGCGGCGTGGTCGTCCTCGATGAGCAGGACGTCGGGGGCCCCGGCGAGGACCGCCCGCAGCTCGGCGGCGCGCTGGGCGCTGATCGCGGCGCCGGTGGGATTCTGCGCGCGGGCGGTGACCATGACCGCGCGCACGCCCTTGGCGAGGGCGGCGGAGAGCCGGTCGGGCAGCGGGCCCTCGTCGTCGACCGCGACCGGCACCGCGGTGATGTCGAGGGCACCCAGAAGATCGAGCAGGTTCGCCCAGCCCGGATCCTCGACCGCCACCGAGTCGCCCGCCCGCAGATGCGCCGAGAGCAGGCGCTCGATCGCGTCGAGCGTGCCGTTGGTCACCGTGATGGCGGCGCCCTCGACGGGCACGCCGTCGGCCGCGAGGCGGGGCCGGGCCGCGTCGATGAGCTCCGGCATGGCTCCGGCGGCCGCGTACCCCATGGGCGGGCCGACCTCCTCGGAGACCGCGCGGAGGTGCGGAGCGAGACCCGGCAGCAGGCGGATGTCGGGGTCTCCGGCCGACAGGTCGAGCGCGCCCGCCGGCACCGGCAGACGCAGCGCGGAACGCGGGCTGGCGACCGCCGGCCGGGTGCGGATGCGGGTGCCGCTGCGCCCGACGGACTCGACGATCCCGCGCTGGCGGAGCTCCTGATAGGCCTTCGACACCGTGGCCGGGCTGACGTGCAGCTCGAAGGCCAGCACGCGGATCGGCGGCAACCACTGGCCCCAGACCCAGTCGCCCGCGCGGACGCCCGCCTCGATGCTCGCGGAAATCGAGGCGGCGGAGGAACCGGTGACCTGATACTGTCCTGACACAAGAGTGATTCTGTACTAGTACATGATCCTTGGCAAGGAGGATCCCGTGACCGACCTCTACCAGCCCACCGCCCGCACCACCGCGACCCGAAGCCGTGACCGCATGCGCTACGACCGCGAGGCCGCGCACGCCATCCTCGACGAGGCGTATGACTGTTCGGTGGCGTTCGTGGTGGACGGGGAGCCGCGTGTGCTGCCGACACTGCACGTCCGGGTCGGGGACACCCTCTACGTGCACGCCTCGACCGGCGGACGGCTGGGCCTCGAGGCGCGCGCCGACGGGATCCCGGTCGCGGTTTCGGTGACGCTGCTCGACGGCATCGTCTACGCCAGGTCGCAGTTCCACCACAGCGCCAACTACCGGTCCCTGGTCGCGCACGGCCGGGCCCGCCCGGTGACCGGCGACGCGGAGAAGCGCGCGGCGATGGTCGCCCTGGTGGAGAAGGTGGGCCGTGGCAGGCAGGCCGAGACCCGGCCGCCGACGAATCGCGAGCTGGCGACGACCAGCGTGCTGGCGCTGCCCCTGGTGGAGGTCTCCGTGCGGTCGCGCACGGGCGGCGTCGCGGAGGACCCTGAGGACCTGACGCTGCCGTGCTGGGCGGGTGTGCTGCCCATCCGCCGGGTGGCCGGGCCGCCCGAGCCGGACGCGGGAGTCACCGCGCCGCCGCCCGCCTACCTGCCGGGGCCGGCGTCGCCGTGGCACACCGCCACGCCGATGCGTGGCCGGCATGTCTCGCTGGAGCCGCTGGCGCCCGGTCACGCGGACGGCCTGCTGGCGGCGACCGCCGACGACGAGGTGTGGCGGTTCCTGCCCAGCCTGCGCCCGCGGAACTCCGCGGAGATGGCCGAGCACATCGCCGTCGCGGCCCGGGGGCAGTGGGCGGGCGAGCGGGTGGCGTGGGCGCAGTGCGACCCGGAGACCGGCGAGGTGATGGGCATGACGAGCTACCACGACATCGACCTGGCGAACCGGGCCGTCGGCATCGGCCACACCATCCTGGGGCGGCGGTGGTGGCGCACCGGCGTGAACACGGAGGCGAAGCTGCTGCTGCTCGAGCGGGCGTTCGACGTGCTGAAGGCCGAGCGGGTGTTCTGGTACACGGACATCCGCAACGAGCGGTCACAGCGGGCGATCTCCCGGCTGGGTGCCAGCCGGGACGGGATGATCCGGCGGCATCGGCTGCGACCGGACGGCACCTGGCGGGACACGGTGATCTTTGCGATGACTGTCGACGAATGGCCGGCCGCCGCCGAGCGGCTCCGCGCCCGGCTCACGGCGGGCTGAACACCTCCGGAGCCGCCGCCGGTCACGGCGGGCAGGCTGAGCGGTCGGTTGCTTCAGCCGCGGGACCAGGTCGGACCGGCTGAGATGCACGGTGGGCAAGGCCACAGGTTTCTGTCCGCACGACCAATCCCGGGTCGGCGGCCGCTACGCACAGGATGGAATCGTGCTGGGAATCACCGACTTCTGGACGTATGTGCTGGGCACGGTGGCGATCGTGCTGCTGCCCGGGCCCAACTCGATCTTCGTGCTGACCGTCGGGGCGCAGCGCGGGGTGCGGATGGGCTATCGGGCCGCCGCCGGCGTGTTCGTCGGCGACACCGTTCTCATGGTGCTCGCGGCGGCCGGCGTCGCGTCGCTCCTCCGGACCTATCCCCCGGTGTTCATGGTCATCAAGTACGCCGGCGCGGCCTACCTCGCCTGGGTCGGCTTCGGCGTCATCCGGAGCGGCTGGCGCAAGCTACGCAACCGCGGCGCGGACCTGGCCGCCAGGACGGCGAATGACCTCACCGGCGATTCCACCGGCGCAGCCAGCGCAGCCAGCGCAGCCAGCGCAGCCGGCGCGGCCAGCGCGGCCAGCGCGGCGACGAACGGTCCGGCCGACATAGCGGGCGGCCCGGCGAGCGGAACGGGCGTCCCGGCCGGGATGCGGCGGCCGTTCCGGCGGGCGCTGGTCGTGAGCCTGCTCAACCCGAAGGCCATCCTGTTCGTGGTCTCGTTCTTCATCCAGTTCGTGGAGCCCGGATATGCGCATCCCGCGCTGTCGTTCCTGATCCTCGGCGCGGTGCTACAGGTGTTCAGCGTGCTCTATCTGACCGCGTTGATCTTCGGCGGGCAGTTCCTGGCGGGGCAGTTCCGGCGGCGGCGCCGCCTCGCCGCGGGAGCCTCCACCGGCATCGGCGCGGTGTTCGTCGGCTTCGGCATCAAGCTCGCCACCGCCAGCGTCAACTGACCGCCCGCGACCACCTACCGGACGCATCAGAAGCCGGCCGGACGATCAGAAGCTAGCGAGGTACGACACGGACGCGCCAGGAACTGACGGAGCGCGACGCGGGCGAATCAAGAGCTGACGGAACGCGACTCGGGCGGATCAAGAGCTGGCGGTGTGTGACGTGACTGCCTGGTTGACCCATCCCTGCACCTGCGACGGCCAGTCCGTGGTCTTCGCCTCGGTGTGTTCCACGCGGTACCGGGCGTAGGTGTCGCGGCCCTCCGCCAACAGACCTCCACGCTTGTCGAACTCGAGGATCACCTCCGTGCCCGCCGAGTCGGCTACGAAGGTCACCTCCACCTCGTCCATCGACTTCGCGTACTCGGCCGGTGCGGCGTATTCGATCTCCTGATAGAACGGCAGCTCCTGGCGTACGCCATAAATGCCGCCGCGTTCGAGATCGGCGTGCCGCAGCCGGAAGCCGAGGCGGTCGAAGGCCGCGAGGATCTGTTCCTGAACCGGCAGCGGATGGATCGCGACCTCGTCCAGATCGCCCTGGTCGACCGCCTTGGCGACCGACAGTTCGGTACGCACGCCCATGGTCATCCCCGCGAGCCGCCGGCCGTGCAGGTGGGTCACCGGCGTCTCCCACGGCACCGAGAGCCGGAACGGGATGTCCTCCCGCGCGCCGGCGGCCAGCGTGAAGTTGCCGGCGACGGACGCCCGGTGGAACTCGAGCAGGGCGTCGCCGTCCCCGGCCTCGACCCTGGTGACCAGGCTCAGCACGATGTTGTCGATCACCACGTCGTAGTCGCCGCCGGCGATCCGGACCTCTCCGGTGAGCGTTCCGCCCGGGTGTCCGGCGGGGTCGGGCAGCACCGTGTCCACCGTCGGGCCGCCCACCCCGAACGCCCGCAAGACCCTCCTGAAGACCAATCGACTGCCTCTCAGCGCATCCGCCGGCCGACCGGCACCGGATCCGTCTCGTCGTCGAACTCGCCGATCACCTGCTCCAGCAGGTCCTCCAGCGCGACGAAGCCGATGCGCTCGCCGCCGCGGGTGACCATCGCGAGCTGGACGCGCGCGCCGCGCATCTGGGTGACCGCGTCGGTGACCGTCACCCGCACGTCGAGGACGAACGGCGGGTCCATCAGGTCCGCGGCCGTGGCGTCCCGGCCGGCGGTCGTGACGCGGACGGCGTCGCGGACGTGCACCACGCCGACCACCTCGCCCGTGTCCGAGACCACGGCGAGGCGGGAGCGGCCGCTGGTCAGCGACGCCGCCTCGATGTCCAGGGCCGACGCCTGCGGCGCCACCGTGACCAGCTGGTCGTCCGGGATCAGGACGTCAGCGACCTTGGTCTCCTGCAGCTTGAGCATGCTGGTCAGCAGCTCCGTCTGCTCGGCGCCGATCAGGCCCTCCGCCCGGGAACGTTCCAGCAGGATGTGCATCTCCTGCGGGCCGTGCGCCTGGGCCAGCTGGTCCTGGGGGTGCACGCCGAACGGCTTGAGGGCCGCGTTCGCCAGGAGGTTCAGGCCGAGCAGCGCCGGGCGGACCAACCGGACGTAGCCGCGGAACGGCAGGGCCAGCAGCGTCGCCGAGCGTTCCGGGTCGGTGATCGCCCACGACTTCGGCATCATCTCGCCGATCACCAGGTGCAGGAACGTCACGACGGTCAGCGCGAACAGGAACGCGATGATCCCGCTCGGCACGTCCGGCAGGCCCAGCGCGTGCAGCAGCGGGTGCACCAGGTGTTCGATGGCCGGCTCGGCCAGGGCGCCCAGGCCCAGCGAGCACAGGGTGATGCCGAGCTGTGCGCCGGCCAGCATGAGGGACAGCTCGCGGCTGCCGTCGAGGGCGGCGCGGGCGGCGCGGCTGCCCTCGGCCGCGGCGTGTTCGAGCCGGTAGCGTTTGCTCGCGACCAGAGCGAACTCGGCGGCGACGAAGAAGGCGTTCCCGGCCAGCAGGAGCAGGGAGAGGGTCACAGCCCAGGTCGTGCTCATCGTGATCCCCCGGTGAGGCGTACGGAGCCGGGCACGTGCCGTTTCACCGAGAGCACGGCCAGCGCCGCGCCGGAGGCCAGCAGTACCGAGTCGCCGACCTGCGGCACCCGGCCGAGCTCGGACATCACCAATCCCGACACGGTGTCGTATTCGGGGCTTTCCGGCAGCTCGACGCCGGTCGCGTCGCTGACCTCGTCGATGCGCCAGCGGGCCGGCACGATCCACGAGCCGTCGTCCTGGCGGGCGGGGGACGGCTCGGGCAGGTCGTCCTCGTCGCGGATCGGCCCGACCAGCTCCTCCGCGATGTCCTCGAGGGTGATGATGCCGGCGAAGCCCCCGAATTCGTCGACGACGCAGGCGAGCTGGCGGTGGTCGCCGCGCAGCCGGTCCAGCACGGCCGGCAGCCGCAGCGAGGCCGGCACGAAGAGCGGCGGGGCCATGAGCTTCTCGGCCTCGACGTTCGGGCGTGCGGCTGGTGTCACCTGGAGAACGTCACTGATGCCGACCACACCGATGATCTCGTCGACGCCGTTGCCCGCGCGTACCGGGAAACGGGATCGGCCGGTGTCCAGCAGCGCGACGACCCGGGACGCCGGGTCGGTGGCGCGGACCGTGACCACGTCCACCCGCGGGACCATGACCTCCGACGCCGTCCGGCGGCGGAAGTCGAGGCCGCGGTCGAGCAGCGCCGACAGCTCCGGGTCGAGGTGTCCCCCGGCCCGGGACTCGGCGATGATCTGCTCGAGGTCCTCCTCGGTGGCGCCCTCGGGCAGCTCCTCGATCGGCTCGATGCCGATCCGGCGCAGCAGCCCGGCCGCCGCCTTGTCGAAGAGCTTGATGATCGGCCCGAAGACGGCCAGGTACATCAGGGTCGACCGGCCGAGCGCCTTCGCCAGGGCCTCCGAGCGGGCGATCGCGAGGTTCTTGGGCGCCAGCTCGCCGAGGACCATCTGCACGACGGTCGCGATGAGCAGCGCCAGCACGAACGAGACCGGCCCGCTGACCGCGGTGGGCACGCCGGCCACGCCGAACAGGTCGGCCAGGCCCTCGCCGAGGAACGGCTGGGCGACGTAGCCGACGATCAGCGCGGTGACGGTGATGCCGAGCTGCGCGCCGGACAGCACGAAGGAGAGGCGTTCGGTGACCTTCAGTGCGCGGGCCGACGCCTTGTCGCCGCGCTCGGCCTGCTGACGCAGGCGGCTGCGGTCGACGGCGACGTACCCGAACTCCTGAGCGACGAAATAGCCGGTCACCGCCGTGACCAGGATGACGAGCAGTAGACCGACCAGGATCAACATGGTGGTTCCGCTGGGACTGCAAGCCGGGCCGAGCCCGGCCGGATACTGCCGATCATGCGAAAAAGATATCAGCGATCGCTGGACACCGGCTGTGAGAAACCCGGGCGAGGGTACGGCCGAAGCCGTACCCTCGCCCGTCGGACGGTCAGCCCTGCGTGATCAGGACGTTGTCCACGGCCGCCTCGACGAGGCTGGCCGTGCCGGTGTCGGCGGTCTCCACCTGCAGCCGGACGGACTGCCCGGAGTACGCGGAGAGGTCGACGGTCGCGCTCTGCCAGGCGGCCGCCCGGTTGGTGGCCGCGCCGGCCTGGTTGAACACCGTGGTGGTGGTCGTGCCGGAGATGACGCGGACCCGGAAGTAGTCGCCGCTGCTGGAGTTGTTCAGGTGCGACAGGTACCAGGAGAACTTCAGGCTCAGGCCGCCTCCGCTGGGCAGCGTGATCGCGGGCGACCGGATGGTCGTCGCGCCGCCGTCGACGTCGTTCGCCCCGGCGCTGGCGCCGGCCGTCGCGCCGGTGACCAGGTCGAAGGTGCCGCTCACCGTGGTGCCGAGCTGGGTCGCCACGCCGGAGCTGGTCGCGGCCGGGTCGCCCCGCTCGAACAGGCCGGAGGTGGCGGTGTCGGTCGCGCCGGCGTTGGCGGTCCAGCCGGTCGCGGTCTCGAACGTGTCCGAGTACACGGTCGTGCCGGGCGGCGGCTCGGTGGTGCCCTCGGCGAGGGTCCACACCGCGTACGCGATGGCGTCGGAGTTGCGGTCCAGCGCGGTGTCGTTGATGTTGGAGGTGGTGTCGCACGACGCGTGGTAGCACGGGTCGAACGTGCTGGCCGTGCCGCCCCAGAGGGTGACCTGCGCCGCGGTCTTGCGGCCCTCCGCGCCGGTGAAGATGCCGCCGGCCGGGATGCCCGCCGCGATGAACGGACCGTAGTCGCTACGGCCGTCGAAGTCGGTGCCGCGGGTCGGCACGCCGATCGACGTGAAGTACGCCTCCAGCGTGTCCTCGATCTCGGCGGAACCCGTGGGGCCGGGGCCCGAGCCGGTGCCGTCCGAGTTGTCCCCGTCGTACAGGAAATAGCCGGGGTTCGGCGAGCCGACCATGTCGAAGTTCAGGTAGCCGGTGATGGCCGCCTTCTGCGCCGAGCTCAGCGAGTTCACGTACGCGGTCGAGCCGCGCAGGCCCAGCTCCTCGGCGCCCCACCAGCCGAAGCGCAGGTGCCGGTCCGGCTGGAAGTTCGAGCGGGCGACCTCGAGCGCGACCTCGAGGTTGGCCGCCGAGCCGGAGCCGTTGTCGTTGATGCCGGGCCCGGCGGTGACGCTGTCCAGGTGCGCGCCGATCATCAGGGTGTCGGACGTGTCGCCGCCCGGCCAGTCGGCGATCAGGTTGTACCCGGTCGCGCCGTTGTAGGTGAACGACTGCTGCTGCGTCGTGAAGCCGGCAGAGTCGAGCAGGTTCTTCACGTAGGTGACGGACGCGAGGTAGCCGGGCCGGCCGTGCGCACGGTTGCCGCCGTTCGCCGTCGCGATCGACTGCAGCTGCGTCAGGTGGGCCTTCACGCTCGCGACCGGGATGTTCGGCGCGGCCAGCGCGGCGACCGGGGCCGCCTGCGCCGGGACAGCGAAGAGCGCGGCGACCAAGGTTGTCGCGCCTATGAAGGGGACTGCTCTCACGGGGGTCCTCCGCGGGGCTCGTGGGTGCGCCGTCGCCGAGGGTGTAGCGACGGCAACGCCGAGCATTGCAGAGAAAAGCGTCTATGGACTCATATCGCTTGAGCCATAATTCAGCCGTCCGTGTAGAACGTGCTCTGAATCATGCCCCATTTCTCAAAATTGCCCGGCCAGTCCAGTTCGCGGGTCATCAGGCCGATCGCGTACGCCTTGCCGTCGTTCGCCGCCCGCCACCGGGTCATCGCGTGCATCCGCCCGCCGGCACGACCGTCGTACGTGTACTCCCAGTCCGCCGCCCGGGCCAGGCCGGGCACCCGGTCGATCCGAAGTTGCCGGTAGCCCGGCAGGTCGCCCGCGGCCCGCAGCCGGCCCGCCTCCTTGCGGCAGGCCTGCACCGGATCGCCCTGCGGGCTGCGCGCGGGATCGACGCTGAGCATCCGGACGCTGCCCGGATCGCGGAAGCAGATCGTCGTGCCGATGGTCTCGTAGGTCCAGCCGTCCGGAACCGCGATGTGGAAGCCGGACGGGTCGGTGAAATAGGACCAGCCGTCGTAGAGCGCCCACCCGCCGCGCAGCTTCGCCGCGCCCGGCAGGGGCGTCGTCGGCAGGTCGGCGCTGACCGGGCTCTCGCAGTTGACCGGGCTGAAGCCGCCCGCGCCGCCGCCGGCGCCGGAGGTCGTCGCCACGCTCGGGGCGACCCCGCCGGCGAGGCCGGTTTCCGGGTCGCCGCGCAGCGCCAGCGCGGCGGCCACGCCGCCCGCGGCGAGCATGACCAGCGCGACCAGCCCGGCGAGGGCGAGTCGCCGCCGCGGCTTCTCTCTCGTCCTCGGCGGTCCGCCGCGCTGAGCCGGGATGTGCGCAGCCTCCGGCTCGGCGGCGGGTCCGGGCAGTGCCAAGGCAGACGGCCGCGCGGGCTGGTCGTCGGGCGGCCTCCGCGGCGACGGTACGGCCACCCGACCGCTCGTGGGCTGCGCGGCCAGCACGACGGCGTCCTGGGCGACGACGACGCGCAGCAGCATCTCCGCCTCGCGTGCGGTCAGCCGCTCGACCGGCTCCCGCCGCAGCAGGCCGGTGAGCACGGGCGCCAGCGGCCCGGCCAGGCGCGGCGGATCGGGCTCCTCCGTGGCCAGCGCCATCAGTGTCGCCATGGCGTTGTCGCGGGCGAACGGCGAGCGCCCCTCGACGGCCGCGTACAGCGTCGCGCCGAACGACCACAGGTCGGACTCCACCGTGGAGGCGCCGTCGCGGGCCCGCTCCGGCGAGACGTACTGCGGCGAGCCGACGACCAGGCCCGGGCCCGTCACCGAGCCGTCGTCGACGAACGTGGCCAGGCCGAAGTCGGTGAGCACCACCCGGCCGTCGTGGCCGATCAGGACGTTGTGCGGCTTCACGTCGCGGTGCAGCACGCCGGCCCGGTGCGCGGCGGTGATCGCCTCCAGCACGTCGAGGCCGATCCGGGCCGCCTCGGCCGGCGGGAACGGGCCGTCCTCGCCGAGCACCTGGTAGAGCGAGCGCGATTGCACGTACTCCATCACGATCCAGGGCAGGTCCCGGGCGTGCACGACGTCGTAGATGCGGATCACGTGCGGGTGGTTGAGGCGGGCGGCGCTGCGGGCCTCGCGCAGCGTACGGTCGCGGAGCCGGGCCTTCTCCTCGTCGGTCATCCAGTTCGGAGGAACGAACTCCTTCACGGCGACGTCGCGGTCCAGCATCTCGTCGCGGGCGAGCCAGACCCGGCCCATGCCGCCGGAGCCGACCGGCTCGAGGAGACGATACCGACCGGCGATGAGCATTCGCCTGACCGCCATCAGCCTCCACCCGTCGCTTCCTGACCAGGATAGTCACCGGCGGCGGGCCGGGGAACGCCGATCACCCGGCCGCCGCATAGACCACCAGATTGTCCCGGTAGGACCGCAGGCTCCGGTCGAAGACCCCACCGCAGGTGATCAGCCGCAACTGCCGGTCGGGGGTGGGCCCGTAGACCTGGTCGGTGGGAAAGGCCGTCTTCGGGTACCAGGCCGTCGTGGTGACCGTGAAATTGAGCGTACGGCCGCCGCGGAGCACCTCGATGCGGTCGCCGGGACGGAGCTCGCGGAGCCGGAAGAAGACGGCCGGACCGCGCTTGGAGTCGACGTGACCTGCGAGGACGGCGGGGCCGAGGTCGCCCGGTGCGGTGCCGTCCGCGTACCAGCCGGCCTGGTCGAAGTCCTCGGGCGGCCGCAGTTCGCCGTCGGGACCGAGGCGCAGGGTCTCCAGGGCGGTGTCGACACCGATCGATCTGACCCGCAGCCGGGTGGGTGGGCCGCTGAGATCTTGGGGAGCGGTACGGAACGGGTTGGGCGCCGCCGCGCTCGTCTCGGAGGCCGGCGTGTCCCGGACCTTTGTGGCGGCCGGCATGTCCCGGAGCTCTGTGGCGGTCGGCGTGTCCCGGAGCTCTGTGGCCACGACGAGTCCCACCAGCAGCAGAACCGCGATCGCCAGGGCGACGCGGCGTACGGAACGACCGTGCGGCACGGACGGCGTCAGTCGTCGCGCGGGTGCCGCCGGAGCGCCAGGTACAGCACGCCGGTGAGCGTCGCGGCGAGGCCGGCGAGGATCAGCGCGGCCGGCACGGATGACCGCGGCCGGTACCGCCCGCGCCGGTGGCGACGCCGCCCCGCGGCATCGTGCCCTGGCGCGCTGCGTCGATGTGCAGCTCGGGCTTCAGGCCGCCGCCCTTGTCGTCGAGGACGAGCAGGGAGTAGACGTTGCCGGCGCCGAGCGTGCACGGCAGGTTGCTGGTCTCGCCGCCGCCGCTCGGCGTCACCCGGACCGTCCATTTACCGGGGTTGACCTCGCGATACGCGGTCGTGGTGGCGAACTGGACGGCGTCGGCGATGGGCTTGCCGTTCGCGCCGCCGACGTCGAGGACCGGCGCCTTCACCGACGCCTGGATGATGCGGATCTTGGATTCGCCGGCGCCCGGCAGCCGGAGGTCGTCCTTGAGGACGCGCAGGCCGAGGTCGGCGTAACGGCCGACCCCCGCGACCGTGTACGCGGCGCCGGCGGCGACCGTGACCTGCGTGGTCAGCACCGGCGGGGTGCTCGCGGCCGCACCGGCCCGGCGCATCGCCACCGAGTACATGCCGGTGGGCAGGCGCAGGTAGTCGGACATCGCGCCGTACGCGACGCCGTCGAACTTCTGGTCCCGGACCGCGCCCGAGTCGGACTTGAGGTAGACGTCGACGGCGGGCGTGTCGGGCGAGAGGTGCGCCAGGCGGACGTAGCCGGCGCCGGCCGCCCGCGCCGGGGTGGCGGCGAGGACGACGGCGGCCAGCGCGGCGAGTGCCGCCGCGGCGCCGGCGAAGCGCCGTACGGGATCGGACACGGTGCCTCCCTGTCGTCGGCTTACCGGCCCCAATGTGCCGTACGTCACCCGAAGACCACCATGGCCCGTCCGGTCTTGTCCCCTGACGTTTGTTTTCGTCCGGCCGCCGTTTTCTGTCACACCCGGGTAGCACCATGGGATCCGTGCCAGACGTGCTGGAGAAGTTCGGCCTCGCGACCCGGGAGTGGTTCCGGGCCGCCTTCGCCGCGCCGACCGCCGCGCAGACCGGAGCCTGGCGTTCCATCGACGCCGGGCGCAACGCGCTGGTCGTGGCGCCGACCGGCTCCGGCAAGACCCTGGCCGCGTTCCTCTGGTCGATCGACCGGCTGGCACACGAGCCGGCTCCCGCCGAGGCTCGGCGCCGCTGCCGGGTGCTCTACATAAGCCCGCTGAAGGCCCTGGCGGTCGACGTCGAGCGCAACCTGCGCGCGCCGCTGACCGGCATCCGGCAGGCGTCCGGCCGGCTCGGCCTGCCCCCGCCGGACATCACCGTCGGCATGCGGACCGGCGACACGCCGGCCGACGAGCGGCGGCTGTTCTCCCGCACCCCGCCCGACATCCTCATCACCACGCCCGAGTCGCTGTTCCTGCTGCTCACCTCCGCCGCACGGGATTCGCTGCGCGGCGTCGAGACGGTGATCATCGACGAGGTGCACGCCGTCGCGGCGACCAAGCGCGGCGCACACCTGGCGCTCTCCCTCGAACGGCTCGACGCCCTGCTGGACCGGCCGGCACAGCGGGTCGGGCTGTCCGCGACCGTGCGGCCGATCGACGAGACGGCTCGCTTCCTCGGCGGGGCCGGCGACGTCGAGATCGTGCAGCCGCGCAGCGCCAAGACCATCGAGGTCTCGGTCCAGGTGCCGGTCGAGGACATGACCCGGCTCGACGAGGTGCCCGACGACCTGGACGATCCCGGCCGCGCGCCGCACACCGCCTCGATCTGGCCGGCCGTCGAGGAACGCGTGCTCGACCTGATCTCCGCGCACAGCTCGACGATCGTCTTCACCAACTCCAGACGCGGCGCCGAACGACTGTGCGCCCGCATCAACGAGCTCGCCCTGGAGCGGGCCGACCCGGGTGCCGCTCCCCCGCCGGCGTCGCGGCCGCCGGCACAGGTGATGGCGCAGTCGGGCGAGGCCGGCGGTGCGCCGCCGGTGGTGGCCCGGGCACACCACGGCAGCGTCTCGCGCGAGGAGCGCAAGCAGATCGAGGAGGCGCTCAAGTCCGGGCGGCTACCGGCCGTGGTCGCCACCTCCAGCCTGGAGCTGGGCATCGACATGGGCGCGGTCGACCTGGTCGTCCAGATCGAGGCACCGCCCTCGGTCTCCGCCGGGCTGCAGCGCATCGGCCGCGCCGGGCACCAGGTCGGCGCCGTGTCCCGCGGCGTCGTCTTCCCGAAGCACCGCGGCGACCTCGTCTCCTGTGCGGTCGTCGCCGAGCGGATGAGCGAGGGCGCGATCGAGGAGCTGCGCTATCCGCGCAACCCGCTCGACGTGCTCGCCCAGCAGATCGTGGCCATGACCGCGCTGGACGCCTGGCAGCTGGACGAGCTTGCCGCGCTGGTCCGCCGCGCGGCGCCCTACGCGGAGCTGCCGGACTCCGCCCTGCACGCCGTGCTCGACATGCTGTCGGGGCGCTACCCGTCGACGGCGTTCGCCGAGCTGCGCCCCCGCCTGGTCTGGGACCGCACGACAGACGAGCTGACCGGCCGCCCCGGCGCCCAGCGGCTCGCCGTGACCAGCGGCGGCACGATCCCCGACCGCGGCATGTTCGGCGTGTTCCTGGCCGGCGCCGAGCGCGCGTCCCGGGTCGGCGAGCTCGACGAGGAGATGGTCTACGAGTCCCGCGTCGGCGACGTCTTCCTGCTCGGCTCGACGTCCTGGCGGATCGAGGACATCACGCCCGACCGGGTGCTGGTCTCGCCCGCGCCGGGCGCCCCGGCCCGGATGCCGTTCTGGAAGGGCGACGCCCTGGGCCGCCCGGTCGAGCTGGGCCGGGCGATCGGCGCCCGGCTGCGCGCGCTGACCCGCGCCGGGGACCCGGCCGCGATCGAGTCGCTGCGCGCGTCGGGGCTGGACGAGTGGGCGGCCGGCAACCTGATGGCCTACCTGCGCGAGCAGCGCGAGTCGACCCGCAACCTGCCCGACGACCGCACGATCGTGGTGGAACGCTTCCGCGACGAGCTGGGCGACTGGCGGATGACCGTGCACTGCGTGCTCGGCGCCCGGGTCAACGCGCCCTGGTCGCTCGCGATCGCCCGCCGGCTCTCCGAGCGCTACGGCGTGGACGGTCAGGTGATGCCCTCCGACGACGGCATCGTGGTGCGCCTGCCGGACACCGCCGAGGAGCCGCCCGGCGCCGAGCTGGTCGCGTTCGACCCCGAGGAGATCGCCCAGCTGGTCGAGGAGTCGGTCGGCACGTCGGCGCTGTTCGCCTCCCGGTTCCGCGAGTGCGCGGCCCGGTCCCTGCTGCTGCCGCGCCGCGACCCGCGCCGCCGCCAGCCGCTCTGGCAGCAGCGCCAGCGCTCGGCGCAGCTGCTGGACGTGGCCCGCGAGTTCGCCGACTTCCCGGTGACGCTCGAGGCCGCCCGCGAGTGCCTGCAGGACGTCTTCGACCTGCCCGGCCTGGTCGGGCTGATGCGCGAGATCGCCGGCCGCAAGGTACGCCTGGTCGAGGCCGACACGCCGCGGCCGTCTCCGTTCGCCCGTTCCCTGCTCTTCGGCTACGTGGGCGCCTTCCTCTACGAGGGCGACGCGCCACTGGCCGAGCGCCGGGCCGCCGCGCTGGCGCTGGACTCGACCCTGCTCGGCGAGCTGCTCGGCCGCGTCGACCTGCGCGAGCTGCTCGACCCGACGGTGGTGGCCGAGACCGAGAGCCAGCTGCAGTGGCTGACCAGCACCCGCACCCCCCGCGACGCCGAGGACGCGGCCGAGCTGCTGCGGCTGCTCGGCGACCTCTCCCCCACCGAGCTGACCGCCCGCGGCGTCGACCTCGGCTGGATGGACGCCCTGGCCCGGCGCGCCATCCGGGTCCGGATCGCGGGCGAGGAGCGCTGGATCGGCGTCGAGGACGCGGGCCGCTACCGCGACGCGCTCGGCGTGGCCCTGCCGGTCGGCGTGGCGGAGGCCTACCTGGAACCGGTCACCGACCCGCTCGGCGACCTGGTCGCCCGCTACGCCCGCACGCACGCCCCGTTCGCCGCGGCGACCTGCGCGGCCCGCTTCGGCCTCGGGGTGTTCGTGGTCGAGCAGGCCCTCAAGCGACTCAGCGCGACCGGCCGCGTGGTGTCCGGCGAGTTCTCGCCGGGCGGCGCGGGCGCGGAGTGGTGCGACGCCGAGGTGCTGCGCATGCTGCGCCGGCGTTCGCTGGCCGCACTGCGCCGCGAGATCGAGCCGGTGCCGCCGCGCGTGCTGGCGGCGTTCCTGCCGCGCTGGCACCAGATCGGCGGCAACGCCCGCGGCGTCGACGCCCTGGCCGCGTCGATCGAGCAGCTGCAGGGTGTGGCGGCACCCGCTTCGGCCTGGGAGCGGCTGCTCCTGCCCGCGCGGGTCGCCGACTACGCCCCGCCGCAGCTCGACGAGCTCTGCGCGAGCGGCGAGGTGCTCTGGGCCGGCTCGGGCTCCATCCCCGGCGGCGACGGCTGGGTGACCCTCGCCTATGCGGACAGCGCCCCGCTGCTGCTCCCGCCGCCCGACGACGACCTGCCGCTGTCCCCGCTGCACCACGCGGTGCTGGCGGCCCTCGGCGACGCGCAGGCGCTGTTCTTCCGGGACCTCTCCGACCGCGCCGGTTCCACCGACGACCCGGAACTGATCTCGACGATCTGGGACCTGGTCTGGGCGGGCCACCTCACCAACGACACGTTCGCGCCGCTGCGGGGCCTGCTGGGCGGCAGCGGCGCACACCGGGCGAAGCCGGCTCCGGCCCGGACCCGCTACCGCCGCCCGGGACGCCCCGCGATGCCGAGCCGCTCGGGCCCGCCGGCGATGGCCGGCCGCTGGTCCCGCCTACCGGACCGCGACCTGGACCCGACCCGCCGCGCGGCGGCCCTCGCCGACCTCCTCTTGGAACGCCACGGCGTGGTCACCCGCGGCGCGGTGATGGCCGAGGGCGTCACGGGCGGCTTCGCGGCCGTATACCCGGTGCTCGGAGCCCTCGAGGAGCGCGGCGCGGCCCGCCGCGGCTACTTCGTGGAGGGCCTGGGCGCCGCCCAGTTCGCGGTGCCGGGCGCGGTCGACCGGCTCCGCGCCCTGGCCGAGCCCGCGGAACTGGCAAAACGCGCGGGCACGACGGCGGTGGTACTGGCCGCGACCGACCCGGCAAACCCGTACGGCGCGGCCCTACCCTGGCCGGACCGGGTCGTCGACAGCGGCAGCGGCGAGACGATCCCCGCCGCGGGCCACCGCGCGGGCCGCAAGGCAGGCGCCCTGGTGGTCCTGGTCGGCGGCGACCTCATCCTGTACGTGGAACGGGGCGGCAAGACCCTCCTGTCCTTCATGGACGACACCGACGCCCTGACCGCGGCGGGGCAGGCGCTGGCGGGGGCGGTGCGCTCGGGCGCACTGGGCGCCATGTCGGTGGAACGGGCCGACGGCGAGTCGGTGCACTCCTCGCCACTACGGGACGCACTCACCACGGCCGGTTTCCGCACCACCCCACGAGGACTCCGGCTACGCGGCTGACCCACCGACCACCCCACCCTGCCGACCACCGCCGCCGCCAGTCATCGCTGTGCCGCCCACCCACCACCTTGCGTGGCGGTTCGTGCCGCGTAGCGAGCCGCGGCGCGTGGCGGTCTGCGGGGCGTAACCAGGCCGTGGGGCGTAGCGGGCCGTGGGGCGTAGCGGGCCGTGGGGCGTAGCGGGCCGTGGGGCGTAGCGGGCCGTGGGGCGTAGCGGGCCGTGGGGCGTAGCAGGCCGCGGTGCGTAGCAGGCCGCGGTGCGTAGCAGGCCGCGGTGCGTAGCAGGCCGCGGTGCGTAGCAGGCCGCGGTGCGTAGCAGGCCGCGGTGCGTAGCAGGCCGCGGTGCGTAGCAGGCCGCGGTGCGTAGCAGGC
>NZ_JBITLR010000001.1:233266-326340 GCF_044465445.1 Actinoplanes sp. NPDC049668
CCGCGGTGCGTAGCGGGCCGTGGGGCGTAGCGGGCCGTGGGGCGTGGCGGGCCGCGGTGCGTGGCTGTCCTCTACGCGTGGCGATCCGTGGTGCGTGGCGGTGGCGGCTTGAGGTCCGGGGTGGGGGCTGCCGGGTCGGGTTTGGTGGGGGCGGGGCCGTGTGGGTCGCTGTGCGCCGGGTGGGCGGTCGTTGGCGCGGGGGCGCACGGGATACTGCCCGCGTGGCGATCAAGGCGTTGATCTTTGACTTTGACGGCTTGCTGATGGACACGGAGAGCACGCTGCTGGAGAGCTGGCGTTGGGAGTGGCGGCGCCATGGGCTCGAGCTTGACCCGGCCGGCTTCTTCGCCGACCACGGTGGCGACGCGAACGAGCCGCGTTATGCGGCGCTTGCCGCGGCGGTCGGGGGCGTCTACGACCGTGGGGCCAGTCATGCGCTGCGGATGGCGTACCGGGCGGAATTGAATGCGGCGCTCGGGCCGGCGCCGGGCATCGTCGGGTGGTTGGACCGGGCCGGGGAGCTGGGGCTGCGGCTGGCGGTGTCGAGCAGTTCTCCGATCACCCACGTGGGTCCGATGTTGGATCAGGTGGCGCTGCGGGCGCGGTTCGAGGTGCTGGCGACCGGCGAAGAGGTGGCGGCGCACAAGCCGGATCCGGCCGTCTATCTGCTGGCGCTGGATCGGCTCGGATTGCAGGCGGAGGAGGCGGTCGCGTTCGAGGACACCGCGCACGGCGTGGCCGCGGCGCAGGCGGCCGGGCTGCGCTGTGTGGCGGTGCCGAACCCGCATGCCGACCACGCCCGCTTCGCCGCGGCGGACCTGCTCCTGTCGAGCGCCGCCGATCTGCCGCTGGACAGGGTTCTGGCCAAGCTGGACCGGTAACCGAGCGTTCCCGGCGAGCCGGTCGGGCCCGACGATCTCGAGATCGCCCTGCCGGGTGAAGTCAGTGGTGCTGACGAACTCGCCCAGCGGGCGGGGGTCCAGCGCGGCCGACCGCCGGGCACCCGGCCTGATCCTCGGCTCGGCTCGGTCTGGCCCGGCGCAGATGAACCCCGGGGATCGTGACCCGGGCGCGGGCCGAGGACCTCGCGTTCCAGGTCACGGATGCGGGTGGTCCGTCAGGACCTCGTCGCGGGCTGGACCGGGGCGTAGGGCCAGCGGAGGACGAAGATCCAGTCGAGGCCGTCCTCGCCCTGGTCGTCGAGGTGCTCGGCGCGGACCAGGCCCGCCCGGCACGCCACACGCTGGGAGGCCACATTGTCCGGGCGGACGCGGGCCACGACGGTCCACTCCGGCAGGTGCTCGCTCGCCCAGGCCACCACGGCCTGGGCCGCCTCGCTGGCCACGCCGGCTCCCCACGCCCGCGTGTCGAGGCGGTAGAACAGGTTCAGCACCTCGATCTCGCGGAAGCGGACCACCTTCACCCCAGCGAAGCCGAGGATCTTGTCCGGCTCACGGTCCCGGATCACCCAGTAGCCGAACCCGTGCCGGCGCCAGTGCTCGTCCCAGCGGCCGTACAGGTGCTCGGCGTCCTCGCGGGTGGCGACCAGGTCCGAAGGGTTGTGCAGGCATGCCTTCGGGTCATGATGGATCGCGAAGATCGTTTCGAGGTCGGCGGGAACGGGCCGACGCAAAGTCAGCCGCGCGGTGACAATCTCCACGCATCAGACTTTACGAGAGGACCCGGGTCAGTCCAGCCGCGACGTCACCCTTCCGCGCCCGGGCCGACCCCAACGCCAGGTCAGCCCTCGGACGCGAAATCATCACATCGAGGCCGGCTCGCACCGCCTGACCGCCAAGACCATCACACCCAGCAGCCACTGCCAGGCCAATGCCGCGGCGACTCCCAGCCCGGCGTTCCACCCGCGTCGCCAGCCCAGCCGCAACCGACACCAACCCGCGAGACCACCACGCCATTCAGACCAAATCGGCGAGACGATCTCGTCGGGGTCGGTGCCACGGCGACTCGCATCGTGGCTGTCGGCCCGTTTGCGGCGTCGCCACCGTCGCTGCCGGCTGACCGCGACGATCACGCCCTGGCAGTTCGGTTCGTGAGTGCTCAGGTCAGGTGCGGCGCCACCTCGGTTGCTACCAGCTCGACGTGGTGCAGGTCGTTCAGGTCCAGCAGTTGCAGGTACATCCGCGACGCTCCGGCCTCGGCGTAGCGGCCGAGGATCTCGATCGCCTGGTCGGGGGTGCCGACGACGCCGCCGTTGCCGCGCATCTCGTCCACGTCCCGGCCGATCGCGGCCGCGCGGCGGCGTACCTCGGCGTCGTCGCGGCCCACGCAGAGGACGGCCGCGGCCGAGAACGCCGGTGGTTGCGGGCGGCCGATCGCCGAGCTCGCCGCGCGGACCCGGTCGTAGCGGGCCGGCAGGTCTTCGATCTTGGCGAACGGGGCGTTGAACTCGTCCGCGAACCTGGCCGCCAGCGCGGGGGTGCGCTTCTTGCCGGAACCGCCCACGATGATCGGCGGGCGGGGCGACTGGACCGGCTTCGGCAGGGCCGGGGAGTCCACCACCTGGTAGTGCTTGCCGGTGAAGGAGTACGTCGCGCCGACCGGGGTCGTCCACAGTCCTTCGATGATCTCCAGCTGCTCCTCCAGGCGGTCGAAGCGCTCGCCGACCGGCGGGAACGGGATCGCGTACGCCTCGTGCTCGCGTTCGAACCAGCCGCCGCCCAGGCCGAGCTCCACCCGGCCGCCGCTCATCGCGTCGACCTGGGCCACGCCGATCGCAAGGGGGCCCGGGAGGCGGAACGTCGCCGAGGTCACCAGGGTGCCCAGCCGGATGGTGGACGTCTGTACCGCCAGCGCGGCGAGGGTCAGCCAGGCATCCGTCGGGCCGGGCAGGCCGTCCCGGCCCATCGCCACGTAGTGGTCGGAGCGGAAGAAGCCGTCGAAGCCGGTCTCCTCGGCGAGCTGGGCCACCCGCCGCAGGTCGTCGTAGCCGGCACCCTGCTGGGGTTCGGTGAAGATCACAAGACGCATAGATCCCACCCTGCCAGACGGCCCGCGACGCGCCCGGCCGCCTGTCGCGCACAGAGCGTTCCGGGGCAGTAACGTTGACCACCATGGGCGGCTATAAATGGATCAGCCTCACGACCGACTACGGCACATTCGACGGATTTGCCGCGGCGTGTCACGGTGCGATCGCGCGGATTGCTCCCGAGGTGCGGGTCATCGACATCACACACCACGTGCCGCCCGCCGACGTGCCGCGGGGCGCGGCGGTGCTCGCGCAGACCGCGCCGCACCTGCCGTCGTCCGTGCATGTCGGGGTCGTCGATCCGGGCGTCGGCTCGGATCGCCGGGGCATCGCGATCGGCACGCCCGGCGGCGTGCTGGTCGGGCCCGACAACGGGCTGCTGGTCTGGGCCGCGGAGGCGCTCGGCGGCATCGACCACGTGGTCGAGCTGACCAATAAGGACTGGCTGCTCGGCGACGTCTCGCGGACGTTCCACGGCCGGGACGTGTTCTCGCCGGCCGCGGCCCGCCTCGCCCTGGGGGCGCCGCTGAGCGACGCCGGGCCCGCGATCGACGCCGGCACGATCGTCCGGCTGCCCGACCCGATGGTGGCGGTCGGCGACGGGTGGCTCGAGGCGGAGGTCGTCACCGTCGACCGGTTCGGCAACGTGCAGCTCGCGGCCGGTGGCGCGATGCTCTCCGGGCTCAGTCCCGAGCTGGTGGTCGGCGGGGTGAAGGCACGCCGGGCGCAGACGTTCGCGGACGCCCAGCCGGGCGAGCTCATCGTCTACGAGGACTCGGCCCAGCGGGTGGCGATCGCCGTCAACGGCGGCCGCGCGGTCGTCGTCCTCTCGGTCCGCCCCGGCGACATCGTCCGAGTCGCCGAGCGCTGACCACCCGACGCCACCCGCGGGCGTCACAGACGGTGGTGTACCCAGACGTTCGGCTCCACGTAGACCGCGTGGTTCTGGGACACGTCGCAGTGCACCGGGCCCAGCGCGTGCGGCACCGTCACCGGCCCGGTCTCGTCGAACGGCAGGCCCGTCCACTCCCGCCACTGCGCCAGCGTCCCCGCCATCACCATGCTCGAGTGCGCCACGTTCACGATCCGGCCGCCGGCCCGCACGTGCACCCGCAGCCACGGATCCACCGGGAGGCCGTCGGCGCGGCGCTCATCCGCGTACGCGTCGATGGGTCTGCCCTGGGCGCCGGTCGGCCGGACCGGCGCGACCAGGTCCGTGAAGCCGCGGGCGGCGACGTTGGCGCGCATGGCCGCCAGCATCCGGCCGGACAGGCCGGTGCCCCGCAGGTCCGGCCGGATCATGATCTCCAGGGCGGAGACCATCGTCGGCGCGATGCCGCGGAGCCGGTCGTGTGCGGCCCGCCGGATGGCCCAGTCCCAGCCGTCCTCGGGCAGTCCGTCCTCGATCGGGTCGTCGAAGCTGACCGGGACCGAGTGCGCCTTCGCCACGGCCCTGCCGGTGTCCGCGTCGACGGCCAGCAGCTGGAACTCGGGATGGTGGTCGAACTCGTAGCCGTAGAAGAATGCGCCGGTCCGGTCCTTCGTCATGAACTCGGGCCACAGGCCGTCGAGCTCGGACCAGCGCGGGACGAAGTCGGGGCGCTCCGCCGCGGTGGCGATTTCAAGATCCATAGCCAGACAATAGGCGTGTTGGCAGGATGGGACGTATGCCCGAGGGTGACACCGTCTGGAACACGGCGCGGGTGCTGGAGCGCGCGCTGCTCGGCGACGTGCTCACCGGCTGCGAGTTCCGCGTGCCGCAGCTCGCGACGACCGACCTGACCGGGTGGACGGTCGCCGAGTCCGGCAGCCGGGGCAAGCATCTGCTGCTGCGCCTGACCGACGGCGACCGGGCCATGACGCTGCACTCGCACCTGCGGATGGACGGCGCCTGGCGGACGTACCCGGCCGGCGAGCGGTGGAGCGGGCGGCCCGCGCACCTGATCCGGGTGGTGCTGCGCACCGACCGCACGGCGGCGGTCGGCTATCACCTGCACGAGGTGGCGCTGGTCCCGACGGCGCACGAGGGCGCCCTGCTCGGCCACCTCGGGCCGGACCTGCTCGGCGCGGACTGGGACGAGGACGAGGCCGCCCGGCGGATCGCCGCGAGCCCGGACACCCCGATCGGCGAGGCGCTGCTCGATCAGCGCAACCTGGCCGGGATCGGCAACCTCTACAAGGCCGAGACCCTGTTCCTGCGCGGGCTGTGGCCGTGGACGCCGGTCTCGGCGGTGCCGGACCTGGTAGGCACGGTGCGGCTGGCGCAGAAGCTGGTCGCGTCGAACCGCGGCCGCTGGACCCAGACCACGACGGGTTCCCTGCGCCGCGGCGAGACCAGCTACGTCTACGGCCGGCGGGCGCAGCCGTGCCGGCGCTGCGGCTCGGCCATCGCGAAACAGGATCAGGAGGAGCGGGTCACCTACTGGTGCCCGCGCTGTCAACCGGAGCGGCCCTGAGCTCCGACAGGCCCTCGGCGATGCCGCGGAGGCGGTCGGCCGCCTCGACCAGGCTGGTCAGCGCCGGGTGCTGGTCCGCGACCGGGTGGCCGTCCTCGGCGACGTAGCTGGCCGCGGCCGCGACCAGCCGCTCGTACGCGCCGACACCCTCGGTGAACTGCTTCGCGAGGCTCTCGTGCGCGTGCTCGATCCCCGGCCGCTGGTCGGGCGGGCTGAGCGGGAGCGCCCGCTCCACGCTCGCCACCCGCTGGCCGAGGTCGCGCAGCCACTGCTCGGCGACCGTCGCCTCGAGCATCGCGGACTCGCCGGGGCCGGTCAGCCGGCCGGCCAGGCCGGCCAGCGTCGCGGACGCGCGGTCCAGCCGGTCCCAGGCGTGGACCACGGCGGAGCCCTTCACGGCGTAGCGGTCCTTGTGCCGGCGCATCTCCTGCAGGACCTGGCGGCCGGCCGGGAAGCGCTCGACGGCGGCCATCAGCCGCTGGCCGGGGATGCCCGGCTGGGGAGGCGGCGGCGCGGGCAGCGCGGCCAGCGCCCGGTAGTCGCCCCAGCGCCACCAGGCCAGGACCGCGGACGCCCCGGCCGAGGCCGCCCAGACCGCGTCGGCAACACCTATCCCCGCGTACGGCGTGAGGACGGCGGTGGCGGCGACCAGCCCGCCCCCGACGACGCTCCACCGCCGTGCCGAGCCGCGCAGCCGCCTGAGCCGCCGGAAGTACCGGGTCCGCTCGTCCACCGTCTGGCCCCTCCCCGCAAAACGCGTCGTCAGCCGGCGGCCGACGTGTCCCCGCGCTTGGAATTCATGCTGGCCCGGATCTCGTCGAGCCGGGCGACGCTGGCCGGGTCGGCGGCCGGGGTCGCCGGCTTGCCCTGCTCAACGGCCGGCTGCGCCGGCGTGCCGCCGAGCTTCTCGCCGGCCATGCTGGCCCGAATCTGCTCAAGACGGGATGAACCGGCCATGTCGAGGCTCGACTTCTGCACCTCGAGCATGCGGCCCTCGACGGAGTTCGACGCCAGCTCGGCGCGGCCCATCGCGTTCGCGTAGCGCTGCTCGATCTTGTCGCGCACCTCGTCCAGCGACGGGGTGTTGCCGGGCGCCGCGAGGTTCGACATCGACTCGAGCGACTTGGCCACGGTCTCCTGCATCTTGGCCTGCTCGAGCTGGCTCAGCAGGCGGGAACGCTCGGCGATGCGCTGCTGCAGCACCATCGCGTTGTTCTCCACCGCCTTGCGGGCCTGGCCGGCCGCGGAGAGCGCCTGGTCGTGCAGCGTCTTCAGGTCCTCCATCGACTGCTCGCCGGAGACCAGCTGGGTGGCGAGGGTCTGCGCGGTCGACTCGTACTTCTGCGCCTCGGACTCGTCACCGCCCGCCCGGGCCCGGTCGGCCAGCACGAGGGCCTGGCGCGCCATGCCCTGCAGCTTCTCGACCTCGGACATCTGCCGGGACAGCTTCATCTCGAGCTGCCGCTGGTTGCCGATCACGGCCGCCGCCTGCTGCACGAGGGCCTGGTGCTGCCGCTGCGCGTCCTCGATGGCCTGCTGGATCTGCACCTTGGGGTCGGCGTACTCGTCGATCTTCGCGCCGAAGAGCGCCATCATGTAACGCCAGCCCTTGACGAACGGGTTCGCCATATCCGCGGTATCCCCTCAATGTCGCTCAGTCGGACGCGCCACCGACGCGGGACCGAGGGGTCTTCACGATGGCGCGGAGTCCATCGTGTCAGCTCCATGCCACCGGCGTCACGTGACCTCGGGGGGATCTCAGGGTCTTGCGAGGGTTCCCCCGAGGTCGAGGCTACGCGCCGACAGGCGTTCCGGCGACGGCCGGAACGCCTGCGATCGGTCTGAGGTCAGGCCGCGTAGATGATGTCGCGTTCGCGCTTGCGGGTGGTGCGCAGGGTCGCCCTGAGCGGGGAGTCCTGGCGCACCGAGACGGAGACGTTTCCGTCGGTGGTGAGCTGGCGCACGGCCGGGGCGTCGGTGCCCTTGGCCGGCGGGGTCGGCTCCAGCGGGACGAGGACGCCGTCCATGCCCTCGGCGAGCGCGAGCGTGCCGCTCACCTCGCCCAGAACCTCGGAGAGGCGGGCGCCCAGGGCCTCACAGATCGCCGCGAGCAGCTCGCTGGACGCTTCCTTCTGGCCACGTTCGATTTCGGAGAGATACCCGAGGCTGACGTTGGCGGCGGTCGACACCTCACGCAGCGTGCGATGCTGACCCTGCCGGCGCGCCCGAAGTGCGTCACCGATAACCCGGCGTAGCAGGACCATGGCACCTCCTCCTGCGGCGGGGCCGCCGGCATCCGCCGGAGGCTTCCCGCAACCGTACCCGTTGCGGGCGACACCGACATCCCGCCCCGCCGAATTCCGGGACCACCCGGGGAGCAGGGTCGGTCCCCGGGGCTACTGATGCGTGGGTGTCAGCCCGCGCACCTCCTCGGCCAGCAGGCCGAGCACGGAGACCACCGTCTCGGTGCGGACGTCGTCGCGCGACCCGCTCAGCCGCAGCTCCCGCACGGCGGCGCGGCCCGGCCCCGCGACGGCGACGTAGACCAGCCCGACCGGCTTGCCGTCCTGCGGCTCGGGCCCGGCGACGCCGGTCGTGGCCAGGCCCCAGTCGGCGCCGCAGCGGGTCCGCGCGCCCTCGGCGAGCGCCTGGGCGACGTCCGGGTCGACGGGTCCACGGTCGGCGAGCAGCGCCTGCGGCACCCCGGCGAGGGAGTGTTTGAGGTCCGTGGCGTACACCACCAGCCCGCCCCGGAACACCCTGCTCACGCCGGCTATCTCGACGATGGTCGCCGCGACCAGGCCGCCGGTGAGCGACTCGGCGACGGCGAGGGTCTCGCCCCGGTCGACCAGCGCGTGCACTACCGCCGCGGCGGCCACAGCCGTCTCCAACTTCCTCACCCCTCGCGCCGGGCCCTCCGGCGCATGCGTACGGCCTGGAGCACGTAGTCGGCGCCGGTCACCACCGTCACGATAAGGGCGGCGACCATGAGGGCGGTGCCGATGGCGTCGAACGGATCGGGCACCGGCCACAGCAGCCAGGCGATCGCCGCGATCTGCAGCGCCGTCTTCAGCTTGCCGCCGCGGCTGGCCGGGATGATCCCGTACCGGATGACCCAGAACCGCAGCGCGGTGACGCCCCACTCGCGGACCAGGATCACGATGGTCACCCACCACGGCAGCTGGTCGTACGCCGACAGCAGAATCAGCGCGCTCCCGGTGAGCGTCTTGTCCGCGATCGGGTCGGCGACCTTGCCGAACGAGGTCACCAGCTCGTAGCGCCGGGCGATCCAGCCGTCGGCGAAGTCGGTTGCCGAGGCGACGCAGAAGGTCAGGCACGCCGCCATCCGCCAGCCCGGCTCGGTCATCTCGGAGATGATCACAAAGACCACGAAGAACGGGACGAGCACGATGCGGACGGCCGTCAGCAGGTTGGCCGGGTTGTAGAGCGATACCGGCCGCGGCGCGGCCACCGGTACCGGCTCGTCGGTCACGATGCGGCCGCGGCGGAGATCATCTCGACCGGCACGGCGACCAGGTCGACGCCCTCGGTGGCGGTGACCCGGGCCCGGACGAAGTCGCCGGGGCGCAGCGCGGCCAGGTCGGCGCCGTCGGCGCCGGCGACCAGCGTGGTGGAGCCGTCGACCTCGGGCGCCTGGTGCGCGGCCCGGCCCTCGATCTCGCCGCCGGCGACGGTGTCGACCAGCACCTCGACGATCGAGCCGAGCCGGTCCTCCGCGCGCTGGGCGCACAGCTCGTCGGCGAGGTCGCTGATCCGGCCGAAGCGCCGCTTGATGGTGTCCTCGCTCACCTTGCCGGTCAGGCCGGCGGCCTCGGTGCCGTCCTCGTCGCTGTAGTCGAAGACGCCGATGGCGTCGAGCCGGGCGTCGGTCAGGAACCGGACCAGCTCGTCGACGTCCTGGCGGGTCTCGCCGGGGAAGCCGACGATGAAGTTGCTCCGGGCGCCGGCCTCGGGCGCGAGCTCGCGGGCGGAGGCGAGCAGCTCCAGGAAACGGTCGGTGGAGCCGAAACGCCGCATCCGGCGCAGCACCGGCTCGCTGGAGTGCTGGAAGGAGAGGTCGTAGTAGGCGGCGACGCCCGGCGTGGTGGCGATCACCTCGACCAGGCCGGGCCGCGTCTCGGCCGGCTGCAGGTAGCTGGCCCGCACCCGCACGATGCCGTCGACGGCGGCGAGCTGCGGCAGCAGCTTCTCCAGGGCGCGGGGGTCGCCCAGGTCCTTGCCGTAGGAGGTGCTGTTCTCGCTGACCAGGACGAGCTCGCGGACGCCGGACCGGGCCAGCCACTCGGCCTCGGCCAGCAGCTCCTGCGGGTCCCGGGAGACGAACGCGCCCCGGAAGGCGGGGATGGCGCAGAACGAGCACCGCCGGTCGCAGCCGCTGGCGAGCTTGAGGCTGGCCACGGGGCCGCTGTCGAGCCTGCGGCGCAGCACCTGCCGCAGGTGCGCGGGCGTGTGCTCGTCGACGGTGGCGTGGCCGGGCACGACGACCTTGGCGGCCTGTCGCGCGACCGGGGTCAGCGGCAGCAGCTCGCGCCGGTCCCGCGGGGTGTGCGCGTCGAACCGCTCGCCCGCCAGCACCCCGTCGAGCCGGGCGGCGATGTCGGTGTAGTCGTCGAAGCCGAGCACGGCCTGCGCCTCCGGCAGGCTCTCGGCGAGCTCCTTGCCGTAGCGCTCGGCCATGCAGCCGGCGGCGACCACCTTGGCCCCGGTGTCGGCGGCGGCCAGCAGCGTCTCGATGGAGTCCTGCTTGGCCTTCTCGACGAAACCACAGGTGTTGACAAGCACCACATCTGCGCCGTCGGCGTCGGTGCTGACCTGCCAGCCCCCGGCGTCGAGCCGGGCGGCCAGCTCCTCGGAGTCGACCTCGTTACGGGCGCACCCGAGGGTCAGAAGCGCAACGCGGCGCGGAGCGGGAGTCGTGGACACTCTGCAAAGGTTACCGGGCTACCGACGGTGACCTGTCCCCCGCTCGGCCGGTATGCCATCGCGCGGTAACCCGAAGGGCGGCCCGCGTTCACCCCGGCTCGGTAGCGTCCCGGGCTCGGCTCGACATGGGGGAACGAACGTGCGCCGGGTAAAGCCCGAATGGATATTGATCGCCGTGCTCGCCGTGCTGGCGGTGGCGATCCGCTGGGTCGGCCGGCACGAGATGACCGCGGACATGCGGATCTTCTTCATCTGGTACCGCAAGCTCGACGCGGCCGGCGGCTGGTCCGGGCTGAGCCAGGAGATCGGCAACTACAACGCGCCGTTTCTCTACATCCTCGCGCTGCTGACCTATCTGCCCGGTTCGACGCTCATGAAGATCAAGATGGCCTGGGTCCTGTTCGACGTCCTGCTGGTGTACTTCGGCTACCGGATCGTGGCGCTGCGCCGGCCGGGTTGGCGCATCCCGGTGCTCGCGGCGCTGGTGCTGGCCTTCCTGCCGACCGTGGTGATCAACAGCTCGCTGTACGGGCAGTGCGACGCGATGTGGGCCGCCTTCGCGCTCGGCGGGGTCTACTACCTGCTCCGCGAGCGCCCGTGGGTGGCCGTGACCCTGTTCACGGTGGCGCTCTCGGTCAAGCCACAGGCGATCTTCATCTTCCCGCTGCCGGCCCTGCTGGTGCTGGCCGGGTCGCTGCGCTGGCGCACGCTGCTGGCCGTACCCCTGGTCTATGTCGTTCTCGATCTGCCGGCGGTCCTCGCCGGCCGCGACCCGGTCGAACTGCTCACGCTCTACAGCCCGTCCCGGCAGGCCGCGTACGTGCCGGCGCTGACCTCGAACGCCGCGAGCGTCTACGCGTTCCTGCCGGTGCACACGCGGCTGGACACTCTCAAGACCCTCGGGTACGTCTTCGCCGCGGTCCTGGTGGTCGGGGTGATCTACACGCTGATCGCCGCCCGGGTCCGCCTGGACGCCGCCCGGATCATGACCGCCGCGACGTTCTTCGTCATCCTCGTCCCGTTCCTGCTGCCGGGGATGCACGAGCGGTACTTCTTCCTGGCCGACGTGATGACCGTCGTGCTGGCGTTCTACCGGCCCCGGCTGTGGCCGGTCGCCCTGCTGGTGCAGGCCGCGTCGCTGCTGTCGTACCTGCCGTTCCTGTTCATCGGCACCGGGCACGGGCCGTTCGTCCCGCTGCCGGTGCTGGCCACCATGATGCTGGCGGCCCTGCTGATCACCGGCCACGCCCTGCTGGGCGACCTGCGCCCGGTCAGTCGACCCGCAGCGACGACAGCGCCTCTTCCAACTCGTCCGGCTTGATCAGCACGTCGCGGGCCTTGGAGCCCTCGGACGGGCCGACGATGCCGCGGCTCTCCATCAGGTCCATCAGCCGGCCCGCCTTGGCGAAGCCGACCCGCAGCTTGCGCTGCAGCATCGAGGTCGAGCCGAACTGGGAGGTGACCACCAGCTCGATCGCCTGGATGAGCACCTCGAGGTCGTCGCCGACCTCCTCGTCGATCTGCTTCTTCTTGTTCTCCGGCGGCGCGGTGACGTCCGGTCGGAACTCCGGCTCGCGCTGGTCCTTGCAGAACTTGACGACGTCGTTGATCTCTTTTTCGTCGACCCAGGCGCCCTGGAAGCGCGCCGGCTTCGAGGCGCCCATGGGCAGGAAGAGACCGTCGCCCCGGCCCAGGAGCTTCTCCGCGCCCGGCTGGTCGAGGATGACCCGGGAGTCCGCCAGCGACGACGTCGCGAACGCCAGGCGGGACGGGACGTTGGCCTTGATCAGGCCGGTCACCACGTCGACCGACGGGCGCTGGGTGGCCAGCACCAGGTGGATGCCCGCCGCGCGGGCCAGCTGGGTGATGCGGACGACCGAGTCCTCGACGTCGCGCGGCGCGACCATCATCAGGTCGGCCAGCTCGTCCACGATCACCAGCAGGTAGGGGTACGGCTTCATGACCCGGTCGACGCCGGGCGGCGCGGTGATCTCGCCGCTGCGGACCTTGCGGTTGAAGTCGTCGACGTGGCGTACCCCGTTGGCGGCGAGGTCGTCGTAGCGCATGTCCATCTCGCGGACGACCCACTCCAGCGCGTCCGCGGCCTTCTTCGCGTTGGTCACGATCGGGGTGACCAGGTGCGGGATGCCCTCGTACGCGGTCATCTCGACCCGCTTCGGGTCGACCAGCAGCAGCCGCACCTCGTCCGGGGTGGCCCGGGTCAGGATCGACACCAGCAGCGAGTTCAGGCAGGAGCTCTTGCCCGCGCCGGTCGCGCCCGCGATCAGGATGTGCGGCATCTTCGCGAGGTTGGCCACCACGTAGCGGCCCTCGATGTCCTTGCCGAGCGCCACCAGCATCGGGTGGTGGTCGGCGGTCGCGGCGTGCGAGCGCAGCACGTCGCCGAGCGACACGTTCTCCGGGTCGGTGTTGGGGATCTCCACGCCGACCGCGCTCTTGCCCGGGATCGGGCTGAGGATGCGCACGTCCGGCGACTTCACCGCGTACGCGATGTTGCGCGAGAGCTGGGTGATCCGCTCGACCTTGACGCCCGGGCCGACCTCGACCTCGTAGCGGGTGACCGTCGGGCCGCGGGTGAAGCCGGTGACCGCCGCGTCCAGGTTGAACTGGTCGAAGACGCCGGTCAGCGCCATCATGATCTCGTCGTTGGCCTTGCTGCGCGACTTCGGCGCGGCGCCCTTGCCGAGCAGGTTCGGCGGCGGCAGCCGGTAGTCGCCCTCGACCGCGGAGATGTCCAGCTGCTCGGCGCGGGTCGGCAGCGGCGAGTGCTCGGGAGGCTCGGGGGTCTTGCGGCTGGCCGGCACCTTCTTGCCGCGCGGCACCAGGACGGTGTCGTGCACGATGGGGTCCTCGGCGTCCGCGGGCTCCGGTGCCAGGCCGATGTCGGAGAGCGAGCCCTGGCGGCGGCGGGACGGCGCGCGGCGCTTGGGCGCCTCCTCGCTGCCGGCGTCGTCCAGGTCGGACAGGTCCAGTTCGGGCAGCGGCGCACGCTCGGCCGAGCGGCCGAGCAGCACGTCGACCAGCAGCATGAGCCGCTCGGGGATCCGGTTGATCGGCGTCGCGGTGATGACCAGCAGACCGAAGATCAACAGCAGGATCAGCAACGGTACGGCGACCCAGGCGGTCACCGCGCGCTCCAGCAGCGCGCCGACGCCGTAGCCGATGAGCCCGCCGGAGCGGTCCATCTCGACGTCGTCGGCGGGGCGCTGGGCCAGGTGCAGCAGGCTCGCGGTCGACACGACCAGGGCGGTCCAGCCCACCACCGACCGGCCCCGGTGCTCCGGATCGGCGGACCGGCGCATGAAGCGGACCGCGCCGTAGAGCAGCAGCAGCGGGAGCAGCACGGACAGGCCGCCGAAGAAGAGCCGCACCGCGTCGGCCAGGCGGGCGCCGACCGGCCCCGCCGAGCCGGCCCAGACCGCGACGCCGACGAGGATCGCGAGGCCGAGCATGAGCAGTCCGGCACCGTCGCGGCGGTGCTCGGGATCGATCTCCTTGGCCGTCGCCGCCTGGCGGCCGACGCCGCGGGCCACCCAGCCGACGCTGTGCGCGAGGCCCATCCAGAGGGTGCCGACGCCGCGGCCGAGACCGGCCACCAGGACCGCGGAGACGCTGGGGCGGGCTCGGGTCGCGCTCCTGGCCCGGGTGCGCGCGGCGGGCCGGGCGGCGGGCCGGCGGGCGGCCTTGCGGGCCGGCTGCCGGGCGGGCTGGCGGGCACGCGTCGTCGCGGCGCCGCGCGTGGTCGACGCGGCGCGGCCCCGGCTCGCCGGAGGAGTTCGGCCCGCCATGCCCCATACCGTAACGGCGCCGCGCCCGCGAGCCCGCGCGCCGCACCGTGACCACCTTTCGCTTTTTCCTCGTCATAGGATCAAGACCATGTCCGTTCTGCCGAAGCCGCTCAGCCAGCAGATGATCGTCGAGGTGTTGAACGCCCGCGAGTTCGCCCACTTCATCGACGACGACGGCGACGTCGGCGGCAACTGGCAGGGCTGCCTGATCTACTTCTTCCTGCTCGGCCGGGACCAGGAGGTGCTGCAGGTCCGCACGCTGACCCGGACCGTCTTCAGCACCGACGACGTGCACCGGCTGTACGCGTTCTGCAACGCCTGGAACCACGACCAGCTCTGGCCCAAGGCGTACGTGCACACGGCCGACGACGGCGCGGTGCGGGTGGTCGGCGAGGTCTCCGGCGACTGGGAGCACGGCGTGACGCCGGAGCAGCTCGACCAGATGATGATCTGCGGGATCGCGACCGGCTGCGAGCTAGCCGACGCGGTCGCGGCGCTTTCGCCGGAGCAGTAGGAACCCGGCCCACGAGGACAGGACGATCACGGCGACCACGAGCTGGGCCGCCCACTCGTAGCCGTGCGGGTAGAAGACGCCCTCGGCGTGGTTGTCCAGGAACCCGCCGTTGAGCGGCGCGAGGCCGGCGCCCTCCCGACCACGGTCCTCGAGCCAGGTCAGCGGGCAGGTCAGCCCGGCGACGACGATCACCAGCAGCCAGCCGGCGCAGATCGCCTGCAGCCAGATCAGCCGGGGCCGGCGCCAGGCGAGGAAGCCGCCGAAGATGCCGAAGGCCAGGAACGCGAAGTGCGCGCACACGGCGGCGGCGATCAGTACCCGGTATCCCACGGGCTAACGGTATTCGAGACGCAGCGCTGCCCGCGCAGGACGGAGGATGGCCCGCGCGGGCAGCACGTCTTCGCGTCAGCCGCGGTGGTGGCCGCGGCGGTGGTGCCCGCCGCGCTGCTGCTGCTGACCGGCGTCGTCGTCGCCCGGCGGCTCGTCCGCCTCGGCGGGCGGCGCCGTGGTGGCCTCGGCCGGCGGCGCGGCGGCGGCGGCACCTGCACCCGCGGCCCCGCCCGTGGTGAGCAGGGTGAGGTTGTTCGTCTCCAGGATCTCGGTGAGCGGCTGGAAGAACGTCTCGCCGCCGACGGTGCAGTCGCCCGAGCCGCCGGAGGTCACGCCCTGCGCCTGGTCGCCCGAGAGCCACGGGCCGCCGGAGTCGCCGCCCTCGGCGCAGACGTCCGTGCGGGTCAGGCCGGTGACGGCGCCCTCCGGGTAGTTCACCGTCTGGTTCTTCGCCAGGATCGTGCCGCAGAACGTGCCGGTGGTGGAGCCGGAGCGGCAGACCGCGGCGCCGACCGGCGCCTCCGTGCTGCCGCCGACCGGCAGCGCGTTGCCGTCGAAGTCGTTGACGAACGGCTGCAGCGTCACGCCGGCGTTGGTCTGCACCACGCCCATGTCGGCGGTGCCGGGGAAGACCGACGCGACGACCTCGCCCTGGTCCAGGTTCTCCCGGTCGGTGGTCTGGGTGCCCTCGGCGCCGCAGTGCCCGGCGGTGACGAAGCCGCCCTCGACCGCGAACCCGATGGAGCAGCGGGCCTGGCCGCCGCCGATGTTGACGAAGTACGGCTCGGCGCCGATGACGTCCGCGAGCGTCCGCGGCGACCGCTTGGTGACGACGACCTTCACCGCGTCGCGCGCGATGCCGGCGTCCTCGGCGAGCTCGCGCGCGTGGTCGATGTCGCCCGGCAGCGCCTGCACCACGACCTTGTTGGCCGCGACGTCGACGTACCAGCCGGGCAGGTCGCGGTCGGCCCGGGTGGCCTCGCCGTCCAGCGCCTGCTTCGCCTGGTCCAGCTCGGCCACGCTGCGCTCGACCAGGCGCGGCACGGCACCGGCCGCGCGTACCCGGCCGGCCAGGCCGGCGTCGGTGATGCCGATGTTCAGCGTGGTGCCGTCCCGGCCGAGCCAGGAGCCGCCGTAAGCGTCTCCGGCGGCGCTGCGCAGCTGGGCGGCGACGCCGCTGGCCCACGCGGCCCGCTGCACCCGCGCCGCGGCCGCCTCGGTGCTCACACCGAGGTCCCGCTTCATCGCGGCGAGCAGCTGTGGGGCTACCGCGTTGGTCGCCTGCGGCGCGGAGCGGCGCGACGGCGTGTTGGTACCCGCCATCGACGGCAGGGTGAATGCCACCGCCGCGCCCGCTGCCGTCACCGTCGCCGCGATCGCGACGACCGTTCTCCGCTGCATCCGAAACTCCCCTCGCATCGAGTGCCGTGGGGGCGGCACCGTGCCCTCAGATACGCAGGGAGGTCTCGGCCGGATCAAAAAATCCGGTATTCACAGAAAACAATGCCTCCGGGTTACACCTCGACCACGGTAGGCACGATCATCGGGCGCCGCCGGTACGCGTCGTTCACCCAGCGCCCGACCGTGCGCCGCACCACCTGTTGCAGCTGGTGGGTGTCGGTGATGCCGTCCTCCGCCGAGCGGTGCAGCGCCGCGGTGAGCAGCGGGATGACCGGGTTGAACGCCTCCGGGTCCTCAGAGAAGCCCTTCGCCGACACGCTCGGCTCGCCGACCACCTTGCCGGTCACCGAGTCGATCACCACGGTGGCGGAGATGAAGCCGCCGTCGCCCAGGATCCGCCGCTCGGTGAGCAGCGACTCGCTGACGTCGCCGACGGCGAGGCCGTCCACGTACACGTAGCGGTTCCTGACCCGGCCCACGTGCCGGGCGTGGCCCTCGACGAGGTCGACGACGTCGCCGTCCTCGCAGAGCACCACCCGGTCCGGCGCGACGCCGGACTCGATGCCGAGCTGTGCGTGCGCCCGCAGGTGCCGCCACTCGCCGTGCACCGGCATCAGGTTGCTCGGGCGCACGACGTTGAGCAGGTAGAGCAGCTCACCGGCCGGGGCGTGCCCGGAGACGTGCACCTTGGCGGTGTCCTTGTGCACGACCGTCGCGCCCGCCCGGGCCAGCTGGTTGATCACCCGGTAGACCGAGGTCTCGTTGCCGGGCACCAGCGAGCTGGCCAGCACGACGGTGTCGCCGGACTCGATGGTGATGTGCCGGTGGTCGCCGGTCGACATGCGACCGAGCGCGCTCATCGGCTCGCCCTGCGAACCGGTCGACATGAAGACGATCTCGTCGTGCGGCATCGAGGCGGCCTCGTCGAGGCTGACCAGCAGCCCGTCCGGGATGCGCAGCAGGCCGAGATCGCGGGCGATGCCCATGTTTCGCACCATCGAGCGCCCGATCAGCGCCACCTTGCGCTCGTACTCATACGCCGCATCCAGCACCTGCTGGACTCGGTGCACGTGCGAGGCGAAGCTGGCCACGATGATCCGGCCGCGGGCCTTCGCGAAGATTCCGCCGATCACCGGGCCGATGTCGCGCTCGGGCGTCACGAAGCCGGGGACCTCGGCATTGGTCGAGTCGGAGAGCAGCAGGTCGACGCCCTCGGCGCCGAGCCGGGCGAAGCCGGCCAGGTCGGTGATGCGCCCGTCCAGCGGCACCTGGTCCATCTTGAAGTCGCCGGTGTGCAGCACCAGGCCCGCCGGGGTGCGCACGGCGACGGCCAGCGCGTCCGGGATGGAGTGGTTGACCGCGAAGAACTCGCACTCGAACGGGCCCAGCCGCTCGACCTGTCCCTCCCGGACGGTCAGCGTGTACGGGTCCAGCCGCCGCTCGGCCAGCTTCGCCTCGACCAGCGCGAGGGTGAACTCGGAGCCGACCAGCGGGATGTCGGGCTTGAGCGCGAGCAGGTAGGGCACCGCGCCGATGTGGTCCTCGTGCCCGTGGGTGAGCACGATCGCCTGCACGTCGGCGAGCCGGTCCCGGATCGGCGTGAAGTCGGGCAGGATCAGATCGACGCCGGGCTGCTCCACATCAGGGAAGAGCACTCCGCAGTCGATGACGAGAAGCTTGCCGTCGTACTCGTAGACGGTCATGTTGCGGCCGATGGCACCGAGCCCTCCCAGCGGAGTGACGCGCAGGGCGCCCTCCGGCAGCGGGGGTGGCGGTTCCAGTTCGACGTGTGCCTGGCTCAAATGCGAGGCCTCTCTAATTGGTGCCGAGGGGCTGTCCCGCCGCGGCGGCGTCCTCGTGCAGTTGGTTCGTTTCGGCCTCGGTGGCGTCGACCAGCGGCGAGCGCACGGGGCCGGCGGGCAGCCCGAGGGCGCGCAGGCCGGCCTTCACGAGGATGGTGCCCTGTGTCCGGAAGATGCCGGTGAACAGCGGCAGCAGCTGCCGGTGCAGCGCGAGCGCCCCGGCGTTGTCCCCGCGCTCGTACGCCTCGATCATGGCCTTGGTCCTCGGGCCGATGAAGTGGGTCGAGGTGCCGACCACGCCGACCGCGCCGATCGACAGCAGCGGCAGGATGGCGGCGTCCTCGCCCGAGTAATACGCGAGATCGGTACGCCGCAGCACGTCGGCGCTCCCGGCGAAGTCGCCCTTGGCGTCCTTCACCGCGACGATGTTGGGGTGCTCGGCGAGGCGGACCAGCGTCTCGGTGGCGATCGGCACGCCGGAGCGGTGTGGGATGTCGTAGAGCATGACCGGCAGGCCGACGGCGTCGGCGACGGTCGTGAAGTGCCTGATCAGGCCCGCCTGCGGCGGCTTGTTGTAGTACGGCGTCACGACCAGCAGGCCGTGCGCGCCCGCCTTCTCGGCCGCGCGGGCCAGCTCGACCGTGTGCGCGGTGTTGTTGGTGCCGACCCCCGCGACGATCCGGGCCCGGTCGCCGACGGCCTCGACGACGACGCGGAGCAGGGTCTCCTTCTCGGCGTCGGTCGTGGTCGGCGACTCGCCGCCGGTCCCGCTGATCACCAGCGCGTCGTGACCCTGCTCGTCCACCAGCCAGGTTGCCAGCCTCGCCGCGCCCTCGACGTCGAGGGAGCCGTCCGCGTGGAACGGGGTCACCATGGCCGAGAGCAGCCTGCCGAAGGGCCGCGGGTGGTCGTGCGTCATACCGACAACTTATCGGACGGCCGGAGTGCTTACCCCGTCGCCGGTGTGCGGCCGCCCCGGGCTCAGACGTAGAAGGCGGTGAAGGGCGCCCAGGGCAGGTTGCGCAGGAGGCTGAATATGCCCCAGGCGGCGATGAACGTGCCGATCACCCCGGGACTGAGCCTGAGCTGCGGGACCTTCCAGCCGAAGAGCCGGCGCCCGGCCCAGGCGAAGTACATGTAGAGGAGGAAGGGGACGGCGAAGACGAACAGCGCGTGGTGCCGGGCGGCCGCCGGGACGTCGCCATGAAGCAGGTACCAGGCGGCCCGGGTCCCGCCGCAGCCCGGGCAGATGAAGCCCGTCGCGTACTTGAGCAGGCAGCTGGGTGCCGCGCCGGCGTTCGCCTCGGTGGGGCTGGTGACGAACGTGTAGCCGACCGCGCCGGCCATGCAGACCAGCATCGCGGCCGGGGCGACCCAGACCGGCGAATCGCGCCACCTGCGCTGGATGAAGCGGGTCACGCGGTCCTGCTGCGGCTCCTCGAACTGCGGGTGCGGCGGGTGGCCCGTGACCGTGCTGCTCATGGCCGTCACGGTACACCGGCGGAGGCAACCTTCAGCGCGGCCGTCAGCGGGCCCGCGAGGTCGCCGCGGTCCGGCGCCGCGATCGAGTCGAGGCCCAGCCAGCCGGCCAGCCGGCGCAGCTCGGCCGCCAGCGCGGTGGCCGTCTCCTCCTGGTCGGCGGCGGGCTCGATCCAGGCCGCCGGGATGCGCAGCACGCCGGCCTTGCGGTCGGCCTTGAGGTCGACCCGGGCGGCGAAGGCGTCGCCGAGCAGGAACGGGAGCACGTAGTAGCCGTAAAGCCGCTGCTCGGCCGGCACGTAGATCTCGATCCGGTACTTCATGTCGAAGAGCCGCTCGGTGCGGGCGCGCTCCCAGATCAGCGGGTCGAACGGGCTGACCAGCGTCGCGGCGCTCACCCGGCGCGGCAGCCGCGCCTCGTGGTGCAGGTAGGCCGGGCCCTTCCAGCCCCGCACGGTGACCGGCAACAGCACCCGGTCCTCGATCAGCTCGGCGACGGCCTGCTTGAAGCCGGCGGCCGGCAGCCGGAAGTAGTCGCGCAGCTCCGGCTCGGCGGCGACGCCGAGCGAGCGGGCCGCGAGCCCGACCAGCGCCCGGAACGCGTCCCGCGGATCCGGGGTCGGCGCCTCGATCACCTGCCGGGGCAGCACCCGCTCGGTCAGGTCGTAGCGGCGGGCGAACGAGGTGGTGCGGTCGGCCGCGGTCACCTCGCCGCTGTAGAAGAGGTATTCGAGGGCGACCTTGGCGGCCGACCAGTTCCAGCCCCAGTTGTCCTTTTTCCGGGGCACGTCGTGCTCGATCTCGGCGGCGGTCAGCGGGCCCCGGTCGGTCACCTCGTCGCGCACCCAGGCGACGAGGTCGGGCTGCTCGTCGATGATGCGCCGGATGCTGCCCCACGCGTAGGTGCGCGCGTTGTGCATGCGCCAGCGGAAGAGCGGCTGGAGCTCGACGTTGATCAGCGAGGCCTCGTGGCCCCAGAACTCGAACAGCGCGCGCGGATCGCGGTAGGCGGCCCGGTCGAGCAGCGCCGGCGGGTAGGGCCCGAGCCGGCTGTAGAGCGGCATGAAGTGCGCCCGCTGCAGCACGTTGACCGAGTCCATCTGGATCAGGTGCAGGCGGCGCAGCACCCGGCGCAGGTGGCGCATGTCGGTGGCGCCGCCCGGCGCGGGATCGGCGAAACCCTGCGCGGCCAGCGTGACGCGCCGGGCCTGCGCGACGGAGAGACTCTCAGGTACTGCCACGGCCAGCACGCTAGCCCAGGGGTCCGACAAAGTCCGCGTCTGTAGGCTGCCGTGCATGGCACTCGGCTTCGTCCGTCCGGCCCGTCCCGAGGACGCCGGAGAGATCGCCCGCATCCAGCTCTCGACCTGGCGGACCGCGTACCGGCGGATGTTCCCGCCGCACGTGCTGGCCAATCTCGACGAGGGCTACCTGGCGCGGGGCTGGACCGAGGCGATCACCGCCGCGCCCTCGCCGCGGCACCGGGTCCTCATCGCGGTCGAGCAGGGCGAGAGCGCGTCCCATGTGGTCGGCTTCGTGGCCGCCGGACCGGCCGACGAGGCGGCGCTGGCCCCCGAGGAACCCGCGCTGGCCGACGACGTCGCGGCGATCACGGACCTGCTGGTCGAGCCGCGCTGGGGCCGGCGCGGGCACGGCAGCCGGCTGCTCGCGGCCACCGTCGACCTGTGGCGCGAGGACGGCTTCAAGGCCGCCGTGGCCTGGGCTTACGACGCGGACGACGTGATGCGCAAGTTCCTCGGCTCGACCGGCTGGGAGCCCGACGGCGCCGCCCGCGCGCTCGACGTCGACGACATGCTGGTCCCCCAACTGCGCCTGCACGTCTCCCTCGACCAGCAGCAGCCGCCGCCGGACTGACTGTGAGCAGCGCCCAGCCGCCGACGCTCGACCTCGTCGTCACGCTCGCCGCGCCGACCTTCGCGCTGGCGGACACCGACGGGCAGATCCCCGCGGGCGGCGCGCAGGGCGTCTTCCACGCCGACGCGCGGGTGCTCTCCGAGGCGGTCCTGCGCCTGGACGGCGGCGAGGCCGAGCCGATCGGCCACGCGGACGAGGGTTCCGGCATCGCACACTTCGACTCGCTGGCCGGCCCGGCCATCCGGATCCGGCGGACCCGCGCGGTCTCCGCGGGCCGGGTCACCGAAACGATCACCCTCGGCTCGGGCGCGCCGGACCCGGTCGGCATCGCGGTCACCCTCGACCTCGCGGTGGACCTCGCGCCCATCGAGGTGGTCCGGGCCGGCGGCCGCGGCACGCCGGTGGCCGCCCGCCGCGCCGCGGACGGCACCCTGCTCTTCCGGCGCGACGGCATCACCGTCACGGTCGCCGCCGACCGGGCCGACACCGACGACCGCGGGCGGCTGGCCTGGGCGGTCACCCTCGAGCCGGGCGCGGACACGACCCTGACCTGCACGGTACGGGTGGACGACCCGACCGCCGCCGTGCACGCACCCGCCCGTACCCAGGACCGGCCCGCCGCCGTGGCGCGCTGCGGCGACCGCCGCCTGGACCGCCTCCTCGCCCGCTCGATCGACGACCTGCGCGCCCTGCGGCTGGCCGACGGCGACGACGTCTACCTCGGCGCCGGCGCGCCGTGGTACCTGACCCTGTTCGGCCGCGACAGCATCTGGGCGGCCCGGATGCTGCTGCCGCTGGGCACCCGCCTCGCCGCCGGGACGCTGCGGGTGCTCGCCCGCCGGCAGGGCACCCGGGTGGACCCGGTCACCGGCGAGGCGCCCGGCAAGATCATGCACGAGCTGCGCCGGCCGGAGTCCGCCCTCTCCGGCGGCGGCCCGCGCCTGCCCGCGGCCTACTACGGCACCGTCGACGCCACCCCGCTCTGGATCAGCCTGCTGCACGACGCCTGGCGCTGGGGCCTGCCCGAGCGCGAGGTCGGCGCCCTGCTGCCGCACCTCGAGGCCGCGCTCGGCTGGCTGGCCCGGCACGCCGACCCGGACGGCGACGGCTTCCTGGAATACCTCGACGTCAGCGGCCGCGGCCTGGCCAACCAGGGCTGGAAGGACTCCGTCGACGCGGTCCGTTTTCACGACGGCCGACTCGCCGAGCCGCCCATCGCGCTGGCCGAGGTGCAGGGCTACGCCTACCGCGCGGCCCTGGACGGCGCCGCGCTGCTGGACGCGTTCGGGCGCCCCGGCGGCAACGGCTGGCGCGGGTACGCCGCCGCGCTGGCGGAGCGGTTCCGCGCCAGGTTCTGGGTTCCCGCCGGCCACCCGGCGCTGGCCCTGGACCGCGACAAGCGGCCGGTCGACTCGCTGACCAGCAACATCGGCCACCTGCTCGGCACCGGAATGCTGACCACGGACGAGGAGCGGGCGGTCGCCGCCGCGCTGGGCGGCGAGCCGATGTCCGGCGGGTACGGGCTGCGCACGATGTCCGCGTACGACGGCGGCTTCGACCCGCTGTCGTACCACTGCGGTTCGGTCTGGGCGCACGACACCGCGATCGTGGCGGACGGGCTGGCCCGCGCGGGCTACCCGGCCGAGGCTGCGCGGCTGATCGACGGGCTGCTGGCGGCCGGGGAGGCGTTCGGCCACCGGCTGCCCGAGCTGCACGGCGGCAACCCGCGCTCGGCGCGGGATCGCCCGGAGCCCTATCCCACCGCGTGCCAGCCGCAGGCCTGGTCGGCGGCGGCCGCGGTGCTGATGCTGCGGACGGCGATCGGCCTGGAGCCCGACGTGCCGGGCGGCACCGTGCGGCTGCGGCCGCTCGCCGGCCTGCCGTTCGGGCCGTTGCGGGTCGACGGCCTGGAGATCGCCGGACGGCCGGTCGCCGTCACCGTCGACGGATCCGCCTCGATCGAGGGCCTGCCGGCCGGACTGACGGCGTCGTGACCCTGCGCGGATCAGTCGAGCAGCGAGTCGAGGCCGATCGTGAGTCCCGGGCGCTTCTCGATCGAGCGGACGGCCAGCAGGACGCCCGGCATGAAGGACGCGCGATCCAGGCTGTCGTGCCGGATGGTGAGCGTCTCGCCCTGGGTGCCGAAGAGCACCTCCTGGTGGGCGACCAGGCCCGCGGCCCGAACGGAGTGGATCCGCACGCCGTCGATCTCCGCGCCGCGCGCACCGGCGACCTCGTCCTCGGTCGCGTCCGGCATCGGGCCGCAGCCGGCCTCGGCCCGGGCCGCGGCGATCAGCCGCGCGGTGTGCGTGGCGGTGCCGCTCGGCGCGTCCAGCTTGCGCGGGTGGTGCTGCTCGATGATCTCGACCGACTCGAAGTAGCGGGCCGCCTTCGCCGCGAACTGCATCATCAGCACCGCGCCGATGCCGAAGTTCGGGGCGATCAGCACGCCGACCCCGGGCTTGTGTGACAGCCAGGACCGGACCCGGTCGAGGCGCTGCTCGGTGAAGCCGCTGGTGCCGACGACCACGCTGATGCCCTGGTCGACGGCCCAGTGCAGGTTGTCCATGACCACGTCGGGGGTGGTGAAGTCGACGAGCACCTGCGCGCCCGCGTCCGCGGCGTTGAACAGCCAGTCGCCCTGGTCGACCATCGCCACCAGCTCGAGGTCGGGGGCGGCGTCGACGGCCTTGCACACCTCGAGGCCCATGCGGCCCCGGGCGCCGAGCACGCCGACGCGGATCGGTTCTACGTCTGTCACGACCGACAACTTAACGTACCGGCCCGGTGCCCGAGGCGCTGACCGCGTGCCTCGCCCGCCACCAGCGCTCGGCGAATCCGACGACCAGGAAGACCCCGCCGACGTACGCCCAGCCGACCAGCACGTCGATCACGTAGTGCTCGCCGGAGTAGACCAGCGTGAACGTCATGGCCAGCGGATATGCCAGCAGCAGCGGCCACCAGCGCTTCGCGACCATCGGCAGGAAGAAGACCACCGCCATCAGCGCGTACGCGGTGTGCAGCGACGGCATGGCCGCGACCGGATTGGAGGCCTCGACCTGCAGGGCGTTGAGGGTGTTGCCGGCGCTGTGCAGCCCGATCGCGTTCCATCCGTTGGTGGAGATGCGCTCGACGTGCTCGGGCAGGAAGCCGTACTTGTTCGCCCACCACGGCGGCGCGGCCGGGTAGAGGAAGTAAGTGATCAGCCCGGCCACGCTGAGGGTGAACCAGCGCCGCATGAAGCGGCCCCACTGCTCGCGGTGCCGCAGCCAGAGGATCACGCCGATGGTCGGCACCGCGAGGAAGTGCGAGACGTAGACCAGGGAGACGACCACCTCCCACCACTGCACCGCGTTCGGCTGGTAGAGGTGCTGCTGCAGCCAGACCGTCGGCACCTCGCCGCCGGTGAACCAGCCGAACATCCACTCATCGGCGTGGATGAGCTCGGTGACGTGCGGAGCGAACAGGTCGTCGGCGTAGCCGCGGGAGACGTTGTAGACGACCAGCAGCAGCGAGATCGGCAGCCAGTCGCGCAGGAACAGCAGGTGCCGCTGCCACGGCAGGTCGCTGCGCCAGGCGATGGTGGCCAGCCACAGCCAGCCGAACGCGATCAGCGGGTCGCTGGTCGGCACGCCGATGAAGTACGTGCCGACCGCGAACGCCGCCGCCCAGATCAGCATGCCGATGATCCGGCGCCGGCGCGGTGTCGGCGTCGTTGCGGTTTCCTGAACGGGCGGTGGGCTGAGGATGGTCACGGCGTCCCAGGTTAGCGAGGGTTGGCGAAGGCGGACTCGTCGAACGGACCGACGACGGCGAGGGACATCGGGCGCTTCAGCAGGTCGGCCGCGAGCAGGTTCACCTCGTCGAGGGTGACCTCGTCGACCCGGGCCAGCAACTCGTCGACGCCCATCAGGTCGCCGTGCAGCAGCTCGGACTTGGCCAGCCGGCTCATCCGCGAGCCGGTGTCCTCCAGGCCGAGCACGTACGAGCCCTTCACCATGCCCTTGCCGCGGGCCAGCTCGTCGGCCGTGATGCCCTCGGCCGCGACCACCGCCAGCTCGGCGCGGATCAGGGCCAGCACCTCCTCGGACTTGCCGGGGGCGCAGCCCGCGTAGACCGCGAACAGGCCGGCGTCGGCGTACTGGCTGCCGTACGAATAGACCGAGTACGCCAGGCCGCGCTTCTCCCGGATCTCCTGGAACAGCCGGCTCGACATGCCGCCGCCGAGCACGTTGTTGAGCACGCCCAGCGCGAAGCGCCGCTCGTCGCCCCGGTTGATGCCCGGGCAGCCGAGCACGAGGTGCGCCTGCTCCGTGTCGCGGTGCCGCACCACCGTGGCCGGCTTCCGCGGCTTCGGCGCGCCGCCCGAGCCCCGCTTCGGCGCGGGCTCCGCCAGCCCTTCGGTGAACGGGCTGCCGGCCAGTCCCGCCCGGACCAGCCGGACGACGCGGGCGTGGTCCAGGTTGCCCGCGGCGGTGATGACGATCTGCGGCGCCTTGTAGCGGGCGCGGTAGAAGCGGTTGATCTGGGTGCGGGTCATCGGGGAGATGGTCTCCGCCGTACCGGAGATCAGCCGGCCCAGCGGGGTCTCCGCGCCGAAGACGGCCTCGGTGAAGAGGTCGTGCACCTCGTCGCCGGGCTCGTCGTCGTGCATGGCGATCTCTTCGAGGATCACCCCGCGCTCGGTCTCGACGTCCTCCGGATCGAGGATCGAGGACGAGACGGCGTCGCAGAGCACGTCGACGGCGAGCGGCAGGTCGACGTCGAGCACCCGCGCGTAGAAGCAGGTGTACTCCTTCGTGGTGAAGGCGTTGGTCTCGCCGCCGACGGCCTCGATCTCCGCGGAGATCTGCAGGGCCGTGCGCTTCTCGGTGCCCTTGAAGAGCAGGTGCTCGAGGAAGTGCGAGGCGCCCGACATCGCCGGGGTCTCGTCGCGCGAGCCGACGCCGACCCAGACGCCGAGGGCGGCGCTACGGGTGGTCGGGATCGACTCGGTGAGGATGCGCAGACCGCTGGGCAGCACGGTGCGGCGCACGCCGCCCTGCAGGGTCCGGGTGACAACGCGGGCCGGCCTCTCGGCCGGCCCGCGGGAACTCGCTGTCATACGTTAATCAGCTGCGGTCGCCGCTGGGACGCTGCCGGCGACGGCGGGGCTCGCCGCCACCCTCGCCACGGGGACCGCGGTCCTCGCGCGCCGGGCGGCCGCCGTTGTCCGCGGCGTCGGCCGGGGCGGCCGGGGCCTCCTCGCCCTCGGGGCGGACCTTGTCCAGGTAGATCTTGCCGCGGTTGTCGATGTCCGCGATCTGGACCTCGACCTTGTCGCCGACGTTGAGGAAGTCCTCGACCTTGTCGACGCGCTTGCCGTCGCCCACCTTGGAGATGTGCAGCAGGCCGTCGCGGCCCGGCAGCAGCGAGATGAACGCGCCGAACGCGGCCGTCTTCACCACCGTGCCGAGGAACTTGTCGCCGGCCTTCGGCATCGTCGGGTTGGCGATGGCGTTGATCCGCTCCACCGCGGCCTCGGCCGCCGGGCCGTTGGTCGCGCCGACGTAGATCGTGCCGTCGTCCTCGATCGAGATGTCCGCGCCGGTCTCGTCCTGGATCGCGTTGATCGTCTGACCCTTGGGGCCGATGACCATGCCGATCTTGTCGACCGGGATCTTCACGCTGGTGACCCGCGGCGCGTACTCGGACATCTCGGCCGGGCTGTTGATGGCCTGGTCCATGACGGCGAGGATGGTCGCGCGGGCCTCGTGCGCCTGCTGCAGGGCGGCGGCCAGCACGTCCGACGGGATGCCGTCGAGCTTGGTGTCGAGCTGCAGCGCGGTGACGAACTCCGGGGTACCGGCGACCTTGAAGTCCATGTCACCGAACGCGTCCTCGGCTCCGAGGATGTCGGTCAGGGTCACGTACTCGGTCTTGCCGTCGACCTCGTCGGAGATGAGGCCCATGGCGATGCCGGCGACGTGCGCCTTCAGCGGCACACCGGCGCTGAGCAGGGCCAGCGTCGAGGCGCAGACCGAGCCCATCGAGGTCGAGCCGTTGGAGCTCAGGGCCTCGGAGACCTGGCGGATCGCGTACGGGAACTCCTCGCGCGTCGGCAGCACCGGCACGAGGGCCCGCTCGGCCAGCGCGCCGTGACCGATCTCGCGGCGCTTCGGCGAACCCACCCGGCCGGTCTCACCGGTCGAGTACGGCGGGAAGTTGTAGTTGTGCATGTAGCGCTTGGACTTGTCCGGCGACAGCGTGTCCAGCGACTGCTCCAGCCGCAGCATGTTCAGCGTGGTGACGCCCAGGATCTGGGTCTCGCCGCGCTCGAACAGCGCCGAGCCGTGCACCCGGGGCAGGATGCCGACCTCGGCGGACAGCGGCCGGATGTCACGCGGGCCGCGCCCGTCCATCCGGACCTGCTCGCGGAGCACGCGGTTGCGCACCTCGGACTTGGTGACCGAGCGGAACGCGGCGCTGATCTCCTTCTCGCGACCCTCGAACTGCGGGCCGACGGCCTCGACGACCTTGGCCTTGATGCGGTCCAGGGCCTCCTCGCGGTCGGCCTTCAGGACGATCTTCAGCGCCTCGGCCAGCTCGCCCTTGGCGGCCTCGGAGACGGCGCCGTAGACGTCGTCCTGGTAGTCCAGGAAGACCGGGAACTCCTGCACCGGCTTCGCGGCGACCTCGGCCAGCTCGCTCTGCGCGCGGCACAGCTCGCGGATGGCCGACTTGGCGGCCTCGATGCCGCTGGCGACGACCTCTTCGGTCGGCTTCGGCGCGCCGGACGCGATCAGGGTCAGCGCGTGCGGGGTGGCCTCGGCCTCGACCATCATGATCGCGACCTCACCGTCAGCCAGCGTACGGCCGGCGACGATCATGTCGAAGGTGGCCCGGGCCAGCTCCTCCAGCGTGGGGAAGTTGACCCACTGGCCCTCGACGTGCGCGACGCGCGTCGAGCCGACCGGTCCGCTGAACGGCAGGCCGGAGAGCTTGGTCGACATCGAGGCGCCGTTCATGGCGACGACGTCGTAGGGGTGCTGCGGGTCGAGCGCGAGGACGGTCTCGACGACCTGGACCTCGTTGCGCAGGCCCTTGGTGAACGACGGGCGCAGCGGCCGGTCGATCAGGCGGCAGGTGAGGATCGCGTCCTCGCTCGGGCGGCCCTCGCGGCGGAAGAACGAGCCGGGGATCCGGCCGACGGCGTACATCCGCTCCTCGACGTCGACGGTCAGCGGGAAGAAGTCGAAGTGCTCCTTCGGCTGCTTGCCGGCCGTGGTCGCGGAGAGAACTGTGGTCTCGCCCAGCTGGACGATGACCGAGCCGGCGGCCTGGCGGGCCAGCTTGCCGGTGGAGAACGTGATCTCCCGCGTGCCGAACGAGCCGTTGTCGATGACGGCGGTGCGAGATTCGGTGCCGAGAGCTTTCTGGTCTGTCATGTGGTGCGGTACTCCTTCGTCGAGGACCCGGCGGTTCACACAGCGCGGAAGGGGCTGGCCGGTCTTCGATCGAAGTGCCCGAGATTGACTGGCTCGGGAACCACTACCGAGGACCGGGGCCGGTGGCCTGGTGCCGCGCGGGTCCGTGGGTGTAACTCGGGGGAGCGGCCAGGCGGCCACTCCCCCGTCAAATCAGCGGCGCAGGCCGAGACGCTCGATCAGCGTCCGGTAGCGCGCGATGTCCTTCTTCTGGACGTAGTTGAGCAGGCGGCGGCGACGGCCGACCAGCAGCAGCAGACCACGACGGCTGTGGTGGTCGTGCTTGTGCGCCTTGAGGTGCTCAGTGAGGTCGGCGATCCGCTTGGTGAGCATCGCGACCTGCACCTCGGGCGAACCGGTGTCGCCCTCGACGGTCGCGTACTCGGTCATGATCTTGGTCTTGGTCTCTTGATCGAGCGCCATGTTCTCCGTGATTCTGTGTTGCCGGTGAATTCGGTGCCCCGCATCGCGGAGCCAAGCTCGCGGCCCGCGGCGTCGGGCAGGCAGGCGAGTCCGGTCGTCGGATGTGCCGACGTCCCGGCAAGCTTATCAGCAGCTTAGATTTCGGGTCGGGCGAGCACGCTCCGCGTCTGCTCGACGTCCTCGCGGATCTGCGCGACCAGCGGCTCGATGCCCGGGTAGACCCGCTGTTCCCGCAGGTGGGCAACGAAGTCGAGGCTGACGCGCTCGCCGTACAGGTCGCCGGCGAAGTCGAGGACGTATGCCTCGACCCGGCGCTCGCGGCCGGAGAACGTCGGGTTCGTGCCGACCGAGACCGAGGCGGGCAGCGGGCCGCCGTTCCGGCCGCCGCGGATCAGCCGCGCCGCGTAGACGCCGTCGGACGGTATGGCCGCGTACCGGTGGCACATGAGGTTGGCCGTCGGAAAGCCGATCTCGCGGCCACGCTGGTCGCCCCGGACGATGACGCCGCCCAGGCGGTGCGGCCGGCCGAGCGCGGCGGCCGCGGCCGCGACGTCCCCGGCGTCGACACAGCTGCGGATGTACGTGGAGGAGAAGACCAGCCCGTCCTGCGCCACCAGGGGCGCCTCCTCGACGGTGAAGCCGAAGGTACGCCCGAGGCTGGTGAGCATGGCCAGGTCGCCGGCCGCCCGGTGGCCGAAGCGGAAGTTGTCGCCCTCGACCACGACGGCCGCGTGCAGCGCCTCGACCAGCACGTCGTGCACGAAGGCCTCGGCACTGAGCTGGGAGAACGCCGGGGTGAACGGGACGACGCAGAGCGCGTCGACGCCGAGCTGCTCGATCAGCTCGGCCTTGCGCACCGGCTCGGTCAGCACGGCCGGGTGTGAGCCGGGCCGCACGACCTCGGCCGGGTGCGGGTCGAAGGTCACGACGACCGAGTGCAGGCCGAGGTCGCGGGCCCGCTTCACGGCGTGCCCGATGATCGCCTGGTGGCCGCGGTGCACGCCGTCGAAGACGCCGATCGTCACCACCGACCGGCCGAATCCGCCCGGCACCGCCTCGTAGCCCCGCCACCGCTGCATTCCGCCGCCTCCCCTGGCCCAGATCTCGCGGGTAAGCGTATCGGTCACCCAAGGTGCCTGAAACGCTACAGTTGATGCCGATATGAGCATCGACTGGAGTCCCCTAGTCCTGCTCGCGGCCGAGTTCATGTTCGCCGTGCTGTTCGCGCGCGCCCTGAGTGGCTACCTCCGCCGCCGCGACCCGCTGCAACGCGACGTCACCCTGGTCTTCGCGCCCTTCGCGGTGCTGTTCGTCACCGACGTGATCCGGCGGGTCATCGGCGGGATGCTGCCGTACTGGCTCGGCGTGATCGCCCTGCTGGCCCTCCTGATCCAGCCGTACCTCACGGTCCGGCTGGCCGCCCGCCTGCGCACGGTGCCCTGGTGGCTGCACCTGACCGTGCTGGCCACCTTCGTCGTCACCGCCGCGCCGCTCGCGTTCGCCGACCGGCCGCGCCCGCCCGAGGCCTGGGCGCTGGCCATGACCGGCTTCGTCGCCGCCGAGATCGTCGCCGGCTGGCTGCTCCTCGGCAAGGCGCGGACCCGCTCCGGCGCGAACCGGGCCCGGCTGATGATCGCCGCCTTCGCCACCTTCGCCATCGGCGCGATGATCGTGCTGTTCGGCATCGGCTCGCTCGACGGCGCCGACTCCGGGTTCCGGACCGCGAGCCGGGTGGTCGCGCTGGTCAGCGCCGCCGGCTACCTGATCGCGTTCCTGCCGCCGCGCTGGCTGCGCCGAGCCTTCTCCGCCTCGGCCGCCCAGTCGGTGACCGAGCGCCTGCTGCGCACGCCGGTGGAGTCGCCCGAGCAGGTGTGGCAGACCTACGCCGAGATCATGCTGGTGCAGACCGGCGCCGACGCGGTCACGGTGCTCATGCCGTGCGCAGACGGCCGGCTCGCGCCCGCCGCGTACTCCGGCCCGCCGACCGCGGCACCCTACGAGCTCGCCTACGAGGAGATCGCGGCGCTCGTCCGCGACGGGCAGCCGGCCCGGCTGCGGGAGGGCGGTCCGGCGCTGGTCGCCCACTACGGCGACGACCTCGGCGACGACTTCGTGACCGTGCTGAGCATGCCGGTGCCGCCGGACGCCGAGGGCGCGGTGCTGCTCTTCAACCGGCACCGCAGCCTGTTCCGGGACGACGACCTGCGGCTGCTGGCCGCGCTGGGCGGCCAGGCCGGCATCATCGCGGAGCGGCAGGCCGTCACGTCGGCGCACCGGCGCATGGCCGCCGAGCTGAGCGCCTCCGTCGAGGCGCTCACCCGGGCCAGCCAGGCGAAGAGCCTGTTCCTGGCGAACATGAGCCACGAGTTGCGCACCCCGCTCAACGCCATCATCGGCTTCAGCGACCTCATGCGCCTCGAGGAGCCGGACGGCGACCGCCGCCGGGTGCCGGCCGACTGGATCGAGCACGTGCACAGCAGCGGCCGGCACCTGCTCGGCCTCATCAACGACATCCTGGACCTCGCCAAGATCGAGGCGGGCCGGCTGGACCTGCGGCTCGCGCCGCTGCGGGTCGACACCGCGGTCGTCGACCTGCTGACCGGGCTCTCGCCGCTGCTCAAATCCAAGCGCCTGACGGTCACCACGAAGCTGCCCGAGGTCACCGTGCTGGCCGACCGGGTCCGCTTCCGGCAGATCGTGGAGAACCTGCTCTCCAACGCGATCAAATTCACCCCGGAGGGCGGGTCGATCTTCGTCTCGGCGGCCGCGGCGGCCGACGACTTCGTCGACATCACGGTGGCCGACACCGGGGTGGGCATCGACCAGGCCGACCACCACCGGGTCTTCGAGGAGTTTCAGCAGGTCGGCGACCCGGAACGGCATCGCGCCGGCACCGGCCTCGGGCTGGCGTTGACCAAGCGGCTGGTCACCGCGCACGGCGGCGAGATCGCCCTGGAATCGGCGCCCGGCGAGGGCAGCGCCTTCACCGTACGGCTGCCGGCCGCGGCGATCCTCAGCTTCGAGGAGGGGCCGGCCGCGGGCGCCCGGGTGCTGCTGGTCGAGGACGACCCGCAGTCGGCGGAGCTGCTCAGCACCCAGCTGGTCGGCGCGGGCTACCACGTCGACGTCGCCGGCACCGGCGAGGCCGGGCTCACCGCGGCCGGCGCACACCCGCCCGACGCGATCGTGCTCGACGTCCACCTGCCGGGCATCGACGGCTTCGAGGTCATCCGCCGGCTCAAGGCGGATCCGCGGCTGGCGCCCATCCCGGTCTTCTTCGCCACCATCATCGACGAGCGCCAGGCCGGGCTGGCGCTGGGCGCGCACGACTACTTCGTCAAGCCGGTCGACCAGGCCGCCCTGCTGGGCGCCCTGGCCAAGGTGACCGCGCACCGGCCGACGCCCCGGGTGCTGGTCGTCGACCACGACGACGAGGTGCGGCAGGCGATCGAGCAGGGCCTGCGCGCGGGCGGGGCCGACGTGGTCGCGGTCGCCGACGGCCGCAACGGGCTGGCGCTGAGCCGCGAGGGCCACTTCGACCTGATCGTCTGCGACATGCAGTCGCCGGAGGTGGACGGCTTCAACCTGCTGGCCGCCATCGAGCAGGACCCCGCCACCCGGCACACCCCGGTGCTCGGGCTGACCGCGGCGGCCGGCGGCGTACGCGCGCCGGGCGACGCCGGCGCGCTGGTCGCGACGGCGATGGCCGGTGGCGTGGTGGCGACCGCGATGGCCGGCGGCGCCGGTTGGGAGACCCTGGCGCCGCTGCTCTGCGGCTCCGCGAAGGCCGTGAACGACGAGGAGGAGATCCCGTGACGGCAGCGAATGCGCGCATCCTGCTGGTCGAGGACGAGGAGCTGAACAGGACCCTGGTGAAGGCGGTGCTCTCCCGGGCCGGGATCGCCGCGGTCCGCGACGCCGAGGTGGTCGACGCGTCCTCGATCGCCGCCGCGCGCGAACAGCTCGGCGCCGAGGACATCGACCTGATCCTGCTCGACATGAACCTGCCGGACGGCAACGGGCTGACCCTGGCCAGCGAGCTGGCGGCGGGCACGGTGGCGGTGGGCCGCCCCCGGCCGACGGTGGTCGCGGTCACCGCGAGCGTGCTGCCGCAGGACCGGGCGGCGGCGCTGCAGGCCGGGTGCGACGGCTTCCTGGACAAGCCGTACGCGGCCGCGGACCTGGTGGCGACGGTCGCCGAACACCTGTCCCGGCGTACCTGACGGCCGCTACGCGGGCGCGAGCACGATCTCGGCGCGGGCCTTGCCGTCTCGCTCCGAGACGATGGCGAGCACGTCGCCGGCGGCGTCGAAGACCGCGTAGGGCCCCTCGATGCCGACCGGCTCGAGCGGGCCGCCGTGGCTGAGCACCCGAGCCTCCTCCGCGTCCGCCGCGCGCTGCGGAAAGGCCCGCCGGGCCGCGTCGGCCATGGGCAGGCCGATCACGTCGGGGGCGCGCTCCTCCAGCTCCGGCAGGGTGGCCGCCTCGGCGAGCGACAGGCCGCCCACGGCCGTACGCCGCAGCGCGGTGAGGTGGCCGCCGACGCCGAGCGCGCGGCCGAGGTCCCGGGCGATGGCCCGGATGTAGGTGCCGCTCGAGCAGGTCACGTCGATGTCGACGTCGACGAGGTCGCCCGCCCGCCGGATGTCGAGCACGTCGAGCCGCGACACGGTGACCCGGCGCGCGGCCAGCTCGACCTCCTCGCCGTCGCGGACCCGCTTGTAGGCCCGCTGCCCGTTGACCTTGATGGCGCTGACCGCGCTGGGTACCTGATCGATCTCGCCCGTCTGCGCGGCGAGACCGGCCCGGATCCCGTCGTCGGTGACCCCGGCGGCCGGCACGGTCGCGGTCACGTCGCCCTCGGCGTCGTCGGTGACGGTCGACTGCCCGAGCCGGATCGTGGCGGTGTAGCTCTTGCTCGAACCGATCACGTACGTGAGCAGCCGGGTCGCCCGGTTGACGCCGATGATGAGCACCCCGGTGGCCATCGGGTCGAGCGTGCCGCCGTGCCCGACCCGCCGGGTCCTGGCCAGCCGCCGCACCCGCGCGACGACGTCGTGGGAGGTCATCCCGGCCGGCTTGTCCACAACGATGAGCCCGTCGACGTTCACACGCACCACCCAACCAGACCGGCCGGTGCGGGATCAGGCCGGGGCGAGGTTGCCGGCCACCCGCTCGAGCAGGCCGATCAGGGTGACGTACTCCTGCTCGGCGAGGCCGTCGGTCACCCGGGCCCGGGCGGCGTACACCCGCTGCGCGATCCGGTCGTGCGCGGCCCGGCCGGGCCCGGTGAGGGTCAGCGACCCGGGCTCAGCGCCGGCCGCCCAGCCTCGGCCGATCAGATCGTCGACCTCCGGGCACACCGAGTCCGCGAACGGCGCCAGGGCCTCGTCGAGCCCCGCCCGGGTGGCCGGTCCCTGCTCGATGGTGTGCAGGACCTGCCAGTGCCGCCGGGTCAGGCCGTCCTCGGCTAGCAGGCGGCCGAGGTCGGCCTCGATGCGGCGGTCGATCTCTTTGATCCAGTATCCGAGCGGGCGCATCCCGCCACCTCCCCTTTAGATGTCTTTTTACATGTAGTTGTAAGATAACATGCATGGACGAGCTGGCGGAGATCGAGCGGGCCATGATCACCATTCGCCGCAGCCAGAGCCGCCGGGCGTTGAGCCGCGTCGGCACGGCCGGCGATTCCGCGGTCTTCGGGGTGCTGGACGCGATCGAGGAGGCGGGCGGCCCCTGTTCCGTCGGCGAGGTGGCCGCGGCGCTCGGCGTCGACCAGCCCCGGGCCAGCCGACTGGTGGCCCGCGCGGTCGCGGACGGCCTGATCGTGCGGCAGGCGGATCAGCAGGACGGCCGGCGGACGCTGCTCGCCCTCACGGCCCGGGCGCACGCGCACCTGGCCGGGGCGCACGCGTCCCGGCAGGCGGTCTTCGCCCGCGCCATGGCCGACTGGCCGGACCAGGACCGGGCGGCGTTCGCCCGCCTGCTCGGCTCCTTCACTGCCTCACTCGGCGCACTCACCTCGCCCAGCCCGGGCCGCTGACCCGCGCCCGCCCGGGCCCGCCACGGCGGGACGGCCAGGCCGCGGGACGGTCAGCGGGTGGCGCCGAGGACGGCCCAGCGGGAGCCGCGCCAGCGGATCAGGATGAAGACGAGCCTGATCAGCATGAACAGTGCCAGGCCGAACCAGACGCCGGCCAGGCCTCGGTCCAGCGCGTAGGCCAGCCAGATCGCCGGGAGGAAGCCGAACAGGGCCGCGGCCAGCGTCATCGTGCGCAGGAACGCCACGTCGCCCGCGCCGATCAGCACGCCGTCCAGCGCGTAGACCACTCCCGCGAAGGGCAGCATGCCGACGAACCACGGCCAGACGATCGCCGCCTGCGCCAGCACCGCCGGGTCGCCGGTGAACAGGCTTGGCACCACGTCCGCACCCGCCGCCGCCAGCGCGGCGAAGGCCAGGCCCGCCACCGCGCCGACCCAGGTCACCCGGCGGGCGACCGCCCGGGCGCCGGACCCGTCGCCCGCGCCGAGCGCGGCGCCGACCAGCGACTGGGCCGCGATCGCCACCGCGTCCAGCGCCAGGGCACAGAAGAACCAGAGCTGAAGGCCGATCTGGTGCGCGCCGACCGCCGCGACCCCGAAGCGGGCCGCCACCGCCGTGGCCGACAGCCAGCAGGCCTGGAACGCCGCACCGCGGATCAGCAGGTCCCGGCCCAGCACCAGCTGGCGCACGATGATCGCCGGGCTGGGCCGCAGCGGCGCACGCTGGCGGAGCAGCGCCCAGAGGAAGAGGCCGCCGGAGAGCGACTGCGCCACCACGTTCGCGACCGCCGAGCCGATCAGGCCCCACCCGGCGGTGTAGACCAGCAGCGGGCAGAGCACGGCGGAGAGCACGTTCGCGCCGAGCACGAAGATCAGCGGGCGCCGGGTGTCCTGCACCCCGCGCATCCAGCCGTTGCCGGCCGCCGCGAGCAGCAGGCCCGGCGCGCCGAGGGCCGCGATGCGCAGCCAGCCGGCGGCGGCCTCGGCGGTCGCCGGATCGCCGGCCAGCGCCCGGGCGAGCGGGTCCGCGAAGAGCTGCGCGAGCAGTACCAGCAGCACGCCGACGGCCAGGGCCAGCCAGGAGGCCTGCGCGCCCTCGGCGACGGCGGCGGCCCGGTCCCCCGCACCGAAGCGACGGGCGGCCCGGCCGGTGGTGCCGTAGGCCATCAGCGTGCCGAACCAGACGGCGACCGACATCACGGTGCCGCCGACGGCGACCGCGGCCAGCGGCACGGGGCCGAGATGGCCGACCACCGCGGTGTCGACCAGCACATACAGCGGCTCGGCGGCCAGCACGACCAGCGCCGGCAGGGCGAGGGCGGCGATCCGCCGCGTCAGCGTGCGCTCGTCAACAGCGGCGGCCGGGCTCATGACTCCACATGATGCCCGCCGAGCCGTAAGGAGCGCAATACGCTCGGAGACTTACCTACTGGCGCGTGTCCATGGACGTCTGCAGCGCGCGGCGGGCCTGCTCACGGGCGTCGTCGGACGGCTGGGGCTTGGGCTTGGGCATGGCGGCCATGATCGTGGTCCTTCCACGGCGGGACGGGTGCACGGCACCCACTGATCGATCGAGCGGGGCGTCGCGGTAGGCCGGCCCGGGATCACCGGACGAGCAGCGAGGCGACGCGCCCCGGGCGGATGCGCCCGGGTGGCTCGAGGCAGCTGCGGCGTGCGGTGGTAGCGCCCGTGCAGAAACCAAATCACCGTTCAAACAAACTATCGTTCAGTCCCGCTTTTTGCGATGAGCATCCCGCCGTACGGGACACGAACGAATGACAAAAGGCCGACCCACGGGGTCGGCCTTTTGGGGGAAAAGCTACTTAATGAGACTATTGTCCAGTTTGTCGCAAATGCCGGACACGATCTCGGCGGGCGTGCCGTGGCCCGTGAAGCCCGCGGCCAGCCGGTGCCCGCCGCCGCCCAGCGCGACCGCGACGGCGCTCACGTCGACCGCGCCCTTGCTGCGCATCGACACCGCCCAGACCCCGGCGCCCAGCTGCTTGACCACGACGGAGACGTCGACCTCGGCCACGCACCGGACCGGGTCGATGAGGGCGTCCAGCACATACGGCCGCTGTTCGTGCCGCTCGAGGTCCTCCAGCGTCGCGTAGGTCCACACCAGGCCGTGCCCGGCCGCCGCCGCCGGATCGAGCCGCGCGCGGCTCAGCACGTCGGCGAAGAGCTTCATCGCGCCGAACGGCCGACTGTCGAAGATGCGCCGGGAGATCTCGCCCGGCCGCAGCCCGGTCGCGATCAGCCGGGCGGCCATCTCGTGCACCTGCGGCGTGGTCATGTCGAAGCGGAACGAGCCGGTGTCGGTCGCCAGGGCGACGTACAGGCACTCCGCGATCTCCACGTCCAGCGGCACGTCGAGGCGGTCGAGCAGCTCCTCGACGACAACGGAGGTGGCGGCCGCGGCGGCGTCGACCAGGTTGACGGAGCCGAAGCCCGCGTTCGAGGCGTGGTGGTCGAGCACGACCGTGGCCCGGGCCGTCGTCAGCCGGTCGGCTAGCCCGCCGAGCCGGGACTCGGCGGCCACGTCGAAGACCAGCACCAGGTCGGGATCCGGCCACGCCTGCGCCTCCGGCACCAGCAGGTCGAGGCCCGGCAGCGCGGTGAACGGCTCCGGTATCTCGAACTCACCGGGGAAGGTCGCCTGCAGCCGGGCCACGCCGAGCCGGCGCAGCCCCAGCGCGAAGCCGAGCATGCTGCCCAGCGCGTCGCCGTCCGGGTTGACGTGGCAGATCAGCAGGACCCGACCGGTCGGGGCCAGCTCGCGGATCGTCGTGACGGCCGCCGACCATTCGGCGGCCGTCGGCTTGACCGAAGCGGCGACCGCCTCGGTCACCCCTGATCCTCGCGGGCGCCGACCCGCTCGTCGGCCTCCTCGAGGTCCTCCTCGTCGACCTTGTACGGGTCCGGGTCGCCGGCGTACTTCTTGCCGGCGGCGAGCCGCTGCACCTCCTCGTCCCGGTGCCGCGCCGCGGCCAGCAGATCGTCGATCTCCTTGGCGTGGTCCAGGACGTTGTCCAGCACGAACGTCAGGCTCGGCGAGTGCCGCAGGCCCAGCGCGTGGCCGACCCGGGTGCGGAGCATGCCCTTGGCGCTCTCCAGCGCCGCCGCGGTGGCGGCCTGCTCGGTCTGGTCACCGAGCACGGTGTAGTACACGTGCGCGTCGCGGAGGTCGCCCGTGATCCGGGCGTCGGTGATCGTCACCATACCGAGCCGGGGATCCTTGATCTCGCGCACCAGCGATGCCACCAGCTCGCGGATTCGCTCCGCGTGCCGACGCGTCTTGGCCGGATCCGACATATCGCCCACCTCCGACAATCTTGCCTGCGGGTCGAACCACCCCGCCCAACGCCTGAAGCCTACCCATGACGTCCCGGCACCGAACGTCCCGGCCGTCCGTCGCCGCCCGCACCCGACCGGCCCGGATCAATCGTCGTCGCCGTGTAGCCGGCGCTTCACGGAGAGGAGTTCGATCTCCGGACGCCCGGCCACCTGGTTCTCACAGGTGTCGATCACCGCACGCGCCTGGTGCGCCTCGGCGGCGACGGCGGCGACCCCGATCTGCGCCCGCCCGTGCAGATCGTGCGCGCCGACCTCGGCGACGCTGACCTCGTACCGGCGCAGCATGGCGATGATCGGTCGAACATAGGAGCGCTTCTGCTTGAGCGAGTGCGAGTCACCGGGCAGGAGCAGGTCGAAGAGCGCGGTTTCGGTATACATCAGCGAGCAGGGTACGCCCGCCGCCAGCCGAGGTCAGCCGCTTTTCCGGGCCACCACGACGTCGCGCTCGATGCCCTGGTCGACCCGGTGGCTCAGGTCCTCGTGGGCGACGAGCTCGAGGCCGTTGGCGAGCAGGATGTCCTCGGCGAGCTCCCGCTTGGCCACCTTCAGGTTCCAGGACAGCCCGATGGCGCCGCCGGGGCGCAGCAGCGCCAGCCACTGCGGCACGGCCCGCTCCAGCAGGTCCAGCGGCCGGCGGGACATCCCGCCCTCGTCGTCGTAGCTGCCGTGCGCGACGCCGTACGGCAGGTCCGCGACCAGCACGTCGACGGTGTTGGCCCGGATCAGGCCGTCCAGCGCCGTGGTGTCCGCGTTGAGCACCGTCAGCCGCTGCACCACGCCGGCCTTGTGATCCTCCTTGCTGGCCGCCATCGTGATCTCCAGGCGGCGGGCGGCGCGGCGGCCCTGGCGGCGGACCGGCACCAGCTCGGCGGTGTGCTTGAGGCGCTTGCGCTTCAGCCAGGTCTGCAGGAACAGCTTGTACGCCTCGACGTCCTTGCCGTCGATCTCCACGCCGACGGCGTCGTAGCCGTACATGAGGGCCTGGTTGAGCGTGGTGCCGCGGCCCGCCAGCGGATCGCCGACGACGAGGTGGCCGTCGAGCATCCGCGACGCGGACCTCGAGGCCAGCAGCGTGAGGTTGAGCAGCAGCTTGGTGAACTGCTCGTTGGTCTTGCCGGCGTACTTCGGAATGGTGATCAGGTCGCTGTCGTAGCGGGCCAGCGGCGTCAGCTCGACCGGGCGCAGCAGGTCGTCGCCGACGCGCTCGAAGAGGGCGTAGGCCGCCGACATGTTCGACAGGTAGGCGACGTCGCGCGGCTGCAGGTCGGCGTCGAAGGTCAGGTACTCCACCCCGCCGATCGCCGCGGCGCCGACCTCGGTGACGTCCGCGGAGAGCACCGGCCGGAACGCGGCCAGCTCGGCCCGGGAGAGGCGGCCGGCCTGGTCGGCGTACACGCGGTTGGCGGAGGGCGCGAGCAGCATGGCGTAGCTAGACATTCCAGTAGTAAAGACAACGGCCCCCGGCGCCGTAGCGCCGGGGGCCGTCAGCCGGGGTTTGTTACGCCCGCGGCTTCTCACGCATCTCGAAGGTCTCGATCACGTCGCCGGCCTGCGGCGTGCCGAAACCGGTCAGGGTGAGACCACACTCGAAGCCCTCGCGGACCTCGGTGGCGTCGTCCTTGAACCGCTTCAGCGAGCTGATCGTGACGTTTTCCGCCACCACGGTGCCGTCGCGCAGGATGCGCGCCTTGGCGTTGCGGCGGATGAGACCGGAGCGGACCAGACAGCCGGCGATGAGACCGATCTTGGACGAGCGGAACACCTCGCGGATCTCCGCGGTGCCCAGCTCGACCTCCTCGAACTCCGGCTTGAGCAGGCCCTTGAGCGCCGCCTCGATCTCCTCGATGGCCTGGTAGATCACGCTGTAGTAGCGGATCTCCACGCCGGCGCGGTCGGCCATCTCCTTGACCTTGTTGCTGGCCCGGACATTGAAGCCGATGATCGTTGCGGTCTGGTCGGAGGAAGCCGACGCCAGGTTGACGTCGCTCTCGGTGATCGCACCGACGCCGCGGTGGATGACCTTGAGCTGCACCTCGTCCGGAATCTCGATCTTGAACAGCGCGTCCTCGAGCGCCTCGACCGAACCCGAACCGTCGCCCTTGAGCACCAGGGTGAGCGAGGTCTTCTCGCCCTCCTTGAGCTGCTCCATGAGCGTCTCGAGGGTTGCCTTGCCCTTCGAGTTGGCGAAGCTCGCCGCGCGACGGCGTGCCTGCCGCTGCTCGGCGATCTGCCGGACCGTGCGGTCGTCCTCGGCCGCCAGGAACGTGTCGCCGGCGCCAGGCACCGACGTCAGGCCCAGGACCAGGACCGGACGGGCCGGACCCGCCTCGCTGACCTGGTTGCCGTTCTCGTCGAGCATGGCGCGGACGCGGCCGTGCGCGCCGCCCGCCACGATCGAGTCGCCGGCCCGCAGCGTGCCCTTCTGGACCAGAACCGTGGCAACCGCGCCCCGGCCCTTGTCGAGGTGGGCCTCGACCGCGACGCCCTGTGCCGGCCCGTCGATCGGAGCGGTGAGCTCCAGCGACGCGTCGGCGGTCAGCAGCACGGCGCCGAGCAGGTCCTCGATGCCGATACCGGGCTTGGCGGCCACGTTCACGAACATCGTGTCGCCGCCGTACTCCTCGGCGAGCAGGCCGTAGTCGGTCAGCTGCTGGCGGACCTTGTCCGGGTTGGCGTCCGGCTTGTCCACCTTGTTGACCGCGACCACGATCGGCACGTCGGCCGCCTTGGCGTGGTTGAGCGCCTCGACCGTCTGCGGCATGACGCCGTCGTCGGCCGCGACCACGAGGATCACGATGTCCGTCACCTGGGCACCACGGGCACGCATGGCGGTGAACGCCTCGTGGCCCGGGGTGTCGATGAAGGTGATCGCCCGATCCTCGCCCTGGTGCGGGACGGTGACCTGGTAGGCGCCGATGTGCTGGGTGATGCCACCCGCCTCGCCGGCGACCACGTTGGTCTTGCGGATCGCGTCGAGCAGCTTCGTCTTACCGTGGTCGACGTGACCCATGACGGTCACGACCGGCGGACGGGTGACGAGGCGGTCCTCGGCGATCTCGGCGTCGAGGTCGATGTTGAACCGCGACAGGAGCTCGCGGTCCTCGTCCTCGGGGCTGACGATCTGCACGTCGAAGCCCAGGTGCTCGCCGAGCAGCAGCAGCGTGTCGTCGGAGCACGACTGCGTCGCCGTCACCATCTCGCCCAGGTTGAACATCTCCTGGACCAGCGAACCCGGGTTGGCGTTGATCTTGTCGGCGAAGTCGGAGAGGGACGCACCACGCGACAGCCGGACCTCCTGGCCCTGGCCGCGGGGCGCACCCGACGACATCTGCGGAGCCGACAGGTTGTCGAACTCCTGACGCCGCTGCTTCTTCGACTTGCGGCCACGCGTCGGCCGGCCGCCGGGACGCCCGAAGGCACCCGCCGCACCGCCGCCGCGACCGCGACCGCCGCCACCCGGACGACCGGGAGCACCGGCACCGACCGGGCCGCCGCCACCGGGGCGGAAGCCGCCACCGGCGCCGCCGCCACCGCCGCCGGGGCCACCGCGGTAACCGCCGCCACCGCCGGCGCCACCGCCACCGGGACCGCCACGGTAACCGCCGCCACCGCCGGCGCCACCCGCGCCACCGGGGCGGAAACCGCCACCGGCGCCACCGGGACCGCCACGACCGCCACCGGGACCGCCGGGACGGCCTGCGCCGCCGCCGGGGCCGCCACGACCGCCGCCGGGACCGGCGGGGCGCTGTGCGGGCATGGACGCGGGGCTGGGACGCGGCGGCATCGAGGCAGGGCTCGGCCGCGGCGGCATGCCGGGCTGGTTGGGCCGGGGCATCGCCGACGGGGTCGGACGCTGCGCGCCACCGGAGACGCCGAACGGGTTGTTGCCGGGGCTACGGGCCGGCGGGCGCGGCGCGCCACCCGGTCCGGGCCGGCCGGTCGTGGGCGCGCCCGGGGTTCCGGGACGCGTTGCCGCGGGCGAACCGGGACGCGGCGGAACCGTGCCCGGGCCCGGGGGCCGCGGACGGGAGGTCCCGTCGGCCGGAGGCTGCTGCGCCCGGCGCTCGGTGTCGCGCTGGCGTGCGGCCTGTGCCGCCTTGACGGCGGCCTCCTGCTCGGCCTTCAGCGCCGAGGCGCGCGCCTCTGCGGCCGCCACCTCGATGTCATGGGCACTCGCCGGCTTGGCGACCGGACCGGGCGTGGGGCCCGGACGGCCGGGTACCGGCGGCTTGGGCCGAACCATCGAGCCGGGTGACGGCGCCGGGGACGTGGGTGCGCTGGTGGGCGCCCCCTCGGCCGGGGCGGCGGCGGGCCGGCGCGGCGGCTGCGGCCGCGCGGTCGATGGGGTGGCCCGGGGGGCGCTGGGCGCGCTCGGGGCACTCGGCGCGGCAGCTGCGGGTGCCGCCGGGGCGCCACCGCCCTGCGCGTCGAGGGCACCACGGAGCCGCCGGGCCACCGGGGCCTCGACCGTGCTGGATGCGGATTTGACGAACTCGCCCATCTCTTTGAGCTTGGCGAGAACGGTCTTGCTGTCGACCCCGAGCTCTTTGGCGAGCTCGTGAACGCGGGCCTTGCCTGGCACTGCACTCCTCACTTCGAGGTCGTGCGAGCAGCGCCCGCCGACCTCACTCGTGCACTAGAAGCCTGGTCATTTCAGGGACTTCATCGTGTGCTCATCTGGGTCGTCCTACCTTGCTGGACATGGATGGGGCACTTACCGCTCCATCATCGGTTGTTCCACACGGAATGGAGACCGCGCGGATGTGTTCGGCAAGCAATCCGGTGTCAGCAACACCGGTGAGTCGCAGCGCGCGCCCGAAGGCACGGCGCCGCTCCGCCTGCGCGAAGCAGGCCGGATCAGGATGCAGATGCGCTCCCCGACCCGGCAGTCGGCGGTTCGGATCGGGCTGGAGCCGGAGGTGACCCTCCGCCCCGACCGCGACGAACCGCAGTAAATCGGAGGCCGGCACGCGTGAGCGACACCCAACACAGGTTCGTGTCGGACCGGCCACCCGAAAGTCTACCCCCCGTACCGGACGCTCGCGTATCCGGTCAGCTTCCGGTCTCTGCGGCATCGCGCTCCACGGCCGGGTCCGGGTCGTTGTCCGGGCGGATGTCGATGCGCCAGCCGGTCAGCCGCGCGGCCAGCCGGGCGTTCTGCCCCTCCCGGCCGATCGCCAGGGAGAGCTGGAAGTCCGGAACGGTCACCCGGGCGGTCCGCGTGGCCGCGTCGACCACCTCCACCCGCAGCGCCTTGGCCGGCGAGAGGGCGTTGCCGACGAAGTGCGCCGGGTTCTCCGAGTAGTCGATGATGTCGATCTTCTCACCGTGCAACTCGCTCATGACGGCCCGGACGCGCTGGCCCATCGGCCCGATGCAGGCGCCCTTGGCGTTGACGCCGCTCACCCGCGAATGCACCGCGATCTTCGTACGGTGACCTGCCTCACGTGCGATCGCGGCGATCTCCACCGTGCCGTCGGCGATCTCCGGAACCTCGAGGGCGAAGAGCTTCTTCACCAGCGCCGGGTGGGTGCGCGACAGGGTGATCTGCGGTCCGCGGAAACCCTTCGCGACGTGAACCACCACACAGCGGATCCGGGCACCGTGCTCGTACGTCTCGCCCGGCACCTGCTCGGCCTGCGGCAGGACCGCCTCGAGCTTGCCCAGGTCGACGATGACGATGCCCTTCTCGGCGCGGGCCGCGTCGGCCTGCACGATGCCGGTGACCAGGTCACCGTCCCGGCCCGCGTACTCGCCGAAGTGGACCTCGTCGGTGGCCTCGCGCAGCCGCTGCAAGATGACCTGCTTGGCGGTCATCGCGGCGATGCGGCCGAAGTCGTGCGGTGTGTCGTCCCACTCACGCACGACCGTGCCGTCGGCGTCCAGCTCCTGCGCGAAGACCTGGGCGGCGCCGTTCTTGCGGTCGATCTCCACCCGGGCGTGGCCCTCGGCCCCGTCCGTGTGCCGGTACGCGGTCAGCAGCGCTGTCTCGATCGCCGCGAGGATCGTCTCGAACGGGATCTCCCGCTCGCGCTCCAGGGCGCGCAGCGCCGCGAGGTCGATGTTCATCTCTCCTCGCCCTCCCCATTCTCGTCGTCGTCTTCATCTTCATCTTCGTCACCGGGCTCGTCGTCATCCGGCTCTTCCTCGTCCGGGAAGACGGCCTCGTCCAGCCGCTTGAACTCGATCTGTACCCGGCCGGGCCCGAGGTCGGCGAACGGGATCTCGCTGGTCTTGCCGTCGACGTCCAGCACTACGCCGGTCTCGTCGGCGGCCGTCACGCGCCCGGTCAGCGACTTGCCCGCGACGGTGACCGTCACCAGCCGGGTCACGTTGCGGCGCCAGTGCCGGGGCTGGGTCAGCGGCCGATCGACGCCGGGCGAGCCGACCTCCAGCTGGTACTCGCCGGCCAGCACCTCGCCGCCGGCCTCCTCGGCCGCGTCGAGCGCCTGGGAGATCCCCCGGGACACCGTGGCCACGTCGTCCAGGCCGATGCCGCCGTCGGCGTCGACCAGGACGCGGACCACGTGCCGCCGGCCCGCGCGGGACAGGCTGACGTCCTCGAGGTCGAAACCCGCGGCGGCGACGACCGGCTCGATCACCGCGCGCACGCGGGAACCCGCGGCCGCCAGGTCGATGCGCGGCGCGGCGGGGGTCCGCTGCTCCGCAACGGCATCGCGGCCACGGCCGCCACTGCGACGGTTGGCCGCCCGGGCACCGCCGCGATCACGCTGCGTCATCGGGCCCAACCCTTCTGCTCGAATTCGGCGGGCGGAGAGGGCTCCGCACGCCGATCGCCGGGAACACCGGGATGCCACCGGGGCGAAATCCCCGGCGGCTGACGCAGAGCGTAACGCGCCGCTGGCTCCGCCCGGCCGCCGCCGCACCGAATCCGCGCCATGCGCAGGTCAGCGGCGTGGGCGCCGGGCCGTGGCCGCGATGGTGTTGACTTACCGCGTGAAAAGACGTCAGCTGATCCGCCTGGCGGCCGGCACGGCACTGAGCGCTACGACGCTGACCGGCTGCGGGCTCCTCGGGAACGACCCGGAGCCCGTCCCGCCGCCCGACGCGCTGCAGCCGGTGCTGGACGAGGCGCTTCAGCTCGCGGCGGCCTACGACCGGGCGGTGCTGGCCGAGCCCGGGCTCGCCAAGCGGCTGCAGCCGCTGGCCGAGGACCACCGGACACACGCCGCCGAGCTGGCCCGGGTGATCGGCGTGACGCTGCCCTCGGGCGCGCCGGCGTCGAGCGCGCCGGCGGCGGGTGGCGACGCGGCCGACTCGGTGGCGACCCTGCGCAAGGCCGAGCTGGCGGCGCTTAAGACCGCGTCGACGGCCTGCCGGACCGCACCGGCCGACCGCGCCGGCCTCACCGGCTCGATCGCCGCCGCCCGCGCTACGCACGCGGAGGCGCTGCGATGACTGAACAGCTGTCGGCCGCGCTGGCGGCGGAGGAGGCGGCGATCTACGCGTACGGGATGGTCGGGGTGCAGCTGACCGGCGAGGGTGACCTGGCCGAGGCCCGCGCGGCCGAGGCGGCGCACCGGGCCCGGCGGGACGCGCTGATCAGCCGCATGTCGGCGTTGAAGGCCAGCGCCGCGCCCGCGCCCGCCGGCTACGAGCTGCCGTTCGAGGTCACCGACCGGGCCGCCGCGCTGAAGCTGGCCATCCAGGTCGAGGACGGCGTCGCGCAGGCGTGGCGCGCGGTGCTGCCGGCCAGCGAGGGCGCCGACCGGGCGGCCGCGCTGAACGCATTGATCGATTCCGCGGTCCGCGCCACCCGGTGGCGGCGCCTCGCCGAGGTCACGCCGGCGACGATGGCCTGGCCGGGAAAGGCCTGAGAAGCTTTCACACTTCGGGTTCTTGCCCGAGAATGACGCAGTGTCGCAGGACGAGTACGACCTGGCCAACCCCCGCTGGCACCTGGCCATCCGGCTCCGTGACGTGATACTGCGCCGCTGGTCGGCCGACGTGCGCGCCATCGGCGTGCACGGATCGATGGCGCACGGCGACGATTCCGACAGCAGCGACCTCAATCTGCAGGTCGTGACGTACAAGCCGAACGCCGGGCCGCACGCCACCCTGCGCCGGGTCGACGGCATCCTGGTCGAGCTCAGCGTCGGCAGCGCCGACGACGGCATGCGCCGGGCCACCGAGCTGACCCCGCGCTGGCCGCTGGAGGCGGACCGCTACCTGACCACCCGCGGCCTGCACGACCCGCGCGGCTGGTTCGGCGCCCAGCGCGACGCGCACCTGGCCCGGCTCGCCGAGACCCGGCCGGCCGAGTTCTCCGGGCTCGCCCGGCGCAACTGGTGCGTCGCCTCGGCCGCGCACGCCCGGGCGGTGCGGCTGGCCGAGTGGTACGACACCGACGCCGCCCTGGTCCTGCTGGCCGAGGCGCGGCTGCACGCCGCCATGGTCGCCGGCCTGCTCAGCCGTACGTACTTCCGCAACCGGGCCGATGCGGTCAAGCGCACCGGCCTCGCCGGCGCGGACGCCACCGAGCTGGCCGCGGTCCTGCACACCCAGGCCGACGAGCTGACCGCCCGGGGCCGCCCGGTCGACGGCCCGCTCGGTGCCCTCTTCGAATGACACCCGCCGGGCGTCAGGCGACGCCGACCCCGATCAGCGCACCGACCGCATAGGTCGCGCCGGCCGCCGCGGCGCCGAGCATCAGCTGCCAGAGACCGCCGCGCCACCAGGCGCGGCCGGTGAAGCGCGCGAACACGACCCCGGCCGCGAACAGGCCGGCGCCGCCGGCCAGCAGGGCGGCGGCCAGGCTGTCGAAGCCCAGCAGGTACGGCAGCAGCGGCACCACGGCGCCGATCGCGAAGCACCCGAAGGAGGACGTCGCGGCCGTCAACGGGCGCGGCAGCTCGTCCGGGACGACACCGAGCTCCTCCTGCGCGTGCACCCGCAGCGCCTGCTCCGGGTTCGCCTTCAGGACGTCGGCCACCTGGCGGGCGAGCGGCTCGGGCAGCCCTCGGGCGGTCCACATGCCGACCAGCTCGTCGGCCTCGCCGTCCGGGTTGACCCGCAGCTCGTGCCGCTCCTTGTCCAGCTCCGCCGCGACCTGGTCGTTCTGGGTGCGGACGCTGGTGTACTCGCCGATGCCCATCGAGATCGCGCCGGCCACCAGGCCGGCCACGCCGGTGAGGACCAGCGCCTGCCGGCCGACGCCGCCACCGCCGACGCCGGCGATCAGGGCGATGTTGGTGACCAGGCCGTCCATCGCGCCGAAGGTGGCCGCGCGCAGCCAGCCGCCGGAGACGTCCGCGTGGTGCTCCGGCGCCGTCACGGCAGGGTCAGGATCTCGTAACCCTCCTCCGTGACCACCAGCGTGTGCTCGAACTGCGCGGTCCACTTGCGATCCTTGGTGACGACCGTCCAGCCGTCGTCCCAGGTCTCGTACTCGTGGGTGCCGAGGGTGATCATCGGTTCGATGGTGAAGGTCATGCCGGGCTCCATCACCACGTCGAGCCGCGGGTTGTCGTAGTGCGGGATGTACAGCCCGCTGTGGAACGTCTCGCCGATGCCGTGGCCGGTGAAGTCGCGGACCACGCCGTAGCCGAAGCGGCGCGCGTACGCCTCGATGACCCGGCCGATCGCGTTGATCTGCCGCCCGGGCGCGACCGCCCGGATGCCGCGCATCATCGCCTCGTGGGTGCGCTCGACCAGCAGCCGGGCCTCCTCGCTGACGTCGCCGACGCAGAAGGTCGCGTCGGTGTCGCCGTGCACCCCGTCGATGTACGCCGTCACGTCGACGTTGACGATGTCGCCGTCCTCGAGCACCGTCGAGTCGGGGATGCCGTGGCAGATGACCTCGTTGAGCGAGGTGCAGCACGACTTGGGGAAGCCCTTGTAGCCCAGCGTCGACGGGTACGCCCGGTGGTCGCAGAGGAACTCGTGCACCACCTTGTCGATCTCGTCGGTCGTCACGCCCGGCTTGCAGTGCTCACCGGCGAGCTGGGTCGCCTGCGCGGCGATCCGCCCGGCGACGCGCATCCGCTCGATGATCTCGGGGGTCTGCACGTGCGAGCCGCGCCACTGCGCCGGTCGCTTCTTCCCGACGTACTCCGGGCGGGTGATCTGCGGCGGCACCGCCCGCCACGGCGACTGCTTTCCCGGCACGAGAGGGGCGCGAACGGTCATCGGCCCACTTTATCGCCGCCCGCACCCGGCGCCCCCGCGGCGGGGCGCAGATAACAGCTCGGTCGCCCCCGATGACCGGTTGTTGCCGCCCCTGGGCCGCTGTGTAATCGTGTCAGCGTGGATCAAGATGGCGCCGAGACGGTCTTCTCGGTCAGCACCTCGACGAACGGCGCCCGGGCCACCGTCGTGGTCAGTGGCGAGGTCGACATGTCCACGGCCGACGCCATGTTCCAGGCGGCGACCGGTGGCGTCACCGGCGGCGTCACCCTCGACCTGCGCGCCGTCACCTTCTTCGACTCCGCCGCGATCCACGCGCTGATCCTGCTCGCGGAGCGCTACCCGGGCGCCCTCGAGGTGATCCCGTCGCCGCAGGTGCACCGGGTGCTCGACATCTCCGGCCTGGCCGGCCAGCCCTGGCTGCGCACGGGCGACTGAGGCGAGCGGTCAGTCCCGGCTGACCGGCCGCCGCAGGGTCACGGCCGTGCCGCCCTCCGAGCGGTCGACCGACAGCTCCGCCAGCGCGCCGATCAGCGCCAGCCCCCGCCCGCGGAAGCCGGCCGCGGTGGCCGGGCGCCAGCTGCCGGTGTCCCGCACGGTCGCCGTCACCGCGTCGTCGCCGACGGACACCTCCACTGTGATCACCGGCTCGACGGGATCGACGGGGTGCTCGATCGCGTTCGCCGCCGCCTCCGAGACCGCGACGGTCAGATCGAAGACGTCGTTCTCGGGCACGCCGTTCGCGGTCAGGAACTCCTCGAGCCGGTGCCGCAGCACGCGCAGCCGGGTCGGATCGGCGCGCAGCCGCAGCACGAACTCGCGCGGCTCGGTGGCCTGCAGCACCAGCAGCGCGATGTCGTCGCGGCGGGTCTGCTGCGCGGCGCCGGCCAGCAGGCTGTCCAGCAGGTCCTCGACGTGCTCGGCCGGCTTGCCCAGCTCGGTACGCAGCTCCGCCAGGCCCGCGTCGATGCCCCGGCGCCGGTCCTCGATCAGGCCGTCGGTGTAGAGCAGCAGCCGCTGCCCGGGCGCCAGCTCCGACTCGCAGGTGGGGTAGCTGACGTCGCCGAGCGCACCGATCGGCGGCCCGAGCGCCTTGGAGTAGAGCAGCTCGCCCTCCTCGCCGGGCGCGGCGACCATCGGCGACGGGTGCCCGGCCGAGGAGTAGTGCAGCCGCCGGGTGCGCGGGTCGAAGCGGACGCAGACGACGGTCGCGAACTGGCGCCCGCCGAGGTTGTCCACCAGCCGGTTGAGCCGGCTCAGCGACTCGCCGCAGTCGAAACCCTCCAGGATGTACGCCCGCAGCGCGTTCCGGAGCTGGCCCATGCCGGCCGCGGCCTGCACGCCCTTGCCGACCACGTCCCCGATCACCAGGAAGAGCGAGTCGTCCGGCGCCAGGAAGACGTCGTACCAGTCGCCGCCGACCTCGGCCTCGGAGCTGCCGGGCAGATAGCGGCTGCCCACGATCGCGCCGGGCACCCGCGGCAGCGAGTGCGGCAGCAGGCTGTGCTGCAGGGTGCTGGCGATGCGGTGCTCCGCCTCGTAGAGCCGGGCGTTCTCCAGCCGCAGGCCGACCAGGCGAGCGAGCTGGGTCAGCAGCACCGGCTCGGGCGGGCCGTCCGCGCCGGACCAGACGCTCAGCTCGCCGAGCGTCGCACCGGACGTGTCCGGCAGCGGCAGGACGACGACCGCGGCGTCCGCGGCGGCGGCACCGCCGTCCACCTCGGCCCGGGCGCCCGGAGCGGTGACCACCACACGACCCGCCGAGGTCATCGCCTGCACGTGCCGGGCCGCGACGTCGAGCACCTCGGCCGTCGTGCGGACCGTGTTGACCGCCGCGGCCGCGTCGACCAGCCCGCGAAGCCGGCTGATGATCTGCCGACGGGCCTGCCCCAGCTCGAGGTTGGCCCGGACCCGCGCGGTCAAGTCGCGCACCGAGAACGGCTTGACCAGGTAGTCGTCCGCGCCGGCCGAGAGACCCTCCACCGAGGATTCCTCGCCGGCCCGGGCGGAGAGCACCACGATCGGCACGTCCCGGGTGCGCTCGTTGGCCCGCAGCGCCTTGATCAGGCCGAAGCCGTCCAGCCGCGGCATCATCACGTCCGTCAGGACCAGGTCGAAGTGCTCCGCCCGGGTCCGTTCCAGCGCGTCGACGCCGTCCACCGCGGCCGTGACGTCCCAGTGCGGCCGCAGCAGCCGGGCGACGTGATCACGCAGGTCGGCGTTGTCGTCGACGAGCAGCACCCGGCCACGGCGGGCGTCCTGCACCTCGCCCGGCACGGCCGGCGCGGGCGGCGTCTCGTCCAGCCACCAGTGCGCCTCCTCGACGTAGAGGCGGGCCTGCTCGTCCGGCACGGCCGTGGTGCGCTCGTCGATGACCCGGTCGGCGGGCAGGTGCGCCGTCCCGAGCGGGATCGTGACCGTGAAGGTGCTGCCGACGCCCGGCTCGCTGCGCGCGGTCGCGGTGCCGTCGTGCAGCTCGGCCAGCTCGCGGACCAGGGCCAGGCCGATGCCCGTGCCCTCGTGGCTGCGCGACCAGGCGCCGGTGACCCGGTGGAAGCGGTCGAACAGCAGCCGCTGCTCGGCGGCGGAGATGCCGACGCCGGTGTCGGTGACGTCGAGCACGGCGTGGCCGTCGCGCACGGCGAGGCGGACCGAGATGACGCCGGCGGGCGTGAACTTCACCGCGTTCGAGAGCAGGTTGAAGACGATCTTCTCCCACATCTCGCGATCGACGTACACCGGCTCGGGCAGCGGCGGGCAGTCGACGTCGAGCCGCAGCCCGGCCCGCTCGGCCGCGGAGCGGAACGTGCTGGCCAGCCTGGCGGTGTAGTCGGCCAGGTCGGTCGGCCGGTACGCGGCCCGGAGCCGGCCGGACTCCAGCCGGGAGAAGTCGAGCACGGTGTTGACCAGCTTGAGCAGCCGCAGGCCGTTGCGCTGCATCGGCAGCAGGCGCTCCCGCTGGTCCTCGGTGAGGCCGGTGCCGGCGAGCAGCTCCTCGAGCGGGCCGAGGATCAGGGTCAACGGCGTGCGGAACTCGTGGCTCACGTTCGAGAAGAAGTTCGTCTTCGCCGCGTCCAGGGCGGCCAGCTCCGCGGCCCGCCGGCGTTCCTGCTCGTACGCACGCAGGTTGGCGACCGCGCGGGAGATCTGTGCGGTGGCCAGGTCGAGGAAGTCCCGGTAGCCGCGGTCCATCGCCAGGTAGCGGCTGACGCCGACGACCAGCGCCCCGACGTCGCTGGTTCCGGCGCCGACCGGCAGCACGAGCGCCTGCGGCGCGGCGGACGCGGGCGGCGGGTCGGCCGCGGCGGCGACCGGCAGGGTGCCCGGCTGGTGTGAGCGCATGACCGCCTCGACGACCCGCCGTGCCTCGGCACCGATCGGCCAGGCCGCGGTCGGTGGCAGGCCGCAGACCCCGGCCAGGGTCAGCTCGCCGCCGTCGCCGGGATCGTCGAGGTAGAGGGCGGCGAACGGCACGTCCGCCTCGTTCTCGCCGAGTACCTGCGCGACCTGGGTGCCCAGCGCGGCCTGGTCGGGCGAGTCGGCCAGGCGGGAGCCGAGTGCGCTGAGCGTACGCACGCGCCGGTCGGCCAGCACCCGGCGAGTGGTGTCGCTGACGATGCAGAAGACGCCGCCGACGCTGCCGTCGGCGAGCCGGATCGGGTCGTAGGAGACGTCGAAGTACGTCTCCTCGAGGAAGCCGTAGCGCTCGAGCATGAACGGGTGGTCGGCGGCGTAGAACGACTCGTCGCGGGCCACCACGTCGTGGAAGAGCTCCTGCAGCAGCGACCAGGTCTCGGCCCACATCTCCCGCCCCGGGCGGCCCAGGTGGCCGGGATGCTTGCTGCCCATGGTGGGCAGATAGGCGTCGTTGTAGAGCCCGCAGTACTCCGGGCCCCAGAAGAGCACGATCTGCGCCTTGGAGGCGAGCATCCGGCAGACGGCGTCGGCCAGCTCGGGGGGCCAGCCGGCCGGCTCGCCGAGCGGCGTCGACGCCCAGTCCAGCTCGAGCATGCGGCCGCCCATCTCGCCGCCGCGCTCGAACGCCGCCCGCAACCGCTCCGGCTGGGCGCCGTCGGCGCTCGCCCGCATGCATCCTCCCGCGGCTGGATCGGCGTCAAGTCCTGGCACGGTAACACCGACAGGCCGGACTTTTCAGCCGTGGCTAGCCTTGCGCCGTGGCATCCCGGTTGCTTGATCTCGCCCTGACCGAGTCGTCGCTGCGCCCGCTGCCCGGGCCGGCCGCCGAGCTGCTGCGTGCGCTGGCCGCCCCGCCGCGGCTGGGCGCACACCTGCGGATCGTGCACGACGTGGCGTGGTCGCTCACGGACGCCCTCGGCCGCAGCCGGCCGGACCTGGATTTCGACACCACGGCGGTGCTGTTCGGCGCCGCGACGCACGACATCGGCAAGGTCGTGCACGTCGAGGAGCTGTCCGGGCCCGGCCACGCGCACGAGGAGGCGGGCCGCGACCTGCTCCTGCGGTACGGCGTGCCGGCGCACCTCGCGCGCTTCGCCGGCAGCCACGCCTCCTGGGACGACCCGCACGTCACCCTCGACGAGCTGCTGGTGAGCCTCGCGGACAAGGTGTGGCGGGCGGCCCGGGTGGAGGACCTGGAGCAGCTGGTGTGCGCCCGGCTGGGCGGGGCGCCGTGGGAGGCGTTCCTGGAGCTGGACGACGTGCTCCGGCGGCTCGCGGCGGGCGCGGACGCCCGGCTCGCCTTCCAGGTGTCGTACCCGATAGCGGCCTGATCCCGAACCGGTCAGGCCGCGATCGCGGTCCCGGCCCCGGTCCCGCTCAAGCCGGCCCGGCCGGCCGCGGCCTCGGCCAGGGCCGCGAAGACGCGCAGGTCGGCGGTGCGCTCGGGGTGCCACTGCACGCCGAGGGCGAAGTACCGGTCGCGGTGTTCGATGATCTCCACGACCCGGTCGTCCGGGCACCGGCCGACCACGGTGAAGCCGCCCGGGTCGTCCACGGCCTGGTGGTGGAACGAGTTCACGGTCAGCCGCGCGCCGAGCAGCGCACGGGCGGCCGAGCCGGGCCGGAGCACCACGTCGTGGCGCCCGAAGTCCGAGGCGTCGGCGGCGAGCGGGTCGGTGCCCGGCGCGGCCCGGTGCCGCTCGTGGCCGACCAGGTCGGGCAGGTGCTGGTGCAGGGAGCCGCCGGTGGCCACGGCCATCACCTGCAGGCCCCGGCAGACGCCGAGCACGGGCAGGTCGGCGTCGAGCGCGGCGCGCATCAGCATCAGCTCGGAGGCGTCGCGGACCGGGTCGGACTCGGTGGCGGGGTGCGGCTCGGCGCCCCAGTTGGCCGGGTCGACGTCGCCGCCGCCGGCGAAGACGATGCCGTCGAGCGACTCGAGCACGTCGGTGCCGGGATCGTCAGGCGTGATCAGGACCGCGCGGCCGCCGGTGGCGTGTACCGCCTTGACGTAGGACATCGGCAGCATCCCGACCAGCTGGTCGTGGGCGCCGTACGTCGCCTGCTGGGCGTACGCGGTCAATCCGATCAGGGGCCTGCGCATCTTCCTGTGATCCTCCTCTGCCTGCTAAAACCTGCGTATCGGCCGTCCCCGGCCGTTCCTTAGCCCCCGGCGGCGGCCACCAGGGCGCCGAACAGCCGTTTGTCGCGCGTCACCTCCGGGTGCCACTGCACGCCCAGCACGAAGCTCCGCGACGGATCCTCGACCGCCTCCGGGGTGCCGTCCTCGGCCCGGCCGGTGATCGTCAGCGAGCCCGGATCGTCGACGCCCTGGTGGTGGAAGCAGTGCACCCGGGTGTCCTCGCCCATCAGGCCGGCGATCCGGCTGCCCTCGGTGAACCGGGCCTCGTGCATCCCGTAGACGCCCGGCGCGGGGCGGTGCCGCTCGTGCCCGAGCACGTCCGGCAGGTGCTGGTGCAGCGTGCCGCCCGCGGCGACCGTCAGCAGCTGCATGCCCCGGCAGACCCCGAGGATGGGCAGGTCGCGGTCCAGCGCGGCGCGGGCGAGCAGCAGCTCACCCGCGTCCCGTTCCGGCCGGGAGATGGTCTGCGGGCCCGGCTCGGCGCCGTACAGCTCGGGGGCGAGGTCGGCGCCGCCGCTGAGCACCAGCCCGTCGAGCACCCGCAGCACGTCGGCGTCGAGGTCGTCGGGCGGGAGCAGGACGGCCCGGCCGCCGGCCTGGGTCACGGCGGCGTCATAGTCGTGCGGCACCAGGGTGGTGGGCAGCTCATGCCAGACGCCCCAGGTAGCGGGCTCCACATAGGTGGTGATGCCGATGACGGGTCGCATGTTTCCACGGTATCCAGGTCCGGTTATGGATCAGGTCGCCCGAGTGGATGACCCGGGCGCCGGACCGGCCGCGACTGCGCCCCGCTCGGGTACCGGGTGCACGGCGCCCGTCCCGGAGGACGAACGCCGCGACCGGGCCCTCCGACCGCCAGTGCAGCGATTGCAGCGTGCATAGGCGGAGATACGGCCCCTACGCCCGGGTATCAGCCGGGCGTACCGGGTGCGTTCCCCGTGTCGCCGCCCGCTAAACCGTTACAGCGGTGTCACATAGGCGCCGGTGATGCCGCCGTCGACGACGAACTGCGAGGCGGTCATGAAGGACGCGTCGTCGCTGGCCAGGAACGCCACCGCCGCCGCGATCTCCGCGGGCTCCGCGAACCGGCCCATCGGCACGTGCACCAGGCGCCGCGCCGCGCGCTCGGGGTCCTTGGCGAAGAGCTCCATCAGCAGCGGCGTCGCGACCGGGCCGGGGCAGAGCGCGTTGATCCGGATGCCCTCCCGGGCGAACTGCACGCCCAGCTCCCGGGTCATCGCGAGCACCCCGCCCTTGCTGGCCGTGTACGCGATCTGCGACGTCGCCGCGCCGAGCAGCGCCACGAACGACGCGGTGTTGATGATCGATCCCTTGCCCTGGCGCTGCATGTGCGGGATCGCGTACTTGCAGCAGAAGAAGACGCTCGTGGTGTTGACCCGCAGCACGCGCTCCCACGCGTCCAGGCCGGTGACCAGGATCGAGTCGTCGTCCGGGGGCGAGATGCCGGCGTTGTTGAAGGCGATGTCGACCCGCCCGTGCCGCTCGGCCACCCCGTCGAAGAGCGCCCGGACCGCCTCCTCGTCGCTGACGTCGCAGGCGACGAACTCGCCGCCCACCTCCTCGGCCGCGGCCTTGCCGGCGTCCGCCGAGATGTCGACGCACACGACCCTGGCCCCCTCGGCCGCGAAGCGCCGCGCGGTGGCCAGCCCGATGCCGCTGCCGGCGCCGGTGATGACGGCGACCCGATCCTGCAAACGTTCCACGAAGGTCCTCTCAGCTGTCCGTCGAGATGAAGACGTTCTTGACGTCGGTGAACGACAGCAGCGCGTCGGGGCCCAGCTCGCGGCCGAGGCCGGACTGCTTCATGCCACCGAACGGCGTCCAGTAGCGCACCGACGAGTGCGAGTTGACGCTGAGGTTCCCGGCCTCGACGCCCCGCGAGACGCGCAGCGCCCGGCCCAGGTCACGGGTCCAGATCGAGCCGGAGAGGCCGTACTCGGTGTCGTTGGCGAGCCGGACCGCCTCGGCCTCGTCGCGGAACGGCAACACCGAGAGCACCGGCCCGAACACCTCCTCGCGCCAGTGCGGGTCGGCGGTCGAGTGGGCCAGCAGCACGGTCGGCGGGAACCACCAGCCGTCGCCGTCCGGCGCCGTGCCGGCGAACGCGACGTCGGCGCCGTCGGTGTAGGAGGCCACCGTCGCGCGCTGCTCGGCGGAGATCAGCGGGCCCATCTCGGCCGTCTCCAGCGCCGGGTCGGAGACCCGGAACGCCTTGACCGCCGGCTCGAGCAGCCCGAGGAAGCGCTCGTAGACCGAGTCCTGCACGAGCAGCCGGGACCGGGCGCAGCAGTCCTGGCCCGCGTTGTCGAAGACGCTCGCCGGCGCGCTCGCGGCCGCGCGTTCGAGATCGGCGTCGGCGAACACGATGTTGGCGCTCTTGCCGCCCAGCTCGAGGGTCACCCGCTTCACCTGGTCGGCGCAGCCGGCCATGATCGACTTTCCGACCGGGGTCGAGCCGGTGAAGCAGACCTTGCGCACCAGGGGGTGCGTGACGAAGCGCTGCCCGACCACCCGGCCCTTGCCGGGCAGCACCGTGAAGACGTCCTCGGGCAGGCCGGCCTCGAGCGCCAGCTCACCGAGGCGGATCGCGGTCAGCGGGGTCAGCTCGGCCGGCTTGAGCACCACGGTGTTGCCCGCGGCGAGCGCGGGCGCGAAGCCCCAGCCGGCGATCGGCATCGGGAAGTTCCACGGCACGATGATGCCGACCACGCCGAGCGGCTCGTGGAACGTGACGTCGAGGCCGCCGGCCACCGGAATCTGCCGCCCGGACAGCCGCTCCGGCGCGCCGGCGTAGAAGTCGAGCACGTCGCGGACGTTGCCCGCCTCCCAGCGGGCGTTGCCGACGGTGTGGCCCGAGTTGCGCACCTCGAGCCCGGCCAGCTGATCGAGGTGCGCGTCGACCACCGCGGCGAAGCGCCGCAGCAGGCGCGCCCGGTCACCCGGCGCGACCTGGCGCCAGGTGAGGAAGGCGCGGTGTGCCCTCTCGATCGCGGCGTCGGTCTCGTCGGGGCCGTTCGACGGTACGGTCTGCAACGCCGCGCCGGTCGCCGGATTGATCACCACTGTGCCGTCCACAGGCCACCTCCCCCGATGATCATCACACGCCGCGGGTCACAGGCGCTCGAAGCCACGGCGGAGCTCCCAGTCGGTGACCGCGGCGTCGAACGCGGCCACCTCGACCCGCGCCATGTTCGTGTAGTGGGCGACCACGTCGGCGCCGAACGCGTCCGCCGCGACCGGGCTCAGGTCCCACAGCTCGAGGGCGTCGCGCAGCGTGCCGGGCACCCGCGGCGCGGCGGCGTCCTCGTACGCGTTGCCCCGGAACTCCTCCTCGAGCTCCAGCTCGTGCTCGAGCCCGTGCACCGCGCCCGCGACCAGCGCGGCGATCGCCAGGTACGGATTCACGTCGCCGCCGGGCACCCGGTTCTCCACCCGCATGCCCTGACCGTGCCCGGCCATCCGCAGCGCGCAGGTGCGGTTGTCGACGCCCCAGCGCAGCGCGGTCGGCGCGAACGAGCCCGGCTGGTAGCGCTTGTAGGAGTTGATGTTCGGCGCGAAGAGCAGGCTGAACTCGCGCATGGTGGCGAGCAGGCCGGCCACGACCCGCTGCCCGGTGACGCTCAGGTGGGCCGGACCGTCGCCGAGCATCGCCGAGCGGCCGTCGGCGCCGCGCAGCGAGAAGTGGATGTGGCAGGAGTTGCCCTCGCGCTCGTTGGGCTTGGCCATGAAACTGAGCGCCATGCCCTCCTGCGCGGCGATCTCCTTGGCGCCGTTCTTGTAGACGACGTGGTTGTCGGCGCAGGTCAGCGCGTCCGCGTAGCGGAAGGCGATCTCGTGCTGGCCGAAGTTGCACTCGCCCTTGGCGCTCTCCGGCACGAGGCCGGCGCCGTACATCTCGTTACGGATGCGGCGCAGCAGCGGCTCGACCCGGGCGGTGCCGAGCAGCGAATAGTCCACGTTGTACTGGTTCGCCGGGGTGAGCTGGCGGTAGTTGCGGTTGAAGGCCTGCTCGTAGCTGTCCTTGAAGAGGACGAACTCGAGCTCGGTGCCCGCGTACGCGGTCAGGCCGTGCTCGGCGAGCCGGTCGAGCTGCCGGCGCAGGATCTGCCGGGGCGAGGCGTAGACGGCCTCGCCGCCGGTGGTCTCAAGGTCCGCGAGGACCATGGCCGTGCCGGGCTGCCACGGCACCCGGCGCAGCGTGGCGAAGTCGGGCCGCATGACGAAGTCGCCGTAACCGCTGCTCCACGACGACATCGCGTATCCGTCGACCGTGTTCATGTCGACGTCGACCGCGAGCAGGTAGTTGCAGCCCTCGCTGCCGCCCGCGACGACCTCGTCCATGAAGAAGCGGCCGTGCAGCCGCTTGCCCTGGAGCCGCCCCTGCATGTCGGTGAGCGCGAGCAGGACGGTGTCGATGCTGCCGTTCGAGACGGCGACGTCCAGGTCCTCTAGTTCCATGGAAGAAGTCCTATTCGCTGGAGGCCGACGGTACGGGGGCCGGGCGGACTCGCCCGGCCCCCACTACTGAATCACTCCGTCGGCAGGGTCGGCTCCCCGTGCGCGGCTTTCTCGATCAGGTTCGACCTCGGGCCGGTGAACCACTTCCGGGCGCCGGCGAACCACCAGGCGGTGGCCGCGCCGACCACGATCGCCACGGCGACGATCGTGTAGTTGAACGTGGCCGCCGTGATCGGGCTGGCCGTCGGCAGGACGAACAGGACGCAGATGACGACGACCCAGACGATCGCGATCCAGCCGACCGGCGCGCTCCACTTGCCGAGGCTCCACGGCCCGGGCTGGAAGTCCGGATTCATCCGGCGCAGCAGCACGGGACCGACGTAGGCGATGTAGAGGCCGATGACCGCGATGGAGGTGGCCGCCAGGTAGGCGGTGGTGTTCCACAGCGACGGCAGCACCAGCAGCGAGGAGCACGCCACGCAGAGCCAGATCGAGTTCGTCGGGGTGCCGGTACGGGGGTTCACCTTCTTCCAGATCGAGGAGCCCGGCAGCGCGCCGTCGCGGGAGAACGCGTACGCCATCCGCGAGTTCGCGGTGACCGACGCCATGCCGCAGAACCACTGCGCCACCATGCAGATGAAGAGCAGGAACGTGCCCGAGTTGTGCCCGACCGCGTCGATGAAGATCTGTGCGGGCGGCAGGCCGAGCGCGGTGGTCCGCGCGGTCTCGTAGTCCTGGATCGACCAGGTGATGGCGACGAGCAGGACGAATCCGGCGACCACCGAAACCACCACGGAGAGCACGATGCCCCGGGGAGCCGCCCGCGCCGCGTCGTGGGTCTCCTCCGCCACGTGCGCGGAGGCGTCGTAGCCGGTGTACGTGTACTGGGCCATCAGCAGTCCGATCAGGACGGCGTAGACACCGGCGCCGGCGAACGTGAAGCCGGTCTCGTTGCGTACCTCGAAGAACACCTCGGAGATCGGCTTGTGCTGGTCGGGCAGCACGGTGAGCATCACCACGATGATCGCGACGCCGATCAGGTGCCACCAGGCGCTGACGTCGGAGAGCACCCGGACCAGGCTCACGCCGAACGTGTTCAGCAGGCCGTGCACCAGGATGATGATCAGGAAGATCACGAAGGTGCGGGCCTTGGTGACCTCCATGTCGAAGGTCAGGCTGAGGAACGCCGAGGTGGTGATGGCCGCGCCGAAGTCGATGGCCGCGGTGACGGCCACCTCGCCGAGGAAGTTGAACCAACCGATGAACCAGGCCCAGGCGGCCTTGTTCTTCCTGGCGAGCGCGGCCGCCCACCAGTAGAGGGCGCCGGCGGTCGGATAGGCGGAGCAGACCTCCGCCATCGCGAGCGCCACGAACGTGACCATGATGCCGATGAAGAGCCAGCCGAGGGTGATGGCCAGTGGCCCGCCCGCGGTCATCGCGATGCCGTACGACGTGATGGCACCGGCCAGAATGGAAATGATCGAGAAGGAGACCGCGAAGTTGGAGAAGCCGGACAGTCGGCGGTGCAGTTCCTGCTGGTAGCCGAGCTGGGCGAGCCGTTCTTCGTCGGTGCTGGGTGCAGGGTTAACGCTCATTGCGACTCCCTTGACCGAGGGGCAGCTGTGACCTGGGCCACTGCTGTTCGGTGATGATCTACCCGGAGCGTTACGGCCGTCAATGCACAGTGTTAATTCAGTTGCCGGGCGCGAGGAGCAACCCGCACACTCGTACACATGTCAGGGCATCGAAACGCGGAGCGCGGCTCATCCCGCCAGACCTCCCGCGCGGCCCTGCCGGTGTTCTGACCGCTGCGCGCAGCGGCCGGGCCCTCGGCAGGCTCGGCGAACACCCGGGGCGCCTCCGGCGCCCCACACCCGCGGCGACGCGGGGCGCGGTCACCTCTCTCTCGACGCGGCATCGCGCTGCGCCATGCGCCCGCCCCGCGTCGCCGCCCCATTCGCCCTAAAAATCTACAGCGGCGAGGCTAGAAATTCGCAGGTGCCCGGCCTAACATGAGGGAGGTCGGCAACGCACAGCCGACACGCAACTGGCAAGGACGCTGAGTTGGTTAAGGAGGACGAGATACCGCAGCAACGCGTAATCGCAACGTCCCCGACCCGACAAGAGGTGATCGCAGCCGATGCCCATCACTCAGCCCGTCCGCTAGCGGCACGCAGGCGGATGGACGGCGCCGACGACGGTCGGCCGCAGAATTGAACAGCCAGGGCCCCGGTAACCCGCCGGGGCCCTGGACTATGTCCCGGCGTTGACGAAAGGAAGCATGGGTACCGCGTTCGACGACGCCGACTTCCCGGCGTACACGATGGGTCGCGCCGCCGACATCATCGGCGTGACGCCGGCCTTCCTGCGCAGCCTGGGCGCGGCCGGCCTGATCGAGCCGGAGCGCTCCCTCGGCGGGCACCGCAGGTACTCCCGGCACCAGCTGCAGCTGGCCGTCCGGGTCCGGCAGCTCCTCGACGAGGGCATCCTGCTGACCGCGGCGTGCCGCATCGTGATGCTCGAGGACCGGCTGGCGGCGGCGCACCGCCGCATCGTCGCCCTCGGCGGCACCCTCACCCCCGACGACGACGCCGGCCTGCCGACGCAGACCCACCCGGACATCGCGACGACCAGCTACTACCCGTCGCCCCGCCAGGAACGCTCCCCCTCGGCGCCGTGATCGACCCGCCGGCCGGGCCGCCCCGGCCTCGGCGTTAGCGTTGTACGCATGCCGCACCGCACCGTTCCCGCCGCGTGGCTCGAGCCGCCGACGGCCGAGCGCGGGCCGGACGGCTCCGCGGTCGCGGCGGTCGCCGGATGCGCGAGCCTCGCCGGCTTACTGATCATGCTGTTCGCCCTGGTCGCCGCGCCCGGATCGTGGCTGCTGGGTTACATCAGCGAGGCCGGCACGCCCGGGCTGCCGCTCGCCACGCCGTACCGCTTCGGGCTGGTCCTGCTCGCCGCCGGCGCCGGGCTCCTCGGCCTCGCCCTGCGGCGGCGGTCCCGGCTCGTCGCGCAGCTGCTCGGCGGCGCCGCGGCCTTCGCCGCGACCTCCGGCGCCGTGCCCTGCAGCGGCGGTTGCCCGCTGCCGCCCTTCGAGCCGACGACCGCCGGCGACGTGGTGCACGCGGCGGCCACCATCGTCGCGGCGCTGCTGGTGGTCGGCGCGATGGTCACGGTCGCGCTCAGCCCGGCCCTGCGCCCCGCGGTCCGCCGACTCGCCGCCGCCGCGGCGGCGCTGATCGTGCCGCTCGGCGCCGCCCTCGGCGCGGTCATGGTGCTGGCCGGGCGCGTACCGGCGGGCGCCGCCCTGGAACGGCTCGTCGTGCTCGTCGGCGTCGGCTGGGTCGTCGGCACCGCCGTGCTGACGGCGCGAGGCGCCGTCGACGGATCCGGCCTAGCGTTGGACCATGACCAACGTGCTGAAGGTGGAGGCCGTCAGTCGCAGCTTCGGTGACCGCCGGGTGCTGCGGGATGTCACGTTCGACGTACGGGCCGGGCGGATGACCGGCTTCGTCGGCGCGAACGGCGCCGGCAAGACCACGACGATGCGCATCATCCTCGGCGTGCTCGCGGCCGATGCGGGCGAGGTGACCTGGCGGGGCACCGCGCTGACCCGCGAGCTGCGGCAGCGCTTCGGCTACATGCCGGAGGAGCGCGGCCTGTACCCGAAGATGACCGCCGCCGACCAGGTCGTCTACCTGGGCCGACTGCACGGCATGACCGCCGCCGCGGCCCGGCGCGGCACCACCGAGCTGCTCGAACGCCTCGGCCTCGGCGACCGGGCCGGCGAGCAGATCGAGAAGCTCTCGCTCGGCAACCAGCAGCGGGTGCAGATCGCCGCCGCGCTGGTGCACGACCCCGAGGTCCTGATCCTGGACGAGCCCTTCTCCGGCCTCGACCCGCTCGCCGTGGACGTGGTCGTCGCCGTGCTCCGCGAGCGGGCGTCCGCCGGTGTGCCGGTGCTGTTCTCCAGCCACCAGCTCGACCTCGTCGAGCGACTCTGCGACGACCTCGTGATCGTCACCGACGGCGCCATCCGGGCGGCCGGCAGCCGAGCGGAGCTGCGCGCCGGCCACGCACTCCCCCGGTTCGCGCTCGAGGTGGACACGGACGCGGGCTGGCTGCGCGAGCACGGCGGGGTCACGCTGATCGATCTCGACGGTCCGCGCGCCGTCTTCGAGCTCGCGCCCGGCGCGGACGATCAGGAGATCCTGCGGTCCGCGCTGACCCGCGGCCCGGTCCGATCCTTCAACCCGGTCGCGCCGTCGCTGGCCGAGATCTTCCGGGAGGTGCACCAGTGACCACAGTCGCCGCCGCCAAGCTGGTCGCGGCCCGGGAGGTGCGGGTTCGGCTCCGGGACAAGACCTTCATCTTCAGCACGGTGTTCTTCCTGCTGATCGCCGTGGCCACCACGGTGTTGCCGGCCCTGCTCGACGGCGGGCCGCCGAGCGTCGCGGTCGCCGACCGGACCGCCGCCGCGGCGCTGCGGGCCGCCGGCCTGGAGGTCCGCGAGGTCGCCGGCGACGCCGAGGCGGAACGGCTGGTGCGCGACGGCGACGTCGAGGCCGCGGTGGTCGCCGGGCCGGCGGTGCTCGCCCTCGACGAGGCGCCGCGGGAGGTCGTCGGCGCGCTGAGCACGGCGCCGCCGGTGCGGTTGCTCGACCCGGAAGCCGTCGATCCGTTCCTCGCCTTCGCCGTGCCGTTCGCGCTGGCCTTCATCTTCTTCATGACCTCGTTCACCTTCGGGCTGCAGATCGCGATGAGCGTGACCGAGGAGAAGCAGACCCGGATCGTCGAGATCCTCGTCGCCAGCGTGCCGGTCCGCGCCCTGCTGGGCGGGAAGGTCGCGGCGATGACGCTGCTGGCGTTCGGCCAGATCGCGCTGATCGCCCTCGTCGCGCTCGCCGGAATGCGGATCGCCGGGCTGGGCACCGACGTGATCGGGGCGGTCGGGCCGGCGGTCGCCTGGTTCCTGCCGTTCTTCATGCTCGGCTTCGTGATGCTGGCCACGCTCTGGGCCGGCGTCGGCGCCCTCGCGGCGCGCCAGGAGGACATCAACGGCGCGTCCGCGCCGCTGCAGATCGCGGTGATGGGCCCGTTCTTCGCGGTGATCTTCCTGCAGGACAACCCCGTGGCGATGACGGTGCTGTCGTACATACCGTTCTCGGCGCCGATCGCGATGCCGGTCCGGCTGTTCAACGGCGAGGCCGCGGCCTGGGAGCCGATCGCGTCGCTGGTCGTCCTCGCGATCTCGACGGTCGGTCTGCTCGCCGTCGGTGCCCGCATCTACGAGGGTTCGCTGCTGCGCACCAACGGGCGTACGTCCCTGGCGACGGCCTGGCGCGGAGGGTCCGCGGCGGGATGAGAGGTCAGCCGACCCGGCGGACGAGGCCGAGCAGGGAGCGCTCGACGTCCTCGATCGGGCGGTCCGGCTGGAACACCAGCCAGTCGACCGCCACCACCAGGCCGACCCCGAACAGCGCCGACGCGGCCACCCGGACGTCGAGGTCGGCCGGCAGGTCCCCGGAGTCGACGCCGGCCCGGACGGTCTCCGCGATGGTCCCGATCGCCTCCTCCCGCAGCAGCACCAGCGTCTGCTGCCACTCCCGGTTGGTGCGCCACATCTCCGAGAGCAGCAGCTGCGCGAACGACCGGTACCGGCGGATGTACTCGAGCTGCGCCCGGACCAGCGCCGCGACCGCGTCCCGGGGCGGCAGGCCCTTGACCGCGGCGCGGAAGTCCTCGGTCAGCAGGCCGATGCCGTGCCGGAGCAGCTCCTCGAAGAGCGCCGTCTTCGAGGCGAAGTTGTAGTAGACGGTGCCCTTGGCGACCTTGGCCCGCAGGGCGATGTCGTCGACCGTCGTCGCCGAGAAGCCCTGCTCCGCGATCAGCTCGACCGCCGCCTCGAACAGGCGCTGCCGGGTGTCCTCGCGCCTGCGGGTCCTGCCGTCCACGTTGTCAGATCACCAGCTCCGGGTGCAGGGCGGACGGGGTCAGGCGGCGGGCCCGGCCGGCGACCGCGACGGTCAGGGCCAGCGCGCCGAGGGCGAAGCAGAGCAGCACCAGCGCGCCCTTGCTCACCGTACCGGCCGGGCCGCCGTCGATCGCGTGCCGGAGGGCCTCGACGACGTACGTCATCGGCAGCGCCGGGTGGACCGCCTGGAAGAAGGCCGGCGAGGTCTGCACCGGATAGGTGCCGCCCGAGGAGGTCAGCTGCAACATCAGCAGGGCCAGCGCGACGACCCGGCCGGCCGGGCCGAGCGCGGCGCCGAGCAGCTGCATGATCGCGGCGAACGCGGTGGCGGTCAGCATCATGAGGCCGAGGGTGGCGATCGGGTTCACCGGGCTCAGGCCGAGCCCGAACACCACCACCGCGAAGAGCAGCACGGCCTGCGCCAGCCCGACCGCGACCGCCGGCAGCAGGCCGGCCAGGGCGACCCGGTACGCGGGTGCGGCCGAGACGATGTAGCGCCGGTTCAGCGGCCGCAACACCATGAAGCTGATCATCGCGCCGACCCACAGGGCCAGGGCCAGGAAGTACGGCGCGAAGCCGACGCCATAGGTGGCGGCCGGGTGGCGCACCGTCCGGTCGAGACCGACCGGCTCGCTCAGCGCCTCCGCCCGGTCCGCGGTGTCCTCGCCGTACCCGGGGATCTGCTCCGCGCCGTCCGACAGCCCGGAGGCCAGCTCGGCGGCGCCGCCCTGCAGGTCGCCGAGGCCCGAGGCGAGCCGGTGGCCCCCGGCGGACAGCCGGTCGAGCCCGCCGTCGAGGTGGCGTGCGCCGGAGGCCAGCTGGTAGATGCCGCCGCGCAGGTCGGTCGCGCCGGCCGCGGCGTCGGCGGTGCCGTCGTTCAGCCGCTGCGCGCCCGTCGCGAGCTTGCCGAGGCCGGTGGCCAGATCGTCGATGTTCTTGCGGGCGGCGGCGACGTCGTCGGCCAGGCGCGGTGCGGCGTCGGCGACCTTGCGGGCCGTCACGGCGACGTCGTGCAGGCGCTCGCTGAGGCCGTCCAGGTCGGCGGCGCGGATCGTGGACTGCACCCGCCGCGCGGCGGCGACCAGCTCACCGGCGGTCGCGCGGGCCTCGCCGATCCCGGCGGTGTCGTCGGGCAGGCCGTCCAGGTACGCCTGGAGCCGCTCGGCGCGCTCCACCGCGTCGTCGGCGGCGGAGCTCAGCTTGCCGACGTTGCGGGCCAGCAGGTCGGCGCCGTCCGCGGCCTTGTTCGCGGCGTCCTCGATGCGCTTGGCGTTGTTGCGCAGCATCGGCTCGATCCGGTCCGCTGCGGTGTCGACCGCGGTCGCCAGCCGCTTGCCGCCGGCGGCGGCCTGCCGGGTGCCCGAGGCGAGCTGCGCCGCGCCGGATTGCAGCGTGGCCAGCCCGTCGGCGAGGTCGCCCGCGCCGCGCGCGGCGCTGCCGAGGCCGCCGGAGAGCTGCCCCGCACCCCGGCTGGCGTCGTTGAGCCCGCCCTCGAGCCGGTCGGCGCCCGTGCTCGCGTCGGTCAGGCCGGCGTCGAGCTTCCCGGCGCCGTCGGCCGCCTCCTGGGTCTGCTCCCGCAGGTCGGTGAAGCCGATCAGCATCTTGTCGAAGTAGCCGGCCTGCGCGCTCCTCGCGGCGGCGGTCCGCACCTCCTCGAAGGCGGTACGGGCGAAGACGCCGGAGAGATAGTTCGTAGCGTCGTCGCTGAGGACGACGAGCTGCGCGGATCTCGGCACGGCGTCGGCGTCGGGCCCGGTGGTCAGGTTGGCGGAGAAGTCACGCGGGATGCGCAGGGCGAGGTGGTACCTGCCGTCGGCGAGGCCGGCCTCGGCGCCGCGCGCGTCGGTCACCTGCCAGTCGAAGACCTCGCGCTCGATCAGCTCGTCGGCGAGGTCCCGGCCGGCATTGACCTTGGTGCCGTCGGTCGCGGTGGCCTGGACATCCTCGACGACCAGGGCGGCGGGGATGTGGTTGAGGCGGCCGTAGGGGTCCCAGAAGGCGTAGAGGTAGAGCGCGCCGTAGAGCAGCGGGATGACGGCGACGACCACGAGGGCGGCGGCGGGCAGCCGGCCGCGGAAGAAGCGGCGCAGCTCGAAGCCGGCGAGCCGCACGCTGGAAAACCTGGTCATGACTTCTCCTCGCCCCGCTCGTCCTCGTCTTCGTTTTCGTCTTCGTTTTCGTCTTCCACAACCAGCTCCGCGTCGACCACGTCCGCATCGACCGGCTCGGCGTCGACCGGCTCCGCATCAACCACCTCCGCCTCGACCGGCTCGGCTTCAACCAGCTCGGCGTCGACCACCTCGACGTCGGCCGGCTCGGCGTCCGCCGGCTCGGCGTCGGCAGGCTCGCTCTCGGCCGGTGGCTGGTCGGCGGGGCCGCCCAGGCGTACCGATGTGGACACCCGGGCCGGATCGACCTCCCGGGCGGTCACCAGGACCGCGATGCCGTCGGCGGCGACGTCGGCGAGCAGGCCCCAGAGCGACTCCGACTCCCGCCGGTCCACCCCCTCGTCCACTCCGTCCAGTGCCACCGCCCGCGGGTTCTCCAGCCGGGCCAGCACCAGCCCGAGCACCTGGCGCTGATAGGGGCTGAGCTCGAAGCCCTTCAGCGCCGGGTCGAGGCCGAGCAGCGGCACCGCCGCGGCCTCCCGCGGCGACCGGCCGACGAGCAGCAGCCGCTCCCGGACGTGCTCGCGCACCGTCAGCAGCGGCTCGGGCGAGGTCACCTCGGGCACGTAGCCCAGCGCGGCCGAGCCGACAACGCTCCCCGCCGACAACCGGAAGCGCCGGGCGAGCGCGAGCAGCACCGTCGTCCGGCCGCTGCCGGGCGGGCCGACGACGGCGACGATGTCGCCCGGTTCGGCGGTGACGTCGAGGTCGCGGAAGAGCCATCGGCGGCGGCGACGCACGCCCGCCCCGGTCGCGGTCAGCACCGGCATCAGACACCCAACTTTTAAGACTGACTGGTCAGTTCAAAAACTTACCGCCAGACGCCCGTCGATGGCCGCACCCGTGGTGGACCTCACGGCCGAGACAGGGCAGTATCGGGACATGTCGACGCGCTGGGGCATGACCGTACCGCTGGGCGGGGTTCCGCTGGCCGATCACGCCGCGGTCTTCGCGGCCCTGACCGACGCGGGCTTCACCGACCTGTGGAGCTCCGAGGTCGCCGGCACCGACGCCTTCACGCCGCTGACGCTCGCGGCCGCGTGGCAGCCCCGGGTGCGGCTCGGCACGGCGATCACCCCGGTCTTCACCCGCGGCCCCGGGCTGCTGGCGATGACCGCCGCCGCGCTGGCCGAGGCCGCGCCCGGCCGCTTCCAGCTGGGCATCGGCGCGTCCTCACCGGTCGTGGTCGGCGACTGGAACGCCGCCGAATTCACCAGGCCGTTCGCCCGCAGCCGCGACATGCTGCGCTTCCTGCGCGCCGCCCTGGCCGGCGAGCTGGTCGACCGGGAGTTCGAGACGTTCCGGGTGCGCCGCTTCCGGCTCGAGCGGCCGCCGGCCCTGCCGCCGGCGCTGCTGCTCGCGGCGCTGCGGCCCGGCATGCTCCGGCTGGCGGCGGCCGAGGCCGACGGCGTGATCCTGAACTGGCTGGCCGCCACCGACGTGTCCCGGGCGCTGACCGAGGCGAAATCGGACCGGCCCGGCTTCGACGTGGTCGCGCGCATCTTCGTCTGCCCGACCCGGGACGCCGACTACGCGCGCACCGTCGGCCGCCGGATGATCGCGGCCTACCTGACCGTGCCGGCCTACGCGGAGTTCCACCGCTGGCTGGGGCGCGAGGCGGGGCTGGGTGCGATGTGGACGGCCTGGGCGGCGGGCGACCGCCGGGGCGCGCTGGCGGCGATCCCGGACGAGGTGGTCGACGAGCTGATCGTGCACGGCTCGCCCGAGGAGTGCCGCGACCACGTGGCCACCTACGCGGAGGCCGGCGTCAAGGTCCCGGTGATGGCCCTGGTCCCGACCCCGGAGCTCGAGAAGGCCGACCCGGCAACACTGGCCCAGCTGCTCACCAAGCTCGGCCGCGGCTAGAAGAGCACCGTGGCGAAGCTGCCGTTCGGCACGAAGCCGCAACGCGCGTAGACCCGGCGCGCCGGGGTGTTGTAGTCGTTCACGTACAGGCTCACGGTCGGCGCGACGCGGCGCAGCGCGTCCCGGACCACCGCGGCCATCGCGCCCGCGGCCAGCCCACGGCCGCGGTACTCCGGGTCGACCCAGACGCCCTGCACCTGCGTGGTCCGCCGGGTGACGATCGCCAGCTCGGCCTTGAAGACGACCCGGTCGCCGACGAACCGCGCGTAGGCACGCTTGGCGCGCACCAGGTCGGCGATCCGCCGCCGGTAGCCCCGGCCGCCGTCGTCGAGCAGCGGCGAGACGCCGACCTCCTCGGTGTACATCGCCACCGCCGCCGGGAAGAGCTGGTCGACCTCGCCGAGCTTCACCAGGCGCACCTGCGGATCCGGGGCGATCGGCGCCTCGCGGTCGGCGACCAGCAACGGCTGGTGCGGCCGCACGTCGCGCGCCGGCCCCCAGTGCCCGCCGAGCCGGTCCCAGAGCTCGAGCACCGCGTCCGCGCGCCCGATGATCGACGAACAGATCCGCGGCTCGGCGCCGAGCAGGTCGGCGTAGGCGGCCACCGCCGCTGGCGTCGCGCACACCGGCACGAGATGCGCGCCCGACCAGCACACGGACTCGACCCGGCGGCCGGTCCCGTAGCCGTATATCCGGCCGTCGGAGCGCCACCAGTTCAGCCCATGTGCCGCCACACGCTCGGCGATCTGGGCACCGGCGTACGGGTCTTGGTCGAGGATCCACTCGACCGCCGCCCGCTCGGGCTCCCCGAGTTGGCGAATGGGCACCGTCAGCACAGCTACCAGATTGCCAGATGACGGCCGTCACACGCCCCACCCGCCCCGGCGAAGAATAGAAAGCCTTGCGGGCGACATGTTGCCGATATATCGTCTAACTATCGCCAACAGATCGGAGAAGCTCATGAGGTATCGACACATGCGCGACATGCACGAGGGCCGCGGTCGCGGGTTCGGCTTCCCGCCCGGCTTCCCCTTCGGCCCGGGCGGACCCGGTGGCTTCGGCGGATTCGGTGGCTTCGGCGCCGGCGGCCCGGGCGGGCACGGTCACCGCCGCGGCGGCCGCGGCAGCCGCCCCAACGTCCGGCCGGCCCTGCTCGCGCTGCTGCTCGAGCGGCCCATGCACGGCTACGAGATGATCCAGGAGCTGGAGAGCCGCACCGGCGGCATCTGGCGCCCGAGCCCGGGCTCGGTCTACCCGACCCTGCAGCTGCTCGAGGACGAGGGCCTCATCGAGGCCGAGGTCACCGGCGGCCGCAAGCGCTTCACGCTCACCGAGACCGGCCGCGCGGAAGCCATCGCCGCGGCGGAGAACCCGCCGTGGAACCAGTTCAGCAACGACACGATGTCCCAGGTGCAGGACTTCCGCGACGCGGCGATCGGCATCATGGACGCACTCCGCCAGGTGGGCTTCAACGGCACCCCGGAGCAGAGGCAGCGGGCGTTGGAAATTCTGAACGAGACCAAGCGCAAGCTCTACGCCGTCCTCGCCGACGGCGAGTGAAGGTTCTTCACAGTCGTGGTCCAGGCCTCGTCATTGGTCCGGCGCCTTCTTCAGTACGGCGCGAGGGCCACCACAACCGCAACACCGTCGCCCACCCGCACACCAGAACCGGGCGTCTACGTGCCACCGCCCGCCCCGGCCATCCCGCGCCACGCCGCAACGGATGCCCGGGCCGGGCGACGCGCCGCCACCTCACTGCTTTGAACCCCGGAGCGACCCGGCCGGCCCACCCCGCGGGCCGGCCGAACCCCCAGAGCAACCCACCGACTCAACCAGCGGCCGAGTAGAACCGCCGTTGAGCAGCTCGGGCGACCGACCGGTTCAGCCCGGCGGTCGGGCCACGGTCCGGACCGGCGACTGGCTCTGAGACTGGAGGCGGTTGCCGGTGTTGCGGTTGGGGACGGCCGTAGCCGTACCGGAAAAGTGGTTTGGTGTCGGGGTTCAGTGGACCGTGACGGTCGGGCCTGGGAGGAGTTCCCTCAGCTCGTCGGGGAGCTCCGCGCCCATTTGGTCGGCTAGGCGCAGGGCCTCTTCGACCAGGGTCTCGACGATGATCGACTCCGGGACCGTCTTGATGACCTGGCCCTTTACGAAGATCTGCCCCTTGCCGTTGCCGGAGGCTACGCCGAGGTCCGCCTCGCGCGCCTCGCCGGGGCCGTTGACGACGCAGCCCATGACCGCGACGCGCAGCGGCACCGGGAACCCGTCGAGCGCCGCCGTGACCTGCTCAGCGAGCGTGTAGACGTCGACCTGTGCGCGGCCGCACGACGGGCAGGAGACGATCTCGAGGCCGCGCTCACGCAGGCCGAGCGACTCGAGAATCCCCTGGCCGACCTTGATCTCCTCGACCGGCGGCGCGGAGAGGGAGACCCGGATGGTGTCGCCGATGCCCTCGGCCAGCAGTGCGCCGAACGCCACCGCGCTCTTGATCGTGCCCTGGAACGCCGGGCCGGCCTCGGTCACGCCGAGGTGCAGCGGGTAGTCGCACTGCTCGGCGAGCTGGCGGTATGCGCGGATCATCACGACCGGGTCGTTGTGCTTGACCGAGATCTTGATGTCGCGGAAGCCGTGCTCCTCGAAGAGCGAGCATTCCCAGAGCGCCGACTCGACCAGGGCCTCGGCCGTCGCCTTGCCGTACTTCTGCAGCAGGCGCTTGTCGAGCGAGCCCGCGTTGACGCCGATGCGGATCGGGACCCGCGCGTCGCCGGCGGCCTTGGCGATCTCCTTGACCTTGTCGTCGAACTGGCGGATGTTGCCCGGGTTGACCCGGACCGCCGCGCAGCCGGCGTCGATCGCCGCGAAGACGTAGCGGGGCTGGAAGTGGATGTCCGCGATCACCGGGATCTGCGACTTCTTCGCGATCGCCGGCAGCGCCTCGACGTCGTCCTGCGACGGCACGGCGACCCGGACGATCTGGCAGCCGGCGGCGGTGAGCTCGGCGATCTGCTGGAGCGTCGCGTTGACGTCGGAGGTCAGCGTCGTGGTCATCGACTGGACGCTGACCGGCGCGCCACCGCCGACCAGGACGCCGCCGACGTCGATCTGGCGGCTCAGCCGACGGGTGGCCAGCGGGGGCGGCGGAACTGCCGGCATGCCGAGACTGACAGCGGTCATTATTTACGCACTCTCACTTTGAGAAGATGGTGATCGGGTTGATCACGTCGGCGGTGGCGGTCAGCAGCGTGAACGCGCCACCTATCAGGATGACGACGTAGGTCAGCGGCATCAGCTTGAAGTAGTCGACCCGGCCCGGGTCCGGCTTGTGCAGCCTCGCGTAGAGCCACGAGCGCACCCGCTCGTACCAGGCGATGGCGATGTGGCCGCCGTCGAGCGGCAGCAGCGGCAGCAGGTTGAAGATGCCGATGAAGACGTTCAGCGAGATGAAGATCAGCAGGAACAGCTCGGGCACGCCGCGCTCGATCGCCTCGCCGCCGATCCGGCTCGCGCCGATGACGCTGATCGGAGTGTTCGGGTCGCGCTCCTCGCCGAGGATCGAGCGCCAGAGCGCCGGGATCTTCTCGGGGATCCGCTTCATCGCCACGAACGAGCCCTCGACCAGGCTCCAGTCGTAGCTCAGGCTGGCGCCGATGCCGTCGATCGGGCCGTAGGTGACGGTGCCCGGCATGTCGATGCTCTGGCCGATACCCACCACCGAGACCGTGGCGAGCGGGCCCTTCGGGTCGTCGAGCGGCGGGCGCTGCGCCTCGATCATGTTCACGGTGGTGCTGCCGGCCACGCCGTCGCGGGTGTACTCGAACTTCGTCGGCCCGGCCTTCGCGGACCGGATCACCTCGGTGAGCTGGCCGTAGCCGGTGATCGGGGTGTCGCCGACCTTGGTGATCACGTCACCGGTGCGCAGTCCTGCCGCGGTCGAGGGCGCCACCACGTCGGTGCCGACGCCGGCCTGGCACTTCTTCTCGCTGTAGACGGTCTGCACGCAGTCGGCGACCGAGATCCGGGCCGGCAGCGCCTTCTGCTCCGCGACGGTGGTCGGCAGGTCGGGGTTGGGCAGGCCGACGAAGACCGCGGCGCACCAGGCGGCGACGATGGCCAGCGCGAAGTGGGTGGCCGAGCCGGCGGACATCACGATCGTGCGCTTCCACACCGGGTAGCGCCACATGGCCCGCGGCTGGTCCGCCTCCGAGACGTCGTCGTCCTGCGGGGTCATCCCGACGATCTTGCAGAAGCCGCCGAGCGGGATGGCCTTGAGGCCGTACTCGGTCTCGCCGCGGTGGAACGAGAAGATCGTCGGGCCGAAGCCGACGAAGTACTTCGTCACCTTCATCCCGAACCGCTTCGCCGTGAGCATGTGACCCAGCTCATGGAGGCTGACGGAGATCAAAATCGCCAGCGCGAAGGCCGCCACTCCCAACCAGTACAGCATCAGGCTCCTTCAGCCGCTGTCGCGATCATCCGCTGTGCCTGGGCACGCGCCCAGGCCTCCGCGGAAAGCACCTCATCGACGGTACCCGGTTCGTCGAAATCAGGAGCTGCCGCGAGCACCGCCTCGAGGGTGTCGACGATGCCAAGAAAAGGTAGCCGACCGGACACGAAGGCGGCCACACACTCTTCGTTCGCCGCGTTGTAGATGGCCGGCCGACAGTGGCCGGCCTCACCCGCGGCCTTGGCCAGCCGTACCGCGGGGAACGCCTCGTCATCGAGCGGGCGCAGCTCCCAGTTGTGTGCCAGGGTCCAGTCGACCGCCGCCGCGGCGTCCGGCACCCGGTCCGGCCAGGCCAGCGCCAGGGCGATCGGCAGCCGCATGTCGGGCGGGCTGGCCTGCGCCAGCGTCGACCCGTCGACGAACTCGACCAGCGAGTGCAGCACCGACTGCGGGTGGACGGTGACCTCGATCGCGGAGTACGGCACACCGAACAGCTCGTGCGCCTCGATCACCTCGAGCCCCTTGTTCACCATGGTGGCCGAGTTGATCGTGACGACCGGGCCCATGTCCCACGTCGGGTGCTTGAGCGCCTCCTCCGGTGTGACGTTCGTCAGCTCGGCGCGCCGCCGGTCCCGGAAGGCGCCGCCGCTGGCGGTCAGGATCAGCCTGCGCACCTCGGCGGCGGACCCGCCGCGCAGGCACTGCGCCAGCGCGGAGTGCTCGGAGTCGACGGGCACGATCTGCCCCGGCCGCGTCACCGCGGCCTTGACCAGCGGGCCGCCGGCGACCAGCGACTCCTTGTTGGCGAGCGCGAGGGTACGCCCGGCGCGCAGCGCCGCCAGCGTCGGCGCGAGCCCGAGGCTGCCGACGACCCCGTTGAGCACCACGTCACACGGCCACTGCGCGAGCTCGGTCATCGCGTCCGGCCCGGCGACGATCTTCGGCAGCCGGAAGTCGCCGGTGGCCCAGCCCCGCTTCTGCGCCTCGGCGTAGAAGGCGAGCTGCAGGTCCTGCACCGCGCTGGAGTACGCGACCCCGACGACGTCGACCTCGAGCTCGAGCGCCTGCGCCGCGAGCAGCTCGACGTTGCCGCCACCGGCGCCGAGCGCGACGACCCGGAACTTGTCCGGATTGCGGCGCACGATGTCGATGGCCTGAGTACCGATGGACCCGGTGGACCCGAGCAGGACTAGCTCTCGCATGGACCCATCTTCCCCTGCTGGCACCAGGCCCTATACGCGGGCGGCCTCGCGGTCCGGCTCCGCCGGCGTCGCCGGCTGCGACTCGTGGATGCCGTACCGGCCGTAGAAGCGGCCCAGCAGGCCCGGCGCCCACCAGTTCCAGCGGCCCAGCAGCCGCATCGTCGCCGGTACCAGCAGGGCCCGGACCAGCGTCGCGTCCACGATGATCGCCACGATCATGCCGATGCCGATGGTCTTGATGACCGTGACCCCGCCGGTGGCGAAGCCGGCCACGACCGTGATCAGCAGCAGCGCCGCGGCCGTGATGATGCCGCCGGTGTGCTGCAGCCCGGAGGCCACCGCGACCGGGTTGTCCCCGGTCCTGTCCCACTCCTCGCGCACCCGCGACAGCAGGAAGACCTCGTAGTCGGTGGCCAGGCCGAACAGCACGGCGAGCACGAGGATCATGTTGCTCGGCTCGATGTAACCGGTCGACTCGAACGCCAGCGGGCCCTCGAGGTGGCCGTCCTGGAAGATCCAGACGACCACGCCGAAGGACGCGCCGATCGAGACGAGGTTCATCAGCACCGCCTTGATCGGCAGCAGCACCGAGCCGAAGGCCAGGAAGAGCAGCAGGATCGTGGCCAGCGCCATGATCAGCGCCATCCAGGGCAGCCGGTCGGCGAGGCTCTCCAGCAGGTCGAGGTCGATCGCCGGCCGGCCGCCGACCAGCACTTCGGTGCCGGCGGGCGGGGTGAGGTCGCGGATGTCCGAGACGATGTCGCGCGACTCGCCCCGCGACAGCGTGCCGGGGTAGGTCACGGTGATCAGCGAGGAGGCGCCGCGCTCGGCGGTGACGGCGGCGCCGGTCACGTTCGGCAGTCCCGCGATCTGCCCGGCGAGGGCGTCGGCGGGCCCGCCGGTGACCAGCACGTTGATCGGGTTCTCCCCGCCGCCGGGGAAGTCCGTGTTCAGCCGCTCGCCGACGATGCGCGCCGGGGTGTCGGCGGGCAGCACCCGCTCGTCGAAGCCGCCGAACTCGACCCGCAGGAACGGCGCCGCGAAGGCGGCCAGCACGATCAGCACGCCGATGACGTACGGCGCCGGGCGGCGCATGACGCTGTGCGCGAGCCGCGCCCAGCCCGCGCCGGGCCGGGACCGCCGCGGCAGCGGGATGCGCAGCCGGTCGATCCGGTGGCCGAGCAGCGACAGCGCGGCGGGCAGCACGGTCAGCGCGGCGATCATCGCGACCAGCACGGCGGCCATGCCGCCGATGGCCATGCCGCCGAGGAAGGGCTGCGGGAAGATCAGCAGGCTGGAGAGCGCCAGGACGATGGTGAGGCCCGAGACCATGACCGTACGGCCGGCGGTCGCGACCGTGGTGCGGATCGCGGCGGGCACGTCCCGGCCGTTCGCCAGCTCCTCGCGGAAGCGGCTCACCACGAACAGCGAGTAGTCCACCGCCATGCCGAGGCCGAGCAGCGTGATCACGTTGATCGCGAAGACGGAGATGTCGGTCACGTAGGTCAGCGCGCGCACCGCCACGAACGCGCCGAGGATCGCGATGCCACCGATGACCAGCGGCGACAGGGCGGCGATGAGGCCGCGGAAGATCAGCACGAGCAGCACGAAGAGCACCGGAAGGGAGAAGATCTCCGCCCGGGTGATGTCCTCCTCGGTCTGGGTGTTGGCCTGGTCGGTGAAGGCGACGATGCCGCCGACCCGGGTGGTCAGCCCGGGCGCCGCGAGCTCGGGCTCGATCCGGTGGTAGGCCGCCACCTTGCCGTCCTCGTCCGTCGCGGCGAGGTAGACGGCCGCGTAGGTGGCCCGCTTGTCGTTGCTGACCAGGGCGGGCGGCGCGTTCTCGTCGGTGTACGCGGCCACCTGCGCGACCTCCGGGCGGGCCCGCAGGCCCTGGACCACGCCGGCGACCGCGGCGCGCGGGCCCGCGTCCGTCACCGGGACGGTGTCGCTGGACCAGAGCACCACCAGGTCGGGCTCGCCCCGGCCGAGCTGCTCCGCGACGGCCGCGGCGCGGTTGGACTCGCTGTCCGGGTCGTCGTAGCCGCCGCCGGTCAGCGCGCCGAAGACGCCGGCGCCCCAGGTCGCGCCCGCGACGACGACCGCGAGCCCGGCCGCGACCACCCACCAGCGCAGCCGGACGACCGCTGCGCCCCACCAGCCGAACATCTGTCTGCCTCCCGCGCGGAGGTTAGAGTCGCTTAGAATCCGACAATCATCGTGAACAGTGTTCACCTTCGCAAACGCCGTTCGCCCACGTCAACGGAGCCCGACTATGACGACCGCCACGCCCAGCCGCCGGGAACGGCTGCGCGCGGAGACCGTCTTCGAGGTCAAGGAGGCCGCCCGGCGCCTGCTCGTCGCCGGCGGGCCGACGGCCATCTCGCTGCGGGCCATCGCCCGCGACGTCGGCCTGACCGCGCCGGCGCTGTACCGGTACTTCGCCAGCCTCGACGCGCTGGTCCTGGCCGTCGTCACGGACCTCTTCGAGGACCTGCGCGCCGCCGTCGCGGCGGCCGCCGACCACCACGCCGACGCGGAGCCGCTGGTCCGGGTCGGCCACATGGTCCGGGAGTTCCGGCGCTGGTCGCTCGCCCACCCCGCCGAGTTCGCGCTGATGTTCGGCAGCCCGATACCCGGCGTCACCCGGATCGCGGCGCCGTGCGACCCGCTCAGCGACGCCGGCGCCCGCTTCGCCGAGACGTTCTTCACCACGCTGGGCGAGCACTTCGAGCGCCACCCGTTCGCCGGGGCCGCCCCGGACCTGCCCGAGGCCGCGCAGCGGGACCTCTTCGCCCCCTACCTGGACACGTTCGGCGAGCGCTTCCCGCTGCCGGTGATCTACCTCTTCGTGGCCGCCTGGACCCGCCTGTACGGAATCGTGGCGATGGAGGTCTTCGGGCACCTGCGCTGGGCGATGACGGACGTGGAGCCCCTGTTCGAGCTTGAATTGTCCCGCTCGGTGGGCCACCTGGCACGCTAGGCTCGGCCCCCATGAGGTCTCTGCCTGATCGCGCCGACGTGGTGATCATCGGGTCCGGCCACAACGGGCTGGTCTCCGCCGTGCTGCTGGCCCGCGCCGGCCTCGACGTCGTGATGCTGGAGGCCGCCGACGTCATCGGCGGCGCGACCCGCACCGAGCACCCGTTCCCCAAGGTGCCCGGCCTGGGCCACTCCACCGGCTCGTACCTGCTCGGCCTGATGCCGCCGGAGCTGCTGCGCACGCTGGACGTCGACATCCCGGTGCTGCGCCGCGACCCGCACTACTTCCTGCCGACGCCCGGCGGCCCCGGCTCGCCGTACCTGCTCTTCGGCACCGACCGCGAGGCCACCCGCGCCCAGTTCGAGCGGTTCTTCTCGCCGCGCGACATCGCGGCCGACGAGGCGCTGCAGGTCGAGATCGCGGCGCTGCGCGCCGACCTCGCGCCGGCCTGGCTGCAGGAGCCCGGATCCGTCGAGGCGATCGCCGACCGGCACATCCGCCCGCAGCTGCAGAGCACCTTCATCGATCTCGTACGCGGCTCCGTCGCCGACTACCTCGACCGGTTCGGCTTCAAGAGCGAGCTGCTGGTGAGCATGTACGCGGTGACCGACGGCCTCTCCGGGCTGAACGCCGGCCCCGACGACCCCGGCACGGGCCACAACTTCCTGGTGCACAACATGTGCCGGCTGCCCGGCTCGGACGGCACCTGGATGATCGCCGCCGGCGGCATGGGCACGGTGTCGAGCACGTTCGCCGCCGCCGCGCGCGCGGCCGGCGCGGAAATCTTCACCGGCACGCCGGTGACGGCGGTGACCGTGTCACAGGGCGCCGCGACCGGCGTCGTCCTCGCCGACGGGCGGGAGATCACCTCCCGGGTGGTGCTGGGCGCCTGCGACCCGTACCGGCTCATCAGCCTGGTGCCCGACGGCGCGCTGCCCGCCGCGCTGACCGACCGGATGGCGGCCGTGCGGCGGCCGGGCACGACCCTCAAGCTCAACCTCGCGCTCAGCGGGCTGCCGCGGTTCCCCTGCCTGCCCGAGGACGCCGCCTCGCCGTTCGGGTCGACCATCCACCTGCTGCCCGGCTCCGCGGGCCTGGCCGGGCTGGAGACGGACTCCCCGATGGCCGCGCTGCGGGCGATGTGGGCCGACGTGCAGGCGGGCCGCCTGCCGGCCGAGCCGACCATCGAGTGGTACCTGCACACCACGGTCGACCCGTCGCTGCAGGACCCGGCCGGCCACCACTCGTCGGCCCTGTTCGTCCAGTCGGTGCCGTACACGCTGGACGGCACGACCTGGGACGAGGCGCTGCCCGGCTACGCCGAGCGGCTGCTGGCCATCGTCGACCGCTACGCGCCGGGCACCTCGTCGCTGGTGGCGGACATGATGCCGCTGAGCCCGCCCGGGATCGAGCGGCACTTCGGCATCACCGGCGGCCACATCCACCACGTCGACAACACGGTCGCCTTCAACGAGCGGATGCCGTATTTCACCGGGCTGGACGGCCTCTATGCGGGGTCGGCCGGCGCCCACCCCGCCGGCAGCGTGATCGGCGCGGCGGGCCACAACGCGGCGCGGCGCATCTTGAAAGATCTTGGGGTTTAGGTCGCAACCACTTACGCAGGTCGCCCGGTCGGGGTGAGCGGTCTGGGCGCGCCAGCGCCCTGCTCGCCCCGGCCGGGCCCTCGGCGTGAGCGACGGTCCGTACCCACCACCCCGCTACGACACCGGGTTCTGCTCGGTCTTCGCCTTTTCGGCCCTGATCTTGTGGCCGACGCTGGTGAGACACTTCCCGCTGGGCAGGTCGAACTTCCAGCCGTGCAGCTGGCAGGTCAGGACGTTGCCGTCCACAATGCCGAACCTGCTCAGGTCCGCCTTCAGGTGCGGGCAGCGGCGCTGCACGGTCCAGCCGCCCAGCTCGATGTCCTCCGCGTCGACCGACCGCTCGTGCTCGTCGTACCAGCCCTCGGCGTACTGCAGCCGCTCCTCGGAGAGGCACTTGAAGAACGCGTAGACGAACTCGTTGTACTGGCCGATCCGGGCCGCGGAGAAGCGGCAGCTCAGGAACAGCGAGTTCACCCAGTCGCCCTCGTCGATGAAGATCAGGTGCTCGATCAGCTCGCGCTGGGTCTTGAAGCGGTAGCGGACCTTCTCGTCGGCGTAGGGGCGGACCTGCTTGCCCGGGAAATCCACGACGATCGACTCGATGGACTCGCCCTCGTAGCCGACCAGGTCGAAGCGGACCGGCCCGCCGACGCCCTTGGCCAGATAGATCGACTCCTCGAGCAGCGGCTCGATGCGCTTCTTGAGCTCGCCGAGCACGTCGATCTCGGGGTGCCGCCAGGACGCCTTCTCGGCGGCGATGATCGGCGCCTTGCGCTCGCGCATCTCCTCGAGGTGCTGCTTCTTGTTCGCGAAGAACCCGTCGACATCGGTCGGGTGGCTGGTCTCGATCGACGACGCCGTGAGCTCCGTGACGCTGCCCGGCAACAGGACCACGCCGTTGGTGCCGCCGACCTTCGCGTACTCGCTCATGAAGACCGACTGGTCCGGGAAGATGTTGCCCTCGTCGCCGAAGATGTCGTTGAACTGCCACAGCTCGTCGTCGAGGAAGCACGGCGGGCCGGCGATCGGGAAGACGTGGTCGGCCTTCAGGTCGTCGATGTAGCGCCAGGTGCGGTCGAACTGGCGGTCGCGCTTCTGCTTGCCGAACGCGGTCTTCGCCGACTGCGGCAGCTCGTAGACCATCGGGTACCAGATCGCGCCGGAGAACTGCAGCATGTGCGCGTGCACGTGGCCCAGCTCGGCGAAGGTCGACAGGTCCGTCGGGCGGGCGTCGTTCTGGTTCAGCACCCGTACGCCGTCGTGCTCCACCCACAGCGACGAGTCGCCGATCGGGCCGTCGGTCGGGCTGATCAGGGCCTGGATCATGACCTTGAGGCCGCCGTCGAGCTCGTGCACCTCGTCGCTCTTGGTCTTGAAGAAGCTGGTGAAGCCGAGCTCGCGCAGCTCGTCCTCGAGCTGGCTGGTCGGATACTCCGGCAGCAGCACCGTCGCCTTCTTGCTGACGAAGCGCTTCAGGTGCTCGGCGTCGAAGTGGTCCCGGTGCAGGTGCGACACGTAGAGGTAGTCGACGTCGCCGAGCGTCTCCCAGTCCAGCTGCGAATTGTCCGGGAACGGGAACCACGACGCGAAGTACGCCGGGTTGACCCACGGGTCGCACAGAATGCTGCCCGCGCCCGTGTCGATCCGCATGCTGGCGTGGCCAGTGCCCGTGATCCGCACCGCTTCGCTCCCTCGGTCCTGCTGTGTTCCGACGGAATCGAAGGTACCGGGTCAGGGTTGGTGGGCCGCGCGCGGAGCCGTCGTGCCAAAATGATCGGGTCGTACTCGCCGTCGCCGCAGGAGGATCCAGTCGTGGCTGAAGAGCCGGTTTACGCCCCCGACCAGCTCAAGCCGGGCAACCGCAAATGGGCCCGGATCGGCGCGCTGGGCACCGCGGCGATTCTGCTGCTGATGCTCTGGGGCAACCACGAGGGCAACACCGAGGACATCTGGCTCATCGGCACCGCCCTGCTGCTGGTCGGCGCCGTGGTCGCCGACGTGGTGCTGCGCCGCAACGGCCTCAAGCCCAACGACCAGTAACCGCGTACGCGAAAGGCCCGCCCCCGGCAACGGGTGCGGGCCTTTTCACGTGCTCAGCGCCGGCGCAGCAGGAGGTCCTTGACCTCGCGCAACGCGGCGTCGACCTCGGCCTCGAAGTAACCGCCGGGAACCAGCCCGAACTGCAGCGTGTCGAGCTCGTTCTCCGGAACCGGCATCGGGCCGCGGCCGGTCATGGCCTGCAGGATGCTCTCGAACAGCCGGTCGACCTGCACCGGGTCGTAACCGCTGCCGAAGCGGCGCGGCTGGAACGTGCGGCGCAGCTGGTCAACCCGGTAGAGCTCCGGGCTGCCGCCCATCGGCGGGCCACCCATCGGCGGGCCGCTCATCGGCGGCGCGCTCATCGGGGCCGGGCTGCCGTAGCCGCCGCGGTCGGGCATCCGCATCTCGGCGGTCATGTCGGCCTTGCCGTGCCGGCCCGGCTCGAACGCGTCGTAGGCGCCCGTGTCGTAGCCGGAGGGCCCCGGCGGCGGCTGCTGGGGCTGCTGACCGTAGCCGCCGCCCCCGCCGCCCTCGTAGCGGCCGTACGGGTCCGGAGCGGGCATCTGGGGCCGCTGCGGCAACTGCGGCTGCTGCCGCCCGTACGGATCCTCGCGGGCGTACTGGTCCTCCCGCCCGTACTGGTCCTCGCGGGCGAACTGGCGGTCGTCGCGCACCGGGGCGGGCAGGCGCTCGGTCGGCGGGGCCGAGCGGCCCAGCGCCTGGCTCATCCGGTCGGACTGCATGCCGCCGCGCATCGGCTCCGGCTGCATCCGCTCGGGGGCCATCCGGCTGTCGGGGCCGCCGCGCCCGCCACGGTCCTCGAACTCGGCCAGCTGGCGCTCCACCCGGTCCAGGTGCAGGTCGACCTGCCACTCGTCGTAGCCGCCGAAGCGCACGCGGAACACCACGTCGTGCACCTCCTGGGCACCGACGGGAGCGCCGGACTGCTCGCCGGCCAGGGTCGCCTCGACCCGGTCCAGGAAAGCGTCGACCTCGTCGACCTTGTATCCGCGGCGCAGCGCGCGCCGCCGGAAACGCTGTCCCTGACTCGTCACAACGTCTCCCAAATCAGCGTCCGCAGGGACTTAAGCCCCGTCATCGTTCCACCTCCGCGTCGGCGGTGGCGCCCCCAGCGTCCACCACCGTCAGCTCACTCGCGGCCAATTGGCCGCACGCACCGTCGATCTCCCGCCCGCGGGTATCCCGGACGGTCGTCGCCACTCCCGCCTCGCGCAGCCGACGGACGAACTCCCGCTCGGCCGGCTTGGGGCTGGCGTCCCACCTGCTACCCGGCGTCGGGTTGAGTGGGATGAGATTCACATGCGCCAGCTTGCCGTGCAACAGCCTGCCGAGCAGGTCGGCACGCCAGGGCTGATCGTTTACGTCCCTGATCAGGGCGTATTCGATGGAGATCCGACGACCGGTCTGCGCCGCGTAGTCGAACGCGGCATCGAGCACCTCGGCCACCTTCCAACGCTGGTTGACGGGCACTAGCTCATCGCGCAGATCATCATCGGGGGCGTGCAGTGACAGCGCAAGAGTCACAGACAGCTCTTCGGCGATCAATCGCCGCATTGCCGGTACGAGACCCACGGTCGAGACCGTGATGTGCCGTTGTGAGAGGCCTAGTCCCTCCGGTGCGGGTGCGACCAGACGGCGCACGGCCTGGATCACCCGGGGGTAGTTGGCCAGCGGCTCGCCCATGCCCATGAACACGACCCGGGACAGCCGCGGCGGCGAGCCGGTGACCGCGCCCGAGGCGGCGACGCCGGCCAGATAGACGACCTGGTCGACGATCTCGGCGACCGAGAGGTTGCGGGTCAGCCCGGCCTGGCCGGTCGCGCAGAACGGGCAGGCCATGCCGCAGCCCGCCTGGCTGGACACACAGGCGGTGATGCGGTCGGGGTAGCCCATCAGGACGCTCTCGACCATCGCGTTGTCGTGCAGCCGCCACAGCGTCTTACGCGTGGCGCCGTCGTCGCAGGCCATCTCGCGCTGCGGGGTGAGCAGCGTGGGCAGCAGGTCGTCGGTGAGCTTGGCGCGCGACGCGGCCGGCAGGTCCGTCATCTCGGCGGGGTCGCGCACCAGCCGCCCGAAATAGTGGGTGGAGAGCTGCTTGGCCCGGAACGCGGGCTCGCCGAGGCCGGTGACGGCCGCGCGGCGTCCGGCCAGGTCCAGGTCCGCGAGATGGCGTGGGGGCATTGCGGGGCGGCTGCGGTTGACCACCACGTCGGGGGTGTCCGGGCTGGTCGGGATGAGCGGAAGAATCGTCATGGCTTCTCCAGTCTCCCACGTCGCGCGCGCATGCCTACCCCGGCGGCGCGATGAGCGAGAGCAGCAGGAACGCCGTCGGCACCGCGAAGAGGATCGAATCGAGCCGGTCCATCAGCCCGCCGTGCCCGGGCAGCAGGTTGCTCATGTCCTTGATCCCGATGTCGCGCTTGAGCATCGACTCGGCCAGATCGCCGAGCACGGCCACGCCCGCGATCACCGCGCCGAACAGCAGACCCCAGTAGAACGGGACATCGAGCAGGAAGTACGCGAGCAGCGAGCTGCCCACGGCCGCGGCCGCGACCGAGCCGCCGAAGCCCTCCCAGGACTTCTTCGGGCTGATCGTCGGAGCCATCGGGTGCTTGCCGAGGAAGACGCCGGCCGCGTAGCCGCCGGTGTCGGAGAACACCACGGCGAGCAGCGCGATGAAGACCCGCTCGGGGCCGTCCTCGGGCCGCGCCAGCAGCACGCCGAAGCTCAGCAGGAACGGCACGTACACGGCGATCAGGAAGGCCGCCGCGACGTCCCGTTTCAGGTCGGCGACGCCGTCGGCCAGGCGCCACAGGACCGCGGCGAGGACCGTGACCAGCAGGCCGAGCTCGAGGGCGTCGGTGCTGCCGTACCAGGCGACGCCCGTCATCAGCAGGCCGCCGGCGAGCAGCGGGATCAGCGGCGGCCGGGCGCCGGTGGCACGCAGCGCCCGCGCCATCTCCCAGATGCCACCGCAGGTGGCCAGGGCGATCACGCCGAGGAAGGCCGGCTTCCAGAGGAACAGCGAGGCCAGGACGACCAGGACCAGGCCGGTGCCGACCCCGATCGCGGCGGGCAGGTTACGACCGGCCCGGCCGGACTGGTTGGCCGGCGGCTTGACCGGGGGCTTGCCGTCGCGTCCGGCCCGGCGCCGGCCCGGCCCGCGGGGACGTTCCGCCTCAGTCAACTCCCACTCCGCCTGCGAGGTCGAGGTGGCGGCGGTGGGTGCGGCCCAGGGCGGCCCGGACGGCTGCGGTGGGCCGGGCGCGAACGCGTCCCAGTTCGGACCGGTGTCGGCTGCCCGCTGGGCTTCCTCCCGGCGCCGGTAGGCCGCGTACGGGTCGGGCTCCTCGGCGGGCACGCCGGAGACATACGGGGCCGGGGCGCCGGATTGCCCGGGCGCCCGGCCGCCGGAAGGGTGTTGCCCACCGCGGGGCTCGAGGTACGACATCAGACCTCGAGCAGCTCAGCTTCCTTGTTCTTGACCAGCTCGTCGACCACCGTGACGTACCGGTGCGTGACGTCGTCGAGCTCCTTCTCGGCGCGGCGGCCGTCGTCCTCGCCGGCCTCACCGTCCTTGACGAAGCGGTCGAGCTGCTCCTTGGCCTTGCGGCGCACGTTGCGGATCGCGACGCGGCCCTCCTCGGCCTTGGTCCGGGCCACCTTGATCATTTCGCGGCGCCGCTCCTCCGTCATCTGCGGGAGGTGGATGCGCAGCTGGGTGCCCTCGTTGTTGGGGTTGACGCCGAGGTCCGAGTCGCGGATGGCGCGCTCGATCGGGCCGAGCTGCGACGCGTCGTAAGGCTTGACGATCACCATGCGGGGCTCCGGCACACCGACCGAGGCCATCTGGGTCACCGGGGTCGGAGCGCCGTAGTAGTCGACAACGATCTTGGAGAACATCGCCGGCGTGGCACGTCCCGTACGGATCGCGGCGAACTCCTCCTTGGCGTGCTCGACCGCGCTCTCCATCTTCTCTTCGGCCTCGAAGAGGGTCTCGTCGATCACCGCTGTCCGCCTCCTTGATCCTTCTGGTCGTCGCAAAAAATGTGGGTGGAGCGGATCACGTGGTGATCAGGGTGCCGATCTTCTCACCGCTGACGGCACGGACGATCGTGTCGTCGCCCTGCGCGCCGAAGACCAGCATCGGCAGCCCGTTCTCCTCGCAGAGGCTGAACGCGGCCTGGTCGGCCACCCGCAGGCCCTGCTGGAGCACGCTGGCGAAGGTGATGTGGTCGATCTTGCGCGCATCCGGGTCGGTACGTGGGTCGGCAGTGTAGACCCCATCGACGCCGTTCTTGCTCATCAGCACCAGATCGGCATGAATCTCCAGCGCGCGCTGCGCCGTGACCGTGTCCGTGGAGAAGTACGGCATGCCGGCGCCGGCGCCGAAGATCACGACGCGGCCCTTCTCGAGGTGCCGGATGGCGCGCAGCGGGATGTACGGCTCCGCGACCTGGGCCATCGTGATCGCGGTCTGCACCCGCGTCTCGATGCCCTCCTTCTCGAGGAAGTCCTGCAGGGCGAGGCAGTTCATGACCGTGCCGAGCATGCCCATGTAGTCGGCCCGGTTGCGGTCCATGCCGCGCTTCTGCAGCTCGGCGCCGCGGAAGAAGTTGCCGCCGCCGACGACGACGGCGATCTGCACGCCGCGCCGGGTGGCCGTGGCGATCTGCCGGGCGAGGCCCTGCACCACGTCGGGGTCGACGCCGACCGCGCCACCGCCGAAGACCTCACCGGAGAGCTTCAGCACGACCCGGCGGGGCCGCTCGGAACGTGGCGCCGCAGCCTCGTCGACCACGACAGTCTGCTCGGTCACCATCGTCATGCCGGTCCGCCCTTTCCTTCGCTAATCCGAGACCCTATGTGACGGGGAGGCCGGGCGCTTGTCTCGCGTCCCGGCCTCCCGCGCAGTGCGCTGTGCCTGGATTACTCCTGGCCGACCTCGAAGCGGACGAAGCGGGTGACCTCGATGCCGGACTCGGCGGTCACCTGCTTGACCGTCTTCTTGTTGTCGGTGACCGAGGCCTGCTCCAGCAGGACGAAGTCCTTGAAGAAGGAGTTCACCCGGCCCTCGACGATCTTGGACAGAGCCTGCTCGGGCTTGCCCTCCTCGCGTGCGGTCTGCTCGGCGATGCGGCGCTCCGCCTCGACGGTCTCGGCGGGCACCTCCTCGCGGGTGAGGAACTTCGGCCGCATGGCGGTGATCTGCATGCCGACCGCGCGGGCGTCGTCGGCGCCGGCCTCGTCGGTCTTGCCGGTGAACTGCACCAGGACACCGACCTGCGGCGGCAGGTCCTGCGCCTTGCGGTGCAGGTAGACCGCGACGGTGCCGTCGAGGTGGGCGAACCGGTTGACGACGATCTTCTCGCCGATCTTGGCGGAGAACTCCTGCACCAGGTCGGCGACCGAGCGCCCGTCGGCGAGCGTGGACGCGGAGATCGCGGCGGCGTCGGCGAGCTTGTTCTGCTCGCCGTGCTCGACCAGCGTCTGCGCCAGCGCGACGAAGTCCGGGGTCTTGGCGACGAAGTCGGTCTCGCAGTTGAGCTCGAGCAGCGCGCTGCCGGAGTGGCTGACGATGCCGTTGGCGGCCGTGCGGCCGGCCCGCTTGCCGACGTCCTTGACGCCCTTGATGCGCAGGAACTCGACGGCCTTGTCGAATTCGCCGCCCGACTCCTCGAGCGCCTTCTTGCAGTCCATCATGCCGGCGCCGGTGAGGTCGCGGAGCTTCTTCACATCCGCGGCGGTGTAGTTGGCCATGACTCTCTCTCGATGCTTTGAGGTCCGGTATCGGGAGGGGCCGGCCGCCCGCAGAGGCGGCCGGCTTCCTCAGGAATTACTCCGCGGCGGCAGCGACCGGCTCGGCGGCGACCGGCTCGGCGGCGACCGGCTCGGCGGCCGGGGCGGCGGGCTCGGCGTCGGCGGCCTTCTTGTCGGCGCCCTCGTAGAGGTCGCGCTCCCACTCGGGCAGCGGCTCGCCGGCGGCGACGGTGCCCGGCTCGGGCTTGTCGTCGGCGTTGCCGCGGTTGCGGCCGGAGCGCTTGATCAGACCGTCCGCGACGGCGGCCGCGATGACCTTGGTCAGCAGCTCGGCCGAGCGGATCGCGTCGTCGTTGCCCGGGATCGGGAAGTCGACCTCGTCCGGGTCGCAGTTGGTGTCGAGCACCGCGATGACCGGAATGCCCAGCTTACGGGCCTCGTCGACCGCGATGTGCTCCTTCTTGGTGTCGACGACCCAGATCGCCGACGGCACCTTCGTCATGTCCCGCAGACCACCGAGGGTCTTGGTGAGCTTGGTCTGCTCACGGAACAGCTGAAGGGTCTCCTTCTTGGTGTAGCCGGCGGCGGTACCGGTGAGGTCACCGATCGCCTCGAGCTCCTTCATGCGCTGGAGCCGCTTGTACACCGTCTGGAAGTTGGTGAGCATGCCGCCCAGCCAGCGGTGGTTGACGTACGGCTGGCCGACGCGGGTCGCCTGCTCGGCGATCGCCTCCTGGGCCTGCTTCTTGGTGCCGACGAAGAGGATGTGGCCACCCTCGGCGACGGTGTCGCGGACGTACGCGTAGGCCTTCTCGATGTAGTCGAGGGTCTGGCGCAGGTCGATGATGTAGATACCGTTGCGCTCGGTGAAGATGAAGCGCTTCATCTTCGGGTTCCAGCGCCGGGTCTGGTGCCCGAAGTGGACACCGCTCTCCAGCAGCTGACGCATGGTCACGACGGCCATGGTGAATTGCTCCCTGTTTTCCCTGGTTGTCACGCTCACCGGCGGTGGGCGTCCTGGCGCCCGGTCGCCGGCCCTGATGGCGCCCGAAGAGATCGGGACCAGGGAAGGCCGTCGCTGACGGCTCGTTGCCAAGCCGGCTGGACCGGCCTGACGGGCTCGTGCAGAGGGCGCGCGAGGTCGACCGCGCAGGGCGGTCGCCGTCGACAAGCATACGCCGTTCGGCGAACGGCCCGCTGCCGGGGCGTTGGTCCGCCGGCCGGAGCCTGCGCGAGGCGTCAGGCCACGCTCAGACCGGCGGCGATCAGCAGGACCAGACCGATCGGCAGGTAGGCGAGCGGCGGGCGCAGCCAGGCGTCGCGGCCGGCCGTCCGGCCGCCGGCCAGCGCGTACAGGCCGATGCCGGTGAGCGGCAGGCCGAGGGTCAGCAGCACCGCGGGCACGATGCCCCGGGCGGTCGGCTCGTCGGCGAACGTGGCACGCATGAGCAGCATGACGGCGGGTACCGACAGGACGGCGACGACCACCGCGAGCACCAGGGCGGAAACCGGGCGGCGCCCGCCGTACACACTCTCCGCCGGCGCCGGGCGGCCGGGGCCGCCGGCCATCGGCACCATGCTGGTCGGCTCGTTGTAGGCCGCCGCCGGCGGGCTCTCCGGCACCGCACCCGCACCGTAAGTGGTGGCCGCCGGAGGCTCGGTCGCACCGCCCGGCCGCACGGTCGGGTACTCGGGCCCACGCACCGGGAGCCGGATCGAGCCCGACTCGGCGGGCGACAGGGAGTGGCTGCCCGTCGTCGCCGGGTCGGCGGCCCCGTAGTACGGGTCCGCGGGCCGCTGTTCCGGCAACCGGTACGCGCTACTGGGGCGCTCGTAGACGCCCGAGTCGTACGCGCTGGCCTCCGCGGCGCCAGGCGGTCGCTGCCCCGTGTACCAGCTGGGTTCCGGCTCTTCGGCGTAGCGGCGATGTCCTTCCACGATTTTGCACCGTAGGTGACGAGACGGCCGGATGCCACCGCTGGCGCCTTATCACATGCGCCAGGTCACCCTACGGTTATCCACAATCGCGCTCCGTCCACAACCGGAGCCCCTTCCCCGCGCCCAGCCCCGCCGAAACACGCGACCGTCCCCGTTCATGACAACGGAGCGGAAGGCGGTCGGCGCCTACGGCGAGCGCACGGCCGAGCGATACCTGCGCGCACAGGGCCTGGTGGTGCTCGCCCGCAACTGGCGGCGCCCGGAGGGCGAGGTCGACCTGATCCTCCGCGACGGCGACGACGTGGTGTTCTGCGAGGTCAAGACCCGGCGCGGCGACCACTTCGGCACCCCGGCGGAGGCGATCGGCCCGGCCAAGGTCCGCCGCCTGCGCCGGCTCGCCGCCCGATGGCTGGCGGAGACCTCGATACGCCCGCACGAGATCCGCTTCGACGTGGTGGCGGTGCTGCCGCAGCGGCGCGGGGCGACCGTGGTCGAACACGTGCGGGCGGCGTTCTAGGTGAGCTACGCACGCGTGCTGTGCGTCGGCCTGGTCGGCCTCGCCGGCCACCTGATCGAGGTCGAGGCCGACCTGTCGCCGGGCCTGCCCGCGGTGGTGCTGACCGGCCTGCCGGACACCGCGCTGCACGAGGCGAGGGACCGGGTCCGCGCCGCCGTGGTGAACTCGGGCCAGACCTGGCCCAACCGCCGCATCACGGTGAACCTGCTGCCGGCCGCCCTGCCGAAACACGGCAGCGCGTTCGACCTGGCGATCGCGTGCGCGCTGCTGGCCGGCGCCGGCGAGCTGCCGACGGCACCGCTCGCCGGCGTGGTCCTCCTGGGCGAGCTGGGCCTCGACGGTGCGGTGCGCCCGATCCGCGGGGTACTGCCGATGGTCGCGGCGGCCGCCCGGGCCGGGACCACCCAGGTGATCGTCCCGCTCGGCAACGCCCGCGAGGCGACGGTGGTGCCCGGCGTTACCGTGCGGGCGGTCGACTCGCTGCACCGGCTGGTCGCGTACGTCCGCGGCGAGGACCGCCTGCTGGACCCGCCACCGCCCGAGCCCGAGCCGCAGACACCCGGCCCCGACCTGGCCGACCTGGCCGGACAGGAACTCGGCCGGTACGCCCTCGAGGTCGCCGCGGCCGGCGGCCACCACCTGGCGATGCTGGGCCCACCGGGCGCGGGCAAGACGATGCTGGCCGAACGCCTGCCGTCGATCCTGCCGCCGCTGGACGACACGTCGGCGCTCGAGGTGACGGCGCTGCACTCGATCGCGGGCCTCCTGCCCCACGACGGCCGGCTGGTGCGCCGGCCACCGTTCCAGGCGCCGCACCACAGCGCGAGCCTGGCGGCCCTGGTCGGCGGCGGCTCGGGCCTGGCCCGCCCGGGCGCACTGTCCCTGGCCCACCGCGGCGTCCTGTTCCTCGACGAGGCGCCGGAGTTCGCGAACGCGGCGCTGCAGGCGCTCCGCCAGCCGCTGGAGAGCGGACGGGTGCTGCTGGCCCGGGCCCGCGGCAACACCGAATACCCGGCCCGGGTCCAGCTGGTCCTGGCCGCGAACCCGTGCCCGTGCGCCACCCCGGCAGGCGACCAGTGGTGCGAATGCACGGCGACGGCCCGCCGGCGCTACCTCGGCAAGCTGTCGGGCCCACTGCTCGACCGGATCGACATCCAGATCCGAATCCAGCCTGTGAGCGCCGCCGTCCTGATGACAGCCGCGACCCCGACCGAGAACTCCGCGACGGTCGCGGCCCGCGTGGCCCAGGCCCGCGCGGCGGCGGCAGCCCGCTGGTCGGCGGGCGGCTGGCGGGTCAACGCGGAGGTCCCGGGCCCGCGCCTGCGACAGCCACCGTGACGCCTGCCGGCCAGAAACACGGTGGCGCTGCGCGCGGGCCTGGACCGCGGCGCCCTGTCGGCACGGGGATTCGACCGGATCCTGCGGCTGGCCTGGTCGATCGCGGACCTGGACGGACGGGAACGACCGTCGGGGCCGGATGTGGACGAGGCGGCCCAACTACGAATGGGAGAGGCACATGACCGGACAGACCAAGCTTCCTGAAACCCGCCCAGCAACCCCCAACCCGCCCTACGCCCTCATCACCCCGCCCACCCGCCGCCCATCCACTTCCTCACCAGCCGTCCACAGGACGACCTACCCCCCGCCCGCCTTCCACCGGCTGTCCTTCGCCGCAGTCGCCTCCCACCACACGGCCCTCAAATCACCCGCCTTCTACCGGCGACCCTCCCCTCCAGCCGCCTTCCACCGGGCGCCCCAAACCCCGGCCGCCTCGCACCGGATGGCGGTCTCCCCAGCTGACTCCCGCCGCAGGACCCTCCTCTCGCCCGCCACCCACCGGCGCTCCTTCCCCACACCCGCCTCCCACCAGGCGGTCCACTTGCCAACCGCCGTCCACCAGAGGACCCAATCCCCCACCTCCTCCCACCAGACGGCCCACCCCTCACCCGCCTTCCACCCGCCACACCACCCACCCACCACCTCCCACCAGGCGATCCACTCGTCCACTCCCCACCGGCGGCCCTCACCCGGCTCCCGCCAGACGGTCCTGCGCGCGACGGACCGTGCTTCATCGGCCCGCGAACTGGTAGGCCGCCCTTCCCCGGAATCCGACTCGGCGGACCTGCGCGGGTGGGCGCCATGAGCGGGTCTGCGGGTGGTGACGGTGCGGACCGGATGGCTCGGGTGGCGTTGACCTGCCTCGCCGAACCCGGCAACCGCGCGGTATGGCAACTGGTGCAGGCGGACGGCGCCGAAGCGACGCTGGAGCGACTGTTGCGGGGCGACATCGGTGAGCCGGCGCTGCGCGCGGCCGTGATCTCCCGAGCCGCCGCTGCCGACCCGCGGCGCCAGGCCGAAGCCGCCCTGCGGCACGGGGAACGTCTCGGCGCAAGGGTCGTCGTGCCGACGGATCCCGAGTGGCCCACCACCGTGAACGCCCTCGCCACCCTCGAACTGGAGGGCGGCGGGCGGGTGAACCGGGACGTCCGCCCGCCACTGTGCCTCTGGGTCCGCGGCGGCTGGGCGCTGGACCAGGCGTTCGCCCGCTCCGTCGCGGTGGTGGGTGCCCGCGCGGCGACGAACTACGGGACCCACGTGACCAACGATCTGGGGTTCGGGCTGGCGGAGCGCGAATGGACGGTGGTGTCGGGCGGAGCGTTCGGCATCGACGCGACGGCGCACCGGGCCGCGCTCTCGGCCGGCGGGCTCACGGTGGCGATCCTGGCCTGCGGGGTCGACCGGCCCTACCCGATGGGGAACACGGCGATGTTCGAACAGATCGCGGACAGCGGGGTGCTGATGAGCGAGTGGCCGCCGGGCGCGGAACCGCTGCGGCACAGATTCCTGATCCGCAACCGGGTAATCGCCGCCGCGACCGCGGGAACGGTGATCGTCGAGGCCGCCGCCCGCAGCGGCGCCGTGCAGACGATGGGCAGAACGATCGCCCTCAACCGGCGCGCGATGGTGGTGCCGGGCCCGGTCACCTCCGCGATGTCGGTCGGCTGCCACGAGCTGCTCCGCAAGCATCCGGAGGTCACGGTCGTCACCGGGTTGCCACACGTACTGGACGAGATCGGAAAGATCGGTGAGTACCTGGCCGAGGTGCCGCGCGGCCGAGACCGGCCGCACGACGGCCTGGACGAGGAGTCTGCGCTGGTGCTGGAGGCGATGCCCCGGCGCGGCACCGCCGAGCCGCAGGAGCTCGCGGCGAAGGCGGGCTTAGGCCTGCGCACGGTCCTGCGCCGCCTGTCCCTCTTGGAGATGGCCGGCCTGGTGGTACGCCGGAGCAACGGGGTGGCGCTGGCACGGTCACCGAGATGACGGCAGACGTCCAGGATCGGGCGGCGACCCAGATTCACTGCCGGGGTAGCCCAGAGCGGAAGCCGGGCGCGGAAGCCGGGCGCGGAAGCCGGGCGCGGAAGCCGGGCGCGGAAGCCGGGCGCGGAAGCCGGGCGCGGAAGCCGGGCGCGGAAGCCGGGCGCGGACGC
>NZ_JBITLR010000001.1:326433-715974 GCF_044465445.1 Actinoplanes sp. NPDC049668
CGGAAGCCGGGCGCCTGGTCGGCTATCGCCGCCCGAGGCGCCGGATCGGTCGCTGTCAGGCTTCGGCGTCGTCGACGTCGCGGCGGTGGACCTTCATCCATGCCTCGACGTCCTCGGTCATCCAGACCTTGCCCTGCGCGAGGTCGGCGACGGGCGCGGGGAAGTCCGCCCTGCTCGTGATCTGGTATGCGCGCTGGCGACTCACCCCGCCCAAGCGGACGCGGATCTCGTGCGCACCCATCAGTCGGATCGGCTTAGCTGCCACATGATCGACCGTAGACGCATGACTATTAGTCATGGGTCAACTTGTTAAGAGACACCTAGTTACACGACAACTACGGTGGTCGCATGACTATCCCTCGTAGACGGTGCCAGAGACCGGTGCCGCACGAGCCGTCCCACAGGCGCATGTGGCGCTCACTGTGGCGGCGATGCTCGTGCGGCTTGCCGGCCCCGTGCGTGGACCGGCTGGTCCCGGCACCGCCACTCCCCTACCCACCGAACAGGGCCTCGCCCGCCGGCGGCCGGTCGATCACGGCCGACGCCGCCAGGCACTCGATGCCCACAAGCGCACCGATCCCGGCACCACGGGCGAGTCCCATCCGCCCGGCCCGACCGGGCCACGACACCGCCGCGATCGCCCGGATCAGCCCGATCGCCTACCTCGAAGCGACCAGGGCCGCCTGTACACGAGATTCGGCCTGGCCGATCGTCGACAGCGCCGAGACGCCGAGCGGACGACACCGACTCCACCCGAACACCAGCGGACGAGCCCGCGCACGCGAACCAACCAGGCCGACCGCAGGCCGCGCCGACCTGGCGAAGGGACGCTACCGATCCCACACCAACACCGACAGAGCAGCGTGCACACGCGAACCAATCACGCCGACCGCACGCCACACCGACGTGCCGAGCACACGCCACCGACCCCACTTCGACACCGGCACAGCAGCCCGCGCACGCGACCCGGCGACGCCGATCGACGACACGGCAACGCTGGGTGACAGCACGGCGGGCGGTGCCCACGCCGGGCTCAGCGACCGCTGTCAGGCTGCGAGCGCCGACTCGGCTGGCATCCCGGCCGGGCCGAGCGGCTTCATCCGGGCAAGCGGCATATCGGCACCATCCGCCGGGGTCGGTCCGGGCGGCTACCTCCCATTGCCCAACCCGCACGGGTCCAGAGATGGGCCCAGGCCAGCCGGCTACACCCGAACGCCCGACCCCGGAGACATGGCCGGGCTGAGCAACCACACCCAAACGCACGAGCCCAGAGACGGACACGGACCGCGCGGGCACGCCCAAACACACAAACCCAGAGACAGCCCCGGGCCGAACAACCACACCTGGACACACGAACCCAGAGACCGACTGGGACCGCGCAGGCACACCCAAACACACAAACCCAGAGACAGCCCCGGGCCGAACAACCACACCTGGACACACGAACCCAGAGACGGACCCGGACCACGCAGGCAGGACCGGACCGACTGTGGGGGTGCCGCCGATGTGGACCGGGCAGGGTCGCCTGTGTGGGCCGCGCCTACCGTGCTGCTTTCGCAGGTCGGCCGTGCCGGCGACCTCACTCCGGCCCAGGCTTACCGGGCCAGTCAGGGTCACCGGCGGTGAGCGCTCAGGAGAGAGCCGAGCATCTCGGCGCTCGACCGACGTGGGACTGCCTCGCCTGCGGGCGTCCCTGGCCGTGCGAGCACGCGAAGGAGGAGCTGCTGACCGAGTTTCAGCGGCATCCGTCTAGTTTGACGATCTACATGTCGGCCTACATGTGTGAGGCGATGAACGACCTCATCACCCAGGACGTAGCACCGTCTCCGGATCTCTACGAGCGTTTCCTCTCGTGGGTGCGGCCGAGCCTCACCGGGCTGCCGATCCGGAAACTCTTGGAGGATCAATAGTGGCCATCGAAGTAGCCGATCCCGCCGCCGTGGTTGAGGCCACGCGGGCCGGGGCGGCTCGGTGGGTTGGTGCCCTGGATTCCAGTCGACGTTCGGCATGATCGCTCCCGGATGTCGCAATTAGGGCAGACGGCGGCCGGGACCTCGCAGGGACCGCCGACCGCCGCCGCCTTGCACCACCCGATCGAGCTCGGCCTTCTCAGCGTGGCTGTAGGAGCGTACCGACAATCGAACATACGTACAATGCTATGGAGCATCGTGACCACGTACGGTGTGAGCCATGATCGATCCCTCGGCCGACCGCGCGGTCTTCCGCCAGCTAGCCGATCTTTTGCGCGACCAGATCGAGTCCGGCGGCCTCGCCCCCGGTGAGCCGCTGCCCAGCGAGCTGCGTCTGGCCCAGGAGTACGGCATCAGTCGCACCACCGTGCGCCAGGCCATCGGCCAGCTGCGCACGGAGGGACTCGTCACGGTCGACCGGCCACGTGGGACGTTCGTCCGGGTGCCGGAGCCGACCGAGACAGTGACCCTCGGCCGGGGCGAGCGCGCGGGCGCCCGCATGCCGACCGACGCGGAACGCCGGCAGTACCGCCTGGGCGAGGGCGTCCCGGTGCTGGTCATCACGGCGACCGACGGCACGAAGACGGTGCACCCGGCAGACCGGGTCCAGCTCACCCGCCCCTGATCACCGCCCACTGCCCGCAGCCGTAACGACCCGACACCACACAGATCGACCACGCCGCGCGTGACCACACACCCAAGGTCGACACCCGCCCGCGGCCGCGACGATGGGACACCACCCGGACCGGCCACCCCACGCACGACCAAACACCGAACACCAGCACCTGGCTGAGGCCGCGCCGATCCGCCACCGCGCGAACCAGCCACCCCACGCACGACCAAACACCGAACACCAGCACCCGCTGAGGCCGCAGCCGCGGCCGCGCCGATCCGCCACCGCGCGGATCGGCTGCGCCGCGCATGACCGTGCGCCGAAGGTCGGCGCCGGGCTGCGGTCGCGGAATGCCCACCTACTCGCGGGTGCGGCGGCGGTAGCCGTGATCGACGTCCCAGGACTCGATGACCAGGTGGTCCGCGGGCTCGCCCACGTATGTCAATGCCACCTCCGTGATGTCGACGCGGAAGAACCCCGCGCCGGCGAAGGGCGTGTCCGGCGGTGGCGGGACCTCCACCGCCGTTCCCGCCAGCTTCGCGTCACCCGGCCAACTTTCGGGGTGTTCGGCCGGCGGCTCCAGAGTGGGGCTGTGTATCGCGATCCGGGGGTCACGACGCACGTCCAGCAGCTTCATCGAGCCGCCCATCATGCCGAAGGTGACCTGGCCGTCGTCGAACTTCATCTCGCTTGCGCTGATGCGAGGGGACCCGTCGCGACGCAATGTCGCGATGGTCTTGTTGGTGCCCGCCTCGAACCGCGCCTTGACCTTCGCCGCGAACTCGCCGAAGTCCCTCTCAAGGTCCTGCCAACTCGCCATGCCAAGACCCTAGAAGCCGGGTCCGACGAAAATCAGCCCAACAGCACGACCAGAACCGGCCCAACCCGCGCGTACAGACAACTTCCGTGTCGCTCGCGGCTCGCCGGACCTGGGATTCGAACCGGCGACAAACCGGTTGCGCGGTGCTGCCAGGCCGGACAGCATGGCCGTTCACCCAAGGAGGGCTGCCCATGACGCGGGTGTTCCTGGCGGCGGACGATCTACGCGACCTCGTGGCAGATCAACTGGGCACCGACCGCCGACTCGCAGCCCTGGACCGGCTGACCGGCGGCACCAAGAAGGGCGTCTACCGTCTTCGGCTGGACGACCGAACGACGGTGATCCTCTACGTGTGGGCGGCCGACGAGAACTACCGGCCACCCTCCCCCACGATTCCGGACGACCCGTTCACCGACGCATCCGGCGCGGACCTGTTCGCCGCCGCCCACGCGGCCCTGACCGCCGCAGGCGTGCGCGTCCCGCACCTGCTGATGCTCGACTGCAGCGCGAGATATCTCGGCGCCGACATCGCCCTGGTCGAGGACGTCGGCGGTCTGACCCTCGAGACGCTGATGGAACGCGATCCGGCCGCGGCCGCGGCACCCCTGTCCTCCCTCGGCGACGCACTAAAGCGCATGCACACCACATTCGGCCCGCACCACGGCAAGCTGGCCGCCGTCGAGCAGGGAACGGCCAGGCGCACCGAGGACATCATCGTGGACCGGGCGCTCGGCCACCTCGGCGCGACGGCGGCCCGCGATGACCGGCTCGCCGACGCGGCCGAGCGGATCGCCGCACACATACACCGCCTGCGGGACACGGTCCCGGCACGCGAGGAGTACGCCCTGGTACACGGCGAACTCGGACCGGATCACGTGCTGGTCACACCGTCCGGGGAGGCCGCCGTGATCGATATCGAAGGGCTGGCGTACTTCGACGTCGAGTGGGAGCACGCCTGGCTCGAGATGCGCTTCGGCGACGCGTACCCGGCGCTGGGTTCGGTCGACCTCGACCCGCACCGGCTGGAGCTGTACCGCTACGCGCAGGTGCTGTCGCTGATCGAGGGCCCGCTACGGATCGCGGACACCGACTTCCCGAATCGGCAGTGGATGCTGGACCTGGCCGAGTGGAACATCGCCAAGGCGCTCGACGCGGTCAGAACATGGAGTACTGCTCCACCGACAGCGTGAAGCCGTGCCCGGACGCCGTGTTCTCGCAGCGGATCGCCGCAGGGTCGCTGCCGCAGGTGAAGTCACCGACCCGCACCGCGCTCCCGTACTTCAGCGTCTCCTTCGCACCCATCGCCGTGTCTCCGGTGCAGGTGAACGCCGCCTTCTCCGCCTTGTACACGGAGATTCCGCCGGCCCAGTCCAGCTCGCAGTCGGCCGGCGCCGGCGGGGGCTGCCAGCTTCGCTTCACGATGTCGCAGCGCGCGCCGTCCTTGTCCACGTGGCAGCCGATGTTGCCCGAGGGGGACAGAAAGTCGACCGTCGACAGGGCCGGCGCGTCGCCGAGGCCCGCGTTCGCCGGGGTCGAGGGCGACGGGTCCCGGTGGCTCGTGCACGCCCCGAGCGCCAGTGCCACGACGACCGCCGCACAACCTCGTCCGAAAGCCATCTCCACCCCCGAGCCGCAAAGACGGAATGATAGGAGCGTGGAGCAAACCCGCGGGGCGCACGAGGCGCTTCCGCCTGCCATGCGCCAGGCGGTCGACGACTTCGGCCTGCATCTCGCCCGCGTCGACAACCGCTCGGCGCACACGGTGCGCGCCTATGTCGGCGACGTCGTCTCCCTGCTCGATCACGCCGCCCGGCAGGGTTGCGCCGCGCCCGCGGATCTCGACATCGCCGTGCTGCGGGGCTGGCTCGCGCAGCGGATGGCCGAGGGCGCCGCGCGCAGCTCGCAGGCGCGGCGGGCCGCGGCCGCGCGCACCTTCACCGCCTGGGCGCACCGGTCCGGGCTGGCCCCGGCCGACGTCGGCGCCCCGCTGTCCAGCCCGCGGGCGCATCGCGATCTTCCGTCGGTGTTGCGCGCCGACCAGGCGGCGGACCTGGTCGTCACCACGGGCGACCACCATGCCGTACGCGACCGAGCGGTCCTCGAGCTGCTCTACGCGACCGGGGTACGGGTCAGCGAGCTCTGCGGCCTGGACGTGGCGGACCTGGACGAGGGGCGCCGGGTCGTCCGCGTCTTCGGCAAGGGCGCCAAGGAGCGGGTGGTCCCCTACGGCATCCCCGCGCAGCGGGCGCTCGACGACTGGCTGCTGCGGGGCCGGGCCGCCGTCGCGCACGCCGGCAGCGGTGACGCGCTGTTCCTGGGCGCCCGGGGCGGCAGGCTCCAGCAGACCGTGGTCCGCCGCATCGTCGCCGCCGCGGCGCAGGCCGCCGGGCTGCCGCACACCAGCCCGCACGACCTGCGCCACTCCGCCGCGACGCACCTGCTGGACGGGGGTGCCGACCTGCGCGCCGTGCAGGACCTGCTCGGGCACGCCTCGTTGTCGAGCACCCAGATCTACACCCATGTCTCGACCGAACGCCTGCGCGCCGCCTTCAAACAGGCTCATCCGCGCGCCTGACCACGGCCGAACCGGCGGATCCGGGACCGCGGGCGGATCGACCCGTACGATCAGATCGTGAGCGCCGGAGATCCGCCCCCGCCCATCCCGGGAGCGCGGCTCCTGTTCTCCCTGGATGCGGCCGTCGCCTATCTCAACCACGGCTCGTTCGGTGCCGTCCCGATCGGGGTGCAGCGCGCGCAGCAGCGGCTGCGGGACGAGGCCGACCGCAATCCGATGTCGTTCTTCGGCCATCCCGGGCTGCCCGACCGCATCGTCCACACCCGACGGCACCTGGCCGCCTTTCTCGGCGCCGATCCGGACGGCAGCGCCCTGGTGCCCAACGCCACCGCCGCGGTCTCGCTCGTGCTGCAGTCGGTGCGGCTCACCTCGGGCGACGAGGTGCTGCTCACCGACCACGGCTACGGCTCGAACGGCTTCGCCGTGCGGCGGCAGTGCCGGCGGGACGGCGCCAGCGCGCGGACCATCGCGCTCGCGCTGGACGCGTCCGACGCCGAGGTCGTCGCCCGGGTCCGGGGCGCGCTGCGGCCCGGCAAGACCAAGCTGCTGATCGTCGATCAGCTCACCTCCCCCACCGCCAAGGTGCTTCCGGTGCGGGAGATCGTCGCGGCCGCCCGCGAGCACGACGTACCCGTTCTCGTCGACGCCGCGCACGTGCCGGGCATGCTGCCGGTCGAAGTCGATCGGATCGGGGCCGACTTCTGGGTCGGCAACCTGCACAAGTGGGCGTTCGCACCGAGGGGTACCGCCCTGTTGGCCGTGGCGCCGGCGTGGCGTCGCCGGATCGAGCCGCTCGTCGTCTCGTGGGAGCAGGATTCCGGCTTCCCGCTCGCGGTCGAGTTCCATGGCACCGTGGACTACACGCCGTGGCTGGCCGCCCCGGCGGGGCTGTTCACCCTGCGTACCCTCGGGGTCGAGACCGTGCGCGCGCACAACGCGGCGCTGGCGGCGTACGGGCAGCGGGTTGTCGGTGCGGGCCTCGGCCTCGCGCCCGCCGACCTGCCGGACCCGGGCGCGGCCGAGGCGTCCATGCGGATCGTGCCGCTGCCGACCGGGGTGGCCACGACGCAGCCGGAGGCGAGCGCGCTGCGGCAGCAGATCGCCGACAAGCTGGCCACCGAGGTGGCGATCAACCCGTGGGGCGGCCGCGGCTGGCTGCGGCTGAGCGCACAGGCATACAACCGTCCGGAGGAGTACGACCGGCTCGCCGAGCGCCTGCCCCCGCTGCTCGCCGCCCTGCGCTGAACCAACAGCAGGCACACCCACACGAAGCACAGCAGCCACAGCCCGACCGATCACAACGAGCACAGGCCCACCGATCACAACGGGCACAGGCCCACCGATCACAGCCGGTACACGCGGACCGGTCACAGCGGGCGCAGTCGCACCCGGCCGAGCCCAAGCAGGGTGAGCGGATCAAGGTACTCGTCGCCGCGCCGCAGCCCCCAGTGCAGGCAGGCCGATACCGGGCAGCCCAGGTGCCCGGCAGCGAGATCGCCGATCGCCTGGCCGGTGGCGACGACAGCACCGGGCTGCAGGGCCGGCCGGACGGGCTCATAGGTGGTCCGGAGGCCGCCGGGATGCGCGACGCTGACCACGCCCCGCCCCGCGACGTCACCGGCGAAGACGACCGTCCCCGGCCCTGCGGAGCGCACGACACTGCCCGGCGCCGAGGCCAGGTCGACGCCGCGATGCCCGGACAGCCAGGGCGCCGGCGGCGGATCGAAGCGCCGCACGACCACAGGCCCGTCGACCGGCCAGCCGTATGCCGACCGGGTGGGCAAGGCCGCGCCGGCGAGCACCAGCAAGACCGAAAGCAGGAGATGCATGCCCGGCATCGTTCTCCTCCGGGCACCCGGCCGCGACCCGGCCTGTGGACAACCCGACCGGGACCCGGCCTGTGGACAACCCGGCCGCGACCCGGCCTGTGGATAACCTAGCTGCCGCCGAAGCCCGCCTCATCGGGCAGCGAGATGTCCGGCTTCTCGAGTTCCTCCACGTTGACGTCCTTGAAGGTCATCACGCGGACGTTCTTGACGAAGCGGGCCGGGCGGTACATGTCCCAGACCCAGGCGTCGTGCATCTCGACCTCGAAATACACCTCGCCGTCGGAGTTGCGCACGTGCAGGTCGACCTGGTTCGCCAGATAGAACCGGCGCTCGGTCTCCACCACGTACGAGAACTGTCGGACGATGTCGCGGTACTCCCGGTAGAGCTGCAGCTCCATCTCGGTCTCGTACTTCTCGAGATCCTCTGCGCTCATCGCTTCTCGCCCTCCATGGCCTCATCTTCCCCCACCGGCACCGGCGGCCGAGGCTGCTCGCCCGACGCCACGCCGACGGTACCCTCCGATGCTGGCCAGAGCATCAGCGGCTCGGCGGTGACCGGGGCCGGAATCACCGGCCGGCGCGCGCGGGGCGGCCGGTTGCCGCGCCCGGAGACCGCGGCGACGTTCACGTACGAGAAGCGGTGCTCGACGCAGGGGCCGAGGCGGATCAACGCCGCGCTGTGCTCGTCGGTGATGTAGCCCTTGTGTACCGCGAAGCCGTAGTCCGGGAAGCGGCCGTCCAGCTCGACCATCAGCCGGTCCCTGGTGACCTTGGCGAGCACGCTGGCCGCCGCCACGCAGGCCGCGACCCGGTCGCCCTTCCAGACGGCGAGTCCCGGCGCGCCGAGCCCGTCGACCGGGAAGCCGTCGGTGAGCACGTACTCCGGCCGGGTGGTGAGCGACGCGAGCGCGCGGCGCATCGCGGCCAGGTTGCAGACGTGCAGGCCGCGTCCGTCCACCTCGGCCGGCGGGATGATCACCACGGACCAGGCCAGCGCCCGGGCGACCACCTCGCCGTAGACGCGCTCGCGGGCGGCGGCGGTGAGCAGCTTGGAGTCGGCCAGCTCGTCGATCTCGCCGCGCCGGCCCTCGGGCAGGATGGCCGCGGCGGCCACGAGCGGCCCGGCGCAGGCGCCGCGGCCCGCCTCGTCGGCGCCGGCCACATTGCGGAAGCCGCGGCGCTGCAGCGCACGCTCGAGCGCATAGAGGCCGCCTTCGCGGCGCACCACGGTGCGGGGCGGACTGAGCATCAGCGGACCCCTCGCAGCGGCTCGGCGAGGCCGGCCCCTTCCAGCGGCTCGGCAAGGCCAGCCCCTTCCAGCGGCTCAGCGAGGCCAGCCCCCTCCAGCGGCTCGGCAAGGCCAGCCCCTTCCAGCGGCTCAGCGAGGCCAGCCCCTTCCAGCGGCTCGGCGAGACAGGCCCGGCGCAGCAGGTCGGCAAGGTCGGTGGGGTAGATCAGCTCGTCGGAGGCGTCCAGCTCGGCCGCCGACCACCAGCGGTGATCGGTGATGGTCTGCCGCTCCGACGGGTCGAATCCGCTGGTGTCGACCTGCCACTCCGGCACCCGGAGGACGAAGAAGTCCTGTTCCTGCCTATATTGCCGGTTTTCGTAGCTGAACTCGGTGACCTCGTGGTGCACCGGCTCGCCCAGCTCGGCGGGCTCGACCCGCAGCCCGGTCTCCTCGAACAGCTCCCGGGCCGCGCCCGCCGCGGGCGTCTCGTCCGGGTCGAGGCCCCCGCCCGGCGTGAACCACCACTGCAGGCCGGGGCGGGCCGGGTCGCCGCCGCGCAGCAGCAGCGCGCGGTCGGCGGCGTCGATCAGGAGCACCCGGGCCGCCTGCCGGTCGATGAACGTCACGACCCAAGCCTAAGGCGCCCGTGGTCGATCTTTACCCCGGGTAATGCCTTACTTGGCGGGCGGCGCGTCCGGGATGGCCTCGAACTCCTTGGGCACCGAGAGCCAGGCCGCCCGGCTCACCGGCCAGAAGATCGTGAACGCCCGGCCGACGACCGAGTCGATCTTGACCGTGGCCTCCTGGATGTTGTCGTCGCTCTGCTCCCAGTGTTCCAGCGAGTCGCCGGAGGCGGAGCGGTGGTCGCCCATGACCCAGAGCCGGCCGGGCGGCACGACGACGTCGAACTTCTCGTCCGCGGCCGGGTCCTGCCGGCCGTCCGCGTCCTTGTAGATGTAGGGCTCGTCCAGCGAGACGCCGTTGATGATCAGGCGCTCCTGGTCGTCGCAGCAGACCAGGTGGTCGCCGGGCACGCCGATGACGCGCTTGATGAAGTCCTCGCCCTCGGTGCCGCTCTGCCACTCGGTCGGGGCCTTGAACACCACGATCTCGCCGCGGCGGGGATCCCGGAAGTCGTAGACGAGCTTGTTGACCAGGACCCGGTCCCAGACGTTGAGCGTGTGCTCCATCGACGGCGACGGGATGTAGAAGGTCTGCAGAACGAAGGCGCGCACCAGGACGGCGACGAGGATCGCCACACCCAGCAGGATCGGTAGCTCGCGCCAGAACGACCCACGGCGCTTCTCTTCGGCTTGCTCGTCAATCACGAACGGAGCCTACGTCGCCGCGGCCACAACCACTGACCGGAACGCGCGGATACGCCGACACTTAAGAGGAACGGCAGCACGACGGCCGCGGTGGCCGGATCGGGCTCGCGCAGCGGCCGCCCGGCGACCGGGCCGGCCGCGACGGGGTGCGCCTCACCGTACGCCTTCCAGTTGTCGGGCACGGACAGGCTGGTGAAGTGCTTGGTCGGCCAGACGATAACGAACGCCCGGCCGATGATGTTGTCGATCGGCACCGGACCCTGGCAGCGGGCGTCCTGTGACACCAGCCGGTGGTCGCCCATGACGAACATCTCACCCGCCGGGACGGTCACCTCGGCGAAGCGGCGGCTCGTGCACTGGCGCGGGTTGGGCGGTGCCTCGATGGGCGAGTCCTCGAAGAGGTAGGTCTCGTCGATCGACTCACCGTTGACCGTGATCCGGCCCTGATCGTCGCAGCAGGCGACCTTGTCGCCCGGCAGGCCGATCACCCGTTTGATGAAGTCGCGTTCCCCCGGGCGGCTGACACCGACCAGGTCACCGATGGTCCGGCCGAGCTTGGCGCCGAAGTCGTTGCTCAGCGGCTCGGCCGGCTGCTCGGGCGCCCAGTTGTCGGTGCCGCGGAAGACCACGATCTCGCCGCGCACCGGGTCGCGCATGTCGTAGACGACCTTGTTGACCAGGACGCGGTCCTTGATCTCGAGGGTGGTCTGCATCGAGCCGGAGGGGATGTAGAACGCCTGCACCAGGAACGTACGGATCAGGACGGCGAGGCAGAACGCCACCACGAGCAGCAGCGGCAGCTCCTGCCACAGGGGCATCTCCTTGCGGCGGATCACCCGCCCGCGGCGCCGTCCGGAGGAGGAGGCTCGATACCCCTGCATCGGTTCCACGCTACGCATCTCCCGCCGCCGTCCGGTTGAGCCGCCCCGGATACAGCACTACCGCCCGGGATCCCCCGTGGGAGACCTGTCGGGCGGTAGTGCGAATGGTTCACCAGCGCGGCGAGCGCCGCGGTGGCACTGATTCCCATCCGTCACTGGCGCAAGCGTAATCCGCCGGCGCAGCCAACGTCAGTCCGAGTACATACGGCCCGGACCGCTACGGGGTTCAGCTGACGGTCTGCTTCTCGCGCAGCTCCTTGATCTTGGCCTTCTTGCCGCGGAGCTCGCGCAGGTAGTAGAGCTTGGCGCGACGCACGTCACCGCGGGTGACGACCTCGATGCGGTCGAGCTGGGGGCTGTTGATCGGGTAGGTCCGCTCGACGCCGACGCCGAAGCTGATCTTCCGGACCTTGAAGGTCTCGCGCAGCCCGCCACCCTGGCGGCTGATCACGACGCCCTGGAAGACCTGGACACGGGAGCGGTTGCCCTCGACGACCCGCACGTGCACCTTGACGGTGTCACCAGCCCGGAAGTCAGGAATGTCGGTGCGTCGCGACTGGGCGTCGAGTGCGTCCAGGGTGTTCATCGCTGCATCCTCGTCGTACTCAAAGCGCACCGGGAGTTCGATGCGCGAATGGGTGATTCTGACCGGGGCGAACCCCGCCGGTCCTCGTCCGCCCGCCCACGGCGTGGGGAGCGAACGGCAACCTCACTACTTTGCCACACCCGGAGGTGTGATCGGAAATCCGGCCCCCTCCAGGGCCGCCCGGTCGTGCTTGTCAAGCGACTCCGGCGGATAGGCCGCGAACATGTCCGGGCGCCGGGCGGCGGTACGCAGCAGGGACTCCGTACGCCGCCAGCGCGCGATCCGCCCGTGGTCGCCGGAGCGAAGCACCTCCGGCACCGCGCGGTCCCGCCACGACGCCGGCTTGGTGTACACGGGCGCCTCGAGCAGCCCGGCCGCGTGCGACTCCTCGGTCAGCGAGTCCGCGTTGCCGAGCACTCCCGGCAGCAGGCGGGTGACCGCCTCCATGATCACGATAACCGCGACCTCGCCGCCGAAGAGCACATAATCGCCGAGCGAGACCTCCCGCACCGGCATCCGGGCCGCGGCATCGTCGAGAACCCGCTGGTCAATGCCCTCGTATCGGCCGCAGGCGAAGATCAGGTGTGGCAGCTCGGCCAGCTCGTGCGCGTCCGCCTGGGTGAACGGCCGGCCGACGGGGGTGGGCACCACCAGCTGCGCGTCCGGCGACGCCACGGCGTCGAGCGCCTGTGCCCAGGGCTCCGGGCGCATGACCATGCCCGGGCCGCCGCCGTACGGGGTGTCGTCGACCGTGCGGTGCACGTCGGAGGTCCAGGTGCGCAGGTCGTGCACGGACAGGTCGAGCAGCCCGGTGCCCCGCGCCTTGCCGATCAGCGACAGGTCGAGCGGGGCGAAGTAGTCCGGGAAGATCGAGACGATGTCGACGCGCACAGACGGGCCCTTTTTCTACAGATCGAGCAGGCCCTCGGGCAGGTCGACGATCACCCGGCCGCCGGCCAGGTCGACCGTCGGCACCATCTGGCTGACGAACGGGATGAGCGCCGTGCCGCCGCCGGCCTTCTTGAGCACGATGAGATCGCTGGAGGGCGCGTGGTCGATCCGGTCGATCGTGCCCAGGTCGGTGCCGTCGACCGACACCACGGAGAGCCCGGCCAGCTGGTGGTCGTTGAACTCGTCGGGGTCCTCGGGATCGGGGATCCCGGCGCTGTCGACCTGCAGCAGCACGCCGCGGAGCGCCTCGGCGGTGTTGCGGTCGGGCACGCCCTCGAACTGGGCGATCCCCTTGCCCTGGTGCCAGCGCACCGACTCGAGCACGAGCTTCGCCGGGACCTGGTAGGCGATGCCCGGCACGGCGGCGGCCGCCGGACCGGTGCTCACCCGGCGGTCCCGGGGGACCTCCGTGGTGAACGCCGATCCGGCGGCGAATCTCGCCTCTGGATCATCGGTACGCACTGTCACCAGCACTTCCCCACGGATGCCGTGGGGCTTACCGATCTGACCGACGACCAGCAACATCAGGCGGCAGCTCAGTACGCGTCGACGATGTCGACGCGGATGCCGCGCCCACCGATCGAACCGATGACCTGACGCAGCGCCTTGGCCGTGCGCCCGCCACGCCCGATGACCGTTCCCAGGTCCTCGGGGTGCACGCGCACCTCGAGCCGCTTACCGCGGCGCGAGTCGACCAGTCGGACCCGGACGTCGTCCGGGTTGTCGACGATGCCCTTGACGAGGTGCTCCAGCGCGGGCCGGAGCGCCCCGTCAGTTCCCGTCGGCGCCGGCACCGGCCGGGTCCTCCGCGTGCTCCGCGACGGCCTCGCGGTTCGGCTCGGCGGCCTTGGCGGTCTCCGCCTTCGGCTCGGCCTTGGCCTCAGCCTTCTCGGCCTTCGGCTCGGCCTTGGCCTTCTTGGCCGGCTTGGCCGGGGCGTCCGCGACGCCGGCGGCAGCCTTCGCCTCGGCCTCGTAGGCCGCCGTGCGGCTGACCTTCTCGGCCTTGACGAGCAGCGGCGGCGGGGCCGGCAGGCCCTTGAACTGCTGCCAGTCGCCGGTCTTCTCGAGCAGGCGCTGCACGGCCTCGCTCGGCTGCGCGCCGACCGAGAGCCAGTACTGCACGCGCTCGGACTTCACCTGGATGATCGAAGGATCTTCCTTGGGCTGGTAGATGCCGACGTACTCGATGGCGCGGCCGTCGCGCTTGGTGCGCGAGTCGGCGACGACGATGCGGTACTGCGGGTTGCGGATCTTGCCCATCCGCAGGAGCCGGATCTTTACGGCCACAGTCTTGTTCGCTCCTGTTGCGATGACGACCAGCCCGATCGATCGGGCCGGTGCGTGGTGAGCCGACGGAACCCACGTGGGGATATGGGACCGATGCCTCGAGGACTGGCGAAACGTGAGAGGTAGAGGGCTGCTCACGCACACCGGACCCCACCATTCTGCCAGAGGGGGGAGGGGGATCCCAATCGGGCCTCGGGTTTGGGAGAGATCAAGATCGAAGATCAGGACCATGTCGTGCGTGGTTGCAGGGTTCTGACCGTCGCTCACGCCGAGACCGGGCGCGGGTGGCCAATCGCCTGGCGGCTCATGGGCGGCCACCCGCACCCTGCCAGGTGCGTGATTGGTTGAAGGTCAACTGCGGGGTGCCGCGGGGCGGTCCCAGCCCGGCGGGAGGGTCGTCGGGACCGGCCAGGACGGGTTCGGGTGGTAGTCGGTCCAGGTGCCGTCGAAGGGGAACTCGGCTGCCTCGATCATCTTGATGACTCGGAGGCCCTCGGCGCGGACCGCCTGTTCGTCGCGGACCCAGTAGTGGGTCGGGTAGGCGAGGCGTTCGGTGAACTCGTCCTCGTCCTTCCAGGCCCAGGTGCAGTCCGGGTTCACGACTACGTCGAGGTCCTGGTCGATCACGTCGACGCCGGCGACGTGGCCGTCGTCCCAGCGTAGGGCGCGTTCTTCCAGGTTGACGTACCAGTTGGTGAAGCGGTCCTGGTCGTCGCGGAAGAACCAGATCGAGTGGTCGGCGTTCGGCGGGATGAACTTCAGCAGGCCCGGGCCCTGCCAGGTGCCGGGCACGACCTCGGTCGGGAGGCCGATCCACTCGCCGAACGGCATGTCCCGGATGCCCCGGCCGTCCCGGGCCGCCTCGAACACGACCGCCGAGCCGCGGGCCAGCCAGAGCAGCAGCCCGCGCTCGTCGTCGACGACGACCCGGCAGGGACGCACGGAGGCGAGCCGGGCGCCGTCGACGTTGCGGTAGAGAACCTCGCGGCCCGGGGCGAACGGCACGCTCAGTACGAACGCGCCAGGATCGCGACCAGGTTCGGCTCGTCGTCGGTGTCCGGCATCGACCCGTCCTCGCGGAACAGGCAGCGCACGGTCACCGCCTTGCCGTTCGCCTCGGCCTCGCCGTCCGTGCCGACCGCCGACCACGGCACCCGGGCCCAGCCGGTCTGCGCGGCCTCGATCGCGTCGCCCAGCGTCTTCACGTCGACGGTGTTGGCCTCGCGGAACGCCAGCGCGTCGTCGTACATCCGCTGCTGGTCGGCCTTGAGCGCGCTGACCACGTCGACCGCGACGTCGTCGAGCGCGATCGGCGACTTCGAGCCGTCGACGCGCCGGGCGATCACCGCGTTGCCGGCGGCCAGGTCGCGCGGGCCCACCTCGATGCGTACCGGAATGCCCTGCAGCTCGGCGTCGACCGCCCGGCGGCCGAACGGGATGTCGGCGCGGTCGTCGAGCTTGACCCGTACGCCGGCGGCCTTGAGCTCGTCGTGCAGCCGGGCCGCCGCCTCGGTGACGCCCTCGCCCGCCTTGACCACCATGACCTGCGCCTGGATCGGCGCGATCCGCGGCGGCAGCCGCAGGCCGTTGTCGTCGCCGTGCACCATGATCAGGCCACCCATCATCCGGGTGGAGGTGCCCCACGACGTGGTCCAGGCGTGCTCGACCGTGCCGGCCGACGACGAGTAGGTGATGTCGAACGCCTTGGCGAAGTTCTGCCCGAGCTCGTGCGACGTGCCCATCTGCAGGGCCTTCGTGTCGCCCATCATGGCCTCGACGGTCATGGTGTTGGTGGCCCCGGCGAACCGCTCGCCCTTGGTCTTACGGCCCGGCACGACGGGGATGGCCAACATGTTGACCATGAACTCCTCGTACACGTGCTTGTGGATCTCGCGGGCGTAGCGACGCGCGTCGTCCTCGGTCGCGTGCGCGGTGTGCCCCTCCTGCCAGAGGAACTCGGTGGTCCGCAGGAAGGTGCGCGGCCGCAGCTCCCAGCGCACGATGTTGGCCCACTGGTTCAGCAGCAGCGGCAGGTCACGGTAGGAGTCGACCCACTTGGCCATGAACTCGCCGATGACCGTCTCGCTGGTCGGGCGCACGACGAGCGGCTCGGCCAGCTGCTTGCCGCCCGCATGGGTGACCACGGCGAGCTCCGGGGAGAAGCCCTCCACGTGCTCCGCCTCGCGGCGCAGGTAACTCTCCGGGATGAAGAGCGGGAAGTACGCGTTCTGCGCACCCGCCTCCTTGATCCGGTTGTCCATGTCGGCCTGCATGTGCTCCCAGATGGCATAGCCGACCGGCCGGATCACCATCGTCCCGCGCACCGGGCCGTTGTCGGCCAGCTGAGCCTTGCTGATGATGTCCTGGTACCAGCGGGGAAAGTCCTCCGCACGGGGAGTAAGCACACGAGCCATGAGGAGGGATGGTAGTCGCCCGCACACGAGCGAATCGAAACGACCCTTCATTGCGCGGCCTTTGCGCGACCCGGCAGCGAGGTCCTCCACAGCGTCCGGCCGAGAAAGCCCTGCCACGCCGCCGCCAACGCCCCACACCCCACCCCAGCGACAGACGCCCCGCCGGAGCCGGTACTGCGATGCTCCGCCGACCGCGACCGGCAAGGTGCGTCCGCTTGACCCACCACCCACCCCGGCCCGCCCGACCAAACCCCCTACCGCGCCCACCGCGCGGCAGCCAGACCACCCACCCGCAAGGTCCCCGCACAGCCCACCCAAGCACCCAGCAGCGAGAAACCAAGACCCACCGCAACGGACCCCCATGCAAGGGTGGGGCCGGGGGGGGGGCCCCCCCCCCGGGGCGAAAAAAACCCCCCCCCCCCCCGGGGGGGGCCCCCCCCCCCCCCCCCCCCCCCCGGCCCCACCCGTCCACCGCAACCAAACCACCGAGCCGCAGATCACCCGGCGGGGATCGCACGGCGGCTCGCTCGGCCGCTCGCGGACGAGGTCAGCGGATTACGCGGCCGCGCAGGACGATTCGGCTTGGTGCGCGGACCACCCGTAGGTCGCGGCGCGGATCGGTTTCGTAGACGACCAGGTCGGCCAGGCCGCCCTCGACAAGGCCGGGAAAGCCGAGCCATTCGCGGGCGCGCCAGGAGGCGGCGGCGAGGACGTCGGCGGCTGAGATGCCGGCCTCATGGAGGAGGAGCATCTCGTCGGCGGCCAGGCCGTGGCGGATGCTGCCGCCGGCGTCGGTGCCGACGTAGATGGGAACGCCGGCCTCGTGGGCCGCGGCGACGACGGCCGGGAAGCCGTCGCGTAGGGCGATCATGTGGTCGGCGTAGCCGGGGAACTTGGCCCGGGCCTGGTCGGCGATGCCGCCGAAGGTGCGGATGTTGATCATTGTGGGGACCAGGGCGGTGCCGCGGCGGGCCATCTCGTCGATCAGGTCGAGGGACAGGCCGGTGCCGTGCTCGACCGAGTCGACGCCGGCGCGCACCATCTGCGCGACGCCCTCCTCGGAGAACGTGTGCACGGCCGCTCGGACGCCGGCCGCGTGCGCGGCCTCGACGGCCGCGGCCATGGTGGCCGGGTCCCAGGACGGCGCGAGGTCGCCGACCGACCGGTCGATCCAGTCGCCGACCAGCTTCACCCAGCCGGTTCCGGCCTTGGCCTGGGCGGTGACGGTCGCGACCACGTCCGCGGCGTCGACCTCGATGCCGATGTCGCGCAGGTAGCGCCGGGTGGGTGCGACGTGGCGGCCGGCCCGGACCAGCCGGGGGATGCCGGGCTCGTCGTCGAGCTCGGGATACGGGTAGGGCGACCCCGCGTCACGCAGCGCCAGCACCCCGGCGTCACGGTCGGTGTGCGCGAGCTCCCGGGCCTGGTCCAGGCTCTCGATCGGCTTGGCCCCGTACTGGATGCCGAGGTGGCAGTGCGCGTCGACCAGCCCGGGCACGACGAAACCGCCGTCGCTGATCGTCTCGGCGTCCGCGACCGGCTCGAACGTGACCCGGTCACCGACCAGCCAGAGGTCCCGGACCTCACCGTCGGGCAGCACCGTCCCCCGCACATGCATCGCCATGGGACAGTCCTACCCGATCATCGGCCCGCCTGTCCCGGCGGGCGTCCGAATTCGCGTCAGCGCTTGTCGTCGTCGCGCTTCGGGTTGGTGAGCTTGTTGAAGTCGAGCTTCGGGAGCTTGAAGCCCGGCGGAAGCCCCTGGCCCGGCCCGCCGCCGAGCGCGCCCGGGTCCATGCCCGGCGGGAGCTGCGGCATGCCGCCCGGGAAGCCGCCCGGCATTCCGCCGACCCGCGGCCGGTTGCCGCCCTTGGTGCCCTTGCGCTTGTTCTTCGGGCTCTTGGTGGCCTTGCGCCGGTTGGCGCCCGGCAGGCCCATCATGCCGCCCATCTGCTTCATCATCTTCTGCGCGTCGGCGAAGCGGTTGAGCAGCTGGTTGACGTCCATGACGGTCACGCCGGAGCCGTTGGCGATGCGGGCGCGACGCGAGCCGTTGATGATCTTCGGGTTGGTGCGCTCGCCCGGGGTCATCGAGCGGATGATCGCCGTGACCCGGTCGAAGTGGCTGTCGTCCAGCTCGTCCAGCTGGCCCTTCATCTGGCCCATGCCGGGCATCATCGCCAGCACGTTCGCGATCGGGCCCATCCGCCGGACCGCGATCAGCTGGTCGAGGAAGTCCTCCAGGGTGAACTGCTCGCCACCGAGCAGCTTGGAGGTCATCTTCTCCTTCTGATCCTCGTCGAAGGCCTGTTCGGCCTGCTCGATGAGGGTCAGCACGTCACCCATGCCGAGGATGCGGCTCGCCATCCGGTCGGGGTGGAAGACGTCGAAGTCCTCGAGCTTCTCGCCCGTGGACGCGAAGAGGATCGGCTCGCCGGTGACGTGCCGGACCGACAGCGCCGCGCCGCCGCGGGCGTCGCCGTCCAGCTTGGAGAGGACCACGCCGGTGATGCCGACGCCGTCGCGGAACGCCTCGGCCGTGGTGACCGCGTCCTGGCCGACCATCGCGTCGATGACGAAGATGACCTCGTCGGGGTCGACCGCGTCGCGGATGTCGCGGGCCTGCTGCATCATCTCCGCGTCGATGCCGAGCCGGCCCGCGGTGTCGACGATGACGATGTCCTTCGCCGTGCGCTTGGCGTGCTCGATCGAGTCCTTGGCGACCTGGACCGGGTCGCCGACGCCGTTGCCGGGCGAGGGCGCGTACACGTCGACGCCGGCCCGGGTGCCGAGCACCTGGAGCTGGTTGACCGCGTTCGGGCGCTGCAGGTCGGCCGCGACCAGCAGGACCTGGTGGTTCTGGCCCTTGAGCCAGCGCGACAGCTTGCCGGCCAGCGTCGTCTTACCCGAACCCTGCAGGCCGGCCAGCATGATCACCGTCGGCGGCTGCTTGGCGAACTGCAGCCGCCGGCCCTCGCCGCCGAGGATGGCGATGAGCTCCTCATGAACGATCTTGATGATCTGCTGTGCCGGGTTGAGCGCCGCGGAGACCTCGGCGCCGCGGGCCCGTTCCTTGAGGTTGGCGATGAACGACTTGACCACCGGCAGCGCGACGTCCGCCTCGAGCAGCGCGAGACGGATCTCGCGAGCGGTGGCGTCGATGTCGGCGTCGGTGAGCTTGCCCTTGCCACGGAGCTTGGTGAAGATCCCGGAGAGGCGGTCGCTCAAGGTGTCAAACACGGCGCAACTTCCCGTTGGTCAGAGGTGAGGAGATGACCGCAAGCCTAGCCGCCCGCCGGAACGGTCACCGGTTGCGCATCCGGTACGTCTTCGCCGCCGCCTCGATCCGCCGCTGGTTGCGGGTGCCCGGCGCCAGCGACCGCTTCGCCCGGCCGTACAGGTAGACGCCGCCGCCGACGACGATCGCGCCGACGATCAGGTACGCCAGGGCGCCGACCAGCACGTGCAGCAGGTTCACCGCGATCCAGCCCACCACGATCACGCCGGCGATCGTCGCCACCAGGTACGCGATTGCTTTGCCCATCTCAGCCTCCCGAGGAGAAATTCGCCGCCGTTTCCACCATGCGCCAACGGCGCAAGTGGCGCATCGGGGCGGACCCGTAAGGGGTGCGGAACCCCCGTTCGGCCACGCCACCTGCACAAATCCCGTATACCGCAGATAACAGGCGCCACTTCAGGCCCTTCCCGCGGCTCCGGTGGCGACATGGCACAGATGTCCGAAAAGCCGATATCGACCGCAACCTTCCGATGAATCACGCCGTTGAGGCACGAGGAACCGGGCGGCTGATCAACCGGCTCGACTACATCCGGCGGAAGGACAACGGCGTGTCTCTGCGGCGGATCCTGCGACTGGCACCCTGGGGCGTCCGAGCCCGCATCTTCAACTCCGTGCAGCGGCGGGTCCTACCCCGGCTCGTGCCCGAGCAGCGCCTGCTGCTCGCCCGCCGGATCGTGCCGCTGTCCCGCCCGCCGCGGCTGTCGCTGCTGCGGGTCGCCGAGGGCGCGCGGACCATGCGGGTCCGCACCGGCCGGGGCTGGGTGACGGCCCGCCGGGACGCGACGACCAGCCCGGCCCAGGTACGCCGGCAGAACCTCGACCGCACCATCGCCGCCCTGGAAACGCTCGGCGTCGACTGGTTCCGGGTGCCCGCCCGCTCGTTCCGGCGCACCGCGCTGGCCGTACCGGTGCGGGACCGGGCCGCGGTGGTCCGGATGCTGGAGGACCTGACGTCGGCCGGCACCGGCGTGCTCGAGGTCGTGCGGCCGCACGGCCGCAGCGGCCGGCGGGCCCGGCGCGACGCGAGCATCCTTCGGGTCTGCTGGCCGGTCACCGACCCGGACGGGAACCTGGTGCTCGGCCCCGACCTCGGCTGCGAGCTCGAGTTCTGGCGCGAGCAGGACGGCAACCTGATCGGCCCGCGCAGCAAGGCCGACGTCATCCCGGCCGGCGAGCCGATGGTCAGCGCCCCCGAGTCCGCCTTCGGCCCGTTCTGCGCGCCGGACGAGCCGGCCCGGTACCGGACCCGGGAGCAGTTCACGCTGCCGACCCCGGAGCGGATCAGCTTCCCCATCGACGCCGTGTACACCTGGGTCGACGGCTCAGACCCGGCCTGGCAGGCCCGCAAGAAGACCGCGCTGGCCGCCAACACCTGGCTGGACGAGGCGAGCCGGCTCTCCGCCAACGACTCCCGGTACGCCTCCCGCGACGAGCTCCGCTACTCGCTGCGCGCCCTGCACTGCTTCGCCCCGTGGGTGCGGCACATCTTCCTGGTCACCGACGACCAGGTGCCGGCCTGGCTGGACACCGAGCACCCGCGGCTGACCGTCGTCAGCCACCGCGAGATCTTCGGCAGCACCGGCCGGCTGCCGACCTTCAACTCGCAGGCCATCGAGTCGCGGCTGCACCGCATTCCGGGCCTGAGCGAGCACTTCCTCTACCTCAACGACGACGTCTTCCTGGGCCGCCCGGCCGCGCCGGAGATGTTCTTCACCTCCGGCGGGCTGACCCGCTTCTTCCCGTCCCCCGCGCGCGTCGACTCCGCGCCGCGCACGCCCGGCGACCCGCCCGCCGACTCGGCCGGGAAGAACAACCGGGAGCTGATCAAGGCGGCGTTCGGGCGGGTGCTGACCCGCAAGATGATGCACACGCCGCACCCGTCGCGGCGCAGCGTCATCGAGGAGATCGAGAACCGGTTCGCCGAGCACGTCGACGCCACCGCGTCGCACCAGTTCCGCCACCCCGACGACATCTCGCTGCTCTCGTCGCTGCAGCAGTACTACGCGTACCTGACCGGCCGGGGCGTCTCGGGGCCGATCGCGTACCGGTACAACGACCTGGCGGATCCGGCGACGCCGTTCAAGCTCGCCGAGCTGCTGCGCAAGCGCAACCTCGACGCGTTCTGCCTCAACGACACCGACACCACCGGCGGCGCCGCGGCCGAGCAGGCGGCGCTGCTCGGCGACTTCCTCCCCGCGTACCTGCCGTTCGTCTCGCCGTACGAGCTGGCCGTGCCGCGGCCCGCCACCGCGCCGCCCGCCCAGCCGACGGCGCAGGCCCGGCAGATCGGCCGGCAGGCCGGGCCGGGCACGCCCGCGGCCGGCGTCGCCGTGCCCGTCCTGGCCGCCGGCGCGGGCACGGGCGAACCGACCTCCACCAACACGCCCGTCGCCTGACGCGCACCGGAACAACCTGCGCTGTATTAAGGAGAGAACCCCTTGAGCTACGACGTCGTCATTCTCGGCCTGGGATACGTTGGCCTGCCGCTCGCGCAGCAGGCCATCCGGGCCGGCATGTCCGTCCTCGGCTTCGACGTCAACGCCGCGGTGGTCGACGCACTCGGCGCGGGCCGCTCCCACGTGGACGACCTGTCCGACGCCGACGTCGCCGAGATGATCGCCGGCGGCTTCCGGACCACCACCGACGAGACCCGGATCGCCACGGCCGACACCGCGGTGATCTGCGTGCCGACGCCGCTCTCCGAGGGCGACGGCCCGGACCTGCGGGCCGTGACCGCCGCGACCGCGGCCATCGGGCGCAACCTGCGCCCGGGCATGCTGGTGGTGCTCGAGTCCACCACCTACCCGGGCACGACCGACGACGTGGTCCGCCCGGTGCTGGAGGAGCACTCCGGCCTGGTCGCCGGCCGCGACTTCAGCCTGGCGTTCTCGCCCGAGCGGATCGACCCGGGCAACGAGCGGTTCGGCGCGCACAACACCCCGAAGGTCGTCGGCGGCTACACCCCGGCCTGCGCCGACCGGGTCGCCGCGTTCTACGGGCGGTTCGTCGAGACCGTGGTGCGCACCCGCGGCACCCGGGAGGCGGAGACCGCGAAGCTGCTGGAGAACACCTACCGGCACGTGAACATCGCGCTGGTCAACGAGATGGCCCGGTTCTGCCACGAGCTCGACATCGACCTCTGGGACGTCATCAACGCAGCGTCGACCAAGCCGTTCGGCTTCCAGGCGTTCTACCCCGGCCCGGGCGTCGGCGGGCACTGCATCCCGATCGACCCGAACTACCTGAGCCACAACGTGCGCAGCAAGCTCGGCTACCCGTTCCGCTTCGTCGAGCTGGCCCAGGAGATCAACGCGACGATGCCGGCGTACGTGGCCCGGCGGGCGCAGAACCTGCTCAACGCCGACGGGCAGGCCGTGCACGGCGCCTCGGTGCTGCTGCTCGGGGTCACCTACAAGCCGAACATCGCCGACCAGCGTGAGTCGCCGGCGACGCCGCTCGCCCGCCACCTCGCCGCGCTCGGCGCGACGCTGACCTACCACGACCCGCACGTGGGCACCTGGAGCGCCGGCGGCGTCGAGGTGCCGCGCACCGACGACCTCGAGGGCTCCGCCGCGGCCGCCGACCTGGTCATCCTCGTCCAGCACCACCGCGAGTACGACGCCGACCACCTGGCCGGGATCGCCAAGCGCTTCTTCGACACCCGGGGCGTGACCCGCGGCGACGCGGCACACCGGCTGTGACCGACACGAGCGTCGCGGCCGCCACGCCGGCACCTCGCGCCCGGCCCGGCCACGCCGCGCCGGGGCCGGGCGTCACCCGGGCGGCCGCGCCTGAGCGGCACCGGCGCGACATCGAGGGGCTGCGGGCGGTCGCGGTGCTGCTCGTGGTCGCGTACCACTGCGGGGTCCCGTACCTGACCGGCGGCTATGTCGGCGTCGACGTGTTCTTCGTCATCTCCGGCTTCCTCATCACCGGGCTGCTGCTGCGCGAGGCCGGGCGTACCGGCCGGGTCTCGATCCGGCGCTTCTACGCCCGCCGCGCGCTGCGGCTGCTGCCCGCCTCGACCGTCGTGGTCGTGGTGACGATGGCGGCCGCGGCGCTGTGGCTGCCGCCGCTGCGGCTGACCGCGATCCTCTCGGACGCGCTGCACACCACGATCTACTCGATGAACTGGCGGCTGGCCGCCGTCGGCACGGACTACCTGAACGCGGACGCGGAGCCGTCGCCGCTGCAGCACTTCTGGTCCCTCGCCGTCGAGGAGCAGTTCTACCTGGTCTGGCCGCTGCTGCTGCTCGTCGTCGTGCGCCGCGGCGGCCGCGGGCTCGGCACGGTCCTGGCCGTGCTGACGGCCGGCTCGCTGCTGCTGTCGGTCTGGCAGACCCGGCACAACGCCGGCTGGGCCTACTTCGGCGCGCACACCCGCGCCTGGGAGCTGGGCGTCGGCGCCCTGCTCGCGGTCGGCGCGGCCCACCTGGGCCGGATCGGGCCCCGGGTGTCCCGGGCGCTGACCGGGTGCGGGCTCGCCGCGATCGTGATCTCGGCGTTCGGGTACACCGCGTCGACGCCGTTCCCCGGGTACGCGGCGCTGCTGCCGGTGCTCGGCGCCGCGGCGATCATCGCCGGCGGCTGCGCGACTCGGCCGGATCAGCCGGGGCTGCTGGGGCTGCCCGCGCTGCAGGGCATCGGCCGGCTCTCGTACTCCTGGTACCTCTGGCACTGGCCGGCGCTGCTCATCGCCCCGTACGCGCTCGGCCACCCGCTCGCCACCTGGGAGAACGTGGCGGTCGCGCTCGGCGCGCTGCTGCTCGCCGGCCTCACCTACGCGTGCGTGGAGAACCCGGTGCGGCACCTGGCCGCCCTGCGCGACCGGCCCTGGCGCGGAATCGGCGTCGGCGCCGCGCTCTCGCTGGTGGCGGCCGGGCTCTGCGCGCTGATCGCCTTCACCGCGGGGCACGCGAGCGGGATCAGCACCTACAAGGCGGCGCCGCTGACCGACGCGGGCGGGCTGGGGCAGAGCCTCGCGGCCGCCGTCGCCATGCCCGCCGTGCCGCGCAACCTCACGCCGCGGCTGGCGAAGGCGGCCGACGACAAGCCGCGGATCTACCGGGAGAGGTGCTCCGGCGCGTTCGACGACGCCGAGGTCAAAACACCCTGCGCGTACGGCGACCTGGCCTCGCCCACCACCGTGGTGCTGTTCGGCGACTCGCACGCCGGGCACTGGTTCCCGGCGATGGAGGCCATCGCCAAGCGGCGCGGCTGGAAGCTCGTCATGGTCACCAAGAGCGCCTGCTCGGCCGCGGACACCCTCATCTACGAGGACGCGCTCAAGCGCGAGTTCACCGAGTGCGTCCAGTGGCGCAGGGCCGCCTGGCAGCACATCCGCTCGCTGGAGCCGGCGATCGTCGTCATGGCCTCGACCGCGCCGAGCGCCGAGGCGCTCAAGGTGACCGGCACGCAGGACCAGGCCTGGGTGGACGCGTGGAAGCGGTCCGTGGCCGCGGTGTCCGGGCCGGGCACCAGGGTCTATTTCATCAACGACACGCCCTGGCAGGCCGGTTCGATGCCCAACTGCCTCTCCGCGCACCTCGACGATCCGCTGGTCTGCGCCCGCAGCCGCAAGGCCGCGGTCAACGTCCCGCAGCGGCGCCGGCTGGTGATGACCGCGGTCCGGGCGCAGGGCGCGACGGTCATCGACCCGCTGCCGTGGTTCTGCACCGCGAGCCGGTGCCCCGGCATCGTCGGCAACATCCTGGTCTACAAGGACCAGCACCACATGACCACGGCGTACAGCAGGTTCCTCGCGCCGCTGCTCTCCGCGCGACTGAAACCCTGACCCCACCCGCCCCACCGGCCGGCACGCGAGCGCGTGCCGGCCGGTCTGTCTGTCCATCGGCCGGGGGACGACAACCGGTCTGCAACCCCGCAGACTCTGTTGGGTGCGCAAGCGCGGCCGAATCTTTGGGGCATGAAAACCGCGGTGGTACTGGTTGCGCTGCTCAGCGGCCTGCTGACGGGAACCCCCCAGGCGCATGCGCGGGCATCGCCGACGACGCAGGCGCCGACGGGGACCGAGGTTCTGCCGGAGACTACGACGGAGGCACAGGGACCGCCGACCGTGGAGGTGTTCACCTTCAACGTCTGCGGCAACATCTGCCGGCGCGGTGAGGTGGGCCTCACCGCGCAGAATGTCGCCGACCAGATCCGCCGCCGGGAGACATCGGTGGCCATGCTGCAGGAGCTCTGCTACTCGCAGTACCTCGGCATCCGCCGGCTCCTCGTCAAGCGCGGCTACTCGGCCGTGTTCGCCCGCGCCACCACCGGCGGCAAGTGCGACAACGACGACCGCCGGCACGGGCGCGGCTTCGGGGTGGCGATCGTCGCCCGCGGCACCCTGTACGGCAAGGTGGTGCGCCGGCTGCCCAGCCCGCACCGGGCGAGGCAGGAGCCGCGCGTGGCGCTCGGCGCCCGGGTGCGCATCGCCGGGCGCCCCGTGCTCGCGGTGACCACGCACACCGCGCCGAGCGGGCCCAACCTGGCGCTGCAGCTGGCCTCGGTCCAGCGCTGGCTGGAGCCGATCGCGGCCGCCCAGCCGGTGATCTTCGGCGGGGATCTCAACTCGCAGCCGAGCAGCCTCGGCCTGGCGCCCTTCGCCACGTTGTTCCAGGAGGCGGACGGGCGGGCGGAGCCGCTGCCCACGTTCATCCCGAGGGGGTTGAAGATCGACTACCTCTTCGGCAGCCGGGGATTCCTGACTCCGCGCAGGGCGGCCACGGCCTGCGGTGACCTGTCCGATCACTGCCTGTACGTCGGCAGCTTCGTCATCCCCGACCCCGCCGGCCTCAGACTGTGACCGCCGCGGCGGTACGTGAGTACGACAGCACCGTGTGCCGCCCCAGCAGCCGCTGCTCCTCGGTCAGGCCCGGCACCTCGCTGATCCAGCGCTGCACCGCCTCCCGCTCCTGCTGACGGTTGGTGTCGTCGAGGATCACCGTCGCCGTGCCGGCGAGCCGCCCGGCGAGCACCGACAGGGCCGGGTACCGCGCGTCCGGGCCGGTGGCGGCCGGTGGGCCGTCGATCAGCAGCAGGTCGATGTCGCGCAGATCGGCCAGCTGCTCGACGTCGTACCACTGGTAGGGCTTGCCGCCCGCGGTCAGCTCCCGCAGCGGCGCCTCCCGCACCTGCACCACGTCGTCGAGCTCGTGCGCCGCGATCAGCGCCCGGGTCTGGCGCGCGTAGCCGGGGTCGTGGTCGATGGAGACGAGCTTGCCGCCGTACTCGGCCAGGGCGTAGCCGAGCCAGACCGTCGAGGTGCCGCTGCCGAGCTCGAGGACCAGCCGGGGCTGCCGGAGCCGGACCAGGTAGAGCAGGTCGAGCAGGTCCGTCGGGTTCAGCGCGAAGTCGCCCGAGGACGGCATCGGCGCGCGCGGCGTGCTCTGCCGGAACAGCTGGAACATCGCCTCGATCTCGCGACTCTGCGCGCGCAGCAGCAGGTCCGTGCCGTGCCCGCTCTGCCGCAGCCCGCGGGTGATGGTCCGGGTCAGGTCCTGGTGCCGGTCGCCGGCGGCGACCCGCTCCTTCTCCACGGTGGCGACGACCCGCCGCTGCAGCTGCTCCATGATCAGGCGCAGCTCGCGGTTCGCGTTCTGGTTGGCCCGGTACACCCCGCTGATCCAGCGGGACAGGTGCAGGATGCCCAGCAGCACACCGAGCAGCAGGCCACCCAGCAGCGACAGGGCGAGGCCCTGGTGTCCCGTGGCGGCCGCCGCCCACACGCCGAGGCAGCACGCCGAGAGAATCGTGAGGATCACCGTCTGCGGGCGCGTCAGGCTGCGCACCCGTACCGCCAGCCGACCGACGAACCGGACCAGGCTGTTCATTCAGACCTCCAGAATCGGGCGCGCCACCGGGCGCGGCTCAACACCATCGCCTAACGCACGCGGTGACACCGCCGTTACGGCCGCGGTCAGCGCGCGGTGCCGGTGGTGGCGTGCGGCGCCGAGCGCTGTGCCGGTGCCGCCGGGCGTGGCGCCGTGACGATCCCGGCGATGCGGTCGACGAAGAGCTGCGGATGATGCGCCTTGGCGACCACCGCCCGGGCCCGCTCGCTCTGCTCGGCGAACAGCTCCCGGTCGCGGCGGTAGCGGCGGATGGTCGCCGCGAGCTGCTCCGGCGCGCAGTAGACCGCGGCGTCGCCGAAGACGGCGGCGTGCCGTTCGGGCATCACCACCACGCAGCCGAGCGACGCCGCCTCCAGCGCCGGACGCGAGAACGTCTCGATCCGGTCCGGGCTGGGAAAGTGCAGATAGAAGTCGAGCTGGTGAACGAACGTGCGCAGGTCCAGGTCGGCGGCCTCGAAGACCAGGTGGTTGCGCGGGCCGCCGAGCCGGTACCCGGTACGCGGCCAGTCGGGCAGCCGCAGCCGCACGTCCCAGTCCTTCAGCGTCTGATAGACGACCAGCGCCGACCGCGCGTCCCGCGGCCACACGCCCTCGTCGCTGAGGTCGGTGCCGATCACGCTCGGCCCGGCCGGGGACCTCCGGCTCGCGCACCACCGTTCGCCGTCCACGACCACCGGCAGGTCGTACGGCGTCAGCTCGACGTTCTCCGCCCGCAGCACCACCCGGATCTGCGGATCCTGCGGGCACCACACCGGCTCGGTACCGAACAGCCGGAACGCGGCCCGGGAGCAGTCCTCGGGCGAGTAGCGCCGGGCGGTGTCCCCCAGCCGCCCGGGCGCCTCGTCGGCCACCACCATGACGTGCCGGGTGCGCAGCAGGCACGGATCGCCGGGCGGGAACTGCAGCGTCGCGGCCTGGCGCACGATGACGAGCTCGGCGCGGTTCTCGTCGCCCGGCAGCACCTGGTCGATCCGGCCGTCGTTGACGAGCTGCTGCACCGGCCCGCAGAGCGGCCACCGGAGCCGGGCCGGCGGCCGCAGCGACTCGAACTGCATGATCCCGACGCGCAGCCCGCGCGCGACCAGCGCCCGGATCTCCTCCAGCGCCGACTGCTGGGTGCCCTGCAGGAAGCGCCAGTCGGCGACCATCACGACGTCGTACCCGGGCCGGTCGGCCTGCTCGCCCCGGGCCAGCCGCAGGTGGTCGGGCACGGCGAAGGGTCGCCCGGCGCCGTCCCGCGGCCGGTACGGCTCGGCGGACCGGGCCGCGATCCGCGAGTGCCACCGCAGGTAGGCCGAGGCGTACGCGGTCCGCGCCGGGTGCATCCAGTACGCGCCGATCTCGGCGCGCGACAGCGAGCCGAGCGACCGCCGGATCAGCGCCAGCGGCGCCGAGTCTTCCAGGTGCAGCACGGCCGACTCGCCGAAGACGGCACGCATCCGGCCGATGTACTCCGAGTCGGCGGCCTTGCGTACCGGGTCGAAGTAGCCGATCCGGTCCATCACCTGCGCCCGGCGGAACAACAGCGAGGACGGATTGAACCGGCTCCGCCGCACACCCGGGCGGGTGACCAGCAGGTCCTCGGTGACACCGACCCCGTCGGAGGCGGTCGCGACCAGCCGGCGGTCCTCCAGCAGCGGCCGGACCTGCAGTTCGAGCCGGCGCGGATGGGACCAGTCGTCGGAGTCCTGGAACGCCACGAACTCGCCCTCGGCCGCGTCCATGCCGGCGTTGCGGGCCTCGTAGGTGCCCCGGTTGACCGGCTGGCGGACCAGCAGGATCCGGCCGCCCAGCGCGACGGCCCGGGCCAGCACCGGCTCGAACTCCGGCGGCGAGGCGTCGTCGACGATGATCACCTCGACGTTGCGCCAGCTCTGGTCGAGGATCGAGCGCACCGCGGTGATCAGGCCCTCGTCGGGGCGGAACGCGGTCACGATCACCGAGATCCGCTCCGGCTCCTCGACTCCGGGCACCGCGCACGCGACGGTCAGCCGGTCGAACGGCACGACGCCCTCGTTGTGCGCGAGCGCGAGCGGCGGGTCGGGCAGCATCGTCCGGAACGCGGTGAGCCACGGGATGACCGGCTCGTCGCCCGCGAACGGGTTCGCCAGGTCCAGCTCGAGATCGGCCCGCACGCCATCGCTCACCTGCCGGTACGCCCGCAGCAGCGCCCGCGCGTGGTCGGCGCCCTGCCAGGCGAAGGCGAGCTGCGCGTGCAGGCCCTGATGCGCCGACGGCAGCGCGTCCGGGCCGAGCGCGACCCGGATCAGGTCGTAGAGGGCCAGCGCGTCGGTCCGGTCCTCGGGCAGCATCTCCTGCTGCGCCAGGACCTGCGCCAGCCCGGCGAGCACCGTCGGCTTGACGTCGCGCCGGCGCCGGCGCAGCCACCGGCTGTCGCCGGCGCGGGCGGCGTCGATCAGCTCGGCGTAGGAACCGCTCTCCTTCAGGCCGGAGCGCGCCAGCAGCCGGCGCGCGTCGAGCGACCTGATCCGGATCGCCGTGGGCGGCAGCGCCGACCTCACGTGGTACTGGGCGATTCGCAGGTAGTCGTCAAGCAGACCGGGTGTCTCCCCCATGCGGCAACAGACCTCTTCACGTACGCCCTGGATGTCGATAAGGCCAACGTCAACAGAGCGATCGAGGTGACGGTCGCGCCGCCGCGTCGTCTCAGACCGCGGCGAGCACGGCCGCCTCGACCCGTTCCCGGGCCGCCGGGTCGCTCCAGGCACCGACGAGGTAGAACGCGTCGACCACGTCGCCGCCGAGCGTGGAGATGCGGGCCGCGCGCACGTCGGCGCCGGCCTCGTCGAGCGCGGTCGCCACCCGGAAGAGCAGGCCCGAGGAGTCGGCCGCGCGCAGCTCCAGCACGGCCGCGTCGGTGGCGGCACCGCCGTGCCAGACCACCCGGGGCGCGGCGCCACCGCGGGCCGACATCGCCCGGGCGCGCAGCCGCTGGGTCACCGAGACGTCGCCGGCGGCCACCCGGCGCAGGTCCGCGGCGAGCGCCACCGGGTCGGCCGGCGAGCCGTACCGGGGCTGGGTCAGGAACTCCACGATCGCCCGGCCGTCCACGGTGGAGACGTCGGCCGCGAGCACGTCGAGGCGGTGCAGGGCCAGGCACGCGGCCACCGAGCCGAGCAGGCCCCGGCGGTCGGCCGCGGCGACCGCGACCCGGTCGCCGTCCAGGTGTACGGCGGGCAGGCCACCGGCGAGCAGCTCCGGGTCCGGTTCGGGCGGGGCCGGCAGCGCGCCGCCGTCCAGCGCGGTGTGCACCCGCCGGACCAGCTCGGCGATCAGCCGGCCCTTCCAGTCCGACCAGGCGGCCGGGCCGGTGGCGTGCGAGTCCGCGCGGGCGATGGCGTGCAGCAGGTCCAGGGTCGCCGGGTCGCCGACGGCCTCGGCGACGGTGGTGATGGTGACCGGGTCGCTGAGGTCCCGGCGGGTGGCGACGTCGGGCAGCAGCAGGTGCAGCCGGACCAGCTTCTCCACGGTGGCCACGTCCGCGGGCGGCAGGCCGATCCGGGTGGCGACCTCGGCGCCGATCGGCGCGCCGACGATGCTGTGGTCGCCGGGCAGACCCTTGCCGATGTCGTGCAGGAAGGCGCCGATGAGCAGCAGGTCGGGCCGGTACACCTCGCGGGTGAACGCGGTCGCCTCGTACGCGGCCTGCACCAGGTGCCGGTCCAAGGTGAACCGGTGGATCGGGTGGTGCTGCGGGAGGCTGCGCAGCCGGGCCCACTCGGGCAGCCACGCGTCGATCAGGCCGTACCGGTCGCACGCCTCCCAGGTGGGCAGCAGCCCCGGGCCGGAGCCGAGCAGGGAGACCAGGGCGGCGCGGGCCGCGGGTGGCCACGGCATCGGCAGCGGCGGGCAGAAGGCGGCCAGCCACTCGCAGGTGGCGCGGGCGATGGGCAGCCGGACGGTCGCGGCCGCGGCCGCGACCCGCAGCGACAGGGTCGGGTCGGGCACCGGCCCGATGGCAGTGCGGGCGAGCACGAGCTCGCCGTCCTGCTCGACCACGTCGCGGGCGACCGGGCGCCGGGACGGCCGTGCCGGGGTGCCGCGGCGGCGGCCGCTGCGCAGCCGGTCGGCGGCCCGCCAGGCGTCGTCCAGCGCGTGCGCGATGGTCCGGGCGTCGCCGGAGACCCGGCGCAGCAAGGCATCGCCGTCGTCGACATCGAGCAGCTCCGCGACCGCCGCGCGTTCCTGCGCGACGAGGCGGTCCACCCGGCGGCCGACGGCCAGGTGCAGCGCGTCGCGGGTGTCGAGCAGCCGCAGGTTCGCGGCGCGGACCGCGGGGCGCATCGTGTCGGCGACGCCGGCCCGGCCGATACCGCGCAGGATGGTGAGGTCGCGCAGGCCGCCGGCGGCCTCCTTGAGGTCGCCCTCGAGCAGGAACGCGAGCTCGCCGTGGGTCGCCCAGCGGGCCGCGGTGAGCTCCTTGAGCTGCGGCAGCAGGCGTACGGCGGTGCGCCGCCACTGGTCGGAGGCGGCGGCGATGAGCTCGGCGGAGAGCGCCGCGTCGCCGGCGACGTGCCGGGCGTCGAGCAGGCCGAGCGCGACCTTGACGTCGTCGTGCGCGACGGAGAGCGCCTCCGGCAGGGTACGCACGGAGTGGTCCAGCCCCAGCCGGGCGTCCCAGATCGGATACCAGAGCGCGGAGGCGATGCGGTCGATGCCGGCCGTGCCGTTGTGCAGCAGCACCAGGTCGAGGTCGCTGTGCGGCGCGCAGTCCCGCCGGCCGAGCCCGCCGACCGCGATCAGGCTGACGCCGGGCAGGTGGCCGGGGAACATGGTGGCCAGCCACGCGTCGAGCGCCGTCGCCCGCTCGGCCCGGGCGGCGGCGCCGAGGTGGTGGCGCAGCGTGTCCAGTGAGCCGCCGGACGGTACCGCTGGCGGCGCCGACGGCTCACTGACCACGTATGACAATTCGATTCCCTCTTGGTTGTCGGATGTCCTGCTACAGCGCGTCGAGGCCGCGTTCGCCGGTGCGGACCCGGACCACGTCCTCAACGGCCGTGACCCAGACCTTGCCGTCACCGATCTTGCCCGTCCGCGCCGAGGTGATGACGGCGTCGACGACCTTCTCGACGTCGATCTCGTCGGTCAGCACCTCAACCTTGATCTTCGGCAGGAACTCCACCGTGTACTCGGCACCCCGGTACACCTCGGTGTGGCCCTTCTGCCGTCCGTAGCCCTGTACCTCGCTCACGGTCAGGCCCGCCACGCCGAGTGCGTGCAGGGCCTCCTTCACCGCGTCGAGCTGGTACGGCTTGATGACCGCTGTCACCAGCTTCATGCTCAGTCCTTCCATCGCAGCCATCAGGGGAAATTAACCGGCGACCTTTTCACTGACGGGAGCGGTCCCGTCAGTGCTGCCCGACTGCTTGATGCCGGCCATCGCGAAGGCGCCGCCCGAGCCAGTGGTGGGCGACAGGTCGTACGCGCTCTCGGCGTGCTCGGCGACGTCGATGCCCGCCACCTCGGTCTCGCCGTCGACCCGGAAGACCTTGACGGCCTTGAGGATCAGCGCGAGAACGATCGCGATGCCGAGCGAGTAGACGGTGACCACGGCGCTGCCGGCGAACTGGCGCCACAGCTGGTCCACGCCACCGCCGTAGAACAGGCTCTCGCGGGCGGCGACGGCGTTGACCTGGGTGGTGGCGAAGAAGCCGATGCCCAGGGAGCCGATCCAACCGCCGACGAAGTGGACGCCGACCACGTCGAGCGAGTCGTCGTAGCCGAACTTGTACTTCAGGCTGACCGCCAGGGCGCAGACGGCGCCGGCGATGATGCCGAGCAGCGCCGCCGGCAGCGGTGCGATGAAGCCACAGGCCGGGGTGATGGCGACCAGGCCGGCGACCGCGCCGGAGGAGGCACCGACCAGGGTCGGCTTGCCGTCGCGGAGCCACTCCACGATGATCCAGCCGAGCAGCGCGGCGGCCGTGGCGACCTGGGTGTTGACGAACGCGACAGCGGTGATGCTGTCGACGGTCAGCTCCGAGCCGGCGTTGAACCCGAACCAGCCGAACCAGAGCAGGCCGGCGCCGAGCGCGACGAACGGCACGCTGTGCGGCTTCATGGCCTCGCGGGGCCAGCCGACGCGCTTGCCGAGCACGAGCGCGACACCGAGCGCCGCGGCGCCGGCGTTGATGTGCACCGCGGTGCCGCCGGCGAAGTCGAGCGCGCCGAGCTTCGCGCCGATCCAGCCGCCGCCCCAGACCCAGTGCGCGACCGGGACGTAGACCAGGGTGAACCAGCCGGCGGCGAAGAGGAGCCAGCCGCCGAACTTGAGGCGGTCCGAGAGCGAGCCGCTGATCAGCGCGACGGTGATGATGGCGAACATCATCTGGAAGACCATGAAGGCGTAGGTCGGGATGCCGGTGCCGGCGCCCGCGACCATCCACTCCTCACCGATCCAGCTGGTGCCGGTGCCGAAGTACTGGCTGAAGCTGCCGATGAAGTTGTTCGCACCGGCGCTGCCGTTGGTGCCGAAGGAAAGGCTGAAGCCGTACAGCACCCACAGGACGGAGACGAGCCCGATACTCGAGAAGCTCATCATCATCATGTTCAGGGCGCCCTTGGACCGGTTGAGGCCACCGTAGAACAGCGCCAGGCCGGGAGTCATAAGCAGTACGAGCGCAGACGACAGGAGCAACCAGGCCGTATTGCCGGTGTTGATCTCCACGCTGCCTCCTCTCGGATTAAGGTGTCCTTCTGCACCGGCCCGCGGCGGGAACCGTCGGATGAGATGCAGCCTCGGCCACCGGGCTGCGTCGCCCTGTTGGCCGGTTCGGGCGGAAGCCTTTCGTTCTGCTGTTTCGCACACGGTCTACGCGCGATTTCCGACGCGTGACGGAGTGTTTCGTACGTGTGAAGAAACTCTCACAGCAGGCGGAGCAAACCAGCGCAAATCAGGGTAATAACCTTCAGGACGCCGTGATCTTGAAATACAACAGCCTTTTCCCGTACGGCGCCGGCCGCCGACAACCGCAACACCGGCGACCTATGTCCGGGCGGATGGCCAGTCGCCGGTCCAGGCCGAGGCGCGGCCGCCGGACCAGGCAATTAGGGACGATCCGCGGGCCGGCACGGGATCCCGCGGCCGATCATGCAGGTGCCCGCCGCGGTGTGCGGGAGGACGACGTCGTTGCGGTTGTGCGGCCCTCGCGCCGTACCGGAAAAGGGTTACCGCAGTGCGTACTCGAGCGTGTGGCGTTCGTAATCCAGTAGCCGGAGGTCGCGCATCGGGCGGCGTAGGTGGCCCTTGTGCACTATGCGCACGAAGGCCGGGTCGCCGGCCGCGGCCATCCGCCGGATGCCCTCCACGTGGTCGACGATCCGCCGGCGGATGGTGCGGACCAGCCGGTGCCGGTCCCGCGGGATCAGGCCGTAGGCGTCCGCGAACAGGCGCAGTCGACGCGGGCGGTTCGGCCGCTTCCAGCCCAGCGTGTAGGAGTCGCGGTCGCTGAACAGCGGCACCCAGGTCCAGGCCGCATAGGCCACGTCGTAGATGCGCGCGCCGGGCGACGCGAGATCGAAGTCGATCAACGCCAGCGTGCCGTCGGGTCGCCAGACCACGTTGTGCGGGGCCGCGTCGTGGTGGCAGATCACCTCGGTGTCCGGCGGCGGCGGGCCGAACGAGCGCCAGACCGCGCCGGGCGGCGGCTGGAAGCCGTACTGCGCGTCGTGGAACATGCGCAGCATCGTCGCGACCGTGACCAGCGCCTCCTCGGTCGTCCAGTGCGGCGCGAGCGGGTACTCGCCGCACTCGCCGTCCAGGTACGACAGCACCTCACGGCCGCGCTCGTCCATGCCCAGCGCGTGCGGTGACCCGGTGAAACCGACCCGTTGCAGATGGTTGAGCAGCGAGTGCACCGCCGGCGTCCACGGGCCGGCGTTGCGGCGCACGGTGTCGCCGACCTTGGAGACGGTGCTGACGTTGCCACCATGTAACGGGATCTCGCGGCGGGAGTCCTGAAGCTCGTGCTCCTGCGTCACCCACGGCCTCCCCTTGACGCGCCCCCGCGGTCGGGGTCCATCGCCCCCGAGCCTACGCGTCGGTGCCAAGCAGAGCCTCGACGAACGCGGCGGGATCGAACGGCGCCAGGTCGTCCGGGCCCTCGCCCAGGCCCACCAGTTTGACCGGAATCCCCAGCTTGTTCTGCACGGCGATGACGATTCCGCCCTTCGCGGTGCCGTCCAGTTTGGTGAGCACGACCCCCGTGACATCCACCACGTCGGTGAAGACCCGGGCCTGTTCCAGGCCGTTCTGCCCGGTGGTGGCGTCGAGCACGAGCAGCGTCTCGTCGACCGGCCCGTGCTTCTCCACGACCCGCTTGACCTTGCCGAGCTCGTCCATCAGCCCGATCTTGTTCTGCAGCCGGCCCGCCGTGTCGATGAGCACGGTGTCGACGCCGGTGTCGATGCCGCGCTTGACCGCGTCGAACGCCACGCTGGCGGGGTCGCCGCCCTCGGGGCCGCGGACCGTCTCGGCGCCGACCCGCTCGCCCCACGTGATGAGCTGCTCGGTCGCCGCGGCCCGGAACGTGTCGGCCGCGCCGAGCAGCACGGTACGGCCGTCGGCGATCAGGACCCGGGCCACCTTGCCGCAGGTGGTGGTCTTGCCGGCGCCGTTGACGCCGACCACCAGCATGACCGCCGGCCGCCCGTCGTGCGGCGTCGTCTTGAGCGTGCGGTCCATCCCGGGGTCCAGCGCCGCGGTCAACTCCTCGGCGAGCTGGGCGCGCACCTCGGACACCGTCCGGGTGCCGAGCACCCGGACCCGCTCGCGCAGCCGCTCGACCAGGGCGTGGGTCGCCTCGACGCCGACGTCGGCGGAGATCAGGCTGTCCTCGATCTCCTCCCAGGCGTCGTCGTCCAGGTGATCGCGGGAGAGCACGCTGAGCAGGCCGCGGCCGAGGACGCTCTGCGAACGGCTGAGCCGGGCCCGCAGCCGCACCAGGCGGCCCGCGGTGGGCTCCGGCGTCTCGATGACCGGCTTCGCCTCCACCGGCGGGGCCGTCTCCACCGGCGGCGCCTCGGCAACCGGCGCCTCGGCCGGCTTCGTGATCAGCGGCGGCAGCTCCTCGGCCGGGGGCGGCGGGGGCAGCTCGCGCCGGCGCAGCCGGGGCACGACCAGACCGATGGCGCCGACCACCAGCACAAGCAGCAGGATCAGGGAGGCGACCACGTATTCCATTCCGAAATCCTGACAGATGTCCCGCGGGCGCGTGGGAGCACCCGGCACCCGCTGGCGCAAAGCCGGGCCGCTCGGCAGGATAGGGATCATGTCGCGCCACCCGGTTGCCCGTTGACCGCCCATCTGCTGATCGGCCCCGTGCTACGCCGCGTGGCGGGCGACCGGGCGACGATCTGGGTGGAGACGACCGCGCCGGCCGTCGTCCGCGTGCGGGTCGCCGGCGGGGGCGCCGGCTCCGCGACCACCTTCACCGCGTACGGGCACCACTACGCGATCGTCGTGGTCGAGGGCCTGGTCCCCGACTCCGCGAGCGAATATGAGGTGTCGCTCGACGACCGAGCCGTGTGGCCGCTGCCCGACTCGCCGTACCCGCCGAGCCTGATCGTGACCCGGCCCGCCGACGACGCGCACCGGACCGTCAGCCTGACCTTCGGCTCCTGCCGCGAGGCGACCGCGCACGCCACCGGCCGCCGGCTGCCGCCCGACGCGCTGGACGCGTACTCCCGGCGGCTGATGACCGACCCGCGCGACCCGGAGCTGCGCCCCGACCTGATCGTGCTCCTCGGCGACCAGGTGTACGCCGACAACACCTCGGCGAAGGTCCGGCGCTTCCTGCGCGGGCGGCGCGCGTCCGGCCACCGCGGCCCGGAGGACCAGGTCGTCTCGTTCGACGAGTACACCCGGCTCTACCTGGAGTCCTGGCGCGACCCCGAGGTGCGCTGGCTGCTGGCCACCGTGCCGAGCGTGATGATCTTCGACGACCACGAGATCATCGACGACTGGAACACCTCGGCGTCCTGGCGCAGGGACATGTCGGCGCAGGACTGGTGGCTCGAGCGGATCTCCAGCGGCCTGGCGTCGTACTGGGTCTACCAGCACCTGGGCAATCTGAGCCCGGACGAGCTCGCCGCGGACCCACTGCTCGCCGAGATCACCTCGGTCGACGACGCGACGGCGGTGCTGCGCGACTTCGGCATCTCCGTCGACTCACCCTCCTCGGCGGAGAACACCGACCGGCCGTACCAGTGGAGCTTCGCGCTCGACATCGGGCGGACCCGGGTGGTCATGCTCGACAACCGGTGCAACCGGGTGCTGACCACGGGCGGGCGCGAGATGCTGCCCGCGGCGGAGTGGGCGTGGTTCGTGGACCAGGCGCACGGCGACTACGACCACCTGGTGGTCGGCTCGTCCCTGCCGTGGCTGCTGCCGCCCGCCATCCACCACCTCGAGGCCTGGAACGAGCGCCTCGCCGACTCGCACGGGCAGCGCCGCGCCGTCTTCGCGGAGAAGGTCCGCCGCACGTTCGACCTGGAGCACTGGGCGGCCTTCACCCGCTCCTTCGACGCGCTGACCGAGCTGTTCCGGCGCATCGGCGAGGGCGGGACCGGCGCGCCGGGGCACCGGGTCGGCGCGGGCGGCGCCTATTCCGCGCCGGCCTCGATCAGCGTGCTGTCCGGGGACGTGCACCACTCGTACGTGGCCCGGGCGGACCTGGGGCCGGCCACGGCGACCCCGGTGCATCAGCTGACCTGCTCGCCGATCCACAACCAGGTGCCGGCGTTCATGCGCCCGGCGATGCGTTTCAGCTGGTCACGGGCGGCGGCCCGGGCCGTGCGCGGACTGGCCCGGTCCGCCGGGGTGGCCCGGCCGACGGTGCGGTGGAAGCGGCTGGCCGGCCCGTACTTCGGCAACGCGGTGAGCACGCTGCGGCACGCGGGGAAGCAGGCGGACGTCCGCATCGAGGAGACGGACCGGGACGGCGAGCTGACCACCCGCGCCGACGTCCCGCTCCAGGACGCCTGACCAGCAGATCAATTGATCAATTTGGTTACTTCGATGCTCTGTTGTGCTGTACGTACAGCCCGATGCCACAACCTTTCCCGGGACGGTGGTGACCTTGGGTCTGCCATCAGTATGATTCGAGTATGACAAGGCGGATTACCGTGAGTCTTCCCGACGACGTAGCCCAGTACCTCGACAAGTACCCGAACAGTTCAGCGGTGGTGACGGAGGCCGTTCGGGCCCGCATGCAGCGCGGCGCCGCCACGGCAGCGGCGCTGCGCGCGGCCGGCTTCCACCTCACCGACGAGGGGATCGACGCCGCACTCGGCACCCTCCCCAAGTTCACCGACGAGCAGCGAGCCGAATTCCGGCAGTGGCACGAGGACAAGGCCGCCGAGCGGCTGGGGGACGCGCGATGACCTCTCCCCTGACCGACGAGCCGCGCACCATCCAGGCAGTGTTGGACCGTTCGGCGCTGCAGTCTTACGCCAAGGGACATCTCCACGTCGGCGAGCTACTCATCGACGTGGCGGCTGACGAAGCGTTCATCGGGGTCCCCGCCGTGGCCTTACTGGAGGCCTACGGGACGGTCATCGGCAACAAGCACGCCACCGCGCTGCTGAAGCTCATCCTGACACTGCCTGGCATCGCGGTCATCGACCTCGATGCCGAAGCAGCCGAGATCGTCGCCGATGAGGTTCAACCGGCTGGAGGCGACCTCGCCCGGTCCCATGCAGTCTCGGCCGCGAAGGAGCATGAGGCCTGGTATCTCACCACCGAGCCAACCGAGGTGGCGGAACTGCTGCCTCCGGGTCAGGTGCACGTGATCCCTCGCGAGGACGCGTGACCGGCTGAAAGTGTCGTAGGGGCGGTCCAGGATTGCTCCATGACTGCCTGGACCGCCGCCACAGCGCGGCTGAGTGAGCGACCTCCGATCGGGTGCCGGTGGGCCCGCCTGCACCCGATCGACCGCCATGACGAATTCACCGACGGTCACGGCGGCGCCTGATGGCGGAGGACGTCTGGCGCCTGCACGCCGTCGCGGACGACGCCCTGCTCGGCGAGCTCAAGGTCTACGACCACGACTGGCCCTGGCTCAACGCCAGGCTGGCCGCCACGCCTGCCTTCGCGGCGCTGAGACCGCTGTTCGACGAGGAGGCGCGGCTGGCGGCATCCGACGACTTCGGGGACGTCTGGGAGACGGCATACGCCCGAGTGCGGGCCGCCACGTACCTCGTCGCCCCCGACGGCGCCCGGATGCCTGAGTTCCTGTTGCACATCGACGGCGACGAGGCCTGGTGGCGATACAGCGACGAGCCGTTCGACGACGAGTGAGGGTCACGCCCGGGGTAGCTTGGCGGCGCCCTGGTCCTGGAGGGTGAAGGTGGTCGCCAGGCTGGAGTCGTCGATCTCCTCCGCCACCAGCCCGGTCGCGCCCAGCGGGTGCCACTGCAGGAAGGCGGCCCGGTTGCGCACGGCGTAGGTGGTGCGGCCCTCGTCGTCCTGGCCCGCCGCCTCGAAGGTGAAGAGCTGCGTCGGCTCTCCCGCGTCGCACGCGGCGGTGACCACGGTGAGCGGGCCGGCGCCGGCGGCGCGCACCTGCAGGCAGAGAGGCTCGCCGCCGCCGCGCAGGGTGCCGGTCTTGATGAGACGTTCCGGGGCGCCGGCGCCCTTGGGCACCGGCACGAAGAGCGCCCGGTCGGTGTAGTCGTCCGTCACCTGCAGCCGGCCGCCGCCGGTGACGGCGAGCACCGAGTCCGGCAGCTCCGTCTCGTTGAGCCGGGGCAGGAAGAAGACCTGCCGCTTGCCGTCCAGGTAGCCGGCGGGCGCCGGCGCCTCCCCGAGACCGGAGGTGGCGCTGGCCGTCGGCCCGGGTGAACCGGCGGCCGAGGCCGCGTCCGACGGCGCCGTGGCGGCCGAGGACGGGAGGGTGCGCGAGCCTGAGGAGGGAGGGGCCGCCGAGGAGCCGTCGTCCGCGGAGCAGCCCTGCAGCGCGAGGGCCAGAACGGCCGCCCCGAGCAGAGTCTTACGCATCGACATCCTCTCAGCCGCGGCCAGCCTACGTCGTCGATCGACGGGCAGCCGCAACGACCAGGCTGCGACGCCGCTCAGGCCGGAACCGCTCAGGCCGCGATCGCGAGCGCCTTGCGGAGGTAGGCCAGGTCGTGCGCGCCGGACCAGCGGTAGGCGGGCATCTTGCGCGCGCGGGCGCCACGGACCGCGCGGTCGTCGTCGTCGACGAAGAGCACCCACGGCGGCTCCACGCCGAGCGCCGCACAGGCCTGGTCGAAGTACTCAGGCGCCGGCTTGTGGACCTTCAGCTCCCAGGAGCTGACGATCGCGTCGAACTCGTCGGTCAAGGCGAGCCGGTCGAGATCGGCGCGGAGCAGGTCGGTGGCGTTGGTGGCCAGGCCGACCGGGAGCCCGGCGGCCCGCACCTCCTGGACGAACGCGAGCGCCTCGGGGTCGACGGTGCCGCGGTGCCGCTGCCACTCGGTCACCGCCGCCTGCGCGTCCGCCTCCGGCAGTGGCAGCCGGGACGCGACCAGGTGCATCCACTCGGCGTCGGTGATCTCGCCGGACACGGCGGCCCGCAGCAGTTCCCAGGCCATGGCCGTGTTCATCAGCGTGCCGGGCGGAAGGCCGTGCGTCCGCTCGACCGTCGCGGGTACCTCGGGGTCCCACCGGCGCAGCACGCCGTCCAGGTCGATGAGCAGCGCCCGGGCGGGCTGGCGTTGCAGCGGGCCGCGGGTCTTCGGGTGGTTCTCCGCCGCGGGCAAGCTCAGTCCTCCGGTTCGCGGTTCAGCCGCTGGCTGATCACCTGGGTGACGCCGGCGCGCATCGTGACGCCGTAGAGGGCGTCGGCGACCTCCATCGTGCGCTTCTGGTGCGTGATGATGAGCAGCTGGCTCTTCTCCCGCAGCTGCTGGAACAGGGTAATCAACCGGCCCAGGTTGACGTCGTCGAGGGCGGCCTCGACCTCGTCCATGATGTAGAAGGGGCTGGGGCGGGCCCGGAAGATCGCGCAGAGCATCGCCACCGCGGTCAGCGAACGCTCGCCGCCGGAGAGCAGCGACAGCCGCTTGATCTTCTTGCCCGGCGGCCGGGCCTCGACCTCGACGCCGGTGGTCAGCATGTCCTCGGGGTCGGTGAGCACCAGCCGGCCCTCGCCGCCCGGGAAGAGCACCTGGAAGACGGTCTGGAACTCGCGCGCGGTGTCCTCGAACGCCGACGTGAAGACCTCGAGGATCCGGTCGTCGACGTCCTTGACGACGGTGAGCAGGTCCTTGCGGGTGGCCTTGAGGTCCTCGAGCTGGTCGGAGAGGAACTTGAAGCGCTCCTCCAGGGCGGCGAACTCCTCGAGCGCGAGCGGGTTGACCTTGCCGAGCAGGGCCAGGTCGCGCTCGGCCTTGTTGGCCCGCTTCTCCTGGGTCGGCCGGTGGAACGGCACCGGCTCGGGCGCGTCCTTGCCGTCCTTCTCCGCCAGCGCGACCTCGGCCTGGGTCGGCGGGACCAGCTGGTCCGGGCCGTACTCGGCGACGAGGGTGTCGACGTCGAGCGAGAAGTCCTCGGCCGCCTTCGCCTCGAGCTGCTCGATGCGCATCCGCTGCTCGGCCCGGGCCACCTCGTCGCGGTGCACCTCGCTGGTGAGCCGCTCGAGCTCGGCCGCCAGGCGCTTCGCGCTTGCGCGTACCTCCTGCAGCTGCGCCTCGCGGGCGGTCCGCGCCCGGGCCAGCTCGTCGCGGGTCTCGAGCGCCGCCGCCAGCGAGACCACGACCCGGGACATCGCGGCCGCCGCGCCCAGCGCGACCGCCTTCGCGATCTCGGCGCCGCGGGCGCGGGCCGCGCGGCGGGCCGCGGCGCGCTCGCGGGCCTGGCGTTCCGCGTTGGCCTGGCGCATCAGCGAGTCCGCGCGGCCGGCGATCGAGGAGACCCGCTCCTCGGCCGTGCGCACCGCGAGCCGGACCTCCATCTCGTTCTGCCGTGCCTGCGGCACCAGCGCCGACAGGGTGTCGCGCTCCTCGGTGGAGGGTTCCTCGTCGATCGGCGTGGACTCGGCGAGGCGCAGCCGCTCCTCCAGCTCGGCGAGCCCGGCAAGGTCGCGGTCCCGGTTGCCCTCGGCCTTCTGCCGCGACGCGCCGAGGCGCTCCGACTCGGCCTTGGCCGAGCGGGCGGCCGCGCCGAGCTCGGCGAGCCGGCGGGCGGCGGCGTTGCGCTCGCCCTCGGCGGCCCGCTTGGCGGCGGCGGCGACGTTGACGGTCTCCTTGTGCTCGGCCACCTCGGCGCGGGCGTCGGCGAGCTGTGACTTCAGCTCCCCGATGGACTGCTCGGCGGTCTCCCGGTTGGCCCGGGCCTCGTCGACGGCGGCCTGCACCTCGATGTAGCTGGTGGCCTTGCCGGAGCCGCCGGCCGCGGCGTGCGCGCCGAGCACGTCGCCGTCGGGGGTGACCGCGCGCAGCTCGGCGTTCTGCGCCACCAGGCGGGTGGCGGCGGCGAGGTCGGTCACCAGGACGACGTCGCGCAGGGCGCGGTTGAGCGCGGGGCGGATCGTGTCGGGACAGCCGATGACGTCGGGCGCCCAGATCGCGTCGGCGGGCAGCTCGGGCCGCAGGGAGTCGAGCGAGCCCCGCATGCCCGGCGCGGCGGGGCCGCCGACGATGAGCGCGGCGCGGCCGGCATCAGCGATCTTGAGCGTACGCATGGCCTCGACGGCCTCGTCGATCCCGGAGAGCGCGACCGCGTCGGCGAGCGCGCCCAGGGCGGCCGCGAGGGCCGCCTCGTGCCCGGGCCGGACGGTGAGCATCGAGGCGAGGCTGCCGAGCAGGCCGGGCACCTGGCCGGCCTTGCCGAGCAGCGCGCCGGCGCCGTCCTTGCGCTTGAGGCCGAGGGCGAGCGCCTCCTCGCGGGCCTTCCAGCTCGCGGCGTCCTTCTCGGCGGTGCGCTCGGCGTCGGACAGCTCCTTGACGACGGCGGCGGCCCGGTCGTGCGCGGCGACGGCCTCGGCGTGGCGCTCGTCCAACTCGGCGTTGTCGCGGTCGGCCTCGGTGGACTCCGCGGCGACCGCGTCGACCTCGGCCTGCGCGGCCGCGGCCCGCATGAGCGCGTCGTTGTGCGCGACGGCGAGCCGCTCGATCTCCTCGGCGGCACTCCCGGTACGCGCGCGAGCCGCGTTCACGTTGCCGGTGAGCTTGGCCAGGCCCTCGCGGCGGTCCGCGATCGCCTTGGCGGCCGCGCGCAGGGCGCCCTCGGCCTGCAACAGCTGGCGCTCCAGCTCCTGGCGGTGCTCGACGGCCTCGGCCAGGCGCATCTGGTCCTCGGTGAGGGCCTCGCGCAGCTCCTCCTCCTGCTCGCGGACCCGCTCGGCCTCGGCGACCAGCTGGTCCGGGTCCCGGCCCGGCCGCTCGTCGTCCGGCGCCGCGGCGAGGTGGCGCAGCCGCTCGCTGGCCAGCTGCTCGGTGGACCGGAAGCGTTCCTGCAGCGCGGAGAGCTTGTACCAGGTGTCCTGGGCGGCCGCGAGCAGCGGCGCGTCCTCCGCGTGCGCGGCCTCGAGGTCGGCGAGCCAGCGCTGTACCTCGTGGTTCTCCTCCTCGACCTGCCGGCGGCGGTCGCGCATCGCCGACTCGTCGGCGATCTCCTTGTCCAGGGTGGTCCGCAATGTGTGCAGGTCGTCGGCGAGCAGCCGCAGCCGGGCGTCGCGCAGGTCGGACTGGATGCCGGCCGCGCGGCGGGCGACCTCGGCCTGCTTGCCCAGCGGCTTGAGCTGGCGGCGCAGCTCGGCGGTGAGGTCGTTGAGCCGGTTCAGGTTGGTCTGCATCGCGTCGAGCTTGCGGATCGCCTTCTCTTTGCGCTTGCGATGCTTGAGGACGCCGGCGGCCTCCTCGATGAAGGCGCGGCGGTCCTCGGGCTTGGCGTGCAGCATCGCGTCGAGCCGGCCCTGGCCGACGATGATGTGCATCTCGCGGCCGATGCCGGAGTCGCTGAGCAGCTCCTGGATGTCGAGCAGGCGGCACGAGCTGCCGTTGATCTCGTATTCGCTCTCGCCGGAGCGGAACATCCGGCGGGTGATCGACACCTCGGTGTAGTCGATGGGCAGGGCGCCGTCGCCGTTGTCGATCGTGAGGGTCACCTCGGCGCGGCCCAGCGGCGCTCGGCCGGCGGTGCCGGCGAAGATGACGTCCTCCATCTTGCCGCCGCGCAGCGCCTTGGCGCCCTGCTCGCCGAGCACCCACGCGATGGCGTCGACGACGTTGGACTTGCCGGAGCCGTTCGGACCCACCACACAGGTGATGCCCGGCTCCAGCCGCAGCGTCGTTGCGGAGGCGAAGGACTTGAAGCCCTTGACCGTCAGGCTCTTGAGGTGCACGGATCTCCGGGGGTCGGCGGATGTCTGCTCGTCAGGAGGTTACCCGCAGGTGCGCGCCTTGTCCGCGCACGCCGCGCGTCCCGGAACGTGCCCTTCTCTTACGAGTCAGCGCCGTTTGTCCGATTACCCGAGGAGTGATTGACGTGTCGAATGAGTCCGCGGGCAAAAAGATGCGCGCCGCCACTGAGGGTGGAGGCGCGCTTCGCGGGGTGCGTCACGTGATGCGAGGGGATCTTGGGCACCGGTTCGCGGCGCCCGGTGAAGCTCAGGTCAGCGCCGGCTCGGTCAGCCGCAGAAGATCGTCTGCCTCTGCGGCGGCGGCCGCGAGACGATCATTCTCCGCCCGGAGGCGGGTGATCTCGAACTCCAGAGCCTGCACCCTGGAACGCAGTCGGGTGACCTCGTCGAGCATGCGCCGGTCGGGCGCCGCACCTACGTGGCCGTAGAGGGCCTTCGCCATTTCGTCTCCTTGTAAAGCGCTGCCGGAAAGGCCGGCCAAACGCGCGCCCAGTGGTACCGCACACGTCATGCTCACGGACACGCGTGAGCACAAACTCCTGCACCCCGGAACGTGCTGTGGATGCAAATTGATCCGCATCCAAGACTCGACTGGACGCAGATGGGCGCGACTGGCGACTTCTCCATGGTGCGCCGATACCCACGCTCCGTCAAGCCATGCGCACCGCGTCAGCCCCGCCCGACAAGTGAATCACGCCACCCCCGCCGCCCTGTCCAGGAACTACTACTTTCCCGGCCCGGCGGCGGCCATGCGGACGACTGCTTTCCGTTACCCGCCGAAGCCCCTAGATCACCCGGAGCGGGGTTCAACTTTCGGGCATTCCAGCCTGAAAATAGCTCAAAAACAGACAAACAGTGCGAACTACTGTCGCCTGCGCGACAGCATCCCGTTACTTTTGCCCGCTGTGTCGTTGCAGCCATCGTGATATCGCCCCCGTCGCGTCTGTGGAGCTGACCGCATGCGCATCTGTCTGCTAACTGGGGGCGGCTACCCGTTCCGCCGGGACGCCCTCGGCGGCTGGTGCCGCACGCTCGTCGACGGCCTGGGCCGCTTCACCTTCGAGCTGCTGACGGTCACCGACCGTGAGCCACCGGGCGGGCCGGCGTTCCCGCTGCCCCGGCACGTCGCGTCGGCCAAGGCCTACGCGCTGACCCGAGAGTCCCGGCGCCGCGACGGCGGCGACGACCACGCCACCGCCGCGGCGAACCTGCTCTGCCGGGGCCTGCTCGCCGAGCCGGAGCCGGAGCTCGCCGACGCGCTGTTCGCCAAGGGCCTGCTCGGGCTCTCCGTACTGACCGAGGCCACCGACCAGCCACTGAACGGCGTGCCGCTGACCGACGTGCTGCTGGACTCGTGGCGGGCCGGGCGGCTGTCGGCGAGCGAGGAGCGGCTGCCCCGGCTCAGCCTGCGGGACGCCCGGACCGCCGCGACCCTGCTGCGCAACGCGGCCCGGGCGCTGTCGGTGCCGGTGCCCGCGGTCGACCTGGTGCACTGCGTCGGCGGGACCACGCCGCTGCTCGCCGCCCTGGCCGGGCGCTGGCGCACCGGCACCCCGCTGCTGCTGACCGAGGCGCGGGCACCCGTCGCCCGGCCCCGGGCCGGCGAGGAGCGGCTCTCCCCCGCCGTGCGCACGGTGCTGCGCCGGTTCCGCCGGGCGGTCGCCCGCACCGGGTACGCCGAGGCCGGGCTGATCGCGCCGCTGAGCGCGTACCACCACTCGTGGGCGCTCGGGCACGGCGCCGAGCCCGGGCGGCTGGTGCCGGTGCCCGCGGGCGTCGACCCGGCCGACTTCCCGTGCGCGCCGGAGTCGCGCACCCAGCCGGCCATCGTGTGGGCCGGCAACGGTGGGCCGGACAGCGGCCTGCGCCCGCTGCTCGACGCGTTCACCGCGGTCGCCGCCGCCGTGCCCGGCACCGTCCTGCACCTGGTGGGCGTCGCGCCCGCACACGAGGACCATTGCGCCGAGCAGGTCGAGCGGACCGGGCTGGGCCGGGCGATCCGGCTGCACCCGCTGCCCGCCGACCCGAGCGACCGGTACGCGGCCGGCCACCTCGTGGTGCACGTCCCGGGACCGGCCGACCCGCCGTACCGGCTCATCGAGGCGATGATGTCCGGCCGCGCCGTGGTCGGCGTCGACGTCGGCCCGGTCGCGGAGACCCTCGGCGACGCGGGCGTCCTCGTGCCGGCCGACGACCCGGCCGCGCTCGCCGCCGCGTGCGTGAGCCTGCTGAACGCGCCGGCCCGCCGCCGCGCCCTCGGCGATGCCGCCCGGCGCCGGGCGCTCGCGTACTTCACCGCCGACCGGGTCGTCCGGGTGTACGGCGCGCTGTACACCGATCTCGCCGGGCCGCCGCTCGCCACCGCGTACGAGCTGGCCCTGGCCGTGACCGCGCCGCGCGCGGCGCAGCCGGCCAGCCTGCGCTGGCTCGCCGAGGCCCGGGAGGACCGATGACCGCCCTGGCCCGGCGCCGCACCCGGCGGGCGCCCTCGCTGACCGCGACGCTGCTGCTGCGCTGCGCGCTCTACCTGGGACCGCTGAGTGTCGCGATCGCCGCGTTCCGGCCGCTCGCCGGCGCCGCCTGGCAGGTGCCGACCGGCACGCTGCTGCTCGGCTGGGGCGTCGCGCAGGCCCTCGCGGGTGCCGGCGCCGCCGTCACCCGGCGGCGCGGACCGGGCGCGGCGGCCCGGCTCGTCGGCTGCGGCAACGCCTGCGCGGCCGCCGCGTGGTGCGCGTTCGTCCTGCTCGCGCCGGCGGCGGTCGGCGGCGGCAGCCCGGCGGGTGCGCTGGCGATCGGCGTGTGCGGCCTGGCCACCCTGGCCACCGTCACCGCCGCGCTGGTCACCCACGCCGAACTCGCGGTGATCCGGTGGAGCCTGCCGTGCTGGCTGCTCGCCGCGGTCTCCGTCGCCGGCGCGATCGGCGACACCCTGGCCGCCCGGGTACCCGTCACGCTGCTGCTGCCCGTCGCGATCGCGCTGGCCGCGCTGAAGGCCTTCCGGCCCGCCTTCGGGCCCGCCGCCTCGTTCCGCCTGCGCGCGGCCGACCTGCACGGCGCCGCCGGGCGGCTGGTGCTCGGCGTCGGCCAGGCCGGCTGCGCCGTGCTGCTCTGGCGGGCCGGGCCGCCCGCCGCGACCTCGCCCGCCGTGCTGCCGCTGCTCGCCGCCGTCCCGGTGCTCGAGGCGCTGATCGGCTGGCACCGGCGGCAGGTCGAGGCCGGGCTGGACGTCGCCGACAGCGACGAGGACTACCGCGAGCACGTCGGCGGCGTGAACCTGGTGACCATCGCCGCGCTGCTGCCCCCGCTCGCCGCCGGCCTCGCGCTGGCGCTCGGCGCGTACCGGCTGCCGGTCGGCCTCGAGGGCGCCCGGGCGGGCGTGCTCGCCTTCGCCGGCGGGATCCTGCTCAGCGGCCTGCTCGCCGTGACCCTGCTGCTCGCGGCCCGGGACGCCACCGTCGTCGCGGCCGCGCTCGCCGTCGCGCCGCCGCTGGCGGCGGTCGCGACCCCGCTGGTACCGGCGCTGCCGCCGGATCCCTTGCCCACCGTCGTCGCCATCCTGGCGGCGACCCACCTCGTCGGCCTGCTGACCGTCGCACGAACCGACGCAGACCCCCGGAGGATGTAGTGAAGACGTTGTTCCCCCCGTACGCGCAGCCGTCGCCCGAGCTGGCCCTGGACGCCGACACCTGGGTGGTGCAGGAGCGGCCGGGCCCGCGCCGCTCCGCACACCAGGTGCTGGGCCGGGTCGACCTGGACTGGGGCGGGCGCTCGCTCGCCGACGTGCTCGCCGATGTGGACGCCTGGCGTGAGGACGGCGCCGAGGGCCTCTTCCTGGACCGGGCGCCCGCCGGGTCGGGCGGGGTCGGCCCGGTCGCGCTGACCGTCCGGCTCGCCGCCCGGCGCGGGCTGCACCGGGTGGTGCTCAACCCGGGCGTGCCGACGCACCCGCTCTACCGCGACCTCGGCGTGCGGATCTGCACGTTCGACGGGCCGTGGTCGGCGTACCAGGGCTGGGACGGCGACGGCGGGCGGACCGGCGACGGCCACCTCGTGCACAGCGTGCCGACGTCGCTGATCACCGCCGCGCGGCGGCTGATGGGCCGCCGGGGCGCCGGCTTCGGGCTCGCCACCGACGCCGGACCGCTGCTCAGCGCAGCGGTTGCCGGGGCCGTGGCTGACAGCGCGGACAGCTGTAGGACGAGCGGTTCATGAACTGCTCGCGGCGCATGATCGTGCCGCAGCGGTGGCACGGCTGCCCCTCCCGCCCGTACGCGTTCAGCGCCCGGTCGAAGTACCCGCTCTCGCCGTTCACGTTCACGTAGAGGGCGTCGAAGCTGGTTCCGCCCGCCACCAGCGCCTCGCCGAGCACGTCCCGCACGTGTGCGAGCAGCCGGCGCGCGGCGGGCCGGGTCAGCGCGTCCGTCGCGCGGGCGCCGTGCAGCTGCGAGCGCCACAGCGCCTCGTCCGCGTAGATGTTGCCGACCCCCGAGATCAGGGTCTGGTCGAGCAGCGCACGTTTGACCTCGGTGTGCCGCCGGCGCAGCGAGGCAACGAAGAGCTCGTCGTCGAAGAGCGGATCCATCGGGTCGCGGGCGATGTGCGCGATCTCGCGCGGCAGCTCGGCGCCGTCCTCGGAGACCGACAGCCCGCCGAACGTCCGCTGGTCGACGAAGCGCAGCTGCGGGCCCGCGTCGGCGAACGTGATCCGGACCCGCAGGTGCGTCTCGTCCGGCGCGGTGTCCGGCTGCATCAGCAGCTGCCCGCTCATGCCGAGATGGGCGATGATCGCGTCGCCGGAGTCGAGCGGCAGCCACAGGTACTTGCCGCGGCGGGCGACGTCGAGGACCGTCCGGCCCTTCAGGACGGCGGCGAAGTGCACGTCGCCGGGCAGGTGGCGGCGGATCGCCCGGGGATGGCGCACCTCGACGGTGTCGATGCGCCGGCCGGTCACCCACTTGGCCAGCCCTTGGCGGACGGTCTCGACCTCGGGAAGCTCGGGCACGACGGTTCCTTAGGGTTCCGGTCAGATCGTGTATGGCCAGACGGCGACCAGGTAGGCGCCGTACCAGAGGCCGAACGCCGCCCAGCCGGCGATGGCCAGGACCGCGACCCGGGGACGGGCGCGGGCCGCGGCGACGACGGCCGGCAGCAGCGTCAACAGTACGGGCAGCAGCAGCCGCGGCTTGGAGTGGTAGTAGCCGGCCTGCCCGTACACCAGCACCATGGCGACGACGCCGTACACCGCGAGCGGCAGCCACGGCCGACCGGCCAGCGACACTCCGGCCGCCGCCAGCGCGGCGAGCAGGATCAGCGCGACGCTCACCGGCACCCAACCCTCGCCGGTGGTCAGCGTCCGGGCCAGGAAGTCGATCGTGCTCGCACCGAGGTCGAACGAGGTGCCCCAGCCCGCCGTCTGAATCCGGAACCAGGCCTCGGCGTCGCCGACCCGCCACGCCACCCAGCCCAGGTAGGCGGGCACTCCGGCCAGCGCGACGGCGGCCGCGGCCAGCGGGGGCCACCGCCGCGCCGGGTCGCGGCGGACCGCGATGATCGCGGCGACCGCCAGGCCGACCGCGGCGGCGGCGCCGGTCGGGCGGGTCAGCGCGGCGCAGAGGCCGAGCAGGCCCGCCGCCCACCAGACCTGGCGGTGCGCGGCGACGAACATCCCGGCGACCAGGGCCAGGAAGAGGCTCTCCGAGTACGCCATCGAGAGCACCACTGACATCGGGGCGCTGCAGCAGATCGCGACCAGCGCCCAGCCGGCGCGGCGGCGGTACAGGCTGGTGCCGAGCAGGTGCAGGGCGATCGCGGCGCCGACCGAGGCGAGCCAGCTCACCGCGAGCGCCGCGCTGCCCGGATCGAGGGCGAGCGCGGACAGGCCGCGGATCAGCATCGGGTAGAGCGGGAAGAACGCCAGCTCGTTGCCCTGCAGCGTGCCGTCGGCGGCGTAGGTGTATCCGGACGGGTAGCCCTCGGCGACCCGCAGGAACCATCCGCCGTCCCAGATCAGCAGGTTGCCGCGCAGCCCGGCGGGCTCCGCGGTGGCACGGTCGAGCCCGACCAGCATCAGCAGCTGGACGACCCGGGTCAGCGCGAGGATGCCGACCGCGATGCCGACGCCGCGCCACCGGCCGGCCTTGTCCCACAGCCCCTCGACGACGGCGGGCGCCTCGGCGCTCACCTCTTCAGCCGTCACGCTCACCGGCCGGCGGCCTCGGGCAGCTCGGTGTGCCCGCCGCCGGCGACCTCGGGCAGCTCGGTGTGGCCGCCGCCGGTGGCCTCGGGCAGCTCGGTGTGGCCGCCGCCGGCGACCGCGGGCGGCGGGGTGTCCGCGTCGGCCCGCTCGGTGAGCACCCGCCAGGCCGCGGCCGCGGCCCGCTGCTCGGCCTGCTTCTTGCTGCGCCCGTCCGAGCCGCCGTAGCGCTCGCCGGCCACCACCACCCAGGCGGTGAACGTCTTCGCGTGGTCCGGGCCGGCGTCGTCGATCACGTAGTCGGGCACGCCGAGGCCGAGCGCCGCGGTCAGCTCCTGCAGGCTCGTCTTCCAGTCCAGCGCCGCGCCCCGGCCGGCGGACTCGGCCATCAGCGGGTCGAACAGCCGGTGGATCACCTCGCCGGCCACGTCGAGGCCGTGCTCCAGGTAGATCGCGCCGAGCAGGGCCTCCAGGGTGTCCGCCAGGATGCTGGCCTTGTCCCGGCCGCCGGTCGTCTCCTCGCCCTTGCCGAGCAGCAGGTGCGGGCCGAGACCCGCCGGGCCGAGGGTGCGGGCGACGTCGGCCAGCGCGTGCATGTTGACCACGCTGGCGCGCAGCTTCGCCAGCTGCCCCTCGGGCAGGTCGGGGTGGTTGTGGAAGAGCGCCGAGGTGATCACCACGCCCAGCACCGAGTCGCCGAGGAACTCCAGGCGCTCGTTGGTCGGCAGGCCGCCGTTCTCGTACGCGTACGAGCGGTGGGTGAGTGCGCGCTCGAGCAGGCCGGGCTCGATGGGGATGCCGAACGCCTCCTCCAGCGGCTCGGTGGAGGGCCGGCGGCGCTTGTCACTACTGCTCATGAACCACCTCTGGGGTCGTCGTGCGCTGCTGGCTGTGGCTGGATCAGGTCGGCGATGGCCGGCACCGCGGCGCGGCGGTGCAGGGCGGCGGCGAGGGCGATGCCGGCGGCGATGTCGTCCCCGCTCGCGGCGCCGTGGCAGACCACGACGGTGCCGCCGACGCCGAGCAGGATGGCGGCCCGGGGCGGCACCTCACCCGGGTTCGGGGGCCGGACCAGCGCGTACGCGGTCTCGAGGCCCTTGAGCAGGACGTTGCCGGTGAAGCCGTCGGTCACCACGACGTCGGCGTTCGCGCCGATCACCACGTCGTTGCCCTCGACGAGGCCGGAGTAGCGGGCGCCGGCGGGCAGGTCGAGCGCGGCCAGCACCCCGGGCGCCGAGCGGCGCAGCCGATCGCCCTTGCCGCGCTCGGTGCCGATGGTGAGCAGGCCGACCCGCGGCGCCGCGAGGTCGTGCGCGACGGCGGCGTACGCGGCGCCGAGCCGCGCGTGCATGGCGAGGGTGTTCCCGTCGGGGTCGACGGAGGCGCCGACGTCGAGCAGGACGAGCCGGCCGGCGGCGGTGGGCAGCACGGCGGCGAGCGCGGGGCGGCGCACGCCGGACCAGCGGCCGAGCGCCAGCGCGGCGGAGCTGACGGTGGCGCCGGTGTTGCCGGCGGAGACGACCGCGTCGGCGCGGCCCTGCGCGACGGCGAGCACGGCCGTCCGCACGCCGGACTCGACCCGGTTGACGTCCGGTTCCGGGTTATCCGGACGGCGCGGCCCGGCGGGCCAGGTGAGGACGCGCACCCGGGACCTTTCGGCCGGGTCGAGGGCGCCGAGAATCGCGTCGGAAGCCTCGAGCGGGCCGACGAGAAGCAGCTGGAGGGCCGGATCGGCCTGGCAGGCACGCAGAGCGCCGTCAACCACGACGGCGGGAGCATGGTCCCCGCCGAGGAGGTCGACGGCGATCCGCGCGGTGCCCGACTCCGGTGCAGCGTCGGCCGATATGTGTCGGCCGGACTGCTCCGGAGCCTGGGCACCGGACGTTCGCCGTCGCTCAGGTGCGAACCGCCCGAGAATCGGGCGTATCACCGAGTGGTGCTCAGACCTCGAGGACCTGACGGCCGTTGTAGGTGCCGCAGACCGAGCAGGCGGTGTGCGGCAGCTTCGGCGACTTGCACTGGGGGCAGGCCACGGTCGAGACCGCGGTCGCCTTCCAGTTCGCCCGGCGGGACCGGGTGTTGCTGCGCGACATCTTGCGCTTGGGGACGGCCACGGTACCTACTCCTCAGTTTTCGACAGATTGCGCAAAGCGGCCCAGCGGGGATCGACTTCCTCGTGGCTGTGATCGGCCGGGAGGTCGTCGAGATGCACCCCGCACTCGGGGCACAACCCTGGGCAGTCCGGCCGGCAGACCGGATTGGGCGGCAGCGTCAACACCACCGCGTCACGTACCGCCGGCTCCAGGTCGAGCAGGTCGCCCTGCATCCGGCCCACCTCGTCCTCGTCCGTCGTCTCCTCCGTGGTGCTGTCCACGTACGCGAACAGCTCCGCGATCTCGACGTCGAACTTGGTGGAGATCTCGTTGAGGCAGCGACCGCACTCGCCGGAGAGCGAGCCGCGGGCCCTGCCGCTGACGTAGACGCCCTCGGAGACCGACGTAAGGCTCAGATCGAGCTCGACGTCGGAGCCCGCGGGCACCGAGATCAACTCCAGGCCGAGGTCCGTCGGTGCCGGCACCACCCTGTTCAGGGCACGCGTCGCCCCGGGCTGGCGCGGGAGTTTCGTCGTATCGACGACCAGCGGCTGCCTGGGATCGAGGTGGTTCTGCGTGTGCTTGGGCATCATGAACTCTCAGCCTGTAGGTAGGCCGACAGGAAAGGTTACCTGAGCAGCGTGCTCAGCGTCGAATCGGGTGGAGCCTCAGAACGGCAGCGGACGCTCGTGATCTTCGCCCTGGAACGTTCCGATCTCGCGCAGCGCGTGCATCTTGTCGCGCCCCCGCTCTATCGACCCGAGTGCCCTGGTCAGGAACTGTTCGAAGTTGGCGAGCGCGGTGTCGACGTAGTCGTCGACCTCCTCGCGCAGCCGCTGCGCCTCGGCCCGCGCCTCGGCGATGATCCGGGCGCCCTCGTGCTCGGCGGAGACGGTGATCTCATTGACGGAGACCAGCCGGGCGTGCTCGGTCTCACCCTCGCCGATGATCCGGTCCGCCTCGCGCTTGCCCGCGTCGATGATCTTGTCGCGCTCCTCGAGCAGGGCGCCGGCCCGGCGCAGGTCGCCCGGCAGCTCGGCGCGCAGCTCGTCCAGGATCGCGACCATCTCACCGCGGTCGAACATGAAGTTGGTCCGGGACATCGGCACCGAGCGTGCCGTCTCCACCATGGAGATGATCTCGTCGATGCGGTCGAGCGGATCCACGGCCCTCACTCCTGTCAATTCGCACTCACGCTGAGTGGTGCGATCACGTTACTGCCGCACCCGACGAAGAAGCCGCAAAGGGCACGCCGTCAGTTTTGCTTCAGTCGGGTCACCAGGCGCTCGCCGACGAAGTCGGGTACGTAGGGCGACGCGTCCCCGCCCCACTTGACCACGTCCTTGACCAGACTGGAAGACAGGAACGAGTACAGCGGGTTGGTCGGCATGAACAACGTCTCCACGCCGGAGAGCCCGATGTTCATCTGAGCCATCTGCAACTCGTAGTCGAAGTCGCTGACGGCGCGCAGGCCCTTGATGACCACGGCGGCGCCCTGCGCCCGGCAGAAGTCGACGAGCAGGCCGTGGAACGACTCGACCCGGATGTTGCCGTACGAGGCCGTGGCCTGGCCCAGCATCTCGATCCGCTCCTCGATCGCGAAGAGGCCGGACTTCGAATGGTTGATCAGTACGCCGACGATGACCTCATCGAAGAGCCGGCTCGCCCGGCCGATGATGTCCAGGTGACCGTTGGTGACCGGGTCGAAGGACCCGGGACAGACCGCGCGTCTCATGATCGGCGACCGTACCAAAGTGTGGTCTCGCCGTAGCGCCGACTGCGTTCCTCGGTGATGCCGTCCACCCACTTCAGCGGCTCTCCGCGCACGGCGGTCCGGGTCGAGCGCTCGAACGTCACCACGGCGTCCTCGGCGAGCCAGCCGCCCGCGACCAGCGCCCACTGCACCTCGGCCACCTCGTCGTCGTCGACCGCGTACGGCGGGTCGGCGAAGACGATGTCGAACGGCCCGCCGTCGGGCGGCCCGGCGAGCACCTGGGCGACCTTGCCGGTGATCAGCCGGGCGGAGTCGCCGACCCGCAGCGTGACTATGTTGTCCCGGATCGCCCGGGATGCCCGGGCATCGGCCTCCACTAGCAGGGCATGGGAAGCGCCCCGCGACAGGGCCTCGAGCCCGACCGCCCCCGAACCGGCATAAAGATCGGCGAAGCGGGCGCCGTCCAGATCGGTCATGGCGGTGAGGGCGCTGAAGTAGGCCTCGCGCACCCGGTCGGAGGTCGGCCGGGTCTGCGCTCCGGGCGGAGCGGCCAGTCGTCGACCGCCGTGCGCTCCGGCGATGATCCTGGTCATGCGGCCTCTGTGGGGTCTTCAGGTAGCACAGTGTGACGCTACGCCACAGGTACCGACCGACCACTGCGGAGTGAACTTTTCCCCTCCGCGGGGATCGACTCGATCACACATCGCATCGATGCCGGTGCAGCGGGTGCAGTGAAAATCTCGAATATGCATCAACCCGATTAGCGCGCCCTGCGGCATTACTTAAATTCACCGACTTGGCTATGGTCGGTCGGCCGCCGACGAAACGCTGTCGGCTCGACGATGCGGGGAGGCGTCGTCGCTGGCTTCGCCGCCCTCGTGGTGCGGCGATTGCCGCCTGCCTTCCCGCGCCGTTACCCCTCGATCCAAACAGGAGTAGGCGTGAACCTGAAGTTCCCTCTGCGCCGCACGGCGGCCGTCGCCGCAGGCGCGCTCATCGGTCTGACGGGCGTCGTGGCCCTCGCCGGTCCCGCCAGCGCCCACCACCCGGTCATCGTCGGCGGCACGTCGTGCGTGAACGAAGACGGCACCTGGCAGGTGGAGTGGAAGATCGTGAACAGCGAGAACGACCTCGCCGGCACGATCACGAACGTCGAGCTCACCCCCGCCACCACCAAGATCTACGGCATCGGCCCCGAGACCCCGCTGCCGATCCTCGGGCAGGGCTCCATCACCGCCGTGCAGTCGTCGCTGCAGGCCACCGACACCGCGGCGAACATCAAGGTCACCGCCGAGTGGCTGCGCAACGGCGAGACCGTGACGTCCTCTCGCACCTCCGAGGTTCCGGTCACCAAGTCGGACGAGGTGTGCAAGGAGACGACGAACCCGACGCCGTCCCCGACCGTGACCCCGTCGACGACACCGTCGGCGACCCCCTCGGCGACCCCGTCGACGACTCCGTCGGCAACCCCGTCGGCGACGGTCAGCGAGGAGCCGTCGACGCCGCCCAAGCCCACCAAGGAGCCGGAGTTCGTCTACGACGAGACCTGCGACACGGTCACCGTCGGCATCACCGTCCCGAAGGACTGGCACGAGGACATCACGGTCGACTTCGTCACCAGCGAGGGTGACTCGAAGACGGTCGTCGGCAAGCGCGGCGAGACCACCACGGTGGAGTTCCCGGCCGTCGACGGCATGACGATCACCGCCACGCCCAAGGGCTACGAGGGCGAGGACGCCACCATCACCTACGAGCAGCCCGAGGACTGTGGCGGCAGCGGCGGCGGCGAGGAGCCGTCCCTGCCCCTGACCGGTGCCGCCGCGGGCAGCATCGCGGGCGGCGCGGCCGTCCTGCTCGCCGTCGGCGCCGGCCTGTTCTTCATGGCCCGTCGCCGCAAGGTGAAGTTCACCGCCTGATCGAGTAACCAGCTCCACGCAGGGGGCGCGTCGACCGTCACGGTCGGCGCGCCCCTTCGCTGTCCGCTGAAATAGCCGCCCGGTGCAGAAGCACCGGGCGGCATAAGAGTTGGTTGTCCGGGTTACCCCTCGAGTACCTCGAGTGCCGGGATCCCGAGCGCGGCGAGCAGTTCGTCGAGGGTCTCCTCGGCGAACACGTTCGTCGCCTCGAACGCGTCGCGGAGCGCGCCGGGATCGGCGGCGAGCCCGGCCTCGGCCGACCAGGCAAGCGCCTGCCGGGTGATCTCCTCATCCGATTGTTCGAGCGCGGGTGCGCCGTAGCCCTCCGCGGTGTCCCGATGCAGATAGGTGCGCCAGCTGACGCCGGCCGGGGACAGCCCCTCGACCTCCGCGCAGTCGCTGTCCAGCACGAACGCCGACACCGCCGGCGCACCTGTCGCGGCGACCAGGCCCTTGAGCGCGCCGGGCGAGTCGCCGTCGAGCTGGACCGACCACCATCCCGCACCGAACTCCCGCTCGTGCAGCACCTCGGCACCCAGCGCCGGCGCCCCGGCCGGGGACGTCCCGGTGCGCGTCACCACGATTCGACCCGTGTATCCCACCGACTCAGCCCTGCAGCTCGGCGGCGTTACGGCGGGACACGTAGTACGGCGGGTTACTCGCCACGGTCGGCAACGGATCGCCGGGACGCAGAACCGGGGCCAGGACCGGGAAGATCTTCTCGGCGGCCGGCTGTCCGAACTCGCGCCAGTCCTGCGTGGCGAGCAGCCAGTATCCGCCGTTGCGCAGGGGCTCGACCTCGGCGAAGGCCCGGCTGGCCCGCAGCGCCTCGACACCGCCGAGGCGGTCGCCGATCTCCTGCGGGCAGAGGGTCAGCCAGGCATAGCCGCGGAGCATCTTGCGGCTCTCCGTCGAGGTTCGGTTGGGGATGCCACGGAACACGCTCTCGTACGCCGTGCGCCCGCTGCCGCGGTCGTAGGAGATCTCGCCGTGTGCGACGTTCCATTCGTCCGCGAATCCGCGGACGAAATCGAGGGTCGACCGCTGAAACTCTGGTTCGTCGAGCAGCTCCGGGCCGAACTCGACGCTCAGGAAGAGCCAGTCGTCGAAATCGTCGTTGACCTGCGCGGTCACCCGGAAGGTAGGGAAGGCGTTGGGGAAGCCGGCATCGTCCAACGTGACGAGGTTGAGCACGGCCAGGTTGGGGGCCTTGGACATCCCGTCGAGGAAGGCCTTCCAGGAGGCGGGGCCGAACGGCTTCTCCGACATCCGCAGACCCCGGGCACCCTGGACGCCGATGCTGACTTGGCCCCAGACGTCACCCGGCCTACCGAAGGCATCGGTGCGCTTACGCTTGCGCAGAAAGTCGGCCGCGGGCGGCTCGGCTGCGAGCAGATCTGCCCGCAGCCGGCCACCCATGGCCTCGAAGGATCCGGCAAACCAGTCACACAGCATGCGCGCGGCGGTGTCGCCGTCCGCGGGTCTCTCCACCGTTATCTGGAGCTGCATCTGCCACGTCATCGGACTCGCCGGATCCCTTCTGTCACGACACCACTAGGAGAAGGCGAAGCTTAGTGCGATGGCCGCACAGGCCGCCCCGACAGCCGCGATCACGACGGGCGCGGCGGCGACGGCAATCGCGACGACCACAGCCACCACGACCACGACGGCGACCGCCGCCATCACGGTCTCGGCGTCCGGCGCGCCGATCTTGATCCCGTCGCTGGACGGCGGCTCCGGTGCCCGCGTGCTCGGCGATGGATTCGTCCTCACCCTGAAGTTCGGATTGTCGGTGGAGCCCGGCTCCGGGGTGGCCGCAGCGGTCGGGGTCGACGTCGCGGTCGGCGACGGCGACGCCGACTCCTTCTCATCGTCGTCCCAGGAATAGACCTGGATGCCCGCCGCCGTGCCGTCCTCGACGAGGGTCTCCTTCCCGTTCTGGGGATTGATGAAGGTCGTGTCCATCGCCTTTCCGAACTTCGGCCCCTTCTCGACCGTTTTCCCGTGCTCCGCATGTTTGGGCTCGTCGACCATGGCCTGGAGCTTGGTGACGTACTTGGTGAGCTGAGCCGGTCCGGCCGCCTCGGCACCACCGCCCTTGTGCTTCATCTCCCAGACGTAGATCGTGCCGGCGTCGCAATCCCAGCAGATCAGGTCGGCATAGCCGGCCTCCGTACTCTTCGGGGACTTCGACGAGCCCTCTCTGATGAAGTTGTCCTTCCGGCTGATCGTGATCTTCCGGGCCTTCGGCCACTTCTGCTTGATCTGCTTGACCCGCTCATCGATGGCCATGTCGTGCGGAACGCTGTACTTCCTCCACCAGTCCTTGCCGCCCCTGTCGTCGGCCGGCGGCGGGGTCGGCGAGGTGGTGCCCGGGCCACCCGCGTCGGTGATCAGCATCTCGCCGTCGGGGTCGCAGGACGAGATCGGGCTGTTGCTCGCGTACGAGTACCCGTGCATCTGCTGCGGGTTCGCGTTGTCGAGCAACGGGTCCACCGAAACGAAGCGCCCGGTCAGCGGGTCGTACTCGCGGGCGCCGAGGTGCACCAGCCCGGTCGGGTCCTGTTGCCCGCCGGCGTAACCGCGCTGGGTCGGCCACAGCGGCACCGCTCCGCGGCTGCCGCCGAACGGCGTCTGGAACCGCCGGGTCACCTTCTTGCCGTCCGCGCTGACGAGGATGTTGGCGGTGCCCTGATGGTCGTTGACCATCCACACCACGCCGGCCGCGGTACGCACGGCGACGACCTGGTCGGCCCACTTGTAGCTGCGGGTCTCGTTCAGCAGCCCGGTGATCTTGTTCAGCCGCACCTCGACGTCGCCGAGGTACACGGTGACCGCGTTGGTCTCCTTGCGCAGCAGGCGGGTGCCGCCCGCGTCGTACACGAACGAGGTGGTGTTCGCGCCGTCCACGATGCTGCCGAGGCGGCCTTCCGCGTCCCAGTTGAGCACCTGGTCGCCGGTGCCGGTCGGGCGGCGCTTGAGGTTGCCGATCTCGTCGTAGCCGTACGTGCCGGTCAGGGCCCCGTCGGTGCTGGCGAGCGCGTGCTTGCCCGGCACCGGGTGGTAGTTGGTGACGGCGTCGCCGGACGGTGTCGCATGGTCGGTCTGGGTCAGCCGGTTGCCGACGTCGTCGTAGGTCCACGACTGCCAGTACGGTGCCGGGCCGCCCAGCTTGTCATTCGCCCGCTTGGCCGGGTCGCAGTCGCCGTCGGCCGGCGTCCAGGCCTCGGTGAGGCGCTGGAGGTGGTCCTGGCTGAAGCACTGGTTGTCGGCCGCCTCGTTGCCCGAGAACGGGTCGGAGATGCTGGTGACGTTCCCGGCGCCGTCGTAGGTGTAGTGCGGCTGCGAGATGACGCCCTTGGCGGTGCTGCTGGTGACCGAGTGGTCCAGCCGCCCGGTCGTGGGGTCGTAGACGTAGTCCCGGTACGTCTCGGCGGTCTCGCGCTTGTCGGTGGTCAGCACGAATCCCGTCGGCTGGCCGATCCCGCTGTACGAGGTCGACTTCACGTAGGCGTTGGTGCCGGTGTAGTCGCTGTCGACGCTGTACGGCATGCCGGTGTCGGGGTGGTAGTTGTAGAAGATCGTCTCGGCCATGAGGTCGGCCCGGCCGCCGTACGTGTAGCCCGCCAGGCTGCCGTCGGTGGCGTCGTTGTACCCGACGATGAACGTGTAACTACCGGCCAGCGCACCCTCGGAGGCGGGGAGCGTTGTCGTCGTTCCGGTCGTCAGCCCGCGCGGGCTGTATCCCCGGACGGCGTTCTTGTACTCGTCGGTGCCGATCCAGCGGCTGCTCGATGCGACCGCGCCCTTGCCGCCCGGCGCGGTGTCGTAGGCCCAGGTGGCGCGCTTGGCGTTGGTGGCCTTGTCGAAGACGCCGGTCTTACGGCTGAGCATGTCGTAGGTGTATTTCAGCGCGGAGGCCGCGCCGCGCGCGTCGGTCGCCGTGGACATCCGGTCGACCGTGTCGTAGGTGTAGTTGACCTCACCCTTGTCCGGGTCCTTGGTGTAGACGAGCCGGCCGCGCAGGTCCCTCCGGTACTCCCACTTGTTGCCGTCCGGGTCGGTGACCTTGATCAGCTCGCCCTTGCGGTTGTACGCGTACGAGGTGGTCGTTCCGGCGCTGGACTCGGTGCCGGGCGCGTACTGGATCAGGTCCGTGGTGTGGCCGCTCGCGTCGTGGATCACGGTCGACGCCGTGCCACCCGTCGGCGGGGTGGTGGCCTCCCGGTCACCGCCGTAGTACTTCGACGTCCGCCACTTCTCGACACCGCGCGGCTGGAAGACGGTGGCCGCGACCCGGCCCGCGGCGTCGTAGTCCGTCCGGGACTGCGGGTACACCAGGTCCGCCGCCAGGCTGCTCAGCCGGCCGTCCGGCCTGGCGCCGTTGACCACCGGGCCGAGCTCGAGCACCTTGCGGCCGGCCGAGTCGTAACGCGTCTCCGTGACGATCCGGGAGCCGGCCGTCGGCGAGTCACTCTGCTTTTCCCGCTGGCGCAGCAGCGAGTCGAAGATGGTGTAGGACGTGGTGTACTTCCCCACCGCGTTGAGGCTCATCGACTTGGTCGACACCACGCCGTCGTTGCGCATGACGTAGCTGAAGACCGCGTTCGCGCCGGCCGAGCGGCTCCGGCCCGGCTTCCAGACCTCGGCCGTACGCCCCAGAGCGTCGTACTTGACGTCCGTGCGGTTGCTGTTCATATCGACCGTCGCGGTCGTCACGCCCCACGCCGGATCGATCTCCGCGCTGGTGGTGTAGACCTTCGAGTCGGCGACCAGCGTGGTGGTCACGCTGTTGACGCCGCCGCCGGAGACAGTGCCGAAGGTCATCGTCTTCTTGGCGCCGGCCAGGTCCCACGTCTGGTCGGCACGGCCGTACGCGTCGTAGTGCGCCCGCTGCTGCGCCAGGTAGGTCTGGCTGGTGGTGGACCAAGTCGCCAGCGTCTCCACCCGGGTGGGGTTGCCGGGGCCGGTCGGCGCCGCGCCCGCGGTCAGCGAGTTGTCGTAGAAGTTGCGGGTGATGCCCTTGACGTCGTCGGCGCTCTTGGGCGCGGTGCCGCACGGGCGGGCGTACGTCTCGACCTTGGACGTCCGGTCCATGATCCAGGTCGTTTCGTTCCGCGCGTACGTGTTCTTGACACACGACTCGTCGCCCGCGACCGTGTCGGTGCCGACCACCGCCTCGTCGCCGGCGTCATCGACCTCGGTGAGCATGCCGTAGCCGTCGTACTTCATCGTCTTGGAGACGCGGCGCCAGGTCGAGCTATGTGGCAGCCAGGTGCGGGTCCGGGTAGCCGCGACGTTGATGTACCGGGCGTCGGTGACGATCTTGTTGATCGTCCGCGTGGCGGTCGGCTCGGACTGCCACGGCGTCGAGACCGTCGCCGCGATCAGCGTGTCGCCGCTGTAGCTGCGGTCCTCCCGGATCATGCCGGCGAACGCCTCCGAGTCGGCGATCGCCGGTGAGCGGTCGATCGCCGGGAGGGTCACCTCCCGCTTCGTGCCGTCGGCGAGCGTGTCGCCGTCCATGCCACGGAAGTAGCTGGTCTCCTTGCGGGTCTGCTCGCCCTCCTCGCCCCGCAGCACCCGGACGGCCCCGTAGCCGCGCCACTGGCCCCAGCTCAGGTTCGACTTCTTGACCAGGCCGTCGTCCTCGTCGCGGTGCCAGGCGGGCGTGCCGAGGTACTCGTACTTCACCTTGACCGGGGGCGAGCCGCCGGTGAGGTCGGTCTCGGTGACCGCCCTGACCACGTACTTGTGGAAGTAGTCCAGCTTCGGAGCGGGGAAGCCGTCCGGCTGCCATTTCACCGGGTAGCAGCGCAGGGTGTTGCTGTCCGGGTCGGTCGGCACCTTGACCCCCGCGACGCACTCGGGGTCCTGGTAGAAGATCGAGGTCAGGCCGCCCGTCTCGCTCTTGACCGAGGTGAGGCGCAGCCATGCGTACGCGGAGATGTTGTCGCCGGTCCGGTCGACCCGGTTCTCCATCCGGGTGCCGGTCAGGACGGTTTCCGGCAGGCGGATCGTGCCGTCGGCCAGGCCGGTGTGCGTGATGCCGGCCAGCCACATGCCGGCGTGCAGGCCGTCGGCCGGCTCGGGCCAGGTGGCCCGCAGCGCCCACTCGTCGACCTTGCGGTACGCGGACCCGCCCCACACCTGCGTGGTGACCTTCGCCAGCCGCTTCATGGACCAGAAGGTGGGCGCGAAGTTGTCCTTGCAGTCCGTGCCCTCCTTGCAGCCCTTGTCGAGCGGCGTGTCGAGCCAGTTCTTCCAGTTCTCCTTGACGGTGGCGTCGCAGTCGGTGGTCGTCGAGCACCGGTTACCGGGCTCGAAGATCACCTGGGCGGGCGCGGTACCGAAGATGTTGTCGGCCCGGGTGCCGTAGTCGATCCGGGACAGCATGCCGCCGCGGGTGTACTTGGTGCGCTTGGTCGCGTCGTTGTTGCGGCCGTAGTAGTTCGTCTCGGGGTCGTACCAGTACGAGGTGGTGTTCCCGTTGGTGTCGACCACGTAGTCGAGGTTCCAGCGCCAGGCCTCGTCGCAGAACGAGTCGACGAACTCGGCGTTGTAGCAGGTCTCACCGGGGTTGTTGCCGGCGACCGGGGTGGTCCAGACGGACTTGGTCTCCTGCTTGTTCGCGCTCCAGCCCGGCAGGCGGTTACGGCCGAAGACATACTGGACGCCGTCGGCGGTGATCGCCTTCCAGTACTCGTTGTTGTCGTCGCCGTTGGCGAACGACGCGTCGGTCAGCCGCTCGATCTTGGTGCCGTCGTCCTTCTTCGGGTGCCACCGCTTGTCGCTGTTGTTGTAGAGCAGCTCGACATTGGACCCGTCGAGCGACAGCACGATGTTCTCCGCGCCGCCCGACTGGCAGAGGTCGCCGGTCTTCTTCTTGTTGGTGGCCTCGTCGCTCATGTCGTCCATGCAGGCTTTGAATCGGCGCTCCACGTAGCCCGGCGAGTAACTGAAGCCCTCGCCCAGCATCGACGGCTGGTTGTTGGTCGCCGAGGTACGCCCGTCGACCGACTGCGAGGAGTAGCCGAAGGCCACCTTCGGCGCCGCGCCGCCGAGCGCGGGCGGCGTCCGGAGCGGGTAGTTCCAGTTGAAGTCGCCGGTGCTGCCGCCCGCCTCCCAGGTGGAGGACGGCGCGATCGGCGTGGCGGAGTAGTCACCGGCGGCGCTCGACTCGCCTGCGCTCAGGGCCATCAGCGTGCTCGCGCCCGACAGCGACGCGGTGGCGGTGACGACGCCGGCCTCCGTGTCGTTCCTGCTCGGCACCCGGACGCCGGCGCACTGCGGCGCGTCCGGCGTGGTCAGCGCGCACTCGGGCAGGGCGAGCACGCGCAGCCGCGCGGCCCAGTCGCCGCCGTACGCGTTGCGGAACTTGCGGTAGTCGATCCGCAGCGGCAGCTTCGCCGGCGCGGCCGTGCGGGCGGCGCCGGCGGCGGTCAGGGCCGGGCGGCCCACGCGGACGAGCACGCCCGCCACGCCGGCCCGGTCGGAGGCCACGCGGTCGAGGAACTCGACCCGCATCTTCTCCGGCGCGGCGGATCCCGCGAGCCCGACCTGCATGGGCAGGCTGCCCGCGCGGGTGAGCGATCCGGACACGTCCAGCTCGGTCGCGCCGACCGGCCACTCGGCGTTCGGCACGGCACCGCGCAACATCGGTGCGCCCGGCACGTCGACCTTCTTGACCGGCACCCGGGTCATCGGCACCGAGGGCAGCTTCCGCCCGTCCGGATGCACGTAGCCGGGGTCCGCATACGCGGGCGCGTGGATGCCGAGGCAGAGCAGCAGGGCGATCGGCAGGGCACGCGCGATGACATTTCGGGCAGGGGTGAGCCTCATGAGTGTCTCCGGTCGTGAGCATGGGGCAGACAAGGCTGGGGACACCCGGCCCGGCCGATGGGAAGGCCGGACCGGGCGGATCGATCAGGAGCGGCTGATCACGATGGCCTCGTTGTCACGCAGGGTCTTCTCGTGGTCGGCGACCGAGAGGCCGTAGGTGCCGTCCGGACCCTCGACACCGGCAACGCCCTCGCCGCCCCACGGGCTGGCGTCGAGGGCGGCGCTGATGCCGCTGTAGTTGAAGGTGATCGTGCCGTCCGCGGAGAGCAGCGCCTCGAAGGAGAACCGCGGGCCCGGCGTGGGCAGCAGGTCGAGGACGACGTCCCGCCATTCGAGGACCACCTGCTGGTCGGCTCCGGTACCGATGACGCTGGTCCACATCGAGGAGTTCTCGTCCAGCTCGATCGGAGCGCCGAACGGCGCGATCAGGTTGTTCGGTTCGCTGTCGTGCGGGATCGACGTGCATTTGTTGAAGTGCGCCGGTTTCTCGGCGTAGAGCGTGCCGTACGCGTCGAACCACAGCGAGGAGCGCTGCGTGCCGTACAGGTTGAACTGGAACGGCAGCGACAGGGTCTGCGCGTTGTCCGGGTCGATCGGGACCGGGGTGGTTGCGGGCACGAACGGCGTGTTCGGACGCACCTCGCAGTGGTAGCCGTAGGCGTCCTTCTTCGTGCCGGTCACGAAGTCGCGCACGTCGTTCCACTCGACGTGGACGTTGGTGGCGCTCGCCACGTCGCCGCAGCGGCGCTCCTCGACCACGTAGATCTCGTGCTCGCCGGTGGGCAACCCGGTCAGCGAATATCGCCCGTCGGCGTCGGTGACGGTACCGGCGACGCGGTAGTCGCCGGCCTCGACGATCGCGCCCGCCACCGGTGAGCCGTCCGCCCCGCGGACCGTGCCGGACAGCGTCCAGTTCTCTGCGCCCGGCGGATGGAAGATCACCATCTCGCCGTCGTTGACCGAGAACTCGTCGTAGGAGAACTCGTAGCCGGCCGTTCCGTCGGCGTTCTCGATGCCGATCGCCGCCCAGGCGCCGCCCGTCGCGGTGTAGTCGATGTCGTCGTAGTTGACGCTGACCGTCCCGTGCTCGCCTAGCAGCACCTCCAGCGAGATGCGATCGGCGGACAGGCCGTAGATGTAGACGTTGCGCCACTCGACCACGAACTGCCGGTTCGGTGCCTTGCCGATGGTGGTGGTGCGCACGCTCGCCGCGGCGTCGACCACCAGGTCGGTCCACAACCCGGCGATCATGTTGTTCGGCGCGGCCGGGTCGGGCAACCCGGTCCGGATGCGGTTCGACTTGCCCGGATCGCTGAAGTAGAGCAGGCCGTTGGTGTCCACCCAGGTCGTGTTGTAGGTCGTCCCGTAGTACGTGAACGGGAACGGCATCGCCACGCTCTTGTACGCGTCGTCGCCGGTGAGCGGCACCACCGTGGTATCCGCCCGGACGAACGGCCGGTCGGACTGCCGGGTGCAGCGGTACCCACCCCCGTCGACCTGCGCCTGCAACTGAAGGTCGGTGGTGGCGTCGGTGTCGACGAACGCGTCGGCCAGGGCGATGTCGCCGCAGTGCTTCTCCCACGTGGCGTACACCTGGTAGTCGCCGGTCTCCAGGTCGGTGAATTCGTATCGGCCCGTCGAGTCCGCCTGGTCGGAGATGCCGAGCGGCTCGATGTAGACCGAGTTGTACTCGCTCGGCGTGCCGTCCGCCTCGGTCACCTGGCCGGAGAGCGTCCACGAGCCGAGCGGTTGCGGGTTCTGCGGCGAGTGGAAGGTGATCGCCTGGCCGTTCTGCACCAGCGGCTCCTCCGACTGGTACTGCAGGCCGACCCGCCCGCCCGGGCTCTCGATGCCGACCGTCGCCTCGGCCGCCGCGATCCGGTCCGCCGGCAGGTTGAGGTAGTTGTAGGTGATCGTCTGGTCCTCGCCGAGGATCATCTCGAACGAGAACTTCGTCTTGGCGGAGTCGTACTCGCGGTGGAAGTCGTGCCACTCGATGACGAACTTGCGCTCGGGCGCGGTGCCGATCAGCGCGGTGCGCAGGCTGCCGGTGTCGGCGGCCGGCACCAGGTCCTGCCAGAGCGCCGCCGCCAGCGCGTTTCCGCCGTGCGCGTCCGGCAGGGTCGTCGAGTTGCTGGTATCCGACCAGTAGGCCTTCTTGAACGAGGCGACACCGGTCATGGCGACCCACACCGACGAGGTCTCCCGGCCGTAGAAGCCGACCGGGAACGGCAGCGCGAGCTCCCTGGTCACCCAGTTGTTGTCGAGGTCGATCTCGGTGGTGCCGGGGATGAACGGCGTGGACTTGGTGGTGCAGGTGTATCCGTACGCGTCGCTCTGCGGACCGAGCGCGAGATTCACCGAGGTGTCGCCCTCGGGCAGGTCCAGCTCGGTGCTCCCGAACAGGGCGCAGCGGGTGGTCCCGCTGGCCGCGGAGACCTCGTAGACGCCAGCAGTGATCCCGGTGATGTTGTATCCGCCGGAGCTGTTGGTGGTCGCCGTCCGCCCGCCGGGCTGCAGGGTGACCGTGACGCCCGCCAGCGGTGCGGTGGTGTCGCCGTCGATGACGACGCCGGAGATGCTGGTGGCACGGTGCGGCCGCAGATCCCAGCGGCCGGCGTCGCTCTGCGCCCCGGCGGTGGTGCCGTCGTCGTAGTAGGCGAACGCGCCGACGTAGGCCACGTCGGTGTCGGTGAGCGTGACCGAGACGGTGACGGGTGTGCCGTTGGCGTTGGCGTTGACCCAGCGAACGTCCGCGATGCTGGTGTAGTACTTGTACTTCTTGACGTTGGTGTCGCCGCCCGAGCCCAGGGTGAGGGTGAACGGGGTGCCGACGGTCACGTCCTGGCTGGCGGTGCTGACCAGCGGCGGCGCCGGGTAGAACATCGCCTTGGCGTCGCCGGCGACCACGGCCCGGTTCCACACCCGGACGTCGTCGACCAGGCCGGCCCAGTACGCGGTGGCGGCGCTGTTGAGGCGCCCGCGCCCGACGGCGACGGCGCCGGTGGCGTTCCACATGGCGACCGGAACCGCGGTCGTGGTGATCAGCTTGCCGTTGACGTAGAGCTTGATGGTGTTGCCGACGGAGTCGTACGCGCCGAGCAGATGGGTCCACACGTTGAGCGCGGCGCCGGCGGGCGCGGCGGCGGCCGTCACGGTCGGCGCGGCGACGTCCCGCTGGTTGACCGAGAACCGCCAGCAGTCGCAGCCGACCGCGTACTCCAGGTTGTACGCGCTCGCGGCCGAGCCGTCCTGGCTGACCACCGTGCGGTTGACCGACTTGGTGCTCAGCCGCACCCAGGCCGAGACGGTGAAGCTCTGGTCGGTGCGGACCGCGACGTTGGCGGTGTCGGCCGCGTCGCGCCCGGTCAGCGGCCCGCCGGTCGCGGCGAACCCGTTGGTCCCGTTGAGGCTCAGCGCCTTGCCGACGCCGCCGCGGCCGGCGACCCAGGTCGCACCGGCGGACAGCGTCGCGGTGTCCGGGTGCGCGGTGTACGTGTCGGCGGTGGTGGTGCCGGTGCCCTCGTCGAGCTTGAAGAACGCGGCCGGTGACGAGCCCGCGCCGACACCGAACTCGAAGGTGAAGTAGTCCGTGTCGGTGCCGCCGCTGCCCTTGCTCAGGTTGCCGGCCTTGTCGACGCTCCAGACCCGCAGCACGTTCACGCCCTGCTTGACCGGGTAGACGAGGACCTGCCCGACCCCGTTGGCGTCGGCGCCGACCGACTTGCACGACGTCGAACTGGTGGTGTCCGCGATCGTGTAGCAGTAGTGGTCGAAGTCGGTGCGCACCGCGGGCGGACTGAACGTGAACAGGTCCGGCTGACCGAGCCCGCCGTGCGGGTTGATGTCGGAGTAGACGGTCGCGGACACCCCGGTCGGCTTCGGCGGCGCCGTGGCGTCCACGGTGAACGGGCACTTCGCGGACAGCTGCGAGTCGTCGATCTCGTCGTGGGCGCGCGCCTGCAGGTAGTAGTCGCCGTCGGCGAGACTCTGCGTGGTGTTCCCCTGCGCGATGCCCGGATCGCCGAGATCGTTGCGCTCCACCATCCGGCCGCTGCTGAGCCCGGCCGAGGTCGGTGACCAGTACAGCCGGCCGCGCAACGGCTGGCCGCTGTCCGGGTCGGAGACCCGCGCCTTCAGCAGCGGGGTACGGGTGCGCACCCACAGCTTCGCGCCGTTGTTGCACTTCTTGCCGTCGACCGCCATGTCGTCGGGCGCGTTCGGGTACGAGTTGTAGGTGATCGACAGGCTCGCGGTGCCCTTGTCGAACCGCTTCCAGGACTTGGTGTCGCCCTCGTCCTTGGCGCGCAGGCCGAGCGTGGTCACCGACTCACCCTTCTGGGCGCGCCGCTGCACGTAGCCGGTCGCGTCGAACTCGACCGGCCCGACCGGGCACTTGCTGCTGTTGAAGAACTTCAGCGACTTGTTCGAGCCCTGCGCGCTGAGCCAGCCGCTCTTGTCCTTGTTCCAGGACGTGTTCCAGGTCGTGTTCTGGTCGGTCTCCTTGGTGCCCCACAGCTGGGTGACCCGATCGGTGGTGTCGCCGCAGTACGACGACGACCAGGTCTGCTTGATGCTGAAGACGGCCTTCTTGACGTGCTTGCTCTTGACCTTGGTGGTGTTGAACTCGAAGAAGGTGCGCACCACGAAGCCGCCGTCGTCCGGCGACTTGCCGACCTTGATCTCTCCGGCGTACGAGTTCGAGCTCGACGGGAGCCCGGTGTTGTAGAACGGGCTGGAGGCGTGCGACGCCACGGTCGACCAGTGGTTGAGCGTGCCGCCGGTGAGCTGCCACACCGGGTCGATCATCACCGGGTACCGGGTGTCCTTGCCGCGCAGCAGCTTGACGTCCGGCACGACGGACAGCCGGCCGTCGCCGACCTCGATGCCGACCGGCGCCTGCCTCGGCTCCACCTCTTCGACCGTCGGCTCGCCCTCGCCCGTCGGCGCGCCGTCCGCGGCGTGCCCCGTCGGCTTCGGCTTCGCGCCCTGTGTCCGCGAGTCCCACATCATCGCGGTGCCGCGCAGGGCGACGGCGCCGTTCGAGTCGACCGCGTTGACGATGCCCTTCCCCTTGGCCGAGGAGCGGGTCGACAGGCCGGGCGAGGACATCGTGAAGTCGACCCGGTCCAGCGCGGGATTCGCCGCAGCCTCCCGGTTCTTGATCACCAGCATGTGGGTGAAGCCGTCGACGCCGGCCTCGACCCGCAGGTCGACGCCGGGCAGCACCTCCGGGTACACGGCCGCGGATCCGTTGATCACCGGCTGCGGCAGCTTCTTCGCCCAGCCCAGCGTGATCTTCTTGGCCGCCGGCCCGAACGCGGCGAACTGCTTGTCGCCGCCGCCGGAGAAGCGCATCGGCGCCACCGCGGCCTTCGGCGAGAGCGAACCGTCGGCGTTGCGCTGCAACGTGGCGTCCGCGGCGACCCAGCCCTTGCCCCGCTTCACCCGTACCGGCACCAGGCTCGACTCCAGCGTGAAGGAGCCGTTGGCGTTGGCGTACAGGGTGCTCGTCTCGGTGCGCTCGCTCGGCACCTCGACCCGCTTGTTGGTCCGCTGGGCGGTCGCCGACGCGGCGGCCGCGGGGTCCGTGGGCGGCGCTGCCACCCCGGCCCGGTCGAAAGGTCCGATCAGGACCGTCGACGCCCCGGTGACCGCGGCGACGAACATTGCGACGTGACGAAAAATGGCAGCATGTGACAGCACCAGGACCCCCCGTTGATCGTTGGCGCGCTCACAATAAACGATCAGCGAGGGACTGGATAGCCCGTCGTCAATTCAGAAGCGCTCGACGGTTCCACTGTCGAGCTTCGCCCTGCTAGAGGCCGGCGGGCCGGTCGAAGATCCCGTCCGGTCCCGGCAGGTAGTCGTGGACCGCCACGACCGCGGACGCCGGTATCGGCTCGTAGACATGCGGGAAGAGCATGCCGCCCGGATCCGGCGGATCGCCCTGCTCCCAGACGACCGGCCGGCCCAGCCGCCGCTCGTCGATCTCCAGCAGCACGATGTCGGTGCGGCCCCGGGCCAGCGCCGTCGCCGGGATCGCCACCTGCGCCGGCGTCGAGCAGTGGATGAAGCCCTGGCTCGCCAACGAATCGGCCCGGTAGACGCCGGCAGCCTTCGCCGCCTCCCACTCGGCGCGGGGGCAGAAGTGCAGGATCATCCCTTCTCCAGGTACTCGGCGCGTTCCTCGTCGACCAGGGCCGTCACCGACGCCAGCAGCGCCGGGTGCTTCGCCAGGGTCGGGTCCTCGCTCACCAGCTCGGACGCCTCGGCGCGGGCGTCGGTGATCAGCTTGCTGTCCCGCAGCAGCGACAGCAGCCGCAGGTGGCTGTTGCGGCCGGACTGCAGCGCGCCGAGCACATCGCCCTCGCGGCGCTGCTCCAGGTCGAGCTCCGCCAGGCGGAAGCCGTCCGTCGTGGACGCCACCGCGTCCAGGCGCTCCCGGGCCGGGGTGCCCTCCGCCGCCTCGGTCACCAGCAGGCAGATGCCCGGCGCCGAGCCCCGGCCCACCCGCCCGCGCAGCTGATGCAGCTGGGAGACGCCGAAGCGGTCCGCGTCCATAATGATCATGACGGTGGAGTTGGGCACGTCGACGCCGACCTCGATGACCGTGGTCGCGACCAGCACGTCGAGCTCGCTCGCCGCGAAGCGCCGCATCACCGCGTCCTTCTCGTCCGCGGGCAGCCTGCCGTGCAGGATGCCGATCCGCAGCCCGTGCAGCGGACCCTCGGACAGGATCGGCGCGACCTCCATCACCGCCAGCGGCGGGCGGCGGGCCGGCTCGTTGTCGCCCGGCGGCTGCTCGTCCTCCTCCGCCTCGGTCGCGCCGATCCGCGGGCACACCACGTATGCCTGGTGGCCGGCCTTGACCTCCTCGCGCACCCGCTGCCAGGCCCGCTCCAGGAAGGCCGGGCGCTCCGGGGGCACCACGTGCGACGCGATCGGCGAACGGCCGCGCGGCAGCTGCGACAGCGTGGACGTCTCCAGGTCGCCGTACACGGTCATCGCGACCGTGCGCGGGATCGGCGTGGCGGTCATGACCAGCACGTGCGGCGGCTGGGCCGCCTTGGCGCGCAGGGCGTCGCGCTGCTCGACGCCGAACCGGTGCTGCTCGTCGACCACCACCAGGGCGAGGTCGTGGAAGTCGACGCCCTCGTACAGCAGGGCGTGCGTGCCGACGACGATGCCGGCGCTGCCGTCCGCGACCTTGGCCAGCGCGGCCCGGCGGGCCGCCGCGCCGAGCGAGCCGGTGACCAGGGTCAGCTGCGTGCCGTCGGGGTCGCCGTCCAGCTCGCCGGCCCGGCCCAGCGCGCCCAGCTGCGCCCCGATGCTGCGGTGATGCTGGGTGGCGAGCACCTCGGTCGGCGCCAGCAGCGCGGCCTGACCGCCCGCGTCGACGACCTGGAGCATCGCGCGGACCGCGACGAGCGTCTTGCCCGAGCCGACCTCGCCCTGCAGCAGCCGGTGCATCGGGTGCGCCTGCGCCAGGTCCGCGGCGATCTCCTCGCCGACCTGCGCCTGCCCCTCGGTCAGCTCGTAGGGCAGCGTCGCGTCGAAGGCCGCGAGCAGCCCGGCCTCGCTGCGCGGCCGGGCCTTGCCGGGCAGCGCGGACGCCCGGGCCTTGCGCTGCACCAGCGTCAGCTGTACGGCGAAGGCCTCGTCCCACTTCAGCCTGTACTTGGCGAGATGCAGGTCCTTGTCGGAGCTGGGCCGGTGGATCTCACGCAGGGCCTTGCCGATCCCGATGAGGTTGCGGCTCGCGCGGACCGTGCCCGGCAACGGGTCCTCGGGCGGCTGGAAGTTCTCCAGCACCTCACGCACGTACCGCGCGATGGTCCACGTCGGCACCGCGGCCGCGGCCGGGTAGACCGGGATCAGCGCGCCGGCGAACTCCTCGATCTCCTCCGCGGCCTCGTCCTGCGTCGCGTCGGCCTTGAGCAGCTGGTACGCCGGGCCGTTGAGCTGGCGCTTGCCGCGGAAGTCGGTGACCTTGCCGGCGAACAGGCCCCACCGGCCGGTGCGCAGCTCCCGCTCGCGCCACGCCTGGTTGAAGAAGGTGCAGGTCAGCGTCGCCCCGCTGCCGTCGCCGATGGTGATCTCGAGCATGTTGCCGCGGCGCTGGCGCATCGGCCGTACCGTCGCGCTCTTCACCTGGGCGAGCAGGGTGACCTGCTCGCCGACCTCGAGCTTGCGCATGTCGGTGTGCTCGCCGCGCTCGTCGTAGCGGCGCGGGAAGTGATAGATGAGGTCGCCCGCGGTGTGCAGGTCGAGGTGGGTGGCGAGCGCCTTGGCCTTGGCCGCGCCGAGCACCTTCTCCAGCGGGGTGTCGGTGGTTGCGGCGGTGGTCGTATCGGTCATTCCACTCCTACCAGCAGGTGGTAGCGGGGTTGGCCGCCCGCATAGAAGTGCAGCTCGACGAAGGGCCATTCGTGCGCGAGGTGGCCGCGCAGCCGCTCCTCGAGCCCGGCCGGCGCGTCGGCGCCGAGCACCAGGGTGGCCAGCTCGCCGCCGCCGCCGAGCATCCGATCGAGCAGCCGGCGGCAGACCTCCTCCAGGTCGGCGCCGATCACGTGCACCTCGCCGTCGACCAGGCCGAGCAGGTCGCCGGGCCGGCACCGGCCGGCCACGGTGAGCGCCTCCCGGCTCGCGGTGCAGACCTCGCCGTAGCGGCAGGCGCCGGCGGCCTCGGCCATCGCGATGACGTCGTCGTCGAAGGGGCGCTGCGCGTCACGGACGGCGAGCGCGGCGAGCGCCTGCACCGGCGAGCGGGTCGGCACCACGCTGACCCGCAGCCCGGTCGCGGCCGCCTCGCGGGCGGCGGCGCTCGCGACGGCGTGGGTGTTGGCGTCGTTGGGCAGCAGCACCACCCGGCCGGCGCCGGTCGCCGCGATGGCGGCGAGCATCTCGGCGATGGACGGGTTGCGCCCGACGACGACGGCGCCCTCGTCCGCGAAGAGCGAGGTGAGCCCGTCACCGGCCGCGACGACGACCGCCGCGCGGGCGCCGAGGTCGATCACCGGTGCCGCCGGGGCGCCCGGCTCGCCGTGACCGGCGCCGCCCGCCTGCTCGTGGCCGCCGTGCGGGTGCAGGCGGTCGACCAGCCGCGTGACGGAGATCCGGTGTGGACGGCCCGCGACGATGCCCGCCTCGACCGCGGCGCCGATGTCGTCGACGTGGATGTGCACGTTCCAGGTGGGCGGCGTGCCCTCGCCGGTGCCGACAACCACGAGCGAGTCGCCGAGCTTCTCGAGCGCGCCCCGCAGCACCTCGACCGCCTCCGGCTCCGCGTCGAGCAGGTACTGCACCTCGTAGCCGACGCCCTCCCAGACCACCGGCGACCCGCCCGCGGGCGGCACCAGGGCCTCGGCCGCGGCCGGGCCGGGACCGGCGACCGCGGCCGGCGGACGCGACGCGGTGGTGCTCAGGGCGTCCACCAGGGCCTCGAGGAGCAGGACCAGGCCGCGCCCGCCCGCGTCGACCACACCGGCCCGGGCCAGGATCGGCAGCTGCTGCGGGGTGCGGGCCAGCGCCTCCGCCGCCGCGCGGGCCGCGGCCCGCGCGACCGCGACCAGGTCGTCCGAGGAGATCCGGCCGGCGCCGTCCGCCGCGGCCGCCACCACCGAGAGCACCGTGCCCTCGACCGGCTTGGCCACCGCCGCGTACGCCGCCTCGCTGGCCCGGCGCAGGGCCCGGGCCAGCTCGCCGCCGCGCACCGCCACCGACGTCGCGAGGGCGTCGGCCATGCCGCGCAGGATCTGCGACACGATGACACCCGAGTTGCCGCGCGCGCCGAGCAGCGCGCCGCGCGCCATCTGGCGCATGGTCGCGCCGAGCGGCGTCTGCCCGGCCGGCTCGGCCTCGCCGGAGAGGGCGGTGGGCTGGTCCAGGGCCTGCTGGGCCGAGGTGAGGGTGAGCACCAGGTTGGTGCCGGTGTCGCCGTCGGGCACCGGGTAGACGTTCAACAGGTCGATCTCGTGCTGGTGCGCGCGCAGCGACGCCAGCCCGCCGCCGCACCAGCGGCGTATCGCGGCGGCGTCCAGGGAGTCCAGCACGCGAAAAGCGTACTAACCAGGGCCCCTGATTGCTGGATGCAGGGTTCGCGGCAGGCGGGAGAAGGGGCGATTGGCTGTCCAGGCCGACCATCGGGTAACCTGGCCAGGTTGCCCGGACGCAGGCTGTCCGGGACCCTCAAGTTCGTATCAATCCCAGGAGTACCCCGTGGCTAGCGTGTGCGACGTCTGTGGCAAGGGACCGGGCTTCGGCCACAACGTGTCCCACTCGCACCGGCGGACCAACCGCCGCTGGAACCCGAACATCCAGTCGGTGCGCACCCCTGCCGGTGGTGGCAACACCAAGAAGGTCAAGGCCTGCACCTCGTGCATCAAGGCCGGCAAGATCGTCCGCGCCTGACCTCTGCGACATCACAGCCCGCCAGGTTCTCCTGGCGGGCTGGTTGCGTTAACGGCCTCAGAGCACCCGGGCGTAGGACAGCACGCCCTCTTCGCCCTTGTAGTAGCCGAAGTCCTCGATGCGCTCGTAACCGCAGTTGAGGTACAGGGCGATCGCCTCGGGCTGTTTGTCGCCCGTTTCCAGGATCACCCGCTTGCAGCCCCGCTCCCGCGCCGACTCCTCGAGCGCCGCCAGTACCCGGCGGGCCACGCCGCGCCCGCGCGCCGCCGGGACCGTGAACATCCGCTTGAGCTCGGCGTCCGGGCCGTGCGCGCGCCAGCCGGCGCAGCCCAGCAGCTCGTCGCCCGCGTAGGCCACGAGGAAGGCGCCCCGCGGCGGCGCGAAGTCCGAGGCCGCCACCGGGGTGTCGTCGCCGCTGCCGCCGTACCGGCGGCCGAGTTCGGCCATCGCCTCGGCTATCAGTCGCTGCACCGCGGGCTCGTCGAAACGGGCCTCGCGAATCTTGATCTCCTCCACGCCGACCAACACTAATGAGCCTGGTCAGCGGAAGTGGTCCCACCCCTTGTCGCCCTGCCAGGCCCGGCCGTCGACGGTCACCCCGGTGCCCTCGCGCACGCCGCCGATGGCCCGCCAGCCCGGCGGCAGGGTCGCGCCGGGCGGGAACGTCGCGGCCAGCGCGTGGTCGTCCCCGCCGGCGAGCAGCCACGCGTACGGGTCGACGCCCAGCGCCGAGGCCGCGTCGCGCATCTGCGCGGGTATCTCGAACGCGCCCCGGTCGACGTCGATGCCGACCGCGCTGGCGGCGGCGATGTGGCCCAGGTCCTGCAGCAGCCCGTCGGAGATGTCGATCATCGAGGTGGCGCCGGCCCGGGCGGCCGCGGGACCCGCCGGGTACGGCACCTCGGGCCGCCGGTGCGCCTCGACCAGCAGCTTCGGCGTGCGGAAGCCCCGGGACAGGATGGTGAACCCGGCCGCGGCGTGGCCGGTGCGCCCGGCCAGCGCGAGGACGTCGCCGGGCCGGGCGCCGCCGCGCACCACCGGCTCCCGGCCGTCCAGGTCGCCCAGGGCGGTGACGGCGATGGTCAGCGTCGGGCTGGACGACATGTCCCCGCCGACCACCCCCGCGCCGACCAGGCCCGCCTCCGCCGACAGCCCGCCGGCCAGCTCCTCGGCCCACGCCGGGTCCAGGTCCGCCGGCATGCAGAGCGCGACCAGCAGCGCGGTGGGTGCCGCGCCCATCGCCGCGATGTCGGCGAGGTTCGCGGCGGCGGCCCGGTGGCCCACGTCGGTGGCGCTGGACCAGTCGCGCCGGAAGTGCCGGCCGTCGACCAGGACGTCGGTGCTCGCCACGACCCGGCGATCCGGCGCGGCCACCACGGCGGCGTCGTCGCCGGGGCCGAGCAGGCTCGCCGTGCCGGTCTCGAGCCGCGCGACGATCCGGGCGATGAGCCCGAACTCACCCGTCTCCGCGATGCTCAACGTCCCACCGTTCCTCTCGGCCTGAGTTTTTCCCCGGATGCGGGGTCAAGCCGTCCGGCTTGGCCCAGTCTGCGCGGCAACTGCGCTTCCGACCGGCTCCGTACTGTAGTTTCACGTTCGAGTCGCCAGCGCTGGCGGATAGGAGTCTGATCGTGGTCCAGGCATACATCCTCATCCAAACGGAGGTCGGAAAGGCCCGTGACGTGGCCGCCGCGATCGACAAAATCAGTGGAGTGGTACGCGTCGACGCGGTCACCGGGCCCTACGACGTCGTGGTGCTGGCCGAGGCGCACTCGGTCGACGAGCTCGGCAAGATGATTGTGAGCAAGATCCAGTACGTGCCGGGCATCACGCGGACCGTCACCTGCTCCGTGGTAAATCTCTGACATGGTCAACGTGGAGACCCGCTCCGAGCCACCGCAACAGCCGCCCGCCAAGGACCGGACGACGCGCAGCGCCGCGCTCTGGGCGACGGCGATCGCGGTGCCGGTGGCCGTACTGGCGGGCCTGCTGGTCTTCTCCCGGTTCGTGCCCGAGGCCGACACCGCGGCACCCGCGCCGTCCGCGACGCAGCCCGCGGTCGTACCGGCGGATCCCGTGCGGATGGCCGCGCCCGAGCTCGCGGCCGGAACCGCGCAGGTCTGCCTCGCGGTGACCTCGCAGCTGCCCGCCCGGGTCCGCGACCTGCCGGCCCGCAAGGTCAGCGCCGGCCCGGAGCAGAACGCGGCCTACGGCGAGCCCGCCCTGACCGTCGCCTGCGGTGTCGCCCGGCCGGCGATGTGCACGACGCTGGACCAGACCGGTTCGGGCTGCGTGCCGCTGGACGCGGAGCTGATGAACATGAACCGGGTCTGCTGGTACGCGCAGGAGCAGGCCGCGGCCACCACGTTCACGACCATGGACCGCGAGGTCGCGGTGCGGGTCACCGTCCCGAAGCAGTACGCACAGCCCGCGCAGTGGGCCAACGAGTTCTCCGACGCCGTGGTGAAGACCGACAAGTCGATCACCGAGGGGCGGCCGGGCGGCTGCGTCTAGGCCCTAGTGCAGGCCGGTGCCGCGGCGCAGGGCGGTGCGGATCAGCCGGTCGACGACCTTCGGGTACTCCAGGCCGGTGGCCGCCCACATCAGCGGGAACATCGAGGTCGGCGTGAACCCCGGCATCGTGTTGATCTCGTTGAGGTAGATCTCGTTCTCCGCGGTCACGAAGAAGTCGACGCGGGCCAGCCCGGCGCAGTCCAGCGCGGTGAAGGTGCGGGTGGCGTACTCCTGCACCCGGCGGGCCACCTCGGGCTCGAGGCCCGCGGGGATCTGGTACGGCGTCCCGTCGCCCAGGTACTTGGCGTCGAAGTCGTAGAAGTCGTCGCCCTCGGCGCTCACCAGGATCTCGGCGAGCAGCGACGCCTCGGGCGCCCCGCCGGCCTCGCCCTCGAGCACCCCGCACTCGATCTCGCGGCCGACGATGCCGGCCTCGACCAGCACCTTGGGGTCGATCTGCCGGGCCTTGGCGACCGCCGCGTCCAGGTCCGCCCAGTCCGTGACTTTGCTGATGCCGTGCGACGAGCCGGCCCGGGAGGGCTTGACGAAGACCGGCAGGCCCAGGCGCTCCTTGTCGGCCTCCGACAGCGACGAGCCGGCCCGCAGGACCGCGTACGGGCCGACGGGGATGCCCTCGGCGGCGGCGAGCTTCTTGGTGAACTCCTTGTCCATGCCCGCCGCCGAGGCGAAGACGTTCGCGCCCACGTACGGGATGCCGGCCATCTCGAGCATGCCCTGGATGGTGCCGTCCTCGCCGTAGGCGCCGTGCAGGGCCGGGAAGACGACGTCGACGCCGCCGAGCACGGCCACCCCGTCGGCCGGGTCGACGACCAGCATGCCGGCGGAGGTCGGGTCGGCGGGCAGCACCACGGACCGGCCGGACTCCGCGGTGATCTCCGGGAGCCGGCGGCCGGAGATGGCCAGCGCCGCCGGGTCGCCGCTGGAGAGCACCCAGGCGCCGGCGCGGGTGATGCCGACCGGCACGGCCTCGTACTGGTCCGGATCGAGGGCGCCCAGGATGCTGCCGGCGCTCACGCAGGAGATGGCGTGCTCGGTGCTGCGCCCGCCGAAAACGATCGCTACACGGGTCTTGCGGGGGGTCGACACGGATAGGACCTCTCGTTGCGGATGTCGGGGCGGCAGGCATGCCAGGCGCCGACCCTACTCTGCGTAGACAATATTCGGCCGACGCGGGCACTGCCACGGCAAACAGGCACGAGGAGTGATCACCGGGCCCGGTCAGGCGGCGGTGAACGTCTGCGGCAGCGCGCCGCTCTCCCAGAGCCCGTCGAGGTGCGCGAGGAAGCCGATCAGGCTGCGCTCCAGTTCGCGGCGCTCGGCCGCGGAGAGCACCGCGAGCGGATCGGAGAAGATCAGGCCCTCGGGGTGCCGGGCCCGGGTGCCGACGAACCGGTGGCAGGCGGTGCACCAGACGTAGCTGACCAGCGTGGGGCGGCGGGCGTTCGCCGCGGCGTGCACGTACGCCCGCACCCGGCGCGCGCCGCAGGCGGGGCAGTCCCGCTCGCCGGGGTCGGCGAGCAGGCTCTCGCCGGTCGCCAGCGCCGCCACCTCGTCGCCGCTGAAGCTGCTCCAGGCCACGGCGCTCAGGCCGCGTCCAGCGCGGCCGTCAGGTCCGCGACCAGATCCGCGGTGTCCTCGATGCCGCAGGAGAGCCGGACGAAGCCCGGCGCCGTGTCGTCGCCCCACTGCGCGCGCCGGTCCGCGGTGGTGTGCAGGCCGCCGAACGAGGTCGCCGCGAAGACGAGCTCGGAGGCGGTCAGGAACCGGGCCACCCGCTCGGCGCTGCCCAGGTCGAACCCGATGATGCCGGGAATCCGGCGCATCTGCGCCGCCGCGATCGGGTACGACGGATCGTCCGGCAGGCCCGGGAACCGCACGTGCCGCACGTCCGGGCGCCCGGCCAGCAGCTCGGCCAGCACCGCCGCGTTGGCGCTCTGCCGGGCCAGCCGCAGGTCCAGCGTGGCCAGCGAGCGGTGCGCCAGCCAGGAGTCGAACGCGCCCGGTACGGCGCCGGTCTGCACCCGCCAGGCGGTCACCCGGGCGAGCAGATCCTCGTCGTTGGTGGCCAGGTAGCCGAGCAGCACGTCGGAGTGCCCGGTCAGCGCCTTGGTACCCGACGCGACCACCACGTCGGCGCCGAGCTCCAGCGGGCGCTGCCCGAGCGGCGTCGGCGTGGTGTTGTCGACCGCGACCAGGGCACCGGCGGCGTGCGCGGCCGCCGACAGCGCGCGGACGTCGCAGACGTCCAGGCCGGGGTTGGCCGGCGTCTCCAAGAGCACCAACCGCATGCCCTCGAACGACGGGTACGGCCCGGCCGTCGGCACCAGCACGGTGTTGACGCCCAGGTCACGCAGCGCGCCGGCGGCGAACACGCGCACGGCGTAGTAGCCGTCCGCCGGCAGCGCCACGGTGTCGCCGGCGCGGACGGTGGCGAGCAGCATCGCGGTGACGGCCGCCTGCCCGCTCGCGAAGGCCAGCGTCGGGCCGCCCTCCAGCTCGCCGATCGCCGCCTCGAGCGCGCGCCGGGTCGGATTGTCCGGCCGCCCGTAGCCGTTGACCACCTGCCCGGCGACCGGGTCCAGGTGGTAGGGCGCCGCGAACACCGGCCCGGGCAGGAAAGGCTCGCCCGGCACCGGGTCCGGCAGGCCGGCGTGCACGACCCGGGTGCCGTCTCCGTCGTACTTCACTCCGGCTTCATCTCCCGGCCCATCAGCAGCTTCACCGCGACCCGCGGGTCGACGCCCTCATGGCAGACCCGCTCCACCTGCTCGGTGATCGGCATCTCGACGCCGTGCGCGCGGGCCAGGTCGCGGATCGCCAGGCAGCTCTTGACGCCCTCGGCGGTCTGCCGGGCGGCGCGCTGCGCCTGCTCGAGGGACTCGCCACGGCCGAGGTGCTCGCCGAAGGTGCGGTTGCGCGACAGCGGCGAGGAGCAGGTGGCGACCAGGTCGCCGAGCCCCGCCAGCCCGGCGAAGGTCATCGGGTCGGCGCCGAGCGCCACCCCGAGCCGGGCCGTCTCGGCCAGCCCGCGGGTGATCAGCGAAGCCTTGGTGTTGTCGCCCATGCCCATCGCCGTCGCCATCCCGTACGCGAGCGCGATGACGTTCTTGACCGCGCCACCGAGCTCGCACCCGATGACGTCGTCGCTGGTGTACGGCCGGATGTACGGCAGCGCGATGGCCTGCTGCACCTTCTGTGCGCGGGCCTCGTCGGTGCCCGCCACCACGGTCGCCGCGGGCTGCTCGGCGGCGACCTCGGGCGCCAGGTTCGGCCCGGAGACCACCACCACCCGGTCCGGGTCGACCCCGGCGGTCTCGACGATGACCTGGCTCATCCGCTTGGTGGTGCCGAGCTCGATGCCCTTCATCAGCGAGATCAGGGTCGAGTCGGCGGGCAGGTGCACGGCCCAGTCGGCGAGGTTGCCGCGCAGCGTCTGCGAGGGCACGGCGAGGAAGACCAGCTCAGCGCCGTCGAGCGCGGCCACCAGGTCGCTGGTGGCGCTGACCCGGTCGGGCAGCTTGACGCCCGGCAGCGCGGTCTCGTTGATCCCTTCCGCTCGGATGGCGGCGGCCACCGACTCGCGGCGGGCCCACAGGGCCACGTCCGAACCCGCCTCGGCCAGGATCTTGGCGAACGCCGTCCCCCAGGCGCCCGCACCGAGCACCGCAGCGCGCGTCATGCTCCAACTCCCCTTCTCGTCTCCCCGTGCCCTGATCCCGCGCGCACCGGCTCGCTCATGCCGTGGGCCCGGTCGGGCGCTGCGCCCGGCCGGCGTCGTGCTGGTAGATCGGGGGCGGGGTCTCGTCGCGCAGCTCGGCGAGCAGGTCCCGGGTGGCCAGCTGGATCGCCTCGGTCATCTGCTCGAGCACGGCCCGGCTGGGCGCCTCGCCGGTCCAGCGGCTGAGGTCGACCGGCTTGCCGACGCTCACGCTCACCGGTACCCGGCCGCGGCCGAACGTGAACTTCTTCGTCCGCACGTCGTGCACCCGCTGCGAGCCCCAGGTCGCCATCGGCAGCACCGGCGCACCGGTGACCAGCGCCAGCCGGGCCGCGCCGGTCTTGCCGCGCATCGGCCACAGGTCGGGCTCGCGGGTCGTGGTGCCCTCCGGGTAGATCACCACCACGCCGCCCTGGTGCAGGGCTTCGATGAGAGTGTCGAGGGACTTCACCGCCTCTACACTGCCGCGTTCGACCGGGATCTGCATGGTCTTCCGGAGCATGAACCCGACGAACGGCACCTTCCAGATGCTCGCCTTGGCGAGGAACCGGGGCCATCTGCCCGAGGCGTAGACGTAGTGGGCCACCAGCAGCGGGTCGAACTGCGACATGTGGTTCGGCGTGATGATGAAGCCGCCGGTGGTCGGCAGGTTCTCCATACCGGTCCAGGTGCGCTTCGTCCAGACCTGCATGCCCGGTAACAGGAGAAACACGGCGAATCGCCGCCAGATTCCAAGCCTGCGCCGCGCCATGGTGCCTCCCCTGCTCACCCGCGGCGTGCCCCGCGCCGCCGTTCCCCACCTCTGCGACGAAATCATGCCTGCTCGCGGTCGCTGTAGCCAGGGCGGGGCCCGGCCCTGTGCCTGGTGGCAGGATTGGCGCCGTGTCAGGAGCGGACTGGACCGCGGTCATTCCCGTCAAGCGCCTCAGCACGGCCAAGAGCCGGCTGCGCGGCGCCGTGCTCGATGCCCGGCACGAGGACCTCGCGCTGGCGATGGTCCGCGACACGGTCGCCGCCGTCATGTCCTGCGCGCCGGTCGCCGAGGTGCTGGTCGTCACGGACGACCCCGCCGCGACCGCCGCGGTGGCGGCGCTCGGCGCGCGGGCCGTGCCCGACCGCCCCGGCGCGGGCCTGAACGCCGCCCTGCGGTTCGGCGCCGACCTGGTCGCCGGGCTGTCCCGGCGGCGCGCCGTGCTCACCGGCGACCTGCCCGCGCTGCGGCCCGGCGAGCTCGGCGAGGCGCTGACCGCGGCCGGGCCGGGCCGCAGCTTCGTCGCCGACGCGGCCGGCACCGGCACGGTCCTGCTCACCGCCGACGCCGGCGTCCCGCTCGAGCCGCGGTTCGGCGTCGGCTCGGCGGCGTCGCACGCCGCGTCGCAGGCCCGGGCGCTGACCGGGTCCTGGCCGGGGCTGCGCCAGGACGTGGACACCGCCGCCGATCTGCGCACGGTGCTCGCGCTCGGCGCCGGCGAGCACACCTGCGCGCTCCTGCGTGATCTCGGACTCATCGCGGACTGCGGTGCTTGCGGTGTGCCGGCGGGCCCGCACCGGTAGCGTTGCCCGCATGCAGGGCACGGTCGCGACCTTCGATGCACAGACACTCTCCGGGACGCTGCTCCTCGACGACGGTACCGAGCTGGCGTTCCCCGCCGAGGCGTTCCGGGCCTCCGGGCTGCGCCTGCTGCGCCTCGGGCAACGGGTCCGCTTCGAGTCCGGCCCGGACGGGGTGGTGCACAAGGTCGAACTTCCCGGAATCAGATGAGCCTGGTTCGTTTCCTGTTCACCGTGGACCGGCGATGATGGTTGCCATGACCACCCCGCCCCGGACACCCGACACGACCGTGCCGCCTGCGGCCCGCCGCCGCGGCCCGAACGGGCGGTTCCTTCCCCGCGAGGAACGGGCGACCGAGGCGGAAATACTCAACGACGAGTGCGCGACCGAGCCGACCCCCATCGAGCCTCCGGAGCCCGCCGTGACCAGTACCGCAGCACCTACCGGCCCACTCGCCGACAGCACCGGCGAGCTCGACGATCTCGACGATCTCGACGCGCACGAGCTGCCCGACGACCGGTTCCTCAACCGGGAGCTGTCCTGGCTCGACTTCAACGCCCGGGTGCTCGCCCTCGCCGAGGATCCGGAGACCCCGCTGCTGGAGCGCGCGAAGTTCCTGGCCATCTTCGCCAGCAACCTCGACGAGTTCTACATGGTCCGCGTCGCGGGCCTCAAGCGCCGGCTGAAGGCCGGCCTGCCGATGCGGGGCGGCGACCGCTCGTCGCTGCGCCACCAGCTCGCGATGATCACCGAGCGGGCCGCGGATCTGGTCACCCGGCACGCCGCCTGCTTCGGCGAGGAGGTCCGGCCGAAGCTGTCCGCCGAGGGCATCGAGCTGGTCAGCTGGGGCGAGCTGGACGCGCCCGAGCGCGAGCGGCTGCGCATGTTCTTCCGCGAGCAGGTCTTCCCGGTGCTGACCCCGCTCGCCGTCGACCCGGCGCACCCGTTCCCCTACATCTCCAGCCGCTCGCTGAACCTGGCCGTCGCGCTGCGCGACCCGGCCGGCAGCGGTGCCGAGCTGTTCGCCCGGATCAAGGTGCCGGACAACGTGCACCGCTTCGTGACGGTGCAGAACGACAGCCGCGGCGTGCGTTTCCTGCCCGTCGAGGAGCTCATCGCCGCGCACCTGGATCAGCTCTTCTCCGGCATGCAGATCCTGGAGTGGCACCTGTTCCGGGTGACCCGCAACGCCGAGCTGGAGGTCGACGAGGACCGCGACGAGGACCTGCTGCAGGCGCTCGAGCGCGAGCTCGCCCAGCGCCGCTTCGGGCCGCCGGTGCGCCTCGAGGTGGCCGCCTCGATCAGCGACCACGTCCTCGACCTGCTCTCCCGCGAGCTCGAGATGGACAGCCAGGACGTGCTGCGGGTGCCCGGGCTGCTGGACCTCTCGGCACTGTGGCAGGTGTTCGGCGAGTGCGACCGCGACGACCTCAAGGACCGCCCGTTCGTGCCGGCCACCCACCCGCAGCTCGCCGACGGCGAGGTGCCGCGCAGCGTCTTCAACCGGCTGCGCGAGTGCGACATCCTGGTGCACCACCCGTACCACTCGTTCTCCACCAGCGTGCAGCGCTTCATCGAGCAGGCCGCCGCGGATCCGAACGTGCTGGCCATCAAGCAGACCCTCTACCGCACCAGCGGCGACTCACCGATCGTCGACGCGCTCGTCGACGCCGCCGCCGCCGGCAAGCAGGTGGTGGTGCTGGTCGAGGTGAAGGCGCGCTTCGACGAGGTCGCGAACATCGCCTGGGCGCGCACGCTCGAGCGGGCCGGCTGCCACGTCGTCTACGGCCTGGTCGGCCTCAAGACACACTGCAAGACCTCCCTGGTGGTACGCCAGGAGGGCAACCAGATCCGCCGCTACTGCCACATCGGTACGGGCAACTACCACCCGAAGACGGCCCGGCTCTACGAGGACTTCGGCATGCTCACCGCCGATCCCGAGGTCGGCGCGGACGTCACCGACCTGTTCAACGTGCTGACCGGATACAGCAGGCAGACCAAGTTCCGGCGGCTGCTGGTCGCGCCGCACGGCGTCCGGGCCGGACTGATCGAGCGGATCGAGGAGCAGGCCCGGATCGCCCGCGAGGGCGGCGAGGCGCTGGTGCAGTTCAAGGTGAACTCGTTGGTCGACGAGGGCACCTGCGACGCGCTCTATCGCGCCTCGCAGGCCGGCGTGAAGGTCGATCTGATCATCCGCGGCATGTGCTCGCTGCGCCCCGGCGTGCCCGGGCTGTCCGACAACATCCGGGTCCGCTCGATCGTCGGCCGGTTCCTGGAGCACTCGCGGGTGTTCCGCTTCGGCGCGGGCGACGACGCCGAGTACTGGATCGGCTCGGCCGACCTCATGCACCGCAACCTGGACCGCCGGGTCGAGGCGCTGGTCCGGGTCAGCCTGCCGTCCGCGCAGGACGACCTGCGCAACGTGCTGGAGCTGTCGATGCGCGACGAGAGCGAGGGCTGGGACCTGGCCGGTGACGGCACCTGGCACCGCCGCGCGTCGACCCCGTCGGACCCGCACATCCACCTGCAGGAGGCGCTGTTGCGCCGGATCATCGGCAAGGCGGTCTGATTGTCGCCGGAGCCCGTCCGCGCCGCCGGTGGCGTCCTGTGGCGGCCCGCCGGGGACTCGATCGAGGTGTGCGTCGTGCACCGGCCGTACCGGCGCGACTGGAGCCTGCCCAAGGGCAAGCTCGACGACGGCGAGCATCCGCTCGCCGCCGCGGCGCGCGAGCTGCTGGAGGAGACCGGGCTGCGCGGCGAGCCGCAGCTGCGGCTGCCCGCCGTCGCGTATGCGTTGCCGGACGGCACGCCCAAGACCGTCGACTTCTGGCTGATGCGCTGCGCCGACGGCCCGGCCGCGGACCCGGCGGACCCGACCGAGGTCGACGCCGTGGTCTTCCTCCCGCCGGCCGAGGCCGTCGCGCGGCTGACCTACCCGGACGACCGGCGCCTGGTGGCGCATGTCGCCGCCCTGCCGCCGGTGACCGCCGTTACGGCGCTGGTCCGGCACGGTCACGCGGGCCGGCGCCGCGACTTCGAGGGCGACGACGACCTGCGCCCGCTCGACGAAGAGGGCCGAGACGAGGCGCGGAGGCTGGGCCCGCTGGTCTCCCTGATCGGCCCGCGGCGGCTGGTCGCCGCGACCCCGTTGCGCTGCCGGCAGACCCTCGAGCCGCTGTCGGCCCTGCTGTCGCTGCCCATCGAGACGGATCCGGCGTTCGCGGAGCCGGCCGAGGCGGACGCGCTGCCGGCCCGTAAGCGCGCGGCGGCCCGGCTGGCCGTGCTCCGCGACGGCGACCGGGCGGCGGTGTGCAGCCAGGGCAAGGTGATACCGGGTCTGCTGGCGCTCCTGGACGGCGCCGAGGACCCCGAGCCCTACCGGACGGAAAAGGGCTCGGGCTGGATCCTCACCTGGTCCGGCGACCGCCTCCTGGCGTTGAGCCGGATCTAGGCCGCGCCGGGTGCACCGGCCGGCGCCCGGGCGGCAGCTGGTCCGCCCGCCAGTAGCCGACCAGGTCGCCGGTGAGCCAGCGGGCCCGCCAGAACTCGTCGTCGCGCGGCTCCCAGTCCCGCAGCGGCAGCAGCGCGACCCGCCAGGACAGCACGCTGGCGAGGTACCAGCCGTACAGCGGAACGAGGCCGAGCGCCGCGTCGCGGCGCCGGTAGGAGCCGTACGGCCCGAGCACGAGGACGGCCAGCCCCGACCAGGCACAGGTGACGCCCCAGTCCAGCAGCCCCTGCCCAGTCCAGCGCTCGACCAGCTCGCCGAAGGTCCAGCCGGGCACGACGGCGCCGGCGAAGACGGCCGCGGCGATCAGCGACCTGCCTACGAGGCCGCGGGGTTCGGCGGAACTTCGGTCCATGATGCGGACCGTAGGCTCAGCGGCCACTGTGGCGCCGGAACACATGAAGGGCGTCCACCGTACGGGTGGACGCCCTTCGTGTCTCAGCGCCGAACTGAGCGGGCCTGGCGGCCCCTCGTGATCAGCGGGTCTTGCGTGCCGCGGAGGTACGCGCGGTCGTGGCGCGCCCCGCCGCGGTGCCGCTCGCGGCGGCGGTCGTCTTGCGGGCGGTGGCCTTCTTGGCCGGCGCCGCCTTGGTGGCAGTCGACTTGGCAGCCGTCGACTTGGTGGCCGTCTTCTTCGCCGGCGTGGCCTTGGCCGTGGCCGCCTTCGTAGCGGTCTTGGCCGCGGCCGTCTTGGTCGCCGTGGTCTTCTTAGCCGCCGCCTTGGTGGCGGTCGACCGGGCCGGCGCGGCCTTGGTGGCCACCGACTTGGTGGCCGTCTTCTTCGCCGGCGTTGCCTTTGCCGTGGCCGCCTTCGTAGCGGTCTTGGCCGCGGCCGTCTTGGCGGCGGTACGGGCCGGCGCCGCCTTGGTGGCGGTGGTCTTCTTCGCCGCCGCCGTCTTGGTGGCGGCCGACCGGGCCGGAGCGGCCTTCGTGGCCGTGGTCTTCTTCGCCGCCGCTGCCTTGGCAGCGGTCGACCGGGCCGTGGTGGCCTTGGCGGCAGTGGACTTCACTGCCCCCGTGGTCTTCTTCGGGGCGGCGGCCTTTGCCACCTTGCCACTCGCGACCATCTCCCGGAAGCCGGTTCCGGGTTTGAATGCGGGGACGGACGTCTTCTTCACCTTCACCGGTTCACCGGTACGCGGATTGCGCGCGGTACGCGCATTGCGCGCACGCTTTTCGAAGACTCCGAAACCGGTAATGGCAACGCGATCGCCCTTGGTTACGGCGTTCTGCACCTCGCTGATCACCGCATCCAGCGCTGCTGTCGCCGTCTTCCGGTCCCCCAGTCGGGCGGCGAGCGCCTCGACGAGCTCGGCCTTGTTCACTGGTTTCCTCCCGAACGTGAGAACTGGCCCAATGCGAGCCATTCTGCGCGCACCGTATGCCCTCTGACCAGCAGACACAAACATCTGCTCAAAAAAAAACGTTGTGTCGCAACGATTTCGCCCCCACCGAGGAGCCGGTGGGGGCGAAAGCGCCTGCGAGGACAAGGGAATTCGGGGTCAGACGACCACCGGCTTGTAAGCGGGTCGATCCTTCTCGTACGAGGTAATCCGCTCCTCGTGGCGCAGTGTCAGCCCGATGTCGTCGAGACCCTCCATGAGGCGCCACCGACTGAAATCATCGATGGAGAAGGTCCAGACTGCGTCGTCCACGCGCACCTGACGCTCGGCGAGGTCGACGGTGATCCGCTTGTCCGGTTCGCTGTCCGCCATATCGAGTAGCGCCTCGACGGCCTTCTGGTCGAGCTGCACCGGCAGCAGACCCTCCTTGAGGGCGTTGCCCCGGAAGATGTCGCCGAAGCGCGGCGCGATGACGACCTTGAAGCCCCAGTCCCGCAGCGCCCAGACGGCGTGCTGGCGCGAGGAGCCGGTACCGAAATTGGGGCCGGCGACCAGGATCGTCGCGCCCGCGTGCGCGGGGTTGTTGAGCACGAAGGCCGGGTCGTCGCGCCAGGCGCTGAACAGCCCGTCCTCGAAGCCGGTGCGGGTGACCCGCTTCAGGTACACGGCCGGGATGATCTGGTCGGTATCCACATCGGAACGCCGCAGCGGCATGACCGTGCCGGTGTGGCTGGTGAACTTGTCCATGCTCCTGCTCCTGCTCAGAGGTCTGCCGGGGCGGCCAGCCGGCCCACCACGGCGGTGGCGGCGGCGACCTGCGGCGAGACCAGGTGGGTACGCCCACCGCGGCCCTGCCGGCCCTCGAAGTTGCGGTTGGACGTTGACGCGGCGCGCTGGCCGGGGCTGAGCGTGTCCGGGTTCATGCCCAGGCACATGGAGCAGCCGGCGAACCGCCACTCGGCGCCCGCCTCGGTGAAGACCCGGTCGAGCCCTTCCGCCTCGGCGGCCTCGCGGACCTGGTAGGACCCGGGCACGACCATCATGCGTACGCCGTCGTGCACCCGGTGGCCGCGCAGCACGTCGGCGGCCGCCCGCAGGTCCTCGAGGCGCCCGTTGGTGCAGGAGCCGACGAAGACCACGTCGACGGCGACGTCCTTGAGCGGCGTGCCGGCCTCGAGGCCCATGTACTCCAGGGCCCGGCGGGCGGCGCTGCGCTCCGACTCCTCGACGAACTCCTCGGGGTCCGGCACCACGCTGTTCAGCGGCGCGCCCTGGCCCGGGTTGGTGCCCCAGGTGACGAACGGGTGGATGGTGGAGGCGTCGATGTGGATCACGGTGTCGTACTCGGCGCCCTCGTCGGTCGCGAGCGTGCGCCAGTAGTCGACAGCGGCGTCCCAGTCGGCGCCCTGCGGCGCGTGCTCGCGGCCCTTGAGGTACTCGAACGTGGTCTCGTCCGGCGCGATCATGCCGGCCTTGGCGCCCCACTCGATCGACATGTTGCAGATGGTCATCCGGCCCTCCATGGAGAGCTTGCGGATGGCCTCGCCCCGGTACTCGACGATGTGGCCGTTGCCGCCGCCGGTGCCGGTCTGGGTGATGAGCGCGAGGATCAGGTCCTTGGCCGACGCGTCGTCGTGCAGCTCGCCGTCGACCACGACCGCCATCGTCTTCGGCTTGGCCTGCGGCAGCGTCTGGGTGGCGAGCACGTGCTCGACCTCGCTGGTGCCGATGCCGAAGGCCAGCGCGCCGAACGCGCCGTGCGTCGCGGTGTGCGAGTCGCCGCAGACGATCGTCGTGCCGGGCTGGGTGAGCCCGAGCTGCGGCCCGATCACGTGGACGATGCCCTGCTCCACATTGCCGAGCGAGCGGATCTGCACGCCGAACTCGGCGCAGTTCTTGCGCAGGGTCTCGATCTGCGTGCGCGACACGGTGTCGAGGATCGTCAGCAGGTCGCCGCGGCGGGTGTTGAACGCCGGGTCGGCGTACCCGGTCGGGGTGTTGTGGTCCTCGGTCGCGAGCGTGAGATCGGTGCGCCGGACCCGGCGCCCGGCCAGCCGCAGGCCGTCGAAGGCCTGCGGGCTGGTCACCTCGTGCAGCAGGTGCAGGTCGATGTAGAGCAGATCAGGCTCACCCTCGGCAGCACGCACGACATGGTCGTCCCAGACCTTCTCGGCCAGGGTCCTCGGCTTCGGAGTGACTCCCACCATCTGGACATCCTAAATTCTGGGAGGTATGTTTCGGCTTGTGGGACACAGTATGAGCGGTGTCGGCGTTCTCGACAAGGCGGTGGTCATCCTCGCGGCCTGTGTCGACGGCGCCAGCCTTGCCGAATTGGTCGACCGGACGAAGCTGCCGCGGGCGACCGCACACCGGCTGGCCCAGGCGTTGGAGATCCACCGGATGCTGGTCCGGGACACCCAGGGCCGCTGGCGCCCCGGGCCGCGCCTGGGCGAGCTCGCGAACGCGGCGCCCGACGTGCTGCTGACGGCGGCGGAACCGCTGCTCTCGGCGCTGCGTGACGCGACCGGCGAGAGCGCGCAGCTGTATCTGCGCCGGGCGGACGAACGGATCTGCGTTGCCGCGGCGGAGCGCGCGAGCGGCCTGCGCGACACCGTGCCGGTTGGCTCGGTGTTGCCGATGGTGGCCGGGTCCGCGGCACAGATCTTACTCGCCTGGGAGCCGCCCGAGGCCGTGATGCCGCTGCTTCCGCGCTGCAAGTTCACCGGCCGGACGCTGGCCGAGGTGCGCCGGCGCGGGTGGGCGCAGAGCGTCGCGGAGCGCGAGCCGGGCGTCGCCAGCGTCTCGGCACCGATCCGCGACCGCACCGGCCGGGTGATCGCCTCGATCTCGATAAGCGGCCCGATCGAGCGGCTGGGCCGCCGCCCGGGCGAGCGCCACGCGATGGCCGTGGTCCGCGCCGGACAGCGCCTGAGCGGCCTCTGACGGTCCACCCGGGCGCTCACGGCGTCCAGACGGCGTTGTCGTGTGCGAACACCACCCGCGCCGGGTCGAATCCCAGCAGCCGGTCCATCCAGGCCGGCGGCACCGGCAGGGGCGGCCCGGCGCCGTCGCGCCCGGCCCTGCCGGCGAGCACGTCACCCGTGAAACCCACCGCGTGGTCGTGGCTCTGCCCGGCGACGATCACCGTGCCGTCGCCGCGGCGCACCACCAGCGACTGATGGCCGGCCGTGTGGCCCGGCGTCGGCACGATCACCACGCCCGGCAGGATCTCGGCCTCGCCGTCCAGCTCGACGTAGACCGTGCCCGGGCCGTCGATCAGCCAGGGCAGGGTGTGGTGCTCCGCGGTGCGGGCGAGGTCCAGCTCGACGCGCTGGGTGTAGATCGGTCGGCCCGCCAGCTCGGGATTGCCGCCGCTGTGGTCGAAGTGCAGGTGGCAGTTGACCACGTGCCGCACGTCACCGACCGCGGCGCCGGCCGCGGCGAGCGCCGCCGCCATCGGTACGCGGTGCGGCCGGTAATGCGCGTCCACCGCCGGGTCCGCGCCCATGCCGGTGTCGACCAGCAGCAGGCCGTCCGGGTGTTCGACGAGATAGCCGAGGCAGGGCTCGACGCGGGGCGCGCCCGTGCCGGTCTCGGTCGCGGGCCGGATGAAGTAGCCGAAGTCGACCCTGCGCACGCTGATGTCCGTCACCAGTGAACCCGAACACAAAGCAGCGGCCCGTGTCGATCGACACGGGCCGCTTGCGTTTGTAGCCCCGAAGGGATTCGAACCCTCGCTACCGCCTTGAGAGGGCGGCGTCCTAGGCCGCTAGACGACGGGGCCGGGACACGCTGAACTTCCGATCTTGCCTTGCTTTGCTTCCGCTTCTCGCTCGAGCAACGGTGCGGAACTCTATCAGAAGTCCAGCACCACCGCCCTTGCGGAACAGTCGCGCTGGGGTACCAGGACTCGAACCTAGACTAACTGAACCAGAATCAGTCGGGCTGCCAATTACCCCATACCCCATTGGTACGGCTTGCCGTACCGAGTGGGAACTCTACCCGAGCGCGTGGTGGCGAACAAATCGGGTCACCACCCTGCGTTCCGTGTCCCCGCGGCTACCCGAAGACGTCGGTGCCCCGGGCCCACTCGGCGAACGTCGTGGCGGGCCGCCCGGTGAGCTCGGCGACGGTCGGCACCGCGGCCTGCGGGTACCGGGCCAGCTCGGCGAGGCCGTCGGCGTACCAGCACCCGTACTCGCCCATGGCCTCGGTGAGCTGGGCCACGAGCTCCTCGTGCGGCAGGTCTACGTAGGTGAGCTCGCGGCCCAGAGCCGCGCCGATCTGCTCGACCCGTTGCCGCCGGGTGAGCGACTCCGGGCCGGTCAGCTCGTACGACCGGCCCTCGTGCCCGTCCTCGAGCAGGCAGCGGGCCGCGACCGCGGCGATGTCCGCGAGCGCGATGGGCGCGTTCGCGGCCGAGCCGTAGCCGTCGCGGACCACGTCGCCCGCCGCGAGCTGCGCCGCCCAGATCCCCGAGTTGGTCATGAACTCGCCGGGCTCGAGATGCACGTAAGGCACCCCGCACGCCTCGACCCCGTCCTCGATCGCCTGCCAGTGGTCACCCTTGGCGCCGGCCATGTCCACGATGCGCCGCACCCCGGCCTCCGCCGCCAGCCGGCAGGTCTGCGCGTTGGTCTCGATCACCGGCGCCAGGTACATGCGGTCGACGCCCGCGAGGGCGCCGGGCAGGGTCTCGGGCCGGCCGACGTACCCGCGGACGACCTCGACGGAGTCCGGCAGGCCGGCCCGGGCGGGGTTGACCGTGAGCGCGCGGACGTCGGTGGCGCCGAGCGCGAGCAGTTCGTCGACGACCAGCCGGCCGACGCCGCCGGTGGCGCCGGTAACGAGGATCTTCATGTCGCCCCCCAGTTATCGTATGGGCTACGGAAACTCTTCTCGTAGGGTATACGAGATGACGGAGTTCAGCGGGGCGACCGATCCCGACCGGATCCTGCCCCTGCTCTGGCGGCACCGGACGGCGCGCAAGGCCACGACCGGGCGGCCGCCGCGGCTCAGCGTCGACGACGTGGTCGCGGCCGGCATCGCCATCGCCGACACCGACGGCCTCGCGGCGGCCTCGATGGCCCGGGTGGCCGCGCGGCTCGGCGTCGCGACAATGACGCTCTACACATACGTGCCGTCGCGCACCGAGCTGGTCGAGCTGATGGTCGACGACGTGCTCGGCGGGAGGCGCCTGCCCGGCCCGGGCGACGAGCGGCCCGGTCCCTGGCGGGACCAGATCCAGCTGTACGCCGACCGCACGCTGGCGATGTACCGAGCGCACCCCTGGCTGTCCGAGGTCTCCCGGGTCCGCCCGCCGCTCGGCCCCGGAATGCTCCGCGAGAGCGAGTACGTGCTCTCCACCCTCGGCGCCGTGCCGGTGGCGCGGCGCAACACGGCGGCGGTGACGATCGTCATGTTCGTGACCGCCGCGGCCCGGCAGGAGGGCGAGAACGCCCAGCTGCGCCGGGCCAGCGGCCAGTCCAACGACGCGTGGTGGGGTCAGCGCGGCCAGCTGTGGGAGCAGTGGTTCGACGTCGAGCAGCACCCCGCCATGACGGAGCTGTGGAACGCCGGCGGCTTCGACCGCGGGCCGGACCAGCAGGCCGCGGACGCGTTCGCCCTCGGCCTGCGGCTGATCCTGGACGGGATCTCAGTCCAGCGAGACGACCGGGTTGCGCAGCTCCCCGATGCCCTGAACGCTCACCGAGACGGTCTCGCCGGTGACGATCTGGCTCACCCCAGCCGGCGTGCCGGTCAGGATGATGTCGCCGGGCAGCAGCGTCATGACATGTGACACGTACGACACCAGGGTCGGCACGTCGAACACCATGTCCTTGGTGCGGCCGAGCTGGCGCACCTCCATCGCGTCCGGGTTGCGGCCGACCTCGCAGCGCACCTCGAGGTCGCTGACGTCGAGCTCGGTCTCGATCCACGGCCCGATCGGGCAGAACGAGTCGAAGCCCTTGGCCCGGGTCCACTGCGGGTCGGTGCGCTGCAGGTCCCGCGCGGTCACGTCGTTGCCGCAGGTGTAGCCGAAGATCGCCTTCTCCGCGCCGGCCCGGTCCACCCGGCGGGCGCCGGTCGCGCCGATCACGACCGCCAGCTCGGCCTCGTGCTCGACCTGGCTCGACTGCGGCGGGATCCGGATCGCGTCGTTCGGGCCGATCACCGAGGTGGACGGCTTGATGAAGATCAGCGGCTCCTTCGGCACCTCGTTGCCCAGCTCGGCGGCGTGCTCCGCGTAGTTGCGGCCGACGCCGATCACCTTGCTGGAGAAGATCGGCGCGAGCAGCCGGACGTCGGCGAGTGCCCAGCGCTGACCGGTGAAGCGCACCTGCTCGAACGGGAGGCTGCCGATCTCCGCGACGGTCAGGCCCTTGGCGCCGGCACCCGCCTCACCCTCGACGACTCCGAAGGACACGCCACCGGCATGAACAAAACGAGCGAAACGCACGGATAACCCCATCCATTAAGCGACGAACACGCAGCTTCGAGGCTACGCGCCGCCCCGCGCCGCCCTCCGGCGGCAAGTCGGGGTGGCCGACGTCACAAATCCGGGCGTGCGAAACCCATTCGGGCGTTCCTCACCACAGACCACACCGAGGCTCGATAGGAGTGGACTTGCTGGATACGCTGGTGCGATGCGGATCAGCGAAACCCACGCGCTGACCACCGTGCTGCCCTCGGTCAGCTGGATCCCGCTGGCCCGAGCCCACACCGAGCGCGCCGACGTGATGACAGCCGGCCACCGCGCCCGCAAGGCCAAGGGCGAGAAGCACGCCATAGAGGATTTCCTGTACGACTACTACGGCACCCGCCCGGCCCAGCTGCGCCGCTGGCACCCCGGCATCGGCACCGGCCTGGCCGCGGCGCCCGGCGGCCTGGCCGAGCACTCGGCCTGGAAGTGGTACAAGGCACACACCGACGGCGTCGTCACCCTCGACGTCGAGGCATACATGCACGCCCGCGGCGAGAGCGTGCGCTACATACACGGCCTGCTCACCGCGACCGCGTCGCGGCCCGCGTTCTCCGGCTGCTTCGGCCTGCACGAGTGGGCGATGGTCTACCGCCAGCCGGAGCACCGGCACTCGCTGCCGCTGCGCCTCGGCCAGGCCGGCACCGACCAGGTGGTCGAGCAGCACCCGGTCCGCTGCACCCACTTCGACGCGTTCCGCTTCTTCACCCCGGAGGCGGTCGGCCTCAACCGCCTGCAGCCGACCCGCGCCACCCAGGTCGACCTGGACCAGCCGGGCTGCCTGCACGCGGCGATGGACTGCCACAAGTGGGCGAGCAAGCTCGGCCCGGCGGTGCCCGGCGCGCTCGCGCTCGACTGCTTCGCCCTGGCCGGCGACATCCGCCTGCTCGACATGCAGGCCAGCCCCTACGACCTCTCCTCGTACGGCCAGGAGCCCGTGAAGATCGAAACCGCGGAGGGCAAGGCCGAGTACGTGGCCCGCCAACGCGAGTTCGCCCGCCGCGCGGCCGCACTACGCCACCGTCTGATCCGCGTCTGCGACGAACTCCTCGGCCCGGCCCTGGCCGCCGAGAACCGCAACGCCGTGGCCCCACACAACACCTGATCCCGATGACGACGTGGTGAGCAGAAAACCAGTCCTCGTCGTCGTCAGCGGCCCGCCCGGCGCCGGCAAGACCACCCTGGCCCATCGACTCGCCCGCAAGATCGGCTGTCCGGCAATCTGCCGGGACGAGATCAAAGAGGGAATGGTCCACGCCACCGGCGACTTCGTCGCCGCTCCCAGCGACGAGCTCACTCGACGCACCTTGCCGACGTTCTTCCAGGTACTCGAGCTACTCCTGAACGCGGGCGTCACCACGGTGGCCGAAGCAGCCTTCCAGGACCGGCTCTGGCGCCCACACCTGCAACACCTACCCGAGATCTCCGACATTCGAGTCGTCCACTGTCAGGTCACAGCGGAAATCGCCAGGACCCGCATCCAGCGCCGACAGGACGAGAACAGCACCCGCCGCGCACACGCCGACACGCACCTCCTCACCCGGCAAACGCATGCGGCAGAACACAACGGCTTTCACCGCGTCCAGCTCGACGTGCCCGAGATCGATGTCGACACCAGCGACGAATACCGCCCCGGCCTCGACGAAATCGCAGCCTTCGTCCAGGCGGCCGGGTGTCCTGACCGCCGGCCATCGACCACGTAGTGCCGGAGTTTAGGAACCGCCGCGTCAGCCGCTGACGACCACCGCGACCGGATCGGCACTGTGCCCGTCCAGGACGGGCCTGTCGCCCAACGGCCGCGTGAGGACGACCGTTGCGGTGCGGCGATGCCCGATGAGGAGGCATGACTCCTCGCCGAAGCCCAGGTTGAGCCGTTCGAGCAGACTTCGGGGTTTCCCCTCGAGAACCACCACCACGGCGCTTTCCGACTCGAACGCCTCCGCGTAGTAGTCGCGTTCGCACGGACCGTTTCCCGGCGCCTCGCCGACGAATTCCACGGTCAAGCGGGTGCCGCCCTCGACCGTCGAAGCGGATTCGACATTGGTCCCGATCAGGAACGGGCCCGACGGCGGCGGCCGGCCGCTGCCGTGCCGCGCCAGGATCTCCTCGGCGTGCCCGCGGAGCCCGACCCCCACGCCGCGATCCACCCACAGCCACCCGGCGAGGGCCATCGCCACGAGGGAAAGAGCGCCGGCCGCTACCGACAGGCGCTTGATCATCTTGGTTCTCGCGGGTGGCAGGGTCAGTCCGTATCTCCGCGGCGGTTGCGTTTGATCTGGGCGCGGCGCTTCTTCTCGCCGATGCGGCGCTCGACCGATCCGCGGGACGGCTTGGTCGGGCGGCGCTGGCGGGGCGGGGGCGCGATGGCCTCGCCGACCCGCATGGCGAGGCGGGCCTCGGCCGCCTCCCGGTTGCGCAGCTGGGAGCGGTGTTCGGACGCGGTGATGGTCAGCACGCCGTCGACCAGCCGGCTGCCGAGGCGCTCGACCGCCCGCTCCTTGAGCGCCGGCGAGAGCAGGCTGGAGGCCAGCAGGTTCCAGGACAGCTCGACCCGCGAGTCCGTGGTGTTCACGCCCTGGCCGCCGGGGCCGCTGGAGCGGGAGAACCGCCAGCTCAGCTCGGCCTCGGGGATGGCGAGGCCCGGCCGGATCAGCACGTCGGCCATGCGGCACCCCTCGCCGAGGGCAGCGGGGCACGCCGAGCGAGCGCCGCGGCCGTACCGGTCCGCTGCTTGCTCATCCGCACGTCATCCGCCATGTGGCACAGCATCGCACCCGCCCGGCCGCACCCGCCAGGCAGTTATTGGATCAAGAAACGGGGACGGGGCTGCGTGCGCTGGAGACCGTGGAGCCGATGCTGGCCAGGACCACGACGGCCACCCCGGCCACCGCCTTCAGGGACATGGCCTGTGACAGCAGGAGCCAGCCGGCCAGCGCCGCCACCGCCGGTTCCAGGCTCAGCAGGACGCCGAAGACCCGCTGCGGCAGCCGGCGCAGGGCCGACAGCTCGAGCGTGTACGGGATCACCGACGCCAGCAGGCACGTGCCCAGCGCGAGCAGCAGCAGGTGCGGCGAGGTCAGCGCCGCGGCGGCGCCGGCCAGCCCGCCGGGTACCAGCAGGACTGCGCCGGCGGTCATCGCCACGGCGAGGCCACCCTGACCGGGTACCGCCGCGCCGGCCCGGGTGCTCGCCAGGATGTACAGCGCCCAGAACACCGCCGCGATCAGCACGTACGTCACGCCCAGCGGGTCGAGGCCGGTGGCGTTCGGGCCGGTCCAGCCGAGCGTCGAGATGCCGGCCGCGGCCAGGGCCACCCAGATGAGGTCGCGGCCGCGCCGGGACAGCACCGCGGCCAGCGTCAGGGGGCCGAGGAACTCGATCGTCACCGCGATGCCGAGCGGGATCCGGGCGATGGCCGCGTAGAAGAAGCCGTTCATGCCGGCCAGCGCCGCGCCGAGCAGCAGCACCTCGCGCCACTGGTCGCGGCGCCAGGTCCGCACCGCCGGGCGGGCCAGCACCAGCAGCACGGCCGCCGCCATGGCGAGGCGCAGCAGGGTCGCGCCGGCGCTGCCCGTCGCCGGGAAGAGGTGGGCGGCCAGGGCCGCGCCGATCTGCAGGCTGGCGCAGGAGCCGAGGACCATGAGGACGGCGTTTCGCATGGCTCACACGTTCGCCCGGCGACCATTGATTCGTCCAGCGAATGTTTCTGAGCAATAATGATTAGCCATGCTGGACGTTCATCGGCTGCGGCTGCTCCGCGAGCTGGACCGGCGCGGCACCCTGGCCGCCGTGGCGCGGGCGCTCTCGTACAGTCCCTCGGCCATATCGCAGCAGCTCACGCAGCTTGAGGCCGAGACCGGCGCGACCCTGCTCGAGCACGTCGGCCGCGGCGTGCGGCTCACCGAGCAGGCTCGGATCCTGGTCCGGCACACCGAGGTGATCCTCGAGCGGCTCGAGCTCGCCGAGGCCGATCTGGCCCGGAGCATGACGGAGGTCACGGGCGGGCTGCGGGTCGCCTCGTTCCAGTCGGTGATGCTCGCGCTCGTGCCGTCCGCGCTGTCGTCGCTCGCCGCGCGGCATCCCGCGCTGCGCGTCCAGATCACCCAATGCGACGCCGCGGAGGCCATCGCCGGGCTGGTCGCGCACGACTTCGACCTGGTGCTCGGCGAGGAGTACCCGGGCCTGCCGCAGCCGCGGATGCCCGGCGTCGACGAGGAGGACCTCTCGTACGACGAGATGCGGTTCGCCGTGCCGCCCGACGGGCCGTGGAGCCGGGCCCGGCTCGCCGACCTGGCCGGGGCGCCGTTCGTCTTCGACCCCGCCGATCTCGCGCCCGGGCAGTGGGCGCGGAACATGTGCCGCGACGCCGGCTTCGAGCCCGACGTGCGGTTCGCCAGCGGCGACCTGCTGCTGCAGGTCCGGCTCGTGGAGACCGGGCACGCGGTCGCGTTCCTGCCCGATCTGCTCTGGACCGACCGCTCGCCGGGCACGGTGCGGCTGCACCACCTGCCCGGCCGTCCCCGGCGCCGGCTGTTCACCGCGGTGCGCGGCGGCGCCGGCGGGCAGCCCCGGATCCAAGTCTTCCGCGAGGCCCTGCGCGCCAGCGTCGCGACCGGGGAATGACCTGGGCCGATCTCATCAACTGAGCCCGAAAGCGTACCGAAGGAGCGGATCGACCTGCGAAGACGGGATACTGGACGCGGCGCCGCCGATGGGCGGGTGCCGCTACAGGGAGGTTGCGTGTCTGCTCAGCCCGCACCGGTCGCCGAGACCGGCTATCCGTGGCCCATCGAAACCGCGCGCCTGGACAACGGGCTGCGCATCGTCGTCAGCGAGGACAACAGCGCGCCCGTGGTGTGCGTGAACCTCTGGTACGACGTCGGCTCACGGCACGAACCCGCCGGACAGACCGGCTTCGCGCACCTCTTCGAGCACCTGATGTTCGAGGGCTCGCAGCACGTCGAGAAGACCGAGCACATGAAGCTGGTGCAGGGCTCGGGCGGCTCCCTCAACGCCACCACCAGCCCGGACCGGACGAACTACTTCGAGACGCTGCCGGCCGAGCACCTCGAGCTCGGCCTGTGGCTGGAGGCCGACCGGATGGGCGGCCTGGTGCCGGCGCTGACCCAGGAGACCCTGGACAACCAGCGCGAGGTGGTCAAGAACGAGCGCCGGCAGCGCTACGACAACGTGCCGTACGGCGACGCGTGGCTGCGCCTGCTGCCGCTGCTGTACCCCGAGGGGCACCCGTACCACCACGCGACGATCGGGTCGATGGAGGACCTGAACGCCGCCGGCCTGGACACCTTCAAGGCCTTCCACCAGCAGTACTACGCGCCGAACAACGCGGTGCTCACGGTGACCGGTGACGCCTCGCCGGCCACGGTCTTCGCCCTCGCCGAGAAGTACTTCGGCGCGATCGAGGCGGTGCCCGACATCCCGCCGGCGCCGCGCGGGCACCTGACCGGCGCGGCCGCCGAGCCGGTCGCCGAGACCGTTACCGGCAAGGTTCCGGCGCCGCGGGTCTACCTGTCGCACCGCACCCACCCGTTCGGCACGGCCGGATACGACGCCGTCACCGTGCTCGCCACCGTGCTGGGCAGCGGCCGCGGCAGCCGGCTCTACCAGCGGCTCGCCGACGGCGCCCGGATCGCCCAGCCCGACTACGTCGGCGCCTACGGCGTCGATCTCGCGCACGCGCCGGCGCCGCTGATCGTCACCGCCACCGCCAAGGACGGCGTCGACGCGGCGACGCTCACCGCCGGGGTCGCGGAGGTGCTGGACAGCATGGCGACCGAGCCGGTCACCGAGGCGGAGCTGGAGCGGGCCAAGGCCCTGCTGACCACCTCGTGGTGGCGGCAGATGTCCACTGTGGGTGGCCGTGCCGACACCCTCGGCCGCTATGCGACCCAGTTCGGCGACGCGGCCAGCGCCGCGTACCGGCTGCCGCAGCTGCTGGCCGTGACGGCGCAGGACGTCGCCGACGCCGCGCGCACGCTCGATCCGCAGTCCCGCGTGACCCTGACGTACCTGCCCGAGGAAGGAACCGAAGCATGAGCCTCGTCGCCACGCGACCCGGCCCGGGCGAGCCCCGCCCGTACGAGTTCCCGGCGATCCGGCGGGTCCAGGTCGCCGGCGGCGAGGTCGTCGCCGCGCACATGCCGGGCCAGTACCTGGCCACCGCCGCGCTGCTGCTCGACGCCGGCGGCGCCCGCGAGACCGCGGGCCGGGAGGGCACCGCGACCGTGCTCGCCAAGTGCCTCGAGGAGGGCACGGCGGCCCGGGACTCCGCGGCGTTCGCGCTGGCCCTCGAGGGCCTGGGCGCCGAGCTCTCCACGTCGGTGGACTGGGACGCGTTCCGCGTCGGCGTCTCCGTGCCGGCCGGCCTGCTGCCGCGGGCCGTCGCCCTGCTCGCGGAGGCGGCCCGGACCCCGCGCCTGGATCCGGCCGATGTCGCGCGGGTGCGCGACGACGAGGTGACCGGGCTGCGGATGGACTGGGCGCAGCCCGGCCCGCGGGCCGACGCCGCGCTGCGGCTGGACCTGTTCGGCACCGGCGAGCGGTACGCCCGCCCGCTGCACGGCGACCCCACCTCGGTGGCCGCCGTGACCCCCGAGGACGTGGCGGCGTTCCACGGCTCCTGGTTCTCCCGCGCCGGGGTGCTGCTGGTCGCGGGCGACCTCGAGCGGCTGGACCTGGCGGAGCTGGGTGCGCTCGCGTTCGCGGGCACGTCGGGTGCGCCGCTGACGCCGGCGCCGCCGCTGGAGGTCTCGGTCGGCACCGGCCGCCGGGTGCTGCTGGTCGACCGGCCCGGCTCGGTGCAGTCGACGCTGCGCCTCGGCCACCGGGCGCCGGAACGGGCACACCCGCAGTACGTGCCGCTGACCCTGGCGGCGACGGTGTTGGGCGGGGCGTTCACCTCCCGGCTCAACCACCTGATCCGCGAGGTGAAGGGCTACACCTACGGCATCCGCGCCGACTTCGCGATGACCCGGCGGTTCGGCCGGTTCGGCGTCAGCACCTCGGTGCAGACGGCGGTGACCGCGCCGGCGCTGGTCGACACGGTCGGCGAGATCACCCGAACCTGGCAGGACGGCGTGACCGAGGAGGAGCTCGAGGTGGCCCGGACCTGGCGGGCCGGGCAGCTCACGGTCGAGATGCAGACGCCGGGCGCGATCGCCAGTTCGCTGGCCACGCTGGTGGTGCACGGCCTGCCCGACGACTACTACGCGACGCTGCGGCAGGGCCTGCTCGGCGCCACGGTCGACGAGGTCTCGCTCGCCGCGCGGACGCACCTGCACCCGGACGGGCTGACCCTGGTCATCGAGGGTGACGCGGCGCTGATCCGCGAGGAGCTGGCGGCGACCGGCATCGGCGAGATCGTCACCGTGGAGGTCTGACCCCATCGCCTGCCGCCCTCGGATTGAAATTTTTTTCACCGAGGGCGGCGGGCGTATTGCCACGGGGTACCGGACGGGTTTCAATGGCGCCGACGCTCTCCTGCGAGAGCGCTCTCACCTCCGCGCTGGAGCCCGCCATGCCCACCAACTTCTCCACCGCCGCCGAGCCGTTCTCCCGGCGCGGGCTGCTCGTGCTGCCGGCCGCGAGCGCCGCGCCCCTGCGTGCCCCGGAGGCCGCGGCCGCCGCCGGCACCTGTCAGCCGCGGCACCTGGTGGACCGGGCCCTGGCCGGGCCGGCGGGCCGCGCGTACCACTACCTCGACGTGGTGCAGGACGCCTACGTCAAGGGCGGCGAGCCGCGCCTGCTGCAGAGCTACAACAACGAGAGCGGGCTGATGACGACCGCGTTCGTCTACGACAACGCGCTCGCGACCCTGGCCTACCTGGCGAACCCGACCGTCGCGAACGTGCGCCGGGCCCGGCTCATCGGCGACGCCCTGCTCTGGGCGCAGGCCAGCGACGAGGCGTACTCCGACGGGCGCCTGCGGCAGGCGTACGCGGCGGGCCCGATGGTCTTCTACGGCGGCGGGCCCGCCTACCCCGGCCTCAGGCGCGCGGACGGCAAGGCGGCGTACCTGCGGCCGTACGGCTTCGGCGGCTCCTCGACCGGCGACATGGCGTGGGTGGCCCTCGCGCTGGCGCAGCTGTACGCCGACACCCGGATCGCCAAGTACCTCGACGGCGCCGTCGCGCTCGGGCACTGGATCGCGGCCCGGGAGTCGCCGTACCGCTACGGCGGCTACCACGGCGGCGTGCAAAGCGACGGCGAGACCGCGCAGAACTGGGCGTCGACCGAGCACAACATCGACGCGTACGGGCTCTTCACGCTGCTGGCCAAGCTGACCAGGGACCGGCGCTGGACCGCCCGGGCCGCGGTCGCGGAGCATTTCGTACGGGCCATGTGGCACCACGCGGGCTGGCTCTGCACCGGCACGCTCGGCGGCGAGGGCGAGGACCCGAACCAGATCAACCTCGGCAACATCCCGGAGGACGCGCAGACCTGGGCGCTGCTGAGCATCGGCGACCCGCAGCACCGCGGCGCCGTCGACTGGGTCACCGGAAACCTGTGGAACACCGACGGGGCCGTCTCCGGCGTGACCTACAGCAGCCAGGCCAAGCTCATCGCCGGCGACGTCTCCGGCAGCACCGTCGCGAGCAGCCGCGACGCCGTCTGGCTGGAGGGCAACGGGCACGCGGCCCTGGCGCTGCTGCGGCGCGGCGGGCGCGGCGACGCGGCGCTGGCCCGGCGGCTGCTGTCACAGACGGTGATCGCGCAGGAGAGCCTCGGCGCCGGGCAGACGGTGGGCCGGACCGCCGACCCCGGCGACGGCCGGCTGCGCGACCCGGCCGAGGGCGGCACCTGGACCGGGACGCCGCTGCCGGCCCGCTCGGGCATCGTGGCGGCCACCGGCCCGCTCGAGACCGGCTTCGACTTCGGCTACTTCGCCCGCCAGCACGTCGGCGCGACGTCCTGGTTCCTGATGGCCGCGCAGAACTTCAACCCTTACCGATGATGTGACATGGCCCCGCTTCGCTCGGTGACGGTGGCGTCGGGCGGATAGCGTCGCCGCCATGACGATCGCCACCGCCACCCCCGAGACGAAACCGGTCCGGGGGCGGGTCCGGCGGGTCGCCTGGCCGCTGCTGCTCTGGCTGCTCGTGCTGCCCGGCGCGGCCTGGGCGCTGCTGCGCCTCGGCGGCTGGGAGCAGGGCCTGATGGTGCAGCTCTTCGCGTTCACCCCGTACGTCGCGGCGTGGTCGGTGGTGCCGGTGATCGCGGCGCTGGCCACCCGGCGCGGGGTGGCGGCGACCGTCGCGGCGGTGACCCTCGCGGTCTTCGCGATGGTGACGCTGCCCCGGGCGGTCGCCGACGGCGACCGCGGGCCGCGGGGCGGCGTCGCGCTGCACGTGATGACGTCGAACATGCTCTTCGGCAACGCGGACGCGGCGGAGATCGTCCGGCTGGTCCGGGCCAACGCCGTCTCGGTGCTCGCGCTGCAGGAGTTCAGCCCGGGCGCGCAGGCCCGGCTGGCCGAGGCCGGGCTCGGCGACCTGCTGCCCTACTCCTCGCTCGCCCCCGAGTACGGCGCGGGCGGCTCCGGCCTCTACTCCCGCTTCCCGATCACCAACCCGGGCGTCCGGCGCAACGGCGGCGGCTTCAACCAGGCGTACGGCACGATCCAGGCGCCGGGTGCCGGCGCGGTCGTGGTGGAGTCGGCGCATCCGCTGGCACCGTACGCGGTCGAGGTCCTGGATGACTGGCGCGACGACCTGAACGCGGAGCCGCGCGCCGACCTGAAGGGTGTGCCCCGGATCCTGCTCGGCGACTTCAACTCGACGCTCGACCACGCGCCGCTGCGCGACCTGATCGACAGCGGGTACCGCGACGCGGCCGACGCCGACGGCGCGGGCCTGACCGGAACGTGGGGACCGTACGACGGCGACCCGCTGCCGCCGGTGACGATCGACCACGTCCTGGCCGACAAGCGCCTCGGCATCGGCCCGGTGAGCGTGCACGACGTCACGGGCAGCGACCACCGGGCCATCCTGGCCGAGATCAGGATCCCGGCCGCCTGAGCTGGGGAACCCCGGTCAGGCCGCCGCCGTGGTGTTGGCCAGGCCGTAGGTGAGCGCGTCGGTGAGCGCCTTCCAGCTCGCCTCGACGACGTTCTCGTGCACCCCGACGGTGGTCCACTCGCGGTGGCCGTCGCTGGTCTCCACCAGGACGCGGGTGATCGCGTTTGAGCCGTGCGAGCCCTCCAGGATGCGCACCTTGTAGTCGGCCAGCTCGAACGACCTCAGCTCCGGGTAGTGCTTGAGGAGCGCGACGCGCAGCGCCTCGTCCAGCGCGTTGACCGGGCCGTTGCCCTCGGCGGTCGCGATGATCCGCTCGCCGCGTACCCGGACCTTGACGGTCGCCTCGGAGACCACCGAGCCGTCCTCGCGGTGCTCGACCTGCACCCGGTACGACTCGAGGGCGAACGGCCGCACGAAGTCCTCGCCGGGCAGCTCGCTGCGTACCAGAAGCTCGAAGGACGCGTCGGCGGCCTCGAAGGACCAGCCGCCCGCCTCCAGGTCCTTGACCTTGCGGGTCACCGACGTGAGGGTGTCCGGGTGGCCGGCCAGTTCCAGCCCGAGCTCGCGGCTCTTGAGCTCGATGCTGGCCCGGCCGGCCATCTCGGTAACCAGGATCCGCATGTCGTTCCCGACGACCGCCGGGTCCACGTGGTTGTAGAGCAGCGGATCCACCTTGATCGCGCTCGCGTGCAGCCCCGCCTTGTGAGCGAAAGCCGCGGCACCGACGTAGGCCTGGTGGGTGTCGGGTGCGATGTTGGCGATCTCGGCGAGCGCGGTCGACACCCGCGTCGCCTGCTCGAGGCAGCCGTCCGGTAGGACCTTCAGCCCGAGTTTGAGTTGCAGGTTGCTGACGACGGCGAACAGGTCGGCGTTGCCGGGCCGCTCGCCGTAGCCGTTGGCCGTGCACTGGAAGTGTTCGACGCCCGCCTCGACGGCGGCGACGGTGTTGGCGACCGCGCAGGAGGTGTCGTTCTGGCAGTGGATGCCGAGCCGGTCGGGGGTGACACCGGTGCGCCGCACGACGTCCTGGATCGCGGCGGTGATCATCGACGGGAGCATGCCGCCGTTGGTGTCGCACATGACGACGCGCTCGGCGCCGGCCTCGAACGCGGCCTTGACCACGGAGGCGGTGTATTCGGGGTCGTAGCGGAAGCCGTCGAAGAAGTGCTCGCAGTCGACGAACGCGCGCCGGCCGTTCGCGACCAGGTGGGTGACGGTGTCGCGGACCATCGCGAGGTTCTCCTCGCCGGTGGTGCGCAGCGCCCGCTCGACGTGCCGGATGTCGGACTTGGCGACCACGCACACGACCGGCGTCTCGGCGTCCAGCAGGGCCTGCACCTGCGGGTCCGTCTTGACGTCGACGTTGGCCTTGCGGGTCGCACCGAACGCGACAAGCAGGGCGTGCTTCAGGTCAAGCTCCTTGCGGGCCCGCGCGAAGAACTCGGTGTCCTTGGGCATCGCGCCCGGCCAGCCGCCCTCGATGAAGCCGACCCCGAACTCGTCCAGCAGCCGGGCGACTGCCAGTTTGTCGGCGACCGAGTAGCTGATGCCCTCGCGCTGGGCGCCGTCGCGCAACGTCGTGTCGAACACCTGGTAGGTCATGAGCGGGGTTCCTTTCCGAAGACTGACGACCCAACAAAAAGACCCCCCGCGGATGCGGGAGGTCTGCACGTCGGCGAAAGGTCAGCCGGCGCGCTAGGTGCGAATAATCAGCACGAGGTGGGTCACGCAGAGCAGCATGCCACGCACGGCATCGGCATGTGGCCAGAATCCACAGGCTGAGACGGCGGCGTTACCGGGCGGGACGGAGAGAATCGACGGGGCCCGTTAGGTTGAAGGGGTGGCCGACGAATACCCGCGCACGCTGACGTTCTCCTCCAGCTACAACTTCCGCGACATCGGGGGCTACGCCGGCCTCGACGACCGGACGGTGCGCTGGCGGCGCATCTTCCGCGCGGACTCCCTGCACCGCCTGCGGGGCGACGACCTCGAGACCTTCCGCGAGCTGGGCGTCCGGACGGTCATCGACCTGCGCCGGGTCTTCGAGGTCGAGGCGCACGGCCGGGTGCCGGAGGCCGACGGGCTGGCCTACCACAACCTGGTGGTCGAGCACGTGGACTGGGAGACGATCGCGCCCTCGCTGCCGCACGAGCGCTGGCTGGCCGACCGCTACCTCAACTTCGCGGAGGACGGCCAGGCCGGGCTGGCGGCGGCGCTGAGCCTGATCGCCGACCCGGGCGCGGCGCCGGCGGTCGTGCACTGCATGGCCGGCAAGGACCGTACGGGCGTGGTCTGCGCGCTCACGCTGTCGCTGCTCGGGGTGTCCGACGCGGACATCGCCGCGGACTACGCGCTGACCGAGGTCGCGATGGCCTCGCTGACCGACTACCTGCTGCGGTCGAAGCCGGAGCTGGTCCAGGACAAGTACCACATGTTCGACTGCCCGCAGGACGCCATGCTGCTCTTCCTGAGCGACCTGCGGGACCGGCACGGCTCGGTGGAGAAGTACGTCCGCGAGATCGGGATCAGCGCCGGGCAGATCGCGGCGCTGCGCGACCACCTGCTGACCCCTGGCTGACGGCCGCCCCAAGCGGCGCGGCCGTCAGCCAGGGCCTCAGAGGACCTTGTGCACCCAGCCGAACGGGTCGGCGGCGCGGCCGCGCTGGATGTCCGACAGCTCCTGGCGCAGCGCCATCGTGACCTCGCCCGAGCCGCCGTCCGCGACGGTGAACTCGCCGTCCGGGTGGCGGACCGTGCCGATCGGCGTGATCACCGCGGCGGTGCCGCAGGCGAACGCCTCGCGGATCCGGCCCGACGCGGCGCCGTCGCGCCACTCGTCGAAGCTGACCGCGCGCTCCTCGACCCGGCGGCCGGCCCGCTGGGCCAGCTTGAGGATCGAGTCGCGGGTGATGCCCGGCAGGATCGTGCCGGTCAGCGGCGGCGTGACCAGCGAGCCGTCGTCCTGCACGAAGACGATGTTCATCCCGCCGAGCTCGTCGACGTACCGGCGCTCGACCGCGTCCAGGTAGACCACCTGGTCGCAGCCGTGCTCGATCGCCTCGGCCTGCGCGGACAGGCCGGCGGCGTAGTTGCCGCCGCACTTGGCCGCGCCGGTGCCGCCGGGCGCCGCGCGGGTGTAGTCCGGGGTGATCCACACGGTGACCGGCTTGACGCCGCCGCTGAAGTAGGCGCCGACCGGCGAGGCGATCACCAGGTAGAGGTACTCCATCGCCGGGCGCACGCCGAGGAAGACCTCACTGGCGTAGGCGAACGGCCGCAGGTAGAGGCTGCCCTCGTCGCCCTGCGGTATCCACTTCCGGTCGATCGAGATGATCTGGCGCAGGGACTCCAGGAACGCGGCCTGCGGCACCGACGGCATCGCCATCCGCTGCGCGGACTGGTTGAAGCGGGCGGCGTTCGCGTCCGGGCGGAACAGCGCCACGCCGCCGTCCGGCGTGGTGTAGGCCTTCAGGCCCTCGAAGATCTCCTGCGCGTAGTGCAGCACGGCCGACGCCGGGTCCATCGGGATCGGCGCGCGCGCCTCCACCCGCGGCTCGTACCAGCCCTTACCTTCCGCGTAGCGAATGGTGACCATGTGATCGGTGAAGATCCGGCCGAAGCCCGGGTTGCTGAGCCTCGTGGCGCGCTCCGCGTCGCTTACGGGCGCCGGATTCGGACGGATCTCGAAGTCGAGGTTGTCACCACCACCCATGGCAGTTGACCTGCTTTCTGTCACGAAGAATGAAGAGGTAGCACCCGCAGTGCTCCATGAACTTACCCCGAACGGTCGTTCACCGACGACCATCGGATGTGCGCCATCGCCCGCCGGCCTGAGGAGGCTACGGCGGGTGGCGGGAGGGTGTTGGATCAGGCGACCGCGGCGGCGGCGACCCGGTCCCCGACCTCGGCGGTACGCAGCGGCGCGCCCGGTGCACGGGACGCGACCTCGGCCGCGACCGCCTCGGATACTCGGCGGGCCTCGTCGGCGTGCCCGAGGTGCTCGAGCAGCATCGACGCGGAGAGGATGGCGGCCGCCGGGTCGGCGATGCCCTGGCCGGCGATGTCCGGCGCCGAGCCGTGCACCGGCTCGAAGGTCGAGGGGTACTTGCGCTCCGGGTTGACGGAGCCGCTGGCGGCCATGCCGATGCCGCCGGTCACGGCAGCGGCGATGTCGGTGAGGATGTCACCGAAGAGGTTGTCGGTAACCACCACGTCGAAGCGCTGCGGGTTGCTCACCAGGAACATGCTCGCGGCGTCGACGTGCTGGTATTCCGTGGTCACGTCGGGGAACTCGGCGGCGACGGCGGCGAAGGTGCGCGCCCAGAGCCCGCCCGCGTGGGTGAGCACGTTGGTCTTGTGCACGAGGGTGAGGTGGCGGCGCTCGCGGCGCCGCGCCCGGGCGAACGCGTCGCGGACGACCCGCTCGACGCCGTGCCGCGTGTTCAGGCTCTCCTCGGTGGCGATCTCGGCGGGGGTGTCGCGGTGCAGGACGCCGCCGGCGCCGACGTAGAGGCCCTCGGTGCCCTCGCGGACCACGACCATGTCGATCTCGCCGGGCTTGATGCCGGCCAGCGGGCTGGTCGTGCCGGGCCAGAGCCGGGACGGGCGCAGGTTGACGTACTGGTCGAAGTCGAAGCGGAGCTTGAGCAGCAGCCCGCGCTCGAGGATGCCCGGCGGGACGCTGGGGTCGCCGATGGCGCCGAGCAGGATGGCGTCGTGCGCCGCCAGCTCGTCCTCGATGGCCTGCGGCAGGACCTCGCCGGTGCGGTTGTAGAAGCGGGCGCCCAGGTCGTAGTCGTCGAACTCCACGTCCGGGAGCACGGCCTCGATCACCTTGCACGCCTGCGCGGTCACCTCGGTTCCGATGCCGTCTCCGGCCACCACCGCGATCCGCGCCACCGCCACGTCAACTCCCTCACTAGTTGCGACCCGTCGACAGTAGCCCTTGTCCCGTTCTCTGGCACGACGGTCCCACACTGTGGGTGAGCAGTCGTTAAGGGCGCAAACGCGAACAACCCCCGCCGATCGCGGCAACGATCGCGGGGGCTGTCACGACAGGTACGCGTGGCTCGCGTCCGCCGGGGGTGCATCCACCGCACGGAGCGACCACGGAAGTGTCACCCGAAGACACGCCCGCGTAGCCCGCGCGGCAGGACCAACGCTAGCGATGCGGACTAATGTCGCGCAAGACGCATCCCCCGCGTGTCGCGGCGACAACTGAGTCGGTTGGCCGACGGTATGGCACCATGCGCGCGTGAGTTTCGACCTCGTGGTGTGGGCCCTGAACAACACGGACACGCCTGATGACGTGCGCGCCGCCAACGACCGGTGCGTCCGTGGTGAGCACCCCCAGCGGCCCGCAGACCCCCGCGTCGTCGCCTTCTATGACGCCCTGACCAGCCATTATCCCGACCGTGGCCCGGGCGCGACGCAGTCCGGCTCGCCGTGGGCCGCTACCCCGCTGCACGCCGCCGCGGACCACATTCAGATGCGCCTGGACGAGAACTGCTCCGACGTGGTGCTGGAGATGATCGAGCGGCTCGCCGGCGAGCACGGCCTCGACCTGCTCGACCTGCAGGACGGGACCGTGTATCCCCCGCCGGTCAAGTCCCGCTAGTCCTCGTCCCGCAGGTCCACGACGCTGCCCTTGGCGGTGCCGACCGCCGCCGCGACCGACGCGAACAGCTCGGCATCCACCCAGGAGTCGACGGTCAGCGCCATCAGCGCCTCGCCGCCCGCCTCCCGCCGGGCCACCTGCATCGCGGCGATGTTGACGCCCGCCTCGCCCAGGATCGTGCCGAGGGCGCCGACCATGCCGGGCCGGTCCGAGTAGCGGAAGAACAGCAGCACGCCGCCGGCGTCCATCTCCAGGTCGAACCCGTCGACCTGGGTGAGCCGGCGGGCCTCGCGGGTGGTGCCGAGGCCGGTGACGGTGCCGGCCACGCTCACGGTGCGCCCGTCCGGCAGCGCGCCCCGCACGGTCACCAGGTTGTGGTGGTCGGAGACCTCGTGGTCGACGACCAGCTCCACCTCGACGCCGCGGTCGGCCGCGAGCTGCGGCGCGTTGACGTAGGTGACCTGCTCCTCCACCACCGAGGTGAAGAGCCCCTTGGTCGCGGCGAGCTTGAGCACCGCGACGTCGTGCGACACGATCTCGCCGTGCACCTCGACGGTCACGCTCGCCGCGACTCCACCCGCGACCGCGGTGAAGACCTTGCCGAGCTTCTCGGCGAGCGCGAGCAGCGGCCGCACGTCCTCGTCGACCACGCCGCCGGCCTGCACGTTCACCGCGTCGGGCACGAACTCGCCCTGCAGCGCCAGCTTGACGCTGCGGGCCACCGACAGGCCGGCCTTGTCCTGCGCCTCGGCGGTCGAGGCGCCCAGGTGCGGGGTCACCACCACGTTGTCGAAGGCGAACAGCGGCGATTCGGTGGTCGGCTCGGAGACGAACACGTCGATGCCGGCGCCGGCGACGCGGCCCTCGGCCAGCGCCTCGGCAAGTGCCCGCTCGTCGATCAGGCCACCCCGGGCCGCGTTGACGATCCGCACGCCGGGCTTGACCGTGGCCAGCTCCTTCTCCCCGATCAGGCCCATCGTCTCCGGGGTACGCGGCAGGTGCACCGAGATGAAGTCGCTCTCCCGCAGCAGCTCGTCGAGCCCGACCAGCCGCACGCCGAGCTGCGCGGCCCGGGCCGGCTGGATGTACGGGTCGAAGGCGATCAGCCGGGTGCCGAACGCGGCCATCCGCTGCGCGAAGAGCACGCCGATGCGGCCCAGCCCGACCACGCCGACGGTCTTGCCCTGCACCTCGACGCCGGTGTACCGCTTCCGCTTCCACTCGCCGCTCTTGAGCGAGGTGCTGGCGCTCGCCGTGTGCCGGGCGACGGCGAGCAGCAGCGCGATCGCCTGCTCCGCGGCCGAGACGATGTTGGAGGTCGGCGCGTTGACGACCATGACGCCGCGGGCGGTGGCGGCGGGCACGTCGACGTTGTCCAGGCCGACGCCCGCGCGGGCGATGACCTTCAGGCGCGGGGCCGCGGCGACCGCCTCGGCGTCGACCTGGGTGGCGCTGCGGACGATGATCGCGTCCGCGTCGGCGAGGGCCGCGAGCAGCGTCGCGCGGTCGGTGCCGTCGACGTGGCGGACGTCGAAATCGTGCGCCAGAACGTCGATGGCGGCGGGGGCCAGTTCCTCAGCGATCAGTACTACGGGAGTCATATGTCTCCACAGTTTGTCTCGCGGGCGGGGCCGGCCGGCCGGACCTTTCCGGCGATCCTAGGCGGATCGGCGACCGGGGCGGGACGTCATCGTATGGTGACCGGCGTCACAAGTGTGAAATCGTCCCGCGTCTCAGGGGACACCCGGCGACCCGGGTTGCCGATAGCCTCCTCGGCATGGCTGAAGCCTCCACCGACGCCGGGGAAACCGACGAGGACCTCGGACCCACCCTCCCCGAGCCGCCGCGCCGGGTGCCCTTCGCCGTCGCGGTCACCGCGTCACTGCTCGGCGTCGTCGCGCTGACGCTGCTGATCGGGGCGGTGCTGACCCTGACCGCGAACTCGTACTACTACGACGGCGTCGGAGAGGCGACGGCCGAGGGGCTGGCGACCGCCGGGCTCGCCGTGGGCGCCGCCGTCGTCGCCGCGGTCGCGTGGTCCATGGTGCGCAACGGCAACTCGGTCGGGCCGATGGTGGTCGGCGGCCTGGTCCTGCTGACCGGGCTGATCTTCCTGGTCAGCGCGGTGGCCGCCGACTCGGACACCGACGGCCTGCGGATCGGCGTCCTCGCGCTGGTGCTGGGCCTCGGCGTCCTGCTCGCCCCGATGTTCGGACAGGGCCCGGCCTACCTGGCCGCCCGCCGGGTGTGGGCGAAGGCCGAGCGGGACTGGCTGCAGGGCCTGGCCACGCCGGCCGGCCCGCAGGTGCAGTGGCCCGTCCAATACCCGCCGCCGCAGTACCAGTACCCGCCGCAGCCGCCGGGCCATCCGTGGCCCGGACCGCCGGCGCAGTACCAGGCCTGGCCCGCCGCCCCGCCGGCGCCGCAGGACAAGCCGCAGCCCTAGGGTCTGTTCAGCCGGCCGGCAGCGGGATCGAGTCCCGCTCGATCGGCGGCGCGGCGGGGTAGCCCGACAACGCGCGGCCGTCGAACTGGCGGAAGCTGAGCGCCTCGGCCTCCAGCCCGTCGTAGAGCAGCTCCAGGTCGAGGCCGCCGACGGGCGGGTAGACCCGCTCGCGCGGCGGCTCCTGGCCGATCTCCAGCGCGCCCTGCGACACCATGAAGTCGATGATCGCCCGGCGCACCGCGGGCAGGGTCACCGGCGAGTGGTAGACGACGTTCAGGGCCTGCATCCGCATGCCCTGCACATGCTCCTCGCCCTTGTTGTCGTGGAAGTGCGGGTTGCGGGTCTCGATCTGCAACACCGGCACCGAGCAGCTCATGACGTCCGGGCTGTCGGACTCCAACACCCCGCCGAACTGCTCGAAGAGGTCCATGAACTCGTACGGCTCGACGGCGAAGCCGCCGGCCAGCCGCAGCTTGAGGCCCAGGTCGAGGCTCATCGCGTGCTCGCCGGCGTTGCCAGTCGCGATCACCTCGGTGCCGAAGCCGGAATACTCGGCGAGGAAGCGATTGAGCCACTCGTTGGTGATCTCCGAGCTGCGGCCGCGGCGGCTGAAGAACAGCCGGCCGTCGCGCAGCTTCGGTTTGGAGTGCCAGAAGATCCGGACCATCGCGTACGGGCTGTCGGCCAGGTGCAGCCCGGCGGCGTACGCCTTGCAGTACTCGTGGACGGCGCCCGGCACGTAGTTGTCGGCGTCCACGTAGCCCACGTAGCGGCGGCCGGTCATCGCGGCCAGGGCCATGCCGATCAGCATCGCCTCGCCCTTGCCGGAACGGACCAGGCCGTCCTCGCCGATCAGTTCCTCCATACCCGCGGCCTTGAATGCGGCCGCTAGTCCGGGGTCTTTCTGATGGACGCTGACCGCGGACCGGCCGGCCAGGCGGCAGAACTGCTCGAGCGTCTGCGCCTCGCTCTCGTATAGGTTCACCGGCAGCTTGTCGCTGTTGGAGACCAACACAATGAGACAGTCGTGTGGAATTCCGGAGAGTACTCCTTCGACGACGCTTCGCGTCTCATTCATGCAGGGGACCACGATTACCATTTGCGACTCGACGGCGCGTAATGCTTCGGACGGCACGACCCGACTACCAGCCGAAAGACTGGGCTGGCCGGCATCCTGCTCGGCGCTCGAGTCAAGCTCGATCACCCTCTGCAGCTCATGAATCCGGACCGCGCCGAAGCGCTCACTCCGGAAAGAATCAGCCAGTCGCATACCGGGAATGTACCGCCTACCGTCGGCCCGGCGGCGTCCGAACAGTACACATTTCTATGACGACGCCGTTTCGGTAAGCGGGAGGTAACGCCGACGTTTCAGGTAGTCGATTGCTCACGTAAAAACGCCGGGCCGGCGGCCTTGCGGCGCACCGACCCGGCGTGCTTACCGGCGTCGAAAGGTCAGGCCGTTTCGGTGATCGGCCGGTCGACCCAGCTCATCATCCCGCGCAGCTTCCTACCGGTCACCTCGATGGGGTGCTCGGCGCCCTGCTCGCGGTACTTCCTCAGCTCCGGCGCGCCGGCCTCGTCGTCGGCGATGAGCCGGCGGGTGAACTCGCCGGACTGGATGTCGCCGAGGATCCGCTTCATCTCCTGCTTGGTCTCCGCGTTGATCACGCGCGGGCCGGAGACGTAGTCGCCGAACTCGGCGGTGTCCGAGACGCTGTAGCGCATCCGGGAGATGCCGCCCTCGTACATGAGGTCGACGATCAGCTTGAGCTCGTGCAGGCACTCGAAGTAGGCGATCTCCGGGGCGTAGCCCGCCTCGGTGAGCACCTCGAAGCCGGTCTGCACCAGCGCGGCGGTGCCGCCGCAGAGCACGGCCTGCTCGCCGAACAGGTCGGTCTCCGTCTCCTCCTTGAAGGTGGTCTTGATGACCCCGGCGCGGGTGCCGCCGATCGCCTTCGCGTACGAGAGGGCCAGCGCCTGCGCGCCGCCGGTCGCGTCCTGCTCCACCGCGATCAGGGCCGGGACGCCCTTGCCGTCCACGTACTGGCGGCGGACCAGGTGGCCCGGGCCCTTCGGCGCCACCATCGCCACGTCGACGTCCGCCGGCGGCTTGATCAGCTCGAAGCGGATGTTGAGGCCGTGGCCGAAGAAGAGCGCCTTGCCGGCGGTCAGGTTCGGGGCGATCGACTCCGTGTAGATCTTCCGCTGCGCGGTGTCCGGGGCCAGCACCATGATCACGTCGGCCCAGGCGGACGCCTCGGCGGGGGTCAGCACCTTGAGGCCCTGCTCCTCGGCCTTGGCGCGGCTCTTCGAGCCCTCCTTGAGGCCGACCACCACGTCGACGCCCGAGTCGCGCAGCGACAGCGAGTGGGCGTGGCCCTGGCTGCCGTACCCGATAACGGCGACCTTGCGTCCCTGGATGATGGACAGGTCGGCGTCGTCGTCGTAGAACACTTCCGCGGTCATGACTTCCCTTTCAATCTTCTTGGTGACTAGGCCGCGCGCAGGGCGGGGCCGGTAGTGATCGAGCGCGAGCCGCGGCCGATGGCGACCAGCCCGGACTGGACCATTTCCTTGATGCCGTACGGCTCGAGGTCGCGCAGCAGCGCGTCCAGTTTGTCGGGGTTGCCGGTCGCCTCGATCGTGAGGGTGTCCGGGGCGACGTCGATCACCTTGGCCCTGAACAGCTCGACCGTCTCGAGGACCTGCCCGCGCACCGTGCGGTCGGCCCGCACCTTGACCAGCAGGAGCTCGCGCTGCACCGACTGCTGCGGGTCCAGCTCGACGATCTTCAGGACGTTCACCAGCTTGTTGAGCTGCTTGGTCACCTGCTCCAGGGGTGAGGAGTCGGCGTTGACCACGATCGTGATGCGGGAGACGTCCGGGTTCTCCGTCTCGCCGACCGCCAGCGAATCGATGTTGAAGCTCCGCCGCGAGAAGAGTCCCGAGACCCGGGCGAGCACGCCGGGCTTGTTCTCCACGAGCACGGACAGCGTGTGCTTGTTCATGGTGGTAGTTCCCATCCGCCTAGAGGTCGTCCTCGTCGAAGCTCGGGCGCACGTCCCGGGCGAACATGATCTCGTCGTTGCTGGTGCCCGCGGCGACCATCGGCCAGACCATGGCGTCCTTGCCGACCGTGAAGTCGATGACCACCGGCCGGTCGTTGATCTCCAGGGCCGCCTTGATGGTCGCGTCCACCTCGGCCTTGGTCTCGCAGCGCAGGCCGACGCAGCCCAGCGCCTCGGCGAGCTTCACGAAGTCCGGGATGCGGTGCTTGTGCGTGCCCAGCTCGGTGTTCGAGTAGCGGCCCTCGTAGAACAGGGTCTGCCACTGCCGGACCATGCCCAGGTTGCCGTTGTTGATGACGGCGATCTTGACCGGGATGCCCTCCAGCGCGCAGGTGGCGAGCTCCTGATTGGTCATCTGGAAGCAGCCGTCGCCGTCGATCGCCCACACCTGGGTGTCGGGGCGGCCGACCTTGGCGCCCATCGCGGCGGGCACCGCGTAGCCCATGGTCCCGGCGCCGCCCGAGTTGAGCCAGGTGCCCGGCTTCTCGTACTTGATGAACTGGGAGGCCCACATCTGGTGCTGACCGACGCCGGCCACGTAGACCGCGTCCGGGCCGACCAGCTCGCCGATCCGCTCGATCACGTACTGCGGCGCGAGGGTGCCGTCGGTCGGCTCGTCGTAGCCGAGCGGGTAGCGCTTGCGCAGGTCGTCGAGCTGCGCCCACCAGGACTGGTACGCCGCCGTTCCGCCCGCGGTGGCCGAGACGGCCGCGATCAGCTCGTCGATGACGTGCCGCGCGTCGCCGACGATCGGGACGTCCGCGTGCCGGTTCTTGCCGATCTCGGCGGGGTCGATGTCGGCGTGCACGACCTTCGCCTCCGGCGCGAACGAGTCGAGCTTGCCGGTGACCCGGTCGTCGAAGCGGGCACCGAGCGTGACCAGCAGGTCCGCCTTCTGCAGGGCGTAGACGGCCGGGACCGTGCCGTGCATGCCGGGCATGCCCAGGTGCTGCGGGTGCGAGTCGGGGAACGCGCCGAGCGCCATCAGCGTGGTGATGACCGGCATGCCGGTCAGCTCGGCGAGCTTGCGCAGCCCGTCGGTCGCGCCGGCCTTGAGCACGCCGCCGCCCACGTACAGCACCGGGCGCTTGGCGGCGGCGATCAGCCGGGCCGCCTCGCGGATCTGCTTGCCGTGCGGGTGCAGCGTCGGCCGGTAGCCGGGCAGGTCCAGGGTGGGCGGCCAGGAGAACGTGGTCGCCGCCTGCAGCACGTCCTTGGGGATGTCGACGAGCACCGGCCCGGGCCGCCCGGAGGCGGCGAGGTGGAACGCCTCCGCCATGATCTGCGGAATCTCGTCGGGCGTCTGGATCAGGAAGTTGTGCTTCGTGATCGGCAGCGTGATGCCCTGGATGTCCGCCTCCTGGAAGGCGTCCGTGCCGATCGAGGGCCGGGCCACCTGGCCGGTGATCGCGACGATCGGCACCGAGTCCATGTACGCGTCGGCGATCGGCGTCACCAGGTTCGTCGCGCCGGGGCCGGAGGTGGCGATGCAGACGCCGACCTTGCCGGTGGCCTGCGCGTACCCGGTGGCGGCGTGTCCCGCGCCCTGCTCGTGGCGGACCAGGATGTGCCGGACCTTGGAGTCGTACAGCGGGTCGTAGGCGGGCAGGATCGCGCCGCCGGGGATGCCGAACGCCACCTCGACGCCGAGCGCCTCGAGCGACCGCACGAGCGAACCGGCCCCGCTGGCGGGGGTCGGTGACACCGTGACTACGGCCGGGGCGCCGGCAGCCGCCGCGACGGTGGCCGGGGTGGCACGGTTGGCGAGGGTCTCGGGTGTGGGTCTCGTCATGGCGATTCAGACCTTCGTTCGGGATGGGCGGGCCGGTTCGTCCCCGTGCGTGAGCAACAAAAAAGGTCCTCGTGCCAAAGCACGGGACCTAGCGCACTGCTCATGAGGAGCAGTGCGCTCACATAAGTACTCGGGGCGACAAGCACATGCGGCTAAGACTGCCCCATCTCACGGGGTGCGTCAACTGATCTCACATCTTGGTCACCCGTCCGCGAGACTTCCCCGTCGGAGAAGGCCGGATCGGTCGGCAGCAGCGCCCTGAGCTGCCGCATCCCCGGGCCCAGCATGATCACCTGACTGCGCGCGGGCGCGCTGGGCTTGGTCACCGGGCGGGCGCGCTGCACCGGAACCGGCCGGGAGCCGGAGGACCGGGCGGTCTCCAGCTGCGCCTCGAGGTGCTCGGCGGGCACTCCCCAGCCGAAGAGCGAGCCCTGCCCCAGCCGGCAGCCGGCCTCCTCGACGATCGCCCGCTGCGCCGGCGAGCCGATCCCCTCGGCCAGCACCTCGAGCCCGAGCCGGTGGCCGAGCCGCACGACGACGTCGACCAGCGGCGCGGCCGTGCCGGTCCGCGACTCCGGCTCGGCGACCAGCGCGTGGTCGATCTTCAGGATGTCCACCGGCAGCTTGCGCAGCTGCCCGAGCGAGGAGTAGCCGGCGCCGAAGTCGTCGAGCGCGATCCGCACCCCGGTGGAGCGCAGCTCGCACAGCCGCCGGATGAGCTCGTCCATGTCGGTCGCCACGGCGTGCTCGGTCACCTCGAGCACCAGGCGCTGCGCCGGCACGCCGTACTTCTGCAGCACGCCGGCGACCTGGCCGGCGTAGTCGGCGGCGTGCAGCTCCTTGGGCGAGAGGTTCACCGAGACCCAGACGTCGTGGCCGACGGCCAGCCACTGGGACAGCTGCTCGCACGCCTGGTCCAGCACCCAGGAGCCGATCATGTTGATCAGCCCGGACTCCTCGGCCACCGGGATGAACTCGTCGGGCCGGACCGCGCCCAGCTCGGGGTGGTGCCAGCGCAGCAGCGCCTCGGCGCCGACCGGCCGCATCGAGGGCAGCGCGACCACCGGCTGGAAGACCAGCCGCAGCTGCTCGCGCTCGATGGCGTGGCGCAGCTCGTTCTCCAGCACGCTGTGCCGGCGCAGCAGCTCGTCGTAGCGCCGCTGGTAGCGCTCGACCCGGTTCTTGCCGCGCTGCTTGGCGTAGCGCAGCGCCAGGTCGGCGTCGCGCATCAGCTCGCCCGTGTCGCCCGGCTCGGGCGAGCCGGCGACGCCGACGCTCGCGGACAGGAAGACCGAGCCGTCCTCGGTGTCGTAGGGCTCGCCGAGCACCGCGAGCAGGCGCTTGCCGGCGAGCATCGCCTCCTCGGGCGTGGCCCACATGAGCACCGCGAACTCGTCGCCGCCGAGCCGCGCCGCCACGTCGCCGTCGCGCAGGTTGGCGCGCAGCCGCTCGCCGACCTCGACGAGCACGGCGTCGCCGACGTCGTGCCCGCGCATGTCGTTGACGTTCTTGAAGCCGTCCAGGTCCAGGCCGATCAGCACCCGCGACCGCTCCCGCCGCCCCGAGGGCTCGCGCAGCGCCCGGACCAGGCCGCGGCGGTTGGCCAGCCGGGTCAGCGGGTCGGTGTGCGCCAGCTCCCGGAAGTGCGACTCCCGGTGGCGCAGCTGCAGCGTGTAGCTCTTCACGTCGGCCAGCGCCAGGTACTGCCGGGCCACCAGGGCGAAGCCCTCGACGCTGAAGCCCAGGAAGCCGAACACGTCGAAGACGCCGCCGGCGGCGAGGTGGTAGCCGAGCGCGCCGACCATCGCGGACATCGGCACGAACGCGTACCCGGTGTTGCGCTGGGTGATGTCGCCGGTGACCTCGACCGGCCGGTCGGCGATCTTGACCGCGTGCGCGACCACGACCAGCCCGCCCGGCAGCAGCACGGCGCCGAGCAGCACGATGCCCGGCCAGCTCCGGCAGATCCCGCTGGAGAGGGCGGTCGCCGCGACGGCGACCAGCGTGACGCCGGCCGCCACCCGGACCGTGATGTGCCGGGGCCGGTGCGCGTGCATGGCCAGCACCGCGGTCAGCCCGGTCGCGACCGCCGCCATGGCCGCCGGCAGCAGGATGGACACGCCCGGCTTCGGCGTGTGGTCGCCGAGGATCCGGGTCGGCTCGGAGAGCAGCACCCAGCCGACGAACCAGAGCCCCGCGCCGACGACGAGCCCGTCCAGCAGGTGCCGCCAGGCCGCGCCGGCGTTCTCCGCGGCGCCGGGCAGCACGAGCGTGCCCGCCAGCAGCGTGGACGTGCCCAGGGCCATCGCGACCGCGACGGCCGAGCCGAGCTGCGCCGGGCGCTGCGCCAGGAAGAGGTCGCTGAGCAGGCCGGCCAGCGCGGCGGCCGTGGTGATCGCGGCGCCCCCGGCGAGCAGCAGGTGGGCACGGCGGGCGGCGCCGGTGTGCCGCCGACCGGAGTTGGCCAGCAGCGCTACGGCCGGGACCGCGACCAGAAGGCTCGCCAGCCCGGCCAGCTCCACGCCGGACGGTGAGTGCACGGGAACACTCTGCCGTACCGGAGGCCATTTCGGGAGGTGGACCGATCGACCGGTTTCGAACCGAAACTCACGATCACCATCCCGCGCTGTGGACGCGGCACCGCCCGGCGGCCGTGCGGTCCTTACCCGCGGTGGCAGAATGTAGGAATGCCTGAGCTGCGCTCCCGGACCTCGACCCACGGACGGACGATGGCCGGCGCGCGCGCCCTGTGGCGCGCCACCGGCATGACCGACGACGACTTCGGCAAGCCGATCGTCGCGATCGCCAACAGCTTCACCCAGTTCGTACCCGGCCACGTCCACCTCAAGGACATGGGCGGCCTCGTCGCCGACGCCGTGTTCGAGGCGGGCGGCATCGGCCGCGAGTTCAACACGATCGCCGTCGACGACGGCATCGCGATGGGCCACGGCGGCATGCTCTACTCGCTGCCCAGCCGCGAGCTGATCGCCGACGCCGTGGAATACATGGTCAACGCGCACTGCGCCGACGCCCTGGTCTGCATCTCGAACTGCGACAAGATCACCCCCGGCATGCTGATCGCCGCGCTGCGGCTGAACATTCCGACGGTGTTCGTCTCCGGCGGCCCGATGGAGGCCGGCAAGACCGTCGCCATCGAGGGCGTGGTGCACGAGAAGCTGGACCTGGTCGACGCGATGAGCGCCGCCGCGAACGAGAACGTGACCGACGCGCAGCTCGACACCATCGAACGCTCCGCGTGCCCGACCTGCGGCTCCTGCTCCGGCATGTTCACCGCGAACTCGATGAACTGTCTGACCGAGGCGATCGGCCTGGCCCTGCCCGGCAACGGCTCGACGCTGGCCACCCACGCCGCCCGCAAGGCGCTCTTCGAGCGCGCCGGCGCCCTGATCGTCGACATCGCCAAGCAGTACTACGAGAACGACGACGAGTCCGTGCTGCCGCGCTCGATCGCGAGCCGGGACGCGTTCGAGAACGCCGTCGCCCTCGACGTGGCGATGGGCGGCTCCACGAACACGGTGCTGCACCTGCTGGCCGCGGCCCGCGAGGCCGAGATCGACTTCAGCGTCACGGACATCGACGCGGTCTCGCGCCGGGTGCCCTGCCTGGCCAAGGTCGCCCCGAACAGCCCGAAGTACCACATGGAGGACGTGCACCGGGCCGGCGGCATCCCCGCCCTGCTCGGCGAGCTGGACCGTGGCGGCGCGCTGCGCCGCGGCGTGCGCTCGGTGCACTCCCCCGACCTGGACAGCTGGCTACAGCAGTGGGACATCCGCAGCGGCAACGCGAGCGAGGCGGCGCTGGAGCTCTTCCACGCGGCGCCGGGCGGCGTCCGCACCACCCAGCCGTTCTCCACGACCAACCGGTGGGCCACGCTCGACACGGACCCGGCCGAGGGCTGCATCCGGTCGGTCGAGCACGCATACACGGTCGACGGCGGCCTCGCGATCCTCTTCGGCAACCTGGCCCCCGACGGCTGCGTGGTGAAGACCGCCGGCGTGGCCGAGGAGCTGTGGAAGTTCAGCGGCCCGGCCCGGGTCTTCGAGAGCCAGGACGCGGCGGTCGAGGGCATCCTCGGCAAGCAGGTCGTCGCCGGCGACGTCGTGGTCATCCGCTACGAGGGACCGCGCGGCGGCCCCGGCATGCAGGAGATGCTCTACCCGACGTCGTTCCTGAAGGGCCGCGGGCTGGGCAAGGCCTGCGCGCTGATCACGGACGGCCGCTTCTCCGGCGGCACCTCGGGCCTGTCCATCGGCCACGTCTCCCCGGAGGCGGCCTCCGGAGGCCTGATCTCGCTGGTCGAAACCGGCGACGAGATCACCATCGACATCCCCGGCCGAACCATCCACCTGAACGTCACCGACGAGGATTTGGCGCAGCGGCGACACGCGGAGGAGCGCCGGCCCAAGCCCTACACTCCGACCGATCGGCAGCGGCCGGTCTCGGCGGCGCTGCGCGCCTACGCCTCAATGGCAACCAGCGCAAGCGATGGCGCCTACCGCAAGGTTCCCGAATAACCCTATTCCCTTACGCGGGCAGTAGCTCGACCGTTCGCCGGCACGAAGCTCCGTGCGGGTCAGGGCGGTCGAGCGCGCTGCGGGTTGATTCGCGGGTGTCGGCCTGCGCCGGGTCGGGGGTGGGATTCGCCCCACCCTTGCTCGGGGGTCTGTTGCGGTGGGGTGTTGGTTCCTCGCTGGTGGGTGCTTGGGTGGGCTTTTGCGTGCACCTTGCGGTGGGTGGTCTGGCTGCCGCGCGGTGGGCGCGGTAGGGGGTTTGGTCGGGCGGGCCGGGGTGGGTGGTGGGTCAAGCGGACGCACCTCGCCGGTTTCGGTCAGTGGAGACTGCAATCGCGCCGGGCCGGTCCGCAGGTGCCGCGCGGAAACGGCTCGCCCGGCGCCGGACGTGCTGGGAGCATGAGCCGCATGCAGCCATGCCGCCGGTCGATGATGCGCCCCCTCGCGGGGCCGTTCGGCGTGCGTTAGTCACCACCGATCAAGTCCCTGCCTTCGTGCGGGGACGACCGGCGGGGCGGGGCGCAGGAGTGAACATGACCTTCTACGTCACTACCGCGATCCCGTATGTGAATGCGGCGCCGCATCTGGGTCACGCGCTTGAGCTAGTGCAGGCCGACGTGCTTGCCCGGCACCGGAGGCTGCGCGGGGAGGACGTTCGGTTTCTTACCGGCACCGACGACAACGCGCTCAAGAACGTTGCCGCGGCACGGACCGCCGGCGTCGATGTCGCCGCGTTCGTCACGGCGAACGCCGACCGGTTCGCCGCGCTGCGCGGCCCGCTTGAGTTGTCGTTCGACGACTTCATTCGGACCGGCTCCGATCCGCGGCACGCGCCGGGGGTTGCCGCGCTGTGGCGCAGGTCCGCGGCCGACTTCTACCGCCGTGAGTACACCGGGCGGTACTGCGCGGGCTGCGAGGAGTTTCTGGACGCCGCCGCCTGCCCGGAGCATCCGGCGGCCCCGGAGGCGGTGGCGGAGACCAACTGGTTCTTCCGGCTGTCGCGGTATCAGGGGCGGATCCTCGACGCGCTGGAGTCGGGGCGGGTTCGCGTCGAGCCCGCCGCCCGGCGCAACGAGGTGCTCGCGTTCGTCCGCTCCGGGTTGCGCGACATCAGCGTCTCGCGGCCGGCGGCGCGGGCCGGCGGCTGGGGCATCGCGGTGCCCGGCGATCCGGAGCAGGTCGTCTACGTCTGGTGGGACGCGCTGGCCAACTACGTGACCGCGCTCGGCGACGGCGCCGCCTACCGGCAGTGGTGGGCCGGGTCGGATGAGCGGGTGCACGTGATCGGCAAGGGCATCGTGCGCTTCCACGCCGTCTACTGGCTCGCGCTGCTGCTCTCCGCCGGGCTGCCGCTGCCGACGGCGATCTTCGTGCACGACTATCTGACCGTCGACGGCGCGAAGCTCTCCAAGACCGCGGGCAACGCCGTCGACCCGGTCGCGCTGGCCGACCGGTACGGCGTCGACGCGCTGCGCTGGTGGCTGCTGCGCGAGCCGGCACCCGTCGGCGACACGGACTTCACCGAGCGGCGCCTGGTCGAGCGCGCCGACCGAGACCTCGCGGGCGGCATCGGCAACCTGCTCAACCGCACGCTGACCCTGGCACGCCGCCACGGCGTCGCACCCGCCGTCGACTCCGACCTCGGCACGCGCATCGACGCCGCGCTGGCACGGGCGGACTTCCGCGCGGCCACCGACGCCATGTGCACCGAGGTCGACCGCGGCAACCGCCTGATCGAGGCACAACAGCCCTGGAAACTGGCCGACCCGACCCCCGTCCTCGCCGAACTACTCGGCATCTGCCAGGTCGTCGCCGACGAACTACGCCCGTTCCTCCCCTCGGCCGCCGAACGCCTGCTGGCGCAACTACGCAAAGACGGGCCGCCGCGCCCCGCCTTCCCGCGAATCAGCCCGCAGCGCGCTCGCCGGGCCTGACCCGCACAAAGCTTCGTGCCGGCATAAGATCGAGCTACTGCCCGCGTAAGAGAAGAATGTCCTCTCAGACCAGGTCGTTGACGCAGCGCAGGACCGGCCGCGTGGTTAGGGCCGTCGGTTCCAAACCGGCACCTCCCCGGATGATGAACGTCGCCTGCTCGCCAGGTAGCAGCGTCACCACCGCGTCATTCGCCTCGGTTGCCGGGTCGAGGCGGTCCGGCTGTAGGACCAGGTCGCGCAGGATGTTGTGCGCGGTGATCTTCACCCGTGCGTCCGGGCCGACCGCCTCGAAGGTCGCGTCGAACTTCGCCTGCGGCCAGTCGATGTCCTTGTCCTCGGCGAAGAACCACCAGGCCCGGTGCTCATCGGCGGTCGCGACCAGCAGCTCCTGCGCCGGATCGCCGGCCGCGCCGACCTCGGCGGGCAGCGGAAGGACGATGGCCGAGCCCGGCGCGACGGTCGCGCCGACCGCGACCTCGGCCTCCACGACCCCCGCGAGGGTACGGCGGGACACGGTCGCCGACAGCGGCCACGGCTGCGCCGAGTCGTTGACCGCCACCAGCGCCGGCACGCCGTCGCGGGGCTGCACGGTGAGCAGCCGCGGCGCGTAGGAGCGGCGCAGGGCGTACCAGAGCGGCTTCTTGCGGCCGTCGCCGTCGACCGCCGCCCAGGAGGTCACCGGCCAGCAGTCGTTGAGCTGCCACATGATCGCGCCCATGCAGTACGGCCGCAGCGACCGGAAGTGCTCGATTCCGGTCGACAGCGCCCGGGCCTGGTTGAGCTGGGTCAGGTAGTGCCAGTCGTCGAAGTCGCGCGGTGGCGGCAGGTGCGCGTCGAGGCCGCGCTGCAGCTTGAGGTCCCCGTCGATCGCCTTCTGGTGTGCCCGCATGCCCGGCGAGTCCCGGGCCGGCGGCTGGTCGGAGATCGCGCGGCGCAGCGTCGCGTACGCCGGCGGCGCCTGGTATCCGAACTCCGCGACGAACCGCGGCCGGTACTGCCGGTACTTCAGGTAGTCGTCGGTGTTCCAGACATCCCAGACGTGCGTCGTCCCGTACGCGGGGTCGTTCGGGTGCAGGTCGTCGCGGCCCGAGTACGGGCTGCCGGGCCAGTACGGCCGGCTCGGATCCTCCTGCGCGACGATGCGCGGCAGCACGTCGAAGTAGAAGCCGGCGCCCCAGGAGCGGTCGCCGAGCGCCTCGATCCAGTCCCAGTCCGCGTGGCCCCAGATGTTCTCGTTGTTGCCGGTCCACATCATCAGGCTGGGGTGGCTCGAGAGCCGCACCACGTTCTCGCGCGCCTCGGCCGCCAGCTCGGTGGCGAACGGCTCCTCCTCCGGGTACGCGGCGCAGGCGAACAGGAAGTCCTGCCCCACCATCAGGCCGAGCTCGTCGGCGAGGTCGTAGAAGTCCTCGGACTCGTACCGGCCGCCGCCCCAGACCCGCAGGTAGTTGACGTTCGCGTCGACCGCCTGCGCGAACCGCGCGGCGAGGCGGTCCCGGGTGACCCGGTTGGCGAAGACGTCGTCGGGGATCCAGTTCACCCCGCGCACGAACACCGGGACGTCGTTGACGAGCAGCGTGAACGCGCTACCGCCGGCGTCCGGCGTGGTGTCCAGGCGCACCGAACGGAAGCCGACCTTGCGGGCCCAGGAGTCCAGCGGTTCGCCGTCCGGCCCGGCCAGGGTCACGTCGAGGTCGTAACGCGGCTGGTCACCGTACCCTCGGGGCCACCAGAGCCGGGGATCCTCGACGGTGAGGGAAAGCACGGCCTCGTCGCCCTCGGTCTGCACCGCCACGCGCCGGTCGGCGACCGTCGCGGTGAGGGTGACCGGCCCGGGGGTCTCCCGCTCCAGCCGCACGCGCACCTCGACGAGGCCGGTGCCGTCGGCGACCGTCACCTGCGGGCGCACCTCGGCCAGCCGCGCGACCGACCAGCTCTGCAGGCCGATGGGCTGCCAGATGCCGGCGGTGACCAGCGTCGGGCCCCAGTCCCAGCCGAAGTTGCAGGCCATCTTGCGGATGAAGTTGAACGGCTCGGGGTAGGCGTTCGGCCGGTCGCCGAGCCGGTCCCGCTGCGCCTGCGCGTAGGCGTACGCGGATCCGAAGCGGATCCGGAGCTGGTTCTCGCCCTCGCGCAGCACGTCGCGGACGTCGAAGCGGTAGCCACGGTGCATGTTGGCGGTGCGGCCCAGCTCGACGCCGTTGAGGATGACCGTGGCGACGGTGTCGAGTCCGGCGCAGACCAGGTCCGTCCGGCCGCCGCCGGTGTGCTGGAACACCGTCTCGTAGACCCAGTCGGTGCGCCCGATCCAGGCGAGTTTCTTCTCGTTCTCGTCCAGGTACGGGTCGTCGATCAGTCCCGCGGCGAGCAGGTCGGTGTGCACGCAGCCGGGCACCGTGGCGGCGACGCTGTCCACGTCGCCGCCGGTGACCGCCCAGCCGTCGTGCAGGGCTCGGTACGAGGTCACGGTTCTCCTCATCAGGACTTGACAGCGCCTTCCATGATCCCTCGCACGATCTGCCGCCCGCCCAGCAGCAGCAGCACGAGCAGCGGAACCGTGGCGACGAACGCGCCGGCGAGCACCCGGCGGTAGATGACGTAGTTTCCGCTGGCCAGGTCGGAGAGCGCCACCATCGAGGTCGGGAACGCGGTGCCGTTGAGCTGGATCAGCGGCCACTGGAACTCGTTCCACGTCGCGACGAACGTGAGCAGGCCGAGCACGGCCAGCGCGGGGCGGATCGCCGGCAGCACGATGCTCCAGTACACCCGCATGGTGAGCGCGCCGTCCATCCGCGCGGACTCGACCAGCTCGTCGGGGACCGCCTGCATGATGAACTGGCGCATGTAGAACACGCCGAACGCGCTGACCAGGAACGGCACGATGACCGAGATCAGGGTGCCGTTCCAGCCGAACTTGCCCATCAGGATGTAGAGCGCGACGATGCCCAGCTGGTTGGGGATCGTCAGGGTGAGGATCACGACGATCATCAGCTTGTCGCGGCCGGGGAAGCGCAGCTTGGCGAACGCGAAGCCGGCCATCGAGCAGAAGAACAGCGTCGACGCCGTCACCGCCGCGGCGACGAGGAAGCTGTTGATCAGCGACGCGGCGAAGTAGACCTGCTGCATGGTGAAGACCTCGTGCAGGTTCTCCATCAGCTGGTCGCCGGGCACCACCGACGGCGGGATCTGCGAGACCGCCTCGTCGTCGCTGGTGGCGATGACGAACATCCAGTACAGCGGGAAGGCCGACAACGCGAGGAACGCGACGAGCCCGAGATAGGTGTGCCAGCTGCCGCGGGTGTCCTGCGGCGCGCGGCCGATGTTCTTCAGGCTGCGCTTTCTGGGCCGGGTTGCGGTCGCGGTCATCGCCGTCCCCCTCCGAGTCGGTTCGTCGCCGCGGCGTTCAGGGCGGCGATGATGAGGATGATGAGGAACAGCGCCCACGACATCGCGGCCGCGTACCCGAGGTTGAGGTCCTTCCAGCCGACCTTGTAGATCAGCTGCGCGATGGTCTGCCACTGGTGGTCGGAGCCGCCGGACGCCGCCGCGGGGTTCTCCTCGAACAGCATCGGCTCGTTGAAGAGCTGCAGGCCGCCGATGGTCGACAGGACGACGGTGAAGACCAGCACAGGCTGGATCATCGGCACGGTGATGCGCCACAGCTGCCGCCAGGGTCCGGCGCCGTCGACGGCCGCCGCCTCGTAGACGTCCTTCGGGATGGACTGCATCGCCGACAGGTAGAGCAGCGCGTTGTAGCCGATCCACTTCCAGTTGACCATCGTGGCGATGGCGATCCAGGAGCTCCACTTGTACGCGCGCCAGTCCAGCGGCGCCTCCTCGCCGAAGCCGACCAGCGACAGCAGCCAGTTCGCCATGCCGTTGTCCCGGGCGAAGATGATGGCGAAGACCAGCGTCGACGCGACGACCGGCGTCACGTACGGCAGGAGCACGCCGACGCGCCAGAACGCGTTCGCGCGCAGTCGGCGGTTGAGCAGGTTGGCCACCACCAGCGCGATCAGCAGCTGCGGCACGGTCGACAGGACGAAGATGCCGAACGTGTTGACCAGCGCGTTCCAGAAGTCCTCGTCGTGCAGGAGCCGCTCGAAGTTGGCGAAGCCGGCCCAGCCGTCCTGGGCCGGATCGTCGAGGCGCCAGTTGCGCATCGCGACGATGCCGTTGAAGACGATCGGGAACAGCCCGAAGAGGGCGAAGAGCAGGAAGAACGGGGAGATCATCAGGTACGGCACCCGCTTGTTGTCGAAGCGGTGCAACCAGTTGCGACTCTTGTACCCGGACTTCGGCTTGCGGTGATGCGCCGGCTCGGTCGCCGAGGTCGGCGGCGCGCTGTGTGTCACGGACACGGCCACTCCTTCCAGGGAGCAGCGGGGCGGCCATGATGGCCGCCCCGCCGTCGTTTCGCTTTTAGGAAGCGGCTGCCTTTTCGGCCGCCTTGACCGCCTCGGCCCACGCCGCACTCGACTTGAGCGAGCCCTGCTGCACTCGGGTGATCACGTTCTCGACCTCGACCCGGGTCGGGCCGTTCTTCTTGCCCAGGTACTGCGGCTGCAGAGCCTCGGCCGTCGCGGCGTAGATCTGGCCGGTCGGCGCGTTGCTCATGAACTCCTTCTTGTAGTCCAGCACCGCGGGGTCCTTGTAGAGCGCGGGCTGCGACGGCAGGTTGCCGACCGTCTTGAAGATCTCGATCTGCTGCGCCGGCTGGACCATCCACTCGACGAACTTGTAGGCCTCGTCGACGTTCTTGCCCTGCTTCGGGATGGTCCACCAGGAACCGCCCCAGTTACCGCCGCCGCCGGGGATCGCGGCGATGTCCCACTTGCCCTTCTGGTCCGGCGCGGTCTCCTGGATGTGACCGAGCATCCACGCCGGGCAGGCGAGGACCGCGAACTGGTCCTTCTTGAAGCCCTGGTCCCAGTTCGGCTGGAAGCTGGCGAGGTTGGCCGAGATGCCGGCGTCGATCGCCTTCATGCTGACGTCGAACGCGACCTTGGGGCCGCCCTCCATCTGGAGCTGCTCGGAGGTGTCGTAGAAGCCGACCGGCTGCTGTGCCAGCACCGGGTTGAACAGGTTGGTGCCGGAGTCGACGAACTTCTTGCCGGTCGCCTTGGTGTACTTCGCCCCGGTGGCGATGAACTCGTCCCAGGTCTTCCAGAGGGCGGAGACCGACTCGCGGTCGGTCGGCAGGCCCGCCGCCTTGAACAGGTCGGAGCGGTAGCACATGGCCAGGCCGCCGACGTCGGTGCCGAGACCGATCTGCGCCGCACCGTCGGGCGACTTCGACTGCTGCCACTTCCAGGGCAGGTACTTGGACTCGTAGGACCCCGCGCCCTTGTCGAGCAGGTTGACGAACTTGTCGGCCTGGCCGCGGAACTGGACCATGAAGCCCTCGTCGACCGCGGAGATGTCGGGCGCCCCGGTGCCGGCGACCAGCTTCTTCTGCAGGTCCTCGTGCTGGGCGTTGTACTCGCCCGAGTTGAGCACGATCTTGACGTTGGGGTGGTCCTTCTCGTACGCCGCCTTGAGCGCGTCGAGGCCCATGTCGCCCCAGAAGTTGACCGTCAGGGTGGTCTGCCCCTCGGCGGCCTTGTTGCCGCCGCCCTCCAGGCTTTCTCCGCTGCAACCGGTAAGTGCCAGGGCCCCGGCGAGTCCGGCGGCGACAAGCGCCACGCCCCGCTTGGCGAACCGTTCCATTACTCCTCCACCCAAGGGGAATGTTGTCGAAAGAATTTACTGAACCGGATAAGTGACGTGACCGTATGACGCGCCTCACGGCGTGTCAAGACTGTGTTTCGCGTTCGTGACACGTCGCGTATTCAACCGATGTAAGCGCTCGTAAACCGGGTTATTTCGGCCACGGGGCTACAGCAGGTTTACGCCACGGCCAGTGGTCTGCAACACTTAACCGATCAAGTCATCCGTGCTGGCTAGACCCAAAGCGGCGCGAGGTAGCGTGAGAGCGCTCCACCAGCGCCGTTCTGGCAGCCCTTGCAGAGCGACCGTTTCCCGACGGCGGCTGGTGCCGGAGGATGGGTTCTTTGCAGAGAGGGGCACCCGAGTGAAACGGCCGACGATCGCCGACATCGCCCGCCGGGCCGGCGTGTCCAAGGGAGCCGTGTCGTACGCGCTCAACGGCCAGCCGGGCGTCTCCGAGGCGACCCGCCGGCGCATCGTCGCCATCGCGGAGGAGATCGGCTTCAACCCGAACAGCGCGGCCCGCGCCCTCTCCGGCGCCAGCTCCCGCGCCGTCGGGCTCACCCTGTGCCGGCCCGCCCGCATACTGAGCATCGAACCGTTCTTCATGGGCCTGATCAGCGGCTTCGAGCAGGAGCTCGCGGCCCGGTCGTTCGCGCTGACCCTGCAGGTCGTGGCCACTCCGCAGACCGAGACCGAGGTGTACCGCCGCTGGTGGGGCGAGCGCCGGGTCGACGGCGTGTTCGTCACCGACCTACGGGAGAACGACGTCCGCATCCCGGTGCTCAACGAGCTGCAGCTGCCGGCCGTGGTGATCGGCGGGCCGGGCGACACCGGCAAGGTGCCCCAGCTCTGGTCCGACGACGCCGGCGCGATCACCGAGGCGGTCCGCTACCTGATGGCGCTGGGGCACCGGCGCATCGCCCGCGTCGGCGGTCTGCCGGACCTGCTGCACACCCAGACCCGGACCAGGGCGTTCACGGAGGTGTGCGCCGCGCTGGGGCTCAGCGAGGCGGTGACCGTGCCGTCCGACTACACGGGCGAGGAGGGCGGCCGGGCGACCCGCCGGCTGCTCATCAACGCGGAACGGCCCACGGCGATCATCTACGACAACGACGTGATGGCCGTCGCCGGCCTGTCCGTCGCGCAGGAGATGGGCCTGTCCGTGCCGGGCGACCTGTCCATCGTGGCCTGGGACGACTCGCCGTTGTGCTCGCTGGTGCATCCGCCACTGACGGCGCTGACCAGGGACATCGCGGCGTATGGCGCGCACGCGGCCCGCCAGCTGCTGGCGGCCATCGCCGGCGAACCGGTGCAGGACGTCGAGGAGGGCACGGCACACCTGACCCCCCGCGGCAGCACCGCCCCACCCCGGGACTCCTGACCCAGCCCGCCCGGTACCGCTCAGGGGCGGTGGGTGTCCAGGTAAGCCTCCATGCGCTCGGCCGGCGCGGGCCTGGCCAGGGCGAAACCCTGGCCGTACATGCAGCCCGCGCGCCGGGCGCGCTCGATCTGTTCCGCGCTCTCGAGACCCTTGGCGACGATCTCCAGCCCCAGCCGGCGCCCCAGGCTGACCACCACGTCGATCACCGCCGGGCCCACCGGCTGCTCGGCCGGCGAGTTGACCAGCGCCTGATCGAGCTTGAGCATGTCGACCGGCAGGCGCCGCAGGTGGGACAGCGACGCCTGGCCCGCCCCGAAGTCGTCCAGCGCCGCGCGCACGCCCAGCTTCCGCAGGCCCGCGAGCGAGGCGACGATCGCCGGCACGTCCTCGGCCACCCAGGTCTCCTGCACCTCGATGACGAGCCGCTCCGGCCGCAGTTCGTGGTGGTCCAGGATCTCCGCGACCCGCTCCGGGAAGCGGGCCGTGAGCAGCTCGCGCGGCGCGACGTTCACCGAGAGCCAGTACTCGCTGTTGCCGCCGGTCCAGCCCGACAGGTGCCGGCAGGCCGCGTCGAGCACCCATTCACCCAGCTCGGCCGTGCAGCCGACCGCGCGGGCGATCGGCAGCAGCTCCGCCGGCAGGATCGTGCCCAGCTTCGGGTGGCGCCAGCGCAGCAGGGCCTCCACGCCGACGGGCTGCTCGTCGCGCAGCGAGACCACCGGCTGGAAGACCAGGTCGAGCTCGCCGCGTTCGACCGCGCCCAGCAGCTCGCGCTCCAGGTCCATCCGGCGGTGCAGCTGGATCTCGACGTCCGGGTCGTACCACTCGACGCGGTCCCGGCCGAGCTGGCGTGCGCGGCTGCGGGCCAGGTCGGCGTGGCGCAGCACCTCCTCGGAGTCGCGGCCGCCGGCCAGCTCCGCCAGGCCGACGCTGGTGTGCAGCTCGACGATCGTGCCGGGCAGGCGGTACGGCTCCATCAGCAGCGTCACGATCCGGGTGGCCAGCGCGTAGGCCAGCACCGCGCCGTCCGCCGTGAGCACCGCGAACTCGTCCCCGCCGAGCCGGGCCGCGACGTCACCGTCGGCGAGCAGGCTGCGGATGCGCCGGGACACCTCGATCAGCACCGCGTCGCCGGTCTCCCGGCCCTTGCTGTCGTTGATCTCCGCGAGCCCGTGCAGGTCGATCACCAGGACCGTGCCCTGCTGCCCGGCCCGCCGCCGGTACTCGAGCAGGTCGCGCATCAGCGCCCGCCGGTTCGCCAGCCCGGTCAGCTGGTCGGTGTAGGAGAGCTGGTGCAGGGTCCGCTCGAGGCGCCGCCGCTCGCCGACATCCCGGACGTGCACCACCAGGGCCGCCACCTCGGGCACCGACCGCTGGTCGGCCACCGTGGACTCGGTGTCGCGCCAGACGCCGTGGCCGTCGCGCAGCCGGGCGCTGAGCAGCGCGGGCGGTCCGTCGTCGTGCTCGCCGGCGAGCAGCGCGTCGATGCCGGCCTGTGCGCTCGCGGCGTCCTCCGGGTGGATGAGCTCGATGAACGTGCGGCCGACCACCTCCGAGTCCGCGAGCCCGAAGAGCCGGGCCGCCGCCGGGGACTGCCAGCGGACCGTGAGCTTGTCGTCCAGGACCAGGGTGAGGTCGGTCGCCCCGGCGACCAGCGACCGGAAGTGCGCCTCCTTGGTCCGAAGCTGCCCGGTGTAACGCCGGATGTCGCTGACCACCAGCAGCTCGCGCATCGTCAGGACGGCGACCATCGTGATGCCCAGGACGATCGCGACCTGGTCGAACGTCCCGACGGCGAGGAGGTGATAGAGGGCGGCCAGCACGCCTATCCCCGCGGGCACCGCCAGCAACGGATATCCGGAGAGGTACAGGTCCTGCTCGCGAGGGCTGATCGACACCGGCGCGCTCCGCCGGGATCCACCCTCCGCGGCAAGCCCCAGCCCGGCGACGATCGGCAGGCCGAAGAGCGCGACGATCCAGCCGTCGAAGCCCCAGAGCGCCAGATCGGCCGCCGTGGACAGCGCGACGAGAACGACGATCGCGCCGGCGCCGCAGCGCAGCGCCGCCGGCCGGTGCAGGCGGGCCCGCAGCACGACGACGGTGACGATCGAGATGCCCGTCGCCGCGCACAACGTGCAGGCCAGCGTCGCGTAAGGGGTGTCGCGCAGCGGCCGGAGCAGGTACGCGGCGAAGCCGAGCGCGATGCCCAGACCCAGCCCGTCGAACGCCCGGCGCAGGCGCACCGCGGTGGACGTGGCCGCGCCCGGAAGCAGCATCGTGCCGAGCACGAACAGCACGGTGACCAGGCCGACCCCGACCGCGAGAAGAGCGCCGAGACCGCGCGGCTCGAAGTAGAGCAGGGCGGCGGTCGCCCCGGTGGCGAGGGCACCCATGCCCAGGAAGCCCGCACCGCGACAGGCCGCAAAGGTGCCGTCCCGGTGATGGATCGCCAGGGCCGCGGCGACCAACACCACGGCGGCCCAGAGCGCGACGCCGCCGACCCCGATCGCCAGGGCGGCCCGCCCGGGCACGGAACCGGCCAGCGCGGCGAGCAGCACCAGAGCGCCGACGACCGGCGCGACCAGGAACGCCACCCGGTGATGCCGGGTGCCGGTACGCGCTGGGAGCCGCACTGCCACGGGGGGAGTGATCCTCTGCGTGTCTTTGGGTTTGGGGGGTAGGCGACGGCGAAGGGGGCTCACCGCACCCAATCCGGGTAACGATCGTTCCCCCGGACAGGTTACGTGCGCGAGTTGACACTCCGCACGTCCCGATCGTCGGCTATGGACGATCAAACGGCAATCCGACGAAAAGATCTAGCACCCCACCGCCTTCCCGTCCTCAGCCGCCGGCCACCGATGGGATCACCTGGATCTCCGCGGTGGGCGGGACCGCCGCCGCCAGGCCGCCGGAGCGGCGGCAGTCCTCTCCGTCCACGAAGACGTTCACGTAGCGGCGCAGCGTCCCGCTCTCGTCGCGGATTCGGCGCTCGAGGCGGGGCCACCGGTCGCGCACCTCGTCCAGCACCGCGCCGAGCGAGCCCTGCGCGGTCACCTCGAGCCGCGCCGCGCCGCCCGCCTCCGCCCGCAGCACGCCCGGGATCAGCAGGGTGGGCATCAGAACGTCGCCGCCCGGACGCAGAGGACGTCGCTCAGGTGCGCCGCCACGGTCGACCAGGTCTCCCCCTCGTCGCGGCTGGCGAACACCTCGCCCGACCGGGTGCCGAAGTAGACGCCGGCCGGCTCCGCGTCGTCGGCGCACATCGCGTCGCGCAGGACGCACACGTGGAACGGCTCGGTCGGCAGGCCGGCCTGCTGCGGCTGCCAGGTGTCGCCACCGTCGGCGGTCCGGAAGACCCGGCAGTGCTGGTCGACCGGCTCCCGCTGCCCGTCGCTGACCAGCGGGAAGTTCCACACCATCCCGCCGCGGCGCGGGTGCGCGACGATCGGGAAGCCGAAGTCGGCGGGCAGGGTGTCCGCGATGGTCTGCCAGGTGCCGCCGCCGTCCACCGAGCGGTAGACGCCGTGATGGTTCTGCGCGTAGAAGCGGTCCGGGTCGGCGCCGTCGCGGGCGACCTTGTGCACGCACTGGCCGAACTCCGGCCACGGGTCGGGCAGGAAGTAGGCCTTGATGCCCTCGTTGGAGGGTGCCCAGGAGGCGCCGCCGTCGGCGGTGCGGTAGACGCCGCCGGTGGACATCGCGACGAGCACCCGCTGCGGGTCGTCGGGGTGCGGAAGGATCGTGTGGATCGCCTGGCCGCCGAAGCCGGCGCCCCACTCGGGCCGGTGCGGGTGGTCCCACAGCGCGCGGACCAGCTCATAGGTGCGGCCGCCGTCCTCGGAGCGGAACAGCGCCGAGGGCTGCACGCCGGCGTAGACGACGTCGCCGGTGGCCGGGACGATCTGCCAGACTCGTTCGACCGCCGCGCCGGTGTCCGCCGGGAAGGCGAGCGGCGCCTTCTCCGGCTCCTGCCAGGTCTCGCCGAGATCGTCGCTGATCGCGACGCTCGGGCCGAAATGGGAGCTGTCGATACCGGCGAAGAGCCGGGGCACGGCGCGACGGGTGTCGATCGCGACGGCGTAGATCGAGTGCCCGGAGTAGTGCACGGAGCCGATCTTCCAGCTCTGCCGGTCGTCGTCGCTGATGGCCAGCAGGAGGCCCTTCTTGGTGCCGATGGCGAGTAGGTCGGTCATGGCGAGCAGTATGCGCGGGAGGTCCGACAGGAATGCCGCGTTCGGCGGGTGCGAGGATGAGGAACGTGAGCCGAAAGCCCGTCCTGCGCGTCCGTAAGTCCGGCGCCCTCATCGTCGCCGCCCTGATCGCGCTGGTCGGCACGCTCCCGTTCGCGGGTGCGCGCTGGCAGCTGGCCCCGATCCTGCTGATTCCCCTCGCGGTCCTGGTCTGGGCCGTGCGGGCGGGCACGGACGTGGACGCCGAGGGCCTGCGGGTCCGTGCGCTCTTCGGCACTACGGACATTCCCTGGTCCCGGGTCGCCGAGCTGGCGCCGGACGACCGTCGGCGGGTCTCGGCACTGCTCACGGACGGCAAGGTGATCCGGCTGACCGGGGTCACCTCGGCCAACCTGCCGGCCGTGATCGCGGCCGGCGGGCAGCGGCTGGACGGCGCCGACGGCTCAGTAGCCGTCGACCACCCGGTTGACGAGCGGCTCTCCGGCGGCGAACCGGCGTAGCTGGTCGCCGACCAGGCGATAGGCCCGCGGCAGCAGCCCCGCCACGGTGCCGGCGACGTGCGGGGTGATGAACACGTTCGGCAGCCGCCAGAGCGGGTGATCGGCGGGCAGCGGCTCCGGGTCGGTGACGTCCAGCGCCGCCGAGATGCGCCCGGAGGCGAGCTCGGCGAGCAGCGCACCGGTGTCCACCACCGGCCCGCGCGCGGCGTTCACCAGCAGCGCGCCGTCGGGCAGCGCGGCCAGGAACGCCGCGTCGACCAGGCCCCGGGTCCGCTCGGTCAACGGCACGACCAGGACGACCACTTCCGCGTACGGCAGCAGCGCGGCCAGCTCGCCGACCGCGTGCACGCTCCGCTCGGCGCGGGCGGTACGGGCGACGCGGGTGACCGTCACGCCGAACGGCGCCATCCGCTCCTCGATGGCCCGGCCGATCGACCCGGCCCCGACGATCAGCACCCGCCGGCCGGTCAGCTCGGCCGCCGGCGTGACGCCGCCCGGCGCCCACTCCCCCCGCTCCTGCGCCCGGGCGAAGGCCGGGAACCCCCGCAGCGCGCCGATCACGGCGCCGAGGACCCATTCCGAGACCGAGGCGTCGTGGACCCCGCGCGCGTCGCAGAGCTGGACGCCGGGCGGCACCCGGCCGACCCAGTTGTCCGCCCCTGCGGAGAGCAGCTGGACGACCTCCAGGCCGGTGAGCTTCGGCAGCAGCTCGGACTCCCGTACCCGCGCGATGAACGGCGGCACCCAGAACCGGACCCCCGCCGGATCGGACGGCAGGCTGACGGCGTCGGTACAGACCTCGACCCCCACACCGGCCGGCAGCGCGCCGAGGAGCTCGCGGCCCTGCTCATGGGCGATCCAGACCCTCACCGCCCCAAACTAACGCGAAGCGGGGTCCGGGTGCCCCTTCTCGCGTACCAGATCGATCGGGGCTTCAGAAGGGTCCCGGCTACCCTGGACCGGAAACGAGGAGGCCGGTGTGATCGAGCGCAGTCCCGGGGTCCGCACGGGTGCCGTGACGCTGGGTGCCCTGACGCTGGCCGCCGTGCTGGCGCTGACCACCGCGTGCAGCTTCGGTCCGCCGGACCCCGACGTGGCCGGCCAGCCGCCCAACCTGCCCACCCCGTCCGTCTCGGCCGGGCCGGACAGCGCCGCCGAGCGCGCCGCGGCCGTCACGGTTCTGGCCAAGCGCCTCGAGGTGCCGTGGGGGATGGCGTTCCTGCCGGACGGGGGCGCGCTGGTCACCGAGCGGGACACCGCCCGGATCCTGCGGGTCGGCCCCGAGACCGACGCCGAGGGCCTCAAGGTCGTCGAGGTGCAGCGCCTCTCCGAGCCGGAGCCCGGCGGCGACGGCGGCCTGCTCGGCATCGCCGTGTCCCCGAAGTTCGACCGGGACGAGACCGTCTTCGTCTACTACTCGACGGCCAAGGACAACCGGGTCGCCAAGCTCAAGCTCAAGGGCAAGCCGCAGCCGATCCTCACCGGCATCCCCCGCTCGCGCAACGACAACGGCGGCCAGCTCGCCTTCGGCCCCGACGGCTTCCTGTACGTGACCACCGGCGACGGCACCACCGCCGGCACGAATGCGCAGAACCCGAAGAGCCTCGGCGGCAAGATCCTGCGGATCACCGCCGCCGGCAAGCCGGCACCGGGCAACCCCGTCAAGGACTCGCCGGTCTGGTCGTCGGGTCACCGCAACGTGCAGGGCATAGCCTGGGACGCGGGCAAGAGGATGTACGCCGGCGAGTCCGGTCAGAAGATCAAGGGCGAGCTGAACCTGATCCAGAAGGGCAAGAACTACGGCTGGCCCGCCGTCGACGGCGACGGCACGGACGCGAAGTTCACCAACCCCCTCGTGAGCTGGCCGATCGAGGACTCGTACTGCTCGAGCGTCGCGGTACTGGAGAGCATGATCGCGACGGCGTGCCTGCAGGGCCAGCGGCTGTGGATGGTCGACGTCACCGGCAACGGAACCCTGCTGGGCCGGCCGCACGCGCTGCTCGAGGGCGAGTACGGACGACTGCGCGGCCTGATCGCCGCGCCGGACGGCTCGTTCTGGGTAAGCACCTCCAACCAGGAGGACGGCGGAGAACCGGGCCCGGACGACGACATGATCATCCGGCTGGTGTTCTCAGACGGCGGCGCCGGCCGCAGTTAACGTCTGACAACCGGCACACGGGGGGCAGGTGAGCCGATGACCATCAACGAGAGATACGCCGTCGCGGCCGCCGCGGTGCGCCGGACCTGGGCGCGCCCGTGGGTGCACCGCCTCCGCATCTGGGCCGCCGTGCTGGCCGTCAGCCTCATCGGCGTCTTCGTCGGCACAAGCCTGTTCGCGCAGTCGAAGGTGGCCGTCGGCCCGTTCCGCGCGGACATGTCGATCAGCCCGTCGATCAAGGGCGGCACCGAGGTGGACATCCCACCGCTGGGCTCGCTGCACCTCGACAGCCACGACGGCCCCATCCATCTCAAGGTCGACCTGGGCGCCCTGGACCAGGAACGCACCGAGGCGCTGATCGACGACCCGACGGCGATCAGCGCGGCGGGCCAGTCGGCGGTCGACGACGTGACCAAGGGCGTGCTGCAGCTCGGGCTGCGCGCGATGGGCGCGGCGATCGTGTGCGCCCTGATCCTCTCGGCGCTGATCTTCCGCAACATCCGCCGGGTGGCCGCCGCGGGCCTCCTGGCGCTGGTCGTGACCGGCGGCAGTCTGGCCCTGGCCGCGGGCACCATCCGCCCGGACTCGATCAGCGAGCCCCGCTACGAGGGCCTGCTGGTCAACGCGCCCGCGGTGGTCGGTGACGCGAGGCGCATCGCCGACAACTACGGCCGCTACTCCGACCAGCTCCAGCAGCTCGTCAGCAACGTCAGCCGCATCTACACCACGGTCTCGGCGCTGCCGGTCTTCGACCCCGCGGGCAACACGACACGGCTGCTGCACGTCTCCGACCTGCACCTGAACCCGAGCTCGTGGGGGGTGATCGAGACGGTCGTCAAGCAGTGGGACATCGACGCCGTGGTCGACACGGGCGACATCGTCGACTGGGGCAGCGGCGCCGAGACGTCGTACGTCAACGCGATCGGGCAGCTCGGGGTGCCGTACATCTATGTGCGGGGCAACCACGACTCGCTGGCCATCCAGGCCGCGGTCGCCCGGCAGAAGAACGCGAAGGTACTGGACAACTCGATGGTCACCGTCGACGGCCTGACGATCGCGGGCATCGGCGACCCGGAATTCACCCCCGACAAGAGCGAAAACCCCCCGGCGGACGATTCCGCGGTGTCGCCGTTGCTGGCCAGCGGCGAGGAGTTGGCCACGACCATCCGGGAGTCGAAGACGACGGTGGGCATGGCGATGGTGCACGACCCGGCCATGGCGCCGCCGCTCTCCGGCGTGGTGCCGCTGGTGCTGGCCGGACACCTGCACGAGCGCGAGGTCAGGACCCTGGACGTGCCGCTCCCCGAGGCCTCCCCCTCGGCCGCGCCGACGCCGGCACCGTCCGCGTCGATCGCGACGCAGCCGCCGATGGAGACCCGGCTGATGGTGCAGGGTTCGACCGGCGGGGCGGGCCTGCGCGGCCTGGAGGACGACGAGCCGACGCCGCTCATGATGTCGGTGCTGTACTTCGACGAGAACCAGGCGCTGAAGGCCTACGACGACATCCAGCTGGGCGGCACGGGCGAGCAGAACGTGACGATGCAGCGAAAGGTGATCGGCACCGACCCGGAGCCGACCACCAACCCGTCGGTCTTCAACGGCGTGACCCCGGGCATCCGCCCGAACGGCCCCCCACCAAGCCGCTGACGACCCGAAGCCGCTCCCCCGGAGGTGATCCGGAGCCGTTTCCGGCGAACCAGCCAAGAGCCAGAACCGCCCTAGGCGAACGGCCTGGGCCCGGCTCGGCCCGGACTCAGGCGGGCGGACCAGCCGGACGCCGGAACCGGCGCGGGCGAATCGGTGAGAGTCAGGCGCCGAGGCGGGAGAGGATCAGTTCGCGGACCGTCTTGGCGTCCGCCTGGCCGCGGGTGGTCTTCATGACCGCGCCGACCAGCGCGCCCGCCGCCGCGACCTTGCCGTCGCGGATCTTGGCGGCGATGTCCGGGTTTTCGGCGATGGCCGCGTCGACCGCCGCGGTGAGCGCGCCGGTGTCGGAGACGACGCCGAGGCCGCGGGCGGCGATGACGGCGGCGGGGTCGCCCTCGCCGGCCACGACGCCCTCGAGGACCTGGCGGGCCAGCTTGTCGTTGAGCTTGCCCTCGTCGACGAGGCCCTGCAGCTGTGCCACCTGTGCCGGGGTCGCGCCGACCTCGGCCAGCTCGACGCCGGTCTCGTTGGCGCGGCGGGCGAGCTCGCCCATCCACCACTTGCGGGCGCCGGCCGGGCTCGTGCCCGCCGCGATGGTCGCCTCGATGAGCTCGATCGCTCCGGCGTTGACCACCGACTGCATGTCGATCGCGGAGATGCCCCACTCGTCGGCGAGCCGGGCCCGCTTGACGCTCGGTAGCTCGGGCAGCGCCGCCTTGAGCTCCGCGACCCACGCCGGGTCCGGCGCGATCGGCACGAGGTCGGGCTCGGGGAAGTAGCGGTAGTCGGTCGCGGTCTCCTTGGAGCGGCCCGGGCGGGTGTCGCCGGTGTCCTCCTGGAAGTGCCGCGTCTCCTGGAAGATGCGGGTGCCGTCGTTGAGCAGCATCGCCTGACGGATGATCTCCGAACGGACCGCGCGCTCGACCGAGCGCAGCGAGTTGACGTTCTTGGTCTCGGTGCGGGTGCCCCACTCCTCGCCCGGCAGGTTCAGCGAGGTGTTCACGTCGCAGCGCATCGAGCCCTGCTCCATCCGCACGTCGGAGACGTCGAGCGAGCGGATGATGTCGCGCAGCTCCGTCACGTAGGCCTTGGCGACCTCGGGCGCCCTGGCACCGATGCCCGGCACCGGCTTGGTGACGATCTCGACCAGCGGAATGCCGGCCCGGTTGTAGTCCACGAGCGACTCGGTCGCGCCGTGGATACGCCCGGTGGCGCCGCCGACGTGCAGCGACTTGCCGGTGTCCTCCTCGAGGTGAACCCGCTCGATCTCGATCCGCACGGTCTCGCCGTCGACCAGGACGTCGACGTAACCGTCCACGCAGAGCGGCTCGTCGTACTGGCTGGTCTGGAAGTTCTTCGGCATGTCCGGGTAGAAGTAGTTCTTCCGGGCCATCCGGCACCACGAGGCGATGTCGCAGTTCAGCGCGAGGCCGATGCGGATGGTGGCCTCGATGGCGGCGCGGTTGGCGACCGGCAGCGCGCCGGGCAGGCCGAGGCAGACCGGGCACACCTGGGTGTTGGGCTCCCCGCCGAAGACGGTCGGGCAGCCGCAGAACATCTTGGTGTTCGTGCCGAGCTCGACGTGCGTCTCCAGGCCGATGACCGGCTCGTAACGGGCGATCGCGTCCTCGTACGAGGGCAGCACGGTCGTACTCATGCGATGAACTCCAGGTCGCGCGGGTATCCGGACTGAACCAGTCAAGCCTAGTAGGCGACGCCGACGTGTTTTCGTCAGGACCCGTTCGGGCACCGCCGACGCCGGCCGGCCGGACGTGCACCCGGCCTCGCCGCCTGATCAAACACCGTGCTGGACCGGCCCCGAGGGGCCGGCCCGGCGCGGTCGGTCAGAGTTCCGGCGGGGTGAGGGTGCCGACCGCGGACTCCAGGGCGGCCGCGACGCGGTACATGCGGTCGTCGGCCATCGTCGGTGCCATCACCTGGAAGCCGACCGGCAGGCCCTCGGACAGGCCGCACGGCACCGAGATGGCCGGGCCGCCGTAGAGGTTCGTCGGGATCGTGAAGAGGTCGGCGAGGTACATCTGGTAGGGGTCCGAGGTGCGCGATCCGAACGGGAACGCCACGAACGGGGTGGTCGGCGAGACGAGCACGTCGACCTTCTTGAACGCGGAGGTGAAGTCCCGCGTGATGAGCGTGCGGACCTTCTGCGCCTGGCCGTAATACGCGTCGTAGTAGCCGCTGGAGAGGGCGTAGGTGCCGAGGATGATGCGGCGCTTGACCTCCGGGCCGAAGCCGGCCTCGCGGGTCAGCGACATGACCTCCTCGAGCGACCGGTTGCCGTCGTCACCGACGCGCAGGCCGTAGCGCACGCCGTCGAAGCGGGCCAGGTTGGAGGAGGCCTCGCTCGGCGCGATGAGGTAGTAGGCCGGGAGGGCGTACTCGAAGTGCGGGCAGGACACCTCGACGACCTCGGCACCGAGCTTGACGAGCGCCTCGACGGACTCGCGGAAGGCCGCGATCACGCCGGGCTCGGCGCCCTCGCCGGCGAACTCCTTGACGACGCCGAGCTTGACCCCGGTCAGGTCGCCCGTCGCGCCCAGCCGCGCGGCCGCGACGACGTCGGGGACCGGCTGCGGGATCGAGGTCGAGTCGCGCGCGTCGTGGCCGGCGATGACCGAGTGGAGCAGGGCCGCGTCCTCGACGGTCCGCGTGCACGGGCCGGGGGTGTCGAGCGAGGACGAGAAGGCGATCAGGCCGTAGCGAGAGGTGCCGCCGTAGGTCGGCTTGGCGCCGACCGTGCCGGTGACGGCGCCGGGCTGCCGGATCGAGCCGCCGGTGTCGGTGCCGATCGCCAGCGGCGCCTCGTAGGCGGCCACCGACGCGGCGCTGCCGCCGCCGGAGCCGCCGGGGATGCGCCCGAGGTCCCACGGGTTGTTGGTGGGCCCGTATGCGGAGTATTCGGTCGAGGACCCCATGGCGAACTCGTCCATGTTGGTCTTGCCGAGCATGACCGTGCCGGCGGCACGCAGCCGCTCGACGACGGTGGCGTCGTAGGGCGGCTTCCAGCCCTCGAGGATCTTCGAGGCGGCCGTGGTCGGCACGCCCTTGGTGGCGATCACGTCCTTGACCGCGACGGGCACGCCCGCGAGCGGCCCGATCGCCTCGCCCCGGCTGCGCTGCTCATCGACCTTGCGGGCGGCCTCGAGGGCGCCCTCCCGGTCGACGTGCAGGAAGGCGTGGACCCGGTCGTCGACGGCGGCGATCCGGTCGAGGTGCGCGGTGGCGACCTCGACGGCGGACGCCTCCCCGCTGCTGATCAGTCCGGCGATCTGAACCGCGGTCATCCTGGTGACGTCGGTCATGCTCATTCCTCCTCATCCAGGATGCGCGGCACGCGGAACCGGCCCTCTGCGGAGTCGGGCGCGCCCGAGAGCGCCGCCTCCTGCGTGAGGCTCGGCTGCACGACGTCGTCGCGGTAGACGTTGGTCAGCGGCACGGAGTGCGAGGTGGGCGGGATGTCCTCAGCGGCCACATCACCGATCCGGGCGACCGACTGCAGAATGACGTCGAGCTGACCGGCGAAACGGTCGAGCTCCTGCTCGGTCACGGCGAGCCGCGACAGGCGCGCCAGGTGCGCGACCTCTTCGCGGGAGATGGCGGCCATCGTGCCCCCTTGGTGGTGGATGTCGCTGACCTGGAGAGTCTATTTCCAGGGGCGGGTGCGGCGGCGGGCGGCTCCCTGGTCTGTGGATAACCGCGCCGTCCGACCGCTCGGCCTGCGTCAGGACGCCACGCCGGGCGCGCGGCGCGGCGGGACCGCTCACGGTGCCGGTACCGCCAGGGCGCCGCGGCCGGGGCGTAGGGGGCGGTAGCGGATCAGCCACTCCGCGAGGTCCGGGGCTGGCATCGGGCGGGCGTGGAACCAGCCCTGCGCCGCGTGGCAGCCCACGGCGGCCAGCAGGCGCCAGGTGCGTTCGTCCTCGACGCCCTCGGCCACCACGCGCAGGCCGAGCGAGTCGGCCAGGGCGGTCACCGAGCGCACGATGGCGGCGTCGCCGCGGTCGGTCGCCATGCCCAGCACGAAAGAGCGGTCGACCTTGACCTCGGCGAGCGGCAGCCGGCGCAGGTGCTGAAGGGACGAGTAGCCGGTGCCGAAGTCGTCCAGGGAGATGGCGACGCCCATCCGGTCCAGCCTGGTGATGGTGTTCAGCACCCGGTGCGGGTCGGCCATCAGCGCGCTCTCGGTGATCTCCAGTTGCAGCAGGTCGGCCGGCACGCCGTGGTGGCGCAGCAGAACGTCGATCTCGTCGGCGATGTCCGCCGCGTGCAGGTCGCGCACGCTGACGTTGACCGAGGCCCGCAGCGGCCGGCCGGCCGCGTGCCAGGCCGCGACCTGCGGGATCACCTCGCGCAGCACCCGGCTGGTGAGCAGCCGCATGACCGGCGTGTGCTCGGCGACGCGGAGCAGCTCCTCGGGGCCGACCATGCCGCGCGCCGGGTGCCGCCAGCGCAGCAGCGCCTCGACGCCGACGATCTCGCCGGTCGCGATGGCGATCTGCGGCTGGTAGTAGAGGGTGATCCCGTCGGCGGCCGGGTCGGTGCCGGGCTCGGCCTGTACGGCCCGGCGCAGGTCGGCGAGCAGGGCCAGGTCGGGTGGGTGCGGGCCGGCGTCGCGGGCGTAGACGACGACCTGGTCGCCGCGCTGCTTGGCGTCGTACATGGCGGCCTCGGCCTGGCGGAGCAGCGCGGCGCCGTCGCCGCCGCGGTCGGGTTGCAGGGCGATGCCGATGGAGGCGCTGACGTCGATGAGCAGGCCGTCGAGCGCGAAGGGCCGGACGAACGCCTCGGCCAGGTGTCCGGCGAGCCGCCGGGCCGAGGCCGGGCCGTCGACGCGCTTGGCGAGCACGGCGAACTCGTCGCCGCCGAGGCGGGCCACGAGGGTGTGTGCGGGCACGGCGGCGGCGAGGCGATGGGCGACCTCGACCAGCAGGCGGTCGCCGGTGGTGTGGCCGAGTGCGTCGTTGACGGTGCGGAACCGGTCGAGGTCGAGCAGGAACAGGGCGGGCCGCCACCCGGGGCCCACGCCCCCCTCCACCACCGAGGTCTGCAGCGCGCGCCGGTTGGGCAGCCCGGTCAGCGCGTCCACCCGGGAGGCCCGCTCACACTCCCCGCTGGAGCGCACCATGCGGTGCACGGCGTGCAGCGCGAGCAGGACGAGGGGAACCAGCACCAGCCCGACCTGCGCGGCGGCGAGCACGACGGGCCCGAGCAGGAGCAGGGCGGCGGTGGCGAAAAGCTCGGGTCCCCAGCGCTGCATCCGCCGCCGCCCGCGCCGGGCGGCGGGCCGGCCGGCGATGACGGCGTCGGTGCCGTAGCGGCCGAGGATCCACGCGGCGGCCGCGGCGACGGTGAGCAGCGCGTCGTCCCAGCGCGGCTCGGCGCCGAGGTGCAGCCCGGCGAACGCGGCGACGAGGGCGGCCCCGGCCAGGGCGACGACGTGCTGGAGCCAGAGGTGCAGGACGCGCCGGGCGGGCTCGCGCATCCGCACGCAGGCGAGCGCGAGGGCGGCGAGTTGCACGGCGACGGCGGGCACGAATCCCCAGGCGAAGACGATGCCGAAGGTGAAGCAGATCGACGGCAGGATGACCGCGCTGGCCCGCCGGCCGGCGACCACGTAGGGCCGCGCGTCGGCCGCGAGGGCGAGCAGGGCCATGACCCAGAACCCGGTCGGCAGCTCCGCGAAGACCCCGGGCCGCAACGCCCACAGGACGAGATCGACGAGCAGCGCCCCGCCGACGGCGACTACCGCACCCCGCCGCGCCGAGACGGACCGCGCTGCGGACCGCCGCCCTTCGCCCGGCATGGAGCTGCGCTGCTGTGCGGCATCCATGCGACCTCCACGGTGGTGTCGACCGAACGATCTTCCTCACCATAGATCCACGTAGACAAAACTACGCGAAACAGACTCGCCGTTATCAAATCGGCATATCTGCCAGAACGCGGAACCCTCGCAATTTCACTCGTTGGGGTCCGGCTTCGCCGCGGCCTTGCGCCGCGGCTCCCGGACCGGCTCCTCCGCGATCTCGGCCACCTCGCGGGCCGCCTCCGGCCCCTGCTCCAACAGCACCGCGAAGCCCGCCTCGTCCAGCACCGGCACCCGCAGCGAGAGCGCCTTGTCGTACTTGCTGCCCGGGTTGTCGCCGACCACGACGAAGGCGGTCTTCTTCGAGACCGAGCCGCTCACCTTGCCGCCGCGGCCCATGACCGCCTCGGACGCCTCGTCGCGGGTGTGCGTGGACAGCGTCCCGGTCACCACGACCGTCATGCCCGCGAGCGGGCGCGGGCCGGTGTCGGTCCGCTCCTCCGCCATCTTCACGCCGGCCTCGCGCCACTTGCGGACGATCTCGCGGTGCCAGTCGACCGCGAACCACTCGCGCAGGCTCTCCGCGATCGTCGTGCCGACGCCGTCCACTGCGGACAGTTCCGCGATCCTGTCCGCCTCGATCGCCGCCTCGATCGCCTCCATCGAGCCGAACTCCAGGGCCAGCGCGCGGGAGGCGGTCGGGCCGACGTGCCTGATCGACAGCGCAACCAGCACCCGCCACAGCGGCCGCTGCTTGACCTCCTCGAGGTTCTCCAGCAGCTTCACCGCGTTGCTGCCCAGGCTGCCGTCCATGTTGACGAAGAACGGCGAGCGCCGCAGGTCGTCGGCGGTCACGCCGAACAGGTCGCCCTCGTCGGTCAGCACGCCCGACTCGTAGAGCGCGCGGGCACCCTTGTAGCCCAGCACCTCGATGTCGAGGGCGTCGCGCCCCGCCAGGTAGCTGAGGCGCTCGCGCAGCTGCCCCGGGCAGTGCCGGGTGTTGGGGCACCGGATGTCGATGTCGCTCTCCTTGGCGGGAGCGAGCGCCGTGCCGCACTCGGGGCAGTCGGTCGGCATCACGAAGGCGTGCGCATCGTCGGGCCGCAGGTCCATCACCGGGCCGAGAATCTCCGGGATCACGTCGCCGGCCTTGCGCAGCACCACGGTGTCGCCGATCCACACGCCCTTGCGCTCGACCTCGCGGGCGTTGTGCAGCGTCGCCTGCGCCACCGTCGAACCGGCCACCCGCACCGGCTCCAGCACGGCGAACGGGGTCACCCGGCCCGTCCGCCCGACGTTGACCTCGATGCCGAGCAGCTTGGTGGTGACCTCCTCCGGCGGATATTTGAAGGCGATCGCCCAGCGCGGCGCGCGGCTGGTCGAGCCGAGCCGGCCCTGGATGGCGACCGAGTCCACCTTGACCACGACGCCGTCGATCTCGTGCTCGACGTCGTGGCGGTGCTTGCCGTAGTAGGCGATGTAGTCGCGCACCTCGTCCATCGACCCGACCAGCCGCCACCGGTCGCTGGTCGGCAGCCCCCAGGCCTTCAGCGCCGCGTAGGCGTGTGACTGCGAATCGGGCCGGAACCCCGTGCGGGCGCCGATGCCGTGCACGACCATGCGCAGCCCCCGCGACGCGGTGATCCGCGGGTCCTTCTGCCGCAGGCTGCCCGCCGCGGCGTTGCGCGGGTTGGCGAACGGCGCCTTGCCCTGCTCGACGAGCGCGGCGTTGAGGTCGGCGAACGCGGACGCCGGGAAGTAGATCTCGCCGCGCACCTCGAGCAGCTCGGGCGGGTCGTCGCCGGCCAGCCGCTCGGGGATCTCGCGGATCGTGCGGACGTTGGAGGTCACGTCCTCGCCGGTGCGGCCGTCGCCACGGGTCGCGCCGCGGACCAGGCGGCCCTTCTCGTAGGTCAGGTTGATCGCCAGGCCGTCGACCTTGAGCTCGCAGAGGAACTGCACCGCGCCGCCCGCGTCCCGCTCGGTGCGCTCGGACCAGGCGGCCAGCCCGGCCAGGTCGAAGACGTTGTCGAGCGACATCATCCGCTCGGCGTGCTCGACCGGGGTGAACAGCGTGGAGAACGAGCCGCCGACGTTCTGCGTCGGGGAATCGGGGGTGCGCAGCGCGGGATAGCGCTCCTCGAGCTCCTCGAGCTCGCGCAGCAGCCGGTCGAACTCGGCGTCCGCGATGGTCGGCGAGTCGAGCACGTAGTAGCGGTACTGATGGCCGCGCAGCTCGTCGCTGAGCTCGGCGTGCCGGGTGCTGGCCGCCGCGGTCGGCTCGGCGCCGGCCGCGCTCACCTGCTCCGGGGTCGGCCGGGCCTCCGCTTCGACAGACTGCTTCTCAGACACCGCAAAGACCTCCGTGTTCGAACCTCTACCGGCACGTTAGCGGCCCGGTCCGACAATCCGCCGAAGGCAGGCGCCCGATATCGGGTGGACCACGGCCGGGCCGGGCCGGAGACTTCGGTCATGCAGCCCACGCAGACCGCGCTCATCGTGCCCGTACCGGAGGCAGAGCCGGCCGTGAGCCGCTGGCGGGCGGCGCTGGACACGGCCACGAGCTGGGGAATCCCGGCACACGTCACGGTGCTCTACCCGTTCCTCGCGCCCGGTGACCTCGACGACGCAACGCTGGCCGCGGTCGGCGAGGCACTCGCGTCCGTGCCGAGGTTCACAGTCGACTTCACGCACGTCCGGTGGTTCGGCGAAGCGGTGGTCTGGCTGGCGCCGACCCCGGACGCGCCGTTCCACGCGCTCACCACCGCGATCTGGCGGCGCTTTCCCCAGGCACCGCCCTACGAGGGCGCGTTCGCCGACGTCGTGCCGCACCTGACCATCGGCCACGACGCGCCGGCAGCGGCCATGACCGAGGCGGCCGACGCGGTCACCCGGTGCCTGCCGATCCGCGCGGCCGTCGACACGGTCCGCCTCATCGCCGGGACGCGACAGCCCGACGGCTGGCGAACGATCCGCGAGTTCCCACTCGGCGGGTAGCCAAGGCGGTGACTAGCTCACCAGACCAGCCAGAACGGGTTGCCGACCGGATCGGCGTACACCCGGCAGCGGCCGCTGCCCCCGTCCAGGCGCTTGCCGCCGGCCGCCAGCACCCGCCGCTCCGCCGCCTCGATGTCGCCCACCCGCGCGTTGAGGTGGAACTGCTGCGGTCGGTTCCGGTCCGGCCAGTCCGGCGGGAGCAGGTCGGGCGCCTTCTGGAACACCAGGCTCGGTGCGTCCGAGTCGGTCCGGGTGGTCACCCGCCCGTCCTCGTCCCGGACGACGTGCATGCCGAGGAGCGCACAGTAGAAGTCGGCGAGGGCACGGGGATCGGGGCAGTCGATGACGACGGCATCCAGGCGACCAATCATGAGTGCATGATGCCCGGCCGAGCCCCGCGAATCAGTCGAAACCCTCAGACTTCGGCCAGACGGCGACCGGCGTCCCGGCAGCCCTTCAGCACCGCGCGCACGTAGGACGGCACGGCGCCGGCGAGGCCGCAGGCCGGGGTGATCACGACCTGCGCGGGCAGCCGGGCCGCGGGGAAGCCGAGCCGGCTCCACAGCGTGCGCACCCGCTCCGCGATCGCCGCCGACGTCGGCGGGGGCGAGCCGGGCGCCGGGCGCGTGGGCACGGCCCCCGCGAACAGGCCGAGCCCCGCCTCGATGGCCTCGCCGAGCGGATCGAGATCTTTGATCATCCCTAGGTCGAGCGCGACGGCGGCGGCCCCGGCATCCCGCAAAACCTGCAACGGTACGGCCGGAGCACAGCAGTGCACGATCACCGGCACCCCGACGGCCCCGACCACGGTCCGCAACGCCGCCGCGGCACCGGCGCCCTCGACGGCCCGGTACGCACTCAGCCCGCTCTCGGTCGGGATCTGTCCGCCGAGGACCGCCGGCAGCGACGGCTCGTCGAGCTGAAGCAGCACTGACGCGCGCGGAAGACGCCGCCGCACCTCGGCGACGTGCCGGCGCAGCCCCTCGGCGAGCGAGTCGGTGAGATCGCGCACCGCCCCGGGGTCGCGCAACATGCGCCCGCCGATCGGCAGTTCGAGGCTCGCGGCCAGGGTCCACGGCCCGGGCGCCTGGAGCTTGATCGGTCCGGCGTAGCGGTCGGCCTGCTCGGTGAGCTGGTCGAGATCGCGTTCGAGCAGGTCGGCGATGCGGCGCTGGTCCCGGCCCGGGCGCGGCGCCATCTGCCAGCGCCCGACGTAGAGCTGCACCGGCAGCTCGACGAGCAGGCCCGCGCCCCGCCCGATCATGTCGGCGCCCGGCCCGCGCTCCGGCAGCTCGGCGAGGTGCGGCAGTTCGGGCAGCTCGCCGAGGATCAGCCGCTGCGCCTCGGCGATGTCGGTGCCGGGCAGCGAGCCGAGCCCGGTTGCCGCGCCGGACGGCCAGGGAAAGTCAGGCACCTTGCTCCGGCCCGGCCAGACCCGCGGTGACCTGCTCCGCGACGCCGGCGGCGATGGTCGCCGAGCCGAGCACGATGTCGCCGGCCGGGTCCGGGCGGTAGGCGACGATGGCCTGGCCGGCCGCGACGCCCCGGGCCGGTTCGTGCAGCCGGGCCCGCAGGCCGTCCGGGCCGACGGTCACGACGGCCGGGACCACCTCGCCGTGCGCGCGCAGCTGCACGTCGCACTCGACGGGCGTCGGCTCGCCGTGCCAGATCGGCCGGGTGGCGGTCACCAGGTCGACCGCGAGGTCCTCGCGGGGGCCGACGGTGACCGTGTTGGTCTTCGGGGTGATCGACAGCACGTAGCGCGGGCGGCCGTCGGGCGCGGGTACCCGCAGGTCCAGGCCCTTGCGCTGGCCGACGGTGTACGAGTACGCGCCGGCGTGCCGGCCGAGGACGGCCCCCGTGCGGGAGTCGACGATGTCGCCCGGCGCCTCGCCCAGCCGCGCGGCCAGGAAGCCACGGGTGTCGCCGTCGGCGATGAAGCAGATGTCGTGCGAGTCGGGCTTGTCGGCGACGGCGAGGCCGCGCTCGGCCGCCTCCTCGCGGACCTGCGCCTTGGTCGAGTCGCCGAGCGGGAAGACCGCCCGGTCGAGCTGCTCGCGGGTCAGCACGGCCAGCACGTAGGACTGGTCCTTGGCCATGTCGACGCTGCGCCGCAGCAGGCCGTCGGCGCCGAGCCGGGCGTGGTGGCCGGTGACGACCGCGTCGAAGCCCAGGGCGACGGCCCGGTCCAGCACCGCGGCGAATTTGATCTTTTCGTTGCAGCGCAGGCAGGGGTTCGGGGTGCGGCCCGCCGCGTACTCGGCGACGAAGTCGTCGACGACGTTCTCGTGGAACTGGTCGGCCATGTCCCACACGTAGAACGGGATGCCGATGACGTCGGCGGCCCGCCGCGCGTCCCGGGAGTCCTCGAGCGTGCAGCAGCCCCGCGCGCCGGTCCGATAGGTCTGCGGATTCCGCGCCAGCGCCAGGTGCACGCCGGTCACGTCGTGGCCCGCGTCACGGGCACGCGCGGCGGCGACGGCGGAGTCGACCCCGCCGGACATCGCTGCTAGTACTCGCACGTACCCCAGCCTATCCGCCGTGCCGGGGTGACCAGGAAAGGGTCAGCGGGGCGTCTTCCACGCCGTCGCGCGGCGGGCCCGCTCGACCGCCGCCGGCAGCGCGGCGAGCAGCGCGTCGACGTCGGCGGGCGTCGAGGTGTGTCCCAGGGTGAAGCGCAGCGACGAGCGGGCCCGGTCGTCGTCCGCGCCCATCGCCAGCAGCACGTGCGAGGGCTGCGCCACGCCCGCCGAGCACGCCGAGCCCGTCGAGCAGGAGATGCCCTGCGCGTCCAGGAGCAGCAGCAGCGCGTCGCCCTCGCAGCCGGGGAAGGAGAAGTGCGCGTTGCCGGGCAGGCGGTCCGCCGCGGCGCCGTTGTACACCACGTCCGGCACCGCCGCGCGTACCCGTTCGACCAGGTCGTCGCGGAGGGCGGCGACCCTGGTCGCGTACTCCTGCTGGGTCTTGACCGCGGTCTCGACCGCGACCGCGAAGGCCGCCACGCCCGGGGTGTCCAGGGTCCCGGAGCGCACGTCGCGCTCCTGGCCGCCGCCGTGCAGCAGCGAGGTCGCGACGACGTCGCGGCCGAGCAGCAGCGCGCCGACCCCGACCGGGCCGCCCAGCTTGTGGCCGGTGAGGGTCAGTGCCGCGGCGCCGCTCGCGGCGAAGTCGACCGGGACCTGGCCGACCGCCTGCACCGCGTCGGTGTGGAACGGGATGCCGGCGCCCGCGGCGAGCCGGGCCAGCTCGGCCACCGGCTGGACCGTGCCGACCTCGTTGTTCGCCCACTGGGTGCTGATCACCGCGATCTCGTCGCCGTGCTCGGCGAGCAGGCCGGCCAGCGACTCCGGGTCGACCCTGCCTGCCCCGTCCACCGGCAGCAGGCTGACGTCGGCGCCCTCGTGGCCGCCGAGCCAGTCGACCGCGTCAAGGACGGCGTGGTGTTCGACAGCGGAAGCGACCACCCGGTTGCGGCGCGGGTCGGCGGTCCGCCTGGCCCAGTAGATGCCCTTGGTCACCAAGTTGTCGCTCTCGGTGCCGCCACTGGTGAAGATCACTTCCGAGGGGCGGGCGCCGAGCACCGCGGCGATGCGCTCGCGGGACTCCTCGACCAGCCGGCGGGCGCGCCGGCCGGCGGCGTGCAGGGACGACGGGTTGCCGACCTCGCGGGCGGCCGCGACATATGCGTCGAGCGCCTCGGCGAGCATCGGCGTGGTCGCCGCGTGATCCAGGTAAACCATCAACGTGAAGCTTATGCCTTGAGGCGTCAACCGAAACGGTCCGGCTGGATGGAGCGCGAAACGGCCCGGCGGAAGCCTCCGCCGGGCCGCCTGGAAGGCGTCGCCTACCTGCGCTTACGGATTTCGTCGTCGGCCTGGGGCACGACCTTGAACAGGTCGCCGACCACGCCGAAGTCGGCCAGCTCGAAGATCGGGGCCTCGGGGTCCTTGTTGACCGCGACGATCGTCTTCGAGGTCTGCATGCCCGCCCGGTGCTGGATCGCGCCGGAGATGCCCAGGGCGACGTACAGCTGCGGCGACACGGTCTTGCCGGTCTGGCCCACCTGGAACTGGTGCGGGTAGTAGCCCGAGTCGACCGCCGCGCGGGAGGCGCCGACGGCGCCGCCGAGCAGGTCGGCCATCTCCTCGACCAGCTTGAAGTTGTCGGCGTTGCCGACGCCGCGGCCGCCGGACACGACGATCGACGCCTCGCTGAGCTCGGGGCGGGAGCCCTTCTGCTCGGCGACCCGCTCGACGACCCGGGTCAGCTTGTCCGCGTCGGTGGCCGTGACCTGGAGCGCGGTGACGGCCGGGGTGGCCGGCGCCGGCTCGGGGGTGACCGAGTTCGGGCGGATGGTGATGATCGGCAGGCCCTTGGTGACCTTGGACTTGACGATCGTCGAGCCGGCGAAGACGACCTGGGTCGCGGTGCCGTCCGCGGCGACCTCGACCGCGTCGGTCAGCAGGCCGTTGTCGAGCTTGACGGCGAGCCGGCCGGCGATCTCCTTGCCCTCCTGGGTCGAGGCGAGCAGCACCGCGGCGGGCTGGACCTGCTTGACCAGCTCGGCGACGGCGGTGGCCTTCGACGCCACGAGGTAGCCGTCGATCTCCTCGCCCTCGCCCGAGTAGATCTTCTCGGCGCCGTACTCGCCGAGCTTGGCGGCGAACGCCTCGGTGGCGCCGACGCCGCCGAGCACGACCGCGGAGACCGAGCCCAGCGCGCGGGCGATGGTCAGCATCTCGAGCGTTACCTTCTTGACGCCGGCGGCCTGGGAGGCCTCGACGACGACCAGTACTTCAGCCATGGTGTGAGCCCCTCTCAGACGAACTTCTCGGCGGCGAGGTACGCGACGAGCTGCTCGCCGCCCGTACCCTCGTCAGTGATCTTGGTGCCGGCCGAACGAGCGGGCCGCTTCGCGAACTCGACCACCGCGGAGGTCGCGCCGGCGGTGCCCACCTCGTCGGTGGAGACGCCCAGGTCGGCGAGCGACAGGGTCTGCACCGGCTTCTTCTTCGCGGCCATGATGCCCTTGAAGGAGGGGTAGCGGGGCTCGTTGATCGTGTCCCACACGCTGACGACGGCCGGGGTGGCCGCGGTGACGACCTCGTAGCCCTCGTCGGTCTGCCGCTCGGCGGTCAGCTGCGCGCCGTCGACGGTGAGCTTGCGGGCGCCGGTCAGCGCCGCGATGCCGAGGCGCTCGGCCAGCATGTGCGGCATGACCTGCACGCGGCCGTCGGTCGACTCGGCGCCGCAGATCACCAGGTCGGCGTTGAGCGTGCCGAGGGCGGCGGCGAGAACCTTGGAGGTCGCGACGGCGCAGGACCCGCGCAGCGCGTCGTCCTGCACGTGCACGGCCTTGTCGGGGCCCATGGACAGCGCCTTGCGGATCGACTCGGCGGCGCGCTCGGGGCCCATCGTCAGGACGGTCACCTCGCCACCGTGCGCCTCCTTGATCTTCAGCGCCTCCTCGATGGCGTACTCGTCCATCTCGTTGATGACGTTGTTCGCCGAGGCCCGCTCGACGGTGTTGTCACCCGCGCTCAGGGTGCGCTCGGCACCGGAGTCGGGTACCTGCTTGACCAGTACGACGATGTTCATCGCGCTTCGACGACCCTCCTGTTGATGGACGCACGCCTGCAGCCGGAACTGCTCTGTCCTCTCGCGATGTTACCCGCCAGTAGCTTAAGGGTCTCCACCACCGAGAGTGACTCACCTCACCCAGAGCCACCACAAGATCGCTACAGTCGGATCAAGGGGGTACCTGGATATGTCCGGCCAAATTACCGCTGTACCGCGCGGGTTACCCGCGCGTTCGCCCCATCCTCTCCCACCGCACCGACCGACCGGTCCGGAGGGAGCCTGGTGCACCTGTGGGCGGACCCGGGAGTCGTGCGTGAGCGCGCGGATGCGGGGACTCTGGGCGGCCTCCCCGGCACCCCTTGTGCACCTCGCTGGTCGATAATCGGCGGCGTGCTCGACCAGTGGTTCAACCCGCAGAACACCCCGATGGTCGGCGAGAAGCCGGACTACCGCTTCTCGCTGGCCAATGAGCGCACGTTCCTGGCCTGGATCCGGACCGCCCTGGCGCTGCTGGCCGGCGGGCTCGCGTGCGCGCAGTTCCTGCCGCCGCTGCCGATACCCCACCTGCGCGAGGGCATCGCGGTGGCGCTGCTGCTGCTCGGCGGCGTGGTCGCGCTGCGCGCCGTCGACCACTGGGCGCGCACCGAGCGGGCCATGCGGCTCGGCACCGACCTGCCGAAGTCGCGCTTCCCGGCGGTGCTGGCCCTGATCGTGGCGCTCGGCGCGCTGCTGCTCGTCGTCGCCGTACTGATCAAAGCGTTCTCATGAATCCGGACCCGGGCGCCTCCGCGCAGCGGACCCGCCTGGCCTGGCGGCGGACCGGGCTGTCGGCGACCGCGGTGGCGCTGCTGGCGACCCGGCCGGCCTTCGTGCCCGGCGCCGGCGCCTGGACCTTCCTCGCGGCGGGCACCGCGATGGCGCTCTGGGCCGGCCTCGTCGGCCTCGCCTACCGGCGCGCGCGGGGCCTCAACGCCCTCCCGCCGCGGCCCGGCCGGCGGACCGTCACGAGCTACGCGGCGCTCACCGTCAGCCTCGCCGTGCTCGGCGCCGCGCTTGTCATGCTCTGATCGTCGCCGTTCGGGTTGCGGCGCGTCATCATTGCCTAATGGTCCGGTTGTTCGTCGTCCTCGCTGCGGTGCAGCTCGTGCTCCTGGTGCTCGCGCTCATCGGCGTGCTGTCGGCCGATCGGGTACGCAACATGCCGCGCGCCCTGTGGCTGCTCGTCATCCTGCTGATCCCCCTGCTCGGCCCGCTCGCCTACTTCGTCTGGGGACGGCCGGTGCCGCCGCCGCACGAGGGCGGCCCGGTCCGCCGGACGGGCCCGCGGCCGACCTCGCCCGACGACGACCCGGACTTCCTGCGCTCAATGGACACCGAGCGGACCCGCCGCGAACGCGAGCTGCTCGACCAGTGGGAGCGCGAGCTGGAGAAGAACGACGAGTAGGCGACTCAGGCCAGGTTGGACGACCTGGGGTAGGCGTCCGCCGGGTCGGTCAGCACGTTGACCAGGTACGGCACGCCGGCGTCGAAGGCGCGCGCCAGCGCCGGGCCGAGCTCCGACGCCTTCTCCACCGTCTCGCCGGCACCGCCGAGCGCCTCGACCACGTGGTCGTAGCGCAGCCCGGGCTGCAGGTCGGCGGCGACGTCGTAGCCGTACATGGCCTGCATCGGGTGCTTCTCGAGGCCCCAGATGCCGTTGTTGCCGACCACGATCACCACGGGCAGCTTCTGCCGGGCCAGCGACTCCGCGTCCATCAGCGAGAAGCCGGCCGCGCCGTCGCCCATGAGGACGCAGATCTGCCGGTCGGGGTAGGTGACCCGGGCCCCCATCGCGTAGCCCATGCCGGTGCCGAGGCAGCCGTACGGCCCGGGATCGAGCCAGGTGCCGGGCCGGGCGGGCTCGAGGAAGCGGCCGGCGTAGGAGACGAAGTCGCCGCCGTCGCCGATGGTGACCGCGTCCGGGGCCAGCACCTTGCGCAGCTCGCCGTAGACCCGGGCCGGCTTGATCGGATCGCTCTCCGCGGCCATCGCCTCGGCGTCGCGGGCCTTTCCGGCGTCCTCGGCCACGCGCAGGCCGTCGATCCATCCGCTGTGGTCCGCGCGCGGGCCGGCGTGGTCGGCCAGCGCCGCGAGGATCAGCCGCAGGTCGCCGGCCGGCGAGACGGCGGTCTCGACGTGGCCCGCGCGCTGGGTCGGCGCGTCGACGATGTGCACGACCTTCGCGGCGCCGAACTCGCCGAAGCCGAGCCGGAAGTCGAGCGGGGTGCCGATGACGGCGACGACGTCGGCCTGGTCGAGCGCGGGGCGCCGGGCCCGGGCGAAGGCGAGCGGGTGGCCCGGCGGCAGCGCGCCGCGGCCCATGCCGTTGGCGAAGACCGGAATCTGCAGCGCCTCGGCGGCGGCGCGCAGCTCGTCGATCGCGTTGCCGCCCCACACGTCGGAGCCGGCGATGATGACCGGGCGCTCGGCCGCGGCCAGCAGCTCGGCCGCCCGGGCGACGTGCTCCGGGTCGGGCTCCACGACCGGGATCTCGGGAGCGCCGGGCGCGGCGACGTCCTCGCTGGAGAAGAGCACCTCGAGCGGCAGGTCGAGGAACGCCGGGCCGCGGTGCGCGGTGAGGGCCGCGGTCAGCGCCCGCGCCACCTCGGCCGGGATCTGGTCGGTGCCGGCGACCGTCGCGGCGTACTTGGTGACGGGCGCGACCAGCGGGACGTGGTCGATCTCCTGCAGGCTGCCGGAGCCCCAGCGGAAGGCCGGCGCCCGGCCGCCCATCACCAGCACCGGCGAGGCGTTGAAGAACGCGCTGGTCAGGCCCGATACGCCGTTGGTCACGCCGGGACCGGCGGTCAGGACGGCAAGGCCCGGGCGGCGCTGGAGCTTGGCGACGGCCTCGGCGGCGAACACGGCCGACTGCTCGTGCCGCACGTCGTAGATCGGGAATCCGGCCTTGTACGCGGCGTCGTAGAGCGGGAAGACGTGCCCCCCGGAGAGGGTGAACATCTCCGTCACCCCGTACGCCCGCAGCGCCGCCAGCGCCAGTTCCCCGCCGTGGCCCTCGATCATTTCCGACATGCCAGCTCCCGCCGCTTGATCCTCGTCAGCACGCTACCGGGGCCGGTGGGAAAATATGAACCAGACTCACCCTCTTAGTCGGTCCAACTCCTCCAGCAGTCGCTGCACCGCCGTGTCCATGGGCACCCCGGCGCTGACGCTGTACGCCGCCACCAGCGCGACCGCCGGCACCGCCAGCAGGAAAACGATGCTCAGGAGCACCTGGAGGAAGCGCAGCACCCGGCCGCGACGCCGGCGGCGCGGCTTGGCGACGAGGGCGGGACGGCCGGCCGCCGGCCGCTTCACCGGCCGCGCGGCGACCGCTGAGGGCGAGACGGGCCGCGAGGCGACCGACGGGGTGGCCGGGCGGGCGGCGGGCCGCTTGGCGGGCTTCGTCGCTCGGGCGGCCGGCAGGGGCCGGGTGGCGGCGGGCGCCGAGACCGCGGCGGCGCCGGTCGGGGTGTGCTGCAGCGCGTGCACGTCCCAGGACGGCTCGGAGGCGACCGTCTGGTCCGGGTCCGGCACCCAGTGCTGCTGCGCGTCCGGCCACGGGTCGACGGCCGGCGGCGGCAGGCCTTCCGCGGGCTTCGCCGAGGGCACGGTGTCCATGTCGTCGACCGAGGGGGCCCGCGGCGCCGGCACGACCGGGCCGTCGCGGGAGACCAGCCGCATCTCGGCCGTCGGGCCGGGCGCGGCCGGCTCCGTCGCCAGCAGCGCGGCGTCCGCCAGGATGCTGCCCTCCGCGACGACCAGCTCAGGCTGCTCGATGGCGACCGGCGCCTCGCCCAGCTCCCGGTGCAGCAGCGTCGCCACCAGCGGGATCCGGCTCGCGCCGCCGACCAGGAAGACCCCGGCCAGGCGCCCGTCCGGCAGGTCGGCCCAGTTCAGCACGTCCCGGGTGACCCGTACGGTCTGTTCCAGCAGCGGCCGGGCCAGCTCCTCGAGCTCCTCGCGGGTCACGTGCAGCTCGAGGTCGAGCAGCGGGACCACCACGTCGGCGGACTGGATGCGCGACAGCCGCTCCTTGGCGATCCGCACGTCGTCCCAGAGCTGCTGCTTGGCGCGCCGGTCCTCGAGCGTCTCCGGCTCGCAGAGGCGCTGCCAGACGGCCGCGTCGCGCTCGGCGACCAGCTTGCCGACGTGCTCGACGATCGCCGCGTCCACGTCCAGGCCGCCGATGTCGTCGCGGCCGTCGACGGCGAGCACCTCGAAGCCCTCCGCGGTGCGCGCCACCACGCTCGCGTCGAACGTGCCGGCGCCGAAGTCGTGCACCACCACGACGGACCCGATCGGCACGTCGCGGCCGAGCACCTCGGCGAAGTAGGTTGCCGCGGCGACCGGCTCGGCCACCAGGCGGACCCGCTCGAGGCCCGCGATGGCGGCGGCCTCGGCGAGCAGGCCCCGGCGGGTCGCGCCCCAGGTCGCCGGGCAGGTCAGGGTCGTCTCGGGGCGGACCGGGCCGACCGCGCGGTGCCACTCGTCGAGCACCCGGACCAGCACGGCCGCGATCAGGTCGACGACCGGCAGCTCTTGGTCGCCGAGCAGCACCAGGCCGTCGTCGATGCGGCGCTTCGGGTTCGGCTCGAAACGGGCCGGGTCGCGCCGGGCGCTGTGCACCGCGTCGCGGCCGACGGCGAGGCCGCCGCTCGGCTCGGCGTACACGGCCGACGGCAGCAGCGGGGAGCCGTCGACGAGGATCGGCCGCGCCCGGCCGTCGGGCCAGCGGGCCACCGCGACGGTGTTCGAGGTGCCGAAGTCGACGCCGAGAGAGTGCCGACCCGCTTCGATGGACATGCGCGCCAGTGTAGGCCCAGCCGAGAAGTTGATGATCTGCCTACACGAGCCGCCAGCGCAGGTCACCGTGGCGGCCGCGCAGGCAGCGCACGGCCCGGCCGTCGGCGGTCCGGCCGTCCGCGCCCTCCTCGTCGCACCGGTCCCAGACCTTGACCGGCGCCTCGGTCTCCTCGCCCTGCGCCGGCGGCGCGGGCGGCGCGGGCGGCGGCACGAGCTCCGTCGGCGCCGTGCCGGTGGCCGGCGGCGCCGGCGGGAGCGCGATGATCGTGGGCGGCGCGGCGGGCGGCCCGGGTGTCTCCGCGGGCGGCGCCGGGCGCGAGGCGGTCCGCGTGGGCGCGGCGGCGGGCCTACGGGTGGAGTGCTTCACCGAGGCGCCGGGGCCCCCGGTCTGGACGCTCGCGGACGGCGCGGCGGCCGGCGGCCCGCGGAACTCCGGCCCGGCGGCGCGGGCACCGGTCTTCGCGTCGCCCGGCTCGCCGAACGTGACGACACCGATGACCCCGCACAGCAGCGCCTGACCGGTCACCAGCGCCACGGCGACCGCGACGGTGCGCCGGACCGGTGTCACGCGCAAGCCGGACGTCGTCACAGAGAGGCACTTTATGGCAACAGATCGATATCCGCGAGATCCCCGCTCCCGTTTCTCGGTTGAGCCGGCCCGCTCAGCGGCCGGTGAACTTCGGTTTGCGCTTCTCGACGAAGGCCGTGGTGCCCTCGACCCGGTCGTCGGTGGCGAACAGGCCGGCGAACAGCTGGCTCTCCCACGCGAGCCCGGAGGCGAGGTCGGTGTTCAGGCCGCCGTCGATCGCCAGCTTCGCGGCGCGCAGGGCCAGGGCCGGCCCGTTCAGGTACGGCTTGAGCAGCTCGGCCGCGCTCGAGTACACGTCGGCGGCGGGCACGACGCGGTCGGCGAGCCCGATCCGCAGCGCCTCCTCGGCGTCGACCATGCGGCCGGAGAAGATCAGGTCCTTGGCCTTCGCCGGCCCGATCAGCCGGGCCAGCCGCTGGGTGCCGCCGGCGCCCGGGATGATGCCCAGCTTGATCTCCGGCTGGCCGAGCTTGGCGTCGTCCGCGACGACCCGCCAGTCGCAGGCCAGGGCGAGCTCGCAGCCGCCGCCGAGCGCGTAGCCGGTGATCGCCGCGACGACCGGCTTCGGGATCCTGGCGACCTCGTCGAACGCGCCGGAGAGCGCCGTCGCGCGAACGGTCATCTCCTGGAACGTGGTCGTGGTGAACTCGGTGATGTCGGCGCCGGCGGCGAAGACCTTCTCCCCGCCGTACACGATCACGGCCCGGACCTCGGTGTCGGCGGTCGCGGCCCGCGCGGCCGCCCGGAGCTCCTCCTGCACCTGGGTGTTCAGCGCGTTCATCGGTGGCCGCTCGAGCCGGATCGTGCCGATTCCGCCGCTCGTCTCCAGTCGCACGAACTCACCCACGCGCTTGCCTCCCTAGTGATCGTTCAGATGCTGACAGCGTAAGGGTAAGTACGATTGCCCCGAGGAGGGGTGATGACCACCTACTACCGTGACCCGGACGTGCTGGTCACCTCGGCCGGAGTCCGGATGGGCGGGCGCGACTACCGGCTGGGCGAGCTGGCCCGGGTCTGGCACCGGCGCGGCCGCCGGGCGTGGGGCAACGTCGCGGGTCGTGGCGCCCTCGTCCTCGCGATCGTCACACCCGTCGTCATCGGCGCCATCGGCGTCCTCATCGCACTGGTCATCGACGCGTCGACCGCGACGACGATCGCCCTGGCCGGCGGCGGCGTGCTCGTCGGCCTGGCCGCCCTGCCCCTGGCCGACGTGCTGCTGGAGTTCGTCGACCGCTCCTACGACCGGGGCAGCCACCGGCTGGAGATCTGGGCCCGGGTCGACGGCGCGGACGTCCTGCTGCTGGCGACGACCGACAAGCGGCGCTTCGGCCAGATCTACCGCGCCCTGCAGCGGGCCGTCGACGACGACCCCACACCGAGCCGGACACCGGAGGCACGATGAACGACGGACGCTCCGGCGCGCGGGCGCTGGCCGGGCTGCTCGCCACCAGCGGCGTGCTGCACTTCGCCGCGCCCCGGCCCTTCGACGCCATCGTGCCCCGCTCGCTGCCCGGCACCCCGCGTACCTGGACCTACCTCAGCGGCGCCGCCGAGCTGGCCGTCGCCGCCGCGCTTCTGCATCCCGGCACCCGGCGGCTCGGCGGCCTGGCCGCCGCCGGCCTGTTCGCCGCGGTGTTCCCCGCCAACGTCAAGATGGCGGTCGACTGGCGGCACGCGTCACCCGCGCGCCGGGCGATCGCGTACGCCCGGCTGCCGTTGCAGGTGCCGCTGGTCCTCTGGGGACTGCGCGTCGCCCGGCGGTGAATTCCGGCCAATCGGCCCCGGTGCCGGCCGGCGACCGGCGACGATACGGGGACCATGAAGGCCACCCATGTGCCGCCGACCGGCGTTGAGCGCAAACTCGGCGAGGACGAGCTGATCGTCACGAAGACCGATCCCCGCGGCCTGCTGACCTACACCAACGACGTCTTCCTGCGGATCTCGGCGCTGCGCGAGGACGAGGCGATCGGGCAGCCGCACAACATCATCCGCCATCCCGACATGCCCCGGGCGGTCTTCAAGCTGCTCTGGGAGACGATCGGCGAGCGGCGCGAGGTCTTCGCGTACGTGCAGAACCTGGCCCTGGACGGCGCGCACTACTGGGTGCTGGCGCACGTCACGCCCTCGATGGACGAGCAGGGCCGGGTGGTCGGCTACCACTCCAGCCGGCGCCGCCCCGACGACGCCGCGGTCGCCGAGATCAGCGGGATCTACGCCGGCCTGCGGGCCGAGGAGCTGCGCCACGCGGCCTCCCCCGCCGGACTCGACGCGTCCTGGGCGATGCTGACGCGGCTGCTCGACGACCGGGGGCAGACCTACGACGCGTTCGTCTGGTCGCTGACGAACGGGGCCCTGCGGTGAACACCGATACCCTGCGCCTGATCACGGAGGTCTGCGAGCGGGCCGCGGCGGGCGACTTCGAGGCCCGGGTGCCGCCGCTCGAGGAGTCCGCCGAGGCGCGGGCCGCCCGGGCGGCGATCAACCGCCTGCTCGACAACACCGACACCTTCGTCCGCGAGGCCGGCGCGTCGCTGACCGCGGCGGCCGAGGGCCGCTTCCACCGGCGCTTCCTGACCCGCGGCATGCGGGGCGCGTTCCGCGAGGCGGCCGCGCGGATCTCCGAGTCCATCCAGGAGATGAGCCGGTCCGCGGACCGCCTCGACGAGGCCGGGCGCTCCCGGGCGGCGCTCGCCGACGAGCTCGAGAACGCCGTGCTCACCGTCTCCGAGCAGGTGGCGACCGCCGCGACGGAGATGGGCGCCTCGGCGAACGGCCTGGCGGACTTCGCCCGCGACGCGGTCACCGAGGCCGAGCGGGGCGTCGAGACCGTCAGCTCGCTGCGCAGCGCCTCCGACCAGATCCGAACGGCCGTCGATCTGATCAACTCGGTCGCGTCGCAGACCCGGCTGCTGGCCCTGAACGCGACGATCGAGGCGGCCCGCGCGGGCGAGGCCGGCCGCGGCTTCAGCGTGGTGGCCGACGAGGTCAAGAACCTGGCCAACGAGACCAGCAGCTCCAGCGAGGAGATCCTCGGCCAGGTCAACACCGTTCAGCAGGCGGCGGCCGACTCGATCGGCGTGCTGGAGACGGTGACCGCCAGCCTCCGGGAGATGAGCGGCCTGGTGAACGGCATCGCGACCGCGGTCGACGGCGGGCAGGACTCCGGCACGGCCGGGCTGAGCCAGCTGGCCGAGGTGCTCCGCAGCGAGGTGCACCGCTTCGTGACCATGGCCCGGGAGAGCTGAGGCGGCGTTACGCGCTCCGGGCGTAGAGCTCGTCGATCTCCGCGCGGGTCGGCAGCGCGTTGCTGGCGCCGACCTTGCGGACGCAGGCGGCGCCCGCCGCGTTCGCCCAGCGGACCGCGTCCACCAGGTCGCGGCCCTCGCCCCAGGCGACGGCCAGCGCACCCGTGAACGCGTCGCCGGCCGCGGTCGTGTCCAGCACCTCGACCGTGCAGGCCGGCACCCGCTCGTCGGTGCCGTCGCGGTCGGCGTACCAGGAGCCGGCGCCGCCCATGGTCAGCACCACCCGCGGCACGAGCGCCAGCAGCCCGGCGACGTCCGGCGCCGGCGAGCCGGTGATCGCCCGCGCCTCGCCCTCGTTGACGACCAGCAGGTCCACCGCCGCGAGCAGCTCCGGCGGCAGCTCGCGGGCGGGCGCGGCGTTCAGGATCACCCGGGTGCCGCCGGCCCGCGCCGCCTGCGCGGCCGCCACCACCGTGTCCACCGGGATCTCCAGCTGGCAGACCAGCACGTCGCTGTCCACGATGGCCGCGGTCTCGGCCGCGCTCAGGCCCGCGAACGAGCTGTTCGCGCCCGGACTCACGATGATCGAGTTCTCACCCGCGCGGTCCACCATGATCACCGCAACGCCGGACGCGCCGTAGCTGGTCCGCAGGTTCGCGGTGTCCACGCCGGACGCGTTCAGCCGGGCCTTGATCGTCACACCGAACGCGTCCGAGCCGATCGCGCCGAGCATCACGCAGGTCGCGCCGGCCCGGACCGCGGCGATGGCCTGGTTGGCGCCCTTGCCGCCCGGCGTCATCACGAACTCGTCGCCCAGCACGGTCTCGCCGGGCAGCGGCAGGCGGGCGGCGAGCCCGACCAGGTCCATGTTGGCGCTGCCGGCGACCACGACCCGGGGCGGTGAGACGGCCATCGTCGCGCCTCAGGCCGCCCGGGCCATGTACCGGTCGCCGTTGCGCTGCACCACCAGCGGGAGCCCGAAGGTCTTGGACAGGTTGTCGGCGGTCAGCGTCTCGCCCAGCAGGCCCGCCGCGACGACCGTGCCCTCGCGCAGCAGCATCGCGTGGGTGAAGCCGGGCGGGATCTCCTCGACGTGGTGGGTGACCAGCACCAGGGCCGGCGCGTCCGGATCCTCGGCCAGCTCGGTGAGGCGCCCGATCAGGTCCTCGCGGCCGCCCAGGTCCAGCCCGGCGGCGGGCTCGTCCAGCAGCATCAGCTCGGGGTCGGTCATCAGCGCGCGGGCGATCTGGGTGCGCTTGCGCTCGCCCTCGGAGAGGGTGCCGAACTCGCGGTCGATCAGCGTGCCCATCCCCAGCTGGTGCAGCAGCGCCCGGGCCCGCGCCTCGTCCTGCGGGTCGTAGCTCTCCCGCCAGCGGCCGACGACGGACCAGGCCGCCGTGACCACCACGTCGAGGACCCGCTCGGTCGGCGGCACCCGGTCGGCGAACTGCCCGGTGCTGAGCCCGATCCGGGTACGCAGCTCGTTGATGTCCGTGCGCCCCAGCCGCTCGCCCAGCACCCAGGCGTTGCCCCGGGACGGGTGGAGCCGGCCCGACGCGAGGTTCAGCAGCGTCGTCTTGCCGGCGCCGTTCGGCCCGAGCACCACCCATCGCTCGTCCAGCTCGACCTGCCAGCTGAGCCCGCGCAGCAGGAAGCTGCCGCCGCGGATCACGCTCACCCGGTCGAAGGAGATGACGGTGTCGTCGTCGGGTGGTGTGGGAGTCGCCGCATCGAGCACGCGTCCATCCAACCATGCAGCGGGACGGCGGCTATCCCGTGGTGGAGCCGAAGACCTCCTCCCGGACGGACTCCAGGGCGGTCAGCAGGGCTCCGTTGAGGATCGGCTCGACGGCGACCTCGCTGATGACCACCTTCGGCGCGACCAGGGTGATGGCGGCGACCTCCTGCTCGACCCGCTCGGCGAGTGCGGAGCCGCCGGCCTGGCTCACCTCGCCGGCCAGCACGACCAGCGGCGGGTCGAGGACCACGCAGGTGGCGGCGACGCCGAGGGCCAGCCGGCCGGCCAGCTCGTCCAGCACCGGCTCGCCCGCCGCGCCCGCCTCGACGGCCGCGCGCACCACGTCGGCGGACTCGGCGCCACGGAAGCCGTACTTGCGGCCGATGGCCTTGGCGGCGTCCGACGCGACCAGGGTCTGGAACGCGCCCTTGGCGCCGCGCTTGCTGGCATTGCGCGGGATCTCGGCGCCGGCCACCGGCAGGTAGCCGATCTCGCCCGCCGCGCCCGTGCTGCCCTGGTGCAGGCGGCCGCCGATGACGGTCGCGAGGCCGACGCCGCGGCCGACCCAGATCAGCACGAAGTCGTCGTGGCCCTTGGCGGCGCCGGTGTGCTGCTCGGCGACGGCGGCCAGGTTCACGTCGTTGCCGAAGACCACCGGGGTGCTCAGGTCCTTGCGCAGCTCCGCGAGCAGGCCGCGGTGCCAGCGGGGCAGGTCGAACGCGAACGAGACCTCGCTGGTCTGCGGGTCGACCAGGCCGGGGGTGCCCAGCACGACCCGGCGCACGGACGCCATGTCGGTGCCGCCCCGCTCGGCCGCCTCGACGACCGCGCCGTGCACCGCGCGCACCGGGTCGTCGTCGCCCACCGTCGACCGCTCGCTGCGACCGACGACGTCGCCGGTGATGTCCGCGCAGGCCGCGATGACCCGGTCCGGCAGGACCTCGACACCGATAACATGGGCACTACCGGGAGTGACGGCGTACAGCTGCGCGTTCGGGCCGCGACCGCCCGCCTGCTCGCCGACCCGGCGTACCAGACCGCGCTCCTCGAGGCGCTCGACCAACTGCGAGGCGGTGACCTTGCTCAGACCGGTCATCTCACCGAGCTGCGCCCGGGTCAGCGGGCCCTTCGTGAGCAGCAGTTCCAGCGCGGCCCGGTCGTTGAGCGCACGCAGCAACCGAGGTGTCCCCGGCAGGCGGGTGGCAGCCATAACTACGTCCCCTAGTATTTAGGATTATTTCCTATTACATTATCGGCGCACATCAGGTAGCGGCAGCGTAACGGTCAGCAGCCCCACCGCCCCTGCGCCGCGTCCGATAGACATTCGACGATCATGGCAGCTCGGTCGGCAGGATCACCAGAGCTGAACCGGGGAAGGAAACCATGCCGATCGACCCGGGCCTACGGCGGCTCGCGCTCGGCACGCAGCTCGCCGCTTTTGCGGGGAAATCTGCCCCGGAATGGGCGTTGCGGCTGCTCGCTGAGGGCCTGGCCGGCCACACCCTCTTCGGCACCAACGTCGCTGAACCGGTACAGCTAGCGCGGCTGACCGGCGAGCTGCGGGCCGCGCGGCCGGATGTCCTCATCGCGATCGACGAGGAGGGCGGCGACGTCACCCGCCTGGCGCACCGGACCGGCAGCCCCTACCCGGGAAACGCGGCGCTCGGCGCCGTCGACGACCCGGACCTCACCCGCACCGTGTACGCGGCGATCGGCGCCGACCTCGCCGCGGCCGGCGTCAACCTCGACCTGGCCCCGACGGTCGACGTGAACACCGCCGACGACAACCCGATCATCGGCACCCGCTCGTTCGGCGCCGACCCGCTGCTGGTGGCCCGGCACGCCGCCGCCGCGGTCACCGGGCTGCAGGCCGCCGGCGTCGCCGCCTGCGCCAAGCACTTCCCGGGCCACGGCGCGACGACGACCGACTCGCACCTCGAACTGCCGACCGTCGACGTCCCGCTCTCCGTCCTGCGCGAGCGCGACCTGCCGCCGTTCGCGGCCGCGGTCGCCGCCGGGTCCCGGGGAGTCATGACCGCGCACATCCGGGTGCCCGAGCTGACCGGCGCCGGACCGGCCACCTTCAGCCGGGCGGCGCTGACCGACCTGCTCCGGGTCGACTACGGCTTCCACGGCGCCGTCATCACCGACGCGCTGGAGATGAAGGGCGCCGCGGTGGCGGCCGGCGGCATCGGCCGGGCGGCCGTGCTCGCGCTCGCCGCCGGCGCCGACCTGCTCTGCATCGGGGCACGCGTCGACGCGGAGCTCGTCGAAGCCGTCACGGCCGAGATCGTGACCGCGGTGCGCGACGGGCGACTGGCGCCGGACCGGCTCGAGGAGGCCGTCGAGCGCAACGCGGCACTGGCCGCGTGGACGCGGCGCCCGGTTCCGCCCGCGGCGCACGACGCGGCGCTCGGCTATGCGGCGGCGCGCCGGGCGATCCGGGTCGAGGGCACCGTCGCGGGGCTCGCCGAGCCGCTGGTCGTGCAGCTGGAGTCCGGCCACTCGATCGCCGAGGGCCGGGTGCCGTGGGGCCTGCTGCCACACCTGAACGGCACCGAGCAGGTGACGGTCGTGGCCGCGGACGCCTCACCCGAGTCGCTCGCCGAGCGGGCCGGATCGCGGCCGATCGTCCTCGTCGGCCGGCACAGCCACCGGGCCGAGGCGACCCGGGCGTTGATCGAGTGGCTCGCGGCCCGGCACGCGGTCACCGTGGTGGAGATGGGTTGGCCGTCCGCCTGGCGACCGGCCGGCGCGCGGGCCTTCGTCACCACCTACGGCGCGAGCCACGCCAACGGCCGCGCGGCGGCGGAGGCCCTCGGGCTGGCCCGCGACATCTAGCCCGCAACTTTGTGCTCCAAGTCTCCTTGAACGCGTTCAAATAAAGCCCTACTCTGAGCCCGACACCATTTGAACGTGTTCAAGAAGGGCTGGAACCGTGGACCACAAGGTCTGGATGTACCTCGCCTACGTGGTCGTCAGCGTCGGGCTGACGGTCTGGGTGGCGACGACGCTGTCTCGCAACGGACTGGTGTTCCTGGAGGACGTCTTCGCGGACAGCCGCCTGGCGCGGGCCGTGAACCAATTGCTGGTGATGGGGTTCTACCTGCTGAATCTCGGCTACGTCGCGGTGGCGATGCGCTCCAGCGCCGACGTGCCGGACGCGGCGAAGGCCTTGGAGACGCTGTCCTACAAGATAGGTTTCGTCCTGCTGGTGCTCGGCGTGCTGCACGTCTGCAACGTGTTTCTGCTGAACCGCTACCGCCGCGGCCGGCTGCGCCAGCAGCAGACCCTGCCGCCGCTTCCGCCGGCGGGACGACTCCCGATGCAGCCGCCGCCCGGCGGCCCGGCCGCGGGAACGCACGGTCAGGGCGCGAACCGGCCAGGACCGACCGCGAACTGGCCCGGCCAGGGAATCGCGGGACCGGTGCCGCCACCCGGGCCGGCGTGACCGTCAACGTCGATCCGGCCGGACACGGGGCCGGCCGGATCGGTTACTTCACCGTCCTCTACGACGAGGGCTGCCCCATCTGCCGGACCGCGCATCGCTGGCTCGAGGGCCGCGCTCAGCTCGTACCCCTGGAGTTCGTCGCGGCCGGGTCGGCGGAGGCCCGGCGGCGCTTTCCCGGGCTCGACCATGCGGCGACGCTGCGGGATCTGACGGTGATCACCGACGGCGGCCTGGTGTATGTCTCCGACGGCGCGTGGCTGGCCTGCCTGTGGGCACTGGCGGACTACCGCGCGATGGCCGAGCGGCTCGGCTCGCCGCGGCTGCTGCCCGCCGCGCGCCGCTTCATCGCCGCGGCCGCCGCCGCGCGGCAGGCGACGCGGACGGAAGACTACGGTGACGTGTGTGACGACAGCTGCCGCTGAACCCGCCGACGAGCCGGCCGCGCCGCCGCACCCCGCGGGCGAGGGCACGGAGGAGAAGCCGCGGCGGGCCCGGGGCGAGCAGACCCGGCAGCTGATCCTGGAGACCGCGCTGCGGCTGTTCCGGGAGCGCGGCTACACCGAGACCACGATGCGGGCGATCGCCAAGGAGGCGGGCGTCGCGGTCGGGAACGCCTACTACTACTTCGACTCCAAGGAACACCTGATTCAGGGGTTCTACGACCGCAACCAGCTCGCGCACCGGGTCGCCGCCGAGCCGGTGCTGGCGAACGAGAAGGACTTCGCCGCGCGGTTACGCGGAGTGCTGCACGCCGGCATCGACGTCAACGTGCCGTACCACTCGTTCGCCGCGACGTTCTTCAAGTCCGCGGCCGAGCCGTCGTCGCCGCTGAGCCCGTTCTCGCGGGAGTCGTCGCCGGCCCGCGAGGCGGCCATCGCGATCTTCCGGGACGTGGTGGACGGCTCCTCGGCCAAGCTCGACCCCGAGCTGCGCAAGGAGCTGCCCGAGCTGCTCTGGCTGAGCTGGATGGGCGTGGTGCTCTTCTGGGTGTACGACCGCTCACCCGACCAGCGCCGGACCCGGCGGCTCATCGACGGCATCGTCCCACTGGTCGACCGGCTCGTCGGTCTCTCCCGGCTGCGGGTGCTGCGCCCGGCGCTGCGGCAGGTGCTCGCGCTGATCGACACGATCCGCCGGGACTGATAACTCTCCGCACTGTTGACCGTCATCACTGTTAGTGATCAACACGTCAGCTGACCGAATCAGAACGTAACACTTTTCACCCCGTTGTGCGGCAATAGCCGGATCTGTCGCCCAAGAGCGGCCAACCGTTCGGCCAATTCGCGTACCGAACGCTTCCGAGGTGCGGCAGTCGCCACGTAGCGTTACCTCTGCAGGTGGATCTGGGGATGTCGCAGGGCTTCGGACCTCGGGACCGGTCCGAATTCCCCCGCGGCACAGATGGTGAGCCGGGCGCCCCGATGATTTCGGGAGCAGTCATCGGGCTGAGGCGCCCGGCTCACTCTGCCGCCTCCGCGTCGAACACGGCCGGCTTGAAGCGGCGCAGCCGCAGGCTGTTGGCGACCACGAAGATCGAGCTGAGCGCCATCGCCGCGCCCGCGATCATCGGGTTGAGCAGGCCCGCTGCCGCGAGCGGCAGCGCCGCCACGTTGTAGGCGAAGGCCCAGAAGAGATTCCCCCGGATGATCGTCACGGTACGGCGGGACAGCCGCACCGCGTCCACGGCGGCGGTGAGGTCGCCGCGCAGGATGGTCAGGTCGGACGCCTCGATCGCCACGTCGCTGCCCGCGCCCATCGCCACGCCCAGGTCGGCCTGGGCCAGCGCGGCCGCGTCGTTCACGCCGTCGCCGACCATCGCCACGGAGCGGCAGCGCGCCTGCAGCCGCTTGACCGCGTCCACCTTGCCCGCGGGCAGCACGCCGGCGATCACCTCGGCGACGCCGATCTGCGCGGCGACCGCCTCGGCCACCGCGGGCGCGTCGCCGGTGACCAGCACCGGCTCCAGGCCCAGCGCGCGCAGGCCCCGGACGGCGGCGGCGCTCGTCGGGCGTACCGCGTCGGCCAGCGCGATTCGCCCGCGGGCCGCGCCGTCGACGCGCAGCTCGACCCAGGTCTCGGCGGTGTCGCCCGCGCCTCGGATCACCTCGACCTCGGCGCCCTCCACGACGCCGCGCACGCCGACGCCGGCGGTCGCCCGGAAGTCGCTCACCGCGGGCAGCCCACCCCGCGCGGTGGCGGCCCGGGCGATCGCCCGGCCGAGCGGGTGCTCGGACGGCGCCTCGACGGCGCCGGCCAGCCGCAGCACCGCGTCCGGGTCCCAGCCCGGCTCGGGCACCACCCGCGACACCGTCATCGCGCCGGTCGTCACCGTCCCGGTCTTGTCGAGCACGATCGTGTCCACCCGCCGGGTCGACTCGAGCGCCTCCACGCCGCGGATGAGGATGCCGAGCTGGGCGCCGCGGCCGGTGCCGACCAGCAGGGCGGTCGGCGTCGCCAGGCCGAGCGCGCAGGGGCAGGCGATGATCAGCACGGCGACGGCGGCGGTGAACGCGGCCGTAGTGCCCGCGCCCGTGCCGAGCCAGTAGCCCAGCGTCGCGACGGCCAGGGCGATCACCACCGGCACGAAGACGCCGGAGATGCGGTCGGCCAGCCGCTGCACCGCGGCCTTGCCGTCCTGCGCCTCCTCGACGAGGCGGGCCATCTGGGCGAGCTGGGTGTCGGCGCCGACGCGGGTGGCGCGCACGACGAGGCGGCCGCCGGCGTTGACCGTGCCGCCGGTCACCGGGTCGTCGACGGCGACCTCGACGGGCACCGACTCGCCGGTGAGCAGGCTCTGGTCGACCGCGGAGGCGCCGTCGACCACGACGCCGTCGGCGGCCACCTTCTCGCCCGGCCGCACCTGGAACACGTCGCCGGCCTGCAGCCGGTCGGCCGGGATCTCCCGGCCGTCCACCAGGGTGACGGTCTTGGCGCCGAGGGCGAGCAGCGAGCGCAGGGCGTCGCCGGCGCGGTGCTTGGCGCGGGCCTCGGCGTAGCGTCCGGCCAGCAGGAACGTGGTCACCCCGGCCGCGGCCTCGAGGTAGATGGCGTCGCCGGTGGTGCCGGCCCTCAGCTCGAAGGGGTGCGTCATGCCGGGCACGCCGGCGTCGCCGAGGAAGAGCGCCCAGAGCGACCAGAGGAACGCGGCGAGCGTGCCGAGCGAGACCAGGGTGTCCATGGTGGCGGCGCCGTGCCGCAGGTTGACGAACGCCGAGCGGTGGAAGGGCCACCCGCCGTAGACGACCACCGGCGCGGCGAGCGTCAGCGAGAGCCACTGCCAGTAGGTGAACTGCCAGGCCGGGACCATGGCCAGGACGATGACGGGCACGCTCAGCGCGACCGAGACGAGCAGCCGGGTGCGCAGCGGGTCGGACGCCCGCTGCGCCGCGACCGGCGCGGCCTTCGGCTCGGTGGCCGTGTAGCCGGTCTTCTCCACCACGGCGATGAGATCGGCGGCGCCGACGCCGGCCGGGACCGTGGCCCGGGCCTTCTCGGTGGCGTAGTTGACGGTGGCGGTGACGCCCTCGAGACGGTTGAGCTTCTTCTCGATGCGGTTGGCACAGGCGGCACAGGTCATGCCGCCGATGTCCAGCTCGATCTGCTGCGTCATGACGCCAGCATATACCCCTCGGGGGTACCCGCCGAGGTAGGCGCGGCCGCGCCCGGTCCCGCGTGGCGACCGGGCGCGGCCGTCCGGATCAGCCGGCCGAGGAGGTCTTGACCAGGGTGCGGATCTGGCGGAGCAGGACCGAGAGCGCCGCCAGGTCGGCCGGGGACTCCTCCACGCTGCCCATGGCGTTGCCCGCCCGGGCCATCGAGGCCGCGTTCACCTGCTCCCACTCGGACACCCGCTCCTCCGGCGGCGCCTGCGACGAGGTCGACTGGAGCACCTCGGCCGTCAGCCCCGCCAGCGCCGCGTACAGGTCGTAGCGCAGCGCCATCCGGGCCAGGGTCTGCCAGCGGTCGCCGCGCGGCAGCCGGGAGATGTGCGAGAGCAGCACGTCGATCTGGAAGCGTTCCGAGATCACGAAGTAGACCTTCGCCACCTCGGTCGCGTCGTGGCCGGTCGCGGCCGCCGTCTCCAGGATGTCGAGCAGGCCGAAGCCGTACACCACCCGGCCGACGGTACCGGCCAGCTCCTCCGGGATGCCGCGCTCCGCGAGCGTGGCCACGTGCTCCTCCAGCGAACTGCGCTCCGCGCCGATGACGACCGTCGGAAGCTGCTCCAGCAGCGCGGTCACGCCGGGGCGCAGTCGGGCGATCTCGCCGGCCACGTCTATCGGCGAGCGGCGGTTGCTGACCAGCCAGCGCACCGCCCGGTCCAGCAGCCGCCGGGTCTCCAGGAAGACCAGTGTCTGCGCCGACGTCGGCCGCTCGTTGTCCAGCTGCTCGGCGGCCTCCCACACCTCGGGCAGGCCGTAGACGTCGCGGACGACGACGTACGCGCGGATCACGTCGGCCGCGGACGCGCCGCTCTCCTCCATCGCGCGGAAGACGAACGACGTGCCGCCCCGGTTGACCACCTCGTTGACCAGCGACGTCGAGATGATCTCGCGCCGCAGCCGGTGGCCGGCCATCCGCGCGCCGAACCGCTCACGCAGCGGCGTGGGGAAGTATCGCGCGAGGACGACGTTGGTCCACTCCTCGTCGACCAGCACGTCGGCGAGGGCCTGGCGCTCCAGCGAGATCTTCACGTACGCCAGCAGCACCGCGAACTCCGGCGCCGTCAGCCCCTCGCCGACCTCGTAGCGGGCCGCCAGCTCCTTGTCGGACGGCAGCGCCTCGAGCTCCCGGATGAGCTGCCCCGACTGCTCGAGGGTGGTCAGCATCCGGCGGTGCACCGGCAGCAGCGAATGCGCCTGCGACCGGGCGTTGCCGAGCGCGGTGGCCTGCTCGTAGTTGTCGCGCAGCACCAGCGCCGCGACCTCGTCGGTCATCGCCGCCAGCAGCTCGTCGCGGGCCGGCACGGTCAGCTCGCCGTCGGTCACCGCACCGCCGAGCAGGATCTTGATGTTGACCTCGTGGTCGGAGCAGTCCACCCCGGCGGTGTTGTCGATGAAGTCGGTGAAGATGCGGCCGCCGTGCCCAGTGCCGTTCTCGTCCTGCGGGCCGCCGGTGCGGGCGTACTCGATCCGGCCGCGCTGGGTCAGGCCCAGGTTGCCGCCCTCGCCGACCACCTTGGCCCGGACCTGGGCGCCGTTGACCCGGATCGCGTCGTTGGCCTTGTCGCCGACGTCGGCGTGCGTCTCCGCGGTCGCCTTCACGTAGGTGCCGATGCCGCCGTTCCAGAGCAGATCGACGGGCGCGGCCAGGATGGCCCGCATCAGGTCCGCGGGGCTGACCGCCTTGGCGTCGCCGAGGTCGAGCGCGGCTCGGATCTGCGGCGTCACCGGAATCGACTTCGCGGCGCGCGGGTAGACCCCGCCACCCTCGCTGATCAGCGCCGCGTCGTAGTCCGCCCACGACGAGCGCGGCAGGTCGAAGAGCCGGCGGCGCTCCGCGAAGGACCTCGCGGCGTCCGGATCCGGGTCGAGGAAGATGTGCCGGTGGTCGAACGCGGCCACCAGCCGGATGTGCTCGCTGAGCAGCATCCCGTTACCGAAGACGTCGCCGGACATGTCGCCGACGCCGACCACGGTGAAGTCCTGCGACTGGGTGTCGGTGCCCAGGTCCCGGAAGTGCTTCTTGACCGACTCCCACGCGCCGCGGGCCGTGATGCCCATCTTCTTGTGGTCGTAGCCGGCCGAGCCGCCCGAGGCGAACGCGTCGCCCAGCCAGAAGTCCTTGCTCACCGAGATCTCGTTGGCGATGTCCGAGAACGTCGCCGTGCCCTTGTCCGCCGCCACCACCAGGTAGGGGTCGTCGCCGTCGTGCCGGACCACGTCGATCGGCGGCACGATCTTGCCGCTGTGGATGTTGTCGGTCACGTCGAGCAGGGCGGCGATGAAGAGCCGGTAGCACGCGACGGCCTCGTCGCGGTCGCCCGGCTTCTGCTTGAGCACGAAGCCGCCCTTGGCACCGACCGGCACGATCACCGCGTTCTTCACCATCTGCGCCTTGACCAGGCCGAGCACCTCGGTGCGGAAGTCCTCGCGCCGGTCGGACCAGCGAAGGCCGCCCCGGGCGACGGCGCCGAAGCGCAGATGCACGCCCTCGAAGCGCGGCGAGTAGACGAAGATCTCGTACTTCGGCCGGGGCGCCGGGAGGTCCGGGATGGCCTGCGGGTCCAGCTTGAACGCCACGTACGACTTGGGCCGCGAGTCGGCGCCGCGCTGGAAGAAGCTGGTGCGCAGGGTCGCCTGCATCATCGTCAGGAACGACCGCAGGATCCGGTCCTGGTCCAGGCTTTCGACGCCGTCGAGCAGCGTCGTGATCTGCCCGACCAGGTCGGCGCCGCGGCGCGCCCGCTCCTCCTCGACCATCTCCAGCCCGGGCGAGAAGCGGACCTCGAAGAGCCGCACCAGCAGGCGGGCGATCTCCGGATAGGCGATGAAGGTCGACTCGACGTAGCGCTGGGAGAAGACGTTGCCGGTCTGGCGCTGATATTTCGCGTACGCCCGGAGCACGACGACCTGACGCCAGGTCAGCCCGGCGCGCAGCACCAGCTCGTTGAAGCCGTCGACCTCCTCCTCGCCGCGCCAGGCCGCCGCGAACGCGTTCTCGACCTGCGGGCGCACCTCGGACAGCTCGTGGTGCGAGGCGGGCGGCAGCAGGCCGAAGTCGTAGAGGTAGACCGTGCCGTCGGGGCGGCGGACCTCGTAGGGCCGCTCGTCGACCACCTCGACGCCGAGCGAGTGCAGCACCGGCAGGACCGCCGAGAGCAGCATCGGCTCGCCGTACCGGAAGACCTTGAACCGCACGTCGGCGTCGTCGGGCTCGGCGCAGCCCTCCCGGTTCACGTGCCGCTTGCGGTACAGGTGCATCTCGAGCTGGCCGGGCTCCTCCAGCAGCTCCAGCTTGGCGATGTCCTGCACCGCCTCGTACGGCGTGTGGCCGTCCTTGTAGCTGTCCGGGAACGCGGCCGCGTAGCGCACGAACAGGTCCTTGGCCGGCTCCTCGCCGAGCTTGCGCTCCAGCACCAGGGAGAAGTCGTCGTCCCACATCCGGGTCGCGTCGGCGAGCAGCTCGGCGAGCGAGTTCGGGTCGACGACGCCCGGCGGGTCGGCCGGGTCCGTGCGCACGATGAAGTGCACGCGGGCGAGCATCCGCTCGGTCACCCGGGTCGTGTAGTCGACCCCGACGCCGTTCAGCTCGCGGAGCAGGATCTCCTGCATGCTCTGCCGGTTGGCGGTGGTGAACCGGTCCCGGGGCAGGTAGATCAGGCAGGAGATGAAGCGGCCGTAGCCGTCGCGGCGCAGGAACAGCCGCAGCTGGCGGCGGCCGGCCATGCGCAGCACGCCGACGACCGCCTCGTACAGATCGTCGGTCTTGATCTGGAAGAGCTCGTCGCGCGGATAGGTCTCGAGGATCTGCAGCAGGTCCTTGCCCGAGTGCCCGCGCGGCGACAACCCGGAGCGGTCCAGCACCTCCGCGACTTTGCGGCGCACCACCGGCAGCTCGCGGACGCTGGTGCGGTAGGCCGAGCTGGAGAACAGGCCGAGGAAGCGGCGCTCGCCGATGACGTCGCCGGACTCGTTGAAGACCTTGACCCCGATGTAGTCCAGGTACGCCGACCGGTGCACGGTGGCCCGCGAGTTGGCCTTGGTGATCACCAGCAGGCGCTTCTCCAGCGCGCGCTGGTGCGCCTCGGGCGCCATCGAGGAGAGCTTGCGCGGGGTGCTGCCCTCGCCGCGCAGGATGCCCAGGCCGCTGCCCGGCACGGCCGTCAGCACGTCGCCGACCAGCTGGTACTCGCGGTAGCCGAGGAAGGTGAAGTGGTCGTGCGCGAGCCACTTGAGCAGCTCGATCGAGTCCGTGACGTCCTTGTCCGGCACCGGGAGCTTGCGCTCGGAGCCGCGCGCGGCGGCCAGTTCGTCGGCGATGACGACCGCCCGCTGGCGCATCCGCGGCCAGTCGTCGACCGCGTCGCGGACGTCGGTCAGCACCCGGCGCAGCTCCTGGTGCAGCTGCTCGCGGGCCTCGGCCTTGCGCACCGGGTCGATCTCGACCCGGATCCAGCTCTCCACCAGGTCGCCGTCGATCGCGTCGTCGGGCTCGACGTCGGCCTCGACCTGGGTCAGCTCGCCGGCCTCGGTGCGGCGGACCACGATCAGCGGGTGCACCAGCAGGTGCACGCCGAGCTGGTGCGCGGTGAGCAGGGCGGTGACCGAGTCGACCAGGAACGGCATGTCGTCGGTGACGATCGACAGCACCGTGTGCGGCTGGTTCTCGTCCGGCGCGCTGATGTCGAGCCGCAGCTCGCCGGGCAGACGGGTGCCGGCGAGCTCCCGGTGGGCGAGCGCGGCGGCGTACATCCCCGCGGGGGTGTCGCCGACCAGCTCCTCGTCCGGCGCGAAGCGCCAGTACCGGCCGACCAGCGACGCGGTGCCGTGATCCTCGCCCGCCAGCGCGACCGCCTGCGCCACCAGGCGCTCGGCATTGGGCAGCGGCTCGTCGAGCTCGTTGTCGGAGGTACCCAGCCGGCCCGTCAGGGCGGGTCCGGGACTGGGCCCGAAGTCGAGTTCCTGATCGGATTCGATCGCTGCCTCGTCGGCGACAGCCATGGCCCAGCGCTCCCCTCACCCACGACACTGTGGGTTCGACGTCTCGGCCATCAGCCTAGAGCGTGCCTCCGACGGCGCGGGCACACCCGGGGTGCGGGATAAAGATCCGACACCGAATTTGCGTCATCTCGCCCACCTTGGGGCATCATCGCGGCCCTGGTCCGGTTACCGTTCCGTAGGATTTTCGTATTCGTGCCCGAGGAAGGTGACATAATGCGCCGCACCGGATTTTCCGGACGGGGCCCGGCCGCGCTGGCCGCCCTGTTGCTGCTGGCCGGCGGCGTCAGTGCCTGCTCGAGCTCGGACGGACCCGGCCAGACGCTCGACGCCTTCCTCCGGGGCTGGCGCGACGGCGACCTGAGCAAGGTGGGATTCGTCACTGCCGACGGCTCCAAGATCTCCGCGAACGACGTCTTCGCCGAGCTGGAGCGGCTCTCCGGCGATCTGAAGAAGGCGCCGCTGCTGCTCACCGCCCTGAGCAAGCCGAAGGAGACCGGCGAGATCGCCTCCAGCCCGGTGAAGGTGGACTGGACGCTGCCCGGCGGCACGTCCTGGTCGTACCAGAGCACCGTCCGGCTCACCACGCGCGACAGCGACGGCTGGCGCGTGGTCTGGGAGCCGTCGCTCGTGCACAGCGAGCTGACCGCGGGGGACGCGCTCGAGCTGCGCCGCAAGAGCGCCGACCGGGCCGACATCCTCGGCGCGGACGGCAAGCCGATCGTCACCGAGCGCGAGGTCGTCACCGTCGGCGTGACCCCGCTGCGGATCACCGACCAGGCCGCCCTCCTGAAGGACCTCGGCGAGCTCCTCAAGTCCGTCGACGTCGAGATCGACCCCAAGGCGGTGCGGGAGCGGATCAAGAACGCCACCGACGAGGGCGCCTTCATCGACATCGTCACCCTCCGGCGCACCGACTACAGCAAGATCCGGGATCGGGTACGCGCGCTGGAGGGCACCGTCTTCCAGGAGGGCAAGCGCGAGCTCGCGCCGACCCGGCAGTTCGCGCGTGCGCTGCTCGGCACGGTCGACACCGCGACCCGCGAGGACCTGGACAACAACCCGGACACTCTCAGCGAGGGCGACCAGATCGGCCACGGCGGGTTGCAGCAGCGCTACGACGCCCGGCTGCGCGGCGTCGCCGGCCAGTCCGTGGTGATCGCCCGGCGGACGCCCGACGACCAGATCGAGGACGCGCAGCTGTTCAGCACCGAGCCGGTCGCCGGCCAGCCGGTGAAGACGTCGCTGGACGTCGCGACGCAGAACGCGGCCGACCGGGCGGTCGCCGGCGAGAAGCAGCCCAGCGCGCTGGTGGCGGTCCGGATCAGCGACTCCAGCGTGGTCGCGGTCTCGAACGGCCCGGACGGCGGCGGTGTCGACACCGCGATGAGCGGCCGGGTGCCGCCCGGCTCGACGTTCAAGATGGTCTCGACGCTGGGCCTGCTCGACAAGAAGGCGGTCACCCCCGACACCACCGTCGCCTGCCCGAAGACCAAGACCGTCGACGGCCGCGAGTTCAAGAACTCGCACGACATGGTCCTGGGCTCGGTCCCGTTCCACACCGACTTCGCGAAGTCCTGCAACACCGCCTTCGTCAACCTCGCGCCCAAGCTGGGCGCGGACGGCCTGCGGGACGCGGCGGCCAAGCTCGGCCTCGGCGCGAAGTGGGACCTCGGCACGGAGGCGTTCAGCGGCGAGATCTCCGCGGCCGGCACCCCGACGGAGCTGGCGGCGGCGACGTTCGGCCAGGGCGCGACGGCGGTCAGCCCGCTGGCGATGGCCGGCGCGACCGCGGCGGTCGCCCGCGGCCAGTTCAAGCAGCCGGCGCTGGTCCTCGAGCCGGCGCCGCCCGGCCGGGTGGCGGACGGCCCGCAGCTCGCCGAGAGCTCGATCCGGCCGCTGCAGGCGATGATGCGCGAGGTGGTCACCCGGGGCACCGGAACGGGCCTGTCCCGCGTGCCGGGCAAGCCGGTGTCGGGCAAGACCGGCACCGCCGAGTTCAAGGACGGCGAGCAGGAGACCCACGCCTGGTTCGTGGGCTGGCAGGGCGACATCGCGTTCGCGGTGATGGTGCAGAAGGGCGGGGCCGGCGCGGAGGCGGCGGTACCGATCGCCGCGCGCTTCCTGACCGCGCTGAACCGCTAGGCCAGGTCGGCGGGCTGCTCGGGGACGACCTCGAAGGCCGGGCGCTGGGCCGGCAGGGTGAAGTCCTCGGACGCGCGCGGGCGCAGCATGCCGGGCATCGTCGCGGGCAGCGGCTTCGAGTCCAGCCGGGGCGCGGGGCCCAGCGGCCGGGTCGCCGCGTGCGTCACGAAACCGTCCGGCCCGGAGTCCGGGTCGCCGGCGAGGTCCTCGACCAGGCCGAGCTCGCCGGGCGCGATCGGTTCGTGGACGACGTCGACCGGATCGACATCGTCCACCGCGGGCGCACCGAACGAATCGACATCGTCCACGGCGGGCGCACCGAACGAATCGATACCGTCCACGGCGGGCATGCCGAACGGATCGACGTCCGCGTCGAGGTCGACATGGACGAAGTCGGCGGTGTCATCGTCGGCCGCCTCGAGGTCGGTGCCGGCGTCCAGGCGCGGGTCGTCCGCCCCGACGAGATCGGCGAGCGGATCCCCGTCGAGCTCCACGTCCGCGAAGGGCTCTGCGGCCTCCTCCACGACCGCCTTGACGTCCTCGGCCTCCGCGGCGGGGCGGGAGGCCGCGGCGGGGGCGAGCCGGCCGGGTCCGGCCAGGTCACGACGCGCCTCCACCAGGTCCGGCCGGGCGTCGACCGCGTGCGCCGCCTTCAGCCCGGCCACGATCGTCGTCGTGATCTCCTCCGCGTACCTGCCGTCGAGGTCGTAGTCCGGGTCGAAGACGGTGATCTCCACGCCCAGGCAGTGCGGCGACTCGACCAGGCCGGACAGCAGCAGCTCCAGCTCCGGAAAGGCGATCCCGCCCGGCTCCGGCGCGTCCACCGCCGGCATCACCGCCGGGTCCAGCACGTCGACGTCCACGTGCACCCAGTAGCCCGCGCAGTCCTGAAGCTGGTCCCGCGCCCACTGCGCGCTGCGGGCCGCGCCCTCCGCCCGCAGCGCCGGCACCGGGCGGGTCACGATGCCCGCCGCCTGCAGGTCCAGCCGGTACTCGTCCTGCGCGCGGATGCCCATCACCACCACGTCGATGTCGCGGTAGTAGGGCCGCCGGCCCTCGATCGCCGCGAGGTCCGCCTGGCCGCGGCCGGTGACCAGGGCCAGGTCCTCGCCGGCCGCGGCGCCCACGTAGGACGCGTTGCCCGGGTGCCGGAAGTCCGAGTGACCGTCCACGAAGACCAGGCCGATCCGGCCGCCGACCGCCTCGCCGAGCCGGTGCATCGCCAGCGCCGAGCCGAGCACTATCGAGCAGTCGCCGCCCAGGATCACCGGGAACTCGCCCTGGTCCAGGATCGCACCGATGCGGTCGGCGAGCCGGCGCGAATAGGCGGAGATCTCCTGCGCGTGGCAGACGCCGTCGCCGGGCCGCCAGTCGCCCCCGTCGTATCGCGGCGGGGTCAGGCAACCGGCGTCCCGGGCGTTCAGCCGGCGCAGCAGGCCGTGGTCGCGCAGGGCTCCGGGCGCCTTGGCGCAGCCCGGCACGGACGTCGCCGTCGGCGGGCGAAGGCCGAGGTTGGACGGTGCGTCGAGCACGGCGATGCGGCGCATGGAGGCCCCCGTACCTTGCCTAGAAGAGCGCTCTGGCCAGCGCGCGCCGCGCGCCGGCCACGGCCGGGTCGTCGGGTCCGGCCACGTTGAAGAGTGACAGAAGATGCTTGCGGACGGCATCCCGATCTTCGCCGGTCGAGCGCTTCACCGCCGAGACCAGCCGCTCGTAGGCCTCCGCGGCCTGTCCGCTGAGGACCTCGATGTCCGCGGCGAGCCGCTGTGCCGCCAGGTCGTCGGGGTCGGCCGCCGCCCTGGCCAGCGCCTTCTCCGCGTCGACGCCGGCGACCCGGCGGTAGAGCTCGACCTGCGCCAGGCCGGACTCCGCCGCATGGTCCTGCGGCGACTCGGCCAGGATCTTCCGGTACGCCGCCTCGGCCGCGTCCAGGTCGCCGGTCATGAGCGCGTCGTCGGCGGCGTCGAGCCGGGGGTCCTCGGGCGTGGCGACCTCGATCCCGCCGGCCTTGAGCACCGCGTCGACGTACTGCCGGATCTGCGCCTCGGGCAGCACGCCGGTGAAGCCCTCGACGAGCTGGCCGCCGACGACCGCGATCACCATCGGGATGCCCTGCACCCGCAGCGCCTGCGCCAGCCGCGGGTTCGCGTCCACATCGACCTTGCCGAGCACCCAGCTGCCGGCGCCCTCGGCCGCGAGCTTCTCGAGCAGCGGGGAGAGCTGCTTGCACGGCTCGCACCACTCGGCCCAGAAGTCCAGGATCACCGGGGTGGTCATGGACAGCTCGAGCACCGTCGCCTGGAAATTCGCCTCGGTCACATCGATCACCGATGGCGGCGCGCCGCCCGGTGACGGGATGGGGCCGGCGCTCGCCGCCGGTCCGGCGGGGCCCGCGGGCGCGGGCTTGTTCGCGGGACGCAGTGCACCGAGGTCGACCGCGCCGCGGGTGAAGATCGACGGAGTGGTCCGTGGGTCGCTCATGGTTACCTAGTCTCGCACGCTGGCCGGGCTGTCCGCGTCGGCGCCGGGCAGGCGATATCGGACGTCACACCGGTACCCCGGGGCCCCTGTGGAGCTCCGGGGTAACGGCGTCCGCCGCCCGGTGCGCTAGAAGCGGGCCGGCTCCCGGTAGATCCCCCACTCGCCCTTGAGCGCCTCGCAGATCTCGCCGAGGGTCGCCTCCACGCGGGCGGCGTCGAGCATCGCGGGGATCATGTTCCCCTCGGTACGCGAGACCTCGACGAGCCGCGCCAGCGCCTCGCGCACCCGTACCGGATCGCGGGCCTCCTTGCGCGCGGCCAGCGTGCGCTTCTGCTCGGTCTCGACCTCGTGGGAGACCCGGAGGATCTCCAGGTCCTTGGCGACCGTGCCGGTGTGCACGTTGACGCCGACGATGCGCTTCTCGTTCTTCTCCAGGGCCTGCTGGTACACGAAGGCCGCCTCGGCGATGTTGCCGGTGAACCAGCCGTCCTCGATGCCGCGCAGGATGCCCGAGGTCATGCTGCCGTCGTGGCCCAGCTCGCGGATGCGGGTGAAGATCTCCTCGGCCTCCGCCTCGATCCGGTCGGTGAGCGCCTCGAGGTACCAGGAGCCGCCGAGCGGGTCGGCGACGTTGGTCACCCCGGTCTCCTCCATCAGCACCTGCTGGGTGCGCAGCGCGATCTCGGCGGACTCGTCGGTAGGCAGCGCGAGGGTCTCGTCGAGGGCGTTGGTGTGCAGCGAGTTGGTGCCGCCGAGGATCGCGGCCAGCGCCTCGACCGCCGTGCGGACCACGTTGTTGACCGGCTGCTGCGCCGTCAGCGAGACGCCGGCGGTCTGCGTGTGGAACTTGAGCCAGAGCGCCTTCTCGCTGGTCGCGCCGTACTCGTCGCGCAGGTGCCGGGCCCAGATCCGGCGGGCGGCGCGGAACTTGGCGATCTCCTCGAAGAAGTCGACGTGCGCGTCGAAGAAGAAGCTCAGGCCGGGCGCGAACGTGTTGACGTCCAGGCCGCGGGACAGGCCCAGCTCGACGTAGCCGAAGCCGTCCGCCAGCGTGTACGCGAGCTCCTGCGCGGCGGTCGCGCCGGCCTCGCGGATGTGGTAGCCCGAGACGCTGAGCGGCTTGTACTTCGGGATCTCGGCGTGGCAGTACTCCATCAGGTCGCCGATCAGGCGCAGGTGCGGCTCGGGCTCGAAGAGCCACTCCTTCTGCGCGATGTACTCCTTGAAGATGTCGGTCTGCAGGGTGCCGTCGAGCTTGCCGATGTCGGCGCCCTGGCGCTCGGCGGCGACCAGGTACATCACGAAGATCGGCACGGCCGGGCCGGAGATCGTCATGCTGGTCGTGGTCCGCTGCAGGTCGATGCCGTCGAACAGCACCTCCATGTCGGCGGCCGAGTCGATCGCCACGCCGCAGTGGCCGACCTCGCCCAGCGACTGCGGCTCGTCGGAGTCGCGGCCCATCAGCGTCGGCATGTCGAACGCGACGCTCAGGCCGCCGCCGCCGGCCGCGAGGATCATCTTGTAGCGCTCGTTGGTCTGCCGCGCGTTGCCGAAGCCCGCGAACTGGCGGATGGTCCAGGTCCGTCCGCGATACCCGGTGGGATAGAGGCCCCGGGTGTACGGGAACTCGCCCGGCCAGCCGATCCGCTCGAAGTCCGCGTAGGTGTCGCCGGCCGCGGGCCCGTACACGGGCTCGACGGGCATTCCGGACAGCGTGGTGAAATCTGCGTCCCGCTTGCGCGCGGCGTCGTAGCGCTGCTGCCAGCGCTCCCGGCCGGCGGCGATGTCGGCTGCGTCCATGGCGCCATCGTATGCGCAAAGCTGAACGATCGCTAAGGCCTCTTGACGCACCCCTCGTCGAGGTTATGACTTTTTCAGCATGTTCACAGAATGTTCCTTGATCGGTAGATATACATGCGTGGCTACCGCCACGGTCCCCCACCCGTTCAGGAGTTCACGTGAAACGACCCCTCGCCGCCGTCGGCTCCGCCCTGCTCATGGGCGGCCTGCTGGCAGGCACCGGTGCGACGTCCGCCGCCGCCGCGCCCGATCCCCTCTCGCCGTCCGCGCACCGCGCCACCATCAAGGCGAGCGCAGCGGACGCCTTCGCCGTCAAGGCGACGGCGAAGGACAGCGACGGCACGACGCACGTGCGCTACACCCGCACCCACGAGGGGCTCCGGGTCCTCGGCGGCGACTTCGTCATGCACGCCACCCCGGACGGCGCGTTCCGCCAGGCGTCGGTCGGCCTCGCCGCGCCGCTGACGCTGAGCACCACCCCGAAGCGCGCCGCCTCGACCGCGAGCGCGACCGCCAAGGCGCACTTCACCGGCACGGTCAGCCGGATCGGCGCGCCCGAGCTGGTCGTCGACGCCACCAGCGGCACCGGCACGCTGGCGTACGAGACCGTGGTCGAGGGCTTCGGCGAGGACGGGCAGACCCCGTCCCGGCTGCACGTCGTGACCGACGCGACCACCGGCGCCGTGCTCAGCTCCTGGGACACCGTCGAGACGGCCACCGGCAGCGGCAAGAGCGTCTACTCGGGCACCGTCTCGATCGACACCACCCAGGTGTCGACGAGCAGCTTCAGCCTGAAGGACGCGGCGCACGGCAACGGCACCACCTGCGACATGAACAACAAGACCTCGGGCACCTGCACGCTGTTCACCGACGCGGACAACGTCTGGGGCACCGGCGCCACCTCCAGCCGCCAGTCGGCCGCGGTCGACGCGCACTACGGCGCCGCGAAGACATACGACTACTACAACACCACGTTCGGCCGCCGGGGCATCTTCAACAACGGCACGGGCGTGCCGTCGCGGGTGCACTACGGCAGCGCCTACGTCAACGCGTTCTGGGACGGCGCGCAGATGACCTACGGCGACGGCAGCGGCAACGCCCGCCCGCTGGTCTCCCTCGACGTGGCCGGCCACGAGATGTCGCACGGCGTCACGGAGCGCACCGCCAACCTGACCTACTCCGGTGAGTCCGGCGGCCTGAACGAGGCCACCTCCGACATCTTCGGCACGATGGTCGAGTTCTACGCCGCCAACAGCAGCGACGCCGGCGACTACCTGATCGGCGAGAAGATCAACATCAGCGGCAACGGCAAGCCGCTGCGCTACATGTACAACCCGACGCTGGACGGCAAGGGCCACGGCTGCTGGTCGACCACCACGAAGAGCGTCGACGTGCACTACTCCTCCGGCGTCGGCAACCACTTCTTCTTCAACCTCGCCGAGGGCACCGGCGCCACCTCGTACGGCACCTCGCCGGTCTGTGGCTCGGCCGCCGCGGTGACCGGCATCGGGCGCACCAAGGCCGCGGCGATCTGGTACCGCGCGCTGAGCACCTACTTCACCTCGAGCACCAACTACAAGGCGGCCCGCGGCTACACCCTCTCGGCCGCGACCGACCTCTACGGCAAGTGCGGCACCGAGTACAAGGCCGTGCAGAAGGCCTGGACCGCGGTCAACGTGGCCGGAACCGACGCGGCCTGCTGAACCTGACGCGTCTGATCGACCGGATGCCCGGCGGTGCCACGAGCACGCCGGGCATCCGCATATCACCATCATCAGATCCGTTAAGGGTGGCGACGTTGTGGTTCAAGGCTGAATGCCCCGTCGCCGCGCGGGAACGGCGGTGGATCGACGGCAGGATGTCCTGGTTCGTCGACCAGTTCGGCACGGCCTGGCTGGAATCGCCGGTGGTGTCACTCACCGACGAGTTCTTCCCCGGCGCCTATGACGGCACCGAACATGACATTCGCCGTGTCGTGGCCAACGTCTGCGGCTACATGGACGTCGCACCGGAGCGCATCCGCGTCGTGTTCTCCACCGGCGGCACGGCCGACCGGCGTGGGGCGAGCCGCTGGACCACGACGACCGGAAGCAGCACCATGGCGCCGACCACGGCGCCGGACGTGTACATCCGGTCGGACCAGATCTCCGGCCACCACCGGGCGGGCGCGAAGTCGGTGATCACGCTCGACACGTCGATCTGCCGGAATCCCCTGCTGCTGGTCGCCACGATCGCACGCGCGCTGGCGTACGAAAGGCTCGTCAGCGAGAAGCGGATGACCGCCGGCCAGGTCGCCAGGGAGCCCGTGGACGAGCTGTTGACGGTCTTCCTGGGGTTGGGTGTCATCACCGCCAACGCGGCACTGGAGTTCTCCCACGCGACCACCGACGAGGTGAGCATCCGCGCGACCGAATGGACCGCCGGCCGCCTGGGCCGCCTCACCGAGCCGATGTACGGCTACGCGCTGGCCCGCTACGCGGTCATGCGCGGCGAACGTCGTCCCCGTTGGATTCGTACCGTCGACACCAACCCGCGCGTGTACCTCAGGAAGAGCCTGCGCTACCTGAGACGGTCCGCCTGAGGATGCGCCCGGCGGTGGTGCGGGGCCGGCGCCCCGCACCAGGTGGCGGCTACTTGATGATGCCGTTGGCCCGGCACAGCGCCAGGAAGCGGCCCGAGCAGACGGCCTTCTTCTCGACGAAGCCGTCCTTGATGACGACGTTGATGTTGTCCTTGAAGATGGCCTGCGGGTCCTCGAGGAACGACTGCACGTACGCGCCGGACTCGGGGTCCTTCACCCGGTCGTCGCCGGCGACCTGCTCGCCCTTGTAGAGCTTGATGGCCAGGTCGGCGGCGGCGTCGGCCTCCTTCTTGATGGCCTTGTAGACGGTCATGCACTGGTCGCCGGCGAGGATGTTCTGCAGGCCCTGCACGGTCGCGTCCTGGCCGGTCACCGGGACCTGGCCGTTCTTCTTGCTCTTCTTCAGGATCTCGATCGCGGCGTTGGCCAGGCCGTCGTTCGCCGCCAGGACGCCGTTGATCTTTTGGTTGGTCTGGTCCCACATCTCCTGGAACACCACGCCGGCCTCGTCGTTGTCCCAGTCGGCGACCGACTGGTCCGGTCCCTTGAGGAACGTGCCGTCGTCGTACTTCTGCTGCAGGACCTCGTCGTAGCCGGCCTTGAACAGGGTCGCGTTGTTGTCCGTCGGCGAGCCGTTCAGGTCGGCGATCATCGGCCGCTGGAGGCCCTTCTCGTCCAGGCAGCGCACCAGGCCGCTGCCCTGCAGCCGGCCGACGGCCTCGTTGTCGAAGCTGACGTAGAAGTCAGCGCCGCCGTTGAGCGTGAGCCGGTCGTAGTCGATCGTCTTGATGCCGGCGGCCCTCGCCTTGTCCAGCACGGCCTTGCCGGTGCCCGAGTCCAGGTTGACGATCATCAGGACCTTGACGCCCTCGGCGATCATGCCGTCGGCAATCTGCGCGAACTTCTGCTTGTCGCCCTGCGCGTTCTGGATGTCGACGGGGACGTCCGCCTTGTCGAACGCGGCCTTCAGCAGCTTCGGGTCGTCGGTGCCCCAGCGCTGTGAGGTGGTGGTGTCCGGAAGGATCACGCCGACCTTGCCGCCGCCACCGCCTCCGCGGTTGCCGCCGCCGTCGTCGGAAGCGCCGGAGTTACCATCGTTGGTGCAGGCGGCGGTGCCACCGAGCGCGATCAGGCCGACCGCAACCAGAGCGAACATCTTGGAACGCATCGCGACTTTCCTCCCGGGCAGAGGGCGGCAAGGTTACCAGTCATTGGCGCTGCGTAACCCATTGATCGTCAATGAAACTCAATGGATGCGCGTCGCTACGCAAGGTCACCCCCGCCGACCCTCCGCCCGCCCGTTTTAGTCATACACATCGCCATATCGATATCTCGGGGCGTTTGTCCGGATGGCCGAAACGGCGACACCGCGGACCCTCAGCCGACCCGGTACTCGTGAATCCAGGCCTGCGGGTCGCCGTTGCGGTAGAGCAGCCGCATGACCATCGGGGTCAGCGCGTCGCGGATCAGGGCACCTACCGGTCCGGCGGTCTTGGTGCTGCCGCTGCGCCGCCCGTACGCGACGACCCTCTCCACCCGCTCGCGCCGCAGCCCCTCGTACTCGGCCAGCGCGCCCGCGATGTCCTCGCGCGCCGCCAGGCAGCGGCCGAGCGTGACCGCGTCCTCGATGGCCATCGACGCGCCCTGCCCGGAGGAGGGCGAGACCGCGTGCGCGGCGTCGCCGATCAGCACGGTCCGCTCGTCGCGCCAGACCGGCACCCGGGGCAGGTCCCAGGTGTTCCACGGGCCGACGATCTCGTCGCTGGCCCGGATCAGCGCGGCGGCCGGCACCCCGTCGTCGGCGACCAGCTCGAGCAGGTGGTCCCGCCAGGACGCCGGGCTCCACTCGCCCGGCTCGGCCGGGTGCTTGCGCGCCGGGTTGGCGAACCACCACACCGAGCCGTCGGGCGCGGTCGCCCAGCCGAAGAACGCCCGCCGCCCGAACGCCATCTGCATGACGCCGCGCTCCGGCGCGATCGCCGGGTCCACCGGACCGGAGGTGAAGCCGCCGGCGTTGAGCAGGCCCAGGTAGCGCGGCGCGGGCGCGGCCGGGTCCAGCGCCGCACGGGTGCGCGAGTGCAGGCCGTCCGCGCCGACCAGCAGATCGGCCTCGACCTCCGTGCCGTCCTCGAAGTGCGCGGTGACCCCGCCGGGCCGCAGGGTACGACCGGCGAGCCGCTTGCCGTACGCGATCGGGATGCCCCGGCGCTCGGCCTCCCCCCGCAGCGCCAGGTAGAGGTCGGCGCGCCGGATGGTGGTGGTCGTGGTGCCGTCCGGCAGCGGGCCGCCCAGCGGCAGCTCGGCCAGGTGCCGCCCGGCGGAGTTGCGCAGCACCATGGCCGGCGTCGCGAATCCGGCGGCGAACAGGCGCTCCGGGTCGAGGCCGAGCGCGCGCAGGGCGTTCAGTCCGTTGACGGCGACGGTGAGGAACGCGCCGCGCTCGTCGGCGCCGCGCTCGCGCGCCTCGTGGATGAGCGGGGCGAAGCCGGCGCGGTGCAGCGCGATGGCGGCGACGGTGCCGGCGATGCCGCCGCCGGCGACCACAACGTTTTTAGTCATACAATGACTATGCATGCCATGACTATGGTCCGGCAACCCTGAGAACACCCCTAGGCTGTGGACCATGACGTCTGCGGAGCCGCGCCGGTCGACGCTGGCGATGATGCTGCTGGCCCTGCTGGCCGAGGCGCCGATGCACCCGTACCGGATGCAGCAAATGATCAAGGAGCGCGGCCAGGATCAGCTGGTCAACGTCGCCCAGCGCAACAGCGTCTACCAGGCGCTGGACCGGCTGGTCCGGGACGGCCTGGCCCGGCCCGGCGGCACCGCGCGCGAGCCCGGGCGCCCCGAGCGCACGGTCTACGAGATCACTCCCGCGGGCCGCGCGACGCTGCGCCGGTGGCTGACCGACATGCTGCCGACGCCGGCCCGGGAGTTCCCGGAGTTCCCGGCCGCGCTGGCGTTCCTGCCGATCCTGGACCCGGCCGAGGTGCGCGCGCTGCTGGAGCGGCGCATCGCCGCGCTACGGGAGAAGGTCGCGCTGATTCAGGGGCAGGCGCCGCCCGGCCTGCCCCGGCTCTTCCTGATCGAGGACGAGTACCGCGCCGCCATGCTCGGCGCCGAGCTGGCCTGGCTGGGCGCACTGGTGGACGATCTGGCCTCGGGCCGGCTGAGCTGGGACGAGAACCTGATCATGGAGACGCTCGCCGAGTTCGGCAGCTGACGCCTCAGCGGTCGCGGTACGCGCGGGTGCGGCGCTCGCGCGGCGTGCCCGACACCACGCGGTCGCGGCCGGCGTGCTTGGCGGCGTAGAGGTTGCGGTCGGCGGTGGCCAGCGTCGCGGACAGGCTGGGTGGTGAGGTCTCGCCGGCGGCGGCGACGCCGATGCTGATCGTGACGGGCAGCTCGCCGGTCACGTCGTGCCAGCGGTGCCCGCCGATCGTCCGCCGGATCGCGTCGAGGTGCCCGACGGCCGCGGCGAGCCGGGTGGCGGGCAGCACGAGCAGGAACTCCTCGCCGCCGAGGCGGGCGACGAACCCCTCCGGCGCGACCTCGGCCAGTCCGGTCTTCAGCAGGTCGGCGACCTGGATCAGCACCTGGTCGCCGGTGTCGTGCGACAGCGTGTCGTTGATCCGCTTGAAGTGGTCGAGGTCGGCGATCGCCAGGGCGAGGTCGGGGTCGCCGGCGATCAGGGCGGGCAGCTCCTCGTCGACGTAGCGGCGGTTGCGCAGCCCGGTGAGCGGGTCGTGGCGGGCCTGCTCCCGGAACCGCTCGGCCTCCTGACGGGCCTCGGCGGTCTCGAAGATGGCCTGGCGGGTCTGCGCCTGCGACTGCCGCTCCTTCACCCGCAGGTTCTCATTGGCGGTGAAGGCCGCCTTCTGCTCGGCGTACGCCGCCGCGTACTCGCCGCGGGCGGCGTACAGCTCGGCCTGCTCCTGGTGCACCCGGGCCATGACCGTGTGCAGCTCCCGCTCGGCGCAGAGCGACCGGGAGACGTCCAGGGCGGCCTGCGCCGGTTCCAGCTCACCCAGTCCGCGCAGCGCCCGGGCCAGGGTCAGCTGATACTCGGCCATGTCGTCGGCGTTGTCGCTCTCGCCGGCCGCGCAGCGCTGGATGCACAGCCGCATGGTCCGCTCGGCCTCGGCGTACAGCCCGTTCTCGATCTGGATCGCGCCGATGGTGTCCAGGTAGGCGGGGCCGAGGTCGACGCCGTGCGCGGCCGCGTGCTCCAGCAGCCGGTTGGCCACCTGCTCGGAGCGGGCGAACTCCCCGGCGAGGAACTCGGCGTACGCCCAGTTGTTGAGGGCCACCGGGAGCATCTCCCAGTACCCCAGCTCCCGGGCCAGCTCCTCGGCCTGGCGGAAGCGGAGCCGGGCGGCGTCGATGGTGCTGCTGCGGGAGAGCGCCTCGGCCAGCCGCAGGCGATAGGACACCCGCATGTACGGGGTGTCGGTCTCGTCCAGCAGCTCGACCGCGCTCAGCGCCTGCTCCAGCCGCTTGTCCGCGTCGCCGGCCAGCAGGGAGGCGTTCGCGCAGGCGTGATAGACGCGGGCCAGCAGCAGGCGGTCGCCGTAAGGGGTGGCCCACTCGAGCAGGGCGTAGATCTGCCGGGTAGCCGTGGCGATGTCGCCCGAGCGCAGCCGCAGGCTCGCCGCGCAGAGCCGGGCCCGGGCGAGCAGCAGCTCGTCGCCCAGCGGCTCGGCCAGCCGCTCGATCTCGACCGCGGCGGCGAGGTTGCCCTCGACGTCGGTCACGATCTGGTCCTCGATCGCCAGGAGCGCGCGCGACAGCTCCTCGGCGCCCATGGCGCTGTAATCCACCCCTACCGCCTCCCAGCCGTCACCGTTCCGATCGACGGCCCGGGCGGAAGCATGAAGTCATTCGGCGGCGGCTCATGCGGTTTGCGTCACGACGACATCACTAGGAGTGATGTCCTACAGGCCCCGGATCAGGTCGTCGGCGGCCGCGTACGGGTCCAGCTCACCGGCCGCCACCCGGGCGGCGAGGTCGCTCAGCGCCGTACCCTCGCGCAGGGAGCCAAGCCGGGCGCGCAGCGTGCCGAGCGCGATGGCCTCGACCTCCGCGGCGGCCCGCGCCTCGCGCCGGTCCCGGAGCCGGTCCGACGACTCCAGCCAGGCGCGGTGCTTACCGATCGCGTCGACGACGTCGTCGACGCCCTCGCCCTTGACCGCGACCGCCCGCACCACCTGGGGCCGCCAGTCGCCCGGGCCGCGCTCGCCGAGCGAGAGCATCCCCTGGATGTCGCGGTAGGTGGCGTCGGCGCCGGGCCGGTCGGCCTTGTTGACCACGAAGACGTCGGCGATCTCCAGGATGCCGGCCTTGACCGCCTGGATCGCGTCGCCCATCCCGGGCGCGAGCAGTACCAGCGTGGTGTCGGCCAGCGACGCGATCTCCACCTCGGCCTGGCCGACGCCGACGGTCTCGACGAGCACGACGTCGCAGCCCGCGCCCTCCAGCACCCGCACCGCCTGCGGCGTCGCCGCGGCGAGGCCGCCCAGGTGGCCCCGGCTGGACATCGAGCGGATGTAGACGCCCGGGTCGGTGGTGTGGTCCTGCATCCGGATCCGGTCGCCGAGGATCGCGCCGCCGGTGAACGGGCTGGACGGGTCGACGGCCAGCACGCCGACCCGGCCGCCCGCCTTGCGCAGCGCGCGGACCAGCTCGTTCGTGGTCGTCGACTTGCCGACGCCCGGCGAGCCGGTCAGGCCGACGACCTGTGCCCGGCCCGCGTACGGCGCCAGCGCGGCGGCGACCTCGGGCAGCTTGGGGTCGCCGTTCTCGACGAGGCTGATCAGGCGCGCGACGGAACGGGGGTCGCCCTCACGCGCCCGCCTGACCAGCGTCGGAACGTCCCGGCCGGGACGCGAGGAGGTGTTCACCCCCGCATCCTGCCCCACGATCAAGCGGTGGGCACCTTGATGAGAAGAGCGTCGCCCTGGCCGCCACCGCCGCAGAGCGCGGCCGCGCCGAGGCCGCCGCCGCGCCGCTTGAGCTCCAGCGCGAGCGTCAGCACCAGCCGGGCGCCGGACATGCCGATCGGGTGACCGAGCGCGATCGCGCCGCCGTTGACGTTGACGATCTCCTCGCTCACCTTCAGCTCGCGCATCGACTGCAGCACGACCTGCGCGAAGGCCTCGTTCATCTCGATCAGGTCGAGGTCGCCGACCGAGAGGCCGGCCTTGCCGAGCGCGTGCTTGATCGCGTTGGCCGGCTGTGCCTGCAGCGAGCTGTCCGGTCCGGCGACGTTGCCGTGCGCGCCGATCTCGGCCAGCCAGGTGAGCCCGAGCTCCTCGGCCTTGGCCCGGCTCATCACCACGACCGCGGCGGCGCCGTCGGAGATCGGCGAGGAGCTGCCGGCCGTGATGGTGCCGTCCTTGGCGAACGCGGGGCGCAGCGTGCCCAGCGACTCGGCGGTGGCGTCGGGCCGCACGCCCTCGTCGGTGTCGATCACGACGTCCGCGCCGCGCTGGCCGGTCGGGATCGCGGTGATCTCCTCGGCGAAGTGGCCGTTGCGCTGGGCGGCGGCCGCCCGCTGGTGGCTCAGCGCGGCGAAGGCGTCCTGCTCCGCGCGGGTGATGCCGAGGTCGGTGCCGCTGCGCTCGGTGGCCTCGCCCATCGAGACGCCGTCCCACGGGTCCGTCAGGCCGTCGTACGCGGTGTGGTCGCGCACCAGGATGTCGCCGTACTTCTTGCCCTGGCGCTGGCCCATCATCAGGTGCGGCGCGTTGGTCATCGACTCCATGCCGCCGGCCACCACGATGTCGAACTCGCCCGCGCGGATCAGCTGGTCGGCCAGCGCGATCGCGTCTAGGCCGGAGAGGCAGACCTTGTTGACGGTCAGCGCCGGCGTCGTCATCGGGATGCCCGCGGCCACCGCGGCCTGCCGGGCGGTGATCTGGCCGGTGCCGGCCTGCAGCACCTGGCCCATGATCACGTACTGCACCTGGCCGGGTGCGACCCCGCCGCGCTCCAGCGCGGCGGCGATCGCGTGACCGCCGAGGGCGGTGGCCGACACGTTCTTGAGGTTGCCGAGGAGGCGGCCCATGGGCGTACGGGCGCCGCTGACGATCACCGAGCTGGTCACGGGTGGCTTCGCTTTCGGTTTACGGCGGCCGCGGCCGGGACACCGGCGCGGCACCTGAACGATGGTTAGGGTCAGCCTAGCCCGGCGCCGAACCGTTACCCATCGGGGATCGCCGCGAGAATGTCACACTCTCCGACATGGAATCACTTCGCGACCTTGACTCCCTGCCGGAGGTCGGCCTGCTCCGCGTCGACCACGTCGGCATCGCGGTCCCGGACCTGGACGAGGCCATCACCTTCTACTCGCAGATGTTCGGCATGCGCTGCGTGCACGAGGAGACGAACCAGGACCAGGGCGTACGCGAGGCGATGCTGGCCGCCGGCGACGACGGCACCGGCGCGCGGATCCAGCTGCTCGCGCCGCTGCGGCCCGACTCGGCGATCGGCAAGTTCCTCGACCGCAGCGGACCCGGGCTTCAACAATTGGCATACACCGTCGCCGACGTCGAGGCGACCAGCGCGGCGCTGCGCGCCCGGGGGCTCCGGCTCCTCTACGACGAGCCGAAGCGCGGCACGGCCGGCTCGCGGATCAACTTCGTGCACCCGAAGGACGCCGGCGGCGTGCTCGTGGAGCTGGTCCAGCCCGCCTGATTCGTCAGCCTTGCGGGTGAAACGTCCTGACGCCGGCCCCGGGGCCTGGCAGGATCGTCACCATCGAGGAGCGCCACCCGGCGACCCCGTGCGACGAACCTCCGATTTCGGACAGCACAGCAGGTAGTGGCGCGACAACGCTCTGCGGACGGATTCGCCGCGGTGCCCTCCGAACGGTTGACGCAGGGCCCCGGTGGCAACGCCGAAGGTGATCTTAGGCCGGAATACCAGGCCCGTACGCTCTTGCGTGGCCCCCTGGGGGGTCTGCCAGTATGTCCCAATGCCCCAGCAGCAGGATGCCAATCTCGCGTTTTTCGAGACCGCAAATTCGCAGCACGACTTCACCGTCGTCCTGCGTGGATACGACCGCCACCAGGTGGATGGTCACCTCGGCCGGCTCGTCGCCGCCCTGAACCAGTCCGAGCAGGCCCGCGGTGAGGCCGAGCAGCGGATGAACGACGCGCAGCGCCGGCTGCGCCAGGCGGAGCAGCGCCTCAACGCCCTCGAGCAGAAGCTGGCCGACAGCACCAAGCTCCTCGAGGAGAACAACCGGCCGACCCTCTCCGGGCTGGGCACCCGGGTCGAGCAGATCCTGCGGCTGGCCGAAGAGCAGGCCAACGATCACCGCAACGAGGCCAAGCGGGAGTCCGAGGGCATCCTCTCCGCGGCCCGGCTCGAGGCGCGCGAGATCACCGACAAGGCCCGCGCCGAGGCCGCCGCCATGAAGGCGACCGCCGAGCGTGAGGCGGGGCAGGTCCGCACGCAGGCCGAGCGCGAGTCCGCGGAGAACCGGGTGCAGGCCCGCCGCGAGGCCGACACGCTGCGCTCCGACGCCGACCGCGAGACTAAGCAGCTGCGCACGGTCACCGCGCACGAGGTCGCCGAGCTCAAGTCGACAGTGGAGCGTGAGGTCGCCTCGCTGCGCGCCACCGCCGAGCGGGAGATCACCCAGCTGCGCGCCAAGGCCGCCCGCGAGGCCGAGGAGAAGCGCGCCGAGGCGACCAAGATGCTGACCGACGCCCGCGACAAGCGCGACAAGGACCTGCAGGCCCTCGCGCTGGAGACCGCGGAGCGCCGGGAGAAGAGTGAGCGCGAGGAGTCACAGCGGCACGCCGCCCAGGTCAACGCCACCCAGAAGATGGTGGCCGAGGCCGAGCAGCGCGCCCGCGCCGCGGAGGAGCGCGCCAAGGAGATCGGCCAGCGCGCCGAGACCCGCCGCGTCGAGGCCGAGCGCAACGCCGTCGAGACGGTCGAGAAGGCCCGCGCCCTCGCGGAGAAGACGGTCACCGAGGCCCGCGCCGAGGCCGGCCGCATGCTCAGCTCGGCCCGCACGGAGGCCGAGCTCACCACGCAGGCCGCCAAGCGCGAGGTCGAGGACCTGACCCGGCAGAAGGACGCCGTCACCAACCAGCTGGGCCAGATGCTGTCCGGCCTGTCCGGCCTGGTGCCGACGCCCGGGGCCGCGGCGCAGGCCGCCGAGGTCATCAAGCAGGCGGAGGCCAAGGCCGAGACCCCGCCGCAGCGGGCGCCCGAGGCCGCCAAGTCCGAGGCGGGCGCCAAGACGAGCTGAGTTTTTTGCCACTCGGTCACCGGTTGCGCCACCCTTTGGCGTGGGTAACGGTTGATATAACCGGGCCGGTGGTGCGTAGGCGTTTGCGGGCCGCACCGGAGCTCCCTCCGGTGCGGCCCGTTCGTTTTCTTACGTAGCCTGAGCACCTGAACACCGACAAATCACAACGAGACGCTTACTCCCGCCAGGCGGTGTGTATCGACACGTCACGGGACGATGCGTATGTGAGGATGGAAAGCATGTCGCACGGCGGGGAAATCTTCGGTCTCGGTGGAGACGCAGCCTCCGAGCCCAGCTTCGAGACCGCCCTGCGGGGTTACGAGAAGAAGCAGGTCGAACGCTACGTAGCGCGCGCCGAGAGCGAGATAGCCACCCTGGCGACCGAGCGGGAGCAGGCCTACTCGCAGTTGCAGGCGATGGCCGGGCAGATCGACCGGCTTCAGCAGGAGGCCGCCCAGGCGCGCCGCCAGCCCGGCCTCGGCGCCGAGGTCTCGTTCCGCCACCTCGGCCCGAAGGTCGAGGAGATCCTCGCCCGGGCCGAGGAGGTAGCCGCGGACATCAAGCGCGCCGCCGCCGACGACATCGCCGCCCGCCTCGCCGAGGCCGAGCGGATCCGCGGCGAGGCCGAGGCGCACGCCCACGACGGCTTCCGCGACTTCGAGATCACGCTTGCCGCCCGCCGCGCCGAGGAGGAGAAGGCCGACGTCGCCCGGCGGGCCGCCGCGGAGAAGGCCGTCGCCACCAGCCGTCAGGCCGCCGAGCAGATGCGCGCGGAGGCCGAGTCGACGCTCGCCCGCGCCCGCGCCGAGGCCAAGCAGCTCGGCGAGCAGGCCGCACAGGAGGCGCAGCGAGCCCGCGCCGAGGCCGACGGCTACGTCAAGTCGACCCGGATGCAGGCCGACCAGGAGATGAAGGCGCTCCGCGCCAAGACCCAGCAGGACGTCGCGAAGCTGCGCACGGATGCCGAGCGCGAGCGCACCGAGCTGAAGTCGTCCGTCGCCCAGGAGCTCACCCAGATGCGCTCGAGCGTCGAGAAGCAGTGCGCCGACCTGCGCAGCGAGGCCGACAAGTACGCGGAGGAGGTGCTGCGCCGCTCCGACGAGCAGGCCACCGCGACCCGCAAGGAGATCTCCGCACAGCAGGAGAAGATCAACCGGGCCGGGCAGGACCTGGAGACCGCCCACGCGGAGGTCGCCGAGGCCGAGCGGAAGGTCGCCGCGGCGAAGGAGCGGGCCGAGGCCGCCGAGAAGGACGAGGCGCTCGTGCAGCAGCGCCTGGCCGAGGTGACCAAGGAGCTCGAGGCCGAGCTCGAGCACGTCGCCGAGGCCAAGCGCGCCGGGGAGGCCGCGGAGCGCCGCGCCAGCGACGTGCGCCGCCAGGTGCAGAAGGAGGCCAAGCGGGTCGCCGAGCTGGCCGCCGCCGCGGTGCTCGCGGCCGCCGCGGCCCCGGACGACGACGAGGACGATGAGGACGAGGCGCCGGCCGCCCCGGCCGCCGGCCAGGCACACGTCGGCACGCAGTCGCCCTCGCCCATGACCTCGGTCGGACAGCACGCGGCGCCCGAGTCGGCCGCGACCTCCGGGCCCGCCGCGCCCGCCTCGCCCGCGCCCGCGAAGATCACCGCCTCGGCCAAGGTGACCCCTCGCCCGGCGGACAGCCGGGTCGGCGTCGACGCGGACTGAGCAGCACGGGTTCGGACAACCGGGTGGCGGGCACCGGCCGGTACCGATAAATTGCGCCGGGGCGTCCTGCGCCGCACCGGTCGCCGACCTCTGCCCGGGCCCCCGTCGTGCATGTATGGGAGGTACCGGTGACGGCCGACGATTCCGGCCCGGTTGACGCGGACACCGAAGCGGTGGAGCCGCCGGCCGAGGATGCCGCGCCGGCCGACGACGCCGTCGCCGAGCATTCCGGCGAGTTCGGCCGGCCCGGGCCGCCGCTCAACCGGCGCAACCCGTTCCTGTTCGGACTGCTGGGCGGGCTGGGGCTGATCACCGCGTACGGGATCTTCCTGGGCCTGCGCAACGCGGCCTCGATCCTGGTGCTGATCTTCATCGCGATGTTCCTGGCGATCGGCCTCAACCCGGCGATCACCCGGATGCGCCGCTGGGGCGTGCCCCGATGGCTGGCCGTGACCGGGCTGACGCTCTCCATCGTGCTGCTGCTCTGCGGCGGCGTGTTCGCGCTGATCCCGCCGCTGGTCACGCAGACCGCCGAGCTGGTCGAGAACGCGCCGGGCTACATCGAGAGCCTCCAGCGCAACGCGACGGTGAACGACCTGGTGCAGCGCTACGACATCGTGAACAAGGTGCAGAGCGCCGTGGACGCGGGCACGGTGACGGACGCGCTGGGCGGCGTGGTCGGCGGCGCGAAGCTGCTCTTCGGCACGATCTTCAACGTGCTGACCGTGCTGGTGCTGGTCATCTACTTCATGGCGGCCTTCGACCGGATCAAGGAGGGCGCGTACTCCCTGGTCCCCCGCTCCCGGCGGGACCGGGTCCGGCTGCTGAGCGACGAGATCCTCGGCAAGGTCGGCGCGTACATGGTGGGTGCCATCGCGATCGCGGTGCTGGCCGGCGTCTGCACGTTCGTGTTCGCGACGATCGTCGATCTGCCGTACCCGTTCGCGCTGGCGGTGGTGGTCGCGGTCTGCGACCTGATCCCGCAGATCGGCGCGACGCTGGGCGCGATCATCGTCAGCCTGGTCGGGCTGGCGGACTCGCTGACGACCGGCATCGTCTGCATCGTCTTCTTCGTCATCTACCAGCAGGTGGAGAACTACCTGATCTACCCGAGGGTGATGCGCACGTCGGTGAAGGTGAGCGACGTGGCGGCGGTGACCGCGGCGCTGCTGGGCGTCGGGCTGTTCGGCGTCATCGGCGCGCTGATCGCCATCCCGGTGGTGGCGGCGGTCCAGCTCATCATCCGCGAGGTCGTGAACCCCAGCATGGAGGAGAAGTAGCCCGACCGCCTCATGACCCGGGCTTGGGCACCGGCACGTCGGAGAACGCCGCCACCGTGCGGTCCGCGTACGCGTTCATGTCGCCGGACTCCATCGCGCCCGCCCACTCGCGCGGCAGCGGCACCTCGACGCCCGGTGCCACCCGGCGCACGACCTCGTCGAGCACGGTCTCCGCGTCGCCGACCCAGAGGTGCTTGGCGCCCGGCACGCCGACCACCTCCGCCTGCGGTATCGCCGCGAAGCGCTCCGCGGCCTCCGCCGGGCGCAGGTAGTCGTCGAACTCCGGCACCAGCGCGGTCACCGGCTTGCCGTCGGCCGCCCAGGCCGCGAGGTGTTCCTCGGACGAGAAACGCAGCGGCGGCGACAGCAGGATCGCGCCCGCGACCGCCGGGTCGAGGCCGTGCATCAGGGTCAGGTCGGTGCCGAAGGACCAGCCCAGCAGCCAGATGTTCGGCAGGTCGAGGAACTCCGCGTACTCGATCGCGGCCGCGACGTCGTACCTCTCCCCCTCGCCCGCCGAGAACTCGCCCTGGCTGGTGCCGCGCACGCTCGACGTGCCCCGGGTGTTGAAGCGCAGCACCGCGATCCCCGCCAGCGCCGGCAGCCGCCAGGCCGCCTTGCGGAAGACGTGGCTGTCCATCATCCCGCCGTGTGTAGGCAGCGGGTGCAGGCAGACGAGCGTGGCCACCGGCTCGCCCGTCTCGGGGCGGACAAGCTCGCCAACGAGGGTCAGGCCGTCGGCCGTGTGCAGCTCGATGTCCTGCCGGCGCGCGGGCAGCACGGAGTTTGCACGGATCTGATTGGTCACGTCCCCATCCTCACCCATAGCGCGGCGCGTTGCGCGAGCGCTCCACGGTTGGGCCGCGCCGGTCACGCGCCCGCCAGCAGCCGGTGTGCCAGTGCCGCCGGTCGCTCTCGTCGCCGCGGTCGTCGACCGGCCAGGCCACGATGTGCGCGACGCCGGGGCGGATCTCCTGCGTGCAGCCGGGGCACCGGTACGCCTTGACCGCCGCCCCGCCGAAGATCGACCGGACCATCCACTCGCCGTCCTGATACTGCTGGATGCCCTCGACGCCCTTGCGGGCGCCCTCGCCGCCGTAGGGCGCGGAGGGCTCGGACCGCCGGGGGCGGTTGCGGCGAGGACTCACGAAATCAAGCGTACGTGTGAGGCACGGGGCACCGAATGCGACCTACACTCACGTTCATGACGGCTACCCGCACTCCCGGCCTGCCCGTGGTCGAGGACGGCTTCCTCATCTCGACCAGCCCCGCCACCGGCGTCGAGGCGGGACGCGTGCCCGTCAGCGACGACAAGGCGGTCGACGCCGCGGTCGACCGGGCCCGCGAGGCGGCCACCTGGTGGGCGGGCCTCGGCTTCGACGGCCGCAAGACGCGGCTGCTGCGTTGGCGGGCCCTGCTCGTCCAGCGGATCGAGGAGCTGGGTGCGCTGACCCACGCGGAGACGGGCAAGCCGGCCACCGACGCGATCATCGAGGCCATCGCCGCGATCGAGCACGTGGACTGGGCCGCCCGCAACGCCAAGCGGGTGCTCGGGCCGCGCCGGGTCAAGACCCGCCTGCTGGTCGCCGAGCACGCCGGCCACCTGGAGTACCAGCCGTACGGCGTGATCGGCGTGATCGGCCCCTGGAACTACCCGATCCTCACGCCGCTGGGGCCGATCAGCGGCGCGCTGGCGGCCGGCAACGCCGTCGTGCTCAAGCCCAGCGAGTACACCCCGGCGGTCGGCCAGTGGCTGGTCGACACGTTCGCCGAGGTCGTGCCCGAGCAGCCGGTGCTGCAGGCGGTGCACGGGCTGGGCGACGTCGGCGCCGCGCTGTGCCGGTCCGGCGTCGGCAAGATCGCGTTCACCGGCTCGACGGCCACCGCCAAGCGGGTCATGGCCACCTGCGCGGAGACGCTGACCCCGGTCATCCTCGAGGCCGGCGGCAAGGACGCGCTCATCGTCGACGCCGACGCGGACGTCGCCGCGGCGGCCGAGGCCGCGGTCTGGGGCGCGATGACCAACGCCGGGCAGACCTGCATCGGCATCGAGCGGGCGTACGCCGTCACGCAGGTCTACGACGCGTTCGTGGCCGCCGTCGTGGAGAAGGCCGGCAAGCTCCGGCTGGGCGAGGAGATCGGCCCCATCACGATGCCGGGCCAGGTCGACATCATCCGCCGGCACATCGACGACGCGCTCGCCTCCGGCGCGACGGCGGTGCTCGGCGGCGCCGACGCGGTGCAGCCGCCGAACGTCGCGCCGACCGTGCTGGTCGACGTGCCCGACGACTCGGCCGCGATCCGCGAGGAGACGTTCGGGCCGACGCTGACCATCACCCGGGTCGCCGACGCGGACGAGGCGATCGCCAAGGCCAACTCGCTGCCGTACGGGCTGGGCGGCGCCGTGTTCGGCAAGGCCAACGGCGTCCGGATCGCCCGGCGGATGCGCGCCGGCATGGTCGCCGTGAACTCCACGCTGAGCTTCGTCGGCAACGCCAACCTGCCCTTCGGCGGCATGGGCGACTCCGGCTTCGGGCGCATTCACGGCGACGACGGGCTGCGCGAGTTCGGCCGGGCCAAGTCGATCAGCGTGCGCCGGGGGCCCTCGCTGCTGCCCTCGATGACCTTCGAGCGCACCCCGGCGCAGGTGCAGCGCATCGTCAAGGCGGTGAAGCTACTGTACGGCCGCCGCCCGTGACCCCGTTTGCTAGCGTCGGCCGGTGGATCATTCCGCGATCGAGGTCCGCGGCCTGTCGGTGAGCTACGGCTCCGCGCCGGTCCTGGTGGACGTCGCGCTGACCGTGCCCGTCGGCGCCGGCGTCTGCGTGACCGGCGAGAACGGCATCGGCAAGTCGACGCTGCTGCGCTGCGTCGCCAGCCTGCAACGCCCCGACGCGGGCGAGATCGAGATCTTCGGCGGGCCGCCCGGTTCCACACCGGAGTTCTGGCGCGCCGTCGTCACCACTGTGGAGCCACCGACCTGGTATCCGGGCCTCACCGCGCGCGAGCACGGCGAACTCGTCTGCCGCGCGCATGGGCTGACGCCGGAGACGGCCGGGCTCGACGACATGCTGGAACGCTTCGGCATCGCCGGGCACGCCGACGTCATCCCGCCCTCGCTCTCCTCGGGCCAGAAGCAGCGGCTCACGCTGGCCCTCGTGCTGCTGCGGCCGAGCCGGCTGCTGATCCTGGACGAGCCCGAGCAGCGCCTCGACCCGCAGGCCAGGACGATGGTGGCCGGCCTGCTGCGCGACTATCTCGCGGGCGGCGGCACGGCCCTGATCGCCAGCCACGACGACGCGTTCGCGGCCGCGGCCGGCACCACCACGATCAGCATGGCCGACCTGCACGCCGCCGAGGCGCGGTGACCACGACCGTCTCCGTCGGCGGCGTCCGGCGCTGGGTGCGCCGGACCCGGTCGGCGCATCGCGAGCGCGGCGAGACGCTGGGCAACTTCTACTTCGCGGTGCTGTTCGTCGCCATCGTCGGCGGCATGCTGCACCGGCAGCTCGCGGCGATCTTCTGGCCGGCCGCCCCGAACGCCTCCGCGCTGGCCGGCGGCGCGCTGTGCCTGGTCATCGTCGGCGGGCTCTACCTCGCGCTGCGCCGGCTCGGCCCGCTGGGCCTCAGCCGCCCGGCGGCGTCCTGGCTGCTCACCGCCCCGGTCAGCCGCCGCCGGCTGCTGCTGCCCTCGCTCTGGGCGGCGGCGCTCGGCGCGGCGCTCGCGGGCGCCCTCGGCGGGCTCGCCGTGCTCGGGCATGTCGCCGCGCGGCCCGTGCCCGGCCCGGACGCGCTGCTGCCGCTGACCGGCGCGCTGCTCGGCGGCGCCCTGCTGCTGATCGCGCTGGACGCGCAGGCGGACCGCCCCTGGTCGGCCTGGTCGGACGACGCGGCCTACCTGCTGGCCGCGGCGGGGCTGGCCGGGCTGGTCGTCGACTCGGCCGTCTCCGCGCCGAGCGCGCCCGCCGGCTGGCCCGCCGGCGGCGTCGTGCCCGCCGTCACCGCGGCGCTCGCGGTGGTCGTGACCGCCTTCTTCCTTTTCGCGGTACGCCGGCTCGCGCGTACGCCGAACGAACGGATCCTCGAGGCGTCCAAGACGGCCGGCACGCTGCTCGACTCGGCGTTCGGGGTGGAGCCGTCGTTCGTGACGGAGATGGTCGAGCGGCGGTACTGGGCACGGCGCCGGCTGCGGTCGCGGCGCCTGTGGACCCGGGTGCCCGTACTGGTGGCTCAGGATCTGATCCTGCTGCGCCGCCGGCCGCGGCGGCTGCTGTTGCTGGCCGGCGCCACCACCCTGCCGGCGCTGCTGGCGCACGCGCCGGGGTGGATCCTGGCCGTCGCCGTGCTGGTCGGCGGGTGTGTGGCCGGCGGCGCGGCCGCGGCGAACGTCCGCACCGACGCCGGCAACCCGGTCCTGCTGCGCCTGCTCGGCCTGAGCTCGCGGCAGGCGGTGATCCAGCGGCTCTGGGTGCCCGGCGTGCTGGCCGCGCTCTGGTACTCGGCCGCCCTGTCCCTGCTGCACGGCCTCGGCGACCTGCCGGCCGGCCCGTGGTGGGCGCTGGGGCTGGTGCTCGGCCCGGCCGGCGCGGCCGCGACCGTCCGCAAGGCGCGCGTCGGCTTCGTCGACAACGGACTGCTGCCGCTGGACACCCCGATGGGATCGTTCTCGACCGGGCCGGCGATCAGCGCGTTCGCCGGGCTCGACGTGCTGCTGCTCGGCCTGCCGACGGTGGTGCAGATCGCCCAGGGCACCCCGCTGACCTGGACCGGTGTCGCGGTGCAGGGCGGGGTCGCCGCGCTCGGCGCGCGGGCGTACGTGAGCGGGACCACCGAGAAGGACCGGGTCGAGCTGAGCGGCCGCTAGAAGAGCGTGAGCTCGTCGCGCTCCATGCCGCGCAGCCGGTCGTAGTCGACGACCACGCAGCGGATGCCGCGGTCGGTCGCCAGGACCCGGGCCTGCGGCTTGATCTCCTGCGCCGCGAAGACGCCCTGCACCGGGGCGAGCAGCGGGTCGCGGTTCATCAGCTCCAGGTAGCGGGTGAGCTGCTCGACGCCGTCGATCTCGCCGCGCCGCTTGATCTCGACCGCCACCGCGCCGCCGGCGGCGTCGCGGCAGAGCAGGTCCACCGGCCCGATCGCGGTCATGTATTCGCGGCGGACCAGGGTCCAGCCCTCGCCGAAGGTCTCCGGGTGCGCGGCGAGCAGCTCCTGCAGATGCGCCTCGACGCCGTCCTTCACCAGGCCGGGGTCGACGCCCAGGTCGTACGAGGTGTCCTGGAAGATCTCCTCGAGGGTGATCCGCAGCTCCTCGCCGGCCTTGTTCACCACCCGCCACACGCCGTCCGCCTCGCGCAGCTTGCAGGGCGGGCTCATCCAGTTCAGCGGCTTGTAGGCGCGGTCGTCGGCGTGGATCGAGACCGAGCCGTCCGCCTTGACCATCAGCAGCCGCACCGCGGGCGGCAGGTGGGCGGAGAGGCGGCCGACGTAGTCCACGGAGCATTTCGCAATGACCAGGCGCACCCGACGAGGGTAGCCGCCGCACCGGGCGGGCTCGCGTGGCGGTGCCATGCTGATGATGTGCTCGAAGCGCTCACCGGTACCGGCCTGGCGGCATCCGCCGGACTCAATGCCTACATCCCCCTGCTCACGATGGGTCTACTGGCCCGCTACACGGATCTGATCGAGCTGCCCGGCGGCTGGCAGTGGCTCTCCGGCGGGTGGGCGCTCGGCATCCTCGCGCTCCTGCTCGCCGTCGAGGTGGTCGCCGACAAGGTGCCGGTGCTGGACCACGCCAACGACGTCGTGCAGACCGTGATCCGGCCGACCGCCGGCGGGCTCGCGTTCGGGGCCGGCTCGGCGTCCGAGACGGTGACCGTGTCCAACCCGGGCTCGTTCTTCGGCTCGCACCAGTGGGTGCCCGTCGCGGCGGGTGTGATCATCGCGCTCTGCGTGCACGGCGTGAAGGCGGCGTCCCGGCCCGTGGTGAACGCCTCGACGGCCGGCCTCGGCGCGCCGGTGGCCAGCACCGCCGAGGACATCGGCAGCGTGCTGCTGTCGGTGCTGGCGATCCTGCTTCCGGTGCTCGTCCTCTTCGGACTCCTGCTGATGCTTTTCGCCGGCTGGCGGGTGATCAGGCGGCGAAAGCGGCGAAAGCGGGAACCGAGGCCATTAGAGGGTGTCGGTACCGAGCGTCTGTTTGGTTGACTGCTGCGGTGCCCGCGATCGCAGTACCCGCCTTCGCCCTGACCTGGTGGCTGGGTTGCTATCTGGTGGGGCGTGACCCCACCCGCCCGCTGCTGTGGCGCTCCGCCGCCGCCCTGATCGCGTACGCGGTCGCGATGGTCGCCTGGACGCTGAGCCCGGCCTCCGCGCTGGCCCAGTTGCTGCTCTGCGTGCCGGCCCTGTTCTGGGCGGGCGTGGCCGCCGGCCTGCTGCCCCGCGACGCGCCGGAGTACCGGCCGGCGAACCGCGGCTGGCCGTTCCTGGCGGCGGTGTTCCTGGCGCTGGCCGCGGTGCTGCCCGGCGTCGGCAAGCTGGTCGCGCTCGCGCCGCTGGCGGGCGCGATGGTGCTGCTGATGCGCTACCGCGAGCGGGTGCGCCCCGCCGCGCTGCCGTCGGCCCTGGCCGCCGCGGCCGCGCTGCACGCGCTCGGCCTAGTCGTCGTGCTGGCCCCGATCGACCTGGGCGCGCCGGTCCTGGTGCTCGCCGCGATCGGCCTCGACCTGCTGCTGATGGGCTTCCTCGTCGCGGTCGCCGACGCGGTCGACGCGGGCGAGCGGCTGCAGCCCGGCCTGGGCCGCGCCCTGCTCGCCGCGGCGGCGGCCCTGCTGCTCTGCGGCGGCCCGGCCGTGCTGACCATGCTCGCCGCGCCCGGCCTGGGCGCGGTGACCCTGCTGCAGTTCGTGCTGGTGGCGATGGTGGTGAGCGCGGTCGGCCTGGCCGGGCAGCTGCGGGCGGTGCTGGACCGGCTGGCGTTCGTCGGCGACGAGCGGCTGCGGCAGGAGCGCGCCGCGCTGCTGCTGGCCGCCGACGCGCTGCCCCGGCGGCGCGAGCGGCACCGGATGATCGCCCTGGACGCGGCGGAGTTCCAGCGGCTGACCCGGCGGGCGCTGGAGGACTTCGGCGACGTGGGCCGGCTGCTGCGCAACCCGCTCATCGACCTGCCGACCGTCGACCGGCGGCTGGCCGCGCGCGGTCCCGGGGTGGCCGAGCAGCCGCTGGTACGGGCCGCGGAGTTGCGGGCCGTGCTGAGCGAGCACGTGCTGCGGCTCAAGCCGGCCGGCGCGTTCGGGACCACCGAGGAGTGGCGGTATTTCAACACCCTCTACTACTGCTGCGTGCTGGGGCTGCGGCCGTACCGGCGGCGGTCGCAGCCCGAAGGGCTGGACCGGGACGCGCGGCGGGCGATCGACTGGTTCCGCCGCTACGTGCCCCGGCGCTCGCTGCACCGCTGGCGGACGGAGGCGGCGAACATGGTGGCCGCGCACCTCTGGCGGGACCTGGTGAGGACCGATCCGCGCTGGCTGGCCGGCGCCGGCGGCGGCGCCCGCCGAGAACCCGTGCGGTGACCTTCGATAGCGACACGCGCCACATAAGTTGGCAACCACGGCAAAATGGTTAAAATCTCCCATCGTGACTTCCGGGGGGTGCTGTGGGTAGCCACCGCAACGCGCTGGTCGCCGTCGTCCGGCAGGAGCTGGCCGAGGCGCGCGGTACCGCCCGGGCCGTGCTGGCCGCCGCGGAGTCGGCCCGTGGCGAGGCCCTGCGCCGTAAACAGCTGATCCGGGACGCCTATTCGACCTGCCTGGCGCAGCTCGCCGAGGCGCGCGAGGCCGCGCGGCAGGACATCCTGCGGCGGACCTCCGCCGAGGCCGCCACGCTGACCCGCAACGTCGAGTCGCTGGCCGCGCTCTGCGCGTCCGGCTCCGCCGGCACGCCCTGGCGCTACTGGACACCCGCCGAGCCCGACCGGGTCGGCCGGCCCCGGCTGCTGCGGATCGGCACGGTCGGCTACAACGCCGGCGACGGCGAACGGCGCCTGCCCGCCCTGGTGCCGCTGCTCGACCACGCCCACGTGAACCTCGTCGGCGACCCGGAGACCGCGGACGGCGTCATCTCCGGGCTGCTGCTGCGGGCTCTGGGCACCACCCGACCCGGCGACGTGCGGCTCACCGTCTACGACCCCGAGCAGCTCGGCGGCACGCTCGCGGCGTTCGCGCCGCTCGGCAACGCCGGCCTGCTCTCCTTCGTCGGCCCGGGCGGCCTGAGCGCGGTGCTCGACGACCTGGTCGAGCAGATCTGCCGGGTCAACGAGACCGTGCTGGCGGGCGAGTACGCGTCCCTCGCCGAGCTCACCGCCGCGACCACCGGGCCGCGCCCCGAGCCGTGGCGGGTGGTCGTGCTGCTCGCGGACGCCGAGCTCACCGCGGGCCAGCGGGCCCAGCTCGACCGCATCGTCCGCACCGGCGTGGCCTGCGGCGTACACCTGGTGGTCCGGGGTCTCGAGCTAGCGCCGCATCCCACGGTGGAGCACATCGCCGTGCGCGACGGCACCGCCACCTGCGACACCACCGGCCCGCTCGCGGTCACCCTCGACGCGCCGCCGCCGCCGGAACGGATCTCCGGGTTCGCCCGGACCACCGCCGAACGCCTGCGCGAGGGGCCGCCGCCGGCCAGCTTCGCCGACCTCGAGCCCGACAAGCTCTGGACCGAGTCGTCCGCGCACGGCCTGGCCGCGCCGATCGGCGACAGCACCGCCGGCCCGCTCATCTGCGTGCCGCTCGGCGACGACCCGCCGCACGCGCTCATCGGCGGCCCGTCCGGCTCCGGCAAGACGAACCTGATCTACGCCTGGATCGGCTCGCTCGCGGCCCGGTACAGCCCGGCGGAGCTGGCGTTCTACCTGCTGGACTTCAAGGAGGGCGTGTCCTTCGCGCGGTTCGCGCCCGGCCCGCGCGACCCGAGCTGGCTGCCGCAGGTCCGGCTGGCCGGCATCAACGTCAACGGCGACCGCGAGTTCGGCCTCGCGATGCTGCGCCACCTCGGCGAGGAGCTGCGCGCCCGGGCGCAGGCCGCCAAGCGGTACGAGGCGTCGAAGCTGGCCGAGCTGCGCGCCGAGGACCCGGGCGGGCACTGGCCCCGGATCGTCGCCGTCATCGACGAGTTCCAGGTGCTGCTCGCCGGGCGCGACGCGCTCGCCGACGAGGCCGTGACGCTGCTGGAGGACCTGGCCCGGCGCGGCCGGTCGCAGGGCATCCACCTCGTGCTGGCCAGCCAGGACGTCTCCGGCATCGAGGCGCTCTGGGGCCGCTCCGGCCTGATCGGACAGTTCACCCTGCGCATCGCGCTGCCGAAGGCGCGGCGGGTGCTCGCGGACACCAACCTGGCGGCCGCGGTGATCCCCCGCTTCCACGCGGTCGTCAACGCCGACTCGGGTGCGGCCGGCGCCAACCACATCGTGCGGCTGCCCGACGCGGGCGACCGGGCCGCGTGGCGCACCCTGCAGCACAAGCTGTGGCACAGCCGGCCGGACGACTGTCTGCCGCCCCGGCTCTTCGACGGCGACGCGGTGCCGCGGCTGCCCGAGGCGTACCGGCCCGCGGGGCGGGTGCCGCGGGTGACCTCGGACATCGGCTCCTCGCCCGGCGCCGTGCTCGGCGAGCGGATCGACGTCGCCGCGCGGCCCGCCCGGCTGCGGCTCGGGCGGATGCCGGGGCGCAACCTGGCGGTGCTGGGCACGCGTACCGGCGAGGCCTGCGACGTGCTCGCCGCGGCCGCGCTGTCGCTGGCCGCGCAGGGGCCGGCCCGGTTCAGCGTGGCCTGCCTCGACCCGGGCGCGGAGCGGGCGGCGGCCCGGCTGGTCGCCGAGCTTCCGCAGGCCGACTGGTACGGCCCGGCCGACCTGGATCAGCTCTTCGACGCCCTCGAGCCGGACGGCATCCCGCACTACCTGCTCGGCTACGCGCTCGACGCCGCCGGACCGTCCTACCGGGAGCGGCTGCGCGCCGTGCTCACCGACGGGCCCGAGGAGCGCACGCACGTGCTGGGCTGGTGGCGCTCGGTGCAGCGGCTGCGCGACGACCTGGGCGGGATCGGCGCGCGGCTGGACACCATCGGCGCGTGGGTGGCCCTCGACGTGCAGGGCCCCGAGCTCAGCCCGCTCTCACCGCAGCCCGGCGGACCGGTCTGGTACCCGCGCCGGCGCCGGGCCCTGTTCTTCGACCGATCGGTGCACCGTCATCCGGAAGTGATCATCCCGTACGAGGTGAACAGTGACCACACGTGACCGCGACTACCAGCTGATGATGAGCGCGCTCGCCGACGTCGCCCGGCGCCGGGACGAGGCGCTGGAGAACGCCGAGCAGGCTTACCAGACCAGCTCGGCCCAGGCGGCCGGCGAACTGGCCCGGGCGGAGAACGACGCCATCGCGGCCGACCGCTGGGCGGGGGCCGCCGCGGCTCAGGTGCTGGACGTGGACCGGGAGGCGGCCCGGCTCTGGGACGGGCTGCGCCGGGCCCGGGGCATGCGGGTGCGCACTCTCGGCGAGATGCCCGAGCCCGCGGCGATCGAGACGCTGCCGCGGGTCGCGCTCGAGAGCTCGCCGGACTCCGGCGCGCCGGCGCCGGCGCCGCGGCAGTCGGCCCGGACGCTGCTCGCCCGGACCGCGGAGCGGATCGACGACACCGTACGCCCGGCCGCGCGCCGCCCGGCGCCGCGCTGGGTGCTGCCGCTGCTGCCGGTGCTGGGCGCGCTGGTCGCCGGCGCGTGCGGGCTGATCGCGGCCGGCCTGGTGACCTTCGGAGGCTCCGGCATCCCGGGCGGGGCCGTGCTGCGCGGGATGGGCTGGCTGGCGTTCCTGATGGCGCCGTCGGCGGGCGTCCCGGTGGCCGCCGCGCTCGCGCACCGGCGGCTGAACGCCCGGCTCGACGTCGGCGGCATCGGCCTCACCCTGCTCGGCGGCATGCTCGCGGCCACGGTGCTGTCGGTGACGTTCGCGGGGACGCGCTAGGCACGCCGCAGGCGTGCCTAGCGCGTCCTCCACCCCTGCCGCCCTAGCCCGGCGTGCCTAGCGCGTCCTCCACCCCTGCCGCTCAGTACGTGTAGAAGCCCTTGCCGGTCTTGCGGCCCAGGTCGCCCGCGGTGACCATGCGCTGCAGCAGCTCCGGCGGGAAGAACTTCTCGTCCGCGGTGTCGTGGTAGATGTTGCTCGCCGCGTTCAGCATCACGTCGAGGCCGGTCAGGTCGACGGTGGCCAGCGGGCCCATCGCGTGCCCGAAGCCCAGCTTCATGACGGTGTCCAGGTCGGCGGCCGAGACCACGCCGCTCTCGACCAGGCTGATCGCCTCGACCAGCAGGGCCGAGAAGAGCCGGTTGGAGACGAACCCGGCCACGTCCCGCTTGACCTCGACGCAGGTCTTGCCGACCTCCTCGGCGAAGTCGCGGGCGGCGGCGAGGGTCTCGTCGGAGGTCTGGTAGCCCCGGACCAGCTCGACCAGCTTCATCATCGGCACCGGCGAGAAGAAGTGGATGCCGACCACCGACTCCGGCCGCGAGGTGACCGCTGCGATCTGGGTGATCGGGATCGCGGAGGTGTTGGTGCCGAGCACCGCGCCGGGCTTGCAGATCTTGTCGAGCGCGCGGAAGACCTCGTGCTTGGCCTCGAGCTTCTCGTAGATCGCCTCGACCACCACGTCGGCGTCGGCCATCGCGTCGAGCTCGGTGGTCGTGGTGATGCGGCCCGCCGCCGCCTCGGCGTCCTCGGCCGAGATCCTCCCCTTGGCGGCGAAGCGCCCGAGGGAGTCCCGGATCGCCGCGACGCCGCGGCTCAGCGATGCCTCGTCCAGGTCCCGCATGGTGACCTGCCAGCCCGCCTGGGCGGCCACCTGAGCGATGCCGGAACCCATCAGACCGGAGCCGATGACAGCGAGTCGACCCGCCATGTGTGCTCTCCTTCTCACGTTGAGGTTGCGGTGACAGCCTAGCCGCCCCGCTTAACGCTGACTCAGTGCCTCGATCGGGGCAAATCGGGGAAAACACCGGCCGCCGGTGCCAGACTGTGCCCATGCCACCAAGCGACGGCTGGTACCTGGTAGGGCCGTTCATAGCCGTCGCGCTGGTCGGGTTCCTCGCCGCCGTCTTCTGGCGGATGGGCCTGCAGTGGAACCAGGTCGGTGAGAACCCGCCGCGCGAACAGGGACTGGCCATCTTCGGCGAGACCGAGGACTACGGACTGCTCTGCCCCGCCGCGGCGACCGACGACCCGGGCATCGCCGACGAGATCCGCGGCCTGCTGGCCGCGGCCGGCATCCGCTCGACGTCGGCCGCCCGCCCGGACGGCCGGCTGATGGTCCTGGTCTTCCCGGAGGAGGTCGACGAGGCCCGCCGGCTGGTCGGCGGCTCACCCGCCCTCTGAGCGCGCGTGCGCGACCGCTCAGAAGTCGAACGTCGGCTCGGCCACGACCGCGCGCTCGACCTCGACGCCGAGCCCGGAAAGGTCCGACACGAAGTCCGGGTAGCCGCGGTCGATGTGGTGCACCTCGCCGACCTCGGTGCTGCCCTCCGCGCACAGGCCGGCGATGACCAGGCCCGCGCCCGCGCGGATGTCGGTGGCCCGCACCGGGGCGCCGGAGAGGCGCTCGCGCCCGTTCACGACCGCGTGGTGGCCGTCGGTGCGGATGTCCGCGCCCAGCCGGACCATCTCGTTCACGAACATGAACCGGCCGTCGAAGATGTTCTCGGTGATCAGCGACGAGCCCGTGCTCACCGCGGCCAGGCCGATCGCCATCGGCAGCAGGTCGGTCGCGAAGCCCGGGTACGGCAGGGTCACGATGTCGACGGCCTTGGGGCGGTCGTCCATGCGTACCCGGAAGAGGTTGTCGCCCGGCTCGACCACCGCGCCGGCCGAGACCAGCTTGTCCAGGGCGATCTCCAGGTAGGCGGGCTGCACCCCGTGCACCGTGACGTCGCCGCGGGTCATCGCCGCCCCGAACGCCCAGGTGCCGCCGACGATGCGGTCGCCGATCGTGGCGTGGCGCACCGGCTTGAGCGCGTCGACGCCCTCGACGGTCAGCGTCGAGGTGCCCGCGCCCGAGATCTGCGCGCCCATCGCGGTGAGCATGTCGCAGATGTCGACGATCTCGGGCTCCCGGGCCGCGTTGTCGATCTCGGTGACGCCCTTGGCCAAGACGGCCGCCATCAGCAGGTTCTCCGTCGCGCCGACGCTCGGGAAGTCCAGCCAGATCTTGGCGCCGCGCAGGCCGCTCGGCGCCGAGGCGATGACGAAGCCGTGCTCGCCGGAGATGTCGGCGCCCATCCGGGCCAGGCCGGCCACGTGCATGTCGAGGCCGCGCGAGCCGATCGCGTCGCCGCCGGGGTGCGCCACCCGGACGTAGCCGCGGCGGGCCAGCAGCGGGCCCAGCACGCAGATCGAGGCCCGCAGGCGGCGCACCAGGTCGTAGTCGGTCTCGCTGCCCGGCTCGGCGGGCACGTCTATGGTCGCGTCGCCGCTGCCGAGCGTCACGTCGCAACCCAGCCGGCGCAGCACCTCGGCCATTATGGCGACGTCGGTGATGTGCGGGACGTTGGTGACCACGCTGCGCCCCTCCGCCAGCAACGCGACCGCCATCAGCTTGAGTGCCGAGTTCTTCGCGCCGCCCACCGTGACATCGCCGGAGAGACGCACGCCGCCCTTGACCCTGATCACATCCACGCGCGCAATCGTATGGGGCCGGACCCAGCCACCTCCGTAGGGTGGGGGGCATGGCTGTGCATCTCACCCGCATCTACACCCGCGCCGGCGACGCCGGTGCGACCCGGCTCGGCAACAACGAGGTCACCGCGAAGACCGATCCCCGGGTCGCGGCGTACGCCGACGCCGACGAGTGCAACGCCGCGATCGGCGTCGCGCTGGCCATGGGCGCGCTCGCCCCGGACGTCAAGAGCGTCCTGACGGCCGTGCAGAACGACCTGTTCGACGTGGGCGCCGACCTGTGCAATCCGCTGGCCGAGGACCCGCCCTACCCGCCGCTGCGCATCAACGAGGCGTACGTCACCCGGCTCGAGGGCTGGTGCGACGAGTACAACGACCAGTTGCCGGCGCTCGACTCCTTCGTGCTGCCGGGCGGCACGCCGGGCGCGGCGCTGCTGCACGTGGCCCGCACGGTCGCGCGCCGGGCGGAGCGGTCCGCCTGGGCGCTGCACGAGCAGGACGAGGCGCGCACGTCACCGCTGCCGGCCAAGTACCTGAACCGGCTCTCGGACCTGTTGTTCATCCTGGCCCGCACGGCGAATCCGGCCGGGGACGTCAAGTGGGTGCCCGGCGGGGTCTCCTGAGCCGTGGCGCACGCGGCGCGGCCGGTCCGACCCGTCCGCGCCGGACCGATCAGCGCTCGACGACGCGGTGCGTGATGGCCGGGCGCGGGGCGACCGAGCCCGGCTGCCCCGGCGGGCCCGCCTCGAGCCACGAGAGGAAGCCGGTCACCGTCGACTCCGCCATGGCGATCTCAAGCTCCGCGCGGCCCGTGGTGCAGAGCAGGACCACGCAGTGGCCCGGCATGGTCAGGCGCTCGGGACCCTCCGGCAGCCGCTTGTGGCCGACCTCGAGCGTGCGACGGTTCAGCACGCGCTTGGGGCGGAAGGCGAAGCTGAACATGCGGTGGAAGCGCAGCTCGTCGCCGACGAACTGGCCGATCCCGGAGGACCAGCCGCGCCCGGGTACCAGCTTGTGCACCCGGACCTGTAGCCGGATGGTGCCGCCGCCGGACATCAGCAGCCGGCGGCGCAGGAAGACCGCCAAGAGGGCGACGAGCAGCGCGGCGACGCAGATTCCGAGGATCACCAGAACCCGCATCGCCGGCGTCAGTGCGCGTCGGGGGTGGCGGGGGTGGCGCTCTCGGCCAGTACCGTCACACCGTCGGCGTCGACGGAGAGGAAGCCACCGGCCACGTCGTAGGTCAGCTGCTCGCCGCCGGCGAGCTTGACCCGCACCTGGGACGGCTCCTTGAGCAGGCCGAGCAGCGGCGCGTGGCCGGGGAGCACGCCGAGCTCACCCTCGACGGTGCGGGCGACGAGCATCTCGGCTTCGCCGGACCAGACCTTCTCCTCGACGGCGACGACCTGGACGTGCAGCTGATTGGCCACGCTGTCTCCTTGTAAAGCCTGCGGACGCTCTTGCGGTGAAGTCTAAACGGCTGGGTGACACGACGGTGCCTCGGGTGGCGACCGCCACTGCTAACCGTCAGAGTTTCTGGAAGAAGTCCGGATGGTCGATCAGGAACGTCGTGATCGTGTCGTTGTTGACGGACGCGAAGAAGGAGTCGGCGGAGGGCTCGAGCGTCTCGCCGAGGTACTTCCCGTTGTCGATCAGGCTCCGGCCGGGGAGCTTGACCAGCGTCATGTCGTCGGCGCGCAGGCCCTTGAGCGCCAGGCCCCAGTCGACGATGGTGTGGCCGTTGCCGTCGAAGATCAGCGCGTCACCGGCGGCCCGCAGTACGGCGTCGAGCTTGACCGGGTTGGACACCACGTTCTTGCTCAGCGCCTGCGAGGCCATGGCCTTGATGAACTGCTGCTGGTGCCGCTGGCGGTCGTAGTCGCTGCGGGGCAGGCCGTAGCGCTGCCGCACGTAGTCGAGCGCCTGCCAGGCCTCGAGGTGGTACGTGCCCTTCTTGTACTCCGCCTGCGGCCCGATGTAGGGGTGCTCGCAGTTGTTCGCGGCGCACTCGGGCCGGCGGTCCCGCGGCTTGCCGTTGGGCTTCAGGTGCTCCGACTTCACGTTCTGGTCGATCTTCATCGTGACACCGCCCATCGCGTCGACGATGTCCTTGAAGCCGTTGAAGTTGATGATCGCGCCAGCGTCGAACTTCTTGATGCCCGTCAGCTTGCTGACCGTCTTGGCGAGCAGGTCGAAGCCCTGCGCGACGTCGTGCTTGCCGTTGCCGACCGAGCTGCCGTACGACATCGCGGCGTTGATCTTCGAGGTGCCGCCCCGGAATCCCGTCTTCTCGAAGGGCGGGATCTCGACCCGCAGGTCGCGCGGGATCGAGAAGAGGTAGGCCTGCTTCAGGTCCTTGGGTATGTGCACCACGATGATCGAGTCGGACAGCGGCGCCGCGTTGGTGTTCCGCGGGTCGATGCCGACCAGCAGGATGTTGACCGGGCCCTTGATGTCGCTCGCCTTGGTGGCGCCGTTGGCGGCGTTGCCGAAGAGGTCCTTGGTCTCGACCGCGCCGGCGTAGCGGGCCACGAGCACCTGGCTCGTGACGATCCCGCCGCCGCTGACGACCATCAGGACGGATCCCAGGATCGCGCAGAGCCGCGCCCACAGGGGCGCGCGCCGGCGGTTCCCGGATTTGCTGCTCTTGGCCACTCGATCCCCAACCATGCCGGTCGAACCATCCGCGATCAACGGCAGTGCCCAGACTATCCGATCAATAAAAGAAAGATTCGCGTCTGAACCCTGTACTGCGTAGCTAAACGGACATAACGGGCCTATGGAAACGCGTGAGCCGCGCCGACAAGCGTCGGCGCGGCTCACGTGAGATCCGCAAAGATCAGCCCTTCATGAGCTCGTGCGCGTTCTTCTCGAGGTCCTCGAGGCCGCCACACATGAAGAAGGCCTGCTCGGGGTAGTTGTCGTACTCCCCCTCGCTGATCTTCTTGAACGCCTCGATGGTCTCCTTCAGCGGGACCGTCGAGCCGGGAACGCCGGTGAACTGCTCGGCGGCGTACGTGTTCTGCGAGAGGAAGCGCTCGATGCGGCGGGCCCGCTGCACCGTGACCTTGTCCTCCTCGGAGAGCTCGTCCATGCCGAGGATCGCGATGATGTCCTGCAGGTCCTTGTACTTCTGCAGGATCCGCTGCACCTCGCGGGCGACCGCGTAGTGCTCGGCACCGACGAACTCCGGCGCCAGGATCCGCGAGCTGGAGGCCAGCGGGTCCACGGCGGGGTAGATGCCCTTGTCGGAGATCGACCGCTCGAGGTTCGTCGTCGCGTCCAGGTGGGCGAACGTGGTCGCCGGGGCCGGGTCGGTGTAGTCGTCCGCGGGCACGTAGATCGCCTGCAGCGAGGTGATCGCCTTGCCCCGGACCGACGTGATCCGCTCCTGCAGCTCACCCATCTCGTCCGCCAGCGTCGGCTGGTAACCCACGGCGGACGGCATGCGGCCGAGCAGGGTCGACACCTCGGAGCCGGCCTGGGTGAACCGGAAGATGTTGTCGATGAAGAGCAGCACCTCCTGGTTCTGCACGTCACGGAAGTACTCCGCCATGGTCAGCGCGGAGAGGGCGACGCGCAGGCGGGTGCCCGGCGGCTCGTCCATCTGGCCGAAGACGAGGGCGGTCTTGTCGAGCACGCCACCCTCTTCCATCTCCAGGATGAGGTCGTTGCCCTCACGGGTGCGCTCACCCACGCCGGCGAACACCGACGTACCACCGAAGTTGCGGGCAACCCGGATGATCATCTCCTGGATGAGCACCGTCTTGCCGACGCCAGCGCCACCGAACAGGCCGATCTTGCCACCGCGCACGTACGGCGCGAGCAGGTCGAGCACCTTGATGCCGGTCTCCAGCATCTCGGTCTTCGGCTCGAGGTCCGCGAACGCCGGGGGCTTGCGGTGGATCGGCCAGCGCTCGGTGATGTCCAGCGTGGACGGGTCCACGTTGAGCACCTCGCCGAGGGCGTTGAACACGTGGCCCTTGGTCACGTCGCCGACGGGCACCGAGATCGGCGAGCCGGTGTCCCGGACCTCGGCGCCGCGGACGAGACCGTCGGTGGGCTGCATCGAGATGGCGCGGACCAGGTTGTCACCCAGGTGCTGGGCGACCTCGAGGGTCAGCGTCTTCGTGCCACCGGAGAGGGTCACGTCGACGTGCAGCGCGTTGAAGATTCCCGGCATGGCTTCACGGGGGAACTCGGCGTCGACGACCGGGCCGATGACCCGGACGACGCGGCCGACGCCGGTCTCCGTCTTGGTGGGCTCAGCAACAGCAGTCATCACTCATCACTTCCCGCCGCGGCCAGCGCGTTGGCGCCGCCGACGATCTCACTGATTTCCTGGGTGATCGCAGCCTGCCGCGCGGAGTTCATCTCGCGCGTGTACCGCTTGAGCAGGTCGTCCGCGTTGTCCGACGCGCTCTTCATCGCCCGGCGCCGGGACGCCGACTCGCTGGCCGCCGAGTCCAGCAACGCCGCGTAGATCCGCGTGTTGAGGTACTTCGGCAGCAGCGCCTCGAGCAGTTCCTCGGCCTCCGGCTCGAACTCGTATGCCGGACGCAGCCCGGGCTCGCGCTCCAAGTCCTCGACCTGCATCGGCGCCAGGAAGCGCGCCTCCGCGGACTGGGTCATGAGCGACTTGAACTGGGTGCTGACGATGTGCAGCTCGTCGACACCCTGAATGCCGTCCGGACCGAACGCCTCGTCGTTGTCCGCACCCGCGACGAACGCCTCGAGCAGCGCGTTGCCGATGGTGCGGGCGTCGGAGAACGACGGCCGCTCCGAGAACCCCGTCCAGCTGGTCTCGATCGGCCGGTTACGGAACCGGTAGTACCCGACGCCCTTGCGGCCGACGATGTACAGCGCCACGTCCTTACCGTCCGCGCGCAGCCGGGCCATCAACTGCTCGGCGGTGCGGATCGCGTTGGCGTTGTAGGCGCCGGCCAGGCCCCGGTCGCTGGTGATCAGCAGAACCCCGGCCCGCTGCACCCGCTCGCGCGACTGCAGCAGCGGGTTGTCGATCGTCGCGTTGGACGCCAGCGCCGTCAGGACCCGCGTGATCGCCTCCGCGTACGGCTTGGAGGCGTTCACCCGCTCCTGAGCCTTGGCGATGCGGCTCGTCGCGACGAGCTCCTGCGCCTTGGCGATCTTCTTGGTGGACTTGACGGTGCGGATGCGCCGCCGAAGTGCCTGTACCTGACCGGCCATGGCTTAGTTCTCGTCCCCGGGACGGACCTCGCGGGTCACCGTCTCCCGGCTCTCGCTGCCGTCGGCCAGCGGTTCGGCCTGCGCCTCGTTGCCGACGTTGCCACGCGTCTCGCCCTGCTTGAACAGCACCTTGAACTCGTCGACACCGCTCTGCAGCGTCTCGACCTGCTCGTCGCTGAGCTGGCCGCTCGACTCGATCGCCGTGAAGGTCTCGCTGCGGTTGCGCTTGACCCAGTCCAGCAGCTCGGACTCGAAGCGCCGCACGTCGCCGACCGGGACGTCGTCGAGCTGGCCCGTGGTGCCGGCCCAGATGATGATCGTCTGCTCGGCGACCGAGTACGGCGAGTACTGCGGCTGCTTGAGCAGCTCGACCAGGCGTACGCCCTTCTCCAGCTGGGCACGCGACGCCCGGTCCAGGTCGGAGGCGAAGGCCGAGAAGGCCTCCAGCTCACGGAACTGGGCGAGGTCGAGGCGGAGCCGGCCGGAGACCCGCCGCATGGCCTTGACCTGCGCCGAGCCGCCGACCCGCGACACCGAGGTGCCGACGTTGATGGCCGGGCGCACACCCGAGGCGAACAGGTCGGCCTCGAGGAAGATCTGGCCGTCGGTGATCGAGATGACGTTGGTCGGGATGTAGGCCGAGATGTCGTTGGCCTTCGTCTCGATGATCGGCAGGCCGGTCATCGAGCCGCCACCCAGCTCGTCGGAGAGCTTCGCGCAGCGCTCGAGCAGGCGGCTGTGCAGGTAGAAGACGTCGCCCGGGTACGCCTCGCGGCCCGGCGGGCGGCGCAGCAGCAGCGAAACGGCGCGGTACGCCTCGGCCTGCTTGGTCAGGTCGTCGAAGACGATCAGGACGTGCTTGCCGGCGTACATCCAGTGCTGTCCGATGGACGAGCCGGTGTACGGCGCGATGTACTTGAAGCCGGCCGGGTCCGACGCGGGCGAGGCCACGATCGTCGTGTACTCCAGCGCGCCCTGCTCCTCCAGCGTGCCCCGGATGCTGGCGATCGTCGTCGCCTTCTGGCCGATGGCGACGTAGATGCAGCGGACCTGCTTGTCCGGGTCGCCGGACTCCCAGTTGGCGCGCTGGTTGATGATCGTGTCGAGCGCGACCGTGGTCTTGCCGGTCTTGCGGTCGCCGATGATCAGCTGGCGCTGGCCGCGGCCGATCGGCGTCATGGCGTCGATCGCCTTGATGCCGGTCTGCAGCGGCTGCTTCACGGGCTGCCGGGACATGACGTTCGGCGCCTGCAGCTCGAGCTCGCGGAAGCCCTCGCTCTCGATCGGGCCGCGGTCGTCGATCGGCTCGCCGAGCGCGTTCACCACGCGGCCCAGGTAGGCGTCGCCCACCGGGACCGAGAGGACGCGGCCGGTCCGCTTGACCTGCTGGCCCTCCTCGATGCCGGTGAAGTCACCGAGGACGACGGCGCCGATCTCGCGGACGTCGAGGTTCAGGGCGACACCCAGCGTGCCGTCGGCGAATTCAAGCAGTTCGTTCGCCATCGTCGAGGGCAGACCCTCGACGTGCGCGATCCCGTCGCCCGCATCGGAGACGATGCCGACCTCCTCACGGGAGACCTCGGGCGTGTAGGACGAGACGTAGCGCTCTAGCGCCCCCCGGATCTCGTCCGAGGAGATGGTCAGCTCGGCCATCCTCTGCCTTCTCTAGTCGGCTCGGGGCGTCGCCGCCGCCGAGGGCGTGCTCGGGACGTCGCCGCCACCGAGGGGAAGAAACTATTTAGCGAACGCCTGCCGGGCTTCGTTGAGTCGCCGCAGGATCGTGCCGTCGTAGAGGTCGGATCCGACCCGGACGCTGAGGCCGCCGATGATGCTCGGATCCAGCTCGACCTTCAGTGAGACCTGCCGGCCGTAGATGTCGGACAACTTGGCGGCGAGCTGCTGCTCCTCGGCATCGCCGAGCAGCTTGGCGACCGTCACGTAGGCGACCTCGTGGTCCCGCTTCGCGGCGGTCAGCTCGACCAGCCGTTCCAGCGAGGTCTCGAAGTTGCGCCCGCCGAAACCCTCGAGCGCCACCACGATGAGCTGGATCGTCGCCGCCTGGGCCTTGCCTTCCAGCAGGTCCCTGGCCAGCTTAACCCGGCGCTCGGCCGGCGCACCCGGGTCACTGAGCGTGACCGCGAGCTCGGCGTTGCCCGAGACGATGTGGCCGAAGCGGAACAGCTCGTCCTCGACGTCGGCGATCGTGTCGGCCTTGGCGGCCGCCGCCAGGACCATGTCCACCCCGAGCCGCTCGACCGCGTCGAGCAGCTCGGACGGCCGGGAGAAGCGCGCGGACACCAGGGTCGCGAGCGCGTCGACGGCGACCGCCCCGAGCTTGCCGGCGAGGATCGAGCGGAGCAGCTCCGCCCGGTCGCCGCCGCCGCGCGACGGGTCGGTCAGGGCACGACGGAGCCGCAGCTCGCCGCGCAGCAGCCGGGCCACCGACAGGATCTCGTCGGCGGTCGTGGCGAGCTGCGCGGCCGTCGCCTGCCGCGTGTCCGCGGCGAGCTTCTCAGCGGCCGCCGCGTACGACTCCCGGTTGACGGTCGCCATCAGCGCCGCCCGGTGCCCGTGCCGGCGCCGAGCTCGTTGATGAAGCGGTCGACGGTGCCCCGGCTGCGCGCCTCGTCGGCGAGCGACTCGCCGACGATCTTGCTGGCCAGGTCGACCGCGAGCGTGCCGACCTCGGAGCGGAGCTCACGGACGATGCTCTCGCGCTGGGCGGCGAGCTGGTCGCGACCGGCCGCGATGATGCGGTCGGACTCCTCCCGGGCCTTCGCCAGGACGTCCTGGCGGATGCCCTCGGCGTCGGCACGAGCCTCGTCACGGATGCGAGCAGCCTCGGTGCGGGCTTCGGAGAGCTGGGCGCGGTACTGCTCCAGCAGCTCGTTGGCCTCCGCCTGAGCGGTCTCGGCGCGCTTGATGCCACCCTCGATCGCGTCCACCCGGGCCGCGAACGTCTTCTCCATGATGGGGAAGACGAACTTCATCAGCACGAAGCAGAGCACCGCGAAGGCGATCGCGCCGACCACCATCTCCTGCCAGATCGGGATGATCGGGTTGTGAGTGGTTTCGCCGGCCTCAGTGGCCAGGTACGTGTACATGGAGACCTCCCGTCGAGGCTGAAGCGTTTATCAGCCGGCCCAGATGAAGCCGAATGCGATGCCCAGCAGGGCGAGCGCCTCGATGACGGCGAAGCCGATCCAGACGAAAGGCAGGGTCAGGCGCGACGACTCCGGCTGGCGGGCCGTCGACTGGATGTAGGCCGAGAAGACCAGGCCGACACCGATGCCGGGGCCGATGGCAGCAAGACCGTAGCCGATGGCGGCGGTGCTGCCCGTAACGGCGGCAATAACGTCCATTACTGATTCCTCCTGGTATCTCGCGTGACTTTCACGCGGGACGACAACGGGGTGTTAAGCGGGCGGGCGACTCAGTGCTCGTCGGCGAGGGCGCCCTGCACGTAGCTCGCGGTCAGGACCGTGAACACGTAGGCCTGGAGCACGATCACCAGGAACTCGAGGAACGTCAGCGCGATGGTCATCACCCACGAGACGGCCGAGAACGGCAGGTACCACACGTTCGCGCTGAGCATCGCAAAGCCGCCGAGCGTGAAGACCAGCAGCAGCATGTGACCGGCGAACATGTTGGCGAAAAGTCGGACCGCCAGCGAGAACGGGCGGACCAGGAAGTTCGAGAAGAACTCGATCGGAATCAGCAGCGGCAGAATGAACCACGGCGCCGGCGGGATCAGCGCGGTCTTGAAGTATTTCACGAAGCCGTGGTGCCTGATGCCGACGTAGATGAACAGCACGTAGCTGATGATCGCGAGAACCGCGGGGATGGCGATGTGCGAGTTCGGCGAGATCTGGATCAGCGGGATGATGCCGAAGAAGTTCGTCAGAATGATGAAACAGAACAGCGTGGTCAGGTACGGCGCGAAAGCGACGCCGCGCGGCCCGATCATCTCCACCGAGATGTTGTTGCGGACGAAGCCGTAGATGCTCTCCGCCAGCCACTGCTTCTTCGTCGGAACGAGGTGCGGCCTCCGGTTCGAGACCAGGAAGAAGATGATGAGCGCCGCAACGGCCACCCAGACCAGCAGGGTGATCTTGGTGAACCAGTAGGAGTGCTCACCCCACGGCGCGATGCTGGGCAGGTAGAAGTCCTCGACGCTCGGCGGGAACGGAACATCCGCTGCGAGGACGATCGACTGACCGGTCACCGTAGCCCTTTCCTGTCAGGCGCCGAGACGGCGCACGATGAGGTAGACACCGCCGGCGGTGCCGATAACGACACCGATTCCGGCGAAGATGCCCTTGGTCCCGACGTAGTGGTCGACCAACCAGCCGATGCCACCCCAGACCAGCATTCCCCCGACGAGATAGCTGACTGCCGTCATTCCCATGCCCGAGTCGGGGGGATTTTGACCGTCGTCGCCGTGGGGGTTGCCGGGAGGTTTTTCACCAGTCATGACGGCCCGAACGATATCAGCAGCCGATACAAAGCTAAGCGGGACCCCCCGCACAACCGCAGTTGTCCAGGCGTCAGGGGTCTCGCAACTCGCCATCACGCTACTCCTCCTTCGCCAGAACCGGACAACTTCGCCGTGCATCAGTCACCGGATCGTGGACAGATGACACTCAAAGGGGCACTGACCAGCCGAAACACCAGTGCAAAAGATCACTTCGAGAGGCTGGTACGCGCCACCCACCAGATCTGCACGGCGGTCCAGCCGAGCACGCCGGCGACGATTCCCCAACCCATCGCGAACCGGCCCGGCCACTCCGAGGAGACCACAAACGCCAAGATCACGCCGAGCAACGAGTACTTCACCACATAGGTCAGCATCCCCAGCGGCATCAGCAGCGCGGGGCGCACGGTGTCCGCCCAGGCCAGCACCAGGGTCGACATGGTGAAGCTGACCGTGACGATGGCCACCCCGGCGGCGGCGCCGACCGCCGAGGGCGCACCGCCGGCGAAGAAGCCGACGGACGCCGCGCAGATCATCAGCGCCACCGAGAAGGCGGTCAGGAACGGCAGGTGCTCGACGCGCCAGCGCGGATCCGCGGGCAGCGGCGGCAGGTCGGGCAGCGGACGGGCGTCCTCGTCGTCGACGGCGCCGGGCTGCGCCGGCACCACGCGGTCGGCGGAGTCGTTCACGCCGGCACCCCGACCTGCGCGTACGCCGGGAAGGCCCGGACCAGGTCGGACACCTCGCCGGCGGCCTCACGCAGCGCGGCGGCGCCGCCCGCCGAAGCGGGGTCCGCGCGCACCGCGGCGGCGATCAGCCCGGCGATCCGGCGCATCTCGCCCTCCCGCATGCCCTGCGTCGTCACGCTCGGCGTGCCGACCCGGATACCGGAGGCGGTCATCGGCTTCTCCGGGTCGTAGGGGATCGCGTTCTTGTTCAGCGTGATCCGGGCCCGGTCGCAGCGCGTCTCCGCGTCGCGGCCGGTGACACCGACGTCGCGCAGGTCGACCAGGGCCAGGTGGGTGTCGGTGCCGCCGGAGACCGGACGCATGCCCTCCGCGGCCAGCCCGGCGGCGAGCGCCTGACTGTTCTTGACCACCTGGTGCGCGTACGAGCGGTACTCGGGCTGCGCCGCCTCCAGCAGGGCGACGGCCTTCGCGGCGATGGTGTGCATCATCGGCCCGCCCTGGGAGAACGGGAAGACGGCCTTGTCGATACGCGCGGCAAGCTCCTCACGACACAGGATCATGCCGCCCCGGGGGCCGCGCAGCACCTTGTGGGTGGTGCAGCACACGACGTCGGCATGCGCTACGGGCGACGGAACGGCCCGGCCGGCGACCAGGCCGATGAAGTGCGCCGCGTCGACCATCAGGTACGCGCCGACCTCGTCGGCGATGTCGCGGAACGCCTTGAAGTCGATCAGCCGCGGGTACGCCGTCGCGCCGCAGACGATCAGCTTGGGCCGGTGCGCGAGGGCCAGGTCGCGCACCTCGTCGTAGTCGATGAGCTCGGTGTCGCGGCGCACCGCGTAGCCGACCGGGTGGTACCACTTGCCGGAGAAGTTGACCTTGCTGCCGTGGGTCAGGTGCCCGCCGTGCGGCAGGTCCATGGCCAGCACGGTGTCGCCGGGCTGGATCAGCGCCGCGTACGCCGCCATGTTGGCCGCCGAGCCCGAGTGCGGCTGCACGTTCGCGTGCTCGGCGTCGAACAGCGCCCTCGCGCGCTCGATCGCCAGCTCCTCGGCGCGGTCCACCTGCGCGCAGCCGCCGTAGTAGCGCCGGCCGGGGTAGCCCTCGGCGTACTTGTTGGTCAGCGTCGAGCCGAGCGCGGCCAGCACCGCCGGCGAGGTGAGGTTCTCGCTCGCGATGAGCTGCAGACCGCCGCGCTGACGCTCAAGCTCGCCCAGGATCACTTCCGCGATCTCCGGGTCCTCACGCTCGAGCGCACCGAAGTCGGGGCCCCAGAACGTCTCCATGGCGCGCTCCCTCGAGTCGGCGACGCTGCCGGATTCGAGCATATGGCTTATCGGGGCCCGCCTGCGGGCACAGTGGGGTTATGCATTGTCTGGTCACCGGCGCCACCGGCTACATCGGCGGCCGGCTGGCGCCCCGGCTGCTCGACGCGGGCCACTCCGTGCGCTGCCTCTCGCGCAGCGCCGCACGCCTGCGGGACGTGCCCTGGGCCGGCCGGGTCGAGATCGTCGAGGGCGACCTGTCCGACCCGGGCACCCTGCCGGCCGCGTTCGACGGCGTCGAGGTGGCCTACTTCCTGATGCACTCGCTCGGCCGGCCCGACTTCGAGCGCCTGGACCGGGAGGCGGCCGCCAACTTCGCCGCGGCGGCGCGGGCCGCCGGCGTCTCCCGGATCGTCTACCTGGGCGGGCCCGAGCCGCCCGCCGACGAGCATCCGTCGGCGCACCTGCGCTCCCGGGCCGAGGTCGCGAGGATCCTGCTGGACAGCGGCGTGCCGACGGCGGTGCTGCGGGCACCGGTGATCATCGGCTCGGGCTCGGCCTCCTTCGAGATGCTGCGCTACCTGACCGAGCGGCTGCCGGTGATGATCACCCCGCGCTGGGTGCGGAACCGGATCCAGCCGATCGCCGTGCGCGACGTGCTGCGCTACCTGATCGGCTGCGCCACGCTCCCCGGCGACGTCAACCGCGGGTTCGACATCGGCGGCCCGGACGTGCTGACCTACCTGGAGATGATGCACCGGTACGCGCACGTCGCCGGCCTGCCCCGGCGGGTCATCGTCCCGGTGCGCCCGCTGAGCCCCTGGCTGTCGTCGCACTGGGTCGGCCTGGTCACGCCCGTGCCGAATTCGATCGCCCGGCCGCTGGTCGGCAGCCTGATCCACGAGGCGTTCGCCCGGGAGAACGACATCGCCCGGTACGTGCCGGCCGACGGCCTGCTCGGCTTCGACGAGGCCGTCCGGCTCGCCCTCGGCAAGATCCGCGACGCGAACGTCGAGACCCGGTGGTCGAACGCGGCCGGCCGGGACGCGGCCGCGGAGCCGCTGCCCAGCGATCCGGACTGGTCGGGCGGCAGCATCTACGTCGACGAACGCAGCCAGCCGGTCGAGGCGCCACCGCATGCCCTGTGGCGGGTGATCGAAGGGGTCGGCGGCGAGAACGGCTGGTACTCGTCCCCGCTCGCCTGGTCCGTGCGCGGTTGGCTGGACCGGCTGGTCGGCGGCGTCGGCCTGCGCCGGGGCCGCCGCGACCGGGAGCACCTCTACGTCGGCGAGGCGCTGGACTGGTGGCGGGTCGAGGAGATCAAGCCGGGCGAGCTGCTGCGGCTGCGTGCCGAGATGCGGGTGCCGGGCCGGGCCTGGCTGGAGATGTGCGCCGAACCCGGTCCCGACGGGACCAGCGTCTACCGGCAGCGGGCCATCTTCGTGCCGCGCGGGCTGGCCGGACACGCCTACTGGGCGTGCGTGCTGCCCTTCCACGGCGTCATCTTCAGCGGCATGGCCCGCAACATCGCGCGGGGCGCTACGACGCGGCCGCCCGGCGCAGCCGGTCCCGCACGGCCAACCATTCCTCGGTCTCCGGCGGGGCCTGCACGATGATCGTGCCGACCCCGGCGTCGTCCAGGCGGTGTAGGGCCGCGTAGAGGTCGGCCGCGTACTCGCGCGGATCCACGCTGAGCACCTCGGCGACGAGCCGGTCCGAGAAGTCCTCGACGCTCTCGTAGCTGAGCACCGCCACCGGACCGGCCAGGTCGCGGTGTTCCACCTCGCGCACGTCCTTGGCGAGGATCACGGTCGCCTTCGGCGCGTAGTGCCGGGCGCCCATGCCGGGCGAGGACCGCACCGCGCCGTCGACGACCTCGTCCGGCAACGCGATCGTGCCGGTCACCTCGCGCAGTTCGCGCAGCCCGAGCGCGCCCGGGCGGAGCAGCTTCGGCGTCTCCCCGGTCAGGTCCAGGACCGTCGACTCGATGCCCAGCGAGGCCGGGCCGCCGTCCAGGATGAGCGGGACGTCGGGCAGACCGCGCAGCACGTGCTCGGCCGTCGTCGGCGAGATGCCCTCCGAGCGGTTCGCGCTCGGCGCGGCGAGCGGCAGCCCCGAGGCCTCCAGCAGCTTCAGCGCGACCTCGTGCGCCGGCACCCGGACCGCGATCGTGTCCAGCCGCGGGCCGACCGCGCCCAGGTGCCGGGCCCGCTCCACCACCAGGGTCAGCGGGCCGGGCCAGAAGTGTGCCGCCAGCTCGTTCGCCGCGTCCGGCCACCGTTCCGCGAGTGCGCGGGCCTCCGCCACACCGGACACGTGCACGATCAGCGGGTTCCACGACGGGCGGTTCTTGAGGCGGTAGACCTCCGCGATCGCCTTCTCCGAGAAGGCGTGCGCGCCGAGGCCGTAGACCGTCTCGGTGGGGAACGCGACCACCGACTCCTGGCGAAGCAGCTCCACCGCCCGGCGCAGGCCGTCGGCGTCCGGTTGAACAATCGTCACGCGGGCCTCGGCGCGGTCGGCAGCAGCGCGTCCACGAGCGGGTACAGCGACTCGTCGATGTCGTCGGCGATGCGCTGGAAGGTCTGGTCGCCGCGGCCCCACGGGTCGTCCAGGTCGTCGCCGGGCACCGGCTCGGTCTCGCCGCGGCGGCGGTCGGCGGCGGCGACCAGGGCGGCGGCCCGGGCGGCGAAGGCACCGGCGTCCGCGCCGGCCGGCGGCAGCGCCGAGAGGTCCAGCTCGCGCAGCAGGCGGGCGAGGTGGCCGAGCACGAACGTGCGGGCGGCCGCGCCGGGCACCAGCGCGTGCACGTAGTCGCTCTGGTCGGCGGTGGCGGTCAGGATCAGGTCGGCGTCGTCCAGCTGCGCGCTCGTCAGCTTGCGGGCCGTGAAGCCGTCGGTGCTGCCGCCGCGAAGGGTGATCTGCCGGGCCGCGGGCGGGTTCATCTCCTCGCCCTCGTGCCAGCCGCCGGTGCCCGCGCTGGCGCTGCGCAGCAGGTCGCCCAGCTCCGCCTCGGGCGCGGTCTTGGCCAGCCGCTGCCCGGCGGCGAGCACGAGCAGCCGCTCGGCCATCGGTGAGCGGCAGATGTTGCCCATGCACACGTGCAGGACGGTGAACGGCATCGTCAGGCCTCTGCAGCCAGGATGCCGGGCACGACCTCACGCAGCTTCTCGAACGGGATGGCACCCTCGCGCAGCACCCGGGGCTCGTCCCCGGTCACGTCGACGATCGTGCTGGGCGCCGGGTCGGCGGCCGGTCCCGCCTCCAGGTAGACCCGGACCGCGTACTCCAGCTGGTCGCGGGCCTCCTCGGCGGTGGTCGGCGCCGGCTGGCCGATCCGGTTGGCCGTGGTGACGGCCATCGGCCCGACCTCGCGCAGCACCTCGAGCGCCACCGGGTGCAGCGGCATCCGGACGGCCACCACCCCGCCGGTGTCGCCCAGGTCCCACTGCAGGCTGGGCGAGTGCTCGACGACGATGGTCAGCGCGCCCGGCCAGAACGCGTCGGCCAGCTCGCGGGCGGCCTTCGGCAGGGAGTAGACCAGCCCGTCGAGGGTGTGCCGCGAGCCGACCAGCACGGGCGGCACCCGGCGGTCCGTGCCGCGCGCGTTCTGCAGGGCGTTGACGGCGTGCGCGGTGAACGCGTCCGCGCCGACGCCGTAGACGGTGTCGGTGGGAAAGACGGCAAGCTCACCGCTCTTCACCGCCTCGACGGCCGCGGCGATGCCGCGATCCCGGTCGGCGACGGTACGGCAGTCGTAGAGCATCACAGGTTGCAGTGTGCCATGGCGCGGGTCACGTTCCCTATCTGCGCCGTGCCGTCGCGAATCGTGGACGGCCCGCCAGATCGCGGTGCGCCACGACGTCGGCGAAGCTCCCGTCCGCGCGCAGCAGGTCGGGGACCGCGGCGCCGTGCACGTCATCGTGCTCGATGCCGACCGCGCCGCCGGGCCGCAGCAGGGACGCGGCCAGGGCGATCACCGGCCGGATCACGGCGAGGCCGTCGGCGCCGCCGAAGACCGCCTCGCCCGGGTCGTGCTCGGCGACCTCCGCGGGCACGGCGGTGCCGTCCGGCACGTACGGCGGGTTGCAGAGCAGCACGTCGACCCGGCCCCGGTACTCCGCGAGCAGGCCGGGGTCGGTGACGTCGCCCTCGACGACCCGCACCGCACCGAACTTCGCCGCGTTCCGGCCCAGGAAACCCAGCGCCGCCGGCGCGCGCTCCACCGCGATGACCAGCCCGGGCGCGGCCTCGTCCGCGACGGACAGCGCGATCGCGCCGGTGCCGCTGCACAGATCGACCACCGTCGCGCCCGGCGCGGTGCGCTCGATGCCCCAGCCCGCGAGCAGCTCGGTCTCGGGCCGCGGCACGAAGACGCCGTCGCCGACCTCGAGCTCGAGATGCCGGAACGCGGCGGTGCCGAGCAGGTGCTGCAACGGGATCCGGCGCGCGCGCTGCTCGACGAGGCGGGCGAATCGGCGCAGCTCGTCGCCGCGCACGGTGTCCATCAACAACAGCCGGCCGCGGCCGACCCCGAGCGCGTGCGCGGCGAGCAGTTCGGCATCGACGCGGGGCGACGCGACACCCGCCTCGGACAGCCGCGCGGCCGCCCGCGCGAGTTCCGGCGCCAACCGCGCCCGTTCCGTCCCCTCGGAGGGGTGTTCGTGCGTCGGCGTCACGGCATAATCATGGAACGTCGTATCTCGAAGGTGACCGGCCGGGTCACCCCATCGACGAACGACGTCGGCAGGAGGGGCCTGGATGGCCATGGCAACACCATGACGTGGTTGGACCAGCTCCCGGATTCAGTCGACGAACTGGCCAACGCCGGCGAGCTCCAGCAGGGCGGTCGCTCCGCGGATGCGCTGGCGATCCTCGACAAGGTGCTCGCCACCACCGCCGACCCGCTCACCCGGGCGTACGCGCTGGTCCAGCGCTTCGGCGCGCTCATCAACCTGGGCCGGGTCGCCGAGCTCGCCACCGCGATGCAGGCCGCCGGCAACGCCGTCCGGGACACCTCGGACCCCTACCTGCGCGGCCAGATGCACGCCTTCGCCGCCCTCGGCGCCTATCTGCAGGGCGCGCTCGACCGGGGCGTCACCCACCTCGTGCAGGCCTCGCGGGCGCTGGCGGCGGTGGTCGAGGGCGACACCGAGACCGCGTGGGGCTGGCACGACCTGGCCATGGCGTACAGCTATCTCGGTTTCCACGGCCACGCGCTGACCGCGATCGAACAGGCCCGGCAGGTCGGCGCGGCGGCCGGCATGGCGAGCGAGGTCTTCGCCGCGCCGGGCATCCGGCTGCGCAACGCGGTCTCGCTGGACCACCAGGGCGACACCGACGGCTGCCTGCGGGTGCTCCGCGACATCGACGCGGAGCTGACCCGCTACGTCGCCACCGGCGCCGACCTGCGCCTGCGCCCGAGCAGCCGCCCCGTGTACGGCTACGCGCTCGCCCGCCGCGCGGCGCTCGGCGAGTGCACCGACACCGACGTCGCCGCGCTGCTGACCGGCGGCGGCGACAGCGTCCGCTCCCGCGACCTGCGGCATCTCGGGACGGTGTGCCTGGACATCGCGGCGGACCGGCCCGGCGACGCGCTGCGCAAACTCGACGCCGTGCCCGTCTCCCAGGAGATCCTCGGGCCCTCCGAGCCGGCCCGGCTGCGCAGCATCTGCTACGCCTCGGCCGGCGACCACCAGGCCGCGCACATCGCCGACCGGCACGCGTTCCGCCTCGCCGCCCAGCGCATCGACCGGCTCCGGGACGGCTACCTGGACGGGGTCGCCGCCCGCCTGGACGCCCAGGAGACCCAGCGCGACGTGGGCCGCTACGGCGACGAGACGCTCACCGACCCGCTCACCGGCCTGCCCAACCGCCGCCAGCTCGAGCGTTACGTCGCGGCGATGCTGGCCCGCGGCGAGCGCGCGGCGATCGGCGTCTGCGACCTGGTCGGCTTCACCGCGGTGAACGCGCGGCACGGCCGGCACTGCGGCGACCTGGTGCTGCAGCGCATCGCGGGCGTTCTCAACCGGGTCATGCGCCGCGGCGACTTCGTGGCCCGCTTCGCCGGCGACGAGTTCGTGGTGCTGCTGCCCGGCGCGGGCCCGAACCAGGCGGCCGAGGTCTCCCGGCGGATCAGCGCCGCGGCCGCCGGCGAGAACTGGCAGGTGCTGGTGCCCGGCACCCCGATCGGCCTGGCCGCGGGCTGGTCCGAGGTCGGCGCGAACGGGCGCAGCCTCAGCGCCGCCCTGGCGACCGCGGCCTCGAACCGGACCCCGGCCTAGGTCACAGACCCAGGTAGGCCGGAGGACCTACGCTCGCCCCATGACCGTCATCGAGCTGGGGCTCGTCACCGACGGCGGCGACCAGCCGCCGGTCGACCGTCCGCGGCGGCGGCTGCGCCGGTCGGAGCTCCGGCGGGCGCTGGTCGCCGCCGTCGCGGTCCTCTGCGCGGTCACCGTCACCGGCTCGGCGCGGCCCGTATCGCACAGTCCGGTCCGGCTCTGGAGCACCCCGTACCGCGACGGCGCCGAGACGTTCACGGTGGCCGGCGGCGCCGTGTACGTGCTCAGCCAGTCCGGCGCCACCCGGCTCACCGCGTACGACCTGAGCACCGGGGCGGTGCGCTGGTCGAATTCGAGTCTCGGCGACGCCAAGTGGCTCGGCCCGGTCCAGGCGGGTGTCCTGCTGCTGCCGGCCGCGTACTCGACGGCGCTGCTGGACGACCCGGACGGCACGGAGGTCTCCCGCGAGTTCAGCCGGGAGACGGTCGCCGTCGACACCGCCACCGGGCGGCAGCTGTGGCGCGGGACCGGCGAGCTGGCGGTGGCCGCGGGCGGCCGGGCCCTGCTCACGCAGTGGAGCGACGACGGCGGCCGGGTCGACACGTTGCGGGTGGTCCGGCTCGCGGACGGCGGCATGGTCTGGTCCCGGCCCGCCGAAGGCCTGGAGTCGTGGTCGACCGAGGGCCTGTTCCAGGACAGGGCGGACCGCCTGGTCACCGCGTCGGCGAGCGGCGACGTCGAGGTGCGCGACCTCGCCGACGGCTCGCTGGTGGCCGCGGCGACGCTGCCCTGGTCGGCGCCGGACACCCGGAACACGGCGGTGACGGTCGACGGGCACCGCCTCTACGTGGAGCACTCCGGCGGCCGGACGACCGTCACCGCGTACGACACGGAGACCCTGCGGCGGCTGTGGCACATCGAGCCGGACTCACCCGGCGGCTCGTACAGCTGCGGGCCGGTGTTCTGCGTCAACGGCCCGCAGGGCACGGCCGGCTACGACCGCGACACCGGCGAGCTGCGCTGGCGGATACCCGGCTCCGCGAACGCCTTCCCGTTCACCGGCGGGCAGCTGATGGTCGACGACGACCAGAGCGGCGCACGACACCACCTGGTCGACGCGGCGACCGGCCGGCGGCTCGTCGACCTGGGCACGGCCTCGCCGGTCTGGAACTTCCCCATCGCGGTGTCGCCGTACCTGCTGACCCGCACCCGGGAGCCGCTCGGGCTCATGGCGGTCAGCCGCTTCGACGCGCGCTCCGGCCAGGTGCTGCTCATCGGCGCGATGCCGCCGGTCATCGAGTACGGCTGCCAGAACGAGGGCACCCTGCTGGCCTGCGCGACGCAGGACGGCCGGCTGGCGGTCACGGACGTCGGCTGATCTCCGTCTCGCCGGCCAGCCGGGCGGCCCGGTCGGCCTCCGCGAGCGCGTCCAGCACCGCGTCCAGCTCGCCGCCGAGCGCCAGATCCAGGTTGTACGCGGTGTAGCCGATCCGGTGGTCGCTGATCCGGTTCTGCGGGAAGTTGTAGGTGCGGATCCGCTCCGAGCGGTCCACGGTCCGCACCTGCAGCTTGCGCGCGTCGGAGGCGGCCGCGTCGGCCTGCTCCTGCGCGATGGCGAGCAGCCGGGAGCGCAGGATGCGCATTGCCGACTCGCGGTTCTGCAGCTGGCTCTTCTCGTTCTGGCAGCTCACCACGGTGCCGGTCGGCAGGTGGGTGATGCGCACGGCCGAGTCGGTGGTGTTGACGGACTGGCCGCCGGGCCCCGAGGAGCGGAACACGTCGACCCGGATGTCGCCGGGCTCGATGTGCACGTCGACGTCCTCGGCCTCGGGAAGCACCAGCACGCCCGCGGCGCTCGTGTGGATGCGGCCCTGCGACTCGGTCACCGGCACCCGCTGCACGCGGTGCACGCCGCCCTCCCACTTGAGGCGGGACCAGACGCCGTGGCCGCCTTCGGGCACGCCCTTGGTCTTCACCGCGACCGAGACGTCCTTGATGCCGCCCAGGTCGGAGTCCTGCACGTCGATGACCTCGACGACCCAGCCGTGCTTCTCGGCGTAGCGGGTGTACATCCGCAGCAGGTCGCCCGCGAACAGCGCCGACTCCTGCCCGCCCTCGCCCGCCTTGATCTCGACGATCACGTCCTTGGCGTCGTGCGGGTCGCGCGGGATGAGCATCTCGCCGAGCTTCTCCTCCAGCGGAGCCAGCAGGGCGGCGACCGCCTCGACCTCCCCGGCGAAGGACGGGTCCTCGGCGGCGAGCTCCCGGGCGGCGGCCAGGTCGGCGCGAGCCGCCTCGAGCTCGGCGTTGGCGGCGTAGAGCGGCGCCAGCTCGGCGAAGCGCCGCCCGACCCGGCGCACCAGCGCCTGGTCGGAGTGGATGGAGGGGTCCTCCATCTGCTTCTCGAGCTGCGCGTACTCCGCGAGCAACGTCGACAACCGGTCGGTACTCATGCCGCCTCCTTGGTCACCCGGACTGGACACACGAACGGCGCCCGACCCCGGCATTCCGGGGTGGGCGCCGTCGCGGCAGCTACTTCTTCTTGGCGGCGGTGACCTTCGCGTACTTCGCCTGGAACTTGGCGACCCGGCCCGCGGTGTCCAGCACGCGCTGCTTGCCCGTGTAGAACGGGTGGCAGGCGCTGCAGGTCTCGACGCGGATCTCGGCGCCCTTGGCGGTGCTGCGGGTCGTGAACGTGCTACCGCAGGAGCAGACGACCTCGGTGGTGGTGTACTCCGGGTGGATACCGCTCTTCATGATCTCTCGGTCCCTCTCGATGATGTGGTCGCCGGGTCGCCGTCAGCGCCGAACCACCCCGCCAGGGCGGACGACTCGAGCGTGAACCGGAACCATTACTGGCCGATGGACCAGTCTGCCATGTCACCTGCCCCGATCAGAAATCAGGAGGCGTCAGCCGGTCCGTGGTCGATAACGTGAGCGCCCCCCGCCGCATTCCCGCGGCGGGCACTCACGGAGGGAAAGCCGTCATGGCGCTGCTCGCGGACGTCCTCGACCCGGTCGAACTGGCCACCGCGGTCGAAAACGGGCACGTGCGGGTCCAGCGTCACCCGACGCGGCCGTACGTGATCTACAACTACACCGAGGCCTGCCAGTACGCCGGCGCGTGGACGCCGGTCACCCTGACCTGCCGCGGCCTGATCGTGCACGGCGACACCGTCCTCGCCCGGCCCTTCGAGAAGTTCTTCAACCATGACCAGAGCCATGCGCCCCGGTTCCTGGCGGACACGGCGGTGACCGTCACCGACAAGGCCGACGGCTCGCTCGGGATCATTTACCGCGACGGCGCGGACCTGGCGATCGCCACCCGCGGGTCGTTCGCGTCGGACCAGGCGCGGCACGCGACCGAGGTGCTGCGCAGCCGGTACCCGGGCTTCACGCCGCCGGACGGGCTGACCGTGCTGGTCGAGATCGTCTACCCGGAGAACCGGATCGTGCTCGACTACGCCGGGATGGACGACCTGATCCTGCTCGGCGCCGTCGAGATCGCCACCGGCCGCACGTTCGGGCCGGCGGCGGTGCCGAACTGGCCCGGGCCGGTCGTGGACTCCTTCGCGTACGCGACGCTGGCCGAGGCGCTCGCCGCGCCGCCGCGCGAGGGACGCGAGGGGCTCGTCGTGCACTTCGCCGGCACCGACCAGCGAGTGAAGATCAAGTACGCCGAGTACGTACGGCTGCACCGGCTGGTGACGGGACTCTCCGCCCGTACCGTATGGGAGGTCCTCGTCTCCGGCGGCGACCTGGACGCGCTGACGGAACCCCTGCCGGACGAGCTGCACGCGTGGGTGGCGGGCGTCGCCACCGCGCTGACCGACCAGGTCGAGGCGCTCGCCGCGGCCGTCGAGGCGGAGTTCGCGGCGATCGTGGCGGACCTGGCGCCGGGCTGGCAGCGGCGCGAGTTCGCGGCCCGGGCCGTGCGCAGCGAGCACCGCGGCGCGCTCTTCCTGCGACTCGACGACAAGGACTACCGTCCCGGCCTGTGGCAGCTCGTGCGGCCGGCCGCCGACACCCCGACCGGCACCCAGGTGAGTGAGGAATGACCAGACTGCTGATCACGCGTGGCCTGCCCGCCTCGGGCAAGACCACGTTCGCCCGCAAGCTGCAACCGCAGGTCGTCCGGGTCAACCGCGACGACCTGCGGCGGATGCTGCACGGGCGGCCGCTCTTCACCCAGTGGTCGGAGGGCCAGGTCACGCGCGCGCAGCGGGCCGCCGTCGAGGCGCTGCTGCGCGGGCACACCGACGTGATCGTCGACGACACGAACCTGCGGGCCAAGACCGTGCGCGAATGGGCCGAGCTCGCGGCGCGCTTCCACGCGACGTTCGAGGTGCACGACTTCACGGACGTGCCGCTGGAGGAGTGCCTGCGCCGCGACGCCGGCCGCGCCGAGGAGGAGCAGGTCGGCGAGGAGGCCATCCGCCGGATGCACGAGCGGTACCTGGCGGGCAAGCGGACGCCGCTGCCGATCCCGTACGTGGATCCGGGCGGGCCGGCCGCCGTCTACGACCCGGACCCGGAGCTTCCGCCGGTCGTGCTCGTTGACATCGACGGCACCGTCGCGCTGATGAACGGTCGCAGCCCGTACAACTGGGGCCGGGTCGGTCACGACGCGCCGAACCCGGCGGTCATCGCGGCGGTCCGGGCCATGCACTCGGCCGGCCACGCGATCGTCTTCTGCTCGGGCCGCGACGAGGTCTGCCGGGCCGAAACGCAGGCCTGGCTGGACCTTTACGTCGACGTGCCGTACGAAGGACTCTTCATGCGGCCCGAGGGCGACTCGCGCAAGGATGCGATCGTCAAGCGGGAGATCTTCGACCAGGAGATCCGCGACCGCTGGCGGGTCATCGGCGTCTTCGACGACCGCCAGCAGGTGGTGCGCATGTGGCGCGCCCTGGGACTGACCGTGTTCCAGGTGGCAGAGGGAGACTTCTGATGGACGGGCAGGCCGGAAAGTATCCGCGGACTTTCCACCTGCCCGACTCTCCCGGCGCCTCCGGCGACGACCGCACGCAGCCGGACCTGTCCTGGTTGGACGGTGAGCTGGTGGTCACGGAGAAGCTCGACGGCGGCAACCTGACCTTCACCCGCGACGCGATGTACGCCCGCTCCGTCGACTCGGGCACCCACCCGTGGGACCGGGCGGCCAAGGCCCTATGGGCGATGACGGCGTACCGGATCCCGGACGACTGGCGGGTCTGCGGCGAGTCGATGTGGGCGCGGCGCAGCATCGCGTACACGGATCTGCCGGGTGTCTTCATCGTCTTCGGCATCTGGGACGAGACGAACACGCTGCTCGGCTGGGACGACACGGTCGACTGGGCGCAGCGGCTGGAGCTGCCGGTCGTCCCGGTGCTGTATCGCGGCGGCAGCCTCAGCGAGGCGCGGGCCGCGTGGGCCGCCGTGCGCGACCCCGCGTCGTCGGAGGGCTTCGTGGTCCGCAGCGCGGGCCGCATCCCCGCGGCGGAGTTCTCCCATCGGCTGCTGAAGTGGGTCCGCGCGGACCACGTCCAGACCGACGCCGCCTGGCGCCACCGGGACGACTTCCCGCTCAACGAGTTCGCCTAGCACCGGCTCAGCCTGTATACGGGCAGGTTCGGGTGCCGGACTGCGCCAGGGCCTGCGCCTCCGGGTCCAGATAGAAGTTCGGGCGCTGGTCCAGCTCGTCGTAGTAGCGGTGGAAGACCGGCGTCGCACCGCCCGAGATCGGTGGCACGATCCAGCTCCAGTCGGCCGGCACGCGGCGGCCCGCCTTCTCCTCGTTGCTCAGGTGGGTCAGGAAGCGCTGCGACTCGGTGTGATGATCCGCGATCTTCATGCCGGCCTTCTCGTACGAGTACAGCACCGCGCGGTTCAGCTCGATCAGCGCCTGGTCGCGCCAGAGCGTCGACTCGCGGCTGGTGTCCAGGCCCATGCGCGCGGCGACGATCGGCACCATGTCGTACCGGTCCTGGTCGGCGAGGTTGCGGGCGCCGATCTCCGAGCCCATGTACCAGCCGTTGAACGGCGCCAGCGGGTACTGCACGCCGCCGATGGTCAGGCGCAGGTTCGCGATGGCCGGCACCACGTGCCAGCGCAGGCCCAGCTCCGCGAACCAGCCGAACTCCGGGTGGGTGAGCGGCACCTCGAGGATCGCGCGTTCGGGGAGCTCGTAGAGGCGTACGCCCTCCGCCGGCGTCTCGACGGCGAGCGGCAGCACGTCGAAGGCCTCGCCCTTGCCCTGCCAGCCGAAGCCCTGCATCGCGGCGGTGAACTGCTCGTTGCGCGGGTCGCCGACGAAGCTGCCGTCCTCGGTGCGGTAGCCCGCGTACCGGATCAGCTGCTCGTTCCAGACCCGGGCGTACGGCTGCCCGGGCAGGGCCGGCGCGAAGATGCTGATCACCGGGCGGATCGCGCCGGGGCGGTCGCCGCCGCCGGCGACGCGCAGGTGGTGCACCAGCAGCGAGAAGATGTCGTCGGCGGTCCGCGCCCGGCGCCGGTCGAGCACGACCAGGCTGCGCCAGTAGAGCCGGCCGATGCAGCGGCTCGAGTTGCGCCAGGCCATCTTGGCGCCGTGCGCCAGCTCCTCGGTCGTGTGCGCGTAGCCGCCGGTCGCCGCGATCTGCGCGCGCACGATGGCCAGGCGCGGCTCGACGGGCCCGAGCCGGGGGTTCTCGAGGTAGCACTGGCGCAGGAAATCCTCGGCCTCGCCCGGATCGACTGGTGCGATCGGATCCCATCGCTCGCTCGGATGGTCCCGGTACCCAGGAACGATCATCGGGCGTCCTCCCCACGTTGAGCTGAGGTGCCCAGGGAGGTTCGCACAACGCCATATGGACTTAAACGTACTGAATGTGCGACAGGGGCAGCCGTTGTGCGACGGCTGCCCCTTTCGGTCGTTTTCCGGCGTTATTCGCCCGGCGTCGACTTCGCGATCTGCATCAGGAACTCGATGTTCGTCCGGGACTGCTTGAGCCGGTCGAGCAGCAGGTCCAGCGCGGCCGAGGACTCCAGCGAGCTCAGCACCTTGCGCAGTTTGTGGACGATCGCCAGCTCTTCCTTGCCGAGCAGGATCTCCTCCTTGCGGGTGCCGGACGGGTGGATGTCGATGGCCGGGAAGGTCCGCTTGTCGGCGATCTTCCGGTCCAGCTTGAGCTCGGCGTTACCCGTGCCCTTGAACTCCTCGAAGATGACCGTGTCCATCATCGAGCCGGTCTCCACCAGCGCCGTCGCGAGAATGGTCAGCGAGCCGCCGTTCTCGATGTTGCGCGCCGCGCCGAGGAACCGCTTCGGCGGGTAGAGCGCGGTCGAGTCGATACCACCGGACATGATGCGGCCGGAGGCCGGCGCCGCCAGGTTGTAGGACCGGCCGAGCCGGGTCACCGAGTCGAGCAGCACGACCACGTCGTGGCCCAGCTCGACGAGGCGCTTGGCCCGCTCGATCGCCAGCTCGGCGACGGTGGTGTGGTCCTGCGGCGGCCGGTCGAACGTGGCCGCGATGACCTCGCCCTTGACCGAGCGCTGCATGTCGGTGACCTCTTCGGGCCGCTCGTCGACCAGCACGACCATCAGGTGGCACTCGGGGTTGTTGTGGGTGATCGCGTTCGCGATCGCCTGCAGCACCATCGTCTTGCCGGCCTTCGGCGGCGAGACGATCAGGGCACGCTGGCCCTTGCCGAGCGGCATGACCAGGTCGATGACCCGCGTGGTGAGGATGTGCGCCTCGGTCTCGAGACGCAGCCGCTCCTGCGGGTACAGCGGGGTCAGCTTGTAGAACTCGGGCCGCCGACGGGCCTCCTCGGGCTCCATCCCGTTGATGGTGTCGAGGCGGACCAGCGGGTTGTACTTGTCGCGACGCTGGTCGCCGCCGCCCTCGCGGGCAGCGGCCCGCACGGCGCCGGTGACCGCGTCACCGCGGCGCAGCCCGTGCTTCTTGACCTGCGACATCGAGACGTAGACGTCGTTGGGGCCGGAGAGGTAACCCGTGGTGCGGACGAACGCGTAGTTGTCCAGCACGTCGAGGATGCCGGCCACCGGCACGAGGACCTCGTCCTCGTTGACGTGCGGCTCGCGGCCGCCGTCGCGACCGCTTTCGCGGCCGCCGCCCTCGCGGCCGCCACCCTCGCGGCCGCCGCCCTCGCCGCCGTCCCGGTCGCGGCCACGCCGACGGTCGCGGAACCGGCTGCGCCGGCTACGCCGGCCGCCCTCGCCGCTGTCGCCGTCCTCGTCGTCGCTGTCGTTGCGGGGGCCGTTGTCGGTGCGCGCGACGGCCTCGTTGCGCGGGCCGCGGTCGCCACGGTCGTTGCGCTCGCCGCGGTCGTTGCGCTCGCCGCCCTCGGACCGCTGCTGGTTGCGCTGCCGGTCCCGGTTGCGCGACTCGCCACGCTCGGGCCGGTCACCTCGGTCGGCGCGCTCAGCACGCTCGGCGCGCTCGCCCTCGCCGTCGGCCGGGGCGCTGTCGCGGTCGCGGTTCTGGTCACGGCGCGGGCGCCGGCCGGACTCGACCTCGTTCGCGGGCTGCTCGGTGGTCGCCGGGGCCGCGGACTGCGCGGCGGCGGGCTCGGCTACGACGGCCTGAACCACCGGAGCCTGCACCGCCGGGGCCGGGGCCTCGGCGACCGGAGCGGCCGCGACGGGCTCGGTGCGCACCGGCTCGGCCGCCGGGGCGTCGGAGCCGTTCGTGGTGCGCGGACGCGGGGCGCTCTTGGCGGGCGCCGCCGGAGCCGCGCTGTTCTGGCGCTCCGAGATGGCGGTGATGAGCTCGCCCTTGCGCATCCGCGCGGTGCCGGAGATGCCGAGGGACGCGGCAAGGCTCTGCAACTCGGGCAGCAGCATCGCCGACAGCCCCGTGCCGCCGCGGCGACGCTTGGTGACAGCCGCGGTGGTGGCGCCGTCGTCAGCGACGTCAGAAACACCCGACGTCACGTCGGTGGTGTCGCTCAATGGATTCCTTCCGTCGAAAAAACCAAGTCCACCCGGGTCTGCAGCCTGGTGGCCGGGTGCCCTCGGAACCCGCTTCGCAACTGCGGCGCGGGAGTTTGCAGCACGGCAGCTCGACGGTTTCCCGACCCGTCGGACGTTGACGGGTAGGTCTCGGCGAGTGCAGCGATCTGATGATCCGCTGCTCGGCGTGTGTTTTGAAGAGAAGTGAGACCGGCAGAATGCCATGAGTCTCGGGGGTGCGCGCCGAACCGCAATGATCGCTTGCTTCGCGGCTGTGCTAGGTCTTGAGCGTAGTCAACTCTTACGACCTGCGGCAACAGGGCCCCGCTCGGCGTGTTCCACCATACCCCCCTTGGCAAGAGCACCGGCGCTATCCACGCCCAGCGGCTCCGCGCGCCATTGCTCTCCGGGGCTGAAATCTCCGGGTACCGGGGTCAGCGCGAGCACGGTCGGCCCCGCCCCGCTGACAACTGCCGCAACACCGACAGCACGCAGCCCCGCGACCAGCGCCGCCGTGCCGGGCATCCCCTCGGCCCGGTAGCCCTGGTGCAGCCGGTCCTCGGTGGCGGCGAAGAGCAGCGACGGGTCCCGGGTAAGGGCGTGCACCAGCAGCGCGGCCCGGCCCGTGTTGAACGCGGCGTCCGCGTGGGGCACGGCCGCGGGAAGCGCGGCCCGCGCCGTCGCGGTCAGGCCCCGTTCCTGCGGAACGAAGACCGTCGGCCGTACGCCCGAAGCGACGTCCAGCCGCACCGCCCGCGAACCGGACGCCTCGTCCCAGGCGATGGTGAACCCCCCGAGCAGGCACGGCGCGACGTTGTCGGGGTGCCCCTCGAGCCGCGCGGCGATCCGCAGCGCGGCCGCGTCGTCGATCTGCTCGTGCGCCAGGGCCCGGGCCAGTTGTACACCGCCGACGATGGCCGCCGAGGAGGAGCCGAGGCCCCGGGCCTGCGGTATCCGGTTGACGCACTCGACGGCCACGCCCCGCGGGCGGCCACCCAGCTCGTCGAAGGTGGCCAGCATGGCCCGCACGACCAGGTGGGTCTCGTCGCCGGGCAGGTCGCCGGCGCCCTCGCCGGTCACGGAGACCGTGTACGAATCGCCGGTCACCTGGGCGGTCAGGTCGTCGTGCAGCGCGAGCGCGAGGCCCAGCGTGTCGTAGCCCGGACCGAGATTGGCGCTGGTGGCCGGCGTACGCACCCGCACCGGCTCGGAGACGAAGGTCAGGCCCATCGCCACATGCTAGGCGCTGATCATTACCGCTCCCCCGGCCGCCCGTCCACACCCTCGGCGGCCGGCTCGCCCGCCACGACGGCGGCGGGCGCCTCCGCGGGGTCGGCCAGCGAGAGCCCCCGCGTCGCGATTCGCCAGCCGATGGCGTAGACGAGGGTGATCAGGCCGCAGGCGACGAGGATGACGCGCTCGTCGACGCGGTCGACGAAGAGCGCGGCGCCCAGCTGGCTCACCGAGATGGCGAGCGTCGCCAGCATCATGTCGGTGGCGAAGACCCGGCCGCGCAGCCGGTCCGGCACCTCGCCCTGCAACGCGTAGTTGGAGAGCACCCAGTTGGTACCGCCCGCGAAGTGCGCGACGAAGACCAGCGCCAGCACCAGCGGGAACCAGGGCGCGAACGCCACGCCGAGGTAGCCGAGGCCGTACAGGCCCATCGAGAGCGCCAGCCCCGGCAGCAGCCAGGTCCGGTGGCCGAGCACCGGCCGCATGACCAGCGGGCCGACCAGGGCGCCGGCGCCGCGCACGGCGAAGAGCAGGCCGGCGCCGAGCGCGCCGACGCCGTAGAGGCCGGCCAGCAGCGGGAAGACGGTGAGCACGCCGTTGCCGAGTCCCACCGCGGACTTCACGGTGACCAGCGCGCGGATGCGGGGCCGGGCGCCGATGTAGCGCAGCGCCTCGATCAGCGCGTGCCAGGCGCGCGCCGGTACCGCGTCCGGGTCGCGCGGCGCCTGCAACGGCCGGCGGATCAGCGCGGTGAACACCGCCGCGAAGAGCAGGCTGACGGCGGCGGCCGCGAAGCTGACGTACGGGCCGAAGGCGCTGCTGACGATGCCGCCGAGCGACGCGCCGACGATGGTCATCGTGCCCCACGCGGAGCCGGCCACCGAGTTGGCGGCGGCCAGGTCCGCGGGATCGACCACGTTCGGCAGGGCGGCGGAGGCCGCCGGCGAGTAGAACGCCTTGGCCACCGCGACCGCGCCGATGGCGACCAGGGCGAGCGGCGCGGTCGCCGCCGACCGCACGACGAAGAGCAGCAGGGTGGCGAGCAGCGCGGCGATGTTCGACACGATGAGGATCGCGCGCCGGTCGATCCGGTCGGCGATGGTCCCCGTGTACGGCAGCAGCAGCGCGGTGATCCCGGTGTCGGCGGCCAGCACCAGCGCGCCCCACACGCCACTGCCGGTCAGCTCCGGCAGCAGCACGAGCAGCGGCACCATGACGAACCAGTCGGCACCGAAGACGACCAGCTCGGCCGCGAACAGGCGCCGGAAGTCGCGGTTACGAGTAAGGACCGAGAAGGGAGTCGCCACGTACCGGAATCTACCGGCAGCGGCGGCCGGCCCCGATCGGGCCGGCCGCCGCTCGACTTCTCCCGCTCAGGCGGTCGGCGGGTCCGCCGGCCTGCGGGGCATCCTCAGGACCTCGAACTGGTCCGTGTACCCGCGCAGCGCGGCGCTGGGCTGCGCGGCCGGCTCGCCCGCGGGCGCCTCGGGCGCCTCGTGCGCCCCACCGGCGGACGCCGGAACCGGGTCGTCGGACGGCACGACCGCCCCCGCCGGCTCCTGCGCCGCGTGCCGTGGCGCCTCCTGGGCCGCCTCGGCCGTGCCGCCGGACCGGGCCGCCTTCGCCGCACGCCGCCGCTCGCGCCGGCCCCGCGACCTTTCCTTGGTGTTCTCCACCATCGTGTAGAGCGTCGGCACCAGCACCAGCGTGAGCAGCGTCGAGCTCACCAGGCCGCCGATGACCACAATGGCCAGTGGCTGCGAGATGAAGCCGCCCTCGCCGGTCAGCCCGAGCGCCATCGGCAGCAGCGCGAAGATGGTCGCGATCGCCGTCATGAGGATCGGGCGCAGCCGGTGCCGGCCACCCTCGATCACCGACTCCTGCACGCCAAGGCCCGCGCGGCGGTAGTGGTTGATCAGGTCCATCAGCACGATGGCGTTGGTGACCACGATGCCCACCAGCATCAGCACGCCGACCAGCGCGGGCACGCCGAGCGGGGTGCCGGTCGCGAGCAGCAGCGCGATCGCGCCGGTCGCCGCGAACGGGATGGAGACCAGCAGCAGCAGCGGCTGCAGCAGGCTGCGGAACGTCGCGACCATGATGACGAAGACGATCGCGATCGCCGCGAGCACGGCGAGACCGAGGTCCGCGAACGCGTCCGCCTGGTCCTGGCTGACCCCGCCGATCTCGTACGTGCTGCCGGCCGGCAGGCTCAGAGCGTCGAGCCGCGCGGTCAGATCCTTGGTGGTCTGGCCGACGTTCGAGCCCGTCGCGGTGCCGTTGACCGTCGCGCTGCGGTTGCCGTCGATCCGGGTGACCGCCTCGGGGCCCTCGACCTCGTTGACGTCGGCGACCGAGTCGAGGAGGACGACCTGGCCGGTCGGCGTGGTCAGCGGCAGCTTGCGCAGCGCGTCGATGCCGGCCGGCGGCGCGCCGAGGGCGACGACGACGTTTTGGCTGACGCCGTCGGCGTTGATCTCCCCGACCGGCGCCGGGCGGAACGCCGCCGCGACAGTGCGGCCGATCTCGGCCTCGGTCAGACCTGCAGCCGCCGCGGCGGCGCGGTCGACCTTGACGTCCAGGCGGGGGACGCTGGCCGCGAGCGAGCTGCTCACGTCGGTGACGTCCTTCGTGCCGGCCATCGCGTCCTGCACCAGCTTGGTCGCGGACTCGAGGGACTCCTGGTCGGCGGCCTGCACGACGACGGCCAGCGCGCTGCCGTCGAAGCCGGTGCCGCTCTCGCTGCCGATGGTGACCTCGCCGACGTCGGTCATGCCCTCGAACTGCTTACGCAGCTCGTCGGAGACCACGCTCGCGTCGGCGTCCTCCTTCAGCGCCACGTTGAAGCTGGCGCCGCTGGCGCCGCCGGAGCCGACGAACGGGTTGAACTCGCCGCTGCCGACCGTCACCTGGTAGTGCTCGACGGCGTCGTTGGCGACGATCACGGCCTCGACCTTGCGGGCCGCCGTGTCCGTCGTGGCGAGGTCGGTGCCGACCGGCAGGTCCTGCGTGACGACGATGGTGTCCTGGCCGGACTCGTCGAGGAAGTTGGTCTCCAGCTTGCTGGCCAGGCCCATGGTGCCGATGAGCACGACGATGCCGATCGCGACGGTGACCCACCGGGTGGTCTTGCTGCGGATGACCCAGCGGATGATCGGCAGGTAGCCGCGCTGCAGCGGGCTGCGCAGCTCCTTGGCCTCGGCCGCCTGGCGGACCTCGACGGACTCGGAGCCGCCCGCGGCGGGCCGCAGGAACCAGTACGCGAGCACCGGCACGACGGTCAGCGACACGAAGAGCGAGGCGACCAGCGCGACCGTGACCGTGATGGCGAACGGCGCGAAGAGCTGGCCGACGAAGCCGCCGACGAGGGCGATCGGTGCGAACACGGCGACCGTGGTCAGCGTCGAGGCGGTCACCGCGCCGGCGACCTCCTTGACGCCCGACATGATCGCGTGGACCTTCGCCTCGCCGTACTCGAGATGTCGCTTGATGTTCTCCAGCACGACGATGGAGTCGTCGACCACGCGTCCGACCGCGATGGTCAGCGCGCCGAGGGTGAGCAGGTTCAGCGAGTAGTCGCCGAGGTAGAGCGCGATGAGCGCGATCAGCACGGAGAGCGGGATCGAGACGACGGTCACCAGCGTCGAGCGGATCGACAGCAGGAAGACCAGGATCACGATGACGGCCATGAGCAGGCCGAGCATGCCCTCGGTGGTCAGGCTCTCGATCGACTTCTCGACGAACGGTGCCTGGTCGGTGATGACGGTGAGCGTGGCGCCGGAGGCGGCCTCCAGGTCGGCGAGCTGGTCGCGCACCTCGTGGGAGATGTTGACCGGGTTGCCGTCCGGTGCGGCGGTCACCGCGATGCCGAGGCTGTCGACCCCGTCCGTGCGGGTGTACGACGTGGCGGGCGCGAGCTGCTCGGTGACCGTGGCGACGGCGTCCAGCCGGACCGGGCCCTTGGCACCCTTGAGGTAGAGGCCCTTGATCTCGTCGACGGTCTGGATCGGGCTGCCGACCTGGACGCTCAGCGAGCGGGTGCCGTCGGTGACCGCGCCGGCCGGGATCGAGATGCCGTTGCTCTGCAGCAGGGTGGCGATCGAGCGGGGGTCGACGCCGGCGGCGGCCAGCTTCGCCGGGTCGGGCGCGATCAGGATCTGCTGATCCCGGACGCCGGTCACGGCGACGTCGCGGACGCCCTCGATGGCCTTGAGCTCGGGGACGACGGTCTGCTGCAGCCGGTTCGCCAGCGCGGCCTGGTCGTTACGGCCGTCGGAGGCGGCCAGGACGATGGCCGGGATGTCGTCGGTGCCGCCGGCGAAGATGACCGGCTCGACGTCGTTGGGCAGCGTCGGCTGGATCCGGTTGATCGAGGTGGTCAGCTGGTTGACCGCGTCGTCGAGGTCGGTGCCGAACTCGAAGAGGACCTGGACGGTGGTCGAGCCCTCGCTGGTCGTCGACTGGATGGAGTCCAGGCCGTCGGCGCCCTTGATGGCGTCCTCGATCGGCTTGGTCACCTGCTCTTCCATGATCTCCGGGCTCGCGCCGGGCAGCACCACGCCGATGAACGCGCCCGGGAACTCGAGCGAGGGCAGCAGCTGCTGCTTGAGCGACGGCACCGTGTAGATACCGAAGCCGGTGATCACCACCGCGATGAGGGCGACGAGCCCCCGGTTAGCGAGACTGAGCCTGGTCAGAAACGACATCTGCTCCCCCGTGAAAGTTCGGCCAAGGCATATAGTTTGCCCGACGCGAACGAATCAAACGACGCCGGGGTGCGCTGGTTACGCCCGGTCACGCAAGGAATGCACAGGGGGTGCAGTGACCGAAAATGAACGCCTCATCGCGGACATTATGGGCGCGCAGGAACGGCTGCAGCACCTGTTTGCCCACGACCGGTCGGATCCGCTCTTCTCCTCACAGCTGACGATGCCGCAGCTGAAGATCCTGCTGCTGCTCTACCGGATGGGCGACACGTCCGGGCGCGAGCTGGCCGGCCTGCTCGGCGTCAGCCTGGCGACGATGAGCGGCATGGTCGACCGCCTGGTCGCGCACGACCTGGTCGTCCGGGCCGAGGACGCACACGATCGACGGGTACGCCGGATCAGCCTGAGCGGGCACGGCGCGGAGATGATCGGCAAGATCATCACGGCGGGGCTGGAGAAGCAGGCCCGCCTGCTGCGCCGCCTCACCCCCGAGGAGCTGCGCGCGGTGCACGACGGCCTGCACGCAATGGTCCGGGTCGCGGCCGAGGAGGCGGAGGAGGCCGCGGCAGCGGCAGCGGAGGAGGCCGCGGCGGACGAGGCGGCGGCCCCGGCCTGAACTCGGCCCGGGCTCAGGCCAGGTCTAGGGCGCGGGCCGCGGCGAGCACCTCGTTCTGGATGGTGGTGGGCGACGGCGCGGTGCTGATCGCCCACTCCGGGTCCTTGAGGCCGTGGCCGGTCACCGTGCAGACGACCATGCCGCCGGCCGGGATCCGGCCGGCCTCGGCCTGCTGCAGCAGCCCGGCGACGCTCGCGGCGCTGCCCAGCTCGACGAAGACGCCGACCTCGCGAGCGAGCAGCCGGTACGCCGAGAGGATCTCCCGGTCGGTCACCGCCGAGATCAGGCCGCCCGAGGCGTCCCGGGCGTCGAGCGCCTTGGTCCAGCTGGCCGGGTTGCCGATCCGGATCGCCGTGGCGATGGTCGACGGCTCCGGCACCACCTGACCGTTGACGATCGGCGCGGCGCCGGACGCCTGGAAGCCGTACATCTTGGGGAGGATCTTGCTGTTGCCCGCCGCGTGGTCCTCCTGATAACCCATCCAGTACGCGGCGATGTTGCCCGCGTTGCCCACCGGCAGGCAGTGGATGTCGGGTGCGCGGCCGAGCGACTCGACGATCTCGAACGCGGCCGTCTTCTGGCCGTGCAGGCGGAAGATGTTCACCGAGTTGACCAGCGAGACCGGGAAGTCCTGCGACAGCTTCGAGGCGAGCGCGAGGCAGTCGTCGAAGTTGCCGTCGACCTGCAGCAGCTTGGCGCCGTGCACAAGCGCCTGCGCCAGCTTGCCCAGCGCGATCTTGCCCTTCGGCACGAGCACGGCGCAGGTGAGGCCCGCGCGGGCCGCGTAGGCCGCCGCGGACGCGCTGGTGTTGCCGGTCGAGGCGCAGATGATCGCCTTCGACCCCTCCTCGACGGCCTTGGACACGGCCATCGTCATGCCGCGGTCCTTGAAGGAGCCGGTCGGGTTGGCGCCCTCGACCTTGAGGTAGACGTCAGCGCCCGTCCGCTGCGAGAGCACGGGCGCGGGCACGAGCGGCGTGTTGCCCTCGTGCAGCGTGACCACCGGGGTGGCCTCCGAGACCGGGAGCCGGTCGCGGTACGCCTCGATCAATCCCCGCCACATGGTCTTTCCTTCCGCCGACTCGCTCAAGGATGCCTCAGCCCGCCGAATAGCGAGACCAGGCGCCCATTATGCGGGACCGTGGGACACGGCCTCCACGTTGTTGCCGTCCGGGTCCCGGACGAACGCCCCGTAGTAGTCCGGGTGGTACTCGGGATGGACGGCCGGCGCGTGCAGCACCTCGGCGCCGGCCGACACCGCCGCCGCGAAGAACGCGTCGACCGCCGCCCGGTCGGCCGCCCGGAACGCCAGGTGCGACTCCCGGAAGCCCTGCCCCGAGTCGAAGACGCCGATCCAGAAGTCGGGCCGGTCGACGCCGTAGCCCATCGCCACCTCGAAGTCCATCAGCCGGCGCACGCCGAGCGGGGCCAGGACCACGTCGTAGAACGCGGCGCTGACGGCCAGGTCCGCGCACTGAATGCCCACATGATCGAGCATCGGGTCAGACACCGCCCTCGACCCGCAGAACGCTGGCGATCGACCGGACTATGTCGAGCGAACGCAGGTCCTCCACCGTGGCCGCGAGGTTCGCGTCCGGCGCGCCGTGCGTCACGATCACCAGCGTCGCGTCCTCGTCCCGGCCGGACTGCCGGACCGTCGCGATGGACACCTCGTGCTTGGCGAAGACGCCCGCGACGGTGGCGAGCACGCCCTGGCGGTCGGCCACGTCGAGGCTGATGTGGTAGCGGGTCACCGCCTCGCCGATGGGCCGGATCGGCAGGTGCGCGTACGAGGACTCGCTCGGCGCCCGGGTGCCCGAGAGGCGGTTGCGCGCCGCCGCGACGATGTCGCCGAGCACCGCGCTCGCGGTGGGCGTACCCCCGGCTCCCCGGCCGTAGAACATCAGCTGCCCCGCGGCCTCGGCCTCGACGAAGACCGCGTTGAAGGCGTCACCGACGCTGGCCAGGGGGTGGCTGCGCGGGATCATCGCCGGGTGGACCCGCACGCTGACCGACTCGTTGCCGGTCGAGTCCGGCCCGCGCTGCGCGATGCAGAGCAGCTTGATCGTGCAGCCCATCTCCTTGGCGCTGGCCACATCGGCGGCCGTCACGCCCGTCATGCCCTCGCGGAACACGTCCGCGGCGGTGACCCGGGTGTGGAAGGCGAGCGAGGCGAGGATGGCGGCCTTGGCGGCGGCGTCGAAGCCCTCGACGTCGGCGGTCGGGTCGGCCTCGGCGTAGCCGAGCTCGGTCGCCTCGTCGAGCGCCTCGCCGAAGCCGGCCCCGCTGGCGTCCATCGAGGACAGGATGAAGTTGGTCGTGCCGTTCACGATGCCGGTGACTCGGGTGACCCTGTCCCCGTGCAGGGACTCGCGCAGCGGGCGCAGCAGCGGGATGGCACCCGCGACGGCGGCCTCGAAGTAGAGGTCGGCGTTGCCCTCGGCGGCGGCGTCGTGCAGCGTCGCGCCGTCCTCGGCGAGCAGCGCCTTGTTCGCCGTGACGACGCTCTTGCCGGCGCTGAGTGCCTCGATCAGCCAGCTCCGGGCGGGGTCGATGCCGCCCACGACCTCGATCACCACGTCGACGTCGTCGCGCTTGACCAGGCCGAGCGCGTCGGTGGTGAACAGCGCGGGGTCGATGTCACCGCCGCGCTGGCGGCCCGGCCGGCGCACCGCGATGCCGACCAGCTCCAGCGGGGCGCCGATCCGGGCGGTCAGGTCCTCGGCCTGTTCGTGCAGCAGCCGTACGACCTCGGTGCCGACCGTGCCGCAACCGAGCAGAGCCAGCCGAACCGCGGGCTTGTCAGAACTCATCCCACATCCAATGCGAGCAGATCGTCTTCGGTCTCCCGGCGGACGATCACGCGAGACACACCGTCTCGAACCGCGACCACCGGCGGCCGGGGCACATGGTTGTAGTTGCTGGCCATACTCCGGCAGTACGCACCAGTACCGGGTACGGCGAGAAGATCTCCGGGCTGCACGTCAGCGGGCAGGAATTCATCCTTCACGACAACATCCCCGGATTCACAATGCTTTCCCACGACGCGGGCGAGCATCGGGGGCGCGTCGGAGCTCCGGCCGGCCAGCGTCGCGGAGTACGAGGCGTCATAGAGGGCGGTGCGGATGTTGTCGCTCATCCCACCGTCGACACTCACGTACGTCCGGATGCCGTCGACGTCCTTGACCGTGCCGACCCCGTACAGGGTGAAGACGGCCGGGCCGACGACGGCCCGGCCCGGCTCGATCGAGAGCTTGGGCCGGCGCAGGTTCTCGGCCGCACACTCGGCGTCGACGATCTTGTTGATCCGCTTCGCCAGGTCGGCGGCCGGCGACGGGTCGTCCTGTGTCGTGTACGCGATGCCGAAGCCGCCGCCGAGGTCCAGCTCGGCCAGCTCGATGCCCCGGGCGTCGCGGATCTGCGCCTGCAGCGCGAGCACCCGCCGGGTGGCGACCTCGAAGCCGGAGGTGTCGAAGATCTGCGAACCGATGTGCGAGTGCAGGCCGCACAGGTCGAGCACGTCCTCGTCGATCACCCGGATCGCGGCCTCGAACGCGGCGCCGCCGGCCAGCGAGAAGCCGAACTTCTGGTCCTCGTGCGCGGTCGCGATGAACTCGTGCGTGTGCGCCTCGACGCCGACGGTCACCCGGACCAGCACCTTCGGCCGCAGGCCGCGCTCCCGGGCCAGCGCCGTGAGCCGGTCGATCTCCTGGAACGAGTCCAGGATGATCCGGCCGACGCCGGCGTCCAGCGCCCGGGACAGCTCGGAGGTCGACTTGTTGTTGCCGTGGAAGCCCATCCGCTCGGCCGGGAAGCCCGCGGCCAGCGCCACCGCCAGCTCGCCGCCGGTGCACACGTCGAGGAAGAGCCCCTCCTCGTCGACCACCTTCACCACGGCCTTGCAGAGGAACGACTTGCCCGCGTAATAGACGTCCGCGCCGGCGAACGCGGCCGCGAAATCGCGGCAGCGCGCCCGCAGGTCGTCCTCGTCCAGCAGGTACGCGGGGGTGCCGTGCTCGGCGGCCAGGTCGAGGACGCTCACGCCGCCGATCTCCAGGGCCCCGGAGCCGGCCCGCGTCACGGTCCGCGGCCAGAGCTGCGGCACGAGCGCGTTGACGTCCTCGGGGGTACGCAGCCAGGCCGGCCCCCTGTTACCGAGTTCGCCGTGCAGCGCCCCGGCCTCGTGTGCCCGCATGATTACATCCTCTCGGGCGCGGAGACGCCCAGCAGCGCCAAACCGTTCGCGATCACCGTTCGAGTGGCGTCATTCAGCCACAGGCGGGCCCGCATCAGGTCGGTGATCTCTTCGTCGCCCTTCGGCGTGATCCGGCATTTGTCATAGAACCGGTGGTACTCGCCGGCCACGTCCTCGAGGTAGCGGGCCACCCGGTGCGGCTCGCGCAGCTCGGCGGCGCTGGCGACGACCGCCGGGTACTCGCCCAGCGCCTTGAGGAGGTCGTTCTCCTTCTCGTGCACGAGCAGCTCCGGCCGGAAGTCGGCCGGCTCGCCGCGGGTCAGCCCGACCGCGGCCGCCTGCACGGCCACGTTGGCGGTCCGGGCGGCGACATACTGTACGTAGTACACCGGGTTGTCGCTCTTCGCCCGGGTCCACAGGTCGACGTCGATGTCGATCGGCGAATCCGACGAGTAGCGCGCGAGGGCGTACCGGGTGGCGTCCACGCCCAGCGCGTCCACGAAGTCCTCGAGGGTGATGACCGTGCCGGCCCGCTTGCTCATCCGCAGCGGCTCGCCGTCGCGGACCAGGTTCACCAGCTGGCCGATCAGGATCTCGAGGTTGGTGTCCGGGTCGTCGCCGAAGCACGCGGCCATCGCCTTCATCCGGCCGATGTAGCCGTGATGGTCGGCGCCCAGCATGATCACGACCCGGTCGAAGCCGCGCTTGCGCTTGTCCAGGTAGTAGGCGCAGTCCGCGGCGAAGTACGTCCAGTCGCCGTCCGACTTGCGCAGCACCCGGTCCTTGTCGTCGCCGAAGTCGGTGGTCCTCAGCCAGGTGGCGCCGTCGGCCTCGACGACGTGACCCTGGTCGCGCAGCCGGTCCAGGGCCTCCTGCAGCTCGCCGCGGTCGTGCAGGTCCTTCTCGTTGAAGTACGTGTCGAACCGCACGCCGAACTCGTCCAGCGACGCCTTGATCTCGGCGAACATCAACTCGACGCCCCGTACCCGGAAGACCTCGAGCGCCTCGGCCTCGCCCAGCGCGAGCGTGTCGGGCGCCTGGCCGAGCACCGCCGTCGCGATCTCCGCGATGTAAGCGCCGCCATACCCGTCCTCGGGGGCCGCCTCGCCCTTCGCGGCCGCGTAGAGCGAGCGGGCGAAGCGGTCGATCTGCGAACCGGCGTCATTGAAGTAATACTCGGTGCCGACGTCGGCACCGGCCGCGCGCAGCAGCCGCGACAGCGCGTCGCCGACGGCCGCCCACCGCACACCACCGATGTGCACGGGGCCGGTGGGGTTCGCGGAGACGAACTCGAGGTTGATCCGCTGCCCGGCGAGCCGGTCACCACTGCCGTACTCCCGACCCGCCAGCACCACGTCGCGGGCCAGCACGCCGGCCGCGGCCGCGTCCAGGCGGATGTTGAGGAAGCCCGGGCCCGCGATCTCCACCGACTTGATGCCGGAGTGGCTGCTGAGCTCCTCGGCGAGGGCCGCCGCGAGCTCACGCGGCGGGACGCCGGTCTTCTTGGTGAGCTGCATCGCCATCGTCGAGGCGTAATCGCCGTGCTCGGGGTTTCGGGGTCGCTCCACCGTCGTCGTCGCGGGCAACAGCGAGACGTCGAGGCCGCGGGCAACGAATACGGCACGCGCAGCTGTGAGAACGGTGGAAGCGAGGTCTGCGGGAGTCACTGAGCCATGCTATCCGGGTAGACTTTGCCGCCCGGCGGCATACCGGGGCCTGCTCGCGGGCCCGGCCCGACCTTTCCATCGAATTGACGAGGCACGATGAGCATGAGCACCCCGGGTCCCGAGCGGGTCCCGTCCACCGTGAAGGTCGACAAGACGTCGGGCCAGGGCAAACCCCCCGCGCAGAAGACCAGCGGGGCCAAGCCCGGCAACCGCCCGCAGAACAAGGGCGGCGGCAAGGGCCGCAAGCCGGTCACCCCGGTCAAGGTCGCCGGCAGCCGCAACTGGGGCCCGATCGCGCTGGCCGGCGCTGTCGTCCTGCTCGCGGTCGGCATCATCGGGTACGGCGTGTACGCCTCGGTCAAGGGCCCCGAGTCCTGGCAGGACAAGGCCGCCGCGATCAAGGACGTCGTCGACTACCGCGCGCAGAAGAACCCCGCGATCGACGCGCAGGACCACAAGGACGGCCCGCAGACCTACGTGACGAACCCGCCGGTGGGCGGCGTGCACAACGCCAAGTGGCAGAACTGCATGGGTGACGTCTACACCGAGCCGATCGCCAACGAGCACGCCGTACACAGCCTCGAGCACGGTTCCGTCTGGGTCACCTACAAGCAGGGCCTCGCCGCCGACCAGGTTGCCAAGCTGAAGGAGAAGGTCGAAGGCAAGGACTTCATGCTGATGAGTCCGGTCGCCAACCTCGACAAGAACGTCTCCCTGCAGGCCTGGGGCTACCAGCTCAAGCTCGACGACGCCAACGACGAGCGCATCGACGAGTTCATCAAGGCCCTGCGCCTGAACGCCTCGCTCGAGCCCGGCGCACCCTGCTCGGGCGGCAACACGACGACCGGCCCGCTCCAGGCGGCCGCGCCCGCGGGCAACTGATGACGGTCTCGGCCGAATCAAGCGCCTCCGACGCGGCCGACACCCACGACCACGAAACCGCCCCGGCCGGCCGCAGCCGGTTCGGGGCGGCGTGGCTCGCCGTGGTGCTCGCCCTGGGCCTGGTGGCCGGCCTCGCCGTCGGCTTCCTGATCCCCCGCCTGAGCACACCCGGCGACGACTCGGCCGAGGCGGGCTTCCTGCGCGACATGAGCACCCACCACGCCCAGGCCGTGGAGATGTCGATGATCGCCCACGCCGACTCGGACAACTCCTCGGTCATCACCCTCGCCAGCGACATCGCCATGACCCAGCACGGCCAGATCGGCTACATGCAGTCCTGGCTCCGCGAGTGGGACCTGAGCCCGAGCGGCAGCCAGCCGCCGATGGCCTGGATGAAGGACGCCGAGGGCTCGGTGCGCAACGGCCTGATGCCGGGCATGGCAACCCCGGAACAAATGACCACGCTGCGCGCGGCGACCGGCAACGACCTCAACGTCCAGTACCTGACCCTGATGCGCCAGCACCATCTGGGCGGCATTCACATGGCCCAGGAGATCCTGGAAGTGTCGGACGACGAAGACGTGACCTGGCTGGCCGAAACGATGGTCCGCGGCCAGCAGAACGAGATCCACCTGATCGACTCGATGCTGAAGCAACTGCAGTAGGCGGCGCGCCGCGGAACCGATTGGCAAGGTCTCCGCGGCGCCTGCTAGGCTCTTCCTCGCTGAGCCCCCGTAGCTCAGGGGATAGAGCGTCGCCCTCCGGAGGCGAAAGCGCAGGTTCGAATCCTGCCGGGGGCACGAGTCCATGGCCACCATGTGTTCGCTGAGAAGCGCGAACCTGGTGGCCTCGTCATTTCGCCTGGGGGCCCGAGCCCCCAGACCCCCACGGTGTAGTGGTTGGTCTGCGTGAGTCTTCCGCTGGAAGGGGCTTCGCCCCCCATCACCACTACACGTTGTGCAACACGACTACATGTCCTGCACCACCACTGCGTTTCGTGCACCGCCGCTTCGCGTCGTGTGCCGCCGGTGCGTGTCCGGGGTTGTGCGGTAAGGGTCATGATTCTGAGCGTTAAGTCGTATAGTGGTCAGTGTCTTGCCCCGTATTTGAAGGAGTGGCCATGCCTCGTCCCTCTGTGCGGGTTGGCGCCGCGGCCAGGAGTATCGGGGAGCAGTTCACGGCTTGGCGGAAGTTGCAGGGGCTCACCGCGGTCCAGGTTGCCGAGAGGGCGGGGATATCTCGGAACACGCTGCGCCGGGTCGAGACCGGAGATACCGGTGTCGGCCTGCAGGCATTTCTGAGCGTCGCCCGGGCCTTGGGCGTTCTGGATGCCTTGGTGACAGCCACGGATCCCTATGAGACAGACCTCGGTCGCGCACGGGCCGACGAGACGCTGCCGAAACGGGTGCGTCAGTGAGCCGCCTCCGTACTTATGTCGAACTGGGCGGTCGGACCGTCGCCGCTGGGGACGCCCACTTCAACCTTCGGCGAGGCCGGCTGACGGCGACCTTCTCCTACGATCGCGACTTCATCGCGTTGCCCGGTGCGTATGCCATCGATCCTGCCCTCCGTCTTGCAACGGGTTCCTGGCCATTACCTCACGGATTGCCGGGGGCTTTCAGCGACGCTGCGCCCGACCGGTGGGGACGGAATCTGATCGCCAAACGGTTTCGCGCCTCGGCCGTCGCCGAGGGTCGGGCTGCACCGACCCTGGACGACCGGGACTACCTGCTCGGAGTGAGCGATGAGACCCGGCAGGGCGCACTGCGCTTCAAGACCGATGGCGGTGACGAGTTCCAGCACCCGGCGTCGGAGGTACCGCAGCTCATCGCCCTTCCCGCACTGTTACATGCCGCCAACGCTGTCGCCCGCGACAAGCCGGACAACCTGGACGCGATCAAGACGCTCTTGGATGCGGGGACAGGCTCACTGGGTGGGGCACGGCCCAAGGCATCGGTGCGCGACGACGAACGTCTCATGATCGCAAAATTTCCCCACCACGCCGACGGATGGAGCGTCATCGCGTGGGAGAAGACCGCTCTCGACCTGGCGGAGGTTGCGGGGATCTCCGTTCCGGGAAGGCGGTTGGTCGGCATCGACGGTAGCCCCGTGCTCCTGCTCGACCGGTTCGACCGGGAGGGCACACACCGCGTCGGATACATCAGCGCAATGACGCTGCTGGAGGCGCAGGACGGGCAGTCTCGCGACTACACCGAGATCGCCGAGGTGCTGCCCGAGAACAGCTCCGCGGCCGTCGACGACCTCCGTCAGTTGTGGCGACGTATCGCGTTCTCCATAGCCATCCACAACACCGACGACCATCTTCGCAATCATGGATTCCTGCGTCGCGGTTCCGGCTGGAGGCTGGCCCCCGCCTTCGACGTCAACCCCAACCCGGAGCTCGCGGCGCAGCGTGTGACCAGCGTCGGCGGAGCGATCCGACCGGCCGAAGAGGTCAACACACTTCTCGCGTACGCGGAGAACTTCGGCTTGACGGATAGCCAGGCGCGCGCCGTCCTCCGTGAAGTGGCGGAGGCCGCTGAGAACTGGGAGTCGGTCGCTCGCCGCAACGGGATCGCTCAGGGGGAAATAGCTCGGTTCGGGTCGACCTTGAGCCACACCATCGACGCCGTGCGCCTCAACTGATCCCGCCGGATCGACGGTGTGATCGGGGCCACAGGTGGTGGCCTTGAATTCGGTACCTAGGTACAGGCCTACCGTCGGTGGGGTGGACGGAAGCGCCGATGACCTGGAGGGATCGATGGCGATCATGGTTGAGGCGGGCGTGCGGGCGCGGGTCATCGACGGGGCCGAGCGGCTCGGCATCGGCGGGGCCGAGTTGGCCGGGCTGGTCGCGGTGCTTGACACCGGCGACTGTTCGGCGACACAGGCGCGGATGGCGGACGTTGTGGGTGTTCGGCTGGCCGCGGTGGCCGAGCGCAGCGTCGCGTTGACCGAGCAGGCCGCCGCTGTGCAGTCGGCGCACGCCGGGAACCAGGCGGGGACGCCCGCCGAGGTTGTCGATCTACACGCCGGCGCCGTGGCCGGGCTGGCCGAGGTCGCCCGGTTGCAGGCGGCCGCTGCCCGGCTGGCGGAGCCGTCGACGGCGGGCGCCTGCGGCGGGGGCTGCGCGTGCGTGACGGCGGCGTCGGCGCGGACCGCACCGCGGATTCCGGTGGCGCGTGCCGCGTTGCCGCTGCTCGACGACGCCGCGGGTGCGGGTGCGGACCTGGTGTGCACGTTGGACGGTGGGCTGGACGCGATGCGGGGGCGGATCGGTGAGTGGCAGGCGGTGATCGGGCGGGCCGTCGGGCGGGAGGCCGTCGATGGCGGGGTCACGCTGGTCTACGGGCACGACCCGGCCGTGGCGGTGGAGTTGGCCCGGCTCGCGGCGGCCGAGTTCGCCTGCTGTTCCTTCTTCTCCTTCGTCCTGGCCGTCGAACCTGCGGGCATGCGGTTCACCGTGACCGCGCCGGCCGAGGCCGCCACTCTGGTGACCGCCGTGTTCGGCGAGGTCTGAAACGACGAGGACCTCCCGAGCTCAGATGCTCGGGAGGTCCTCGTTACTCAGGTCTGCGCCTTAGTCGGTCTTGCTGCCGGACTTCTCCGGCTCGGCCGTCGGCAGCGCCTCGGTCGGGGCCTCGTCGGCGTCCGCCGGCGCCACGTGGCGTCCGCCCTTGCGCTGCGCGGGCACCTGGGCCGCGGCGGCGGTCTGCCGCCGGCCCCGGACCACCAGAAGGGTGCCCAGGACCAGGAGGATCAGGCCGAGGACCGTGAGGCCGATCGGCACGGTCACGCCGACCAGGTTCAGCTTGTCGCCGTTGCTCTTGGCGGTGTCGGCCGCCTTGGTGACGGTCTCGTTCGTGTAGCTGAACACCGCGTTGAGCAGGGTCACCGACTTGCCGTCCGGGGTCACCAGCTGCTTCTGCTGGCGCTCCTGCACCGAGATGTACTGACCGGTGGTCGGGTCGACCCACACCGTGCGGGTGTTGCTGTACTTGAGCTCGGCGGTCGTCGAACCCGGCAGCAGCTGGCCCAGCAGCACCGCGAGGCGGTCGGCCGGGAGCTCCAGCGTCTCGTCACGGATCTCCTGGGTGAACTGGTAGGTCTCCAGCCCGCCCATCTGCTCGGTCTTCACGAACTGCATCGGCTGGGCCTTGAGGAGGTCGCGGTCGAACATGTCGTACGACTTCTTCTCGGTGCCGAACGGGAACTTGTAGGTCTGGCCCGCGTACTCGACGCTCTGGCGGTCGTTGCCGGTGTCAAGCCACTGCTTGTCCCAGTCCACCGCCGCGCCGGACTTGCGGTCGACGGCCAGCGAGGTGCTGTAAGCGCTGACGACCTCGTTGGTGTCGGTGCGGACGACCTCCTGGCCGACCACCCACACCAGGGCCGTGCCGTCGAGCTTGCCCTCGAGATCGGCGGTCGCCTTCGAGTCCGGCTGCACCCGGATCGTCGAGCGCAGGGTGCCCGTGTTGATCTTCGCGACACCGTTGGTGATCTGTAGGAACTCGGCGTTGGGTGCCTCGGCCACGGACTGCGTTGGCTGCATGTCGTAAGGCAGCTGGGCCACCTGTGGTGCTACGACGAACGCCAGGCCGCCGGCGAAAACCAACGCCAGGACACCGAAGCCGACAAGCAAGGCGCCGACGACGCGGGACCTCATAGTGCCTCCACGAGAAATAACGAGATAAGGGGTTCGGCAGGCGGCTCGCTTACCGGGTGGCGGAATGTTACTACTGGGTACCACGGGGAAGCGAGACCTTAACGGTTTCTTTCTTTGCCTGAGCCGCTAGTGGCTTTCCGTGCGCCGGAGCACAACGGTGAAGTTCCACGTAAGCGACTCCCGGAGGCCCGGAATCCGGGCGATCCAGCACGCCCACCTGGGGTGGTACCGCGGCAGGACATCGATGACCGTAACATCGCCCGCCTTGCGGGCGGCGCGCGCCCAGCGCATAGCCCGCGCCGCGCTGATTGCAAAGAGCGTTTCCTCGAAACGGTTCTTGGGCTCGCGGCCGTTGCGCCGCACAAAGCGCCGCCGGGCACGGTGGCCGCCGAACAGGTGCCATGGCGACGTCTCGTGACCGCCCCACGGCGAGAGCCAAGGCGTGAACGACACGAAGACGATGCCGCCCGGGCGGGTCACCCGCACCATCTCGTCGAGCATGGCCTCCGGCTCGGAGACGTGCTCCAGCACGTTCGACGAGTAGCAGACGTCGACGGAGCCGGACCGGATCGGCAGGGCGGTGCCGCTGCCGCGCACCATGCCCGCCACGGCGGCGCCGTCGGCGGCGAAGTCGCCGACCGCCGGGTCGAGGCCCAGGTACGCCGCGCCGCGGTTCCGGAACTCGGTCGCGAAGTAGCCCGGCCCGCCGCCCACGTCGAGGACGCTGGCGCCGGACAGCTTGGCGTAGGAGCCCAGCTGGCGCGCCGAGTCGGCGGCGAGCAGCGAGTAGAACCGGTCCGGGTCGGTCTGCTCGACGAGGAACGCCTTGAACAGGCCGACGGAACGGCGCAGGGTCGCCCGGTGGGGTTCGATGACCGGCCCGCCGGTCGGCTTGCCCGGCGACGCGGTCCCCTTGGGGCGGCGCGCCGAGGGCGCGACCGTCGCCGCGACCGCGCACAGGGCGGCCAGCATGGAGGTTTGCACCGCCGCACCGTACGCGAACTCCTGGCCGTGGCCCAGTAGCCGACCGGCTACCGCGATCGCGATGCCCGTACCGGCGCACGTGAACACGATGGCGGGTAGCGCGCTCGGCCACAGCTGCCGGACGATCAGGGCGGCGAGCAGCAGCGATGCACCGGCCGCGCCGCCGAGCAGCACCGCCAGCACCATCAGCGGCACCAGCATCCACCAGCCGCCGCCCGGTGCGTTCACGGCACGGGGCATGGGCAGCACGGGCAGCGGCTGTGCGGCCAGGGCCCGGGCCGCCAGCGGCGACTCCGCGAGGGCCTGGGTGAGCGCCTGCCGGCGCCGCCGCACCCGTACCAGGGCCAGCAGTGCGACCAGGAGCACGCAGGCCGCGCCCGCCGCGAGCCCGGCCCGGTACGGCTCGTCGGGCGTGAACCGCAGCGTCACCGCGCCGCCCGCGCCGGCCGGGAGCACGAACGCCTGCTGCCAGCCGTCCACCCGCACGGCGCGCAGCTTCATACCGTCGAGCGTCGCGGTCCAGCCCGCGTTGTGGTTCTCCGGCACCACGAGCAGTGCCTGCGCACCGGCGGCGACGGTGACCCGCCGCGAGGTGGTGTCCCAGCGGTCGACCGTCACCGCCCGGTCGTGCACGGCCGGCGGCCCGGCACCGGCACCGTCGCGGACCAGCGTCGCCGACTCCACGACGAACGCGGCCGAGGGCACGGTGCGCAGCCGGTGCTCGCCGGCCGCCAGCTGCACGGACTCGCTCGCGAAGTCGTCGCACACCTTCACCGGCAGCGCGTGGCCGGCGCGGACGTCCGCGAGCGTGCCGGAGACCGACGTCGGGTAGTCCACGCCGTCGATCCACACGGTCGGCCCGGTGCCGCAGGGTGCGGCGAGCGGCGTGCTGCCGGTCGCCGGCGTGAGCAGCGCGCCGAGCGCGGGCACCTTGACCTCGGCGACCCCGACCGGCGCCGGCCAGCTGTTGCCGCGGGTGTCGGCGACGACCGGCGTGGACGCGACGATCACGATCTCGATCCGGTCGGTGTTCAACGGCGGGAAGGTCACCCAGCCGTCCGGATCCACCGAGGCCCGGCCCGGACCCTCGGGCGTACGCAGGAGCACCTCGGTAGGCCGGGCGGCCGACGGCGCGGCCGGCACGACGAGCCGGAACCGGTCGATCGTGCGCTTCACGCCCCAGTTCAGGCGCAGTGTCGGGTTGGCATCGGTCGGCTCGGCGAGCCAGGCCGTCGCCGGGTCTCCGTCGACCGCCGCGTGCGCGCCGACCGTCACGTCGCCGGTCAGCACGGTCGACGCGGACGCGGTCACCGGCCGGGCCAGCGGCAGCGTGCCGCCGGGCCGCGGCAAGGCGGTCATCCGCAGGTCGTACGCGGCGTCCACCGGCGTCGCGAAGAACCGGTCGATGCCCAGCGGCTCCTCGCCGGCGCGGGCGAGGAACTGGTCGCAGTGGGTGCCGCCCGGCGCCGGGAAGCAGGCGCCGCGCTGCTGGGGTGCGCGGTCGAACGAGTACACCGGGGTGGTGCCGTCGCCGAAGTCGGCCGGCGCGCGCAGCCCGCGCTGTGCGGTGACGCCGGGTATGCCCAGCTCGCGCAGCGCGATGCCGCCGTAGTAGCCCTGGCGCAGGCCGAGCACCGTGATCCGTACGGTCGAGGTGAGGCCGGGCAGCGTCGCGAGCTTGTGCGGTCCGGCGGTGGCCGGCACCGGGCGGTCCACGACGCCCTGGTCGGTGGTCACCCGCACGACGCCGACGGGCGCGGCGACCCGCAGGTCGTCCGCGAAGTCGACGGTCACCTCGGACACCCGCCGCGGCGTGTCCAGCATGACCTCGAGCCACTGCCCGCCGCCGAACTGGTAGGGGTCGGAGCGCCAGGCGGTCGCCGGGTCGCCGTCCAGCGCCGCGAACGGCAGGGCGGACGGGTCGGTCGCGCCGAGCGAATCGGCGAAGCCGGCGCTGCTGGACGCGTCGACGGACCGGATGCCCTGGTACGCGGCGACGGTCTGGTGACCGGCCGCGGCGAACGGCAGCAGGTCGCTGCGCACCCGGCCCAGCCGGGTCTGCTCGTCCGCGGTGAGGGTCTGGCTGACGTTGTCGCGCATCCGGCCGATGTTCAGCTCGCGGCGGCGCAGCCCGTCGGTGACGATCCGCGGCCCCGCCAACTCGGGCGCGCCGAGCGCGCCGTCGGCGTCGCCGGCCAGCACGACCGGCTGCCGGCCGTCGATCAGCTTCTGCTCGAGCACGCCGAGCAGTCCCTCCGGGCCGCCGCTGACCACCGGCACGTCGGCGAGGTTGCTCGCGGACACCACCGGCACCGGGCGGTCGACCTTGAAGATCTCGATCGACGGTACGGACACCGCCGCGTCGACCGGGCTGGGCGCCGCGCCGCCGGCGCCGACCCGCGGGCCGAACTGGGCGGCCGGCACCAGGCCGGGCGAGCCGGCCACCGCGCGGCGCACCACGGCGATCGGCGGTGCGCCGGACGCCGCCCGGTCCAGGTCGTGCCGGACCAGCAGGTACGTGTAGCCGGCCCGGGCGAGGAAGTCGGCGAGGGCCGGCGATCCGCGGCCCTGCGCGAGCACCTGCTCGACGGCGTCCATCACCCGGATGTTGCCCTCGGAGCCGAGCGGGATCTGGTGCCGGGTCGCCCACGGCGCGCCGGCGAGCGGCTGGATCGGTTCGTCGACCGTACGGCCCCAGGTGTGCTGCGCGAAGCCGGATCCCGGCACGACGAGCGTGCGGGCCTGCGGGTCCTTGGCGAGCCACGCGGTCGCCTGGCTCCAGTGGTTCGGCACCTCCGACCAGCCGGGCCCGGGGCGGAGCATGAACAGCCAGGCGGGCGCCGCCGCGGCGATCAGCAGCGCGGCGACCACCGGCGCGGACGGCAGCCGCAGCCACCGCAGCCGAAGCGGACGGCTCGCGGCGTACACGAGGCCGAGCACGACCGGCAGCCGGAGCACCGGCTCGAACTTGTGCACGTTGCGCAGCGGGGCGAGCGGGCCGTCCAGCAGCTCGCGGACGTACGGCGCGACCGGGCTGTCCAGCGTGCCGACGTAGCCCATGGTGAGCAGGGTGAGCCCGGTCAGCGCGCTGAGCACGAGGAACCGCCGCTCGGGCAGCCCGCGCAGCGCCAGGCCGGTCAGGCCGACGGCGGCGACCAGCGCGGTCGCGATCATCAGCCCGGGGTGGTCGACGAGAATCCAGCCGGACGGCCACCACGCCTCGCCCTGGACGATGTAGCCGCCCCACTGGTTGGTGCCCCGGACGGCCTGGAAGAGCGAGACCACCGCGGTGGTCGTCGTCGAGGACTCGATGTAGTCGAGGAACGGCAGGCTGTACTGGCCGAAGAGCAGCAGCGGAACCATCCACCACACGGCGGCCAGCGAGACGCAGACGAACCACCAGGCGGCGAGCTTCGCGAGGTGCCGGTCCCAGCGCCGGGTGATCAGCCACATCCCGGGCAGCACCAGCGCCATCACGACGGCGGCCGCGTTGATGCCGCCCATGCACACCATTGCCAGGGCGGACAGCGCGGCCGCGCGGCGGGGCGAGCCGATCCGGCGCGCGGCGACCAGCGGCAGCAGGACCCAGGGCAGCGCGACGACCGGCAGCATCTCCGAGGAGAGCGGGCCGATCTCGGTGAGCATCCGCGGCGCGAGCGCGTACGCGAGCGCGCCGATCACCCGCCCCGGCTCGGTGCCGATCCGCAGCGCCCGCGCCAGCAGCAGCACCCCGAAGTACGCGGCGCACAGCAGCAGCGCGCACCAGAGTCGCTGGGTGATCCACGGCGGCACGCCGAGCCGGTCACCGGCGGCGAAGAACGGCCCCATCGGGAACAGGTAGCCGTACGCCTGCTGCTGCAGCTCGCCGGAGGTGGCCTGCGGATTCCACAGGTGCAGGGCGCGGGCCATGAAACCGACGGGGTTCTCGGCGAGGTCGAGCTTGGTGTCGAAGGTGATGCGGCCCGGGCGCTGGAGGAAGGAGAGCGCGACGAGCACCAGCGCGCCGGCGACGGCGCCCAGGTGCCGGCGGCCGGAACGGGCCGGCGGGGCGCCCGTCTTCGCCTTCGCTTTGGCCTTCACCTTCGACTTCGCCTTCGCCTTCGACTTCGCGGGAGCGGACGCGGTGGCGGTCATCGGCGGCACTTCGGCGGCAGGCAGCTGAATTCGGCCAGCGCGGTGAAGAAGATCTGCTTGATCCCGGACGGCTTCGCGGTCAGCGCCACCTGCCCGCCGGTGGCGGTGGCGATCTGCCTGAGCTCGTCGGGGTCGATCTCCGGGCCGATGCCGATGAACAGGATCGGCACGGGCCGCTTCCGGTCGACCAGGCCGCCCAGCTGGCGCATGAGCTCGGCGCGGCTGATCCCGCTGGCGTTGTCGTCCTTGCCGTCGGTGAGGACGAGCACCATGTTGATCCGCCCCGGGGTCCAGTTACGAGTCGCGTCACGGTACGCGGCCAGCGTGGTGTCGTACAGGCCCGAAGTGCCGTTCGGCTTGACCTTCATCCGGCCCAGCTCCGCCACGATCTCGGCGCGCCGCGGCCCGATCGGTCCGACCGGCACGACCTCCTGGTAGTCGCGGTCGCCGTCGAGGTCGTTGGAGAACTCCCAGACGCCGAGCTCGGTCGTGCCGAGCAGTAGCTGCGCACCGCCCTGCGCGGCCTTGATCGTCTCGGACAGCCGGGTCTCCGTGGAACCCGGCACCTTCGCGCCCATCGAGCCGGAGGTGTCGAACACGGCCAGCATCCGAGCGCTGATGTGCACGCCGCCCCACGCGTTGAGCAGCGCGAGGGCGTCCGGCTCCCCCGGCAGCCGCCCGGGCTTCAACGCACCGGTGCGGATCCCCGTGCCGGACGGGATGCCGACCGGCGGCCCGCCCTTCGGGGTGCGCAGCCCGTTGCGGGTGAGCGCGGTGGTGCCCTCGGTGGCGAGGAGCGCGCGCAGCAGCGCGGTGGCACCCTCGCGCCCCGGGCCGGTGGTCAGCGTCGCGTACGGGTAGTCGGGGCCGGGCACCCCCGCGGGCGGGTAGACCGCGACCTGGCGGCGACCGCTGACGCCGCCGAGCAGGACCGCCTGCTCGGTGGTGACCACGGCGGCCTCGTCGGCGCCGGGCCCGGTCGGCGCGGGCGGGTTCTCGCCGGTCATCGAGGCGGTGCGCGGCGCGAGCCGGCGCATGGTCGCCGCCGCGCCGGCCGCGGCGTCGTTCGGCTGGGCCGAGCGGGCAAGCGAACGGATGCCGACCAGCGCGCCGAAGCCGATCGGGCTGGTCGCCGGGTCGGGCAGCACGACGGGCAGCGGCGGCTGGGCGGCGGCCACCAGCCCGGTCCAGCCGAGGCTGCGGTTGCGCCACCCCAGCCGGGTCGCGGACCGGCTGTCGAGCGCGAGCACGACCGGGGTACCCGCAACGGAGACCCCGTCGGCGGGCACCTGGAACGCGCCGGCCGCGCGGGCCCGCCGCAGCCAGAGCGTCGATTCCGGCAGCCAGGCGTCGGGCGGCGCGGAGCCGGCGACGGTCGCGCCCGGCTGCGACGGCGATCCCGCCGCCGAGGGTGCGGCCGAGGGAACCTTCGGGGCGGCGGCCTTAGAGGCGGGTGTCGAGGCGGGCGTCCTGGTGGCGGCCGCGCCGACGCCGCCGGGTGCGGTGCGCGCCAGATCGCGCAGCACGTCCGCCGACTCGCGGGCCTCGACCAGGATGTCGAGACACCGTTCCCGCAGCACGAGCCGACGGGCGATCTCCCGGGCCGGCGGGGCGATGCTCGGCGCCGCGGCGACCCGCAGCGTGGTCCGCTCGACGCACGGCGGCACCTGCCGGGTGCGGTCGAGATAGGTGGCGGTACCCCAGCCACCCAGCACGGCGACCAGTGCGACGCTCAGCAGCGCGACCGGCCAGAATTCCGGCCGCGCCAGCACGCCCCGATCGGCCATGCGTTTCTCCTTTGTTTCACCTTCACCGTTGCGGATCACCGCGAGGTTGCCCTAGTGTGACGCGATCGCGAATCGTACTCGCTAGTAGGGTGGGCCGAGTAGACAAATGATGTATGCCGGCGCTGGACACATCCTTTTCCTGAACTGGCGGGACACGACGCATCCTGAAGGCGGCGGTTCTGAGGTTTATCTCGAGTCGGTTGCCGCCGAACTGATCGGCCGTGGCTGCCGGGTAACCGTGCTGTGCCAGGCACACGGCACCGCACCGGCGGAAGAGACTACCCCGGAAGGGGTACGGATCGTAAGGCGTGGCGGGCGGCATACGGTCTACCTCCTCGCCGCCCTGGTCTACCTGGCCGGCGCTCTCGGATTCGGCCCGCTCTCCCGGCGCCGCCTGGGCCGGCCGGACCTCATCGTTGACGTCGGCAACGGCATGCCGTTCCTGAGCCGCCTGTACGCCCGCAAGCCGGTGATCGCGCTGGTGCACCACGTGCACCGGGAGCAGTGGCCGGTGGTGTTCGGCCCCTGGGTCGCGCGGATCGGCTGGTGGATCGAGTCCCGGGTGGCCGTGCGGGTCTACCGCAACTGCCGGTACGTCACGGTCTCCGAGTCCAGCCGAAGCGAGCTCGCCGAGCTCGGCGTCGACCCGCACCGGATCACCGTGGTGCACAACGGAACGCCCGAGGTCACGGGCGCGCCGGCGCCCCGAACGCCGCACCCGAGCCTGGTCGTGCTCGGCCGGCTGGTGCCGCACAAGCGGGTCGAGCTCGCGCTGCGGGCGACCGCGCTGCTGGCCACCGAGCTGCCGACGCTGGAGCTGGTGGTGGCCGGCCACGGCTGGTGGGACGAGCCCCTGCACCGGCTCACGGCCGACCTCGGCATCGAGGACCGGGTCCGCTTCGCCGGGTTCGTGACCGAGCAGGAGAAGCACGAGCTGCTCGGCAGCTCCTGGCTGATGCTGCTGCCCTCGCTCAAGGAGGGCTGGGGGCTGACCATCGTCGAGGCCGGCGCGCGGGGCACGCCCTCGGTCGCGTTCCGGTCCGCGGGCGGGGTCGTCGACGCCATGGCGCACGGCGAGACCGGGATGCTGGTCGAGGACGAGTTCGAGTTCTTCCAGACCGTGCGCTCGCTGGTGCTGGACGCGCCGCGGCGCGCGGCGATGGGCACGGCCGCCGCGACCCACGCGCGGCAGTTCACCTGGGCGATGAGCGGAGCCGCGTTCCACCGGGTGGTGGCCGCAGAGCTCCCCGCGGTGGCACAGCCGCTGACCGACCAGCGCGTCTAGTAATACGAAAAGCCGAATTCTTCAGGCGATTAGGTCGCCCCATTCCGGCCGCCCGGTAATTGATCATCCTGGGAATGGCGCGGCGTGGCCTCACGCAAATGCGGGCGCCACGAGAAAAGGCTGAATTGGGCCGTGCAGTAAATGGAAAAGGCCGCCGCAGGGCTCAACCGCTGATGATCAGCGGGAGCAGCAGTACGAAAAGCCGAATTCTTCAGGCGAGGGGTCACCCGTGCCGGCCGCGGGGCCGTGCACGCGGTAGTTCACCTGGGGGATGACCGTTGCCGCCCAACCCCCAGGTGAACCGCCGTGCCGATCAGCGCGCGCCGTAGATCGTGGACGTCGGATCGATCTTCGACTGCTCGGCTACGTGGTCGGCGGACGGGCTGACCGCCCCGACCGTCGCGACGACGCCGACGACGCCGAGCACGGCGCCGAGTGCGGTTGCGGCTATGAACGTGGCCAGACTGACCATGGCGGCTTCTCCTCGGATTCGTGAGTGCGCGGACGGTACCACGGCTTTCGCCGATTGCGCAGTAGTAAAAGGGCAACGAAGATCACGATTGTTATCGCGATCAGGTGCGCCGTCAAGGCGGGCACGCGCCGGGCCACCGACGCCGTTTCGGCGGCGTCGGCGGACACCGCCGGGTTCTCCCAGAGCCGCAGATTAGGCCCGTCGTAAGCCAGCCTGAGGCCCGCAAGGACGCCCGCCGGGGGCTCGGCCTGGGTACCGCGGCGTACCAGCACCCAGCGGACGCCGAGGGCCGCGGCCGGGCGGCCGGCGGCGAGGTGCTCCGCGGCCCGCGCGGCGCGCGGGCTCTCCCCGTCGACGGTCACCGCGCCGACCCGCAGGGCGTCGTTCATCAGGACCGGCGCGTCCAGGTAGCGGGGCGCCGGGTCGCGCACCACCACGCCGCGGGTCCACGGGTAGGCCTGGTAGCCCTCGAACGGCCACGACAGCACCTCGCCCGGCGCGGCCGCGACCAGCTTGGCCGCCGCGTCCCAGTCCGCCGGGTAGCGCACCGGCCGCAACGCGCCCGCGCCGCCGAAGGCGAGATCCGGCAGCAGCACGATCGGCAGCAGCACGGCACCGGTCAGCAGCACGCCGCCGACCGCCGGCTCGAACCGGCGGGCCAGCCGCTCGGCGAGCAGCTCGGCGCCGAGCGCGAAACCCAGCGCGACCGTCAGCGCGTACGGGATGAGGAACTTCTGGCCGTCGCGCAGCAGGCCGGCGCCCGGGACGTGGCTCACCAGCCACTCCAGGGCGGGCGCGAGCGGCCCGGTGCCCGCGACGGCCAGCAGGAACCCGCCGCCGGCCAGGACCAGGAGCCGGTCGGCTCCGCCGGGCCAGCGCCGGCGCAGCTCGCGCAGCCCGACGACGGCCACCGCGAGCAGCAGCAGCGTGACCAGAGGTACCAGCGGTGAGGATCGGCTGGCGGGCGCGGTCTGGCCGTTCCAGATGCCGCCGGTGCCGGCGAGCGCCGCCCAGGTGCCGGCCCAGTTCTCCGAGCGGGCGGCGAACTGGGCCACGCCCTCCGGGTCGGAGCCGCCGCCGGCGACGCTGGTCGCGGCGGCCACCACCCACGGCGCGTTGAGCCCCGCCACGAGGGCGAGGGCGGCGGCGGTGGCGCGGGACCGCAGCGGCAGCAGCACCGCGACCGTGACCAGCGCCATCAGGCCGCCGGTCGGGGTGACCGCGGCCAGCGCGGCGGCGAGCGTCAGCCGGGGCAGCGCGCCGGGCCGCCCGGCGCGCACGTCGCGCGCCGCACCGACCAGCCACGGCATGGCGGCGTACGCGAGCAGCAGCGCCCACTGCCCCAGAAGCAGCCGCTCGGCGAGGAACGGCGTCCAGGCGAACGCCACCGCGGCGACCACCCGGGTGGCCGTGCGGCCGGTCGGCACCAGCCGGGCGGCGCCGAGCGCGGCCAGGTAGACGACCGCGACCAGCGCGATCCGCTGGAGCAGCCAGCCCGGCACCGCCAGGTTGGCGAGCGACACCAGGGCGTCCAGCGGCACCGCGCGCGGCAGCGAGTCGGCGGGCGCGATCATCTCCCAGTTCAGCGGCTGCCGCGGCACGAACACCATGTCGTAGCGCAGCACGTACCCGGGCAGGGCCAGCGGCGCCAGCACCACCGCGGTGACGGCGGCGGCGACGGCGTGCGGGACCAGCCGGGCGCGCACCGGCTACCCGGCGGCCTGTGGGACCAGCGCGCCGATCTCGATCTCGTCCGTGCAGAGGTTCGCGGCCGGGTCGCGGACGCTGAGCTTCACCTCGTCGCCCTCGACCAGCATGAGCAGGAACATCGCGTTGAGGCCGCGGTGCACGTCGAACGGCACCGCGGGGTGGTTGCCGACCTGGATCGTCGCGGTGGTGTCGCGGTCGCTGAGGTAGCCGACCCGCACCACCTGCCAGTAGTCGATCACCGCCTTGGTCAGCGGGATCGAGACGGTGCGGGCGCCGGTGACCCGGTGGCCGCAGCCCGCCAGCGAGCCGGGGCGGGCGGTCACGCCGTCGACCCAGGCGGGCCGGATGTGGCCGGCCTCGTCGAACACCGACAGCTTGCGGGCCTCGGTGACGAACACCGGCCCCTCGGCGAGCGGGCCGAAGAACCGCGACTGCATGTTCCACGGGTAGGAGAAACCGGGCACCACGCCCTCCGGCACGGGCTGATCCATGAACACCGTGCCCGGCTCGGCCTTGGCCAGGTCGGCCCGCGCGGTGTTCAGGTAGTCGCGCCCGGCCTTGACCTGCCAGTCGGAGGCGAAGTCCCGGCCGCTGTACAGGCTGCTCGCGATGAGCAGCACCAGGCCGACCGCCATGGCGGTGACCAGCTGCGGGTACCGCCGGGCGGGCGCGGCGGCGACCGCCGGCTCGTCGGCGGCGTCCAGCCGGCGCAGCCCGGCCACGGCCACCCCGACGCAGATCGCCGCGACCACCAGCACGTCGGCCAGGTAGCGCGGCACGAGCCCGGCGACGCCGCTCAGCCCGGAGCCCAGCCGGGTGGCGGCGATCAGGCCGGCGGCCAGGGCCGAGAAGAGCGCCAGCAGGGTCCACGCGCGGACCGCGACCCACCGGCGCACCCAGATCGTCAGCAGCACCAGCACCGCGAGGATCCCCCACGAGACCCACCGCGCCGGCTGGGTCGGCGCGGCGAGCGGCGTGCCGTCGGCGGCGTCCAGCCAGGTCCACGGCCCGCCGACCAGCCCCGGCGCGAGCGTCTCGCCGTAGTACTGGCCGAAGAACGTGCCCACCTCGCCCGCGGACGTCGGCGGTCGCAGCGTCGCGGCGCCCGACGACGACATCAGCACGTAGGCGGCGAGGTAGGCGGTGGTGACCCCGGTCAGCACCACCCAGGACGGCCACCAGCGCCGGACGGTGGTGAACACCGCGCGCACCGGCCCGCCCGGCGCGTACAGGCAGAGCGTCACCAGGAAGACCAGCGGCACGACCAGCAGTGCCTTCTCGAAGAAGAGCAGCCCGAACGCGACCGCCAGGCCGAGCCACACCAGGTGCCGGCGCTCGCCGGTACGCAGGTAGCGGACCTGGGCGCCGACCGCGAGGACCATCGCGAGCTGCATGGGCAGCATGTTGATGCCCACCGCCCACCACGCGGTGACCTCGAGGGTCATCGGGTTGAAGAGGAACAGGCTCAGGGGCACGAGCAGCAGCCAGCCGGCCGGCAGCATCAGCCGCAGCAGCCGGTACAGCGCCACGCTCACCGCGAGCTGCCCGAGCAGCATCAGCACGAGGTACGGCCGGTACTCGTAGCCGGTCAGCCGCTCGGTGACAAAGGTGATCAACCGCCCGGCCGGCATGAGGTGGTTGTTGTAGACCGCGAACAGGTGCCCGAGGGTCAGCCCGGACGCGTCGGACTGGGCGATGATCGGGAAGTCGTCGGTGGTGAGGAAGCCACGGTCGGAGATCCAGCCCCGCCAGAGCACGCTCACCGTGATGAGCACCGCCGCGACCGCGTCGACCGGACCGAGCCGGGCGGCACGCGCGGTGGCCGCGGCGTTCGCGGTCACCGGACCGGTTCCGGCCGGAACAGCACCATGTTGACGTACCGCGGCTTGGGCCGGATCACCCGCCGCGCGAAGCTCTGGTCCACCCGGCCGAGCGCGGCGCGCTGGTGCCCGATCAGATCGAAGCCCTCCAGCGGCAGCCACCGGTCGTCCGGCATGACGTACGGCCGGTAGCCCCACCCGGCGAGCAGGTCGAGCACCGGCTGCACCGGCTGGATCCGCTCCTCCAGCTCGACCATCAGCATCGGGAGGTCCCGGCGGATGGTCTGCTCGGCACCGCGCAGCGCCGGCATCTCGTGCCCCTCGACGTCGAGCTTGACGAACCGCACGTCGCGCAGCTCCAGCTCGTCGACGGTCATCCGGGCGACGGTGACCGACGCCCCGGTGCCGTACTCCAGCGACGAGGTGCCGACCCCGGGTCCACCGGACGGCAGGAAAAGTTCGGCCGTTCCGCTGTGATCCGAAGCGACGGCCTGTATTACCCGAACGTCCGGAAATGCGGCCGCCACACAGCCGGCCAGCTCGGCCGTCGGTTCGAACGAGACCACCTGATCGGCGATCCGGCGTAGTCCGCGGGTCCAGGGCCCGTACCAGGCGCCGACGTCGACCGCGGTGCCGCCGCGTGGGGCGTATGAGGCGAGCCGTGCCAATTCAGGCTCGACGCGCGGGTACGCGGTGCGCACTGCGGCGCCAACGGCGCGCGCCGGCAGCGCCGCGGCGAACCGCGAGCTCAGTTCGTTGAACAGGGTGCCGACCATGATGTCGCAGCTTAGCCCCTGGGCTACTTGTGGGTAGACCCGAGGTTTCCTCGCTAGTAGCCTGCACGAGCCGAAGTCCGGCGGGCTGACTTCGCGGCGGGATTGTGGGGAAAAACGATGACCGAGACGGTCGACGTTTGCGTGGTAGGCGGCTGCGGCCGGGTCGGCCTGCCGCTGGGCATCGCGCTGGCCGCGCGCGGCCAGTCGGTGGTGCTCTACGACATCGACGCGGCCGCGGTCGACCGGGTCAACTCCGGGGTCCTGCCGTTCGCCGAGGAGGGCGCGCAGGAGCCGCTCACCGAAGCGGTGGCGGCCGGCCGGCTGCGGGCCACCACCGACCCGGCGGCCGTCGGGCTCGCCGACGCGCTGATCGTGGTCGTCGGCACCCCCGTCGACTCGCACCTCAACCCCGACCTCGGCGCGGTGCCGCGCGCGATCGAACGCTGCGTGGAGCACCTGCGCGACGGCCAGCTGGTGGTGCTGCGGAGCACGGTCTACCCCGGCGTGACCGCGCTGACCGAGAAGCTGCTCTCCGGCAAGGGCCTCGTGGTCGACGTGGCGTTCTGCCCGGAACGGATCGCCGAGGGCCGGGCGATGACCGAGCTGTTCGCGCTGCCGCAGATCATCGCCGCCCGTACGCCGCAGGCGCTGGACCGCGCGGAGGCGCTGTTCCGCAACCTGACCGGGTCGATCGTGCGGCTGGAGCCGGAAGAGGCCGAGCTCGCGAAGCTGTTCACCAACACCTGGCGCTACCTCAAGTTCGCGGCGGCCAACCAGTTCTGGATGATGGCCAACGACTTCGGGCTCGACTTCGCGCGCATCCAGCAGGCCGTCGTGCACGACTACCCGCGCGCCGCCGACCTGCCGATGCCGGGCTTCGCGGCCGGGCCGTGCCTGCTCAAGGACACCATGCAGCTGGCGGCCTTCAACCGGAACAACTTCGTGCTCGGCCACTCCGCGATGCTGATCAACGAGGGCCTGCCGCTCTACCTGGTCTCGCGGCTGGAGGACCGGTTCGACCTCGCCGAGCTCAGCGTCGGCATCCTCGGCATGGCGTTCAAGGGCGGCAGCGACGACACCCGCGACAGCCTGGCGTACAAGCTGAAGAAGATCCTGACGCTCAAGGCGCGCGAGACGCTCTGCACCGACCCGTACGTCACCGACGACCGGCTGGTGCCGCTCGACGACGTGCTCAAGCGGGCCGACCTGCTGGTGATCGCGGCGCCGCACCCCGACTACGCCGTCCTGGACACCGACAAACCGGTGGTCGACATGTGGGGCCTGACCGGACAGGGCGTGAAGGTATGACGCCGCGCGTCTCCGTGGTCATCCCGGTCTACAACGAGGGCGAGGGCGTGGTCCGGCACCTCGAGCGCATCCTGCGCGAGGTGCTGCTGCCCGCCGAGATCCTGATCGTGCACGACACCCCGGAGGACACCACAGTCCCGTACGCGCAGGAGATCGCGCGCCACGACCCGCGGGTCCGCACCGTGCTCAACACCTACGGCCCCGGGCCGGCCAACGCGGTCCGTTTCGGGATCGACGCGGCGCGGGCGCCGGTCGCGGTCGTGACCATGGCCGACGGCTGCGACGACCCGCGGCAGGTCGACGACCTGGCCCGGCTGGTCGACCGGGGCGTGGTGGTCGCGGCGGCGTCGCGCTACATGCCCGGCGGGCAGCAGGTCGGCGGGCCGCGGTTCAAGCGGATGGCGTCGCGCTGGGCCGGGCGCACCCTGTCGCTGTTCGCCCGGGTCGGCACCCGCGACGCGACGAACAGCTTCAAGGCCTACGACACCGAGTTCGTCCGCGAGGTGGGCATCGAGTCGCGGACCGGCTTCGAGATCGGCATCGAGCTGACCGCGAAGGCGACCCGGCTGGGCCGCCCGGTCGCGGAGATCCCGACGATCTGGCTCGACCGGCAGCTCGGCGAGTCCCACTTCGACGTGGGCCGCTTCCTGCCCAGCTATCTACGCTGGTATTTCTTCGCGTTCGGCCGCCGGCTGACCGTGACCGAGCTCGCCGACCGGTGGGCGGACCGCAAGCCCGACGTGATGTCGGCCGAACGCGCGAAAGAGGACTCACCCGCATGACGAAGGTGCTGGTTACCGGCTCGGCCGGCTTCATCGGCGGGTACCTGGTCGAGGAGCTGCTCGGCCGCGGCTACGACGTGGTCGGCCTCGACGACTACTCGAAGTACGGCCCGGTCGTGCACGGATACGACGACCACCCGCGCTACCGGTTCGTCGAGGGCGACGCCCGCGACGCGGCCCTGGTCGCCGAGCTGCTCGCCGACTGCGACCACTTCATCGCGGGCGCCGCGATGATCGGCGGCATCTCCTACTTCCACGCGTACGCCTACGACCTGCTCGCCACCAACGAGCGCATCATGGCGTCGTCCTGCGACGCGGCGATCGCGGCGCACCGCACCGGCAAGCTGCGCAAGGTCACCTACCTGTCGTCCTCGATGGTGTACGAGTCGACGGACCACTGGCCGAGCAAGGAGGGCGACGAGCAGCACATCGCGCCGCCCCGCTCGTCGTACGGCTTCCAGAAGCTCGCCGTGGAGTACTACGCCCGCGCGGCGTGGGAGCAGCACAAGCTGCCGTACACCATCGTGCGGCCGTTCAACTGCGTCGGCGTCGGCGAGGGCCGGGCACTCGGCGAGGTCGAGGTGCTGTCCGGCAACGTCAAGCTGGCGATGTCGCACGTGGTGCCGGACCTGGTGCAGAAGGTGCTCAAGGGCCAGGACCCACTGCACGTCCTCGGCACCGGCGAGCAGGTGCGCCACTACACCTACGGCGGCGACCTGGCGCGCGGCATCGTCGAGGCGATGGAGCAGGACGCGGCGTACAACGAGGACTTCAACCTGTCGACGGCCGAGTCCACGACGGTGCTCGAGCTCGCCGAGCTGATCTGGCGCAAGGTCAAGGGCCCGGACGTGCCGTTCCGGTACACCAGCGACGACCCGTACGAGTACGACGTGGCGATGCGGGTGCCGGACGTGACCAAGGCCCGCGAGGTGCTCGGCTTCACCGCGGAGACCACGCTGGACACCATGCTCGACGAGGTGATCCCGTGGATCGAGCGGGCCGTCGAGCAGGGCCGGCTGTAAGCCCGCGATGACCGTCACGGCCAGGTCCCGGCGGCGCATCGGCGTCGCCGGCATCGCGGTGGCGGTCGCCGGCGCGGTCACCAACGCGCTCGGCTACCTGGTGCCGGTGCTCGGCGCCCGCCAGCTCAGCGCGGGCGATCTCGGCGCGCTCGCGACCGTGCTCGCGATCTCCGCCATCGCGGGCGTGCCCGGCATGGGCCTGCAGATCGCGGTCGCGGTGCACCGGGCGCGCCACCCCGGCGCGGCCGCCGGCCGGATCGGCTGGCTCACCGCCGCCGCGTCCGCGGGCGCGGTCGTGCTGCTGGCGCCGGTCGCCGGGCCGCTGCTCGACCTGCCGCCGACGGTCACGCTCCTGCTCGCGGCGTACACCGGCGGGGCCGTGGTGGCCGGCCGGTGGCTCGGCGAGCTGCAGGGCGACGAGCGGTTCCTGCGCCTCGCGGTGGGCATGGCGGTGCTGGCCGCCGGGCGCTACGGGGGCATGATCGCCGGGCTGCTGTTCGGCTTCGGGCTGACCGGGTCGCTGCTCGTCGGCACCGCGACGGTGCTGCTCATGCTTCCCGTGCTGGCCGCCCTGGCCCGGGTGCCCGGCGCCCGGCCCGACGACCACGGCATCACCGCGAGGCAGGTGTTCACCGCCTGTTCGGCGACGCTCGCGATGCTGGCCGTCTCGTACGCCGACCTCATTCTCGCCCGCGACCTGCTGCCGGCCGCGGAGTCCGGCGCCTATGCGGTCGGGACCGTGCTGACCAAGGGCGCGCTGTGGGCGCCGCAGGTGGTCACCGTGCTGGCGCTGCCCCGGTTCGCGCAGGGCAGCCGCCGGGCGCTCGCGCTCGCGGTCGGCGTGGTCGCCGGCTGTGGCGCGCTGCTGGTCGCCGCGTCCGCGCTGGCCGGCGGGCTGGCGTTCCGGCTGGCCGGCGGGCCCGGCTACGCCGAGCTGGGCCGCTACGCGCCGGTGTTCGCCGCGACCGGCGCCCTGTACGCGATCCTGTTCGTGCTGGTCAACGCGCAGGTGGCCGCCGGAGCCAGGTGGCCGTCGGCGCCGCTGTGGGTGGCGACCGCCGCGCTGGTCGTGGCCGCCGAGTGGCTGGTGCCGCACACCTTCGTCGCGATCATGTGGTGCGCGGCGGGCACCGCGGCCCTCGCGCTGGCCGCGACGGCGTTCCTGACCTTGCGGCCTAAGTTACCGATGAGTAACGTCGCGGTGGTGTGAGCGTCCGCCACGCCACCGCCGACGAGGGAGCAGACGTGCCAACACTCGACCGCCAGAACGACGTATTCGTCCTCGACATCGGGGACGGCGAGAACCGGTTCCATCCCGACTGGATCGCCTCGGTCAACGCGGCGCTGGACGAGGTGGAGAAGGCGGACGGGGCCCGGGCCCTGGTCACCGCCGCGACCGGGAAGTACTTCTCCAACGGCCTCGACCTGGAATGGCTGTTCGCGAACGGCGACAAGTACCACGAGTACGTGGTCAGCGTCCACGAGCTGTTCGCGCGGGTGCTCTCGCTCCCGCTGATCACCGTGGCCGCCCTGCAGGGGCACACGTTCGCGGCCGGCGCGATGCTCTCGCTGGCGCACGACTTCCGGGTGATGCGCACCGACCGGGGCTACTGGTGCCTGCCCGAGGCGGACATCGAGATCCCGTTCTCCCGGGCGATGTCCGCGCTCATCCAGGCCCGGCTCGCACCGCAGACCGCGCACGAGGCGATGACGACCGCCCGCCGCTACACCGGCCCGGAGGCGCTGGCCGCCGCCATCGTCGACCACGCGGTCGAGCAGGACGCGGTGCGCAGCACCGCCGTGGAGATCGCCGAGGCCAACACCGGCAAGGCCGGCGACACGCTCGCCACGATCAAGACCCGGATGTACGCCCCGGCCCTGGAGCTGCTGCGCGACCGGGAGAACCCGCTGGGCTGAGCGCGCCGAGCCCCCGGCGAGTGCCGGGGGCTCCCGCGCCGGCCGTCAGCCGCCGGTGATCGTGAAGCCCGAGCCGGGCTGGATGACGATGTTGCCGTCGGCCGAGTTCGTGATCGTCACGTTGGTCAGCGTCGCGTTTCCGCGGGCGCCGCTCATCGCGAGGATCCCCGCGCCGTTGTTGGACCGGTCGATCCTGACGTTGGTGATGGCGACGTTCGGCATGTTGCCGCCGCCGTTCTTGAACTGGATGCCGTCGTAGGTCGAGTCGGAGATCTCGGTGTCGCGGATCGTGACCCCGGTGATGTCCTTTGTCGACGGGAACAGGGTGATCGCGCCGAACTCCTGGTCCTCGTTCCAGAACGCCCCGCCGGTCCGGTACAGGCCGTTGTTGGCGATCAGCGTCGTCCCCCCGAACGGGAGCGGGCTGTGGTCGGTCGCCAGCATGATGCCCGGGTAGTTCATCGTGTCGTAGACCAGGTTGTTCTCGATCGAGTTGTTGGAGCCGCCGTAGATGGCGATGCCGTTCGCCCGCCACGGCAGCTGCACCGTGTTGTTGACGAAGTGGTTGTTCGACGCGATGTCGACGGCCTGGTCCTTCACGTACGGGTTGGCCCAGACCGCCAGCGAGTCGTCGCCCGTCGTACGGAACGACGAGTTGAACACCCGCGAGTTGCGCGTTCCGTTGCTGAAGTTGATGCCGTCCGCGTACGTGTTGCGGATCCGCATGCCGGAGAAGTCGAGGCCGTCGCCCGGGTTCCAGTAGGCGGGCGTGTCCGAGTAGTCGCGGCCCACCCAGGCGCCGACGTTCACGTGCTCGATCCAGACGTTGCTGATCTTCGTGTTCTTGCCGAACCGGCCGTTGAGGCCGTGGCCGCGGTTCGCCCGGTTCTGCGTGTTGCCGAAGATCGCCAGGTCGGAGATCTGGGTGTTGTCGTCGATGTCGAAGCCGACGTTGCCCTCGTGCGGATGGTTGATGTTGCCGACCACGTTCTGCGGCTGGGTGTTGGTGTACAGCTGCGAGTGCCACATGCCCGCGCCGCGGATCGTGACGTTGCGCAGGCCCTTCTGGTTGTACTGGCCGCGGGCCGGGTCCGGCGAGAGGATCTTCTGCTCCTGGCGCCACTGGCCGGCCGGGATCCAGACGCAGCCGATCACGCCGTTCTGGTTGTCCGTCACGGCCCGCTGAATCGCCGCCGTGTCGTCGTTGCCGTCGTTCGGCACCGCGCCGTACGTCGTGATCGAGGTGCAGCCGGCCGGCTGGCTCGCGGCCGGCGCCACCTGCTCGAGGTCGATGAAGTCGATGATGTGGAACGACGCGTTGTCCGCGGCGTCGCGCTGCAGCTTGAAGCGGGTGCCGGGCGGATACGACTGGGAAAGCAGCGCGTGCGACTCGTCGAACAGCCGCCGGGCGTCGGCCGAGGGCGAGTTCGACAGCGACTCGGTGTCGTCCGTCGTGCCGTACAGCCAGCTGTTGCGCGAGGAGAGCGTCAGCTTCTGTACGAACTGGTCGTTGATGTAGAGGCTGATGCTCGCGTCCTGGCCGCCGCCGCCCGACGCGTCCGGCACGGAGTTGCGGACCACGATCGAGTTCGCCTGGTTCACCGAGGTGAACTCGACGAACTGCCCGGTGCCGTTGAGTCGGACCGACTTGCGTCCCGACGACTCCGTGGCGAAGTTGGTGTGCCCGAACGTGCGCAGGGCGTCGGTCTCCAGGAGCGTGCCCTGGTAGCGCGCCGCCTCCGCCTCGTACTCGACGTACGGCACCGCCGCGCCCCGGCCGACCACGACCGCGCGGGTCAGCACGTTGTTGCCCTCGTTGGTCTCGGCGACGGCGCCGGTCGCGTCCGCGGTGGCGGTCAGGGTGGCCCCGCCGCTGGTCGCGGTCCAGGTGCCGCCGATGGCGACGTTCGCCGTCGCGCCCGCGGCGATCGCCGGGGTGCTGCCGTTCAGCGTCGTCCCGCCCACCGTCAGCCGGGTCGTCGAGGCGCCCGCGCCGCTGGTGCCGCGGTTGTTGACGGCGACGGTGAAGGAGACCGCCGCGCCGACGGCGGGGTTCGCCGGGTTGGTGGTGATGCCGAGGACCTGCAGGTCCGGGCCGGGCGCCTGGCCGACCACGAGCTGCGTCGGCGCGGTGAACGTGTTGTTGTCGTTGTTCTGCTCCGCGACCGCGTTGGCCGGATCGACCACCGCCGCGACGCTGTAGCTGCCCATCGGCCGCGCACCGACATTCGCCGATACGGTCGTCGACGCGCCGGCCGCGAGTGCGCCGACCGGCGCGCTGCCGGCGACGGTGCCGCCGAGCCGGAAGTCCACCGTGGTCGCGGCCGCGGCCGCCGTGCCCTGGTTCTTCACCGTGGCCGAGAGGGTGACCGCGGTGGCCTCGTTCGGCGCGGCGGGTGTCCAGCTGGCGGCGGTGACGACGAGGTCCGGGTTCGGCGCCCAGCCGCCGAGCACCTGCAGGTCGGCGACCTGGCCGCCGGGCGCGCCGGTGTTGCTGAAGAACTGGAGTTGCAGGTCCGCGACGCGACCGGTCACCGGGATCGTGACCGAGTTCTGGTTGGTCGCCGGGTTGAACGTGTAGTCGGCCCGGGCCTTCAGCGACGTGAATCCGGCCGCTGTCTGCGCGCGGCCGAGGACCTGGACGTTCTGCGTACGCGTACCCCAGATCGGGTCGGGGTTGAGCTTGACGACGACCCCGGTGACGTCGGCGTCGGCGCCGAGCTTCACGGTCAGCGTCGCGGGGAAGCCGTTGGACTCCCAGTAGCTGGTCGGGCTGGCGTCGTTGGCGTTACCCGGCACGAAGCTGAACACCGACGACGACGCCTCGATCGGCTTGCCGCCGGCCAGGTTCGTGCCGGTCGGCGGCTCACCCGGATCGGTCGGTCCGCCGGCCACGCCGTAGATCTCGAACTCCGAGAGCTGCGCGGCGGGCCAGCCCGTGTTGCCGGTGATGTGCACGCGTACATACCGGACGGTCGCCGCGGCGAAGTTGATGGTGACGGTGTTGGCCGAGGCCGGATCGAAGACCCGGCCGGCCGCGGCCGAGAGGACGCCGAATCCGCTGCCGTCGGTGCTGCCCTGCACGCTCAGCGTCTGGGTACGGGCACCCCAGGCCGCCAGCGGCGGCAGCTTGAGCACGACCTGGTCGATGGCGACGGCGCCACCGAGGTCGATCTGCACCCATTGCGGGAACGCGTTCGAGGGACTCTCCCAGTAGGACTGCGGGTTGCCGTCGTTGACGTTGGCCGCGACGTACGGGCCGTTGGCGCCGCTGGCGGAGACCGGCCGGCCGGCGGAGAGGTTGGGGCCGCCGGCCGCGTGGGCGGGCGAGGGCGCAAGCGCCGCGGCGGCGGCGAGGCCGGCCGCGAAAAGGCCGCTGAGCAGCCTTCGGCTGAGTTGCTTGGGTTTCATGGCGTCCTTGTTCTGTGAGAACGACAGAGGGGATTACCGCGGGCCGAGCCGCGCGGCAGAGGTGCGCCGGGTCGAGCGTGGGTGCATTTTGGGGGAAATGCGGATGAGAGGCCCGGGACGGATGGGCCTGCCTGGATCCTTCGTCTCGCTCCGCGAAAATTGCGTGATGACTGTCTACTTCTTGCGGCGCGAGGCATTCAATGTTTCAGATGTGTCACTGTTTCGTCAACGCCGCGTCCTGAGATCGGCCGCCCGGGGCTTCAGATCGGGAGGGTGACCGCCGTCGGCGATCCCGCCACACAGGTCACCGTCATCCTGATCCGGCTCGCGACGTACCTGAAGACGATCGCGGCCGTCAGCGCGGGCCCGGCGGCGACCTGCTCCACCTGGTACGGGTCCTTCGGCGCCCACGAGATCAGCCGCGCCCGGCCGGCGGTGTCACAGCTCGCCTCGATCGTTCCGCCGGGCGACGTGAACGTCCGCACCACCGCGATCGGCGCCGGCGAGGCCGGCCCGGCGGACGGCGCCGGCTCGGCGCTGGGCGACGGCTCCCCGGAGGCCGCGGCCGACACCACCGCCGACACCACGGCGGAGGGCACGACGGACGGATCAAGGTTCCGCTCGGGCGCGACCACCTGCTGGGCCGTGACGGTCGGCCCGGCGGACGGCGCACCGGTCGCCGCCCGCGCGGGAATCGACGGCGGCCCCGCCGGCGGCGCGCCCGCGTCGTCCGGCCCCCCTACCGACGGCAGCACCCCGGCCACGGCGACGGCGACGGCCGCCGCCGCGACCCCGCCGAGCAGCAGCAGCCGCCGCCGCGACCTCACCGGCGGCGGCGCCGGCACGCCCTCGGGGGCCACGACCGTGGCGTCGACCGGCAGTTCCTCAAGCTCGGCGGCCCAGCCCAGGATCGCGGCGGCGTCCGCGGCGGTCGGCCGGCCGGCCGCGTCCTTGCACAGCATCCGGTTGACCAGGCCGGTCACCGCCGCCGGAACGCCCTCCAGCTGCGGCAGCGGCGTCGGCTCGACGTAGACGTGCGCGGTCAGCATCTGCGTCGTCGAGTCGACGCTCCACGGCGACTCGCCCGCGAGCAGCCGGTACATCAGCACGCCCAGCGCGTACACGTCGGAGGCCGGCTCGACGCCTTCGCCGGTCAGCCGCTCGGGCGCCAGATACGCCGGCGTGCCGAGCACCTCGGCGTCCGGATCGACCGGCCCGACGGTCGCGGCGATGCCGAAGTCGACGACCTTGGCACCGTCCTCGGTGACCATGACGTTGGCCGGCTTGATGTCGCGATGCACCAGCCCGTCGGCATGCGCGGCGGCCAGCGCCGCCGCCACCTGGCCGCAGATCTCGAAGACCTGCCGGGGCGCAAGCTCGCCGGACTTCACCCGCTCCTGCAGCGTGCTGCCGTGGATCAACTCCATCACCACGTACGGCACGGAGCGCCCGTTCTCATACGATTCGCCGTAGTCGTACACCTGCGCGATGTTGCGGTGCGACAACGTCGCGGCGGCACGCGCCTCGGTGCGGATCCGGGCGCGCCACTGCGGATCCGCCGCATAACGCCCGGCCAGCACCTTGACCGCCACCGCGCGACCGAGAACCTCGTCGCGGGCACGCCAGACGACCGACATGCCGCCGCTGCCGAGCTCGTCCATGAGCACGTAGCGGCCGCCGAGTGTGCGCTGCCGAACCTCCATCCGATGAAGTCTGCCCGACGAATTCGCGGATTCGCACGGGACGAGGCCGGTGAAAACGCTTCACCTTCGCCAATCTCATGCCAAAAACCAACAAATAGGATAACGGATCCCCCGTACGGGATATGGCGTACCCCTCACGGCCGGCCTCCGGCCGACCCGCACGGCGCTGGCGATCCCCACCCCCGCCCGCCGACACTCACCCGCCGAAGATCGCGCCGGCGGGCCACGGTGGGCGATCATCTGAACCACGCAGTGCACCCCCGAGGAGTTCCCATGAGAGTCGCCGACCGCGTCCTGACCCGCCTCCTGCGCCTGCCGCCGATGCGCAACGGGTACACGGTCGAGCGCGCCCTGCGCATCCCCATGCGCGACGGCGTGGACCTGCACGCAGACCACTACTCGCCGACAACCCGCGAACCGCGCGGAACGGTGCTGGTGCGCACCCCGTACGGGCGGGGCTTCCCGGAGTCGGCCCTGCACGGCCGGATGCTGGCCGCCCGCGGCTACCACGTGTTGATCGGCAGCGTGCGCGGCACATTCGGCTCGGGCGGCTCGTTCGAGCCGATGGCACAGGAGACCGCCGACGGCCGCGACACGATCGCCTGGCTCCGGAACCGGCCCTGGTTCGACGGCCGCCTGGCCACCCTCGGCGGGTCTTACCTCGGCTGGGCCCAGTGGACGCTGCTGCAGGACCCACCGCCGGAGCTGCGGACGGCGCTGGTCTACGTCGGCCCGCACGACTTCCGGGAGGCCGTCTTCGGCACGGGCGCGTTCACGCTCGGCGACTTCCTGAACTGGAGCCACGGGATCACCGCCCAGGAGGCACCCGCCCTGCGGCGACTCACCGGCCGGGCGACGGCCCGCCGCCGGGTGCGACCGGGCCTGCGCGACCTGCCCCTGCCGGACGCGGCGGAACCGGTGCTGCGTGGCCGGGCACCCTGGTACCGCACCTGGCTGTCACACCCGGAGGGCGACGACCCGTTCTGGGGTGCGTACCGGGCCGGGGTCGCGCTGGAACGGGTCCAGGTGCCGGTGCTGCTCGTGAGCGGTTGGCAGGACCTCTTCCTGGACCAGACCCTGATTCAGTACGAGACCCTCCGGTCGCGCGGCGTCGAGGTCTCGCTGACCGTCGGCCCGTGGACCCACGTCGGCACCGCCGTCTCCGGCGCGGGCCTGGTAGAGAACCGGGCCTTGACCTGGCTGGACAGACACCTGGCCACCCCCACCCAGCCAACAAACGAACCCCTGGCCACCACCCCCGCCGTCATCCCCGCAAACGACCACGCCGCCACCGGTACCGCCACGGCCACCGCACAAACGAGCCACAACAACCCAGCCAGCCACACCCGAACGAACCAGGACAGCCGAGCCGGCGCCGACCAAACGAGCGACCGCGAAGCCACCGGCATCGGCATCGGCACTACCCGGACGAGCCGCGACAACCCGGCCACTCCCGCCCGAGCCAACCTGGACAGCCTCGCCAACGTCAGCCACACAAGCGACCACAGCGCCGCCACCGCCACCGCCACGACCAGTACCGACGCCACCACAGCTCGGGCGAGCCACGACAACCCAGCTATACCGACCCAAACCAACCAGGGCGGCCTGGCCGGCGATGGGCGGGCGAGCGATGGCCGGGCCATCGGTGCCGGGCGAGCGGGTGGGGTGGCCGAGCGGGGTGAGCCGCCCGTGCGGGTCTACCGGACCGGCGAGAAGACGTGGCACGAGATGGCGGTCTGGCCACCCGCCACCGCACCGATGCGGTTCGTGCCGGATCCGGTCGGCGGACTCTCCGCCGGTGACCCGGCGGTCGACGGCGAGATCAGCTTCCGGTACGACCCGGCCGATCCCACGCCCTCGGTCGGCGGACGGGTACTCGCCGGCACGGCGGGCGTGCGGGACAACCGCAAGCTAGAGGCCCGGCCTGACGTGCTGGTCTTCACCTCCGCCCCGCTCGCCGCCGATCTCGACGTCGCCGGCTCGCCGGTGCTCGAACTCGCCCTGACCGTCGACAATCCCCACGCCGACGTCTTCGTGCGGCTCTGCGACGTCGACCCACGCGGCCGCTCCGCTAACTTCTCCGACGCGATGCTGCGGCTCGACCCGAGCGCACCCGCCGGCGACGTGCAGCACCTGCGCTTGAACCTCGACGGCTGCTTCCACCGGCTGCTCGCCGGCCACCGGCTGCGACTACAGATCTCCGGCGGCGCGCACCCCCGCTTCTCCCGCAACCTCGGCACCGACGGCACGTTCGCCGACGGCGCGAAGCTCGCCACCTCGCAGCACACCATCCACACCGCATCGACCCGGCTGGAGCTGCCTATTTCTTCGGGTGCTCCATCCACCACTCGGTGAACTGACGCGCCTGCCCGGAATGGTCCAGGCGCAGCACCCACAGGTTGCTGTAGATCCGAGCCGGCTCGCGATACACCGTCCTCGCCTCGATGATCGCGAGATCCTCGGTCACGATCAACGGGTGCCACTCAAACGTCGTGTCACCGGGCGCGTCCTTGTTCTCCAGCCAATTCGCCACGATCTCGTCGCGCCCGAACCATGGCTTGGCAAAAGGCTCGGTGAAGTAGGCGGCATCATCGGCGAACAGACCGCCGACGTCATGCGGGTCGTTCGACTCCCAGGCCACCCGGTAGCTCTCCACCCACGCGGTGACAGCATCAAGGTTGGTCATCGTCGTCTCCCATCCCGCCGGGAACCACGCCTGGAGCCTACCCAGCATCACCCCCTACCGGCGGATGACGATCTCGCCGGAATTCCCGCCGCACCATCTCCGCCACACCGTGGACACAAGTCCCACAATCTCGCCCGGGCCTCTGCCTCACCCCACCCCGCTCACCGCACCCGCTGTGAGTTCCGTTGGCGCCAAAGCTGGGAAGCGGATGGGTCCGCGGTCTCTGTCACGCGTATGCCAGTTCGCGGAACTCCTTCATTGCGCCGCTCCACATGAAGTCGCTGACCTGGGTCAGCGCGATCGCGGTGAGGTCTTCGGTCGGGTCGTTGAACCAGTGGGTGCCGTAGCCGCCGCTCCAGCCGTAGACCCCGGGGGTGGCGCCGGGCGGGTCCGGGGTGACGGTCACTGACATGCCCAGGCCCCAGCCGTAGTTCTCCAGGATCTCCCCGCCGGTGGCCATCTGCTCCGGCGTCAGCCGGTTGGTGGTCATCAGCGCCACGGACTGCTCCGACAGCAACCGGGTGCCGCCGTGCACGCCGCGGCGCAGGAGCATCCGGGCGAAGGCGTGGTATTCGTCGACGGTGGACACCAGGCCGCTCGCCCCGGACGGGAAGGCCGGCGGGCTGCTCCACACCTCGGGCGGGGTGGTCGCCGTCAGGTCCGTCATCTTGGCGGTCTCGGCGTCGGTCGCGTAGTGGGAGGGGAGCTGCGCCGCCCGCTCGGCGGGCAGCCAGAAGCCGGTCTCGGTCATTGCGAGCGGGTCGAAGAGCCGTTCGCGCAGGAGGTCGCCGAGCGGCTGGCCGGCCGCCCGGGCGAGCAGCACGCCCAGGACCAGGCTGCCGGCGTTGTAGAGCCAGTGGGTGCCGGGCTGATACATCAGCGGGAGCGTGGCGAGACGCCGGATCCACTCGTCGGGGTCGTGCGGGGTCCGCGGATCGGGCGCGCCCAGGACCAGCCGGGCCGCCTGCGCCGCCTCGACGATCGGGAAGGGCGGATCGTAGTCCGGTTCGGTGAGCGTGCCGAAGCCCATCCGGAAGGTGAGCAGGTCCTCGATCGTGACCGGGCGCGACGCCGGGACGGTCTCGTCGAGCGGGCCGTCGACGCGGGCGAGCACCCGCTGGCCGGCCAGCTCGGGCAGCAGCCGGTGGATCGGCTCCTCGAGGTCGATGAGGTCGTCCTCGACGAGGATCATCGCGGCGGCCGCGAGCACCGGCTTGGTCAGCGACGCGATCCGGAAGACGGTGTCGCGCCGCATCGGCACGCCGCCGCCGAACTCGGTGGTGCCGATGGCGTCGACGTGGACGTCCTCGCCGCGCGCGACCAGCGTGACGATCCCGGGAAACTCGCCACGCTCGACGCGGGCCGCCATTGCTTCGTGCAACTTCATGTCGGTCACCTTGCCAGGAGCCTCTGACAAAATCAGGGTCCGGCGAGGACGGTCCGCGCGGAGGCCGGGAATTGTCGGACCCCGGGACTAGCGTCGAAGCGTGACCAACCAGTGGCGGCATCTCCCCGCACCCGCACGGCCGATCGCCGCGGCCGTCGACGCCGCGGTGACGGCCGCGCGAGCTCACGACACCGAGACCCTGGCCGCGGCCGTGGACGAGCTCGCCGCGCAGGACCGGGCCCAGGCATCCTTGATCCTCGGCACGACGGTCCGGCTGCTGCTCGAGGTCACGCACCCGGACGGATTGGACGGCGACGACGTCCGCGACGTGCTCGAGCAGTGCGTTCGCGCCTCCGCGCAATGGCACCCGGAGGTCGATCCGCATGTGGTGCTGATCCTGCTGGCGGGGTCGCTGGGCGTGCACGACGACGAGGAGCCACCCCCGAAACCGGACGTGCTTGCCCTGCACTCGGCGCTGCTCATCGCCCACCTGCTCGGGCCACGCCCGCTGCCGGAGTTCGTGACGCTGGCGCTGGGCGAGATCGAGCGCGCCCAGCTCAACGATTAGGCCACCGGGCGCCGCACCCGACACCCTGCTACGACGTCTACCTCGCCGGCTCCTGTCCAAATGGTGGCCGAGAGGCGCCCACGCCGACCCGGTGAACGTTTCTGGCCGCCGCACTAGCGGTGCCGGGTGCGCGTGGTGGTGGCCACGTTGCCGTCCCGGACGTAGGAGCGGAGCTGGAGGTGGAGCTCTGGTCCGCCTGCTCGATCTTGCTGACGACGATCGCTGTCGATTGCAGCCGTCGCGACGGGGTCACCCGACAGAGTGATGCGGACGGGTGGGCGTGGCCGGCTCGGCACGATGGCCGGGACCCTGCCGCTCAGGGCGGTGCTCGTCACGCCGGCCGCCGTCCTACCCGGCTTCGGGAAGAACCTGGCCAGCAGGCGGATGCGGAGCGGATCCCTGCTGGCCGGGGCCGTGACCGGCGCGCCGGCCCGCGGGAGGCGCCGGACCCGGTGATCGACGGTCCGCCCGGCGCGGACGGGGTGTGCGGCAGGGGATGTATCGATGAGCCCCATGGGTCGTTGAGCCTTTCGGTGGCGGTATTTCGCCGGTGCCGCACGTTCGCTCGACAGGAGCACGCCATGGCCAGCAAACGACCGGTTCCCTCCGGCAGAAAGCCGGCGAACGCACCGGGCGGGCAGAACGCCCCCGACAACTCGGCCCGCCCGCCGGCCGCGGTGGGCGCCCCCGGCCCGCGACGGCCGTCGTCGGGTGGGCCGTCGGATCCGCTGCCGTCGTCGGGTGGACCGTCGGATCCGCGGCCGATCGCGGCGCCCCTGATCAAGCGCACGCCTGCGCCCGCGCCGGAGGCACCGGGCAGCTCGGTGAGCAACGAGGCGCACGCCGCGGCCGTCCCGCCGGCCGGCACCCAGCGCAGGCCGCGGACGGACGATGCCGCACAGAGGGGCCTCGGGCTCGGCCCGGGTCTGCGAGGCGCCCGTTCTGCCGCCGCGCGAGCGGCCAGGCTGGGCACCGGGCCGGCCGCGCTCCCTCCCGAGACCGCCGCCAAGGTGCCGCGGCCCAGGTCCCACCGGCCCGGGCTGGAGCTCCAGCCGATGGTGCATGTCGGCGACATGGCCGCGGCCGTCGCGTTCTACGAGAAGCTCGGCGGCGAGGTCAACCACGGCGACCGGAACGGCGAGTGGGTGCTCATGCAGGTGGGCACCGCCCAGATCGGGCTGGTCACCCGCCCGCCGGACGCCGCGCGCGGCGCGAGCACCGTCGAGCTCAACTTCTCCGCGACCATGCCCCTCGACCGGCTCGAGCAGTGGCTGCGGGAGCAGGGCGTCAAGATCGTGGAGGTCGCCCGGGACCTGGATCTCGGCACCCAGTTGCACGTCGAGACCCCGGACGGCATGCCCATCCGGATCCATCAGGTGGAGTCGGATCTGATGATCTGACTACACAGGAACGCGCGTGGTCAGGATCGGGACGCCCAGTCGCAGATCGCGGACAGCGGTTCCTCGAGCGTCTTGCCGAGCGGTGTGAGGGCGTACTCGATGTGCTGCGGCGGGTCGGGCTTCAGCACCCGCCGCTCGACCAGGCCGTCGGACTGCATGCCGCGCAGCGTCTCGGTCAGTACCTTCTGCGTGATGCCCGGCAGTCTTCGCCGCAGGCTCGCCGGCCGCTGCGGCCCCGCCAGCAGCGCATAGATCAGCAGCACCCGCCACTTGGCGGCGAGCCGCTCCAGCGCCTGCCGCGTCGCGCAGGTCTCCTCGAGCACGTCCGGGATCATCAGCGTCATTTCGAACCCCCGAGAGCGGATGGGCACCGCGAAGTGCCTACTGGTCGGCCGCCGCCGCCGAGCCTAGCGTCGATGCGTGGACGACATCCGTACCGAAGAAGTCACCTTCACCAGCGACGGTCTCGAGCTGGCCGGAACCCTGCGGGTCCCGGCCGCGGCGGACGGCGGCGCGGTCGTTCTGACCGGGCCGTTCACCGGGGTGAAGGAGCAGGTCACCGGGCTTTACGCTGAACGGCTGGCCCGCCAGGGCCTGATCACGCTGGCGTTCGACCATCGCGGCTTCGGCCGCAGCGCGGGCCGCCGCGGTCACGAGGACACCCAGGGCAAGCTCGCCGACCTGCGGTCGGCTGTGGAGCTCCTGCGGGCGCGCGGCGAGGTGGACGCGGACCGCGTCGGCGTCGTGGGCATCTGTCTTGGCGGCGGGTACGCGGTGAGCGCGGCCGCCACCGATCCCCGCATCCGGGCGGTGGCCGGAATCGCCGGCGCCTACAACAGCCCGGCCTGGTTCGCCGGGGATCCGTCCGGCTACCGCGCGGCGCTGCGCGGCTTCATCGACGGGTACGACGACTATCTACCCGCGGTCGCGCCGGACCACGGCGAGGCGGCGATGGCCGGGGACGAGCCGTGGTCCTATTACGGCACCGCCCGGTCCGCGGCGGCGAGCTGGGACAACCGGGTGACGCGGGGTTCGCTGCACTCGCTGATGACCTTCGACGCGCTCGGGCGGGCCGCACTGCTCGCCGAGACGCCGCTGCTGATCGTGCACGGCCGCAAGGACGACTACTGCAGTCCCGAGCTTGCCGCGCGGATGCACGCGGAGACACCCGGCGACAAGGAGATCGTCTGGCTGGACGCCGGCGAGCACGTCGATCTGTACGACGTGGAGCCGTACGTCACGCAGGCGGTGACGGCGACTGCCGCGTTCCTGCGACGCACGCTGCGCGGTGAAGCGGCGACGGCACCGCCAGCCGGAGGATGAGCAGGCCGAGCAGCGCGCCACCGGTGTTGGCGATCAGGTCGTTGACGTCGACCGTGCGGCGGCTGCCCAGGGTCATCCCGAGGGCGAACTGGGTCAGTTCGATCGCCAGGCTCGCCGTCGCCGCGCGCACGGCGAGCCGCCGCACCGCGTCGAGGCGGGGTCTGAGCAGCGGCAACAGCACCCCGAACGGGATGAACATGATGACGTTGAGCACGAAGCTCGGGATGTCCACATCGCCGGGCATCAGGTGGACCGTCGTGCGCCACGGCTCGTCGGCCCAGTAGGCGGCGGACCGTACCCGGATGGGGAAGACGGTCACGGCGATGACGCTCGCGGCGTACAGGAATAGGACCGTGATCGTGACCCGCCGCCGCACCATGATTCGTCAAACGTAGGCGACGGCGGCCAAGGTCCGGCCGCCGGATCGCGACGTATCCGTAGGCGCCGACGAAGATCAGGCCACAGTGCTCGCGGACGCCCTGCCGGACCGGCCACGTCCCGCCGATCTCCGCGAGCGCGGCGGGCAGGCACAGGCCGATGGAACGCGGCACGGAGGTGTGCCGCATTCAGCGCAGGGCGACCCGTCAGCTGGGGCGCAGTCCGACGGAGGTCCGCGGGGACGACGGCTCGGCGCAGCCGAGCAGGCCGACCAGGCCGGAGATCCAGAGCTGGCGGTAGACCGTCGGGCTCGGGTGGCTGACCACGAGCTTGACGCCGCTGGCGGCTGCCGCGTGGAAGCAGGCCACCAGGATGCCGATGCCGATACTGTCGATCAACATCACCCGTTGGAGGTCGAGGTCTATCTTGCCCGGCGTGGTGCCGGTCAACACGTCGTTGACGGCGTCGCGCATCACGTGGGCGTTGTCGAGATCAATTTCGCCACTCGGGGCGATCTCGACCGTGCCATCGGCCAACTGGCGAGTGGTGATCGGCAGATACACAGCTGCCCTCTTCCTGGCGTCGTGCGGGCGACGCCACCTCCGCGGGTCACTACGCCGGCAGGCGCAATTCGGCCCCTCACCCAGGCGCCGATCGGACACCGCATCCCCAACAACAGTCCGCTGGTCTGCAAGTTACGCCAGGTAGGCGCGGAACGCCAGAGTAGTTCATATGGCCAGAATGTGCTGGAACGGCCAGCTGATGGCGTGAACGTTGACGACGTACCAGTCAGAACCGAATACTCACCGTATGCGTAGGAGCGCCTCACGAGATGGATAAAGCTAGATCAAGGGCGGTTTCGTCCGGTTCCGCAACCCCGACGACCGCGAGCTTCAGCAGCGTGGACATCGACGACACGCGCTCTTTGCTAAACCGATTCTATTATCCGCTCGCCGTTGGCGCGCCCGAGGGCGCCGAGGGCTTCCGGTTCAACGCCGAAGTGATCAAACTCGGACCGCTCACCGTGGGGCAGCTCGGCTTCGGCGCCCCCGTGACGCTCGTCGCGTCGGAGCTCGACGCCTATCACGTCACCATCCCGATGGCGGGCCGGGTGCACGCCCGGCACGCCGGCCACGAGGTCGTCGCCGGGCCGTCGACCGGGATCGTCTTCGGCCCCGGCAGGCCGGTGTACACCCTGCACGACGCGCACTCCGCCGAGCTGGACATCAAGATCGAACGACCGGCCCTCGAGAACGAGCTCGCGGCGCTGCTCGGCCGCCCGGTGGTCGGCCCGATCGACCTGCCGCCGGCCATCGACATGAGCGGCGGGCCGGCGCAGAGCTGGGGCCGGCTCGTGCGGCTGCTCAGCGGCGAGACCGAGGACCCCGGCAGCCTGATCTGGCAGCCGCTGATCGCCGACCTGCTGCGGCGCAGCGTGCTCAACGGCCTGCTGCTGAGCGTGCGGCACCGCTACAGCGACGAGCTGAGCACGCCCGCGCCCGCCGGACCGCCGCGCGCCGTCCGGCGGGCGATCGACGCGATCCAGCACGAGCCGGAGCGGCCGTTCAGCGTCGGCGACCTGGCCCGGATCTCCGGTATGAGCGTGCGGTCGCTGCAGGAGGGTTTCCGGCGGCACGTCGGCTGCGCGCCGATGGCCTACCTGCAGTCGGTGCGGCTCGGCCGGGCGCACGAGGCACTGCGGCGCGAGGATCCGGCCCGGGTGACCGTCGCCACGGTCGCGCACCGCACCGGCTTCGCCCACCTCGGGCGCTTCGCCGCCGCGTACCGGGCACGCTTCGGCGTCTCCCCCTCCGAGACGTTGCGGCGGTCCTAGCCCTACTCCCCGGGATCGCAGCGGCGCCGAGGGCGCGGCATCTCCTTGATCCGGGGCGCACCGGCCATCTCCTCGAACAGGTCGCCCCGCGGCGGCACCCAGTGGCGCCACGGCCCGAGCCGCGGCGGCACGGCGACGGCGACGCCGTCGCCGCAGCCCTGCAGGGCACGCAGGTACTCCAGGACCCGGGCGGCCGACACGCCGCCCTCGAGCGCCAGCCCGAGCATCGCCTGGGTGTCGTCGTCGAGCACGAACTCCCGCCGACGCAGCAGCTCGGCGAACCCCGCCAGCAGCTGCACGACCTCGTTCGCGTCCCGCTCGGCGTCCGGCAGGCTGCTCACCGCTGCACTTCCCAGCGATCGATCATGTGTCACGTTCCCCTCGCGCCACGTGCCGCGAGTCGCCGCAGGCGGCCCACGTATCGAGTGGTCCCCGCCGGAGCACTCAAACACGCGCCAACGCAGAAATGTATTCGGCTCGTAACTCACAGTCCATCCGATGCACGCGGTCGCTGTCCGAATCACGCTCGCTTGGCATCCGAAGGGTTTGATCGTCCGATTTATGGTGACGCGCGGGCGGTTTGCTGGCCAGCGGGGGAACGACAGGGTAGGACTAGGGAGAAGGTCGATATCAGGGCATCCACTTTTGGAGGAGCCATGACCGAGCACGACCGGCGGCCGCCGGACCAGGACGACCCCGGACTCCTGCGCGCCGGCGCGGCGCCGGTCCTGCGCACCGGGGCGGACCAGCCCTGGGATCCCGAGGACCTGGCGGTGGCCGAGGGCCGGGACCCGACACCGGAGAACATCGAACGGGCCCGCCGGATCCTGGAGCGCGACGGCCCCGCCGCGATCGAGCGCACGGTCCCCTGACGGGCCGGCCTTAGATCAGCGGGACCTCGGCGACGACCTTGGTCGGGGACGGCGAGCCGCCGGCCGGCTCCACGGACACCGCGAAGACGTCGTTGCCCGGCACGCCGTCGAGGACCTGCACGGTCGAGGCCTGCCCGGCGGGCAGCACGCCCGCGTTGGCCGCCGGGCCGGAGCCGCGGATCGTCCACATCTGCAGGGACTGGTCGGCGGACGGCGCGGCGTCGGCGCGCAGCGAGACCACGCTGGCGGCCTCCTGCTCCGAGGACGCGACGGTGACCCGGCCGCCGCCGATCATCGGCGCGGTGCGGACCACCAGGTCGGGGGCGGCCATGATCGCCTCGCTGCGGGCCTCACGCGCCCGGGCCTCGGCGACCACGGCGGTCTGTTCCCGTACCCGCTGCTCCTGCACGGCCCACGCGGCGACGCCCGCACCGGCGGCCAGGATGCCCGCCGCGACCGCGCCTGCCGTGTAACGCCGCCAGCGGGACACCGCAGCGCGCGCGTCCGGCCGCGGCCGCGCCGACTCGAGCGGCGGCAGCTGGCGGGTCCGGCCGACCGCGGCCAGCACCTCGGTGCGCAGCCGGGGCGGCGGGACGGACCAGGTGCTGTCCGCCAGCCGGGAGGCGGTGCCGCGCAGCTCGTCCACCTCGATCCGGCAGGCCTCGCAGTCCGCGACGTGCCGTTCGAAGGAGACCCGCTCGAGGTCGTCCACCGCGTCCAGCGCGTACGCGCCGACCAGGGCGTGAATGTCGGCGGTGGTCACGCGGTCACCTCCACACCCAGGCAGTCGCGCAGGCGGATCAGTCCGTCGCGCATCCGGGTCTTGACCGTGGGCAGGGGGGCTTCGAGCAGGTCGGCCACCTCGCGATAGGAGTGGCCCTGGTAGTAGGCCAGCGTCACGGCCTGGCGTTGCAGCTCGGTCAGGTCGTCCAGGCAGTGCCGGACCTGCTGGCGTTCGAGCCGGCCCGCCACCTCGTCGACGACCTCGTCATACGGGGTGTCCACTGAGGCGACGCCGACCTTCATCAGGCGGTCGGCGGACGCCTGCTCGGCGCGGACCCGGTCGACGGCGCGGCGGTGCGCGATGGTGAAGATCCAGGAGGTGGCCGAGCCCCGGGCGGTGTCGAAGCGGGTCGCCGTGCGCCACACCTCGACCAGTACCTCCTGGGCGACCTCCTCGGCCTGCGCCGGGTCGCGCAGCACCCGGCGGATCAGGCCGTACACCCGCGGGATGACCAGGTCGTACAGGCGACCGAAGGCCGCCTCGTCGCCGCGGGCGACCAGGCGGAGCAGGTCGCCCGCGTCGGCCGCCGGCCCGGGCACGGCCGAGAGATGGTCCGGCCGGCGGGCGGCGCCGCGCTCCGTCATTGGTCAGCCCTCTCCGTCGCTACCGCAGATTCAACCCTCATTCGTCGCTGGTAGCTACCCGGATTGGTCGGACTGATATTTCGTTGTCGCGCTCGGCCCGAGGCCGCGTTCGGGCGGCCTACTTGCTGTCGCGCTTGGCCTGGCGGCGCGCGCCGACGGCCTTGGTGCCGGCGTGGCGCTTGCGGATGGCCGGGGCCGACGCCGGCGGGCGCTGCTTGCGCTGCGGCTTGACCGGGGCCGAGGCCGGACGGCGTACCGCCTTCGGCGGGGCCTCGTTGCGCTGGGCGCGCGCCGTCTCCAGCCGCTCCGCCTTCAGCTCCGCCGCGGTGCGGCGTGCCGCCGCGGCGAGGTGGCGGCTGACCCGGGCCAGCGCGTCCTCGAACACCTCAGCCTTCTGCGCGTTGCGGGTGTTCTTCGGGCGCGCCTTGCCCCGCCCGCCGTACTCGGCCACCTTCGCACCGGCCTCGCGGCGATACGACTTCATGTATTTGTTGCGGGCCCGCCGGATGCGCGCGTGCAACTCCACGAGTCCGTCCTCGTCAAGTTCCGCCAACTGGGCGGACTTGGTCTCGTGGACCAGCAGGTACTCCGCCTCGGTCAACGAATTCAGCAAAGCTTTCATGGCCCGCCCCGATCATCAGAACGACGTTCGTCAGAGCAAACCTAACCAGGAAAACCGGGCCATGAGAGCAGGATTCGCATTAACCGAGCTTGACCGTCCGGCCCGTCTTGATCGACTCCGCCGCGGCGGCCAGGATCTTCACGACCTCGGTGCCGAACGCCAGGTCCAGCGGCGAGGCCGGTCCGCCGCCGGCCGCGCCGATCAGCGCGTCGACGGCCCGGGTGAAGGCCTCGACCGGCAGCCACGGCACCGGCGGCACGTCCGCGACGCCGGACTCGCCGAAGAACGCGGCGTCCTCGCGCTCCAGCGCCGACGGCGCGTCCACCGACAGGGTCAGCGTGCTGATCGCGCCGCTCGCGTGGCCCAGCAGCACGTGGGTCATGTCGCGGGCGCCGGCCAGCGCGGTCACCTCGGCGACCGGGCCGAGCACCGGAAGGATCAGCGCGACCGCGTGCGGGCCGACGTCCCACAGGCCGCCGCTCTCCTTGCGCCACACCGACGCGCCGAACGGGTTGCCCGGCTGGAAGATCGAGCCGAGGTGGTCGATGCGCGCCTCGAGCCAGCCCTCGGTGGCCTGCGCCCGCTCGATGAACTGCTGGATCTCCGGCATGAAGCGGCGGGTGAAGAACACCACCCCGGCCACCTCGTGCTCCGCCGCGGCCGCGACGATCTCGTCGGCGGCCTCGGGCGTGAAAGCCACCGGCTTGTCCAGGAGCAGGTGCTTGCCCGCGCGGGCGGCCCGCAGCGCGATGTCCGCCTGCACGTCGGGCGGCAGGGCCACCGCGACGGCGTCGACGTCGGCGATCAGATCGTCGATCTCGGTGTACGCCTTGGCGCCGTGCTGCTCCGCCAGCGCCGCCGCCTTCGCCGGGTCACGGCCCCACACGCCGACCAGTTCGACGTCCGGGTGGGCCGCCAGCGCCGGGGCGTGCGCCTGGTGCGCCCAGGGTCCCGTACCGAAAAGTCCGAACCGCATCCTCGTGCCGCCTTCCATTCAAGATCACACCCGGCCGAAAGTTAACACGCCGGTAGGGCTCAGTACGCTGTGCCGGTGATGAACGGCCCACTATCGACCGCGACCATCGTCGTGGCCCTGCTGCTGGGTGTCTGGTACCTGATCCGCTGCGCCCGCAACCGCGCGCCCAGCAACGCGGACCTGTGGGCCATGCTAGGCCTGAGTGCGCTGGTAGCGGTGCTTGTCGTGGTCGCGGTCGTCGGGCTCTTCGTCGGCGAGCCGCCCAGCGACTGGACGACGTTCGTCGGCTATCTGATCACCACCGTCGCGTTCGCGCCGGTCGGGTTCTATCTGGCCCGGCTGGAGCCGACCCGGTGGGGTTCCCTGATCCTCGGCGTCGCCTGCCTGGTGCTGCCGGTCCTGGTGCTGCGGCTGCAGCAGATCGCGGAGGCGACCGGTGCCTGAGCCGTCGACCACGCCGGCCCGGCCGCGCGACGCCGCCATCGGCACCGGCGCCGGCCGGGTGCTGCTCTTCGTCTACGGCGTCTTCGCCGTCTCCGCCAGCGCCCGCGCGGGCGTGCAGATCGCCACCAAGTTCTCCGAGGCGCCGCTGGCCTTCCTGCTGTCGGCGTTCGCCGCGCTGGTATACATCGCGGCCACCATCGGGCTCGCGATCGGCGGCACCCGGGGCCGGCGGATCGCGCTGGTCAGCTGCACCATCGAGCTGGTCGGCGTGCTGGTGGTCGGCGCGCTGAGCATCTTCGACGAGGCCGCCTTCCCGGACGCCACCGTCTGGTCGCAGTTCGGCAGCGGCTACGGCTTCGTCCCGCTGGTGCTGCCGGTCATCGGCCTCTGGTGGCTCTGGCGTCACCGCCCGCGCGACTAAGGCGCACCAACGGTGTGCGGCAGGAAGTTGCAGCGGTCCTTGGTCACCAGGCCGTCGGCGCCGAGGCCCTCGCGGATGCCCATGCCGGCCGGCTCACCGTCGATCAGCCAGGCTCCGATCACCGGGTGGACCGTGCCCTCCAGGCCGTCGAACGACGGAAGCTCCAGCAGCTCCTGCACGACGTAACGGCCGTCGGCGCCGTACTCCGACGGGTTGTCGGAGATGGTGACCCCGTCCTTGACCAGCGTCACCGAGCCGCCCTCGCGACCCCAGACCGGCTTTTTCGCGTACGAGGTGAGCCGTGCCGCCGCGGACGACTCCGCGAAGTAGGCCGGCAGCAGGTACTTGCCGCGTTCCGGGTCGTCGCCGAAGAGCTTCCACAGGACCGGCAGGATCGCCTTGTTACCGAGCAGGGCGGCCTTGTAGGGCGGTTCCATCCAGACCGTGCCGCGCTTGGCGGGGTCGGCCATGTTGCGGAAGAAGGCCTTGCCGCCCTCCTCGTTCCAGAACCATTCCCACGGGTAGAGCATGAAGATGACGTCGATCGACTCGGCCTTGTGCTCCTGGCCCGGCGCGGGCACGAAGAGCACCCGGTCGCCGGCCACGTCCCAGCCGATCTGGCTCATCGCGATCAGCTCGACACCGAACCCGGCCTCCTCGGCGGTCGCCATGAGGTAGGCCACGTTCATCCGGTCCTCGCCGGTGGCCTCGCTCGTCTCGTACGCGAAGAAGATTTTGGGTTTCTCCGGCAGCCAGGGGCGGGCCTCGCGCAGCTTGGCGATGTTGCGCCGCCAGGCGCCGGGGTTGGCCGGCTCGCCGTCAGCGGCCTCCCAGCCGACCAACCGGTCGTGTATCGAGTTCCACTGCCGCCACGGGTGCTGGGTCAGGTTGGTCTGGTCGACCCAGTGCCACTGGATGACCGCGGCCTCGACTAGCGACGTCGGTGTCTGCGCGTTGTACTCCAGCAGGCGCGGCGTCGTGCCCGCGCCGTTGTACCAGAGGTCGAAGCGGCCGTAGACGCTCGGCGAGTAGTCCGGCGTCTGCATCGGCAGCCGGCCGTCCGGGTCCTTGTCCTGGTGCGTCCAGGTCTCGGCGTCACCGTCGAACCAGGTGCGGATGATCTGCTCGTGCGCGTACTCGGGGATGCCGATCTTCGTCAGGAAGCAGGACTCCGGGGAGCAGACCGAGGCGAAGTAGCCGTCGCGGCGGCCCTGCGCGGTGTGCCGCGGGCACTGCCGCACCATCCAGTCGCCGGCCTCGATGCACATGCCGTCGAGGACGGTCGTCGCCGTCTCGAGCTCCTCGATCTCGGCCTCGGTGAAGTCGTAGTACGGGCCCTCCTGCCAGTACGACATCATCGTGCCGTCCGGCAGCTCGGTGTCGTTGTAGGTCAGGCCGAGGCTGTAGTTGGTGAGCCGCCAGCCGTCGCGTACCGGGCCGTATGGGATCCGGCGCAAGATCAGCCGCCGGACTTGCCGCTGGATCCGCCGCCGCCCTTGCCGACAACGCTGGTCTTGACCGTGCCGTTGCCGATCCGGCCGGTCGGCGGCAGCCCGTACTTCGAGCGGGCCAGCTTGTCGTTGTAGGCGAACTTGGCGCCGCCGGGCGGGAGCTTGGAGCCGATCGGGTAGCCGGACCGGTAGCCCGCCGAGTGCCAGAGGAAGAAGGCGCCACCGCCGCCGCCGAAGTTGCCGTCGTCGTCGTCACAGTTGTCCTCGTCGACGATGACGCCGTTCTCGTCGGCGCAGTAGAAGCCCTCATCCTGGTATTCGTCGCTGCTGTCGCAGGCGGCCGTGCCGCCTGCGGCCAACAACAGAAACGTGCTGGTCAGAGCCACGCTCCGCGAGCTCATCCGTCGATTCACAGTCCCGCTTCTCCGCCCTTGTCCGTCCGGGGTCGCACCATCATGTGTAGCGCCCCGGATCAAGCCGGGTCGCTAGTCGCGGGGGCCACCCGCCACGTAGATGACCTGCCCGGAGACGAATCCCGCGCCTTCACTGACCAGGAAGGATACGGTGTTCGCCACGTCTTCGGGACGGCCCGCCCGGCCGACCGGAATCTGACCGATCGCAGCCTTCTCGAAGTCGGCGAAATCGACGCCGACCCGCGCGGCCGTCGCGGCGGTCATATCGGTCACGATGAACCCCGGCGCCACCGCGTTCGCGGTGATGCCGAAGCGGCCCAGCTCGATGGCGAGCGTCTTGGTGAAGCCCTGCAGGCCGGCCTTCGCGGCGGCGTAGTTGGCCTGGCCCCGGTTGCCCAGCGCGGAGGTGCTCGACAGGCTCACGATGCGGCCCCAGCCGGCCTCGACCATGTGCTTCTGCACGGCCCGGCTGAACAGGAACGCGCCGCGCAGGTGGACCGCCATGACGGTCTCCCAGTCGTCGTCGGTCATCTTGAACAGCAGGTTGTCCCGCAGCACCCCGGCGTTGTTGACCAGCACCGTCGGCGCGCCCAGCTCGGCGGTGATCCGCTCGACGGCGGCGGTGACCTGCGCGCCGTCGGAGACGTCGGCGCCGACCGCGAGCGCGGTGCCGCCGGCGTCGTGGATCGCGGTCACCGTGTTCGCGCAGGCGCCCTCGTCGAGGTCGACGACCGCGACGGCCAACCCGTCGGCGGCGAGCTTGCGCGCGGTCGCATCGCCGATGCCGCGAGCGGCCCCGGTCACGATCGCTACCCGATTCGGCTGGGTCATCCTCGGCCTCCCGCAAGGGTCGAAATCAAGTCCGGCCGACTCTAACCCAGTAGTTACCCGCGGGTTACCTGGCGGGTTCTTCTCACAACCCATTGCGCCGAAGGTATTTACGCACTAGAGGTGCAAATTCAGTCAGGCGCGCCGGCGCAGCCTGATCCAGCGGTAGCCGTAGCCCGCGACGGCCAGCTTGTCGAGCCGGCCGGGCTCCGGGTACTCCTGGTCGGCGAGCACGTCGTTGGGGTACTCGGCCTCCGGGTGGAGGCTGCCGAGGTCGACGACCCCGTCCTCGGCGGAGAGGTTGTGCAGGAACAGCATCGTGCCGGTGACGTCGTCGGCGCGGTGCACCAGCAGGCCGGTCGGCGCGGGCACGTCGACGTGCGTGCAGCTGCCGCTGCCGATCTCGGGCGCCTCCCGCAGGGTGCGGATCATCCGCTCGAACCAGGACAGCAGCGAAGCCGGGTCGTGCCTCTGCGCGGTCGCGTTGACCGTCTCGTAGCCGTAGTCGCCGCCGGAGATCACCGGCCGGACCAGCTCGCCGGGGTCCGCGGTGGAGAAGCCGCCGTTCGGCAACGGGGACCACTGCATCGGCGTACGGATGGCGTTGCGCCCGTCCTGCGTCAGGTCCTCGCCCATGCCGAGCTCCTCGCCGTACCGCAGCACCGGGGTGCCACGCAGGCTGAACTGGAGCGCGTACGCCAGCTCGATGCGGCGGCGGTCGCCGCCGAGCATCGGTGCCAGCCGGCGGCGGATGCCGCGGCCGTAGAGCTGCATGTTCTCGTCCGGGCCGAACTGCTCGAACACCTCGTTGCGCTGCTCGGCGGTGAGCCGCGACAGGTCGACCTCGTCGTGGTTACGCAGGAACGTCGCCCACTGCCCGCCCGCCGGCAGCTTCGGGGTGTCGTGCAGCGCGTCGATGATCCCCTCGGGGTTGCCGCGGGCGAGGGCGAGCATGAGCCGGCCGTTGAGCATGAAGTCGAAGAGCATGTGAATGCGGTTGGCGGAGCCGCCCGCGTCGCCGAAGAACTCCTTGAGCTGATCCGGCTCGACGTTCGCCTCGGCCAGCAGGACCGCGTCGCCCTGCCGCCACTGCACGTGCTGGCGCAGGTCGCTGAGGAACTCCAGGTCCTTGGGCGAGTCCGGGTTGCCCGGCTCGGTCTGCTCGATGATGAACGGCACGGCGTCCATCCGGAAGCCGGAGACGCCGAGCTGTAGCCAGAACGAACAGATCTTCCGGATCTCCTCGCGGACCTCCGGGTTCTTGATGTTGAGGTCCGGTTGGAAGTCGTAGAAGCGGTGGTAGAACCACTTCTTCGCGGTGCGGTCGTAGCTCCAGGTCTCGGCCTGCTCGCCGGGGAAGACCATGCCCTGGCGCCGGTCCGGCGGCGCGCTGTCGGACCAGACGTACCAGTCCCGGTAGGGCGAGTCCGGCGACGATCGGGCCGACCGGAACCACGGATGCTGGTCGGAGGTGTGGTTGACGACCAGGTCGATGATCACCCGGATGCCCCGGTCCCGGGCGTGGTGCAGCAGCTCGGCGAAGTCGCCGAGGGTGCCGAAGCGCGGGTCGACGTTGTAGAAGTCCTCGACGTCGTATCCGTCGTCGCGGTTCGGCGTCGGGTGGATCGGATTGAGCCAGATGCAGGTGACACCCAGCCGGGCCAGATAGTCGAGACGCCCGATCAGGCCCCTGATGTCGCCGACGCCGTCGCCGTCGGAGTCGGCGAACGTGTCGATGTCGAGGCAATAGATGACGGCCTTCTCATACCACCGGTCGCTCATGCCCCTTTACTTGTCCGCGGTGCCGGGCGAGGAAACCCCGAACCCACACCACGGGACGGAACTTCTCCAGTTCGAGGAAGCTGGTGATCGCCGCCAGGTGCGGGGCGAAGGAGATGGTGATGGTGGCGAACGTGACGAGGTGGAACGAGTAGAGGAACGCGACCGCGTACCCGCGCCAGCGCGGCTTGAGGAAGAAGATCGCCGGGCTGGCCAGCTCGAACGCCATGATCCCGAGCTGCGCGGCGATCAGCAGGCCGGGCACGACGGCGATGAGGTCGGCGAGCTCGGTGCCGCGGCGGATGATCGCCCGGGCGAGCACGGAGCTCGTCACCCAGTCCAGCCCGCCGAACCTCAGCTTGGCCAGGGCGGCGAGGAAGTAGGTGCAGACCACGGCGAGCTGGGTGACCCGCAGCGCCCAGCCGCCGGCCTCCGTACGCGTCGGGTCGCCGTGCCGGGCCCGGCCGACGGTCGGCAGCGCGGCGAGGGCGACCAGCAGCCCGACCCGGTCGTGGTCGACCTTGCCGTAGCTCATCGCGATGACCATCCACTCGAAGTAGAGCGCGAAGACGGTCCAGCCGAGCAGGCGCGGCGCGCGCCCGGTCGCCGCGGCGAGCGCGAGCAGCAGCAGCGCCCAGAAGACGCCGTGCACGAGCAGCGGGGTCGGCGTCGGCAGGTGCAGCAGCCGCCCGACCAGCAGCGGCTCGTAGAGGTCGGTCGGGGTGGTGGCGTGGTGGCGCACCCAGGGCGTGAACACCACCAGGTCGGCGGCGACGAACAGGTAGATCAGGGTGCGGAAGGCGGCGATCCGCCCGAGCGGCACGGGCTCGGTCAGCCAGCCGGCGATCCTCTTCACGGCGCCGTCCAGGTCGCGATGGTCTCGTCCCGGCTGGTGCCGGTCGGCCGCGAGTGCTCGATGCCCTCCCAGCGGATGACGATCCGCACGGTCCGCAGGGGCGCGGCGCCCGGGCTCTTCTCGGCGTAGGCCGCCGCGACCTGGCGCAGCCGGCCGGGGTCGTCGATGTAGGCCTGCTGCTGGCCCTCGATCTCGGCCCGCCGCAGGCCGCTGTTGGCCTCGGTGAGCACGACCGTCCGCCCGGTGGTATCGACGCCCTCGACCCGGGTGTCCGGTGCGTCCGCGTTCGGGTCCGGTGCGGTGGAGTACATCCGGAACGGCCCGAACGGGAAGTCGTCGTCCTGGCCCCAGAAGGTGCCCAGGAGCAGCAGCAGCGCCCCGAGCGCGGTCACCGCCACCCGGACCGTGCGCCCGCGCGTGCTCAACGTTTCCATCGGGCCGGGACACTACCGCCGCCGCGCCATCCCGGACCACCGCGGCGCGGCGGTTCGTACGCTGGATCGTGGGTAACCCCCGAACTACAGCGAAGGAGAGCCGATGAGCGTGCCGTATCCCCTGGCGGCCGAGACCTCGCCCAGCCAGCTGGGCGGCCTGACCGGATGGGTGGCATCGGTCATCGAGTCGCTCGGTGCGGTGGGCGTCGGCCTGCTCGTCGCGCTGGAGAACCTGATCCCGCCGATCCCGAGCGAGGTCGTCCTGTCCATGGCGGGCTACCTCGCCAGCCAGGGCCGGATCAACGTCGTGCTGGTCACCATCGCCGCGACGGCGGGCTCGGTGCTGGGCGCGCTCGCGCTCTACTGGCTGGGGTACGCGATCGGCGAGGAGCGCCTGAAGCGCTGGCTGGATCGCATCCCGCTGGTCGACGCCGACGACCTGAACACCGCCGACCGGTGGTTCGAGCGGCACGAGAAGGGCGCGGTCCTGTTCGGCCGGATGGCGCCGGTGATCCGCAGCCTGGTGTCGATCCCGGCCGGCGCCAACCACATGAACCTGGGCACGTTCACCCTGCTGACCGCGATCGGCAGCGGCATCTGGAACTGCCTGTTCATCGGCGGGGGCTACGCGCTCGGCACCCGTTGGCAGCAGCTCGAGGAGTACAGCCGCTACTTCGACTACGCGATCATCGCCCTGATCGCCCTCATGATCGGCGCGTGGGCGTTCAAGAAGGCGCGCAAACGCCGGCGCGCGACCACGGAGAACTGAATCCGTGGCCGCGCGCCGACGGCTCGGTCAGAAGCCCGCGCTGATCCGGGTGAACTCCCAGTCGGACTGCGCGATGCCGCTGCAGTTGGAGACCACGCCGCCGCCGGGGCAGCCGCGGTCACGGTTGACCGCCCAGAACGAGAACCGGGCGAGGTTCTTGCTCTTCGCGTAGTCGCGGATCTGGGTCCAGGTCGCCGGGGTGGTGACCTCCTGCTGGTCCGACAGGCCGTTCATGCCGGAGATGCCCATGTGCGCGTACGCCTGCGCGTCGCTCCACCCGAAGGTCGACTTGAGCTGGTTCTTCAGGCCCTCGGAGGCGTTGACGGTGCTGGTGTACATGTTGGCGCCGCCGCCGAAGTCGAACGGCATGATGGTGTAGATGTCGATGTTGGCGCCCAGCGCCTTGGTCTGGTTGATCAGGCGGATGCCGTGGCTGTTCGGGCCGCTGGTCGTGGTGCCGAAGGTGAGGATCGTCTTCACGCCCGGGTTGTTCTGCTTGATGATCTTCAGGGCGCCGACGATCCGGTCCGCGACCGTGTAGTTCTCGAACTCGTCGTAGTTCTCGATGTCGATGTCGATCGCCTTGAGGCCGAACGCGTTGATGACCCGCTGGTACGCGCCGGCGAGCGCCTCGGGCGTCGCGCAGTTCGGGCCGAGCTTGTTGCCCTGCCAGCCGCCGATCGACGGGACCACGGTGCCGCCGGCCGCCTTGATCGCGTTGATGGTGCTCTCGTGCACGCCGCCGGTCAGGCCGCCCTCGCCGTCCCAGACCGGGTTGCACCCGTTGGCGAGCACGAACGCGATGGTGAAGGCCTTGATGCCGGTCGCGTTCATGACGGTCGACGGCGCGGGCGGGTTGCCCCAGCCGGGGTAGATGTACGGCGCGGCCGCCATCTTGGTGCCGGTCGGCGGCGTGGTCGGGCCGGTGGTCGGCGGTGTCGTCGGCGGGGTGGTGCCGCCGCAGGTGCCGTTGTCGATCCAGACGTCCCACTGGCCGCTGTGCGTGGCGGGGCTCTCGTTCTGGTTCCACCACTTGGCGGTGTAGTTGTGGCCGTTCTGCGAGGCCTGGTTGTCCTTGACGTAGACGGCCGTGGAGTTCCAGGCCGGTGCGCAGGCCGCGGCCGCGGAGGCGCCGGGCGCGAGGACCACCGTGGCGCCGACGCCGGCGACGGCCAGCGTCATCGCCAGTAGGGCCGGGTACAGCTTTCTCGGTCGCATGGGGATTCTTCCCTTCCAGTGGGGGCTGGTGTTCAGGGCAGGGTGGAGAGGTGGGGCTTGATGGTGTTGGCCCAGCCGTTGCCGGCCGTGACGTCCCAGTTGATGGACCAGGTCATCGCGCCGCGAATGCCGGGGTAGGTGCGCGGCGGGCGGAACGAGCCGCAGTTGGTGCCGCGGGCCAGGCAGTCGAGGGCCTGGTTGACCACGGACGGCGAGACGTAGCCGCCGCCGGCCGCGCTGGTGGTGGCCGGCAGGCCGAGGGCGACCTGGTCGGGCCGCAGCCCGGACTCCAGCTGGATGCAGGCGAGTGCGACCAGGAAGTTGACAGTGCCCTGGCCGTACGCCGCGTTCTGGTCGCAGCCGAGCATCGCGCCGGAGTTGTAGTACTGCGTGTGCACGACCGTGAGGATGTCCTTGATGTCGAGCGCGAGCTTGAAGTACGAGCCGGCCGGGTTCTGCATGTCGATGGTCTGCGGCGCCATCGTGATGATCAGGTTGGCGCCGACCTTGCCGCGCAGGCTGCGCAGCGCCTGGCCCATGTACGTCGGGTTGAGCCCGTTCTCCAGGTCGATGTCGACGCCGTCGAAGCCGTACGTCTGCATCAGCGAGTGGACCGAGTTGGCGAAGTTGGTCGCGGCGGCGGCGTCGTTGACGGCGACCGAGCCCCGCTCGCCGCCGACCGAGATGACGACCTTCTTGCCGCGCGAGTGCAGCGTGGCGACGTCGGCCTTGAACTGCTCGTTGGTGTATCCGCCGACGGAGGCGGAGAGCCCGGGGTCGATGGTGAACGAGACCGCGCCCGGCGTACCGGTGGCGTCCGCGAACGCGACGGCGATCAGGTCGTAGTTGGCGGGGACGGCGGCCAGCTTGATCTCGTTGGCCGGGTTGTCGAAGTTCTGCCAGTACCCGGTGATGAAGTGCGCCGGGAGCGCTCCGCCGGGCGGCGTGGTGGGCGGCGTCGTGGGAGGGGTCGTGGGGGGTGTGGTCGGCGGCGTGGTCGGCGGGGTCGTGGGGGGCGTGGTCGTTGGGGGTGTGGTCGGCGGGGTGGTACCGCCGCAGGCGCCTTTGTCGGCCCAGACGTCCCACTGGCCGCTGGCGCTCGGCACCTCGCCCTGCGTCCACCACTTCGCGGTGTAGTTCTTGCCCTGGTAGGAGGCGGTGTTGTCCTTCACGTAGACCGTCGACGCGCTCCACGCCGGGGCACACGCCACGGCGGCGCTCGCGGACGAGGCTATGTAGACGGCGGAGCCGGCGGCCGCCAGCGCGGCGGATACGGCCAGGGCAAGGGATCGGCGCATGGGGGTGGGCCTTCCACGTCGAACAGTTAGGTTCGTCAATTATTAGGACTGTTAACAATGCAAGTCCAGGCCCCGGCGACCTTAAACTTCCTTAAGGCGTCCGGGCCGAGGGCGCAGGTCGCGCCCTCGGCCCTTACCACTACGTATTGAAGAAAGCCGCTACCTGCGGAATCGGATCCAGTTCACGTTCACGAAGTCGGCCGACTGACCGTCGGCGAAGGTGAGAAAACGGTGTGCCGGCTGGACACGTTGGACGCTGTCGATCAATGACGGCGTAGAACGAGCTGCTCCAGCGCGGTCCAGGCGGTCGAGGTGACCAGGTAGAGGGCGCCCGCGAGCGGCAGCCACAGCACCACCGCGACCGTGAGGAACGGCAGCAGCGACATGACCCGTCCGACCGCACCGGCATCGGCGCCGGCCGTCATCCGCCGCACGCGGCGCGACGACCACCACGCGAGCCCGGCGGCGAGCACCGCCAGGACGGCGAAGACCGGCAGCCCGGCGGCGAGGTGCGCGGTCAGCGGCACCCCGGCCAGGTGCCCGCCGAGCACGCCGACCGGCACGCCCGGCCCGGGCCGCACCAGGTGGAACATCAGCATGAAGAACGGCGCCTGCGCGAGCGCCGGCAGCAGCGCGGCGAACGGGCCGGCACCGTGAGCCCGGCGCAGCGCCAGCGTCGCGGTGGCCAGCGCCACCGGGTCGTCGCGGTGCTTCTTCTGCAGCTCGGCGAGTTGGGGCGCCAGCGCGGCGCCGCGCCGGGCCGAGCGGGCCTGCAGCCAGCTGAGCGGGCTGATCGCCAGCCGTACGGCGACGGTGAACACGACGATCGCGAGCGCCGGGGCGAGCCCGCCGGCGATCGGCATCAGGAGGGTGTGCAGACCCTCGAGGGCGGAGTGCGCGACGCCGACGACGGCGTCCAGCGCGGCGGAAATCGACATGGGCGTACCCCTGCGGTCCGAGCGAAAGGATGGACGCGGAGGCGGTGGGACTCCCGAAGGGGCGCGATCAGCCCGCGGCGAGGCGTGGGAGCGGGACCGCCGGGCACGCACCCGGCGCCCGGGGACGCGGCCGCCCGGCCGCGCCGGGGTCCAGCAGGCGGGGCAGCCGGCTCGCGCGGGTCCGCGCGCCGCGGGCCGGGCCCGCGGCGGCGGGGCGCGGCGCCGGGACCATGCGGACGGCCGCGGCGAGCACCACCAGCATGGCCGCCGCGACCGCGGCGAGGCCGAGCACGAGCGATGCCGCGGTTCCGGGCGCGGGGCTCTGCACGGCGGCGAGCACCCAGAACCCCAGCAGCAGCATGCGCCCGAGGCTACGCCGGGTACACAAACGGCGGTGTTCGCCCGGCGGCGAACGGGTAGAACAAAGACATGGCGACTCCGGAGCGTGCGGCCCCGACGATGACGATCACCGAGGAGATGGCCGGGCGGGCCGAGGCGCGGGGTCTGCTCACGCTCGGCGTCGAGGAGGAGTACCTGCTCGTCGACGCCGTCGAGCCGCGGGCCGTCGAGGCGGTCGAGGACGTCTTCGCCGAGCTTCCCGACGACCTCCGCGGCTCGGTGCAGCACGAGATCATCCGCAGCCAGATCGAGTCGGCCAGCCCGCCGCAGCTCGAGCTGCGCGACCTGCGCGACTCGATGACGTGGCTGCGGGCCGGGCTCGCCGCCAGCGCCGTGCGGGCCGGCGCCCGCCTGGTCGCCGTCGGGGCCGCGCCGGCGTCGGGGCCACGGGCACGGATGGTCGACGAGCCGCGCTACCGCCGGATACACGAGCACTTCGGCGACCTGTCCCCCGGTTCGGGGCTGAACGGCATGCATGTGCACGTCAGCGTCCCCGACCCGGACACCGGCGTGCAGATCCTCAACCATCTGCGGCCGTGGATGCCGATCTTTCAGGCCGCGACCGCCAACTCGCCGCTCTCCGGCGGACACGACACCGGGTACGCGAGCTGGCGTTCGCTGCTGTGGGAGCGCTGGCCGACGGTGGGCCCGACGCCGTACCTGGAGTCGCACGAGCAGTACGAGACGCTGGTCTCCGACCTCGTCGCGAGCGGCGCGATGCTCGACAAGGGGATGCTCTACTGGTACGCCCGACTGTCGGCCAACTACCCGACGGTCGAGATCCGGATGGGCGACGTCTGCCCCACCGTCGACGACGCGATGCTGCTGGCCGCGCTCGCCCGCGGCCTGGTCGCGACGCTCCTGCGCGAGGTCCGCGACGGACGGCCGGCCTCCAACGTGCCGCATCCGCTGCTGATGGCCGCGCACTGGCGGGCCGCGCACGACGGGCTCGAGGGCCTGAACATCGACATGGCCACCCGGCAGACCCGGCCGGCGTGGAAGCTGATGCGCCAGCTCTTCGAGTACGTGAGCCCGGAGCTGGAACGCCACGGCGACCTCGAGACGGCCGCCGAGTTGCTCGGGCGCCTGCGCGACCGGGGAACCGGCGCCGCCCGGCAGCGCGCACTGCTGTCGCGCCAAGGCACGGTCGCGGACGTGGTCGACTGGCTCGCCGCCGCCACCAGGTGCGAGCGGTGAAGCTCGTCGTGATCGGCGGCGACGCGGCCGGGATGTCCGCCGCGTCGCAGGCCCGCAAGCGGATGGGCCCCGGCGAGCTGGAGATCGTCGCGTTCGAGCGGGGCCGCTTCACCTCGTACTCGGCGTGCGGGATCCCGTACTGGATCGGCGGGGTCGTCGAGGGCCTCGACCCGCTGATCGCCCGCACCCCGGAGGCCTTGCGCGAGGCCGGCATCGACGTCCGGACCCGGCACGAGGTGGTCGCGATCGACCTGCGGCGGCGCGAGGTGACCGCGCGGGACCTCGACGGCGGCGGCGAGCTCCGGGAGGGCTTCGACCAGCTGATGTACGCGGCCGGCGCGGTGCCCGTGACGCCCGACTGGGCGCGCGTCGACGCCGGCGGCGTGTTCGGCGTGCAGACCCTCGACGACGGCGCCGCCGTGCAGGACTGGCTCGGCCGTGAGCCGGCGCCGCGCCGGGCGGTGGTCATCGGCGGCGGCTACATCGGCGTGGAGATGGCCGAGGCGATGGTCCGGCGCGGGCTCGAGGTGACCCTGCTGGAGCGCTCGCCGCAGCCGATGTCCACGGTCGACGAGGACATGGGCGAGCGGGTCGGCGAGGCGATCCGCGGCCTGGGCATCGAGGTCCGGACCCGGACCCCGGTGCGCGGCCTGGAGACGGCGAACGGCCGGGTGTCGGCGGTGGTCACCCCGGACGGCACGCTGCCGGCCGACATCGTGGTCCTCGGCCTCGGCGTACGCCCGAACACCGCGCTCGCCGCGGAGTCCGGCATCCCGCTCGGGGTGACCGGCGGGCTGCGCACCGACCTGCGGATGCGGGTCGTCGGGCCGGACGGCCACGTCGACGGGCTCTGGGCGGCCGGCGACTGCGTGCAGACCGTGCACCGGGTCAGCGGGCGGCCGGTGCACATCCCGCTCGGCACCCACGCCAACAAGCAGGGCCGGGTCGCGGGCATCAACATCGGCGGCGGGTACGCCACCTTCCCCGGCGTGATCGGGACCGCGGTGACCAAGGTCTGCGATCTCGAGGTGGCCCGCACCGGGCTCACCGAGTCCGAGGCGGCGCAGGCGGGCTTCGAGTACGTCACCGCCTCGGTGGAGTCGACCAACCGCGCGGGCTACTACCCCGGCGCCGTCCCGATGGTGATCAAGCTGATCGCCGAGCGCCGGACCGGCATCCTGCTCGGCGCGCAGATCGTCGGCCGCGAGGAGGCGGCCAAGCGCGTCGATGCCCTGGCGATCGCGGTCTGGAACCGGATGCCGGTGGAGGAGATGACGGCGCTGGACCTGAGCTACGCGCCGCCGTTCTCGCCCGTCTGGGATCCGGTGCTGATCGCGGCGCGCAAGGCAACCGAGGCGGTGCACGCCGCGGGCTGACGCATATGGTCCGATGTGTCGTCATGAATCCACTCTGTGCGCAACGCCCTGAGCGGCACTGATTACTTCCGGTCACTCGATGATCACGAATGTGGTATCGTCTTCGATCTTGTAACCGGGTAGGCATGACGGATGCCGCCGCACCCACCCTCCCGCTCGGAGCCGAAGTCCGGACCGCGGCACGCGGCCCGGACGGCGTCGCGCGCCCGCAGTGGCGACGCGCTCACCGCGACGACCGGCGGATTCCCGCACGTCCAGGTCCTCGAGGGCGAGACCGCGAGAGGGCGGCACCGACGGCCCGAATCGCTGGCCGACGCCACGGTGCTGCGGCCTCCCGCGTCGATCCGGATCGCCGGCGGGCGGCGGGTCGCCCTGGCGCTCGCCCCGCGCGGCGCCACAGTCGACAGCCCCACCCGGTCGGCGAGCTCGGCGCCGCGGCGCTCGGCCGGCGGCCGGCACGCCAAGGCCGCCGACCCGCTGGCCATCACCGTGCGGCCGCTGCCCGTGGTCCTGGACGCGGCCGGCGCGGTCCGCGACTGGGCCCTTGCGGACACCGGCCGCCGGCCCGTCACCGGCACGCACCGCGCACCCGGCACCCTGCCGATCGAGTCGTGGCTGCTCGTCGGCCGGCGCCGGCAGCAGGCGCTGCTCGCCTCCCTGGTCGCGATCGGACTGATGCTGATCGTCGTGCCGATGCAGCAGGGCGGCGGCGTCGACATCAACCCGGTGAACGCGGCCGGCCAGGCGATCGTCAAGGCGCCCAAGGCGCCGAAGAAGAAGGAGAAGCCGGCCGGTCAGTCCGACCGCGCCGAGCAGGCCGGCGCGCCCGCCGGGCCGTCCTCACCGGCGCCCGCCGGCACCGAGGGCGCCAAGCCCGCACCGGCAAAGTCCGCGGCCGGCGCGACGGCCGGCGCACCGGCGATCCTGGTGCCGAACGGCACCGGCCCGGCCAAGTCGCTGCGCACCACCGGCACGGCCGCCGTCGCGCTCACCTTCGACGACGGCCCCGACCCCGTGCAGACCCCGAAGATCCTCGAGCTGCTCGCGAAATACCAGGTCAAGGCGACCTTCTGCCTGGTCGGCGACCAGGTACGCAAGTACCCGGACCTGGTCCGGCAGATCGCCGTCGCCGGGCACACCCTGTGCAACCACACCTGGAACCACAGCTTCACGATCGGCAAGGACAAGCGGGGCAAGATCCGCGCCGACCTGCGGCGCACCAACGACGCCATCCACGCGGCGGTGCCGGGTGCGGCGATCCCGTTCTTCCGCGCGCCCGGCGGCAACTTCACCGACGCGCTCGTCGAGACGGCGTACCAGGACGGCATGACCTCCCTGTACTGGGAGGTCGACCCCCGCGACTGGGAGCACCTCGAGAAGGACGACGACGCGGCGCACATCGACAAGATCGTCAAGAGCGTGCAGAACGAGGTCCGGCCGGGCTCGATCGTGCTGTCGCACGACTTCAACCAGCCCGACACCATCCGGGCCTACGACGAGCTGCTGCCGTGGCTGGTCGACAGGTTCGAGCTCGGCCTGCCGTCCGAGCCCAAGCCGCCGGCGGAGCAGCCCGCCGCCGAGCCGCCCGCGGCCGAGGCGCCGCCCGCCGAGGCACCGGCCGCGGCGCCCGCCGCTCAGCCGGCCTCGGACGCCTGACAGGCGGGGCACCAGTAGAGGTTGCGCCCGGCGAGCGGGCCCCGGGCGATCGGGGTGCCGCAGACCAGGCACGGCTGCCCGGGACGGCGGTAGACGTAGACCTCGCCGCCGTGCCGGTCGACCCGCGGCGCCCGCCGCATCGCCTCGGGCGTGTGCGCGGTGTGGACGGTGTCGATCCGGCCGGACAGGACGCCCTCCTTCATGAGGGCGCGCAGGTCGTTCCAGAGCTCGTCCCAGCGCCGCGCGCCGATCAGGCGGCCCGGGACGGTCGGCGCGAGGCCGGCCCGGAAGAGCACCTCGTTGGCGTAGATGAGGCCGCACCCGGCGACGATGGCCTGGTCCATCAGCAGGGCGAAGAGCGGCCTGGTCGCGGTGGCGATCCGGGCGTACGCGATCCGGGGGTCGGCGTCGTCGCGCAGCGGGTCCTGGCCCAGCCGCGCGCGCAGCGCGGCGACCAGGCCGGGATCGAGCACCTCACAGGCGGTCGGGCCGCGCAGCTCGAGCCAGTGCCGCTCGTCGGCCATCCGCATCCGCACCTGCCCGACGGGTGCCGGCACGGGCGGCTCGCCGTCGGCGAACTTGCCGTAGAGCCCCAGGTGGACGTGGAGCGTCGCGGCGCCCTCGAAGTGATGGAACAGGTGCTTGCCGTACGCCTCGGTATCGATCAGGGTCCGGCCGTCGAGGCGGGCCGCCCCGGCGGCGAACCGGCCCTGCGGGCTGGCTACCTCGACCGAGCGGCCGGCGAAGAGCGCCCGATGCCGCGCGGCGAGCCGGTGAATGGTGTGTCCCTCTGGCACCCGAGAACCCTAGCCGGGCTTTCGCCCTGAGGAGAATCGCTGGGTTCCCCGGCCACTACCGGGGAAGGTGTAAACGTCGAATGAGAGGGTGGGTCCATGAGTGTTGACGAGATCGCGATGCGGGCGGGTGGCGCATCGTTTGACGACCAGGTCTTCGAGCGGCTGCTCCGGGAGCGCATCATCTTCCTCGGCAGCGAGGTCAACGACGAGGTGACCAACCGCATCTGCGCACAGCTGCTGGTGCTGGCCTCGGCCGACAGCGAGAAGGACATCGCCCTCTACATCAACTCGCCGGGCGGTTCCATCAGCGCGGGCATGGCCGTTTACGACACGATGCAGTACATCAAGAACGACGTGGCCACGATCGCGATGGGCATGGCGGCCTCGATGGGCCAGTTCCTGCTCTGCGCCGGCACCCCCGGCAAGCGCTACGCGCTGCCACACGCACGGGTGATGATGCACCAGCTCTCCGGCGGCATCGGCGGCACCGCCGCGGACATCGCCATCCAGGCCGAGAGCATGCTGCACATCAAGAAGGTCATGAACGAACGGATCGCGTTCCACACGGGGCACACCCCGGAGGAGATCGGCATCGACTCCGACCGCGACCGCTGGTTCACCGCCCAGGAGGCGAAGGACTACGGCATCGTCGACCACGTGATCGCCAAGGCCGCCGACGTGTCGGCGACGTCCGCCCTGGTCTGACGCGTTTTCCGCGACGGGCGCCCGGTCGATCCGGGCGCCCGTCGCGCCGCGTGGTGTCACCTTCGGGCCTTCGGGGTATAGCCGGGACGACATACCCGCCTAGACCTGAGGAGGTGCTGACGTGAAAATCCCGACATTCTCCCGTCAGTCCGACACCACCGATCGTCCGGCCGTGGCCACCGGCTCCACCGGCTCCACCGGCTCCACCGATCCGGTGCGCCCCCGGACCGACCCCCCGACCGTGACACCCCCGCCCACCGAGCCTCCCACGGTCGTCGAGCGCCGCCGGCCGGCCGAGGGCCAGACCCTGGTGGCCAACCGCCCCGCCGACACCGACCTGAACAGCCCCGACCTGAAGCCGCCCACCCGCGAGCCGGCCCGCCCGGACACCGACCGGCCCGTCGTCGCCGGGCCCAAGCCGCGGGCGAGCCTGCTGGCCACCCTCGGGCTCATCGTCAGCGTCGCCGCCGCCCTGCTCGTGCTCTCCGGGCCGCTCCTGGGGTACGGCATCGGCCTGGCCGTCCTCGGCCTGATCCTCTCGCTCGGCGGCATCTCCGCGACCGGCAAGCGGCACATCGCCGGCAAGACCGACGCGCTGATCGGCATGGCGCTCTCGCTCGGCGCGATCGTCGTCGGCGTCTTCGCCCTGACCGGCTCGCTCTCCTGGCTCGGCACCGACATGCAGCCGGTGACCAGCGTCCGGGAATGGCTCGACGCTCAGGTGGTGAACCGCTTCTGACGGGCCTACGACGTTTGCCGGCGACGATGCGTCGCGGGTGAATCCGGAACCGGGGCGGCCAGGCGGCCGCCCCGCCCGGAACCCCCGCCGGCGACACACAACGAATCTTCGCGCGAGGCTCGGATCACGCAACGATCCGCCGCCTCGCGCATGGTTGTTCTAGGGCGTACGCAGGCACTTCACGCATACCGTTTCGGCATGACGCCCATCGCCACCCCGCGCCGCTACCTCATGTGCCGGCCCACGCACTTCGCCGTCACGTACCGGATCAATCCGTGGATGGATCCGACGGCGCCCTACGACAACGCCCTGGCCGTCAGCCAGTGGGAGAACCTGCGCCAGACGTTCCTCGACCTGGGCCACACCGTCGAGTTGATCGATCCGCTGGCCGGCCTGCCCGACATGGTCTTCGCCGCGAACGGCGCCACCGTCGTCGACGGCAAGGTGCTCGCCGTGCAGTTCCGCGACGCCGAGCGGGCCGACGAGGCCCCGGCGTACGCCGCCTGGTTCGCCGGCAACGGCTTCGAGGTGTTCGAGTCCAAGCACACCAACGAGGGCGAGGGCGACATCCTGCTCGCCGGCGACGTGCTGCTGGCCGGCACCGGCTTCCGCACCGCCCACGCCGCGCACGCGCAGACCCAGGAGGTCTTCGGCCGCCCGGTGATCACGCTGCAGCTGGTCGACCCGGCGTACTACCACCTCGACACCGCGCTGTGCGTGCTGGACGAGCGCAACGTCGCCTACCTGCCGTCCGCGTTCTCGCCGGGCTCGCAGGCCGTCCTGCGCCGGCTCTTCCCCGACGCGGTCATCGCCACCCCGGCCGACGCCGAGGTGCTGGGCCTCAACGCCGTCAGCGACGGACGTACCGTGGTACTGCCGGTGCAGGCCACCGCGCTGACCGCCGCCCTGCGCGAGCGCGGTTACCAGACGGTCGGCGTCGACGTGTCCGAGCTGCGCAAGGCCGGCGGCGGACCGAAGTGCTGCACCCTGGAGGTTCGATCGTGACCGACCTTGACCTGCGTACGCCCGCCGCCCTGGCCGACGCCGAGCGCTGGACCGCACACAACTACCACCCGCTGCCGGTCGTCATCGCCGACGCCGAGGGTGCCTCGGTCACCGACGTCGACGGCCGCCGCTACCTCGACTTCCTCGCCGGCTACTCGGCGCTGAACTTCGGCCACCGGCACCCCGACCTGATCAACGCCGCGCACGCGCAGCTGGACCGCCTCACGCTGACCAGCCGGGCGTTCGTGCACGACCAGTTCGCCGACTTCTGCCGCGGGCTGGCCGAGCTCTGCGGCAAGGACCTGGTGCTGCCGATGAACACCGGCGCCGAGGCCGTCGAGACCGGCATCAAGGTCGCCCGCAAGTGGGGCTACCAGGTCAAGGGCGTGCCGGACGGCCAGGCCGAGATCATCGTCGCGGACGGCAACTTCCACGGCCGGACCACGACGATCATCAGCTTCTCCACGGACACCGACGCGCGCGACGACTTCGGGCCGTACACCCCGGGCTTCCGGATCGTCCCGTACGGCGACCTGGCCGCGCTGGCCGGCGCGATCACCCCGAACACGGTGGCCGTGCTGCTCGAGCCGATCCAGGGCGAGGCCGGCGTGCTGGTGCCGCCCGCGGGCTACTTCGCCGGCGTGCGCAAGCTGTGCGACGACTCCAACGTGCTGTTCATCGCCGACGAGATCCAGTCCGGCCTGGGCCGGACCGGCAAGACCTTCGCGATCGAGCACGAGGCGGTCGTGCCGGACATGTACCTGCTGGGCAAGGCGCTCGGCGGCGGCATCGTGCCGGTGTCGGCCGTCGCGGCGAACGCCGACGTGCTCGGCGTGCTCAAGCCCGGCGAGCACGGCTCGACCTTCGGCGGCAACCCGCTGGCCTGCGCGGTCGGCGCCGCGGTGGTCCGGCTGCTGGAGACCGGCGAGTTCCAGGAGCGCTCCGCGCGGCTGGGCGCCCGGCTGCACGAGGGCCTCAACGCCCTGGTCGGCAAGGGCGTGCTCGCCGTGCGCGGGCGGGGCCTCTGGGCCGGCGTCGATATCGACCCGGCGATCATGACCGGCCGGCAGGTCGTCGAGCGGCTCGCCGCGCGCGGGGTGCTGGCGAAGGACACCCACGGCTCGACGATCCGGCTGGCGCCGCCGCTGGTCGTCACCGAGCAGGAGCTGGACCACGCGGTAGCGCAGCTCGCCGCGATCCTGGCGTAAGGCCGGCAGGGGAGGCGGCCCGCCAGCCGCCTCCCCTACCGCTCGAACTTGCGGATGGCCATCGTCGGCGCCTCCGCCATGACCGACGACGGCTGCGTGACGCCGCCCGTAGACCACAGCTTGGCGCGGCCCACGTTGACGCCGCCGTAGAGCTCCACCACGTCGTTCGCCGCCAGGGTGCGGGTCTCGTCGCGGTTCAGGGTGATCCGCTGGTCGTCGTCCAGCGTGCCGCCCGGGCGGATCCCGGTGCCGTTGGTGCTCACGTCCTGTGCCGTCAGCTCGCCGCCCCGCAGCGACAGGCGCACGTGGCCGCGGCTGATCCACTTCCGGGCGTCCTCGGTCAGCCACTGGCCGAGCATGACGCCGCCGCCCTCCGGCGCGCGGCCCACCACGACCGGCTTGTCCTCCGACACCACGAAGCGCTGGCGCACGACGCCGTCGATGCGGACCGACAGCACCTCCACCGCCGGCCGGGGGCCGGAGTCGCGCAGGCGCGCGCCGTGCCGGGGGCAGGTCGGCGCGCCCGAGCGCAGGGACGGCGGCGGCTGGGCGACCGGCGCGGTCACCTTGCGCATGTCGGCGAACGGGCTGTCCGGGTCGCCGCCGGAGTCGAAGGCGTTGCAGTTCGACTCGGGGCAGCTCCAGACCCGGGCGAGCAGCTTCTTGCCCATCGGGGACGGCTCGCCGACGGCCGGGATCTCCCCGCGCCCGACGCGGGCCACCAGCACCGGTCCGGCCGCGCCGGCGACCGCGGCGAGCAGCCGGCCCGGCTCCTCGACCCACGGGCGGCGGTCCCGGAACTGTTCGGCGCGGTTGCGGGTCAGCACGGGCAGGCCGAGCAGCTCGGCCACCTCGAGGACCCGGTCGTCGAGCTGCGGAACCACCTCGACGACGCCGTCGTCGGCCCAGCGCCGGACCACCATGCGCTCGTTCGAGGTGAGGTCGGCGTCGGAGAGCAGGCCGCGCGGTACCACCGCGTACACCGGCACGTTCTCCTCCGAGACGTGCCGGCCCAGCGCGTCGATGACCAGGCCCAGCCGCAGCATGCTGGCCGGGCGACCACCGTCGAGGTCGGCGTAGCGCACGATCTCGGAAAGGTCGACCACGGCGCGGGCCAGGGCCGGGTCGGTGGTGAGCCGGGCCTCGATGGCGTCGAGGACCTTGCTGACCTCGAATCTCACGAAGCCTCCCTGAACGTGCGCATGCGGCTACCTCCGGCCATCATGCCGTCTGGCCCCCGCGCGCGGCGAATCAGGGCGCTTAGGACGCGTCGGCGAGGATGCGGTCGATGCGGTTGGCCAGGGCGATGTCGCGCGTGGTGACGCCCCCGGCCGAATGCGTGACGCAGCGGAAGGTCAGGGTCCGCCAGCGGATGTCGATGTCCGGGTGGTGATCCATCTCTTCCGCAACCTTCGCGACCCGGTCGACCACCGCTATCGCGGCGGGAAAACTACGTAGGCCAACGGTACGCACGATCGCGTCGGTCCCGCCCTCCCAGCCGTCGAGGACGGCAACGGCACTGCGTACGGAGTCGGCGTCGAGCAGGTCAGCCATGACTCAACCTTAGTGCCCGGCCGCCCCCGGACCGTGACGGCCCGGGCGAGGGTGTCGCCGGTGTCCGTTTGCACGGCAGCCGCATCGGGCACTGCACCTGTCGACCGTCGTCACCCCCGGACGACCGGCAGGGCAGGAAGGACCGACATGCGGACGCCACGACTCGCCGGACTCGGCCTCGCAACGATCGCCGCGGCCGCACTCGCGGTGAGCGGCTGCGCGGCAGAGAACGGCGCCGCACCGGGCGGCGGCGCCTCGGCGCCGGCACCCAGCGCCACCGGCAGCACGGGACCGGCCGATCCGGCCGCCGCGGCCGAGCTGGCCTCGGCCGCCGCCGCGCTCGGCACCACCAGCTTCCGGGTCACCATGACCTCCGGGCCAGGCCTCAAGCTGAACAGCCAGATGGACGCACCGAACGGCGTCGGCACCGCCGAGCTCACCGCGGCCGGGCCGAACACCGAGATCAAGATCAAGACCCTGCTCCTGGACCAGGACCTCTACCTACAGGTCGACGGGATCACCAAGCCGGGCACCTGGACGCACGTCGACGTGTCCCGCCTGCCCGAGGGCGCCAACGTCGGCCTGCGACCCGGCCAGATCGACCCGGCCGACACGGCCAAGCTGCTGACCTCCACCACGAACGTCGAGAAGGTCGACTCGCGCAGCTACCGGGGCACCCTCGACCTGTCCAAGGCGGCCGGCGTCGCGGGCGTCGACCAGAAGATGATCGACACCTGGGGCGCGCAGGCGCAGGACGTGCCGTTCACCGCGGGCCTCGACGACCAGGGCCGACTGACGGCGCTGACCCTGCAGCTCCCGGCGGTCAACGGCCGGCCGACCCCGCCGCTCGAGACGCTCTACACCGACTACGGCGTCAAGGTCGAGGCGAAGAAGCCCGCCGCGACTGAGATCACCGAGGCGCCGGACAGCCTCTACACCAGCCTGGGCGGCTGACACCTCCGGTTCCGCGGCGCCGGGTGGTACTCCTCAGGGAGCCACCCGGCGCCGCGCCGTCCAGTCGGTGCCGAGCGGCCGGGGCCGCGGCTTGTTCTCCTCGATCCAGGCGTCGATCCGCGCCCACCAGTCGTAGAGCCAGTGCACGCGCTCCTCCTCGTCGACCGGGATCTCCTCCGGCGGCACGCTCCAGAACCGCATCACCAGCTGCTTGTCCATCGGCAGCTCCCGCCACACGTCGCCGACCGTGATCATGCGGTCCAGCCCGGTGTGCGCGCAGAAGATGACCCCGGCGTCCGGCGCGGCGTCGATCGCCGTGAACAGCCCGGTCGGCTTCGGCGGCAGCACGTTGCGCAGGCCCTCCGCCCGCGCGGCGATGTCCGCCATCCCCCGGTCGCGCAGAAACGCGATCGCCCGAATCCGCCGGCGCGGCGTGAAGTTGCCGCCCTCCGGGAAGATCACGAACGCGTCGTTGTCGTCCAGGCCCGTGGCCAGGTCGCTGATCTCCTGCTCCAGCGAGCGGGTGTGGGTGTGGCCGGGCGAGATGAACCTGTTGGGTAGCCGGTTGAGCAGGATGTCGACCGCCGGATCCCATTGCAGCGCCGCCTTCAGCACGATCCGCGGTTCCCGGTCGAACCAGTTCACCAGCCCGTGGATCAGGATGAACGAGTCGCCGGGCCCGGCATGGCGGCTCACCACGATCTCCGGCCGCCCCGGCATGCCGGTGTCCGGGTCGGTGCCGACGATGTCGACGCTCAGGTGCAGGGACCACTTGGCCAGCCAGAACAGCGCGCCGAGGAACCGGCCGGTGAGCACGTAGTGCGCCCGCTGGAACGCCGCGCTGCGGATCTTCCACCCGAACCCGGACGCGAACCACAGGACGGCGAGGCAGACCAGCGCGGCCGCGTCCCACACCAGGTAGACCAGCGCCAGGAAGACCAGCCGCGGCACCCGCAGGTGCCCCGGCACGAGCGGCGACGCGACCAGCGCCACGAGCAGCCAGACCGGCAGCGTGGTGAGCATCAGCACGGCGAGCACGACGACCAGCGGGGCGATCACCAGTCGTCGGACCCAGACCGGCGGCAGCATCAGGCGCCGTCGGGCCGGGCGGTCACCTCGGCGGCCAGGTAGCGGCGCGACGCGGTATAGGCGCGGCTGATCCGCCGGCCGGCGGCCGCCATGTCCCGGTAGGCCCACGGCGAGTCGTCGCGACTCTCGCCGCCCCCGGTCGGAAGCACATGCACCCGTACATCGTCGGGCAGCGATGCAACATCGCGCGCGAACCGGTGCCGCCGGGCGATCTCGAACGCCACCTGCGCCACCTCCCACGGCCGCCTGGGCACCGCCAGCGGCCGCTCGATCCGCCCGACCTGCAGCACGAAGATCTGCTTGGCACCCACCCGCACAGCCTCGCTGATCGGAATCGAATTGACGATCCCCCCGTCGACGAAGTGCTCGCCGGAGATCTCCATGGGCGGCAGCAGCCCGGGCACGGACGAGGAGGCGAGCACGGCATCGACCAGCGGCCCGCTGTCGAACCAGTGCTCGGCGGCGCGCTCGATGCTGGCGGCGCAGCAGCGGAAGGGCACCTTGAGGTCGGCGAACTCGCGGCCCTCACCCAGCTCCGAGATGAGCAGGCGGCGCAGCGGCAGCGGCGAGTGCAGGTGGGTCCGCGCGGCGAAGCGCCGCAGCTGCCGGGCCAGCGAGTCGCCGTACACCTCCGCCGCCTCGGGCGAGGACCAGAGCCGGACGAGCCGATCGGTGACGGCCTCGGAGGGGTCGGCGGCGACCAGCGCGCCGTTCACGGCGCCGATGGACGTGCCGACCACGACGTCGGGACGGTAGCCGGCCCGGAAGAGGGCGCGCAGCATGCCGACCTGTACGGCGCCGAGCACGCCACCCCCGCCAAGCACGAACGCGACCGGCCCATCCATGCGTTCATCGTGTCACGGCGCGAACGCCGCCCCCACCGGGCCGTGCGGCTCCGGCGGGGACGGCGGGGCGGCAGGTCAGCCGAGGCCGTTGAGGAACGGCTCGTGGTTGATCCGGAACTCCCAGTTGTAGAACCGGTCCCAGTTGATCGACCAGGTCATCAGGCCGCGGAAGTTCGGGTTGGTGCCGCTGCGCACCGTGTAGCCGCCGCAGTTCACGCCCTTGACCAGGCAGTTGACCGCCTGCTGAACGCCGGCGGGCGCCACGTAGCCGTTGCCGGCGCTGACCGAGGACGGCGCGCCGAACGCGATCTGGTCCTCGCGCAGGGCCGGGAACATGTTGGCCGTGTTGCCCGCCACCGGGAAGCCCGCGAGCATCATGTCCGTCATCGCGATGTGGAAGTCGGCGCCGCCCATGCTGTGGTACTGGTTGTCGAGACCCATGATCGATCCCGAGTTGTAGTCCTGCACGTGCAGGACGGTGAGCTCGTTGCGCAGGGCGTAGATGACCGGGAGGTACGAGCCCGCCCGCGGGTCCTGGCCGCCCCACGGCCCCGAGCCGTAGTACTGGTATCCGAGTTGGACGAAGAACGTCTCGGGCGCCATGGTCAGGACGAAGTTCGCGCCGTACCGGGACTTCAGGGACCGCAGGGCCGCGATGAGGTTGACGATCACCGGGGTGGTCGGGTTCTTGAAGTCGGTGTCGCCCGTGTTGAGCGACAGCGAGTGGCCCTCGAAGTCGATGTCGACGCCGTCGAGCCCGAACTTGTCGATGATGGCGCTGACCGACGTGACGAACCGGTCGCGTGCCGCGGTCGTGGTCAGCTGAACCTGGCCGTTGGCGCCGCCGATCGAGAGCAGCACCTTCTTGCCGGCCGCCCGCTTCGCCCTGATCGCGGCGATGAACTCGGCCTCGCTCTCCACGCCCGGGCATTCCGCCGCCGGGCAGAGGGTGAAGCGGATGTCGCCGGAGGTCGCGTTGGTCGGCTCGCCGAAGGCCAGGTTGATGATGTCCCAGTCGGCCGGCACGTCGGCCATCCGCAGGTAGCCCGAGCCGTTGGCGAAGCTGGAGTGCAGGTAGCCGATCAGCGCGTGCTTCGGCAGCCCTGCCACCGGGGGCTGCGACGTGGGCGGGGTGGTCGGCGGGGTGGTCGGCGGCGTCGTCGGCGGGGTGGTCGGCGGCGTCGTGGTGGGCGGCGTGGTCGGCGGGGTGGTGCCGCCGCAGGTGCCGTTGTCGATCCAGACGTCCCACTGGCCGCTGTGCGTGGCGGGGCTCTCGTTCTGGTTCCACCACTTGGCGGTGTAGTTGTGGCCGTTCTGCGAGGCCTGGTTGTCCTTGACGTAGACGGCCGTGGAGTTCCAGGCCGGCACGCAGGCCGCGGCGGCGCTCGCGGACGAGGCTATGTAGACGGTGGAGCCGGCGGCCGCGAGAACGGCGGACGCGGCCAGGATCAGTGAGCGGCGCATGGGGGTGGCCTCCACGTCGGTATATCGACAGTTGGCCAATTATTAGGAGTGTTAACTGATTCTGTCCAGAGGTGACAACAATTAACCGGCGGCGAATCGGATCCGCCGGCCGCCGCGATCGAAGAGCAGCAGATCGTCCAGGCCGACCCCGACGGCCAGCTCCTCGCCCCGCACCACCCGGCCGGGCATCGGGACCCGGACCATCACCTCGCCCATCGGCGGCGGATCCACCACGTCGTACGCCGGGTAGAACCCGTACGGGGTGCGCTCGGCCGGCGCGGCGGCGCGGGCGGGCGGCGGCTGCATCCACGGGCTCGGCACCCCGCCGACGTCGACGTGCGCCAGCAGCTCGTGCCCGAGGTTCTCCACCGCGCACACCGCGCCCCGCAGCGTCATGGCCCGGGTGCCGAGCGAGAGGGCCCGCAGCGCCACGGTCACCCGCTCGGTGTGGTGGCGGGCCAGCACCGCCGTACGCGGATCACCCGCCGGCAGCTCCAGCACCTGCGAGCCGAGGTCCAGCACGGTTCGGCAGTCCTCGGCGTACACGGCCGCCTCCAGCAGGCTGGTGCGCGGGGTGCCGAGGAAGGCCGCCACGAACAGGGTGTCCGGGTCCGCGTACACCTCGGCGGGCGGGCCGACCTGTTGCAGCACCCCGTACCGCAGCACCGCCACGCGGTCGGCCATGCTGATCGCCTCGATCTGGTCGTGCGTCACGTAGACCGTGGTGACACCGAGCCGCCGGGCCAGCGCCACGATCTCGCCGCGCAGCGCCGACCGGGCGCCGGCGTCCACGTTGGACAGCGGCTCGTCGAGTAGGAAGACCGACGGGTTGCGCACCAGGGCGCGCGCCATCGCCACCCGCTGACGCTGGCCGCCCGACAGGTGCTCGGGATAGCGGCTGAGCAGGTCGGCGACGCCGACGTTGCGGGCCGCCTCGGCGACCCGCAGGCCGATGTCCGTCGCCGGCACCGGCACGGTGCGCAGCGGAAAGCCGATGTTCTGTGCGACGGTCAGATGCGGGTACAGGGCGTGGTCCTGAAAGACCATCGCGATGCCGCGGGCGCGGGGGTCGATGTCGCGGACCGGCACGCCGTCGAAGAGCACGGCACCCGACGTCGGCACCTCGATCCCGGCCAGCAGGCGCAGCAGCGTCGACTTGCCGCAGCCCGTCGGGCCGAGCAGCACCAGGAACTCACCGGCCGACACATCGAGATCGACGTGGTCCACCGCGACGACGTCGTCGAAGGTCTTCGTAAGCTCGCGCGCGGCGATCGCCACCATGCCCATCATCGTGGGCTTCGGCGGCCGTCAATACCAGAGCCCGACCTACTGGAAGACCGACCGGTCCAGCCAGCCGTCGCCGTCGTCGTCGTACATCCGCTTCTCGAAGACGCCGTCGTGGTCCTTGTCGTAGTCGGCGTAGTCGACCCGGTTGTCGAGGTCCTTGTCGACGCCGACGAAGTCGGCCTCGCCGTCGCGGTTCAGATCGACCCGGATCTCCGCGCCGCCGCCCTCGTGGCCGCGATAGGTCGCCTTGTCCAGGCGGCCGTCGCCGTCGGCGTCCACCCGGTTGTGGTAGCCCTTCGGCGGCGCGAGGTGCTCGGCCTCGGCCTGGCCCTTGCCGGCGCCGCCCAGCGCCTCGCCGACCTCCTGGAACGCGGGGCCGAAGCCGGTGCGGGGCGCGTCGCCGAGCCGGGAGACGGCCGGCAGCCCGTCCAGGTCGGGGGCGTCCTCGAGGCCGGGCGCCGAGCCGAGGCCGGATCGCGCCGCCATCTCGCCGCCGCCACCCGCGCCCCAGGCGTCCGGCGCCGAGCCGAAGCCCTCGGTCGCCGGGTGCCCGACGACGCCGCGCGCGGCGGCACCGGCGGCGCTGCCGAACTCGGACCACTCCCCCAGGGTCTCCCGGACCGCGCCGGGCCCGGCGGCCGCCGGGGCGGAGCCGATGCCCTCCCGGGCCGCGCCGCCGCCGAACGCGTCGGACGCACCGCCCAGGTCGCCGAACGACGAGAACAGCCCGAACGTGCTCGACTTGTTCACCCGGTCCTCGACCTGGGCCGTTGACGCGCCGGGGTCGGCGGCGACCTGCTGGCGCAGCAGCTCGGCCTCGCCCGCCTCCAGCTGGTAGCCGGCCAGGGCACCGGTCGCGTCGGCGGCGAGGTGCGCCTGGAACGACGGGTCGGTGAGCAGCCGCTCCAGCACCGCGTCGAAATCACTCATGCCGACAACGGTAGGAGCCCGCGTCCAGTGCCCGCCATAGGGCGTTAGTCCAGCTCCGGCATCGCTACCGGCTGTGGCCTGGGCCGACAGGTGCCGCACTGGACCGCGTCCTCGACCACCAGCGCCTCGGCCCGGCCACGCGACGCCGAACGACTCACCTGAAGGAGGTACGGCCCGAAGCGCGCGTGGTCCTCACAGACTCCTCGCCCACAGAACCGGCACGTCCCGCGGGCGGCCTTGGCACAGAACCAGCAGAGCACGTAGTCATCCAATCTGAGGAATCGGTGGTTCGCTCGAGGTGGTGGTGGGCGGCGACGAACTCGGCGTGGTCGACGGCGGCGAGCTCGGCGAGCTCGGCGGCGGCGTCGTCCGCGGCGGCGAGGACGGCGGCGTGGTCCGGGGCGTGGTCGGCGCCGGCGTCGTCGGCCGGGTGGTCGGCGGCGTGGTCGTCGGGTCGTCGTCCGTCGGCGTCGGGTCCACCGGGTCGATCGTCGGCACCGGCACCTCGGTCGCCTCGGTCGGCGGAGCCGAGCTCGGCGTCGGCGACACGTCGTCGGTCGGCAGGTCCGACGGCAGCGGCTCGTCGCTCGGCGAAGGGCTCGGCGAACCGGCCGGCGGCTCGACCTTGACGCCGTCGCCACAGCTCAGGTCGGTGCCGCTGGCCAGGCTCGGCGTGCCGTCGACGTAGACCCGGCCGGTGGCGACGCTCAGGCCGACCGGCTCGACCGCGTACCAGGCGGATCCGTCGTTGGTGACCAGGCCCGACGGGCGGGACACGGCCATCTCCAGCGGTTGGTACGCACCGCTGGTGCTCGCGGTGTCGGCGAGCAGCCGGCCGGTGTCGAGGGTCAGGCTGCCGTGCGGCACCCGCCGTCGTCCCGCGTCGGTGTAGAGCCGGCCGACCCGGGCGCTGGAGCCGGCACAGAACAGCGTGGCCGAGCCGCCCTGGAACGTCAGCCGCCCGGTCGCCTTCGCCGGGACGGTGATGCGGGCGCCCTCGTCGACGTAGCGCCGCTCGCCCTCGCGGATGGTCTCGGTCCGGCCGTCGATGGTCGCGGTGACCGTGCCGCGGTCCGAGGTGAGCAGCGCCCGGTCGGTCGGCATCTCGGCCCACGCCGGACCGGGCACGAAGTTCATGGCCGTGAGCAGCATCGCGAGCAGGAGCAGCAGCAGGACCAGCCACCACATCCGGCGCTCGAAGCGGCGGTCGACCTCGGGGTTCTCGTAGCCGTCCGGCGGACCGGGCGGGGCGGCGAGCGGCGGATAGACGCCGGGCGAGTGCACACCGGACGCGGCCGGCCCGCTCTCCGCCGGCCCGCCGGGCGGACGCCCGGACGAGCCGACCAGCGGCGGCAGGTCGGAGGCGTCGGGGATGACCCACAGCCGTACGGGCGTGCGGGCCTGCGCGACGACGCCCGGGCTGCCGTCGCCGACCGGGCCGACGAGCGTGCCGCGGCGCAGCTCGACCCCGTCGGGCATCGCGATGACGCCGGAGTCGACGACGATGGCGTGCGTCGGCCCGGGCAGCACGACCGGCGCGCCGGGCTCGAGGTCGACCGGGTGCGCGGAGCCGATCAGCGCGAGCCGCTCGTCGCCGGCCAGCCCGGACAGCGCGGGGGTGTCGGTGAAGAGCGCCTCCGCCTCGGCCCGGTCGGCGGGCGGCGGGCCCGGCAGCGGGCCGACCACGGTCGCGACCGTCGCCGTCGGCACGGCGAGCAGGGTGGTGCCGGCCGTGTGCCAGTCCAGCGAGGTCGAGCGGCCGGTGAGCGCGTTGGCCAGCCCGACGACGCCGCCGGCGCCGACGTGGTGGCGGATGACGCCGCCCGGGTCGCCCGGCTTGCGCGCCTGCATGGCGCCGTCCACCACGACGTAGACGGCCTGCTGGGCGGCGCCGGCCAGGATGAGCTGGGTGCCGGACCGCGGTCGCAGCCAGCGCGCCCGGGCGGCGAGCCCGGCCAGCGCGGCGTCGGGCAGGCCGCCGAGGTCGGAGGCGCGCAGCGCGGCCATCCGGCGCGGCGCGTCGGCCTCGCGCCGCTTCTCGGAGGCGCGCATGCGGGCGGCGCGCCACCAGCGCGCGAGTCGCCCGGTGGCGATGTAGATCAAGGGTGCGCAGAGCCCGAGCACGATCAGCACCAGCAGCGCCTGCCCGGCGAGACCGCTGTGCCAGAGCCCGGTGGCGAGCCCGGCCACCCGGTCGGCCCAGATCCGGTACACGAGGTTCGCCGCTATCGCGAGCCAGAGCACCGCCAGCACGCCGTAGAGGGCGACGATGCGGCCCTCCCGGTCGAGCCCGGACCACGACGGCGGGCGTCCCCGCAGCCGGCTGGTCACCCAGGAGAGGCCCCGGCCGCGCAGGTTCGGGATCTCCAGCCAGTCCATCAGCAGGTAGTAGCCGTCCAGCGCCAGCAGCGGGTTCAGGTTGAACAGCGCGTTGACGTACCAGGCGAAGGCCAGCTTGAAGGCGAGCGGGCCGAGCGCCGGCACGGCGAGCCCGATGAGCTGCATCGACCCGGCAAGCACCAGGCCGGTGAACGGCCCGGCGGCGGTGACCAGCATCCGGGCGCGGCGCCCGGCCATCCACACGTCGGTGGTGTCGACGAAGACGGACGGGATTCCGAAGAAGACCAGCACGCCGGCCGCGGGCACCTCCCGCCCGGCATGCTTCGTGGCCAGCGCGTGGCCCAGCTCGTGGCTGGCCAGGGCCAGCAGGTTGAGCAGCAGCAGGACCAGCGCGCCGAGCAGATAGGAGCCGTTGGCCAGGAAGATCGCCTGGCTGCCCCGCCACCAGGTGGCGACGAAGAGGCCGATCCCGGCGACCGCGAGGACGGACATGACGATCGCGGCGGCCTTGGTGAACAGGAACCGGCCGCCGCCGCGGTAGAGCGCGGAGACCACGCCGTCGATGTCGAAGACCAGCATGCGGCGGCCGCGCGCCGCCGCCAGCACGCCGCTGCCCAGGCGCTTGGGCAACGGCCGGCGCTCGAGCTCCTGCAGCGGGCGGAACGCGTCGACCGGCAGCTCGTCGAGCATCCGGTTGCCGGCCAGGTCGGCGACGACGCGCCGGACCTGGTCGGGCGCGAGCCGGCCGGCGAGCCGGGCGAACTCGGCGACCAGCCGGGCGACCGTGTGCGTGCCGTCCATCATCAGCGCGAGCTGCCACTCCTCCGGCGTCAGCCGCAGATAGCAGGCGCGGCCGCCGTCGTCGGGCGAGCGCAGCATCACGTACGTCGAGCCGCGCACGCTCATCAGCTCGACGGCCTCGATGCCACCGCGCAGCACCGGCCGGGCCCGGGCGGGGTTGAGGCGGTCGACTACAGCGCCCCAGAGGCCGGGATCGGCGGGGCCGAGCGGTTCGCCCGGCGCGCGTCCCGCCAGGGCTTCCCAGACGCTCATTCGGGTCTCGACGTAGGTCACCGGGGTCGACCTTCCAATCGCTATGGCGAATGGAGACTAGGCGGTCCGCCCGGGGATGGCGAGCCCCCGATAAGCCTTTCGATATCCGAAATTACACAGAGTGGACAAATAAGGTGCGGTGGGTGGTCACGACCAACCCCCTTGGTCGCGACCACCCACCGCAGTGGGGAGGTGGCGCCGCCCGATGGCCCGGGCGGCACCGGATGCGTTGTGTCAGGCCGATTCGGCCAGTACGGCGTTCACGGTCTGGCGCTGGCCGTTGCGGGTGAAGTCGATCGTCACCTTGTCGCCGACCTTGGCGCTCTGGATGATCCCGACCAGGTCGTCGGAGTCGTTGACGGCCTTGCCGTTCACGGACTGGATCACGTCGCCCTGCTCGAGACCGGCCTTGGCCGCCCCGCTGTCCGGGCTGACCTCCTTGACCAGCGCGCCGCCGCCCTCGGCCTCCGTGACGCTCACGCCGAGCGCCGGGTGGCTGACCTTCTCGCCCTTCATCAGGGATTCTGCGACGGCCCGGGCCTTGTCGCTCGGGATGGCGAAGCCGAGGCCGATGTTGCCCGAGCCCGCGCCGGAGGTGGCGATCGCGGAGTTGATGCCGATGACCTCACCGTTGGTGTTGACCAGCGCGCCGCCGGAGTTGCCCGGGTTGATCGGCGCGTCGGTCTGCAGCAGGCCGGACATCGAGGTCGCGCCGGAGCTCTGCTGCTGCGGCTGGCCGAACGGGTTCTGCGGCGCCTGCTGGCCGTCCTCGCCGCCGGCCCGGATGGTGCGGTCCTTGGCGCTGACGATGCCCTCGGTCACCGAGCCCTCCAGGCCGAGCGGGCTGCCCAGCGCGAGAACGGTGTCGCCGACCTGCATGTTGGCGCTGGAGCCGAATTTCGCCGCCGTGAGGTCCGACACACCCTCGGCCTTGATCACCGCGAGGTCGGTACGCGGGTCGGTGCCGACGATCTTCGCGTCGGCCTTCTTGCCGTCCGCGAAGATCACGGTGACGGTGTCGCCCTGCGCGGTCGCGACCACGTGGTTGTTGGTGACGATGTAGCCGTCCGCGGTGAGCACGACGCCGGAACCCTCGCCGGAGCCGGTGGTGATCGAGACGACGCTGTCCTTGACGGCGGCCACGATCGCGGCCATCGACGAGTGGTCGACCACGCGGGTGACCGCGGAGTTGCTGGTCTGCACCGAGCCCGGGCCGTCGTCGTCGAACGCGAGCGCGGTGGCCGCGCCGACGCCGCCGGCGGCCAGGGCGATCAGGACCGCTGCCGCGCCGGCCAGGACGACCTTGCGGCCCCGGCCGGTCCGCGCGGGCTCGCGCCCCTCGGTGCCGACCGCCTGCGCCCAGGACGGCGCCTCGGACTGCGGCGGCACCTCGCCGCCGGGCGTCCAGGTGCCGGGCAGGCCGGCCGGACCCTGCGACGGGTACTGCGGCTGGCCGGGGTAGGCGCCCGGGTAGGGCTGCTGCGGCGGTGCGGCCTGGTAGGGCTGCCCGCCGTGCGGGAAGTGCGGCGCCGGGTGCTGGCCGGTGTGCTGCCAGGGCGAACCGGGCCAGCCGCCGGGCTGCTGCGGCGCGCCGGACTGCGGCGCCCCGGACTGCGGGATCCCGGACTGCGGAATCCCCGACTGCGGGATGGCGGACTGCGGCGCGGCCGGCTGGATCACCGCCGGCTGCTGTGCCGTGACGTCGGACTGTCCCCGCTCCGGAAGGTTCTCGCGGGAGGCGTCCACTGGCCGGTGCGGCTGCTCCCCCGCGGGAGAGCTCTCGTGCCGCTGCGGGTCGGTCTCGAACTCACTCATAGGAATAACCATGCCTTCGCCCGCTCCGATTGACCTGTGCTGCTCCTGGACGTTCTCTGTGAATGGTGCACACACCCAGAAGTCATGATTCGTCGGGAACCAGCGCCGGCAGCGACACCCGGAACGTCGCGCCCTCGCCGGGCTCGCTGATCACCTCGACCGTGCCGTGGTGCGCCCGCACGATCGCCGCGACGATGGCCAGGCCGAGGCCCGTGCCGCTCGCCGCGCGGTCGGTGCGCCGCGTCCTCGCCTCGTCGGCGCGGTAGAAGCGCTCGAAGACGTGCTCGCGCTGCTCCGGAGCGAGCCCGGGGCCGGTGTCGCTGATCTCGATGACGGCCTGGTTGCCCGTGTCCGGATAGAGCGCGAGCGTCACCGACGCCTCCGGCGGCGTGTGCACCAGCGCGTTGGTCATCAGGTTGCCGATGACCTGCCGCAGGCGCGCGTCGTCCCCGTACGCGACCAGCTTCTCCGGCGACTCCCGCACGTCCAGCTCGATGCTGCGCTCGGGCGCGGTGGCCTGCGCCGCCTGCACGGCGTCCACGGCCAGCACGGTCAGCTCGACGGGCGCCAGGGAGATCGGCCGCTCCCGGTCCAGCCGGGCGAGCAGCAGGAGGTCCTCGACGAGCAGGCCCATCCGGGCGGCCTCGTCCTCGATCCGCCGCACCAGCTTGGCCACGTCCTCCGGATTGCCGACCGCGCCCTGGCGGTACAGCTCGGCGAAGCCGCGGATGGAGGTCAGCGGGGTACGCAGCTCGTGCGAGGCGTCCGCGACGAACTGCCGCATCTTCTCCTCCGAGCGCACGGCGCGGGCCTCCGAGGCCTGCGCGGCCTCGGCGGCGTCCCGGGACTGCGACTCCGCGGCGCGGGCCGCGGTCTCCGACAGCGCCCGGGCGGTGAACGCGGCCTCGATCTGGGCGAGCATCGCGTTCAGGGCCCGGGAGAGCCGGCCCAGCTCGGTCTGCGGCTCCTCGACGTCCGGTTCCGGATCGGGTACGCGCTGGGTGAGGTCGCCGGCGGCGATGGCCGCCGCGGTCCGCTCGATCTGCCCGAGCGGGATGAGGCTCTGCCGCACGATCGCCGCGCCGACCGCCGCGAGCGCGAAGAGCACGCCGGCGCCGACCAGCGTGTCGACCCAGATCAGCCGGCTGATCGCGGAGTCGATGCCGAGCAGGCGCTGCCCGACGTGCAGCACCTCGCCGTCGTCGGTGTAGGTGAGCAGCATCCGCCACGTCGTGCTGCCGTCGGAGGACTTGACCGTGAACGGCTTGTCCAGGTGCTTGTCGACCTCTTTCTGGCCCTTGATCACCGGCGGCAGCTGACTGGCCCGCAGCGTGGGGTCGTACTTGAGGTTCGCCGGATCGCCGACGCCGTCGACCGTGGTCGCGTTGACGTAGTAGTCGGAGGGCAGGATCAGCTTCTGGTCACCGCTGAGGTTCTCCAGCGTGACGGTGAACCGCACCAGCCCGGCGTCCAGCCGCCCGATCATGTAGCTGTGCAGCGCGTACGTGCTGGCGGCGCTGATCAGGGTCAGCGCCGCGAACACCAGCGCCAGGACGGCCGCGACGAGCTTGATGCTCAACGGCACGCGGCGCAGGCTGGCCTGCAGCGGTACGTGCCTGCGGAGCCGGTCGGTGAGGGTCGCGGTCACGAGGCTTTTCTCAGGCCGCCGGCTTGCGCAGCACGTAACCGACGCCGCGGAGCGTGTGGATCAGCCGCGGCTGCACGTTGTCGACCTTGCGCCGCAGGTAGGAGATGTACGACTCCACGATGTTGTCGTCGCCGCGGAAGTCGTACTTCCACACGTGGTCGAGGATCTGCGCCTTGGAGAGCACCCGGTTGGCGTTGAGCATCAGGTAGCGCAGCAGCTTGAACTCGGTCGGGGAGAGCTGCACGCGCTGGCCGGCCCGGTAGACCTCATGGGTCTCCTCGTCCAGCTCGAGGTCGGCGAAGACCAGGCGCGAGGGCTCCTCGTCACCGGCCGTGGTGCGCCGCAACACGGCCCGGATCCGGGCCGTGAGCTCCTCTAGGCTGAACGGCTTGGTCACATAGTCGTCGCCGCCGAGCGTCAGGCCCCGGATCTTGTCGTCGGTGCCGTCGCGGGCGGTCAGGAAGACGACCGGGGTGCGGGTGCCGCCCTCGCGCATGAGCCGGATGACCTCGAAGCCGTCGAGGTCGGGCAGCATGACGTCGAGGACGACCAGGTCGGGAGTCGCGCTCTTGGCCGCGCTGACGGCGGCGCTGCCGCTGGTCGCGGTGCTGACGTCGAACCCGGCGAAGCGCAGGCTTGCGGAGAGCAGCTCGAGAATGTTCGCATCGTCCTCGACGACGAGGAGCTTCGCCTCGCTCTGCTTGCCCTGGGTCTGAGAAGCGGCCATGCAACCATCTTCACCCCATGGGCTGCGCCCACGCTGCGGAGTAGCTGAAAGTTTTCTGTGAGGCGACTAGGCGGCAAGATCAAAGGTGCCGGACCGTAGTCCGCCCGTCGCCTCGGCCGCTCGGGCCAGCGAGCGCCGATCCGCGCCGGGCTCGGGCAGCAGCGCCGGGGCACCGACGAGGGTAACCGTAAGCCCGCGCGAACGCGCCACCCGCAGCACCGAGGACCACAGCGAGTCGTCGCCGACGAAGGCGGCCGCCGGGGACGCGTACCGAATGGAGATCGGCACGACCGGCGCGCCTGCGTCGACCGCCGCCTGGAACACGGCGGGCCGGAAGCGCCCGCGATCGGCGCCGCAGAACGTCGTGCCCTCCGGGAAGGCCGCGACCGTCCGTCCGGCCCGCAGCGCCGCCGCGATCTCGGCGACCGTCGCCGGCAGGCGCTTCGGCCGGGTCCGGTCGACGAAGATCGACCCGCTCGCGACCGCGAGCGCGCCGATGCCGGGCCAGCCGCGCACGTCGTGCTTGGCGACCAGCCGGACCGGCGTCACCGCGTGCAGCGCGAGGATGTCGAGCCAGGAGACGTGGTTGGCCACGAGCAGGCTGCCGGGCCGCGGCGCCGGCCCGCGCCACACCAGCCGCACACCGAGGGCCGCGAGGATGCCGCGGGCCACGGCCCGTGCGGCGCCGCGGTTCGCGAACGGCGCAAGGACGAATGCCCATGCGAGTACGGCGAAGAGCGCCGACATCCGCAACACCGTGGTGGCGGCCCGCACGCCCCGCTCGTCGCCCGGCCGGCACTGCGGACCGCAGGTGGAGGCGGGCTGCCACAGCGCCGGGATCATCGGGTCGCGCCCAGGAAGTGCCGCCGGTAGCGCGGGTCCATCCGGTCCATCGAGAACAACATGTAGAAGTCGGCGCAGTTGAAGTCCGGGTCGTAGGCGGGCTCGCCGCAGACCCAGCCGCCCAGCCGCAGGTAGCCGCGCAGCAGCGGCGGCGGCAGGACCGCCGGGTCGCCGACGAGCCCGGTCCGGGCGAGCCAGGGCTCGCGGGGCCGGACCCGCAGCGCGGGCGGCGCGAGGTGCCGGGACGAGACCCGGGCCCAGACGCCCGCCGCGGTCGACCCGCCGTCCTCGAGGCCGACCGACGCGCAGCCGCCGAGCCAGCGCAGGTTGTTGAGGTGCAGGTAGCGGGCGATGCCGGCCCACATCAGGTTCACCACGGCACCGGTGCGGTGGTCCGGGTGCACGCAGGAGCGACCGGTCTCGACCAGCTGGTCGTGCAGCGGGCGCAGGGCGCTGAGATCGAACTCGCCGTCGCCGTACCGGCGACCGGCCCGCTCGGCGCCCTTCGGGTGCATCATCCGGTACGTGCCGACGACCTGGCCGTTCGAGTCGTCGCGGACGATCAGGTGGTCGCAGTAGTCGTCGAACTCGTCGACGTCGCGGCCGTCGGGGGTGGCGCCACGCAGTGTCGCGCCGAGTTCGCCGGCGAAGACGTCGTGGCGTAGCCGTTGCGCGGCCGCGACCTGATCGGCGCCGTCGGCGATCAGGAGTGAGTAGCCGCTGGTCCCGGTGGAGGCGGCGGCGGTCATCAGTACCGTCATGAGAACTGTGTAGGGCTCGTGTCTGCCGAAGGCGTGTCGGCCCAGGTGGTGGCGGATGACCGCTGAATGAACGGCTCTGTGTCGCACCCGTGTGAGAGCGTCGGTGACATGCAGATCGCGTCCCGCTACAACGGCCCGCCGACGTCGGGCAACGGCGGCTGGTCCGCCGGCGCGTTCGCCGTGGCGTCCGGCGCGGGCGCGGACGGCCGGGCCTTCGAGGTGACGCTGGTGGTCCCGCCGCCGCTGGAGACCCCGCTGACCGTCGCGGACGGCAAGGTGGCCGCGCCCGACGGCAGCCTGGTCGCCGAGGTGGCGCCGGTCGCCGACGCCGGCGCCGGGGTGGCGCCGGCCTCGCTGGAGCAGGCGCGGGCGGCCGCCGCCGGCTACCCGGGCTTCGCCGACCACCCGTTCCCCACCTGTTTCGTCTGCGGTCCCGAGAACCCCGACGGCCTGCGGATCTTCGCCGGCCCCCTACCCGACGGCCGGATGGCCGCGCCCTGGGTGGTCCCGCCCGACGTCCGCGTCGAGACGCTGTGGGCGGCGCTGGACTGCCCCGGCGGCTGGTCGGCGCTGCGGACCGGCCAGGTCTACGTGCTCGGCCGCATCGCGGTGGCCGTCGATGCGCTGCCCGCCGCGGGCAGCACGTGCGTGGTAGTCGGCGCGGCGGTCTCGGTGCAGGGCCGCAAGGCCGTCGTCGATTCCTCGGTCTACGCACCGGGTGGCGAGCGAATCGCCACCGCACGGGCAACCTGGATCGCGCTGAAGCGGTAGGTTGATCCACCAGCCGAGCGGGAGGAGTGAGCGTTGCCGACAGGCTCCGAGGAGATCGTCGTCTCCAACCTCACCAAGCACTACAAGGCGCTACGCGCCGTCGACAATCTGTCCTTCACCGTGCACTCCGGCCGGGTGACGGGCTTCCTCGGCCCCAACGGCGCGGGCAAGACCACGACGCTGCGCATGCTGCTCGGCCTGGTCACGCCGACCTCCGGCACGGCGACCTTCTCCGGCGTGCGCTACGGCGACCTCGACGCGCCGATCCGGCACGTCGGCGCCGTGCTCGAGGCGTCCAGCGCGCACAAGGGCCGCAGCGGCATCAACCACCTGCGGATGATCTGCCTCGCGGCCGGGCTGCCGCGGCAGGCGGCCGACGAGGCGCTCGCCCGGGTCGGGCTGACGCCGGCGGCCAAGCGCAAGTTCAAGGGCTACTCGCTGGGCATGAAGCAGCGGCTCGGCATCGCCGCGGCGCTGCTGGGCAACCCGCGGGTGCTGATCCTCGACGAGCCGGCCAACGGCCTCGACCCCGAGGGCATCCGCTGGCTTCGCGACCTGCTCAAGGCCTTGGCCGCCGAGGGCCGCACGATCCTGGTCTCGAGCCACCTGCTCAGCGAGATGCAGCAGCTCGCCGACGACGTGGTGATCATCGCCGCGGGCCGGCTGATCCGGCAGGGCCCGGTCGGCGAGGTGCTCGGCTCCATGGCGGGCGCCAGCCAGGTCCGGGTGCGCACGCCCCAGCCCGCCGCGCTGGCCGCCGCGCTCGCGGCCGAGCAGGCCGCCGTGACCACGCTGCCCGACGAGGCCCTGCTGGTCACCGGGCTGGACACCGCCCGGGTCGGGCACATCGCGTTCACCGCGGGCGTCGAGCTGCATGAGCTCAGCGGCGAACGCGCCGACCTGGAACAGGTCTTCCTGCAGCTCACGGCCGGAAAGGCGGGCATCCGATGAACCTCGTCAAAGCCGAGCTGTTCAAGATCCGGTCCACCTCCACCTGGTGGATCTTCGGCCTGATCACGCTGGCGCTCTGGGCACTGTCCCTGCTGATCAACTGGGCCGGCAGCAACATCAACCAAGGCGTGGATCCGGCCGAGCAGGGCCTGACCGCCGAGCAGGCCGAGCAGATCCGGGTGGCCAACGAGGCCGTCAACATCGCGGCGAACCTCTACACCAGCGGCCAGTTCTTCGGCGTACTGATGGTGATGCTGCTGGGCGCCATCGTGGTGACCAACGAGTTCTTCCACCTGACGGCCACCACCACCTTCCTGGTGACGCCGCGCCGGGAGCTGGTCGTCCTCGCCAAGCTGGTCGCCTCGGCCCTGTTCGGCGTCGGCTTCTGGCTCATCACCACCGTGCTCAACCTGATCTTCGTGCCGCTCATCCTGAACCAGCTGGACGTCGGCCCGCAGCTGAGCGAGCCGGCGGTGTGGCGGGCTATCGGCCTCAATGCGCTCGCCTACGCCCTTTGGGCGGTTCTGGGCGTCGGCGCCGGGGTGCTGATCCGCAGCCAGATCGGCGCGACCGTCGCGCTGAGCACGATCTACGTGCTCGGCTGGTTCGGCACGACCCTGATCTTCGCGCTGCTCGGGCCCCGGCTCGGCGACTGGTTCGACAAGCTGCAGGTGCTGGTCCCGCCGATCGCGTCACAGCTGATGATCTCCGGAACCGAGCTGCCGGGCAGCCCGCCCCGCTGGCTCGGCGCCGTCGTGCTGATCGGCTACGCGGCGCTCGCGGGCGGTATCGGCACGTGGCTGATGAAGCGGCGCGACATCACCTGATCGTGTTCGGCAGGTCACACGCCTCCTCCCCAGCTCGGCAGTTCGTCACACACTGGACGTCCGGATGGCCCCGCGAAACTCACGGCGTAGCCTTGACGGCGATTCCTTCGTCCCGTGTGACGAACCGTCGCGTGCTGACAACATGGTGAAAGAGGCGAACACGGCAGTGTCGACCCAGCAGACTTCGCATGACAATCCACTCGCGGACTTCGGCCCCAACGAGTGGATCGTCGACGAGATGTACCAGCGCTACCTGGCCGACCCAGCCAGTGTCGATCCCGCCTGGCACGATTTCTTCGCCGACTACAAGCCGGCGATGGCCTCGGGCTCGATCGCCACCCCGGACGAGGCGACCGCCGCCAACGCGAAGGCGAGCGCCGCGAAGGCGGGCACCGACGCGCCCGCCGCCTCGACCATCGCGCCGGAGAAGCCGGCCGTCCCGGCGCCGGCCAAGGCACCGGCCGCGCCGGCCAAGCCGGCGGCCGCGGCGAAGCCGGCCGCCAAGACTCCCGCGCCGGCGGAATCCTCGAAGGTCACCACGCTGCGCGGCGTCGCCGCCCGCATCGTGCAGAACATGGACGCCTCCCTCGAGGTGCCGACCGCGACGTCGGTGCGGGGTGTCCCGGCGAAGCTGCTGGTCGACAACCGCATCGTGATCAACAACCACCTCGCCCGCGGGCGCGGCGGCAAGGTCAGCTTCACCCACCTGATCGGCTGGGCCCTGGTCCGCTCCGTGATGGCCCACCCGGAGATGAACAACTCGTTCGCCGAGGTGGACGGCAAGCCGGCGCTGGTGCAGCCCGAGCACATCAACCTGGGCATCGCCATCGACCTCGCCAAGAAGGACGGCACCCGCACCCTGGTCGTGCCGTCCATCAAGAACTGCGAGCAGATGGACTTCCGCAAGTTCTGGCAGGCGTACGAGGACGTGGTCCGGCGCGCCCGCCGCAACGAGCTGACCATGGACGACTACGCCGGGACGACGATCTCGCTGACCAACCCCGGCGGCATCGGCACCGTGCACTCCATCCCGCGCCTGATGACCGGCCAGAGCGCCATCATCGGCGTCGGCGCGATGGAGTACCCGGCGCCCTACTCCGGAATGTCCGACGAGACCCTCACCGAGCACGGCGTCAGCAAGGTCACCACGCTGACCAGCACCTATGACCACCGCGTCATCCAGGGTGCGCAGTCCGGCGAGTTCCTCAAGGCGATGCACGAGTTCCTGCTCGGCGACCACGCCTTCTACGACGACATCTTCACCTCGCTGCGGATCCCGTACGAGCCGGTGCGCTGGGTGCGCGACGTCGCCCGTACCTCCGAGGGGCAGATCGACAAGGCCGCGCGGGTCGTCGAGCTGATCCACGCGTACCGGGTGCGCGGTCACCTGATGGCCGACACCGACCCGCTCGAGTTCGAGATCCGCCGGCACCCCGACCTGGACGTGCTCCAGCACGGGCTGACCCTGTGGGACCTCGACCGGATGTTCCCGGTCGGCGGCTTCGCCGGCAAGCAGAAGATGAAGCTGCGCGACGTGCTCGGCGTCCTGCGCGACACCTACTGCCGCCGGGTCGGCATCGAGTACATGCACATCCAGGGCCCCGAGGAGCGGCGCTGGATCCAGGACCGGATCGAGATCAAGTACACCAAGCCGGACCCCGAGGAGCAGAAGCACGTCCTCAACCGGCTGAACGCGGCCGAGGCGTTCGAGACGTTCCTGCAGACCAAGTACGTCGGGCAGAAGCGCTTCTCGCTCGAGGGCGGCGAGTCGCTGATCCCGCTGCTCGACGAGGTGCTGCAGGCCTCCGCCGAGGGTGGTCTCGACGAGATGGTCATCGGCATGGCGCACCGCGGCCGGCTCAACGTGCTCGCGAACATCGTCGGCAAGCCGTACGAGAAGATCTTCAACGAGTTCGAGGGTCAGATGGACCCGAAGTCGGCACACGGCTCCGGCGACGTCAAGTACCACCTGGGCCAGACCGGCAAGTACACGACGCCGGACGGCACGCACTCGACGACGGTCAGCGTGGTGGCGAACCCGTCGCACCTCGAGGCCGTCGACCCGGTGCTCGAGGGCATCGTCCGCGCCAAGCAGGACCGCCTCGACCTCGGCCTGCACGGCTACACGGTGCTGCCGGTCCTGATCCACGGCGACGCGGCCTTCGCCGGCCAGGGCGTGGTCGCGGAGACGCTGAACCTCTCCCAGCTGCGCGGTTACCGCACCGGCGGCACGGTGCACGTGGTCGTCAACAACCAGGTCGGCTTCACCACCGCCCCGGAGTACAGCCGCTCGTCGCTCTACTCGACCGACGTGGCCCGGATGATCCAGGCGCCGATCTTCCACGTGAACGGCGACGACCCCGAGGCCGTCGTCCGGGTGGCCCGGCTCGCGTTCGAGTACCGCCAGGCGTTCAACAAGGACGTCGTGATCGACCTGGTCTGCTACCGGCGCCGCGGCCACAACGAGGGCGACGACCCGTCGATGACCAACCCGCGGATGTACAAGATCATCGACACCAAGCGCTCGGTCCGCAAGCTCTACACCGAGGAGCTGATCGGCCGCGGCGACCTCACCGTCGACGACGCGCAGGAGCAGCTGCGCGACTACCAGTCGCAGCTCGAGCAGGTGTTCAAGGCGACCCGGGACGCGGCCGGTTCCCCGCCGCGCACCCGGCCGGCCCGGACCGACGAGCCGGAGCCGCAGGTCGACACCGCGGTCGACGCCGCCGGCGTGCGGGCGGTCGGCCAGGCCCACCTGGACCTGCCGGAGGGCTTCACCCCGCACAAGCGGGTCCAGCAGCTGCTGGACCGGCGCGCCAAGATGTCCGCCGACGGCGGCATCGACTGGGGCATGGGCGAGCTGATCGCGTTCGGCTCGCTGCTGAGCCAGGGCGTCACCGTCCGGCTGGCCGGCCAGGACTCGCGCCGTGGCACGTTCGTGTCGCGGCACGCCTCGCTGGTCGACGCGAACACCGGCAACGACTACCTGCCCCTGTCGACGCTGGCCACCGGCAACGCCCGCTTCTTCGTGCACGACTCGCTGCTCAGCGAGTACGCGGCGATGGGCTTCGAGTACGGCTACTCGGTCGAGAACCCCGAGGCGCTGGTGCTCTGGGAGGCGCAGTTCGGCGACTTCGTCAACGGCGCCCAGTCGATCGTGGACGAGTTCATCTCCTCCGGCGAGGTGAAGTGGGGCCAGCAGTCGTCGCTGGTGCTGCTGCTCCCGCACGGCCAGGAGGGGCAGGGCCCGGACCACTCGTCGGGCCGCCCGGAGCGGTTCCTGCAGCTCTGCGCGCAGGACAACATGCGGGTCGCCAACCCGACCACCCCGGCGAACTACTTCCACCTGCTGCGCCGGCAGGCCCTGTCCGCCAAGCGCAAGCCGCTGATCGTCTTCTCGCCGAAGTCGCTGCTGCGGCACAAGCTCGCGGTGTCTTCGGTCGCCGACTTCACCTCGGGCACGTTCCAGCCGATCATCGCCGACGCCGGCGTCAACGGCACGCCGCTGGAGGCGGGCGCGGTGAAGCGGGTCCTGCTCTGCTCGGGCAAGGTCTACTACGACCTGTTCCAGGCGCGGGCGGAGCGCGGCATCACCGACACGGCGATCATCCGGATGGAGCAGATCTACCCGCTGCCGGTCGAGGAGCTCAAGGCCGTGCTGAACCAGTACCCGAACGCGGAGGACTTCGCGTGGGTGCAGGAGGAGCCGGCCAACCAGGGCGGCTGGTCGTTCGTGGCGCTCAACCTGCTCGAGCACCTCGACGGGGTACGCCTGCGCCGGATCTCGCGCCCGGCGGCGGCCGCCCCGGCCGTGGGTTCGGCGAAGCTGCACGAGGCCGAGCAGTCGGCCCTGATCGAGGCGGCGCTCCCGCGCCCGTGACCGTCTGTTAGAAAAAGGGCGCCCCGCGACATGCCGCGGGGCGCCCTTTCACCTGTTTGGGAGAGACCGTGTACTTCACCGACCGTGGCATCGAGGAACTGGTCGAGCGGCGCGGCGAGGAGACCGTGACGCTGGAGTGGGTGGGCGAACAGCTCCGGAACTTCGTCGACAACCACCCGGAGTTCGAGACCGCGATCGAACGCTTCGCGACGTGGCTGGCCCGCGACGACGAGGACGACGACGAATAGGTCGTGGTGTTGACCGCGGGGCCGATCCGCCGCGTCGAGGCGGACCTCGGCGTGGAGATCGACCGCGCCGCCTGGTGGGCGCGGATCCCGGCGATCGCGGCGGTGCTGGAACGCGGCCTGAACATCCCGCCGGGGGTCACGTTCCTGGTCGGCGAGAACGGCTCGGGGAAGTCGACGCTGGTCGAGGCCCTGGCCGCGGTGCACGGCCTGAACCCGGAGGGCGGCTCGCGCGGCGCCCGGCACAGCACCCGGGTGACGGAGTCGCCGCTGGGCTCCGCCCTGCGGGTGATCCGTACGCCGGGCCGGGCGGCGAACGCGTACTTCCTGCGCGCGGAGACCACCCACGGCCTCTACACCTACCTCGAGGCCCTGCCGGGCCCGAACCCGGACACCGACCTGCACGACCGCAGCCACGGCGAGGGCTTCCTCGAGCTGCTCGACCGCAAGTTCCGGGGGTACGGCTTCTACCTGATGGACGAGCCGGAGGCGCCGCTGTCGTTCACCTCGACGCTGGGCCTGCTCGCCCGCCTGGGCGCGCTGCGGGACCAGGGCGCGCAGGTGGTGGTGGCGACGCACTCGCCGCTGCTGACGGCGCTGCCGGAGGCGACCATCCTGGAGCTGGGCGACCACGGGATCCGCCGGGTGAAATGGGACGAACTGGAGATCGTCGCGCACTGGCGCCGATTCCTGGAACGCCCGGACGGCTATCTGCGCGCCCTGCTCTGACCGCCGGCGGTTATCCACAGGGTCCGGAGACCGCGGCGTGGAATCAGCGGCCGACCGGTACGTTGAGGACGTGGCACGCAGCGTCTACGTCGCCGGGCTCGGGCCCGGCGTCGGCAAGAGCACGGTCGCCCTCGGGCTGGTCGAGCTCCTGTCCCGGCAGGTCGCACGGATCGGCGTGTTCCGGCCGCTGACGCCCGGCGCCGGCCCGGACCCGCTGCTGACCCTGCTCACCACCCGCTACCCCGTCGTCGCGCCCTACGCGGAGTCGTTCGGCGTCACCTTGGCCGAGGCCGCCACGCTGGTCGCCGACGGCCGGCGCGAGGAGCTCATCTCCCGCATCGTCGAGCGCTACCGCGAGGTCGAGCGCCAGTGCGGCTCGGTGGTCGTGATCGGCAGTGACTTCTCCGACGGGCAGGACGACGGGCACGACGAGCTGCCCCGCGAGCTGGCGTTCAACGCACGCCTCGCGACCGAGTTCGGCAGCGTGGTGATTCCCGTCGTCGCGGGCCAGGGGCGGCGCCCGGATCTGAACGCGACGGTCCGCTCGGCGTACCACAGCCTGGTCGACCTGGACGCGACCGTCCTGGCGATGATCGCCAACCGGGTGCCCGCGGGGACCGCGACCCCGGACGGCCTGCCGGTCCCGGTCTGGGCCATCCCCGAGGTTCCCGCGGTCGCCGCGCCGACCGTCGCGGAGGTCGCGGCCGCCCTCGAGGCGACCGTCGTGACCGGCGGCGAGGCCGCCCTCGACCGCGACGTCCTCGACTATGTGGTCGGCGCCGCGCACGTGCCGGCCCTGCTCGACCACCTGACCGACGGCGCGCTGCTGATCACCCCCGGCGACCGGGCCGACCTGCTCGTGGCGGCGAGCGCCGCGCACGCGGCCGGCTACGTGACGCTCGCCGGCCTGGTGCTGACCCTCGGCGAGCTGCCCGACCCCCGCGCCGTCCGGCTGATCGAGCGGCTCAACACCGGCCTGGCGATGCTGGTCGTGCGGTCGGACAGCTACCAGACCATCCGCGCCGCGAACCGGATCGAGGCGAAACTCGGCGTCGGCACGCCGCGCAAGGTGGAGGCGGCGCTCGGCGCGTTCGAGACCCATGTGGACACCGCCGAGCTGACCCGGCTGCTCGACGTCACCCGCTCCGGCCGGGTGACCCCGCTGATGTTCGAGAACGACCTGATCGACCGCGCCCGCGCCAACCGCCGCCACCTGGTGCTGCCCGAGGGCACCGACGAGCGCATCCTGCGCGCCACCGAGACCCTGCTGCGGCGCGGCGTCGCCGACCTCACCCTGCTCGGCGACCCGGCCGAGATCACCCGCCGGGCCCGCGAGGTCGGCGTCGAGATCGGTGCGGCCCGGCTGGTCGACCCGGCCACCTCCCCCTGGCGCGACGACTTCGCCGAGCGCTACGCGGAGCTGCGCAAACACAAGGCGGTCACGCTCGACCTGGCCTACGACGTGGTCCGTGACGTCAACTACTTCGGCACCATGATGGTCGGCGCCGGACTCGCCGACGGCATGGTCTCAGGCGCCGGCCACACGACGGCCGCGACCATCCGCCCGGCGTTCGAGATCATCAAGACGGTGCCCGGCCTGTCGGTCGCGTCCAGCGTCTTCTTCATGCTGCTGGCCGACCGCGTGCTGGTCTACGGCGACTGCGCGGTCAACCCCGACCCGGACGCCGCCCAGCTCGCCGACATCGCGCTGTCGTCCGCGCAGACCGCGGCGGCGTTCGGCATCGAGCCGCGGGTGGCCATGCTCTCCTACTCGACCGGCAGCTCGGGCTCGGGCGCCGACGTCGAGAAGGTGGCCGCCGCGACCGCCCTGATCCGCGAGCAACGCCCAGACCTACCCGTGGAGGGTCCCATCCAGTACGACGCGGCAGTCGATCCTCAGGTGGCGGCGACCAAGCTGCCGGGCAGCGTGGTGGCCGGCAAGGCAACGGTGTTCGTGTTCCCCGATCTCAGCTCGGGCAACAACACCTACAAGGCGGTGCAACGCTCGGCGAACGCCGTCGCGGTCGGCCCGGTCATGCAGGGGCTACGGCGCCCGGTCAACGACCTGTCCCGGGGCGCGACGGTCAAGGACATCGTCAACACGGTGGCGATCACGGCGATCCAGGCGGGCTCATGAAGATCCTGGTACTCAACACCGGCTCCTCGTCGGTGAAATACCGCCTCTTCGACGGCGCCGCGACGCTGGCCAAGGGGCTGGTCGAGCGGATCGGCGAGCCGGGCGGCGACGCCGCCGACCACGAGGCGGCCATGCAACGGGTGATGGCCGACGTCGACCTCGACGGCCTCGACGCCGTCGGGCACCGCGTCGTGCACGGCGGCACCGAGTTCGCCGAGGCGACCGTGATCGACGACGTGCTGGTCGAGACGGTCGAGCGGCTCGTCCCGCTCGCGCCGCTGCACAACCCCGCGGCGCTCACCGGCATCGCGGTGGCCCGCAAGCTGCTACCGGCCGCGCCACAGGTCGCGGTCTTCGACACCGCGTTCCACCAGACGATCCCGCCGGAGGGCTCGACCTACGCGATCGACGCCGCGCTGACCGAGCGGTGGCAGATCCGCCGCTACGGCTTCCACGGCACGTCACACGCCTACGTGGCACGCAAGACCGCCGAGCTGCTCGGCCTGCCCGCGGCGACGGCAAAGGTCATCACGCTGCACCTCGGCAACGGCGCGAGCGCCTGCGCGGTCGACGGCGGCCGCAGCGTCGCGACCTCGATGGGCATGTCCCCGCTCTCCGGCCTCGTGATGGGCACCCGCTGCGGCGACATCGACCCGACGGTGATCTTCCACCTGCACCGGGTCGCCGGCCTGCCGATCGAGGAGATCGAGCGGTCGCTGACCCGGTCCGCGGGCATGCAGGGCCTCACCGGCGACAACGACATGCGCACGGTGGAGCAGCGTTGGCAGGACGGCGACCGCGCGGCAACGCTCGCCATCGACCTCTACTGCCGCCGCATCAAGGAATATGTCGGCATGTACCTGGCGGTCCTGGGCGGCGCCGACGCGATCGTGTTCACGGCCGGCATCGGCGAGAAGTCCCCGGAGGTCCGCGCACACTCCCTGGCGGGCCTGACGCGCTTGGGCATCACCATCGACGAGCACCGCAACACCAGCGGCGCCCAAATCATCTCCCCGGACGGCGCGCCGGTAACGGTGTGCGTGGTCCCGACGGACGAGGAACTCGAGATCGCCGAGCAGGTAGCCACCGTGCTCTCCCGCTAACAAATCCCACCAGCACGCAGCAACCGCCCAATCCCGCGCCCCGGCGCCCCGGCGCCCCCGCGCCACCGCACCTCGGCGCCCCAGCGGCCCGATGCCCCAGCGGCCGGCGCCCTCGCGCAGAGGTGACCCGGAACCGAAACACAGCCGCGCGGCGATCACTCACGCCCTGCCATCCACAAAGCCGACGGGGCGGCGCTGCGGCCGAGGAGCGCGGAAACCCGGAGACACGACGGCCCTGCGCCCACCCGTGCCGGTGCCCACCACAAGGCCAGGCGACACGGAAGCGGCGATCGTCCACGAAGCCGGGGCGGCGCGGAAGCCGAGAACACGGCGGCGCGGTGATCGCCGAGCCCGTGCCAACCCGCAGAGCTGGGACGACGTAGAGGCCAGGGAGCGCGGAAGGAGTGGCGCGGGCGGGCCTGCGGGCCGGAGCCCGCGATCAGCCCAACCCGCGCTCAGCCCGGATCAGTTCGGCAGGAGTGCCGGTCAGCCCAGCGCCAGCCAGGCGATCAGCGCGATCAGGACGATCGCGACGACGCCCACGCCGATGATCAGCGGGGTTTTGGACGGGGCTGGCGACTCCTGCGGAGTCTTCTGCGTGAAGGCGCGGAACGCCTCGGTGTTGCCGCTCGGGTCGACGGTGTTGTCAGGCATGCGCACGACCATAGCGAAGCCGGGCCCGCCCGCGACAGGCCGTCCTGCCCTTTAGCAGGGCGTTAGCGCTTCGGCCGGAGAATTCACCCGTCCGTGGGAGTGTCCCGGCTGCCTACGCTGACCGGATGGACGCCGAGCTTCAGCTGCACGCGATCGCCGAGATCGTCCGGGTCGCCGGGGCCGGGCTGTGGTTGCGGGGCGGCTGGGCGATGGACTTCTACCTCGGTGAGGTCACCCGGCCACACCTGGACATCGACTTCTTCTGCCGGGACACGGACGCGGACCGCATCGTCGCCGCCCTGCGCGGGCTCGGCTACCGCGAGGTTCCGGGCGGCGCCCCGGCAGGCCTCCAGCATGATCTGGAAACGCCGACCGGGCTGGACGTACAGGTCGCGCTGTTCGGCGAGGACGCCGACCGCTGCCCGACGGTGCCCGCCGGGCCCTATGCGGGTACCCGGTGGCCGGCGGATCTGCTGGCCGGACCGCCGGGCCGGATCGGGGCCGTGAGCTGCCCGATCGTCAGCCCGCGGGCGCAGATCGAGATCAAGGAGATGATGCCGGTCTGGGTTCCCGGTCTCGCCCGCCGGGAGAAGGACCGGCGGGACGTCGCCGTGCTCCGGGCCGCGATGGCGGCGCGCGAGATCACAGCGGGCCAGGGTTCGAACCCGGGCACAATGGGCGCATGAATCGCCGGACAGTCGCGCTGCTGATCGCAGTCGCGGCGCTGACCTCCTGCTCGGCCGAGTCGGTTCCGCCGCCTGCGGGCACCGCGCCGACCACCATCGCATCCGCGGCCGCGGAGACACCGGCGACCGGCGCACCGGCTGCGTCGGCCACGGCGGCAGCCGCCGGGAAGGCGCCGAGCGGAACCCTCCCGGTCAAGGTCAGGAAGCTGCGGCTCAGCCGCGGCGCAGACCGTCCGCTGCCGACCACCGTCTGGTATCCAGCAACCGGCAAAGGCCCGTTCCCGGTGATCGTGTTCAGCCACGGGCTCACCGCCCGGCCGGGCGACTACGAGCGGCTCCTCACCCGCTGGGCCGGTGCGGGCTTCGTCGTCGCCGCCCCGGCCTACCCGCACACCTCGGCCGGGGTCGCCGAATTCAATGCGATCGATGTGATCAACCAGCCCGCCGACGCCTCGCACGTGCTCACCAAAGTGCTCGCCCTCGACACCCGGGCCGGCGACGCGCTGCGCGGCCGCCTCGACGAGGCGCACGTCGCGGCGGCCGGGCACTCCGCCGGCGGCATCACCACGATCGGCATGCTCACCGGCGACCGCGACGACCGCCTCGACGCCGCCGCCGTCCTGGCCGCCCGCCAGGTCCTGCCGGTGCCGTTCTCCGGACCGCCCGTCTCCGTCCTCTTCGTGCACGGCAAACTCGACCGGACCATCCGGTACGCCGACGGCCTCGCCGCCTTCGAGGCCGTGCCGTGGCCCAAGGCGATGCTGACCATCCCGAACGGCGGCCACGTCACCACCGACGGCGGAGACTTCAACGTCGTCGCCACCGCCACCACCGACTTCTGGCGCTGGAGTCTCTACGGCGACCCCGCCGCCAAGCGCCGGCTCGAAGCCCGCAGAAACGTCGAGAGCGACCTTTAACTCGTCAGTGGAGGTGGTCGATGGCTACCTTGCCGAAGGCCTCGCCCGAGTTGAGCCGGGCGAACGCGTCACCGACCGCCGAGAAGCCGTACGTGGAGTCGATCACCGGGCGGATGTCGCGGTCCACGCAGAGCTCGAGCAGCGCGGCCAGCTCCTCCGCCGTGCCCATCGTGCTGCCGAGGATCTCGAGCTGCATCATGAAGACTCGGCGCAGGTCGACCTTGGGGAACGGTCCGCCGGTGGCGCCACAGACCACGATCCGGGCGCCGGGCGCCGAGCACTTCAGCGAGTGCTCGAACGTCGGTGCGCCCACCGACTCGATCACCACGCCCACCCGCTCCGGCAGCCGGGCGCCGGGTTCGACCGCCACGGCGCCGAGCTCGGCGACCTTCTCGCGCTTGGCGGCGTCGCGGCTGGTCGCGTACACGCGCTTGCCGAGCGCGACGCCGAGCACGACCGCCGCGGTCGACACCCCGCCGCCGGCGCCCTGCACCAGCACCGACTCGGCGTCGGCGACGCGGCCGCGGCTCATCAGCATGTGGTAGGCGGTCAGCCACGCCGTCGGCAGGCACGCCGCCTCGAGGAACGAGATGCCCGCGGGCTTGGGCACGAGGTTTCCCGCCGGCACGGCCACCCGCTCGGCCAGGGTCCCGGGCCAGCGCTCGGAGAGCAGCGAGAAGCGGCGCGGGTCCTGCGGGTCCTCGATCACCGGGTAGACGACGACCTCGTTGCCGTCGGCGTCCACTCCGGACGCGTCGCAGCCGAGGATCATCGGCAGCCGGTCGGGCGGCAGGCCGACACCGCGCAGCGACCAGATGTCGTGGTGGTTGAGCGAGCTTGCGCGGACGTCGACCGTCGCCCAGCCCTCGGGCGGGGACGGCTCGGGCAGGTCGCCGACCGTCAACGCGGCAAGTGGCTCGTCGGGCTTCGTCGCAGTGGCATAAGCGGCTCGCATACCGGCAGCTTAAGGCGAAGGCGGGCCGAGGCGCATCGAACGCCTCGGCCCGCCCTTTGCGGCCTGCTACAGCGAGGACGCCACGACCTCGGGTGAGATCAGCGACGCGGCGACGGACGGGCCGGCGGAGGGCGCCGGCGGGGGCGCCGCGGCGGCGGACGTCGCCGGCGGGGGCGGTGTGGTGGCCAGCCGTGCGACGCCGTCACGCTCGGCGGCGAGCGCGACCGCCTTCGCCACGGCGGGCGCGACCCGCGGGTCGAGCGCCGACGGGACGATCGCGTCCGGCCGCAGCTCGTCCGCGACGACGCCGGCGATCGCCTCGGCCGCCGCGACCCGCATCCCCTCGGTGATCCGGGTGGCGCGGGCGTCCAGCGCGCCCCGGAAGATGCCCGGGAACGCCAGCACGTTGTTGATCTGGTTGGGGAAGTCGCTGCGCCCGGTCGCGACGATCGCCGCGTACCGGTGCGCCAGGGCCGGCGGAACCTCCGGCGTCGGGTTGGCCAGCGCGAAGATGATGCCGCCCGGAGCCATCCCGGTCAGCGCGCTCTCCTCGATCTGCCCGCCGGAGACCCCGATCAGGACGTCGGCGCCGATCAGCGCCTCCTTGATTCCACCGCTACGCCCGGAGTAGTTCGTCGACCGCGCCAGCGTGATCTTCGTACCGGACAGCTCGGGACGCTCGGCGTGGATGATGCCCTGCGAGTCGCAGACGATGACGTTCGCGCCCTGGATGCCGGCCGCGATCAGCGTGTTCGTGATCGCAACGCCGGCCGCACCCGCACCGCTGATGACCACCCGCAGGTCGGCGAAGCGCCGGCTCAGCAGGGTCGCCGCGTTGCGCAGCGCGGCGAGCACGACGACCGCGGTGCCGTGCTGGTCGTCGTGGAAGACCGGGATGTCCAGCGCCTCGTCGAGGCGGCGCTCGATCTCGAAGCAGCGCGGCGCGCTGATGTCCTCGAGGTTGATGCCGCCGAACGACGGGCCGAGCGCCTTGACCACGGCGATGATGCCCTCGACGTCCTGGGTGTCGAGGCAGATCGGCACGGCGTTGACGCCGCCGAACTGCTTGAACAGCACGGCCTTGCCCTCCATGACCGGCATCGCCGCCTTCGGGCCGATGTTGCCGAGGCCCAGGACGGCAGAACCGTCCGTAACCACGGCGACCGTGTTACCGGTCCAGGTGTAGTCGGCGGCGAGTTCGGGGGAATCGGCGATCGCCTCGCAGACCCGGGCGACGCCCGGGGTGTACGCCAGCGACAGGTCGTCGCGGCTGGACAGCGGGACGGTGCACGAGATCTCCATCTTGCCCTGCTTGTGCAGGTCGAAGACGGGATCCGCGGCCAGGGCAGGGTCAAGCTCAAAACTGAAATAAGACACGAGGGCTCCAGACAACGCATCAGAACGTCGGTGTGCCAGCCGGTCGAAAGCGCGAGTCTGCGCGGACCGACGTGCGATGCGGGGGTCGCCCGGGATGTAGCAACCGCAAGACTTCGGTGTGCTGCGGTTACTGGAGGTTAACTTAGCCGACCGGGTCGCGGCCAGTAACGAAACACCACCAGACCGATGACATCCGCCACCCCGTACGCTCGCGAGTCGTCCGTGACGAACTCGTTGTCACCGCGTACCCACCATCCGCCGTCCTGCTGGTGCGTCGCGCGCTTCACGACCAGCAGGTCCGGCCGGGCCCGGAACCGGGCGACGACGACGTCACCCGGACGTGCCCGGGCCGAGCGCCACACCAGCAGGGCGTCGCCGGAGCGCAGGGTCGGGGCCATCGAGGGCCCACGCACCTGTGCTGCGAAGACCGGTAACTGCCAACTCATGGCATGACTCCCGCGTCGAGTGTGGGCAGATCGGAAAGGGGTAATGTCAGCATCGGATCATCGCAAACGTATGAAGGGGTCCTGATGCGACTTCCGCGTATTTTCACGCCGCGCACGACAGTCAGCGCGCACTGCGACCTGCCCTGTGGGGTGTACGACCCGGCGCAGGCACGCATCGAGGCGGAGTCGGTGAAGGCCATCGCTGAGAAGTACCAGGCGAACACCGACCCCGAGTTCCGCACCCGCGCCATCCTGATCAAGGAGCAGCGCGCCGAGCTGGTCAAGCACCACCTGTGGGTGCTGTGGACCGACTACTTCAAGGCGCCGCACTTCGAGAAGTACCCGAACCTGAACCAGCTCTTCAACGAGGCCACCAAGCTCGCGGGCGCCGGCGGCGCCAAGGGCTCGATGGACCCGGCGGTCGCCGAGCAGCTGCTTGGCAAGATCGAGGAGATCTCCAAGATCTTCTGGGAGACCAAGCAGGCGTGAGCTCCGCAACGATCCGGCCGGTACGTCGTGACGACGTGCCGGCCGTTGTCGCAATGGTGCACGAACTAGCCGAATTCGAACGCGCCGCCGACTCCTGCCACCTCACCGAGGAGCAGCTCACGGCCGCCCTGTTCGGCCCGCAACCGGCCCTGTTCGGGCACGTCGCGGTCGACGCCGACGACGTCCCGCATGGCATGGCGCTGTGGTACCTCAACTTCTCGACCTGGGAGGGAACCCACGGCATCCACCTGGAGGACGTCTACGTCCGCCCGCAGGCGCGGGGCACCGGCTCGGGTGGCGCCCTGCTCGCCGCGCTCGCCGCGGAGTGCGTGGCGCGCGGCTACCGGCGCCTGGAGTGGGTGATGCTGGACTGGAACCCGGCCGCGGAGTTCTACGCCGCGATCGGGGCGAAGGTGGTCGACGACTGGCTGCCGTACCGGCTGACCGGCTCCGCACTTCAGCGCCTCGCCGAGCGCTCCGCCCCCGTCAGGGGCTAGAGTTCCGGTCGGGAGGATGGGCTCGGTGACTCAGCTGCAGACAACGCATCCGGAGCCGGCGTTCGGTGACGACGTCGTGCTGCTGACCGTGCCCGCCGACGGCGGGTACCTCGGCGTGCTCCGAACGGCGACGGCCGGCCTCGCCGCGCGCCTGCACTTCGCGCTCGACGAGATCGAGGACCTGCGGATCGCGGTCGACGAGGCCTGCGCGATGCTGCTGGCCATCGCCACCCGCGGCGCGGAGCTCGAGTGCCGCTTCGCGGTCACCGACGACGCACTCACCGTCGAGGTCACGGTGTCGACGGTGCGCGGCGCGCGACTGCCGTCCGAGTCCTCGTTCGCCTGGAAGGTGCTGACCGCGCTGACGACGTCGGCCTCCGCGGAGGCGAACGGCCGGCACGCGACCATCCGCCTGCTCACCCGCCGCACGGAAGTCTGAACCCGCCGGGCCTGGCTCAGCGGGCGTTGGCCATCGCGATGAAGTCGAGGTGGCGGCGGCCCACGTCCATCGCGGCGTCCGAGTCGCGGCCCTTCACGCAGTTCAGCAGCTCGCGGTGGTCGGCGTCGACCCGGGCCCAGTAGCCGTCGGGCAGGCTCTCGACGACCTCCTCGCCGTACGTGACGTGGTAGAGCGGGCGGGTGACCAGCTCGAAGAGCGGGTTGCCGGTCGCCGACGCCACCGCGGAATGGAACGCGGCGTGCGCGGACAGCATGGTGGTGAGCTCGTCCAGGTCGGGGTCGAACATCGCCGCGCGCAGCTCGGCCAGGTTCGCGTCGGTGCGCCGCATCGCCGCCAGTCCGGCGGCCGGGACCTCCAGCGCCCTGCGCAGCTCGAGCAGATCGGCCAGGCCGACCTCGGCGGAGTTGCTCAGCAGCGTCAGCCCGGTGGACAGCGCCTCGGACAGCTGGTCGGCGTCGGGGTGCGCGACGAAACTACCGCCGGTGACCCCCCGGGTCGTGACGATGAGGTGCTGGCTGGCCAGCAGGCGTAGCGCCTCGCGTACGGTGCTGCGGCTCACGCCGGAGCGCACGCAGAGCTCGGGCTCGGGTGGCAGGCGCTCGCCCGGCTGCAACCGCCCCGACGTGATCTCCTCGCGGAGCTCGTCCGCGAGCAGCTGGTACGCCGGTGGACGCACGGTCGATCCCGCCACTACCCTCACACCCCCCTCGTGATCCGCCCACTCAGAGTAGGCCTTGAAACGCGAGCGGGTAGTGGCGTTCAGTCGAGTCCGAGAGCGCGGGTGGTCGGCGGAAGGACGCAGAGCAGGCCGACCGCGGCGCCGAGGGCCATCATCGGTGCGCCGATCCACGCGGTCCCGGTCTGCAGCAGGAAGCCGCCGGCGGCGATGACGAAGAGCTGCACCACGATCGCGGGGCCGCGGGCGTGCGACGAGCGGCGGGCGAGAGCCCGGGCGACGAGGAACACCGCGACCGCGCCGACGGCGGTGAATCCGGTCAGCGCCACCGCGACGGCCACGCTGGTGGAGTCCGCCGTGAAGTCCAGCACCAACAGGTACGCGGTGAGCAGCACGAGCGCGGCGGCCTCGGCGAAAAGCAGGCGTACCGCCCAGAGCAGCGTCGCCGGGGATTCCAGTTGGCGGGGAGTCACCCGCTGTACGATACCGGCCAGTTCGGGGGTCCTCCGAGAGGTACAGTGCCGCCCATGCGAGCGTTACTGGTGGTAAATCCCAAAGCCACCACGACGAATGAGCGCAGCCGCGACGTGCTGGTGCGGGCCCTGCGCAGCGAGGTCGACCTGACGGTCGAGTACACCCGCAAGCGCGGCCACGCGGCGACGCTGGCCAGGGCGGCGGCCGAGAGCGGCGTCGATCTGGTGGTGACGCTCGGCGGCGACGGCACGGTCAACGAGGCCGTGAACGGGCTGATGACCGCGGACGCCGGCCTCTCCACCGGCGGCACGTCCCCGGCGTTCCGGCTGCCGGCGCTGGCGGTGGTGCCGGGCGGCTCGACCAACGTCTTCGCCCGGGCGCTCGGCCTGCCCCGCGACTGGGTCGAGGGCACCTCGGTGATCCTCGACGGGCTGCGCTCCGGCCGGCACCGGGTCATCGGGCTCGGCCGGGCCGACGACCGGTACTTCACGTTCACCGCCGGGGTGGGCCTGGACGCCGCGGTGACCCGCCGGGTCGAGCAGGCGCGGCTGCGCGGGCGCAAGTCGACCCCTTCGCTCTACGTCCGCTCGATGGTCGGCCTGATCTTCTCCGGCGAGGACCGGCGGTCGCCGCCGCTCTCGATCGAGCGTCCCGGCGAGGAGCCGGAGACCGGGCTGGGCACGGTCATCGTCCAGAACACCGCACCGTGGACATACGTCGGCGACCGCGCGATCAACCCCAACCCCGACGCCTCGTTCGATCGAGGGCTCGACCTGCTGGCCGTCCGTAACCTGCACATCACCAGCACCGCACGGACAGTGACCCAGATGGCGTCCCGCAACTCCGAGCCACACGGCAAGCACGTGCTGCGACTCCACGACCAGTCCGAGTTCACGGTGATCGCCAGCCGCCCGCAGGCGTTCCAGCTGGACGGTGACTACCTGGGCGAGCGGCAGAAGGTGCACTTCTTGTCCGTCCCCGAGGCCCTGCGTGTGATCTGCTGAGGGATCTGGCAGGCCGTCCCCGGGCCGTCCTCACGATCCGTTACAGAAAGACGGGCAAAAGGTCGGCAAGGGGCCGCGTACCGTACTACATTGATGGGAGCGTTCGTCCGCGGGTCCTGGGACATGCCCCAGAACCGGACAAAGGGGTCGTGAGTTAGCTCACGCGCTCGGAGAATTTCCGAGCGCTACCCTTGACATCGCGGGAGTTCGTGAAAGCATTCACAAGCGATAAGAAGTAACCCGATGCCGCTCGCGCACGTTCCTAATCCAGAAGGCGCGGAACGGCTTCACGAACAAAGCTTGCTCACGCACCGGTAGTCAGGCGGACGCTCTCCGTCGGTCCAGTGCGGACGCAGATAAAAGTAAGCTGCACCATTTTCTCTACCCAATCCGAAACAAGGAGTGTTGCCGCCATGGACTGGCGTCACCATGCGATCTGCCGCGACGAGGACCCGGAGCTGTTCTTCCCGATCGGGACGTCAGGCCCCGCGCTCCTGCAGGTCGAGCAGGCCAAGGCCGTGTGCCGGCGATGCACCGTGACCGAGTCGTGCCTCTCTTGGGCGCTCGAGTCCGGTCAGGACGCCGGCGTCTGGGGCGGCATGAGCGAGGACGAGCGGCGCGCCGTGAAGCGTCGTGGCGGCCTTCGAGTCAGCGCCCCTACCGCCTGAACAATCCCTCACAGCATTCACGCCCCAGGCCAGGTCCGGCGCTGGGGCGTCGTGCTGTCCGGGGGCGGGTTCATGTCCGAGTCCGATCATGCGCTGTTTCGGATCGATTACCCCGCGCAATGGTTACGCACGGCATGAATAAGATCACGGCTTCGCGAAATGATCTCGAAATCACGGTTATCGACGACACCATTAGTGGGCCCGCTCACCGCCGCCGTGACAGCAGTCTCCGAAGGGGTCACTCTGCGTCGCCGGTCTATCGCGGCGGCCCACGCCGTCAGCGCTCAGCCGGATCCGGCAAGGGATGACACGCTGTAACGCCGCGATACACCCGACAAGGGGACCGGCGCCGCAGCGAGCAGCCTCACACCGACCGCCGGGATCCTTGTCACAAGTCCCGGACCAGGCCAGACGGTTGTGGCAGCTCGCGCGCCCGTCAGGATCCACGTCACACCCCCGGACCGGACCAGGGAGCTCGGCCCCACCCCAAGCCCATGCGGACCGTCAGAATCCACGTCACACGACCGCGCCGGGCCAAAGGGCGCAGCCCCACCCCAGCCCACGCGGACCGCTCAGGATCCACGTCACACCACGTTGGGCGTTCTCGGGCCGGACTCGGACGACGGTGAGCACCCGGACCGGATCAGGCAGAGCCGGTAGCAACGGACTCGGACGACGACCAGCGAGCCGCTACCGCCGAATTGCATCGGGGCCGGCACGGCGCCAAGACCGGCGTCACAGACCGCAGGACCCACGACCAGGCTGAGCGAACGCCGCAGAGCGGACCGCCACGGCCCGAATCCGGCCGGCCGGCCGCGCGACGTCTCGCCGGAGTCGGGGGCGGCGTCGGCAGTCGGCAGTCGGCCAGGCACGGCACGGCCGTCAGGGCCGCTTCACGGGCCGTAGGAACGGATCAGGCGGAGCGGGCGGCGGCGGAGCCGACGACGGCACAGCGGCCCGCTGCGGCCCGGATCCGGCCGGCCACGAGCCGCACCAGGTCCGGCACGTCCGTCAGCGGCTCCGCAACGACCGTGACCCCGGCCGCACGGGCCGACCGAACCGTGTTGTCGTAAAGCAGCCCCGGAGCCAGGAAGTAGGACGCGAGCCCCACCCGCCGGTGGCCCTGCGCCCGCAGCACCGCCACCACCTCCCCCGACACCGGCGAGGCGGCCGACGCGTAGGCGACCCGGCACGGCACACCCAGCCGCTCACCCAGCGCCGCCGCGGCCCGGCTGACCGTCGCCCGCGCCGCCGAGTCCCGGGTACCGGCCGCGGCAAGCACCACGGCATCGAGACCACCGCCAGGTGCAGCCTCGCCCAGGCGCTGCTCCAGCCCACCCAGCAGCAACGGCGAGACATGCCCGTCGAACGGCCCCAGGACGTCCGCCACTTCCACGTCCATACCGAGACCGTCCGCCCGGGCCGCCGCGATCTCACCCGGCACGTCCACCCGGCCGTGATAGGCCGCCGTCAGCAGCAACGGCACCAGCACCGCACGCCCGTGACCCCGGCCCTCGAAATCGGCCAGGACCTGCCGAGGCCGCGGCACGCTGTGATCGAGGTAGGCCGCCCGGACGTCCCACAACGGGTACGCCGCACCGACCGCCCGCGCCAGCGACTCGGTCGCCGCGGCCGCCCGCGGATCCCTGCTGCCGTGCGCGACCAGAACGACCGCTAGACGTGCAGGCCGCATTCGGTCTTCTCGAACATCGCCCAGCGGCCCGCGCGCGGGTCCTCCCCGGCCTTGGTGCGCCGGGTGCACGGCCAGCAGCCGATCGAGGAGTACCCCTTCTTGAAGAGCTCGTTGACCGGCACGTTCCACCGCGCGATGTAGCGGTCGACGTCCGCCTGCGTCCACGCCGCGATGGGGTTGACCTTGACCTTGCCCTTCTTCGCGTCGAACGCCACCACGGGGGTGTTCGCGCGGGTCGGCGACTCGTCGCGACGCAGGCCGGTGGCCCAGGAGTCGTAGTCGGACAGAGCGCGCTCCAGCGGCTCGACCTTGCGCAGGAAGCAGCACTCGTCGGGGCTGCGGGCGAAGAGCCGGGGCCCGAACTCGCCGTCCTGCTGGCCGACCGTCATCCGCGGGCGGATCGAGCGGACGTTGACGTTCATCGTGCGGGCGACCGTGTCGCGGATCTTGAGGGTCTCCGGGAAGTGCAGGCCGGTGTCGAGGAAGACGACGTCGACGCCCGGCGCGACCCGGGAGAAGAGGTGCGCGACGACGGCATCGGCCATCGAGCTGGTGACACAGAAGCGGTCGCCGAACGTGTCGGTCGCCCAGCGCGCGATCTCCTCGGCGGGCGCGCCCTCGAGCGCCTGGCCGGCGGCGTCGGCGAGCTCCTTGAGCTCGGCGGCGGGGCGTCGGGTCGGGTCGGCGGGTGCGGCGGGCGCACCGAGGGACACCAGTCCCAGGCCGACAGCGGTCACGACAGTCATCGGTTCACTCCCTTGGCGAGCAGTCCGTTGAGCTTGACCGTGAAAACTCGGGCGCAGGAGTGGCACTCCCACGCGCCGTGTGAAGCCTCGTTGGGGCGCAGGTCCTCTTCCCCGCAGTAGGGGCAGTACAGCGGGGCTGATCTGGCGTCGCTCACTTCAGCAGCTCCTCATCAGCGCGGATCACCCAGTCGGCGAAGGACTCGCCGTCGCCGCGGGCGGCGAGGTAGTTGCGGGCGAGACGCTCCACATAGCCCGGAAGCTCCTCGGCGGTCGCCTTGAGGCCGCGCAGCTTGCGGCCGAACCCGGCGGTCTGGCCCTGCGCCATGCCGAGCCCGCCACCGAGGTGCACCTGGAAGCCCTCGACCTGCTCGCCGTGCGCGTTCATGACCAACATGCCCTTGAGGCCGATGTCGGCGACCTGGGTCCGGGCGCAGGCGTTCGGACAGCCGTTGATGTGGATCGAGATGTCGGTGTCGAAGTCGCGCAGGCGCTCCTCGAGCCGGGCGACCAGCTCCTCGCCGCGGGCCTTGGTCTCGACGATCGCGAGCTTGCAGTACTCGATGCCGGTGCAGGCCATCGTGCCGCGGCGCCAGGCCGACGGCCGGGCCTCAAGCCCGATCCCGCGCAGGCCCTCGACCAGGGATTCCACCTGGTCGTCGGCGACATCCAGGACCAGGAGCTTCTGGTACGGCGTGAGCCGCACCCGGTCCGAGCCGTGCGCCGCCACGAGGTCGGCGAGCCCGCTCAGCTGCGTACCGGAGGAGCGGCCGACGACCGGGGCCGCGCCGACGTAGTTCCGGCCGTCGAGCTGCTTGTGCACTCCGATGTGGTCGATCGGCTTCGCCGGCAGGTCGGCCGACGGGCCGTCGACGAGCGCCCGGCCCAGGTACTCCTTCTCCAGGATCTCCCGGAACTTGGCGACGCCCCAGTCGGCGAGCAGGAACTTCAGCCGGGCCCGGGTGCGCAGCCGCCGGTACCCGTAGTCGCGGAAGATCCCGACGACGCCCTCCCAGACGTCCGGGATCTCGTCCAGCGGCACCCAGACGCCGAGGCGCTCGGCGAGCCGCGGGTTGGTGGAGAGGCCGCCGCCGACCCAGAGGTCGAAGCCGGGCCCGTGCACCGGGTGCCGCACGCCGATGAAGGAGATGTCGTTGATCTCGTACGGCGTGTCCGCCAGCCAGGAGATCGACGACTTGAACTTGCGCGGCAGGTTGGAGTAGCGCGGGTCGCCGATGAAGCGCTCGATGATCTCGTCGATCGCCGAGGTGGGGTCGATGACCTCCTCGGTCGAGACGCCGGCGACCGGGCTGCCCAGCACGATGCGCGGGCAGTCGCCGCACGCCTCGGTGGTCTGCAGGCCGACCGCGTCGAGCCGGCGCCAGATCTCCGGCATGTCCTCGACCCGGATCCAGTGCAGCTGGATGTTCTGCCGGTCGGTGATGTCCGCGGTGCCGCGGCCGAACTCGGTGGAGATGTCCGCGATCGTGCGCAGCTGCGCGAGGTTCAGCGCACCGCCGTCGACGCGTACGCGGAGCATGAAGTACTCGTCCTCGAGCTCGTGCGGCTCGAGCACCGCCGTGCGGCCGCCGTCGATGCCGGCCTTGCGCTGGGTGTAGAGGCCCCACCAGCGGAAACGCCCGCGCAGGTCCTGCGGGTCGATGCCGGCGAACCCGGTGCGGGCGTAGATGTTCTCGATCCGTGCCCGGACGTTCAGCGGGTTGTCGTCCTTCTTGATCCGCTCGTTCGGGTTCAGCGGCTCACGGTGTCCGAGCGCCCACTGGCCCTCGCCGCGCGCCTTGCGGGGGCGGGCGGCGGGCTTGGTGGCCGGGGTGCTGTCCAGCGCCATGTCGGCGGTCCTCCAGATATTTCAGCCGTGGTGAGCGCGCTGAACGCGATCGGCCACCTGGGAAGGCTCGCGACATCAGTGTCTGGAGAAGGCCGGCGCGTCTTGCGCGCCCGAAACAGAAGGTCGGGCGGCGTCAGGAAGCCGGACACATCGCGCTGCGGACACGGCCGTAATCCACGTGGCGGCGGGCCACGAAGCGGCGGTCAACTGCAGCGGTCATGCCGGTAAGCCTCTCACGCGCCGCCCTTCTCGGCCAGCCCGGTCCAGATTGCGGGAGTGTGGCGACGGACACCGCGGTCAGCGCTTGCCGAGCGGCACCACCAGGACCGCCTCGGTGCCGCCGCCGGCCCGGTTGCGCAGCTCGATGCTGCCGCGCAGCTCGCCGGTGGCCAGCGCCCGGACGATCTGCAGGCCGAGGCGCCCGCTGTCGTCGGCCGCGAAGTCGTCGGGCAGTCCCCGGCCGTTGTCGGCGACCGTGACGTGCAGCTGCTTGCGGAACCGGTGCGCGGAGACCACGACCTCGCCGTTCGGCGCCGGCGGGGTCAGCGAGGGCGCGGCGGCCGGCGCGTCCTCGTCCGGCGCCGGGAAGCCGTGCTCGACCGCGTTGATCAGCAGCTCGTTGAGGACCATCACCAGCGAGGTGGCGATCTCGGCCGGCAGCACGCCGAACGTGCCCTCGCGGCGCATCTTCACGGTGACCTCGGTGCCGGCCACCTCGGTCGCGGCGGTGGCGACCCGGTCGACGATGCCGTCGAAATCGACCGCCTCGTCGCTGGACATCGACAGCGTCTCGTGCACCAGGGCGATCGACGCGACCCGGCGTACGGATTCCTCCAGGGCCACCCGGGCCTCCGGGGCGTCCACCCGGCGGGCCTGCAGGCGCAGCAGCGCCGCGACCGTCTGCAGGTTGTTCTTGACCCGGTGGTGGATCTCGCGGATCGTCGCGTCCTTGGTCATCAGCGCGCGATCGCGGCGGCGCACCTCGGTGACGTCGCGGGCCAGCACCAGCGCGCCGATCGGCACCCCGGCGGGCATCAGCGGCAGCGCCCGGATCAGCACTGTCGCGCCCCGGGCCTCGATCTCCTTGCGCGCCGGCGCCTCGCCGCGCAGGGCGCTGAGGATGCGCTCGGCGGCGTCGGTGCCCTCGAGCGGGTCCGCGGCGAGCCGGCTGGAGAGCGCCGAGAGCTCCTCGCCGACCAGGTGCGCGTTGAAACCGAGCCGGCGGTACGCGGACTGCGCGTTCGGGCTCGCGTAGGTGACCTTGCCGCCCGCGTCGAGCCGGATCAGGCCGTCGCCGACGCGCGGCGCCGAGGTGGTCTCGCCCTTGTTCGCCGGCGGCGGGAAGGTGCCGTCGGCGACCATCTGCGCCAGGTCGTCGGCGGTGGTCAGGTAGTTGAGCTCGAGCTGGCTGGGTGTCCGCGCGGTGGACAGGTTGGTGTCGCGGCCGATGACCGCGATCACCTCGATGTTCTCGTCCGGGCCGCGCAGCCGCACCGGGATCGCCTCGTGCCGGGCCGGGGTGTCGCCGTACCAGACCGGGTCGCCCTCGCGCCAGATCCGGCCCTGCGCGTACGCGATGCCGAGGTGTGCGACCTCCGCGCCGCCCACGATCTTGCCGACCTGGTCGTCCTGGTACGCGGTCGAGGAGGTGTTCGGGCGTACCTGCGCCACGCAGAGGAACGTGCGCGGCCCGCCCTCCTCGGACCGGATCGGTACCCAGAGCAGCAGGTCGGCGAAGGACAGGTCGGACAGCAGCTGCCAGTCGCCGGCGAGCCGGGTGAGGTGGTCGATGTCGGGTGTGCCGAGGTCGGTGTGCTCCTCGGCGAGATCGCGCAGCGTGGACACGGCACAAGCGTGCCATGCCGACGCCGCGTACTCCCATGATCAGAGCGTCGAGGTGACCTTCTTGAGGCCGCGCGGCGCGTCCGGGTCCTCGCCGCGGGCCAGCGCGAGGGCGAGCGCGAGCCGCTGCAGCGGCAGGATGTCGAGCAGCGGGGCGTACCGCTCGTCGACGGCCGGCACGGCCAGCCGGCCGGCGGCGCCGGGGATGTCGGCGGCGCCGACCGTGACCACGTCGGCGCGCCGCTCGCCGAGGCGGGCGACCACGTCGGCCATCGACCGCCCGCCGGGGCCGGCGCCGACGACGGCCAGCACGGGCACGTCGGGGTCGGCCATGGCGAGCGGGCCGTGCAGCAGGTCCGCGCCGGAGAAGGCCAGCGCCGGCAGGTACGAGGTCTCCATGAGCTTGAGCGCGGTCTCCCGCGCGGTCGGGTACGCGTAGCCCCGGCCGGTGGTGACCAGGCGCGACGCGAACCGGTAGCGCTGGGCGAGCTCGTCCGTGCCGTGGTCGGCGAGCACGTCGGCGGCCAGCCGCGGCAGCTTCTCCAGCGCGGCGCGCTCGTCGGCGGGCAGCGTGCCGTCGCCGTTGCGGACGCCCTCGACGAGCAGGAGCAGCGCGAGCAGCTCGGCCGTGTAGGTCTTGGTGGCGGCGACGGCACGCTCGTGCGCCGCGCCGACGTCGATGGCGAGCTCGGCGGTCTGCGCGAGGGTCGAGGCGGGGTTGTTGGTCACCGCGAGGGTCAGCGCGCCGCTCTCGCGGGCGACCTTGAGCACCTCGGTGAGGTCCGGCGAGCCGCCGCTCTGGCTGACGCCGACGACCAGGGCGCCGGCGAGGTCGGGCCGCGCGCCGTAGAGGGTGATCGCGCTGGGCGAGGCGAGGCCGACCGGGATGCCCAGCCGGATCTCGGTCAGGTAGGCGGCGTAGAGGGCCGCGTGATCGGACGTGCCCCGCCCGACGAAGACCGCGTGCCGGGGGCGCCGCTCGGCCACCCGGGCCGCGACCTCCGCGATCGCCTTGGCGGGCTCCCCCTCCAGCAGCCGCGCGTAGCCCTCCGGCTGCTCTGCGATGTCGTCCGCCATTCCCTGGCCGCGCTGAGTCACTGAACCGTCCTCTCGTGCGCACTACCGCTCATTTGGTGCGCAGTCTTGCACGGTAGAGCCTTTAATCGCAACGTTTCGAGCATAGGTGGGTGCAATTTGCGGCCTGACATATCGAGATTCGTCGCCTAGGCTCGCGTCGGTGGCACACGGCGTGCCACCCAGGAAAGGCGTGGTCATGGATGATTCCCGGCGCTCCGCCGACCGCGACCTCGAGCAGGCCCGCGCGGCGCTCGAACGCGGTGAGATGCACCACGCCGCCGATCACCTGGCGGGCGCGATCGCGCACGCGCCGACCCTGCCGGAGACCCACGAACTGCTCAGCCGCCTCGCCGCCCGCGCCGACGGCGGCCTGGAGCTCTTCCCGCTCGAGCAGCACGCGTTCGTCGGCACCGTCGTCGCCCGGGCGCACCTGCTCGCCGCCGCGGGCCGGCCCGAGGACGGCCTGCCCCTGCTGGTCGCGGCGAGCGGGCACACGCCCGGCGTCGACTGGGCGGGTGTGCCGTGGGTCATCGCCCCCGAACTGGGCGCCCGGATGGAGCCCGGGCTGCTGGCCCAGATCGTCATGCAGCTCTGCACCGCCGTCGGCGACCCCGCGCCCGAGGCCGGGCGCGACGCCCTGCGGCCCTACCTGACGCTGGTGCGGCACGCCGTCGACGCCCACCCCGACCAGGCCATGCTGCTCGGCGCGGGCTCCGCGCTGGCCCGCCGGCTCGGCGAGTCGAAGGTGGCCGTGGAGTGGGCGGTGCGCGGCGCCCGGATCCGGCCGTCGAAGCTGGCGGAGATCTGGCTGGGCTACGCCTACCGCAGCGCCGACCGCATCCCCGAGTGCCTCGCCGCCCTGCGCCGCGCGGTCATGTACGACCCCGAGGACCTCTCCGTCTACGCGGACATCGCCGGCACCCTGGCCGACCACGGCCGGCTCGACGACGCGCTGGCCTGGGCCGACCGGGCGCTGGCCAAGGACCCGGAGTTCGACTGCGCGGTGCACACCGCGCACCGGCTGCGGTACCGCGCCGACGGCGACCTGGCGCACCTGGTCCGGCTCGCCGACTTCCAGCGCGACCACCCCGACGCCACCCACGAGCACACCGACCTGGCCGACTGCTGCGCCGACCAGCCCTGGCTGAGCCGGGTGCCGACCGCGGCGGCCACGACCACCGATCCGGCCCGGGAGCCGTTCGTCGCCGGACGGCCGACCGAGGCCGCCGTGCAGCGGCTGCACCGGCTCGCGCACCCGCTGTGGCCGCACCCGCCGGCGGCCTACGACGCGGCGCTGGGGCTCGTGCTGGTCGAGCCGGAGGATCTGCTGGCGCTCATCGCCTGCCCGCCGCCGGCGCCGGACAACGAGGTCGGGCGGGCGCTGGCCACGCACGACCCGGAGCTCTGGGCGCGCTGCGCGCAGGTCTGGGCCTGCCTGGGACTACTGCACCACCGCACGGACGAGCCGTGGGCGACCTCCGCCCGGCGCCGGATGCTCGTCGAGCTGGCCGGCGGCGGCACCGATCAGATCACCGAGGCCGCGCTCTTCGCCCTGGTCACCAGCGCCTGGGTCGAGCCGGACGCGCGGGCCGACGTCGCGGAGCTGGTGACGCGGCGGCTCGACGAGGTCGCGGGCACGCACCACCCGATCGCCTGGTCGGTGGCGCACCTGGCGCTGGCGACCCCGGGTCTCGAGCCGGACGTCCGGGAGCGGGCCTCGGCTCTCATGCTGGAGGAGGAGGATTTCACCGTGCCGCTGATGCCGCGCCAGCGCCGATTCGGCGTCCGCCTCCGGCGCTGGCTGTCGGGCCGCACTACTCGATGACGGCGATCAGGTCGCCTTCCTGCACCACGTCACCCTCGTTGACCGCGAGCTGAGCCACGACGCCGTCGGACTCGGCGAGCACGGGGATCTCCATCTTCATCGACTCGAGGATCACCAGGGTGTCCCCCTCCTCGACATCGGCACCCGCGGCGGCGACGACCTTCCACACGTTGGCCACCATCTCGGCTCGGATCTCATCGGCCATGGTGAAGTCCTCCTAGTCGGCGCTACTCGGGTGAACGGTATCCAATCATGGTGCTGCCGTGCGGGCATATGGGGCGTGCCGGGGCGCCGTTCCGCCGCCGACTACCATCGGCGAGTTGGCGTGCGGACGAATGGAGATCGACATGGCGAAGAAGTCTCGCAAGAAGAAGGCCAGGAAGAAGAGCGCGGCGAACCACGGCAAGCGCCCCAACTCCTGAGCCGTGGACGACGGGAAGGGCCGGCAGCGATCGCTGCCGGCCCTTCTTCGTCGCCGCTACCGCCGCGGTCTCAGGGGAGGTACTCGCGCGTCTCCACCTCGACCACGTACTCGCTGAGCTTGATCCGGAGCCGCTCCCGCAGCTCCTGCGGTGCCGTCTCGTCGCCGCAGCAGCGCGCCACCAGGGCCTTGACCTCGTGCTCGATGCCGTACTCCCGTAGGCAGTCCGAGCAGTCGTCGAGGTGCTTGTGGATCAGCTGTCGCCGGTCGTCGCTGCACTCCAGGTCGAGGTACAGGTAGACCTCGCTGATCACTACGCTGCAGTCGGTCTTGTGCTCGTCGTCGTTCACGTCGCTCACGCCTCCTGTGCGGCGCTCGCGCCGGAGCTGCGGGTGATGCCCCGGTCGATGGCGTACTGCTCGAGCATCTTGCGCAGGTTGCGCCGCCCCCGGTGCAGGCGGGACATCACCGTGCCGATCGGCGTGTTCATGATGTCGGCGATCTCCTTGTACGAGAAACCCTCGACATCAGCGAGGTAGACGGCCAGCCGGAAGTCCTCGGGCAGCTGCTGCAGCGCGTCCTTGATGTCGCTGTCGGGCAGCTTGTCCAGCGCCTCGGTCTCGGCCGAGCGCAGGCCCGCGGAGGTGTGCGACTCGGACGAGGCGAGCTGCCGGTCCGAGATCTCCTCGGTCGGCGCCTGCACGGGCTGACGCTGCCGGCGCCGATAGGAGTTGATGTAGGTGTTGGTGAGGATGCGGTAGAGCCAGGCCTTGAGGTTCGTACCCTCCTCGAACTGGTGGAAGGCCGAGAACGCCTTGAGGAAGGTCTCCTGCACGAGATCCTCGGCGTCGGCGGGGTTGCGCGTCATCCGCAGGCCCGCCGCGTACAGCTGGTCGACGAACGGCAGCGCGTCGCGTTCGAAGCGCGCGCGGCGCGCCTCGGCCTTCTCGCTGCGTTCGGTCCGTTCGGTCCGCTCTGCTGGCGTCACCCGCAAATCTCCCCTCGACCGCCACGCCGAGGATACGGGTTGTCCCCCGCTCGCCGATTCGAAAACCGCCGGTGTGCGGACTCTCACCGATGAACGGACGCCCGCCGGGGCGGTCGCGGGCCACTCGGGCGAGCGCAGCAGGCCGTTCATCTGGCGGGTCCGCAGACCGTCGCGCTCCACGAATCCGGTTTCGGCTCGCACTTTGGGGTACCCCTTCCGACACACTGCCTTCCGGGTGGTGCAACGGCGGCGGGGTGGCCCGCATTCCGGCTCATCGGGCCCAGCTGTTGGCCGCCAGCCAGGCGGCCACGATCTCGGCGGTTCCGGGCAGGTCACGGCGCAGATCATGCACCGCTCCCGGGCGTACGGCGACCTGCACCGGGCCGCCCGGCTCCGGCACGCCGAACGGGTCCCGGTCGCCGTTGACCACCAGGGTGGGCAGGTCCGCCGGCAGCTCGCCGGCGCGGCTGCGCTCGGGCCGGCCCGGCGGGTGCAGCGGAAAGGCCAGGGCCAGCACGCCGGCCGCGCCGAGCGCCGGCGCCGTGCGGCAGGCCACCCGGGCGCCGCTCGAGCGGCCGCCCAGGACGAGCGGTAGGCCGTCCATCCGGATCTCGGACACCACCGCGGTCCAGGCCTCGTCGAGCTGGCCGGCCGGGGCGGGCGCGCGACGGCCGGCGACCCGGTACGGCTGGGTCACCAGCGCCACCCGGACCCCCGCGGCGACGGCCACGTCGTGCACCGCCGTCAGGTCGGGCGCGTCGACGCCGCCGCCGGCGCCGTGGCCGAGGACGAGCAGGCTGACGGGCGGGCCGGCCGGGTCCGTGATCCGGATCCCCGCCGGCCCGCGCGGCGTTTCGATGAAGGAGCTGTCCACGACTCCTATGTCTAGCGGCTTATCGGCACCAGCGTGAGCAGCCGGCGGTCTTCCTCGTCCGTGCCGTCGTCGACCTCCGCCCCGTCGGGCTGCACCCGTTCGCGCCAGGCGACCAGCATCGCCCGCCGCTCCCTGGGTGTCGTCCCGCCCCAGACGCCGTGGCAGTCGCCGACCTGCAACGCCCAGGCCAGGCACGGCCCCTGCACGTCGCAGCCCCCGCAGAGCGCGACAGCGCTCTCGGAGGGTTCGTTCGGAGCCGGAAAGAACGTCTCAGGGTCGACCGTGCGGCAGTTGCCGCGGGTACGCCAGGCCTCGTCGGACCTGCGTTCGTCGATCGCACTGAGCAGCCGCGGGTCGCGCCTTGCAATGGCGACCTCATGTGGACGCGGCATTCGAGCACGTGTCATCAGCCCACCTCCCCCGTGGGTGCCGGTAGGGCCGTGACGGACGGTCCGCACCGTGCGGACCGGCATCACACCGGCCCTGGTTTCTATCGCACGGAAGAAGATCAGAACAAGGGGCTTGTCGATCTCCTAACAAAGCTGGCTGATAAAAGTGCCTGCATTTGCGGCAAAAGTCGGCCGCTTTTCGTCACGAAGCGGCAATTCAGACACGCGAATGAACACCGGATTCAATCAGAAGAGGGTCGCCTCCGCCTCGATCACCGGCTCGGGCGCCGTCAGCAGGTGCGGGCCGTTGTTGCGCACGTTGCCCACGTCCGGGCGGACCGGGCGGACCTCGATCGCCGCCAGCTCGGCGGGCGACATCGGCCGCAGCAGGTCCGGCGCGTCGCCGCCGCCGGCCAGCCACTCGGGCCAGCGCTCCCGCGGCAGGATCAGCGGCATCCGGTCGTGCACGGCGGCGAGGCCGCCCAGCGCGGCGGTGGTCAGCACGCTGCAGGTCAGGGACTGCTCGCGCCACATCGTCCAGATGCCCGCGAAGGCGAGCACGGACGAATCGGCCGGCGTCATGTAGAAGGCCTGGCGCTTCCTGCCGTCGCGGACCCACTCGAACCAGCCGTCGGCCGGCACCAGGCAGCGGCGGCGCTGGAACGAGGGCGCGAACGCCGGCGACGTCGCCACGGTCTCGGCGCGGGCATTGATCATCCGTGCGCCGGCCCGCGGATCGTCCGCCCAGGGCGGGATCAGGCCCCAGCGCGCCGTGTCGACGACCCGGGCGTCGTGGCGCCGCGACATCCGGACCACCGGCACCGGATCGGTCGGTGCGACGTTCCAGCTCGGCGCCAGCTCCTCGGCGACGGTCACCGCGTCGAAGAGCAGGCCGAGATCGGCCTCGCTCCGCGTCGTCGCGTACCGCCCGCACATGCCAGGGACCCTACGCCGCTCGCCGCTTTCGTGTTGCCCCGCGCAGGCTGTCGTAGCCGACCGGCAGAATGGGGGCGTGACTACTCAAGCGCGTCCCTGGACGGCTCCCGTCGCCGGCGGCCCGGTCGCCACCACGGTGCGGCTGCCCGGGTCGAAATCGATGACCGCGCGGGCGCTGGTGCTCAGCGCGCTCGCCGACGGGCCGTCCGAGATCCGCCGCCCGCTGCGCGCCCGCGACACCACGCTGATGGCCGCGGGCCTGCGCGCGCTGGGCGTCACGCTCGACACCGGCGCCGACGAGCTGTGGCGGGTCGAGCCGGGCGACCTGCGCGGGCCGGCCCGCATCGACGTCGGCCTGGCCGGCACGATCATGCGCTTCGCGCCGCCGGTCGCCGCGCTGGCCGACGGCACGGTGACCTTCGACGGCGACCCGCACGCGCGCAACCGACCGCTGCGGCCGATCGTCGAGGCGCTGCGCGCGCTCGGCGCCGACATCGACGCGTCGCCGACCGGCGGGCTGCCCCTGGTCGTGCGCGGCACCGGACTGCTCGCGGGCGGCGAGGCGGTCATCGACGCCTCCGGCTCCAGCCAGTTCGTCTCCGGGCTGCTGCTCTCCGCGCCCCGCTTCGCCAAGGGCCTGATCCTGCGCCACGAGGGCCCGCCGGTGCCCTCCGCGCCGCACCTGCGGATGACCACGCACATGCTGCGCGCCGCCGGCGCGACGGTGGACGAGAGCGTGCCCGACGTGTGGGCGGTCGAGCCGGGCGGGCTGCGGGGCCGCACCTGGGACATCGAGCCGGACCTGTCCGGCGCGGCGCCGTTCTTCGCCGCGGCAATGGTCACCGGCGGCACCGTCACGCTGGCCGGCTGGCCGCGCGACAGCTGGCAGCCGGTGCGCCGGCTGACCGAGCTGCTCACCGCGCTCGGCGCCGAGGTCGGCCAGGACGACGAGGGGCTCACCGTGCGCGGCACCGGCGCGCTGCACGGCATCGAGGCCGACCTGTCCGAGGTCAGCGAGCTGACCCCGGTGATAGCGGCGCTCGCGGCCCTGGCCGACTCGCCGTCCGAGCTGCGCGGCGTGGCGCACATCCGCGGCCACGAGACCGACCGGCTCGCGGCGCTCGCCACCGAGCTGGGCAAGGTCGGCGCCGGCATCGTCGAGCACCCCGACGGGCTGGAGATCACCCCCGGCCCGCTGCGCCCGGCCGATTTCGAGACCTACGCCGACCACCGCATGGCGCACGCGGCGGCGGTGATCGGCCTCGCCGTCGAGGGAGTGCGCCTCACCGACGTAGCGTGTACCTCCAAGACCCTGCCCGAGTTCCCCGAGCTCTGGGCGCACCTCGTGACGGGGAGCTGAAGCTGCCGGCCAGAAAGCGTGAGTACGACGAGGACGACGTACGGATCAGGCCCGGCCGTTCCTCGCGCCCACGCACCCGGACCAGGCCCAAGCACGAGGACGCCGTCGACGCCCTCGTGATCACCGTGGACCGGGGCCGCTACGGCTGCGTGCGCGAGGACGCCGAGCACCTGGACGAGCTGATCACCGCCATGCGCGCCCGCGAGCTGGGCCGCAAGTCCGTCGTGGTCGGCGACCGGGTCGCGCTGGTCGGCGACACGTCCGGTGCGCCGGGCGCGCTGGCCCGGATCGTGCGGATCGCCGAGCGCAGCTCGGTGCTGCGCCGCACCGCGGACGACGACGACACCACCCCCGAGGGCCGGCTCGAGCGGGTCGTGGTCGCCAACGCCGACCAGCTGGTCATCGTCAGCGCGCTGGCCGACCCGCCGCCGCGGACCGGCTTCATCGACCGCTGCCTGGTGGCGGCCTACGACGCGGACATCGAGCCGCTGCTGTGCTTCACCAAGGCCGACCTGGCGGGCCCCGAGGCGGTGCTGGACTACTACACCGAGCTGGACCTGCCGTACGTGCTGGTCAAGCCCGACAGCGACCTGACCGAGGTGCGGGACCGGCTGGCCGGCCGGATCTCGGTCCTGGTCGGCCACTCCGGCGTCGGCAAGTCCACGCTGGTCAACCGGCTGGTCCCCGACGCGCTGCGGGCGGTCGGCGTGGTCAGCGCGATCGGCAAGGGCCGGCACACCTCGACCAGCGCGGTGGCGCTGCGCCTGCCCCGGGTCCGCCGCAAAGGCGACCCCGGCTGGATCATCGACACGCCCGGCATCCGGAGCTTCGGGCTCGCGCACGTGAGCGCCGAAAGCCTGCTGCACGGCTTCCCGGACCTGGTCGAGGGCACGGTCGACTGCCCGCCCAACTGCGGACACGCCGCCGGCGACGTGGACTGCGCCCTGGACGCCTGGATCACCGCGGGCAAGGCCGACGCGCGGCGCCTGGCCTCGTACCGCAGGCTGCTGACCTCGCGCGCCGGCGAGCCGGACCCGCGCGATCAGATCGAGTGACGCCAAGGGTGCGACCGGATCGGCTAGCGTGCCCGGCATGGCCTCGTATGCCGATGACCTCGCCCTTGCCCACATGCTCGCCGACACGGCCGACTCGATCTCCATGGCCCGGTTCCGCGCACTGGACCTGCACGTCGAGGCCAAGCCCGACCTGACGCCGGTCTCCGATGCGGACACCGCCGTCGAGAAGGCGATCCGCGGGACGCTGTCGCGGGCCCGGCCCCGCGACGGCGTGCTCGGCGAGGAGTTCGGCATGTCGACCCCGCCCGCCGGGCAGGGCAACCGGCACTGGGTGATCGACCCGATCGACGGCACCAAGAACTTCATCCGCGGCGTGCCGGTCTGGGGCACCCTGATCGCCCTGATGGAGGGCGAGCGCCCGGTCGCCGGCCTGGTGTCCGCGCCCGCGCTGGGCCGGCGCTGGTGGGGTGCGGTGGGGCACGGCGCCTACGCAGGCCGGCACCAGCGCGCCGCCACCAAGATCTCCGTCTCCGCCGTGCGCAAGCTCGGCGACGCCAGCTTCTGCTACGCGAGCCTGCCGGCCTGGGAGGAGGCCGGCCGGCTCGAGCCGATGCTGGACATCATGCGCGACTCCTGGCGTAGCCGGGCGTACGGCGACTTCTACGGCTACATGCTGCTCGCCGAGGGCGCCCTGGACGTCATGGTCGAGCCCGAGCTGTCGCTCTGGGACGTGGCGGCGCTGATCCCGATCGTCACCGAGGCCGGCGGCGAGTTCACCGACCTCGACGGGCAGCGCGCGCCGGGCGACGGTAGCGCCATCGCCACCAACGGTCACCTGCACGCCGAAATCCTCGGACGGCTGGCCCGTGCGACGGCGTGACGCACCGATAGTCCTGAGGGGTTGCCGGAGCTGGTCTATTCTCGCCGGGTGATGTCGTCGGGCTGGTTCTATCTCGCCGCGATGATCGCCGCGTACGGCGTCGCCAATCTTCTGCAGTCCGTGGCGGCCGCGCGCACGACCGTGCATCACACCTTCGACCCGCAGCTGCTGGTCCGGCTCGCCTGTCACCGTACGTACCTGCTCGGCCTGTTGTGCCAGGTCCTGGGCTTCGTGCTGGCCTTCCTCGCGCGCCGCGACCTACCGCTGTTCCTCGTGCAGGCCAGCGTCGCCGCCGGGCTCGGCGTGACCGCCCTGCTCGGCGTACTGGTGCTGAAGTGGACCCTGCCCGTCGCGGAGGTGGCGCTGCTCGCCCTGCTGCTCGGCGGGATCACGGCGCTGGTGCTCTCCGCGCAGCCGGCGCAGTCCCGGCAGCTGGGCGCCGCGGGGATGTTCGGGCTGGCCGGCGCGCTCCTGGCCATCGCGGTGCTCGGCTTCTTCGCGGTACGACTACACGGCGCCCTCGGCTCCGTCGCGCTCGGTTCCCTGGCCGGCATCGCGTTCTCGGCGGCGGCCATCGCGGCCCGCCCGCTCGCCAGCGAGCAGACGCTCGGCGACTTCTGCGCCAATCCGCTGCTCTATCTGCTGGTCGCGCACTCGCTCGTCGGCCAGCTGCTGCTCGGCCTCGCCATGCAGCGCGGCTCGACGACCGCCGCGGTGGCCGCGATGGACGCCGCCGGCGCCGTTCCGGCGGCCGTCGTCGGCCTGCTCTGGCTCGGCGACAAGATCCACCCGGGCCGGGAGTGGATGGCCGCGGTCGGCTTCGTGGTCACCCTGGCCTCGGTGATCGCCATGACCCGGTACGCCGAGCCGCAGCACCACCACGCGACGGCGCATCCGCGCACGGACCGGCCGAAGGGCAATACGCGTTTGCACCCCGCACGGCGCTGAGTGCATGAGACTCAGGCCACGGGGTACCACCTACACAGGCTATTCAGTCGTTAATAGGGCATACGGCTAGAACGCCTCACAACGGGACCACCACTCCCCGAAATGCGGGGCCGACCCGCGTTACGCACAATGGAGCGATCATGTCGAGCGAGGTCCGGCACCTGGTGGACAGCGGGCAGACCTATCCGGTCGTCCGGCTGACCGGGATCCTCGACGCCGTCACCGCCCCGCTCGTGCGATCCATGCTGCTCGACTTCCTGGCCGGCCAGCCCGAGGCGGTCGTCGTCGACGTGGCCGAACTGAGCATCCGCGACCCGGCGGCGGTCGCCGTGCTGAGCGAGCTCGCCGCGGAGGTCGCCGACTGGCCCGGCAGCCGCCTGATGATCTGCGCGGTCACTGAGGGCGAGGCCTGGCACGGCACCGGGCTGCCGGTGTGGCCGACCGCGACCGAGGCGTTCACCGCGCTCGGCGCCCCGGCACCGGGACACTTCCTCGACCTGACCATGGAGCCGCAGGTCGGCGCGGCCCGGCGCTCGCGCCAGCTGGTCACCGAGGCGTGCGGCCGCTGGGAGCTGCCCGGGCTGGCCGGGCCCGCCTGCACGGTGGTCACCGAGATGGTCAACAACGTCGTCGTGCATGCCAGGACCCCGATGACGGTGCTGCTCGGGCTGCGCGGCGACACGGTGACGGTGGCCGTCCGCGACCACTCGGCGGTCGTGCCGAGCTTCTCCGGCGACCCGGTGCCGGTCACCTCGTACGGCGGCCGCGGCCTGCTGTTGATCGACTCGGTGGCCAGCCGCTGGGGCAGCCTGGCGCTGACCGGCGGCAAGGTCGTCTGGGCGGTGCTCGACGGTGAGCAGGTACGGCCGACGGAAGTCCCAAGCGTAGGTATGGCGGGGCACTCACGCGGGTAGATTGCGGAACATGCGAGACAACGACTACCCGACCGAAGTCTCGGACCCGCAAGCGTCGGGCCTGCCCGAGACCGCGGACCCTGATTCGAACGCGTACGACTCGGTGGACAGCACCCGATGGGCCGACGGCCTCGATCCGGCCGCGCTGCCGGGCGTCGGGCCGGGCGGCTCGAACCGCTTCGGCGACACCCCGGCGGAGGCTCTGCAGGGCGAGTCACTCGCGTACCACCTGCGCCAGGAGGAGCCCGACTACGGCGCCGACGACCCGGATCCGGACACCGACCACGCGTACGACGAGACCGTCGAGGACTCCGAGCAGCTCCGCTTCGACGCGGACGTGTGGGGGCCGGGCCCGACCTCGGACCCGAACTCGGCGGTGTCCCTCTACGACGACGGCCAGCTGGACGAGGAGTCGCCGGAGCCGGTGGGCCGCCTGGTCGCCACGGACGAGGGCTACGGCTTCGACGACGAGGCGGACAGCATCGCCTACGACGCCGGCGCGGCGGGCGGCGGAGCCAGCGCGGAAGAGCTGGCCATGCACGAGACGAACGCGCCGGACTACCGCTAGTCCAGGCCCTGCTCGATCGCGTAGCGGGTCAGCTCGACCCGGTTGTGCAGCTGCAGCTTGCCCAGCGTGTTCTGCACGTGGTTCTGCACGGTGCGGTGGCTCAGCACCAGCCGCTCGGCGATCTGCCGGTAGGACAGGCCCTTCGCCACCAGGCGCAGCACCTCGGTCTCGCGCTCGGTCAGCTTGGGGGTCAGGGCGTCCGGGGCGGCCGGCTCGACGGCCAGCCGGCGGAACTCGCCGAGCACCAGGCCCGCCAGGCCCGGCGTGAAGACGGTGTCGCCGGCGGCGGTGCGGCCCACCGCGTCCAGGAACTCCGCCTGCGCGGCTGACTTCAGCAGGTAGCCGCTCGCGCCCGCCTTGACCGCGTCGAGCACGCTCTGCTGCTCGCCGCTGGCGGAGAGCATCAGGACCCGGACGCCCGGCACCGCCTCGAGCAGGCCGTTGATCACCTCGACCCCGGAGACGTCCGGCAGCTGCAGGTCGAGCACCACGACGTCGGGCCGCGCGGCCGCGGCGATGCGGACCGCCTGCCGGCCCTCGCCGGTCGTGGCCACCACGTCGTAGCCGGCGGCCGTCAGGTCGCGGCTCACGCCCTCGCGCCACATCGGGTGATCGTCGACGACCATGACCCGCGTTCTGGGTGCGTCTGTCACCGGCTCAGCCTATCGGCGCGGCAGCGCGAGCTCGACCTCCGTGCCCTGCCCCGGCGCCGAGATGATCCGGACCGTGCCGCCGAGATCGGCGAGCCGGCCGCGGATCGACTGTGCCACGCCGAGCCGGCCCTGCTCCTCGGCCTCGTCGAGCCGCGCGGGCGCGATGCCGGGGCCCTCGTCACGCACGCTGACCGTCACCTCGGCCGGCTCGTCCTCGACCAGCACCCAGGCCTTCGTGCCGGGCTCGCAGTGCCGCACCACGTTGTCCAGGGCCGCCGCGACGGCCGCGGCGAGCTCCGCGGCGACGCGGGCAGGCAGCCGGACCGCACCGGCCGGACCCGCGACCGACACCGTCGCCGACGCGTACGGCTCGAGCAACGCCATCAGGTCCGCCTCGGCGTGCTCGTCCGGTCGTTCGGCGGTGCGGCCCGTGACCAGGGTGCGCAGCGCTGCCTCCTGCTCGCCGGCCAGCCGCGCCAGCTCGCCGGCCTCGCCGTCCAGCCCGGCGCCGCGGCGCTTGACCAGGGCCAGCACCTGTAGCACCGAGTCGTGGATGTCGCGGGCGAGCCGCTCCCGTTCCCGGGTCGTCGCCTCCAGCTGGACGGCGCGTTCGAGCCGCTGCTGCGACACCTCGGCGACCCCGACCAGGTAGCCGACCGCGGTCGCGGCCAGCACCATCAGCACCGTTCCGGTGAACGCGGCCTGGTCGTAGTGCGCGCGGACGGTCAGGTCGGTGATGCCCATGGCCAGGGCGGCGACGATGCCCCAGCGCCGGCCGCCCGCGACGGCCCACGCGAGCACCGGGGCGACGTGCCAGGCCACCGCGAGCGTCGGCCGGCCCTCCTCCAGCGCGACCCGCCCGATCACCCAGACGCTGGCGGCCAGCACGGCCATGGTGATGAGCAGGTCGGCGATGAGCAGCGGTGGCCGGCGCCGGGCCGGCACGGCGTACGCGTACGTGGTGAAGACCGTCCAGCCCGCCATCACCGCGAGCACCGGCCAGGCGAGCATCGGCCGCTCGTACGCGCCGACGTTGCGGACCACCAGCACGGCGACGTAGAGCAGCGCGGCGATCCGGAACACGGCGATCGCCCGCCAGAGCGGGGTCTGCAGCCCACTCGATTCCGCCATGCGGGAACGATCCCACACCTGGCCGGGAGCCGCCCGCCCGCGGCGATCAAAAACGGACTCCGAGGTCATTTCGCGCCGCCCGGCGACCTGGATTCTGAATCTTCGTTTAATTTCATCCCCTCGGCTTGACGTTTCGACGCAGATCTTCTTAGGTCTCTGCTGACGCATCAGCACCTTTGGCCTCGGAGGTTTCCCGTGCCGCGACACAGCCTGCCGCCGCAACCCACCTGGCTGCGGCCCCGACTCGTCGTCGCATTCGTGGTCGCGACCGCCGGACTGGCCACCGCCATCTGGCTGCCGACCCGCAACGACAGCGCGGACGCCGCGGAACGGGACCGCGCCGGGAACAACGACCGCCGGGACCGCGACCGGAGCCCGTCGCTGACGGCGTTCGCCGACGACTTCGACGGCAAGCGCGGCAGCACGGTCGACCCGACCAAGTGGTCGCTGAACACGGACCGGGCCGACAACGGGCTGCAGTTCCGCGAGAGCACCCGCAACGCGCGCCTGGACGGCGACGGCAACCTGACGATCGTCCTGCGCCGGGAGGACGAGGGCGGGTTCTCCTCGGCCCGGCTGCTGACCAAGGACCGGCTGCGCGCCACCGCCGGCCACGCCGAGGCCCGGATCAAGACGCCCGAGGGCGACGCGAGGCCGGTCTTCGAGCTGATCGGCGCCGGCCGGCAGAGCTTCGCCTCGTTCGAGGTGCTGACTGAGTCGCTCTCCGACGACTTCCACACGTACGCGGTGGACTGGGCGCCCGGCGAGGCGGTCCTCTCGGTGGACGGCCAGGAGGTCTCCCGGGTCACGCCCGAGGGCGGCCTGGGCACCGACCAGTCGTTCCGGCTGGCGCTGAGCCTGGCCACCGGCGACGACCGTTCGGGCAACGGCCTCCCGGCGCGGATGCAGGTCGACTCGGTCAGCTTCGCGGCCGCGGGCGCGACCGAGCCGCCGGCCACCGAGCCGCCGGCGACCGAGCCGCCCACCGAGCCGCCGGCCACCGCACCGACGACCGAGCCGCCGGCGACCGCGCCGACCGAGGCTCCCACCACCGAGCCGCCGACCACGGCGCCGACGACGGAGCCGCCCACGACTCCGCCGACGACCGCTCCCCCGGCCACGCCCGAGTGGGCGCCGTTCACCGACTACGTGGCCGGCCAGCCCGTGAAGTTCAAGGGCGTCGAGTACCAGGTGCTGGAGACACACACGTCGCTGCCGGGCTGGGAGCCGACCGCACTGCCGAGTCTCTTCAAGAAGTTGTAACAACGGGCGGACGGTCCGCGGTGAAGACGATCCAGGCGTACCGGTACGCGCTGGACCTCACTGCGGGCCAGGAACGGGCGGTGCTCGCGCACGCCGGTGCTGCCCGCGTCGCGCACAACTGGGCGCTCGCTCGGGTCAAGGCGGTCATGGACCAGCGCACCGCGGAACGCACCTACGGCGTGCCAGACGAGCACCTCACGCCGTCGCTGTCGTGGTCACTTGCCGGGCTGCGCAAGGCGTGGAACGCCACCAAGGCCGACGTCGCGCCGTGGTGGGGCCAAGTGTCGAAAGAGGCGTTCAACACCGGCCTGGACGCCCTTGCCCGCGCGCTGAAGAACTGGTCGGACGCCCGCAGCGGGAAACGGGCCGGACGCCCGGTCGGCTTTCCACGGTTCAAGTCTCGCCGGCGCACCGTTCCGTCGGTGCGGTTCACCACCGGCGCGATCCGGGTCGAGCCGGACCGTATGCACGTCGTCTTGCCGAGGCTGGGCCGGTTGAAGCTGCACGAGTGCGCCCGCAAACTCGCTCGCCGCATCGACAACGGCACGGCCCGGATCATGTCCGCCACACTGCGCCGTGACGGTGGCCGGTGGCACGTCGCGTTCTGCGTCGAGGTGGAACGCAGGCAGCGGATGCCGGCCCGGCCCGGCAGCGTGGTCGGCGTGGACGTCGGCATCAAACACCTCGCCGTGCTGTCCACCGGCGAACTCGTCGACAACCCGCGCCACCTGGCCGTCGCGCGGGCCCGGCTGCGTTTGCTGGGCCGGGCGCTGTCCCGCAAGCAAGGCCCGGACCGGCGTGCCGGACGGCGGCCGTCGAAGCGGTGGCAACGCGCCGCGGCCCGGCTCGGCCGCGCCCACGCCCGCGTGGCGAACCTGCGCTGCGACGGCCTGCACAAGCTCACCAGCCGGCTGACGGCCGAGCACGCCACGGTCGTGGTCGAGGACCTCAACGTCATCGGCATGCTGGCCAACCGGCGCCTGGCACGACACGTCGCCGACGCCGGATTCGCCGAAATCCGCCGGCAGTTGGCGTACAAGACCGTGTGGAACGGTGGACGGCTGCTGGTCGCCGACCGCTGGTATCCGTCCTCGAAGACCTGCTCGGGTTGCGGCGCGGTGAAAGCCAAGCTCGCCCTCTCCGAGCGCGAGTACCACTGCGAGGTATGCGGACTGGTCATCGACCGCGACCGCAACGCCGCGTTGAACCTGGCCGCCCTCGCGGCCGAGTTCGACACCGCCGGGAGTGGCCCGGTGGCAGCACGTGGAGCCGCCCGTAAGACCCGCGTACGCGGGCAGGCGGCCGTGAAACGTGAACCCGGCACCGCGCCCGCGGGTCAGACCGGGACCGTCCCACCGCAAGGCGGGACTACCGATCGCGTGCTCACCAGAGCGCGCTGAAAGGCAACGGTTCCGGAACCAGTCTCTATTGACTGAGGCTGGTCGATCTGTAAACACTATTTAAAGTGTTAACACCTCTTCCCCCGGAGGTTCCATCCCCATGCGTAATATCCGTAAACTACTCGCCGCGACCTTGGTCGCGGCGAGCCTCACGACAGGCCTCGTCGCCACCTCCCGCAACGACACCGCCGAGGCCGCCATCGGCCCCATCACCTGGCAGGACGAGTTCAACGGCCCGGCCGGCGCCTCGATCGACTCCGCGAAGTGGAAGTTCGACATCGGCGGCAGCGGCTGGGGCAACAACGAGCAGCAGTACTACACCAACTCGACCGGCAACGTCTCGCAGAACGGCCAGGGCCAACTGGCGATCACGGCGCGCCGGGAGAACCCGGCGAACTACCAGTGCCACTACGGCACCTGCCAGTACACGTCGGGCCGGATCCTGACCGCGGACAAGTTCACCCAGCGGTACGGCCGCTTCGAGGCCTCCATCAAGGTCCCGAAGGGTCAGGGCATCTGGCCCGCGTTCTGGATGCTCGGCGGCAACAACTGGCCCACCACGGGCGAGATCGACATCATGGAGAACATCGGCCGGGAGCCGAACACGCTCTACGGCACCGTCCACGGACCCGGCTACTCCGGCGCCGAGGGCATCGGTGGCAGCCGCAACATCGGCACCCCGCTGAGCAACGCGTTCCACAACTACGCGGTGGAGTGGTCGCCCAACCTGATCGTCTGGTACCTGGACGGCAGCGAGTACTTCCGGGTCACCCCGGCCAGCCTCGGCGGCGACCAGTGGGTCTTCGACCACCCGTTCTTCATGATCCTGAACGTGGCCGTCGGCGGTTACTGGCCCGGCTACCCGGACGGGACCACGGTGTTTCCGCAGACCATGCTCGTCGACTACGTCCGCGTCTCGGCCTGGACCGACGGCACCACGCCGCCGCCGAGCGGCAGCACCGCGCTGCGGTCGAACTTCAGCAACCGCTGCATCGACATCCCGTCGGGCAACCCGGTCGACGGGGCCCGCCTGCAGATGTGGGACTGCAACGGCACCGCCGCGCAGAAGTGGTCGTTCGCGAGCGACGGCACCGTGCGGGGGCTGGGCAAGTGCATGGATCCGGCCGGCGGTGCGCTGGCCAACGGCACGCCGATCCAGCTGGTCACCTGCAACGGCAACCCGGTGCAGCGCTTCACCCTCTCGGCCGCCGGCGACCTGGTGAACGTCTCCGCCAACAGGTGCGTCGACATCAAGGAGTGGAACAGCGCGAACGGCGCACAACTCCAGCTCTGGGACTGCGGCGGCACTTCGAACCAGAAGTGGACGAAGGCCTGACCCAGGCCGTACGAGCCGGACGGACCGGCGGCACACCGATGCCGCCGGTCCTTCGTTTGCGCATGATCGCTAAAGTCCACCGCGGTCGCCGCCCCCGCGGCGCGCCGAGGCCTGCGAAACGGACACCCTGATGCGCGGACGCGATCACCACTTCGTCACGAACGTGACTTCGCTGCTGATCTGTGGCCTGTTGGCCGGTATCGCCGTCGCCGCGGCCGCCTTCCCCGCCGTCGCCATGTCCGGTCTGGCGGCCAAGGCCGGCAGCGAAGGCTTCGCGAGCCTGCCCAGCGAGCTCAAGCAGGCGACCGCGCCGCAGCTGACCCGGGTCTTCGCCGCCGACAACAAGACGCCCATCGCGGTGTTCTACGACGAGTTCCGCAGCGAGGTGCCGCTCAAGGACATCTCGATCAACATGCAGAACGCGATCGTCGCGGCCGAGGACCACGAGTTCTACACGCACAACGGCGTCGACCTCAAGGGCGCCGCCCGCGCGATGGTCAACAACTCCGGCAAGCAGAACTCCAAGCAGGGCGCGTCGACGCTGACGATGCAGCTGGTCCGCATGTCGCTGTCGTACACGGCGACCTCGCCGCAGGAGGTGGTCGACGCCACCAAGGACACCCCGGCCCGCAAGATCGCCGAGATGAAGTACGCGATGCAGATCGAGAAGAAGCTGACCAAGCAGCAGATCCTGGAGCGCTACCTCAACGCGGCGCCCTTCGGAAACGGCGCGTACGGCGTCTTCGCGGCCAGCCAGGTCTACTTCCGCAAGCCACCCAAGGACCTCACCATCGCCGAGGCCGCGCTGCTGGCCGGCATGGTCAAGGCGCCGACCGGCTTCGACCCGACCACGACGATCGGCTATCCCAAGGCGCTGGACCGGCGCAACTGGGTCATCGGCAACATGCGCGACCTCGGCCACATCACGCCGCAGCAGGCGACCGAGGCCATCGCCGTCAAGCTCGGCCGGACCACCCAGCGCGCCGGCAACGGCTGCGCCGCGGTGAAGACAAACAGCTGGGGCTTCTTCTGCGACTACTTCTACCGCTGGTGGCTCAGCCGGCCCGAGTTCGGCCGCAACCCGTACGACCGCGAGCGGCGGCTGAAGAGCGGCGGCTACACGATCCAGAGCTCGCTCGACATCAAGGCGCAGGCGTCGGCGCGGGACAACATCGCCGACCGGATCGGCGTCAAGAGCCGCGACGCGCTGCTGCTCGCCGCGGTCCAGCCGGGCACCGGCCGGGTACGCGCCCTGGCCGCCAACCGCCGCTTCAAGCTGGACGACGGGCACAACAAGCTGTCCTCGGACCCGGCCAAGGCGGACAAGAACATCCGCGGTAGCTACCCGAACACGACGAACCCGCTGCTCACCGGCGGCGGTGACATCACCGGCTACCAGGCCGGCTCGGTCTTCAAGATGTTCACCATGGTCGCCGCGCTGGAGAACGGCTACCCGCTGGCGTACCCGATCAACACGACGTACCGCTACAAGTCGAGCTACCGCGACTCACCCGGCTGCGGCGGCGGCTTCTACTGCCCGAGCAACGCCTCGAAGAGCGAGAAGGGCCCGTACAACATGTGGACGGGCTTCGGCAGCTCGGTCAACACCTACTTCGTCCCGCTGGAGGAGCGCGTCGGCGCCGACAAGGTCGTCGACGTGGCGCAGCGCTTCGGCGTCCAGTTCCGGGCGCCGGAGGACGAGGACATGGCGACGAAGAACGCCAAGGACTGGGGCGCGTTCACCCTCGGCGTCTCGGCGTCGACCCCGCTGGACATGGCGAACGCGTACGCCACGCTGGCCGGCGACGGCAAGTACTGCACGCCGACGCCCGTTCAGCAGATCACCACGCTGACCGGCGAGAAGCTGGACGTCGGCAAGCCGAGCTGCCGGCAGGTCACCAAGCCGGACGTGGCCCGCGCGGCCCTCGACGCGGCGCGCTGCCCGGTCGGCGACTCGGCCCAGCTGGGCGGCTGCCGCGGCTCGACCGCCGGCGGCGCGCGCGGCATCGTCGGCCATCCGGTCTTCGGCAAGACCGGCACCACCGACAACGACAAGACGGCCTCGCTGATCGTCGGCACCAGCTCGATGGTCGTCGCCGGGTACCTGGTGAACCCGGACTACCAGAACCACCCGTACCGGCTGAGCCACGACGTGGTGAACCCGGCGGTCGAGTACACCCTGCGCGACATCATGAAGGGCAAGCCGCGGGTCCAGTTCAAGCGGCCGTCCGGCAACAAGATCGCCCAGGGCGAGCAGCGCTCGATCCCGGGCTTCGGCTGCATCAGCGTGGCGGACGCGATCGCCAAGGTGGAGGGCGCCGGCTTCACCGCGACGCCGGGCACCGAGGTCGAGTCGGACTGCCCGGAGGGTCAGGCGGCCGGCACGGAACCGTCCGGCCGGACCATCAAGAACGGCTTCGTCAGCATCCAGATCAGCAAGGGCAAGCCGAAGCCGAAGGGCCCCAAGCCGGGGCCGAGCGCGCCGCCCGGCCCGCGCTAGCGGATCGTGTACGTCTCGCCGTAGACCTTCCAGGTCAGCGGCGTGTTCAGGTCGAGGTTGGTGTCGCGCAGGAAGGTGCGCTGCGCGGTCTCGACCCGGGAGACGTCGCGGTGCGCCGGCTCGGTCCGCATCTCCGCGACCCGGGCGTTCAGGAAGGCGTTCAGCCAGACGATCTCGTCGCCGGCCTGGTCCTTCGGCACCTGCGCCTTGCGCAGCGCGGCGGCGCGGATCTCGCGCAGGCCGGTCATGCCGTGCATGACGGCCGCGTCGTAGTAGGCGAACTGCCCGAGCGCGCGCAGCCCGTCGGCCGTGGCGAGGGCGACGGCGGGGTCGAAGTACATCCGGTCCCGCTCGTCCTCCTGCGTCTTCTTGAAGACCGGGTCCGCGGCGGCCGCCTTCCAGGCGGCCGGGTAGCCCGGGTCGAGGCCGGCATGCGAGTCCGACCCGTCGACCGCCCGCAGCGCCGGCAGGTACGGCGCCAGCTTGTTGCCCGGCGACCGCCTCGTGTACTCGGTCACCAGGGCCAGCATGTCCGAGGTGCCGGAGGTGAAGCCGACGATGCCGCCGGTGTAGCCGCGGCCGTCCTTCAGGTCCTCGAGGTAGTCGTACTCGCCGCGCCAGTCCAGCGTGGAGTTCTCCGCGCTGGAGACCAGCGCCAGCGCGGACGCCTTCTTCTTCGGATCGTGCAGCCCCGCGGCGAGCTGCGCCGCCGCGGCGGCGGATCCGGCGACGGTCGCCTCGGCGACCGGCGCGGCCGGGCCGGCGCCGTACGCCTGCACCTCGTACAGCGAGTAGGCCTGCGGGGTGCCCCGCTGCGTGCCGAGCACCCGCAGGTAGCGGCCGGCGCCGGTGAGCTTCTTGAGGTCGTCGGTTCCGCCGTCGCCGTTCGTGGCGGCGTAGAGGTCACGCCAGGCGGAGACGTCGTCGGAGACCTGGACCCGGTACGCCTTCGCGTACCCGGCCGCCCAGTGCAGCCTCACCCGGCTGACGTCCTGCCTCTCGCCCAGGTCGACGAGCAGCCACTGGCTCGCCGGCCCGAGGGTGGCCGTCCACGACGTACTCCCGAAGCCGTCGACGGCCTTCGCGGCGTCGTGCGCGGCGTCGATCACGGTCGACGCGGCGACCGGGCGTCCCTTCGAGAGCAGCACATCGGGAGCCGCGTCGGCGGTGACCGAGATGACCAGCGGCACCGTGCACACCGCGGCGATCCCGGTGCCCAGCGCGATCGCCTTGGCACGGAAGCTCACCCTACAAACCTATGCGGGTGCGCTCAGCGACGCTTACGGTTCCTTGAAATCAGGACGATGGCCAGGATTGTGCCGCCGACGACCACCAGGCAGCACAGGCCGCTGAGGATGCCGAAGAAGCCGACGCCGCCGCGCCGCCGGGATCTGGCCGCCTCGACGGCCAGGTCCGAAACGCCGTTGCTCGCCGCCCAGGCGTGCACGGGCACCACCAGGGTCAGGACGGCTCCGGTCACCACCGCGCCGATCCGGGACCACCACTTCACTGCTGAGGACATGCCGTCCATCTTGGCGGACCCGCGCAAGACACGCTTGACCTTCAAACCCCCCTTCAGGGCAAGGTTGGAGCAGCTGACGAGCGAAGGGGCCGATATGGACGCAGATCTCATTGCTCTTGCCGAGGCGCACGGTGTGGCCACCTGGTACGAGGACTGGCACCGCGAGCGGTGCGACGTTGCGGCGGAGTCGGTGATCGGCGTGCTGGGTCTGCTCGGCGTCGACGCGACCTCGCCGACGGCGATCGCCGCGGAGCTGGCCGCGATCCGTACCGCCGGGGAGCGGCACCGACTGCCCGGCACGGTGATCGTCCGGCAGGGCGGCACCCCGCCGCTGACCGGCACGATCCACCTGGAGGACGGGTCGCTGGTGCGGGCCGACGGCGCGTTGCCGGCCGGCCTGCCGCTCGGCTGGCACCGGCTCGTCACCGACGACCAGGACGTGGCCCTGGTCGTGGTGCCGACCGAGCTGCCCGAGCCGCCGGAGACCTGGGGCTGGATGCTCCAGCTCTACGCCCTGCACTCGGCCGCGTCCTGGGGCGTCGGCGACCTCGGCGACCTGCGCGCCTTCGTCGAGGGCGGCCGGGGCGCCGGGCTGGTCCTGCTGAACCCCCTGCATGCCATCACCCCGACGCTGCCGGTGCCGCCGTCGCCGTACTCGCCGTCGAGCCGGCGCTTCGCGAACCCGCTCTACCTGCGGGTGGCCGACACCGCCGCGTACCGGCGGGCGGACCAGCCGCTGCGGGATCAGGTCGACGCGCTGCGCCCGGCGCCCGCCGCCGACGGGCTCATCGACTACACCGCCGCCTGGCAGGCCAAGCGCGCCGCCCTGCGGCTGCTCTGGCCGCTGGCCGGCGAGGTGGACCTGGACGCCGATCCCGGCCTCACCGACTTCGCGACGTTCTGCGCCCTCGCCGAGGTGCACGGGCCGAACTGGCGGGAGTGGCCGGCCGAGCTGCGGCGCCCGGACTCGCCGGCGGTGCTCGCGGCCCGCGCCGGTGACCGGGTCGCCTTCCACGTCTGGCTGCAGCGGCTGCTCGACGAGCAGCTCGCCGCCGCCAACACCGCCGCCCGGGACGCGGGGATGCCGGTCGGCATCGTGCACGATCTCGCCGTCGGCATCGACCCGAACGGCGCGGACGGCTGGCTGCTGCAGGACGTGCTCGCCGCCGGGGTGCACACGGGCGCGCCGCCGGACGCGTTCAACCAGTTCGGCCAGGACTGGGGGCTCGCCGCCTGGCGGCCGGACCGGCTGATCGAGACCGGCTACGCCGCGTACCGGGACATGCTCCAGCGGATCTTCCGGCGGGCCGGCGGCCTGCGGGTGGACCACGTCGCCGGCCTCTGGCGGCTCTGGTGGGTGCCGCCGGGCCGCGGCGCCGCCGAGGGCACGTACGTGAGCTACGACCCGGAGGCGATGCTGGGCATCCTGGCGCTCGAGGCGCACCGGGCCGGCGCCGTCGTGATCGGCGAGGACCTGGGCACGGTCCAGCCGTTGGTCACCCGGACGCTGGAGCGGATGAACATGCTCGGCTCGGCCGTTCTGTGGTTCACCCGCGACTACCGCAACGACCCGACCGAGCAGTACCTGCCGGCGGCGGACTATCCGCGCAACGCCCTCGCGTCGATCTCCACCCATGATCTGCCGACCGCCGCCGGCTTCCTGGTCGGCGAGCAGGTCCGGGTCCGCGCCGGGCTGGGACAGCTGACCGGGACGCTCGAGGAGGAGCACGATCACGCCGACAAGGACCGGGCCAAGCTGCTGTTCCGGCTCACCGAGGAGGGCCTGATCACCCCCGACACCCCGGCCGACGAGATCATCGTGGCGATGCACCGGTTCCTCGCCCGTACCCCGTGCCGGTTCGTCACCGCGTCGCTGTACGACGTGCTGGGCGAGCTGCGCCAGCCCAACCTGCCCGGCACCTCGGACGAGTATCCGAACTGGCGGATCCCGCTGGCGGCCGGGCTGGAGGAGATCCTGGCGGATCCGCGGCTGGACCGGATCGCCGAGGTGCTGAGCGCGCGGAAGGGCGCGGCCGGCTGAGCCGGCCGCTGCTCAGAGCGCGAAAGGGCGCGGCGGCGGGTCGTCGTCCACGGCGAAGAGCATCGGGTGTACGGCGAGCCGCTGGTCCGGCTCGCGGCAGAGCGGCGGCGGCAGCAGGGACGAGCGGTGCTCCGGGTGCTCCTTGCAGTGCCGCTCGGCCCGGCTGATCGCGTCGGCGTGGTGCCGGCCGCCGCCGTACTCGCCGCAGCTGTCGCAGTCCCATCGCCAGTACGGCGGCCCGGCGTCCGGCGACCGGTGCCGGCGGATCTTCAGCAGCGGCCCGGCCCGGTGCTGGGCCGCGACGAGGATCGCCGCCATGTCGTCGGCCGGCGGCAGCCCGGCGGTCCACACCGGCCCGGGATCGAAGATCTCGGGCAGCGCGCTGGTACCCGTACCCGACACCGCTCACCTCCACGTTGGTCTGCTGGGCTCAGTGTGAACCGGACACGCGGGCCCGGACGGGTGGTTTCACGTATGAGGGCGGCGTCGTTCACCCGTACCGGTAGATGATGGTCGATCCGCGCGTGCGTGCCGTCCGTTATGTCCAGATTGGGGTGGCCGGGCGGGCGCCTCCCGCCCGGCGTTCGCGCCGATCGAGGAGAGCATCCGTGCCGTCCAGCCCGCACCTCCCCCAGTCCGACAACCCGCCGACGGCGGCCGACCCGCCGGGTTGGGAGGTGCTCGAGCTGGCGCGGCGCAGCGCCGAGGCGCACGCGACCTTCCAACGGCTGATGACCGAGGCGCACCTGGAGTACCTGCGCGTCACCGAGACGATCCTGACCGGGCACCTCACGCCGCCACCCACGGGCCCGGCCGCGCCGCACGTGACCGCGCCACAGACGACGGCGCCGCACGTGGCCGCGTCGCACACGGCCGCGCCGACCGTCCCGGCGCAGCCGGACCGGCAGGGGTCGCCCGCCTCCCCACCGGCGGCCGGCGCGGTCCCGCAGTCGCCGGGCGGTGACCTGTCCGGGGCCGGCGTGCTGGTGCGGCCGGCACCGTCCTGGGTGGAGACCGATCTGTGCGGGCGCCCGCTCGCCGGCCTGGACGCCGGCCGGGTGCACGTCGTCGACGGCGGCAGCGGCCTCGGCGCCGCGGTCGCCGCCGAACTCACCGAGCGCGGCGTCGCCGCGACGGTGGCCGACGGCCGCGGACCGGGCGGCGTCATCCTGCTGGCCGGCATGGCCGGCCCGGCCACCCCCGAGGACGCGATCGACACCCAGCTCGCTGGCCTCCGGCTGGCCCGCGAGGGCGGCCGGCGCGGGGTACTCGTGATCGTCGCGGACACCGCCGCCCGGCCCGCCGGCGCCTGGCTCGGCGGCCTGAGCGGCCTGGCCACCGCGGACGACGGGGAACGGCCGCCGGTGTACATCGAGTGCGAGCGCGGCGACCGGGGGCCCGCCGCCCTGGCCGGGGTGATCGCCGACGAGCTCACCCGCGGCGGCGGCGCGCAGCGCGTCCGCCTGGCCGCGGACGGCACCCGCGGCGTCGGCCGGCCGGCCGAGCCCGAGCCCGCGGCCTGGCCCGGTCTCCTGCTCGGACCGCAGCCCCGGATCGGCGCGGACTCGGTGCTCCTGGCCCGCGACTGCGGCATGGCCCTGGTCGACCTGGCCCGCGAGACCCCCTGCCGGCTGGTCCTGCTCGGGGACACGCCACTCGCCGAGGAGCCACCCGGCCTGGCCGACGCACCCGACGAGCGGGCCATCCTGCGCAGGTTCGCGGCCGGCACCGGCGGGCCCGACGGCCTCGCCGGCATGCGGGCCCGGGCCCGCGCGCTGCTGACCGTGCGCGAGGTCCGCGCCACGATCGAGGCCTGCGAGGCGGCCGGGGCGTCGGTCCGCTACCTCTGCGTCGAGAGCGCGGAGACCCTGCCGGCCGCGCTGGACCGCGTCCGGGCCGACTGGGGCCCGATCACCGGCCTCCTGTACGGGCCGGTGCCGACCCCGGCGGCGAAGTCCGACGCCGCGGCCGGCACCCAGCTCACCGGCCTGGCGGCGGCGCTCGCGGCGACCGCGCGGGATCCGCTCGACACGATCGTCCTCTTCTCCGGCACGGCGGATCACCCCGTGGTCCACGCCGCGCTCGACCGGGTCGCCGAGGCCGAGCGGGAGCGCCGCCCCGCCTGCCTCGTACGCTCGCTGACCTGGACCTCCCGGCGTACCGGCGAGGCACGGCCGGAGGAACCGCGGCCCGGCACCGTCGCGGTGAGCGCGACCAGGTATCCCTGGATCGGCGACCACCGGCCGCAGGACGTGCCGATCCTGCCGCCCGCCGCCGGCCTGTGCTGGATGGCCGCGGCCGTCCGGGAGCGCGAGCCCGGCGCCGTGCTCACCGGCTTCCGGGTGCTGCGCCCGGTGGCGACCGCGGAGCCGCAGACGATCTCGATCACCATCTCCGGCCGCGAGGTGTCGCTGATCAACGGCGCCGGCGAGCCGTGCTTCCGGGCCCGGTCCGGCGCGCCCGGCCGGGACCGCGAGTGGCGGCCGACCGGCGACCCGGCGCGGTTCCCGGGCAGCTCGGTCTACGCCGGCCGGCCGCTGTTCCACGGGCCGCTGCTGCGGACGGTCCGCTCGCTGGGCGAGATCGGCCCGACCGGGGTCGTCGGTACGGTGCTCGGCGCCGGCGCGATGAGCTGGGCGGACGACGACCTGCCGGTGGACCTCGCGGCGCTGGACGGCGCCGTGCAGCTCGGCGGGGTCTGGGCGATGGACGAACACCGCCCGGTGCTGCCGATGGGCGTGGCCGAGTGCCGGATCCACCGGTGGGGCCGGCTGCCCGGCCCCGCCCTGTGCGTGGTGGCCGACGGGCGGCGCGACCAGTTCGGCGCGCACTGCGACGCCGCCCTGGTCGGCCCGGACGGCGAGCTGTGGATGGAGCTGCTCGGCATCGAGTTCATCGCCCTCCCCGCGGACGCACCCGCGCTGAGCGCGCCGAACCCGGTGAGCTGGACGTAGGGCCCCGGCCGGGTTCCCCGCCACCCCGCCGCCGCACGGCAGGCGACATACTGCTGCCGTGGCACAGCGCAGGCGGGGTGAGCGGCGGGTCGAGAGCGTCGGCTCGGGCGTCGCCGAGCTGGTCGGTGACCCGGACCGGCCGTCGGGCTGGACGCTGCTGCTGGACGGCGCGCCGCAGTCGCACGTCGACCTGGCCGACCCGACCTACCTCGAGTTCGAGTACATCCGGCGGATGGCCGCCGCGATCGACCTGATCGCGCCGCCCGGCACGCCGCTGCGGGCGCTGCACCTGGGCGGCGGCGCGCTGACCCTGCCGCGCTACGTCGCCGCGACCCGGCCCGGCTCGCCGCAGCGGGTGGTGGAGATCGACGGTCCGCTGGTCGACCTCGTGCGCCAGGCGCTGCCCTGGGACCCGAAGGCCAAGCTGCGGGTCCGGGTCGGCGACGCCCGCGAGGCCGTCACCGGGATGCGCGACGCCGGGTACGACCTGGTGGTCATCGACGTCTTCGCGGGCTCGCGCACGCCGGCACACCTGGCGTCGGTGGAGTTCGTCCGGGAGGTGGCCCGGGTGCTGGCGCCGGGTGGATGGCTGATCGCCAACGTCGCCGACGGGCCGCCGCTGCGCTACGCGCGCAGCCAGGTCGCGACGATCCGGGACGTACTGCCGCAGGCCTGCCTGATCGCGGACGCCGCCGTGCTGCGCCGCCGGCGGTTCGGCAACCTGGTCGTGCTCGCCGGGCGGACGCCGCCGCCGGTGCCGGAGCTGAGCCGGCGGGTCGCCGGCGACTGGTTCCCCGGCCGGGTCGAAACCGACCTCGATCGATTCACCTCGGGGCAGCCGGTGACGACAGACATCGACGCAGTTCCCTCTCCGGCCCCTCCCGACGGACTGTTCAGCTCTCGGCCCTAGCCTGGCAGACGAACCCGTTCGGCCGAAGGTTCAGGTTCATCCGGTGCACAAAACATTCAGCGCCTGCCGACTTGTCACTGTGGACGCAATCCCGTTCTAATCGATGGATGCTGGACCGGAACTTCCTGTCTTTTTCAGGATCACCGTTGCCCACGACCGACGTGTTCGGGCCCCTGCAGGGCGGCGAGCGCGAGCTGTGGCGAGGCCGCTGCGCCGTCGCCGAGTATGCGTTCGACAAGGCCGCCTCGCTACCGCGCTGGGCGCTGCCCGAGACGACCGAGGTCCTCGTCACCGACCACCGCGTGGCGTACGCGTACACGTCGTCCGAGTCACCGGACGATGTCGAGATCACCTCCGGCGAGCTGCGCTGGCTCTGGCCGCAGCACCTGCGGGTGCAGCCCGGCGACCGGGCGCCGGGCCGGGCATCGGACCGGGCCGCCTCGGCCGCGCAGGTCCAGCTGGTGTGCGCCGCGTCCGACGGCACGTTCCCCGCGCTGGTCCTGGCGGGCGGCGACCTGACGGAGGCCGGCGACGCCGACCGGATGGCGAACCTGATCCGGCACGCGATCGCCCGCTTCCGGGTGGACAACGCGGAGAAGCTGGGCCTGTCGACGCCGCAGGCCCGCATGCTGTCGCGCCTGCTCATCGGCCCGGAGTTCAACAACCGCCGCGGCGGCGAGGGCCTGACGGTGACGCTGCTCGGCGCGCTGACGCTGACCCGCCCCGCCCCGGCCGCCGAGCCCGCGGGCGACGGCACCGCGCGACAGCGCGGAAGTCGTCCCGGCCAGGCCGCCGACGACGCCCGCGCGTTGCGGGCCGCCGCGGCGGACGCGGCCGACCAACTCGCCGAGCCCGGCCTCGCGACCCGCGCGGCCGAGCTGGCCGCCCGGGTGGCCGACCTGGTCTCGGGATCGCCGGCCCCGCGGACGCCGCGCGACGACCAACCGACCACCGACCTCGCGGCCCGTGCGGCGCACGTGCGCCGCGCGGAGGCCCGCTTCGTGGCGAACTCGGCGCGGGGCAAGGCCGCCGCGCGCCGGCCCGGGCGCGAGATCGGCTCGGGCTCGCGGGGCAACCGCATCACCTGAGCCGGCGGCCGGTCAGGGCCCGACGCTGAAGCACGTCCCGGCGTCGACCCGCCGCTCGTGCAGCGCGTGCGCCCGGCGCAGCAGGTCCATCAGCTCGGACTCCTGGCGGATCCGGGCCCGGTAGCGCTCCGGCAGGCTCTTCAGGTGCGCCTCCTCGTTGAGGAGCCGGTGGTAGATCTCGTCGCAGTACTTCGGGTCGGTCTCGATGTCGAGGAACGCCGTGGCGTGCCGGCGCGCCGCGGCGACGTACGTCTGCGCCCGGCCCTTCGGGCTCAGCAGCGAGGCGACCACCGTGATGACCAGCGCGCCGATGATGAAGGCCAGCGACGCGACGGTGCTGATCTCCACCACGTCGATGGGCTCGCCGCCGTTGATGAACGGGACGTTGTTCTCGTGCATGGCGTGCAGGATCAGCTTCACCCCGATGAAGGCCAGGATCGCGGCCAGCCCGTAGGACAGGTAGATGAGCCGGTCCAGCAGCCCGTCGAGCAGGAAGTAGAGCTGGCGCAGGCCGAGCAGCGAGAGCACGGTCGCGGTGAAGACCAGGTAGACGCTCTGGGTGAGGCCGAATACCGCCGGTATCGAGTCCAGCGCGAACAGGATGTCAGTGCCGCCGATCGCGATCATGACCAGCAGCATCGGGGTCAGCACCCGCTTGCCGTCCCGGACGGTGAAGAGCTTGTCGCCGTCGTACTCCTCGGAGGTGCGCACGAACCGCCGGGCCAGCCGGATGATCACGTTGTCCGCCGCACGGTCGTCGCCGTCGTCGCCCTTGAGCAGGCTGCCGGCCGTGACCAGCAGGATCAGGCCGAACAGATAGAAGATCCAGGCGAACGAGTTGATCAGCGCGGCCCCGAGGAAGATGAAGCCGGTCCTGGCGATCAGCGAGAACACGATGCCGAAGAGCAGCACCTTCTGCTGTTCGGCGCGCGGCACCTTGAAGCTGTTGAGCAGCACCAGGAACACGAAGAGGTTGTCGACCGACAGCGCCTTCTCGGTCAGCCAGGCGGCGAAGAACTCGGCGCCGACGTCGGGACCGCCGAACGCGAACACGGCGAGGCCGAACAGGACGGCGACGCCGACGTAGCCGGCGGACCAGGCCGCCGCCTCCCGCAGCGAGGGTATGTGCGCGCGCCGGACGTGGAAGTAGAAGTCGAAGGCGATCAGTCCGATGACGCCGACGATCGTCAGCGACCAGACCAGGCCGGACACCTGCATGACAACACGCTCCCGGGTTGGCCTCGGTCCTCGCCGAGATCCATCCTAGGTCCTGTTCGGACCGGGCGCCGGGCTCACCGCTTGGTTGTCCCGTCGGTTACCGCGGCCGTCACCTGCGAATCGGTGAGGAACAGCGCGCCGGTCAGGTCGGCGCCCCGCAGGTCGGCACCCCGCAGATCCGCTCCGGTGAAGTCCGCCGTGCGCAGGTCGGCACCGCGCAGGTCGGCACCGATCAGCACGGCGCCGCGCAGGCTCGCACCGCGCAGGTCGGCGCCCCGCATCCGGCGCCCCATCAGGTTCGCGCCGCGGTGGTCGGCGCGCCGGCTGCCGGCCCGGGCCAGCTCGCTCGCCTTCACCAGCAACGGGTTGACCTTGCCCCGGAACTCGGCGACGTCGAGGGCCAGCAGCTCGTCGGGGGTCCCGCCGGCGAGCGCGGTGGCCTCCTGCTGCGCCGCCTGCAGGCGCGGCCGCAGCCGGCGCGCCGCCGGCAGCTCCAGCGCCTGGCTCACGTACCAGAGGATCTCGTGGAGCTGCCGCATGATCGGCAGCACCGCGAACATCTGCCCGGCGGCGCCGGGCGCGCCCCGCCAGTCCCGGCCACCGAACGTCACCTGGGTGACCTGCTGGCCGGCGCCGAAGCAGTCGAAGACGACGCAGCCGCGGAAGCCCTTCTCGGGCAGCCGCTCGTGGATGCCGCACCGGAAGTCCTCGGCGAGGTTGGGGCAGGGCCGCCCCGCGGGCTTGTCGATGGCGAAGTCGGCCGACTTGGCGAAGGCGGGCGCGACGCAGCACAGCCCGGCGCACCGGCCGCAGTCCGCGCGCAGCTCGAGGGTGACCACCTGACGACGGTATACCGGCAGCTTTTCAGGCCCGGAGTCCGAGATGCCGATAACGTCCCGTCACCATCCATCGTGACTGTATGTGACTTCACGTGTGAAATTCCCCGCCCGTCCAGGGGGGTGACTACTTTCCGTAACTCTGACTACGCTGCGCTGGCCACAAACCATGAGGAGAACCAGCAAATGCGTGCACGTAAGACGGCGATATTCGCGACGATCGGCTGTGCGACCGCTCTCGGCCTGGCCGCCCCCACGGCGGCCGCCGAGGCGGCGCCGACCATCTCCGCGCCGGCGAGCCGCATCGGCTTCGGTGAGATCACCATCACCGGTACGGCGCCCGCGGGCGCGACGGTCGAGCTGTACGAGTCGGCGTACATCTGGAACGACTTCTACCCCTCGCCCGACTTCGGCAACGGCGGCGTCGTCACCACGACGGCGAGCGGCGCGGGCAAGTACACGCTGACCCGGCTCGTCGACTCCGGCTTCCGCTTCTACGTGAAGGCGAACGGCGTCGAGTCGAGGCGCATCACGGTCGCGGTGGGGATCATCCCGACCATGACGATGACCGCCTCGAACGGCACCGTCGACGTCAAGGTCGCGGCCGACCCGGGCCAGCCGGGCCTCCAGGTGCACGTCCAGCGCAACGACGGCGGCGCCTGGACCGACATCGCGGGCGGCCTCACCTCCAACCCGGAGGCCGTCTTCACGACGGCCCTGAACGGGCAGGGCTCGGGCACGAAGACCTACCGCGCCGTGATCGACCCCGACGCGGAGAACAACCTGCTGGCCGGCCGGACCACGCCGGTCTCGATCAACGTCGGCAGCGGAAGCGGCGGCGGCACCGGCGACGGGACCGACCCGGCCCCGACGACCCCCACGCCCAAGCCGACCCCGACTCCGACCCCCACGCCCAAGCCGACTACGCCTGCGCCGACTACGCCTGCGCCGAAGGCCGGCGACGTGCTGCTCTCGAAGATCGTCTACAACTCGCCGGGCAAGGACACGGGCAGCAACACCAGCCTGAACGCCGAGTACGTCCGCCTGCTCAACCGCACCAAGGCGACGATCAACCTCAAGGGCTGGACGGTCCGCGACGCGGCCGGGCACGTCTACACGGTCAGCACCGACCAGCGCGTCGCCGCCGGCGCCTACGTCTACCTGCACACCGGCAAGGGCACCAACGGCAGGCCCGACTCGCGGCACCGCTACTGGAACCGCACCGGCTACGTGTGGAACAACGGCGGCGACACCGCGTACCTGCGTACCCCGAACGGCAAGTCGATCGACACCTGCAAGTGGACCAGCGACAAGGGCAAGACCTACTGCTGAGGGGCCGTACCAGGTGGGTAGGGTGCCCGGGTGCCCGAACACCTGCCTGACTGCCCGTGCTGCGGCGGCGCCCTGTCCCCGGTCGACCTCGCGATCCGCTCGGCCTGGCCGGACGCCATGCTGGCGCTCTCCGAGCCGGAGCGGGAGGCCACCTGGGGCAACCACCACCTGCGCCAGGCGGACGGCATCGGCGCGTTCGTCCGCTGCCTGATGCCGGTCCGCCTGACCGGCGGCGGCAGCATCGAGTTCTCCGTCTGGCTCCGCGTCGACCCGGACTCGCTGCGGCACGCACACGAGGTCTGGGAGACCCCCGCGTACGCGGACCTACGGCTCGAGGGCACCGTCTCGAACGGCATCCAGCCCTGGAACGACCTGCTCGGCGCGCCGGGCCGGGCCGAGGTCCGCGAACTCGAGTCGATCCCGTACCTGGTGGCCGACGAGGGCACCACGCTGCACCGCATCCTGCACGAGGAGTGGGACCGCGACCTGGTGCTGAGCCGCCTCACCCCCGCCCTGCCGACCCCGGTGCGCCAGCGCATCACCGAACGCTGGTCACTGGAGCGCTCGGCCGGCCTGGAACTCAGATGGCACGAGAACCGGCTCTACTTCGCCGGCCCCGGCCGCACGGTCCACCTCGACTCGCTGGGCCCCCCACCCGGCCTCTCCACCGCCGACGTGATCACCGCCCTGACCGAGGACGCACCCCGGGACCGCGACGGCGAACTCACCGAGGAAGACGGCGACCTCCGCCGCCACGCCTTCTGGCGCCCGGCCCTCGACGACGGCCACATCGTCCACAACCTGCACGGCTTCGTCGCCGTCCCAGGCGCAGTCCTACACCTGGTCTGCGTCTACGACGACCCGACCTCGCTCGACTGGGCCCAACGCGTGTGGCGCTCCGTCCGCCCCGAGAAGCCCTGACCACCACCCCCGTGCTAGCGTTGCACTTGCCGACGCGGGGTGGAGCAGCTCGGTAGCTCGCTGGGCTCATAACCCAGAGGTCGCAGGTTCAAATCCTGTCCCCGCTACGAGGGGAAGAGGGGTTCTGTCCGCAGAAAGCGCGGACAGGACCCCTCTTCGCATTTCTGCTCCGGGGCCGAGCCCCGGAAACCCCACGGCGCGATGGGCGCGGTGAGCGATCCGGCACGGCGCGGTGGACGCGGTGAGCAATCCGGCGCGGCGCGGTGAGCGATCCGGCGCGGCGCGATGGGCGCGGTGAGCAATCCGGCACGGCGCGATGGGCGCGGTGAGCAATCCGGCACGGCGCGATGGGCGCGGTGAGCAATCCGGCACGGCGCGTT
>NZ_JBITLR010000001.1:716072-1517472 GCF_044465445.1 Actinoplanes sp. NPDC049668
TCCCCGGCACGCAACGCCACCTGACGTGACTCCGCCCAAGTCACCCCGCGCCACCCGCCCGCGGCCAGATCACTCGCCCGCGCCACCCGCCCGCGGCCGGACCACCCAGCGCGCCCACCGCGCCGCGGGGTTTCCGGGGGCTCGGCCCCCGGAGCAGAAATGCGAAGAGGGCTCTGTCCGCGCTTTCCGCGGACAGAGCCCTCTTCCCTCGTAGCGGGGACAGGATTTGAACCTGCGACCTCTGGGTTATGAGCCCAGCGAGCTACCGAGCTGCTCCACCCCGCGTCGGTAAGAACAGCCTAGCCTGCGGGCGGACTGACATGCAAAACGGCCCGCCGTAACCTGGCCCACACGCTTGCGGCCCGCCGGTAACCCGGCGGGCCGCGTCGCTTGCGTCAGGTCAGCCGCTTGCTGTCGGGGTGGGGGCCGACGAGCTCACGGACGGGTTTGTCGACGGCTGGGTTGAGGGGCCCGTCGTCGGGGTGGTCGCCGCGCCTGCTGCCTTCTGGGCGTTCTGGAAGTTGGTCATCGCCACGTCGAGGGCTTGCAGCGCCGCGCCGTACTTTGCGAAGTCGCCCGACTGCTGGGCCAGCTTCACGTCCGCGATGGCCTTGTCCAGGTCCGCCGCCGCCTGGGCCAGCTGGCCCGTCAGCACCGGCTGGCCGTTGCCCGGCGGTGGCTGGTTGGTGCCGGGTGGCGGGCTCGTCACGGGCTGGTTGGTCTTGCCCTGTGCGACGAGCTTGTCCAGGCCTTCCTTCAGGTTGTTCGCCAGCACGACGTAGGTGCCGCCGTCGCCGTACGACATCAGGACCTTCTGGAGCAGCGGTACGGCGTCCTGTTGCCCGCTCTTCACGTACACGGGCTCGACGTAGAGCATGCCGTCGCCGACCGGTAGCGAGATGAGGTTGCCGAACAGCACCTGCGACTGGTTGCTGTTGGACAGCAGGGTCAGCTCCGACCGTACGATGGCGTTGTTTGTCATCCGCTGATGGACCTGCACCGGGCCCTGGATGGCGGTCTGGTCCGGCAGTTCCAGGATCTCCAGGCGGGGCTTGTTGTCGACGTACGACCCGGAGATCAGCGCCGCCAGGTTGTCCCGGTTGTTCGGGGTGACCGCCGACGTGAGCTGGAACCGCGTGCTGTCCTGCCCGGGCAGCTGGACGTTCAGGTAGAACGGCGGCTGCTTGACCTCGCTGTCGGGGTCGTCGGGCACGTTCGGCACCTGCCAGAAGTCCTGGCCGCTGAAGTACTCGCTCGCCTCGGTGACGTGGAACCGGGCCAGCAGGTTGCGCTGCACCTTGAACATGTCGGCCGGGTACCGGAAGTGCGCGGCCAGGGCCGCCGGGGTCTGCGCCTTCGGCGTGATCAGCTTGCCGCCGAACGCCTGGTTCCAGGCCTTGAGCAGCGGGTCCTGGTCGTCGAACTCGTAGAGGGTCACCGTGCCGTCGTACGCGTCGACGGTCGCCTTCACCGAGTTGCGCATGTAGTTGATGTTGTCTCGGGCGAGCGCGACCGTGCCCCGGTTGGTGAGCTCGTCGGTCGTCTCCTCCTGCAGGTTGATCCGCTGCGCGTACGGGTACGTCGCCGCGGTCGTGTAGCCGTCGAGGATCCACTTGATCCGCCCGTCGACGACGGCCGGGTACGGGTCGCCGTCGATGGTGAGGAACGGCGCGACCTTCTCCACGCGGGAGCGGGGGTCACGCACGTACATCAGGCGGGAGTTGTCGTTGACCGCGTCGGAGAGCAGGAAGTTGCTCTCGGTGTTCTTGATCGCGAAGACCAGCCGGCGGAACGAGGAGCCGATCGGCACGCCGCCGGCGCCCTCGTAGGTGTAGCGCTCCTCGGCGTTGTTGTTGTTCGGCTGCGGCCGGTCGAACTCGGTCTTCTTGGTCTCGTCCTTCTGACCGACGATCGCGTACTCGGTCGACTGCTCGCCGAAGTAGATCCGGGGCTGGTCGACCTTGATCTCCTCGGTCGCCGAGGCGCAGCCGGGCTGCTGGTCGTCGCCGAGGAAGCCGGAGACGAAGTACGGCAGGCCGCCGCAGACGACCTGGTTGGCGGGGGCCGCCACCATGCCGAAGCCGTGCGTGAAGACCGTGTGCCGGTTCAGCCAGTTCTGCTGCTGGGTGGTGAGCGCGTTGTCGTTGATCTCACGGACGCCGACCACGTAGTCCTGCGGCTTGTTGTCCGCCAGCGTGTAGCGGTCCACGTCCAGCTTCGGGCCGAAGTCGTAGAAGCCGCGGACCTGCTGCTGCTGGGTGTAAGCCTCGGAGACCAGCTGCGGGTCGATCAGCCGGACGTTCTGCGCGCTGGTGTCGGAGGCGAGCGTCGCCGGCGGTCTCGTCGACGACGCGGCGTACGGCCGGACCTCGGTCTCGGCCAGCCCGAACGCGGCTCTCGTCGCGTCGATGGAGCGCTTGATGTACGGAGCTTCCTTGTCCGCGAGGCTCGGCTGCACCTGGAAGTTCTGCACCGCCAGCGGGTAGATGCCGCCGATCGCGACCGCGGAGATGGCCAGCAGGGCCAGGGCGACGCCGGGCCAGACCAGGTTCCGCATCACCGCGTTGGAGAACACGATGATCGCGATCGCCACCACGATCGAGATGTAGGCCAGGATCTCCTTGGCCGGCATCAGCGCGTTGACGTCGGTGTAGCCGGCGCCGTACAGGCCCGGCGAGACGTGCTGCTCGAGCAGCAGCGCGCGCCGGTCGAGGATGTAGGCGACGGCCTTGAGCAGCACGAACAGCGCCACCAACGTGGTCAGGTGCGCCCGGGCCGCAGAGGTCATCCGGTCGCCGACGCCCTGCAGGCGCACGCCGCCGAAGATGTAGTGCACGGCGAGCGCGCCGATCACCGAGAGCACGATCGCGGTGAAGCCGACGCCGAGGAGGTAGCGGTAGAGCGGGTACTCGAAGATGTAGAAGCCGATGTCGACCTTGAATTCGGGGTCCTGGACGCCGAACGACTGCGAGTTCTGGAAGAGCACCCAGTCCTTCCAGCGGCTCTGCGCGGACAGCCCGGCGAAGAAGCCGATGACCGCCGAGACGACCGTGATCCAGGTGCCGAGCCGCGGCTGGATGACCATCCGGTACCGCTCGAGCGTCGCCTGCTCGGCCGAGTGCGGCCGCAGCAGCGGGCGCAGCCGGTAGGCCAGGTAGAGGTTGGCTGCGATCACCAGCGCCATCGCGAGCCCGATGACGAGGAAGAGCAGCAGGCGGGTCACCAGTACGCCGGTGTAGACGCCTGTGAAGTTGACCTCGTCGAACCACAGGTAGTCGGTGTACGCGTCGATGCCCCAACCGAGCAACGTGAAAAGGAGGAAGACCCCCACCAGGACGCCGACGGTCACGCGACCGCGCCGGCTCATCCTCGGTAGAGGACTGTTACGCATGACCAACGTGAACCCCACAAAGTCGGACCGGGTATTTCAACACTACGGGTGTTGCACTGTTCCGTCTGGGGCGCCTGTGCTGATTGTTACGCAGCGGGGCAGGGTTTAGGGGTGCCGCCGCTGGTAAAGGTCTGCAGCGCGGTCAGGGCGTCATCCACGGTGGCCACCTCGGCCATGGGCAGGCCGGGTACGGCATTTCGCACAGCTTCGGCGCAATTATCGGCCGGTACCAGGAAGAGTTGAGCGCCCGCCTCCTTGGCGCCGACCAGCTTCTGCGGGATGCCGCCGATCGGGCCGACGGCGCCCTCGTCGTCGATGGTGCCCGTACCCGCGATGATCTTGCCGCCGGTGAGGTCCGCCGGCCGGAGCTTGTCGATGATGCCGAGGGTGAACATCAGGCCGGCGCTGGGCCCGCCGATCTCGTCCAGGTCGATGTTGACGTCGAACGGGTGCGGCTGCTTCTTGTCGATGCCGACGCCGATGCGCGGGGTGCCGCCGCTCTCGGCGGCCTTCGTGGTGACGGTCGCGGTGCCGGCCTTGCCGGCCCGGGTGTAACCGATCTTCAGCGGCGTCCCCGCCGGCTTGGCCTGCACCAGCTGGGTGAGCTTGTCGGGGCTGGTCACCTCGGTGCCGTCGACGGAGGTGATGACGTCGTCCTTCTGCAACACGCCGGCCGACGGGCCGTCCTTGGTCACCTCGGTCACGAACGTGTGCACCGGATGGCCCAGCTCGCGCAGCGCGACGGTCACGGCGCTGTGCTGCGAGGACTTGAACTCCTCGGCGTTCTGCTCCTCGACCTGCTGCTCACTCTGGTCGGGCGGGTAGATCAGCTCGCGCGGGACGACGGCCTGCTCGTCGCTGAACCAGCCCCGGATCGCCCAGACCAGCTCGACGCTCGGCTGCACCCCGACGGTGGTCAGCCGGAGCTGGCCCTTGGAGGTCGAGGTGTCCGTCTTCGTCACCTGGATGACCTCTTTGCCGTTGTCCGAGCCGAGCGTGTTGACGGTCGGACCGGGCTTCAGCACCACGTACGGCAAGGGGATGGCCATGACACCAACTGCCAGCAGTGCGGTGATCAGGGCGCCGAGAATGACCGTGACACCGCGACGTCTCATGCGCGAGACCGTACCAACCGAAACTGAGTTCTCTCTGAGCTGACACCGGCATCGGCCACGTTGGCCGTCAACGCGCGTACGGTTGGGTACGTGCCTGATATCCCGTTCGGCTTCAGCCTGCCGGGCGCCCAGCCGCCCGACCCCTCCGACCCGCAGCAGATGCAGCAGTTCATGAATCAGCTGCAGCAGATGTTCGCCGCGCCCGGCAGCGGCCCGGTCAACTGGGATCTGGCCCGCCAGGTGGCGGCCAGCCAGCTGAGCGCGTCCGGCGACCCCGCGGTCAACATGTACGAGCACAACGCGGTCTCCGAGGCCCTGCGCCTCGCCGATCTCTGGCTCGACCCGGCGTCCGCGCTGCCGTCCGGCATCCGCGACGCGACGGCCTGGAACCGGAACGAGTGGGTCTACAACACGCTCGACGTGTGGAAGAAGCTCTGCGACCCGATCGCGGGCCAGATGGTCGGCGCCATGGGCGACCTGGTGCCCGAGGAGGCCCGCGCCCAGCTCGGCCCGATGCAGTCGATGGTCGCGACGCTCGGCGGCGCGCTCTTCGGCGGCCAGCTCGGCCAGGCGCTGGGCCAGCTCGCGGCGGAGGTCCTCTCGGCCGGCGACATCGGCCTGCCGCTCGGCCCGGCCGGCACGGCCGCCCTGGTCCCGTCCAACATCAAGGCGTACGGCGACGGCCTGGAGCTTCCCGAGGATCAGGTACGCCTCTACGTGGCACTGCGCGAGGCGGCGCACCAGCGGCTGTTCCAGCACGTGCCGTGGCTGCGCGCGCACGTGCTGAGCGCGGTGGAGACCTACGCCAACGGCATCACGGTCAACCGCGAGGCGATCGAGGAGGCGATGAGCCGCGTCGACCCCTCCGATCCGGAGTCGATGCAGCAGATGGCGCTCGAGGGCATCTTCACGCCCGAGGACACGCCGCAGCAGAAGGCCTCGCTGGCCCGGCTCGAGACGGCACTCGCGCTGATCGAGGGCTGGGTCGGCCACGTGGTGGACACCGCCGCGGGCGAGCGGCTCCCGTCGGTGGCCGCGCTGGGCGAGGCGTTCCGGCGCCGGCGCGCGGCGGGCGGCCCGGCCGAGCAGACGTTCGCCGCCCTGGTCGGCCTCGAACTGCGGCCGCGCCGGCTGCGTGAGGCCGGCGCCCTGTGGGCGGCGGTGACCGAGCACCGCGGTGTCGCGGGCCGCGACGCGCTGTGGGACCACCCGGACCTGCTGCCGACCGACGAGGACTTCGCGGACCCGCAGAAGTTCGCCCAGTCGCGGCTGGACTGGGACATCTCAGAACTCGACAACCTCGGCAAAGACGACGAGTAGACCAAGATCAAGGTCAAGGTCAAGATCAGGACCATGTCGTGCCTGGTTGCATGGTTACCGTCGCTCCCGCCGAGACGAGGGCAAATGAAGGTCAACGGCAGGACCATGTCGTGCCTGGTTGCATGGTGCTGACCGTCGCTCCCGCCGAGACCGGGCGCGGGCGGCCAATCGCCTAGCGGCTCATGAGCGGCCACCCGCACCCTGCCAGGTCCGTGCTCCCCAAACCCGGCCGACCGCCGCGCGACGGTTCAGACTCAGCCGCCGAGGATGGTTCGGGTGTTTTCCCAGCCCTCCAGGGCTGGGTCGAGGGTTGCCAGGTCTGCCGGGCCGCGTAAGCGGCGCCAGTCGGCCGTCGATTGGATGTCGCCGGGGTTCGGGGCCGACCTTCTAAGGCTCATCGGGGTTGCCGTGTCCAGGTCGTGGTCGGGTAGCCAGTCCGGGGCGGGCAGGCGCGCCGCGATGCCGAGCAGGCCCTGGCCGCCGGCCGGTGCGACCGCCAGCGGCCTGGTGGTCAGCGGGCGCAGGAGCTTGCCGAGGATCATGCCGGGGACGTCGGCGGCGTCCGCTGCGATGACCGCCGCCTGGTCGAAGCCGTCGGCGGTGGCCGCCTTCAGCACGGGTAGCACGGTCGCCGTCGGCACGTCGTAGATGCGCATGCCGGGCCAGGCGATCTCCTCGGCCAGCGCCCGGTCCTCGGGCCGCGCGGCGATGGCGGGCTCGGCCTGCGCGAGCATGGCGAGCAGGTCGACCACGTCCTCGGCCAGCGCCGTTCGCCATTTCAGCAGGTCAACCCCGGGCGGGCTCCAGCCGACCGGGGTCAGCAGCGCCACTACGACACGTCTCGTCACCCCTGAAGGGTAGGTGTGTCGTCGGCCATGACCAGCCCGGTGGCCGCCGAGATGCCTTCCAGGAAGCCGCGGGCGCGTTCCGCGCGCGGGTAGCGGTTGACCAGCTCCCAGAACTCCGTGTTGTGGCTCGGCACGACCAGGTGCGCCAGCTCGTGCAGCAGCACGTAGTCGATCACCCACTCCGGCATCTCCTGGATGCGGTGCGAGATCCGGATCGTGCCGTCCTCCGGGGTGCAGGAGCCCCATCGGCCGTTCTGGTTGGTCACCCAGCGGACGCTGGCCGGCACTATGTCGCCGGTGTGGTCGGGTAAGTATCGGGAGATCAGGCGCCGGGCACGGATCAGCAGCTCGCTGTCCGTATGCCTGATGCGCTCCTCCCGGGCCGCGAGGCGGGCAAGCATCCGCTCCACCCACTCGGTCTCCTCGGCACGCGAGAACCGGTCGGGGATGAGGACGACGACCCGTTCGCCCTCTCGGTACGCGGACACCGTACGACGACGGCGCTGGCTGCGCCGCACTTCGACGACAGGCTTGCGCGTCCTGGCCATTACCGGCCCGCGCAGCCCACACTAGGGTTCACATTGCGACGTTAATCCGTCAGGGCCAGGTCACCGCAAGGGTACGAGAAACGACACGCACCCAAAGTGTGAGCTACGTCCCTAAAAATCCGAAAATATTTTGCGGCGTCGCAACATGCCTCGTGGCATAACCTGCGTAAGGTCGGGAACGAGGCGGCCCGAACGTCCCTTTTCTGGGGTTCTGCGGCACTTCGTCGGCGTGTCTATCCGTATCTGCCGAAAAAGGGGCATCTCGACCGGCACACTCAGGCCGTCGACGACACGCGCCGACGCCGCGCTGACATGGAATTGGCCGGACCTGGGTAGTGACCGCCCGAGCGGGGTGGCCACGTTCACTTGGTCGCGGAGCGGTCCAGCGCCGAACACAGATCGCGGCCTGTCGCCGCGAGCAAGGCACCGGGCCGACCCGGCCGACAACATGACGAGGAGGAATCGTGGCCGACAACACGTACAACGGCTACTGCGTTAAGTGCAAGGAGAAGCGCGACTTCCAGGGCACCGTCGAGGTCTCGAAGACCGGCATGAACATGGCCAAGGGCAAGTGCCCGGTCTGCGGCACGACGGTCAACCGCATTCTGGGCAAGGCCAAGGCCTGACCGCATCGAACGACCGCGACGGGGGCGGCCACCGGTCGCCCCCGTCGGCTCGAACCCGCGCGTTCACCCGGCCGAGCCATAACCCGTGTGCATCCAGGCACGTTGAGTGATTAGCCCGACCCTCAACCGCTGTGGATAACTCCGCCGTTCCTGTGGATAACCCTGTTGCCGGGCGAGCGGGCCTGTGGACAACAATCCCCAGCGCGTCCACGCCGTGACACCGTGTCACCCATGAGCGAGCTTGCGAGCGATTCGTCAACACAGTGCCGAGCTCTCGGCATCACCGGACTCCATGCACGACGTCGCGGACGGCGGCTACCTCTCGCTGCCAGCGGAGACGATGGCACGCGCGAACCTGCGCGCGAATCATCAGCTCAGCGCCGAACTCTCGGCATCGCCGGAGCGGAGGCGACGGGCACGAGCGAGCCCGCGAGCGAATCATCAGCTCAGCGCCGGGCCCTCGGCATCGCCGGAGCGCCAGCGGGGGCGATGGCATGAGCCGCACGCCGCTGCCCCGCCCTACCCTGCTGCCCGGCCTCCCGCGCATCTGGCACACCCCGCGCACGCTGCAACTCGGCCTCGACCCGCCCCGCGCGGTCCTGATCGACCTGCCCGAGCCGAGCGCCGCCGGCCTGCTCGACCTGCTGGACGGCTCCCGCTCGGAGCGGCTCGCCCTGGCCCGGGCCGGCTCCTTCGGCATGCGCCCCGACGAGGCGCGCACCCTGCTCGACACCCTGCACGCCGCCGGCCTGGTGGTCCCGGCGCAGCGCCTCTTCCCGCCGGCCATGCCGGAGCGCCTGACCGGCGAGGCGGGCGCCCTGGCACTCTCGGCCGGTTCCGCGTCCCCGGCCCGCACGCTGCGCCGCAGGGCGGCGGCCCGGGTCGTCGTGACCGGCCGGGCCCGCCTCGCGCCCGGCGTCGCCGTCGCGCTCGCCGCGGCGGGCGTCGGCCACGTCCATCCCGACCTGACCGGCCCGGTCGACCGCCACGAGACCGCCGGCGGCCCGCTGACCACCGCCGACATCGGCCGCCCCCGCTCCGAGGCCGCGGCGGAGGCCATCCAGCGCGCGGCGCCGGGCACCGAGACCCGGACGGTACGGCGGGGAGCCGCATCCCTGGTGATCCGGCTCGGCGGCGACCAGCCCGCGGCCCTGGCGACGATCGACCGCGACCAGCGCCGCCGGCCCTACCTCGCCGCCTCGATCCGCGAGGGCAAGGTGCTGGTCGGCCCGCTGGTGCCGCCCGCGACGTCGCCCTGCCTGGGCTGCGTCGCCCTGCATCGCAGCGAGCGGGGACCCACCTGGCCCGGCGGGGCGGTGCCGCCGGCGCACGTCGCGGGGCCGGCCGAGCCGTGCGCCGCGGCGACGCTGCTCGCCGCGACGGCCTACCTGGCCGCCGAGGCGCTGGCCTTCCTCGACGGCGACACCCCGGAGACCCTGGGCGCCGAGGTGGAGATCAGCAGACCGGGGCGCTTCCGCCGCCGCACCTGGGTGCCGCACCCGGCCTGCCCCTGCCGCCGCCGATCGGCGCGCGACCACGTTCCGTAATCGGACTTTCGGCGCATCAGGTGACGGACAGCCCCATCCAGGGCGGTCGAACTCCTTCACGTCGGTAACAATGATCTGGTGACCGACATCCCGCGGCGTGCGGCGTCCCGCACCGCTAAACTCGCCGCCCTGCCCCTCGGCTTCGCGGGACGTACGGCGCTCGGGCTCGGCAAGCGGGTGACCGGCATCGCCGCGGACGTCATCTCCGCGGAGATCCAGCAGCGCACCGCCGAGCAGCTCTTCAGCGTCCTGGGCCAGCTCAAGGGCGGCGCGATGAAGTTCGGGCAGGCCCTGTCGGTCTTCGAGGCCGCGATGCCCGAGACGATGGCGGCGCCGTACCGGCAGGCGCTGACGAAGCTCCAGGAGGCCGCGCCGCCGATGCCGGTGGCGAACGTGCACAAGGCGCTGGCCGAGCAGCTCGGTGCGGACTGGCGGGACCTGTTCGCCGAGTTCGACGACAGCCCGGCCGCCGCCGCGAGCATCGGCCAGGTGCACCGCGCGGTGTGGAAGCGGCCGCCGGGCCACGACGGCGACCTGCCGGCGACGGTCGACGTCGCCGTCAAGGTGCAGTACCCGGGCGCCGGCGAGGCCCTGCTCGCCGACCTCAAGCAGCTCGGCCGGCTGGCCGGCATGTTCAAGATCATTCAGCCCGGCATGGACATGAAGCCGCTCCTGGACGAGCTGCGCGCGCGGGTCACCGAGGAGCTCGACTACGCGATGGAGGCGGAGGCGCAGACCGTGTTCGCCGCCGCGTACGCGGATGATCCCGAGATCTACGTGCCCCGGGTGGTGGCCTCGGCGCCCCGGGTGCTGGTCACCGAGTGGGTCGAGGGCACCCCGCTCGCCAAGGTGATCAGCGACGGCACCCCGGCCGAACGCGACGAGGCCGGCCGGCTGATGGCCACCCTGCACTTCTCCGCGCCGGCCCGGGCCGGCCTGCTGCACGCCGACCCGCACCCCGGCAACTTCCGCATCCTCCCCGACGGCCGCCTCGGCGTGATCGACTTCGGCGCGGTGGCCCGGCTGCCCGGCGGCCACCCCGAGCCGATCGGCCGCCTGGTCCGCCTGGCGCTGGGCGGCGACGCGGAGGCGGTGGCGGACGGCCTGCGCGCGGAGGGCTTCATCAAGCAGACCGACGACCTCGACGCCGCGGCGGTGCTGAGCTTCCTGCGCCCGATGATCGAGCCGGTGGCAGTGGACGAGTTCCGCTTCACCCGGACCTGGATCCGCGGCGAGGCGACCCGCCTGTCGAGCCCGAAGTCCCCGGCCTTCCAGCTGAGCCGCAAGCTCAACCTCCCCCCGTCGTACCTGCTGATCCACCGGGTGACGCTGGGCTCGATCGGAGTGCTGTGCCAGCTGGAGGCCCAGGCCCCATACCGGTCCATCCTGCTGAAGTGGCTGCCAGGCTTCGCACCCGTCGCATGAGCGACCTTGCGAGCGCATCATCAGCTCAGTCTCAAACTCATGCCGTCGCCAGATCGCCGGCAGAGGCGATGGCATGAGCGAGCTGACGAGCGCACCGACTCCGCGCCCGACGGAGCTCACCGCCGGAAGGCCGGCGAAGGCCGGCGAAGGCCGGCGAAGGCCGGCGAAGGCCGGCGCAGGCCACAGCATGAGCAAGCCGACCAGCGCATCCCCGACTCTCCGCCCGACAGACGTCACCGCCGAAGAGCCGGCGCAGGCCACAGCATGAGCAAGCCGACCAGCGCATCCCCGACTCTCCGCCCGACAGACGTCACCGCCGGAAGGCCGGCGGAGGCGATGGCATGAGCCCGCCGGTGCTTGCCTATCGGCGCGTCGGCGGAGGTCGGCCGATCGTCTGGCTGCACGGCGGCAGCGGACCGGACTGGGACGAGATCGCCGCGTCACTCTCCGGCGAGTACCTCTCGTACATACCGGATCTGCGCGGCTACGGGGCATCGAGCCGCCTACCCCCGTTCGGGCCAGAGGCCGCGGTCGGCGACGTGATCGCCCTGCTGGATCACCTCGGTCTGGCCTCGGCGGTGCTGGCCGGACACTCGTCCGGCGGCATCGTGGCGTACCTGACCGCGCTGGCCCACCCGGACCGCGTGTCGGCGCTGGTCCTGGCGGAGGCGCCGCCGCCGAGGCCACACGACCTGCGGCCGGTCCGGCCGGACGGCGAATTGCCCTACGAGTGGGCGGCCCGCCGGACGACCCTCGACTGGCTGCGCGATCCCGACCCGGCAATCTGGGACCGGCTCGCCGAGATCGAGGCGCCGACCCTGGTGATCGCCGGAGGCCCGCGGAGCCCGCTGAGCCAGGATTCGATCGCCGAGATGGCGGCCCGCATCCCGTCCGCATGCCTGGTAACGATCGACGCCGGCCACCTGGTGCACAAGCACCGCCCCGCAGACTTCGCCTCGGCCGTGAGCGCCTTCCTCCGGCGGCTTCCTCACCCGCCGGAGTGAATCGGATCCGCCGATTCGCGGTCGATTCGCGGCCACGAGCCGTGACGCCTGCCCGGTAGCACCGCGTCCCGGTCGGCCAGGCCGGCCACCGCCGCGTCGAACGGCAGCGCACCGCAGCGTCGCGGTCGGCCTCGGCTAGCACCCGCAGTGCGGCGACCTCCGAACCGATCTGCGGCGACCTCCGAACCGATTTGCGGCAGCCTCCGAACCGATGTGCGGCAGCCTCCGAACCGATTTGCGGCAGCCTCCGAACCGATGTGCGGCGGGCTCCGGACCGATGTGACCGTGAGGCGAAAGGGAAAGGGCCCGCCCGCGATGACGCGGACGGGCCCTGCGGATTATCGGCTCAGAGGTATACCCGCTCTCGTGCAGCCCGCTGACGGGCCTCCATCGCGATCTGGCGGGCGGGTCGGTGTGCCTCAGGGTGGTGGTCGGCCTGAGGCCGACGCATTCGTGCTCGTGAGAGCGCTTCGTGGATTAGTTTCACCTTCGGAGTTCCGTTCGTGTTCACAGCGATGATTTCCGTCTCTTGATCAGGGGTTGTGTGTCTCAGGCCGCGAGGCGGACCGAGTTGCGGGACTCGAGGCCGTTCGCGGCGAGCCGCTCGTCGACCTCGATCTGGAGCTCGGCGTCGCGGGCGACGTCCACCTTGCGGGGACGGCCACGGGGCCGCTTGCGCGGCACGACGGCGCCACGCTCAAAGATCTCGCCGCCCCAGACACCCCAGGGCTCGTTCCGCTCGACCGCACCGGCGAGGCACTCGACGCGCAGCGGGCAGTCCCCGCAGAGCGACTTGGCCAGCTCCAGCTGGGCCGGGGAGTCCGAGAACCACAGGTCCGGGTCGAACTTCCGACAGGGCAGGTTTGCCTCAAGCTCGACGCTCAGGTCGAGTGGGGCCAGCGCCAGACTCATAAAGCCCGGTCACCTCTCTCTTCTTCTCGATCTTCTGGATCGCGATACAGGTCATGCACCGGCCGGTGAGCCGGCAAAAAATTAAGGCCGCGGATCCCGGTTACGGGTTCCGCGGCCTCGAGGTGAGCCGGTTGGTCTGTTAGACCGGCCTTCCTCGAGGCGGGACACCGCTGGCACCATCCGTCATGCGCTTGGAGATGCCGTTGCTGCCCACGAACCCAGTGGTCCCGTAGCTTCCATCGACGACTGCCAGAGTCCGGACCAGCTCGGCCTGGAACTGGATCTGGTGCGCCTGCGGAGCCGGGGCCCGCTCAACGGCCACGAGCGCCACGGGGGCGGACTCGGGCAGCCACGAAGCGGACGGAGCGCAGGCAGCAGCAAGCAGCGTCGACGGTCGCTCGATCGTGTAGTTGAGCTTCATCGGTGCCACCTCCTCCATCGCCTTGCGCTCGGATGTTTCTCGGCTCTGATGAACACGGTTTTAACCCGTGCTCATCAGGTGTGCACTGAGGCTAAGCCCGCCCGCCCGGGGAGGGCAAACGAATTAACGGACTAGTTTTCAAAGTTTTCTGAGTCGTTGCCTGGCGGGGTGTCGCCGCCCACCAGAGCGAAGACCGCGGCGCCGTACTGGCCGAGTTTGCGCGGGCCGATCCCGCCGATCGCCAGCAGCTCCGGCGGGGTCGCCGGCCGGCGCTCGGCGATCGCCACGATCGTGGCGTCGGTGAACACGACGTACGCAGGGACTTTCTGCTCTGCCGCGGTGGCGGCGCGCCACGTCAGCAGGCGCTCGTAGAGCTGCTCGTCGATATCGGACGGGCAGGTCGGGCAGCGACCCAGCTTGCGGTCCGCGCCCGCCAGCAGGGTCCCTCCGCAGATCCGGCAGGAGACCACCACGTTGCGTCGATTGACGGGTTTCCGACTCACGCCGCGCTCGCCCGCCTTCTCCAGCCCGTTGCCGCGCGAGCCGAGCTGTGGCAGGAACCGGCACGGCCGCCGGGCCCGGCCGCCGGGCGAGCGGGACTGGCCGTACGAGAGCCAGAGCCACTGCCGGGCCCGGGTCACCCCGACGTAGAGCAGGCGGCGCTCCTCCTCGATCTGCTCGGGGGTCTTCGCATAGGTCGTCGGCAGGGTGCCTTCGGCCAGCCCGACGAGGAAGACCGCGTCCCACTCGAGGCCCTTCGCGGAGTGCAGTGAGGCGAGCGTCACACCCTCGACGGTCGGGGCGTGCTGCTGTTCGGCGCGGCGGGAGAGCTCCTCGCAGAACCCCGACAGCGACAGGTCGACCTGGACCGCGCCGGCCTGGCCGAGCGGCAGCAGGTCGGGCGAGCGGGCGTAGTCCTCGGCGAGGGCGACCAGCGCGGCGAGGGCCTCCCACTGCTCGCGCTGCGCACCGCCCGGCGGCGGCCGGTCCCGGGCCCAGCCGGTCGCGGTGAGCGCCTCGACGACGGCCTGCACCAGCGGGGTCTCCCCCGGCGTCGAGCGCACGGCCGCGCGCAACGCGATCATCGCCTGCCGGACCTCGGCGCGTTCGAAGAAGCGCTCGGCGCCGCGGATCACATAGGGGACCTCGAGCTCGGCGAGCGCCTTCTCGTAGGCCTCGGACTGTGCGTTCGTCCGGAACAGCACCGCGATCTCGCTCGCCGGGGTGCCCGCGGAGATCAGGTCGCGGCAGCGGCGGGCGACGGCGACGGCCTCGGCGGGCTCGTCCGGGAAGATCTTGAGGTCGGGCTCGGCGCCGGGCGGTCGCTGCCCGATCAGCTCCAGCCGCAGCTTGGCCTCGGTGCCGCGGGCCTGCCTGATCACCGCGTTGGCCAGGCCGACGACCTGTGGGGTCGAGCGGTAGTCACGGACCAGCCGGACCACCACCGCCTCGCGGCGCTGCCGCGGGAAGTCGACCAGGTATGACGAGGTGGCGCCGGTGAAGGAGTAGATGGTCTGGCTGGCGTCGCCGACCACGGTGAGGTCGTCGCGGCCGCCGAGCCAGGCCTCCAGCAGCCGCTGCTGGAGCGGATTGACGTCCTGGTACTCGTCGACCACGAAGTGCCGGTACTGCGAGCGGACCTGTTCGGCCACGTCCGGGTGCTCCTCGATGCCCCAGACCGCGGCGCGGAGCATGTCCTCGAAGTCGATGACGCCCTGGCGGCGCTTCAGGGACTCGTATGCCCCGAATATCTCGGCGACCTTCGCGGCCTCATAGGGCGGCTCGCGCAGCGCCTTGGCCGCGGCGACGACGTACTCGCCGGGCTCGACCAGGGAGGATTTCGCCCACTCGATCTCGCTGGCCAGGTCGCGGGCGGCCGTGCGGTCGGCGCGGACGCCCACCCGGTTGGCCGCGAGGGTGACCAGGCGGGCCTTGCTCTCCATCAGCTCCGGCATCGCCCGGCCCTCGAGCAGCCGGGGCGCGAAGTAGCGGACCTGGCGCAGCGCCGCGGCGTGGAACGTGCGGGCCTGCACCCGGGCGGCGCCGAGCGCGGTGAGCCGGGCCCGCATCTCGGCGGCGGCGCGCGCGGTGAACGTGACGGCGAGCACGTGCCGGGTGCTGATCTCCCCCCGCAGGGTTCGATAGGCGATTCGGTGGGTGATAGCACGCGTCTTGCCCGTGCCGGCCCCGGCGAGGATGCAGACCGGCCCGGCGGGGGCGGTCACCGCCCTACGCTGATCGGGGTCGAGACCGGCGAGCACACGTTCGGCTGTCACAACCGGGAATCATGGCACCCCCGTCCGACGTTTCCAGGGATGGCGTACCGCCGTGTGATGTCTGCGAAGGGAATCCGACCGATGTTGACCATGTATTCGACGCCCTGGTGTGGTTACTGCCACCGGCTCAAGTCCCAGTTCGACCGGGAGGGGATCGGATACGAGGTCGTCGACATCGAGCAGGACCCGGCCGCGGCCGAGTTCGTGATGGGCGTCAACGGCGGCAACCAGACCGTGCCGACGATTCGCATCGTTCCCGCCGACGGCGGCGCCGAGATCGTCATGACGAACCCGTCGATCGTCCAGGTCAAGGAGGCGCTGGCCAGCTCGGGCGTGGCCGGCTGATCCAGCCGGCGACATTGCAGGCCCCGGCGATGCGCCGGGGCCTTCGTTCACCTGCCTGTCGGCATCCTCACTGCCGCGCGCCGAGGATGCAGAACTCGTTGCCTTCGGGGTCCGCCAGGACGACCCACGACTGATCGCCCTGGCCGATGTCGACCCGCTGGGCACCATGAGCCACCAGGCGGGCCACCTCGGCCTCCTGGTCCTCCGGCCGGAAGTCGAGGTGCAGGCGGCTCTTGGCCTTCTTCACCTCGTCGATCCGGACGAAGTCCAGCCCCGGCATGCGGTCCGGCGCCGGTCGGATCTCGAACTCGTCGTCGGAGGAGTAGACCACCACCCAGCCGAGCGCCGTCGCCCACCACTGCCCGAGGGCGACGGGGTCAGCCGAGTGGACGATTACCTGTTCCCATTCCAAGGTCATCCACAGAGGCTAGACACAGCGCCGTCAGGGAATGAGCGCGGGAATGCTCGAGTCGAGGAGCCCCTGGCGCTTGAGCTCGCCGTAGAGCGGGGTGGTCTCCGGGTAGTGGCCCCACGCGTGGTCGCCGCTGCCGTCGCCGGCCCCGCCGAGCAGCTGGCGCTGCACGGGGTTGAACGTCTCCCACTCGGGGGTGTTGGGCAGGTCGGCCACCTCGTCGCGGCCGGCCACCCAGCGGTAGGTGTAGCCGAAGAAGGCGCCCACCCGGGTGATCGACGAGTAGTTGTCCGACCGGGCGTGCCACAGGCGCCGGTCGAAGACGACCAGGTCGCCCGGGTTCGCCGTGATCTGGAGGGCGCCCTCGGGCTGCGGCCACGGCACGCCGCGCGACGGCGGGCCCGGCAGCCAGTTCGTCAGGTGGCTGCCCGGCAGCACGGTGAAGTTGCCCCGCCCGGTCTCGCTGACGTCCGACAGCCAGTACGCGAGCTTCACCGACGTCCGCGGGCGGGGATCGGTCTCCAGCTCGCGGTTCTGCCGGCCGCCGTCCTGGTGCCAGTGCCACCAGTCCTTCTGTCGCTCGTGGATCTGCGGGTGCACGTCGACATGCGAGTGGTAGACGTGCACATTCCAGCCGAGAATCGACCAGATGTATCTGAACGCCTTCGGGTGATCAAGGAGGAATGCCAGTTCCGGGTTGTTGGTAACCGCGGAAAGCTGGTGCAGGGCGCCGGTCGGCCCGAGGCCGCCCTCGCGCTCCGCCTTATCCCTCGACCGCAGGATGGCGGTGCGCGCCGTCGCCACCTCGTCCTGGTTAAGGACCGCAGGAATGACGAGGAAGCCGTCGCGGTCGAACTGCGCGCGCTCCTCGGCCGTCATCGGGGTCCACGTCTGCTCCGCAAGCAGGGACATCTAATACCTCATCTCCGTGTCTGCCCTTCCAGACGCTGGAGTGTCCTCCCATCGTTGCTAAGTAGGTGTGAAAAAATCTTTGATTAGAGAAACGTGAATCTCTTAACGGCGGAAATCGCCCAACCATCGCTCAACGAGATAAAACGCGATGGAGGATCGCATAGGGAGATTCATACGTACGCCGCTCACGGGCTCGACGTAGTCACCGGCGATCATTCGGGCGACATCGTCCCGGCTGAACCACCGGGCCTCGTCGATCTCCTCGGGGTCCACTGTGATCACCTGGTCCCGGTCCGCCACCGCGGTGAACCCGAGCATCAGCGACCCGGGGTAGGGCCAGGACTGACTGCCCTCGTACTGCAGGGAACTCAGCCGGACGCCGACCTCCTCGCGCACCTCGCGCACCACGGCGGCCTCGGCGGACTCGCCCGGCTCGACGTACCCGGCCAGGCAGGAGAACCGGCGCACCCCGCCGACCTCGGGCCAGGCGGCGTTGTGGCCCAGCAGGCAGGAGCCCTGCGCGCCCGGCCGGCCGTCGTGGACGAGCACGATCATCGCCGGATCCGTCCGGGGCCACATCTGCCCCCCGGCGGCATCCACCCGCGACCAGCCCGCCTCGATGACCGTGGTCGGCTCCCCGTTGCGCGGCGAGAACCGGTGGCTGGCGTGCCAGTTGCCCAGCGCCGCCGCGGTGGTGAGGATCCCGGCGTCGCGCGGGTCGAGCCGGTCGCCGATCTCCCGCAGGGTCAGCGCCTCGGCGCCGGCGGTGTCCGGCAGCGCGCCGTCGACCGCGAAGATCGGCACCCCGGCCGGGTCGACGCCGAGGAACAGCCGCTCGCCCTCGGGTGCCGCGTCGGCGCCGACCAGCACCAGCCGCGGCGAGCCCTGCGCCCGGCCGGCGACCAGCGCGCGGCCGCCCTTGGCGATGTCGATGATCACCACCAGGCCGGACTTCCACGCGCTCGCCAGCCAGTCCTCGTCGAGCCGGTGGTGAGCGGCCCGGTCCAGGCTCGTCCGGGCCAGGGGCGGCCCGTCCAGGCCGGGCTGCTCGCCGACGTCCGGCTGTTCCCCGGGTTGACTCACTCCGCCAGTTCCACCGCGGTCAGGGCCGACAGGGGTACCTCGATCTTCTCGGCGTCGCCGAGCACGACCGTGACCGCGGCCGACGGCGCCAGATAGCGGGCCGCCGCCTCGGCGACCTGCTCCCGGGTCGCCGACGCCAGCGCCGCCGAGTGCTCCACCAGGTGTTCCAGCCGCAGGCCGAAGCTCGCGAAGACGCTGGCCAGGCCGGCGAGACCGGCCTGGGTGGACATGCCGAGGCGCAGGGTGCCCAGCGAGTAGCGGCGGGCCTGCTCCAGCTCCTCCTCGCCGGGCGGGAGGCTGGCGATGCGGCCCAGCTCGTACAGGGTCTCCAGCATCGCGGGGCCGGTGACCTCGGTGGCCACCTCGGCGGCCACCACCAGGGCCGAGCCGGCGACGAAGTGCTCGATGGCCGAGTGCGGGCCGTAGGTGTAGCCCTTGTCCTCGCGGATGTTCTCCACCCAGCGCGAGGAGAAGTAGCCGCCGAAGACCATGTTGGCCAGCTGCAGCGCCGCGTAGTCCGGGTCGGTGCGGGTCACCGCCGGCAGCGCCATGCGCAGCGACGACTGCACCGCGCCGGGCCGGTCGACGAGCCGCAGCGGGCCGGGCTCCAGCCCGGGGGTCGGCGGAACGTTGCCGTCGCGGCTCGGGCCGATCCAGCCGCCGAGCGCCTTCTCGGCCGAGTCGATCGCCTTCTCCGGGTTGAGGTCGCCGACGAGCACCAGCACCGCGCCGTCGGGGCGGACCCGGTCGGCGTGCAGGGCGCGCAGCTGTCCCGGGCGTACGCCCCGGACCTGCTCCGCCTCGGGGGTCTGCACCGCGTACGGATGCCGGCCGTACATCCGGTGCAGCAGGGCCGTCCGGGCCAGGTGCGCGGGCTGGGTCTGCGCGACCTGGATGTGGTCGACGAGCCGGTCCCGCTCGGTGGCGACCTCCTCCGCCGGGTACGTCGGGTCGGAGAGCACGTCCGCGAGGATCTCCAGCATCCGGTCGAGACCGGCGGCGAGCGAGTTGCCGGTGACCAGCAGCCGGTCCGGGTCGAGCCCGGCCGAGAGCCCGCCGCCGACGGTCTGCAGCTCGGCGGCGATGTCGATGCTGGACATCCGCGCGGTGCCGGTGAACAGCGCCTGCGAGAGCAGGGTGGCGCGGGCCAGCGGCGCCCGGCCGAACGGCACCCGCAGCCGCAGCTCGACCAGGGGCACGGCGGGCCGCCGGATGGCGATGACGGTGAGCCCGCTGCTGAGCGTGCGCTCGGCCTGCTTGGGCAGCTTGAGCTTGCTGTCCGGAATCAGCTCCGGTAGGGGCCTCACGCTCACTGGTTCGCTCCCGGGACGACCTCGATGGTGGAACGGCGCTCCGGCCGCAGGGTGGCGGCGGCGGCCAGGATCTGCGCCTCGGTGACCTCTCCGACGAGCCGCGGCAGCTCGTTGAGCATCTCCGGACGGCCGCGCTGCGCCTCCAGGACGGCCATCGGCAGCGCCCGGCCCAGCACGGCGTCGGTGTCGCGGAGCAGGTGGGTGGCCATCCGGGCCTGGGTGCGGGCGAGCTCACCCGGCGTCAGCCCCTTGGTCGCGAGCCGGTCGAGCTCCTCGTCGACCGCGCGCAGCACCTTGTCCGCGTCGCCGCCGGGCGGCATGTGCGCCTGCAGCAGCATCGCGGTCGGGTTGCGGACCTGGTACTCGTCGCCCATGAATCCGATGTAGCCGCCGACGCTGGTGACCGTGCGGTCGCGCTGCACCAGCCGCTCGACGAGCCGGGACGCGTCGCCGTCGGTGAGCACCTCGGCCAGCACCACGTACGGGAGGTACTCCTCGAAGTCGCCGATCGGGTCCGGCACCCGCCATCCGCTGGCCACCGCCGGCAGCGGGGCGAGGCGGTCGACGTAGCTCTCCCGGCGCTCGCCCTTGATGTCGGGCTCCGCGAAATCGGGCAGCTTCGGCTTGGACCGGGCCTGCACGTCGCCGAAGTGGCGCTGGATGAGGGCCGTCGCCTCGGCGACGTCGAAGTCGCCGGCGACGGCGAGCACCGCGTTGCCGCTGGCGTAGTACTTGTCGAAGAACTCCTCGGCGTCCGCGACGGTCGCGTGGTCGAGGTCGCCGAACGAGCCGTACCCGTCGTGCGCGTTGGCGAACGTCTCGAACATCACCGGCGGCAGCCGGAGCCAGGGGAAGCCGCCGTACGGCCGGTTGAGGACGTTGACCCGGATCTCCTCCTTGACCACGTCCACCTGGTTGCGCAGGTTCTCCTCCGTCAGGCGCGGACCGCGCATGCGGTCGGCCTCGAGGAAGAGCGCCCGCTCGAGGGCGCCGGAGGGCAGCACCTCGAAGTAGTCGGTGTAGTCGAGGTGGGTCGAGCCGTTGAAGCTGCCGCCGGCGCCCTGCACGTGCCGGAAGTGCGCGAGCTTCTCCAGGTTCTCCGAGCCCTGGAACATCAGGTGCTCGAAGAGGTGTGCGAAGCCCGTGCGACCCTCTGGTTCGGAGCGGATGCCGACGTCGTACACGACCGCCACCCCGACGACCGGTGCGGTGCGGTCGGGCGTGAGAACCACCCGCAGACCGTTGTCGAGGGTGAATCGTTCGACCGGATACTTCGTCGCGGGAATCTTCATTTTGCGCGCCACACCGAAGAATCTAACCCGCCGAGGCGGCCGTTGACTTCTACGGCTGTACAACGTCCTCGAACGCGGATGACGGCTTGGCGTAGTGCGTCCGTGACGTCAGGTAAATGCTTCGATATCCTGTCGCGTCCGATCACATCGTCGTCGGCGGGGAGGCGAGACTGTGCCGGTACGGTTGCGCGTGGCATGCGAGTCGACCGAGGACGCCGAGTCGCTGTACCGCTGGCTGCGCCGGGAGCAGGCGGTACGCGTCGACGGCGAGCTGGCCCGCGCGCCGTCCGACGACCCAGAGGCGATGGGCACCGTGCTCGACGTCCTGACGCTGATCATCGGCAGCGGCCTCTCCGCCGGCCAGCTCGCGCTCGCCGTGGCCAGCTGGCGCGACTCCCGCCGGCCCGCGCCCACCGTGACGATCACGCACACCGCCGCGGACGGCGCCGTCACCCGGATCGAGGCGGCCGACCACGCCGCACTGGCCACCGCGCTGACCGAGCTTCAGCAGCGCGAACGGCAGTAGTCGCCGATGAGTGAAGTCGCGGACCCGACCGCCTCCCAGGTCGTCCTGATCGGTGTCTCGCAGTACCGCCGGCTGTTCACGCTGCCGGCCGCACGGCGCAATGTGACCGATCTGCGTGATCTGCTGCAACACGAAGATTTATGGGGTGTCCCGGCGGAGAACTGCCACGTGCTGCTCGACCCGGAGTCGCCGGCCGAGGTGAGCCGGGCGATCCGCCGGGCCGCCGCCGCGACCGGGAGCGCCGGGCTGCTGCTGGTCTACTTCGCCGGGCACGGCCTCGTCGACGCCGACGACGACAACCTGATCCTCGGCCTGCCCGGCTGCGATCCCGAGGTGCCCTACGAGCGCGGCGTGCCGTACGACTGGATCCGCCGCGCCGTCGCCGACACCCGGGCCCGCCGCCGGCTGGTGATCCTGGACTGCTGTTACTCGGGCCGGGCCGGCGCCGAGCTCGGCGGCGACGGAACGGGCACCGACTTCGTCGCCGACAAGGCCGAGGCCGACGGCACCTGCCTGCTGGTCTCCGCGCCCGCGAACCGGCCCGCGATGGCGCCCCGCGGCGAGGCCTACACCGCGTTCACCGGCGAGCTGATCCGGCTCCTGCGCGACGGCCTGCGCCCCGCTCCCCCGGAGGCGATCCCGGCGACGCTCACCGTGCACACGATCTGGCGCACGGCACGCCGGGCGATGCTACGCCGCGGCTTCGAGCGGCCGGAGCTGCGTGCCCGCGACGCCGGCGGCGAGATACCGCTGGTGCACAACCCGGCCGCGCCGCGGCACAACCTGGCCGGCAGCGTGCTCTACGCGGCGCCCTGGTTCGCCGACGAGGACCTGGGCCAGAGCGCCATCCTGGTGCTGCGGCACAACCAGACCGGCGCGGCCGGCGTCTGCGTCACCCGGCCGGACGGCGAGATCCCGGACGAGTTCCCCGGCGCCTGGCGGCCGCTGCTGCACCACCCGGCGGCGCTCTTCGACGGCGGGCCGGTGGCCCGCGACGGATACATCGTGGTGACGCTGCTGCGAGCCGGCGCGAGCCAGCCGCTGCGCTTCACCGCGGTACGCGACCGGCTCGGCACCATGGCGCTCTCGGCGGCGCCCGCGGACCTGACCGGCTCGGTCGACGCGATGCGGGTGTTCGTCGGCTACCTGGGCTGGCGGGCCGGCGAGCTGGAGGAGTTCCTGGACCACGGCGCCCTGATCGCCAGCCGCCACACACCGCGGCAGGTCTTCACCGAGCGGCCGGCCGAGCTGTGGCAGTCCCTGCAGGTGGTGCGGTGAGCGACTCGGGGTTCACCACGAGGGACGACCTGAGCGACCCGGCCGAAGGGCTGAGCGCCGGCGAGACGCTGCTGCTGGACCGGCTCACGGCGAGCCTGCGCGGCGTCGATCAGATCACCCTGCTGCTCGGCTCCGGCGTGACCGCGGGCGTCATCCCGCGGGTGCACGGCGTCCTGGAGATCGCGGACAGCTTCGCGGCGGGGCGCAACGACGACGGCGCCCTCGAACGAGCGCTGGAGCAGGCCCGCGCCGAGCTGGTCGGCGGGCAGCCGATCGACGTCTACCGCGCGTACCGGCGGGTCTTCACCGACTGGGTGTCGGCCGGGGCGTTCGACGTGATCGCGCAGCAGGCCGTGCTGAAGGCGTACGCGGCGCCGGACCCGATGGAGTCGCCGCTCGCGACGCACGGCCTCGGCCAGCGCGTGGAGCGCGGGGTCGGCGAGGGTGTCGAGAACGACCGCTTCTCCTGGCAGCTGCCGCGCGGGGTGCAGGCGCTGGGTCACCTGCTCGCCCAGGTTCCGGAGGCCTTCGACCACCGGGTGCTGACCACGAACTTCGACCCGCTGCTGGAGATCGCGATCCGGTCGGCCCGCGGCCGGGCGGTGAGCCTGCCGCTGGACTCGCGCGGCAACTTCGGCGGCACCGGCGGCGCCGACGGCGCGGTGCGGGTCTTCCACCTGCACGGCTTCTGGCGCCCGACGCTGCACGTGCGCGGCCCGCGGCTGCTGCACGACCCGGCGCACATCGCGGACAACGAGCCGCTGATCGCCGCGACCGCCGACCTGATCCGCGGCGACACGATCTGCGTCCTGGCCAGCAGCGACTGGTCGGGAATGGTGACGGCCGCCATCGCCGTGGTCGCCCGGTACCGTCCCGTGCGCGTGCTCTGGGCCCTGAACGAGCCCGACGCGGCCACCGCGCTGAGCACCGCCGAGCGGCTGCGCGAGGTGATCGGCGTACCCGTCGAATGCTTCCCGGGTGTCGACTCCGAGCGGCTCTTCCCCGCGCTGGCCGAGCGGGCCGAGGTGCCCGTGCCGCCGCGCGCGACCGGCCTGCGGCACCGGGTCCGGCACCACAGCTGGGAGCGGCAGCTGGTCTCGCAGGCCGGCACCCGGCCGCCGCGCGACGTGCCCGGCCTGCTGTTGCAGCTCGAGCGCCGGTTCGGCTGGATCAACCAGCAGCGGGTGCCGACCGGCCCGGTCCGGCTGCTCTGGCCGGTCCGGCTGCGCTCGCGGGCCTCGGTGATCCACATGGTGCAGGCGTTCGTGGCCGGCGCGCTGGCCCGGCTCGGCGTCGAGGTGCGGGTCTGCATCGACGACGTCGGCTCCCGCGACATCGACGCGGCGGCCGACTTCCGCGCCGACCTGGACCGCTGGATCACGCACACCGGCCACAACGCGGTCCGCGAGTTCGTCAGCCTCTCCGAGTTCCTCGACCAGGTGCAGCGCCAGCCGGCGGACACGTCGCCGGAGTCGCTGCTGCGCCCGACCGACCCGTGGTCGGTGGCGCGCACCTTCTACGGCGAGCACAACCCGTCGCTGTACAGCCTGCTGGCGGCGGTGAAGGCGGTGCCGAACCTGACGTCGTGGGACGAGCTGGAGAAGAACGCCTGGCAGATCGTCCAGTCGGTGCTGCGGACCGACGCGAACCGGCTGCTGACGCCGCTGACGCTGTGGCCGTACCTGAACAGCATGCTGCTGGAGAGCGCGACCGACGACGTCATGACGCTGGGCGGGCGCGACGAGGCGATCCTGTGGGCGCAGTGGCGGCAGACCTTCGGGTTCGGGCCGGGGCATCTCTACAACCCGTACATCAAGAGCCTGAAGCACGACGCGCACATGCTGCGCTGGTCGTCGGAGGAGGAGCTGCGCCGGCATCTGCACCGGACCCGCGACCTGCCGGGCTGGGACGTCGAGGGCAGCTACGTGCCCTGGCTGTTCCAGAACGCGCTGCTGTTGCCCGCGTACCTCAACGACGAGCCGGTGCCGGAGACCGCGGACTTCATGCTCGACTCCTGGGCGGCGTTCGTGGCGGCGATCGAGGACGGGCGCCCGGTGCTCGATCTGCTGGCCGCCCGCGTGTCGGCCCTGTTTTTGCGCCCCTAGCGCCGCCCGCCCGCGCGCGTCGCCGCGATCGCCAGGAGGCGGTAGCGTCTCTGGTATGACCGCCGCGATTCTGGATCGTCCCGTATTCACGAATCCCGTCAACGACGATGCCGATCTCTGCGTGACCACCCTGGGTCCGCAGCTCACGGCGTACATCGCGGGCGCCGGCTCGGTGCACGAGTTCGAGTCCTGGTTCGCGGCGGCGCAGCTGCCGGACCGGCTGGTCCAGCGCCGGCTCGCCGCCGCGGCGGCCCTGGTCAGCGTCTTCGAGGCGGCCAATCAGACGGCGATGGCGGCCGCCTGGCTCCGCGAGCTGGACCCCGCGGGTTACGTGCCGGCGCGGGTGCTGCGGATGTCCGAGGGTGACGAGACCCTCGCGAAGGCCCTCCTCGAGGCCGCGACGGCCTGGACGCGCCTCGCATAGATCCGCCTCTATCGCGACCACCCCCGGGGTTCCCCGGTGCGGGTGACGCGGCCTTCTCACCATGCGGTTGGGGGTTGACGCCGCCGACCCACCTCGTCCACTATTCCCATCTATCAGATAGAGATGGCAGGGAACACCGGACCGAGGGGACATACCCATGTACGTCTCGGCGCGCACGGACTACGCCGTCCGAGCCATGCTGGCGGTCGCTGCCGACCATCCCCGTCTGGTCAAGGCCGCAACCCTGGCTGCGGCACAGGACATCCCGCTCAGCTTTCTCCAGGGCATCCTGCTCGACCTGCGCCGCGCCGGCCTGCTGCACAGCCACCGGGGCGTCGACGGCGGGTACGCCCTGGCCCGCCCGGCCGAGGAGATCACCGTCGGCGACGTGGTCCGCGCCGTAGGCGGCGCACTCACCACGGTCCGGGGCCTGCCCACCACGACCACGACCTACCACGGTGTCGCCACCGGGCTCAAGGACGTCTGGCTCGCGGTGGAGGAGGCGATCAAGGGTGTCGTGAACCACCGCACGCTGGCCGAACTCACCGTTACCGCGATTCCCTCCACCACCTTGACGACGAAATAGGAGTGAGCATGAGCTCCCGCAGTCTTCGTGTGCTTGCCCTCGCCGCCACCCTGCTCTCCGCCACCGCCCTCGCCGCCTGCGGCAAGAGCGACGACGCCGCCTCCGCGTCGAGCGAGGCCTCGGCGATCCGGCTCGGCTACTTCCCGAACATCACCCACGCGCCGGCCCTGATCGGGGTCAAGAACGGCCTGTTCCAGCAGTCCCTGGGCAGCACCAAGCTGGAGCCGAAGACCTTCAACGCCGGCCCGGCCGCGATCGAGGCGCTCTTCTCCGGCGCGATCGACGCGACCTACATCGGCCCGAACCCGGCCATCAACGGCTGGGCCACCTCCAAGGGCACCGCGCTGAAGATCATCGCGGGCAGCACCTCCGGCGGCGCCGGGCTGGTCGTCAAGCAGGGCATCAACACCCCGGCCGACCTCAAGGGCAAGAAGATCGCCACCCCGCAGCTCGGCAACACCCAGGACGTCGCGCTGCGCGCCTGGCTGAAGTCGAACGGCCTGAACGCCGACCAGCAGGGCGGCGGCGACGTCTCCATCCTGCCGCAGGACAACGCGACGGCGCTGCAGGCGTTCGCGCAGGGCGCCATCGACGGCGCCTGGGTGCCCGAGCCCAACCTGAGCCGGATGATCATCGAGTCCAAGGGCAAGCTGCTGGTCGACGAGAAGACCCTCTGGCCGAACGGCCAGTTCGTCACCACGCACCTGATCGTCAAGCAGGAGTTCCTCAAGAAGTACCCGGAGACGGTGAAGAAGCTGCTGCGTGGCCACATCGCCGCCGTCAAGTACATCGAGACCGACAACGCCGGCGCCCAGAAGGCCGCCAACGAGCAGCTCGCCGCCCTGTCCGGCAAGCCGCTCAAGGACGAGATCCTGGCCGCCTCGTTCAAGAACCTGACGTTCACCATCGACCCGATCGCCTCGTCGCTGTACACCAGCGCACAGCACGCACAGGACGTCGGCCTGCTCAAGCCGGTCGACCTCAAGGGCATCTACGACCTCGGCCCGATCAACGACCTGCTCAAGGTCGACGGGCAGCCGGCGATCAGCGACGCCGCCGCCTCCTCCTGATCAACCCCGGCCGGGCCCGCCACGCGGGCCCGGCCGGCCCCACCTGGGAGTAGCCATGAGCATTCTCGAAGCCACTGGCACCCGGACCGACCGGGACGCGGTGGTCCGCATCGACGACGTCTCCAAGCGGTACGGCACCGGAAGCAACGCCCTGCTCGCCCTGGACCGGGTCTCCCTGACCGTGGCCAAGGGCGAGTTCGTGTGTCTGCTCGGCGCCTCCGGCTGCGGCAAGAGCACGCTGCTCTCGTTGGTCGCGGGGCTCGACAAGATCAGCGGCGGCACCCTCGACATCGGCGGCCGGCACGTCTCGCTGATGTTCCAGGAGGCGGCCCTCTTCCCCTGGCTGTCGGTCTCGGGCAACGTCGAGCTGCCGATGCGGCTGCGCGGCGTCGGCCGGGCCGAGCGGCGCAAGCGCGCCGAGGAGCTGCTCGAGGTCGTCCGCCTGAAGGGCTTCGGCCACAAGCGGCCGCACGAGCTCTCCGGCGGCATGCGCCAGCGGGTGGCGCTCGCCCGCGCGCTGGCCCAGAACGCCGACATCCTGCTGATGGACGAGCCGTTCGGCGCCCTGGACGCGATGACCCGCGACATCCTGCACGACGAGCTCGAGCGGATCTGGCGCGAGCAGCAGCTCACGGTCCTGTTCGTCACGCACAACGTGCGCGAGGCGGTCCGGCTCGGCGACCGGGTCATCCTGCTCAGCAGCCGGCCCGGCCGGGTCATCGAGGAGTTCCCCATCGAGCACGAGCGCCCCCGGCGCATCGACTCCCCCGAGGTCTCCGCCCAGGCCGGCGAGATCACCGACCGGCTCCGCGCGGAGGTCGCCCGCCATGCCAATTAAGTACCCGTCGGCCCGCGCCGGCCTCAAGGGCGTCACCCAGGACGCCCCGCCGCCGGCCGCGACCGTCAACGACGCCGCGGCGGACCGCATCACCGGCCTCGACGCCCTCGAGCTCGGCGGCCGTGAGGAGAAGGGCGCGCTCGGCCGCCGGATCTGGCGCAGCGCGTGGCCCAAGCTGCTGGCGATCGCGATCGTCGTGCTGGCCTGGCAGATCGTCGTCTGGGCGCAGTGGAAGCCCGAGTACGTGCTGCCCGGCCCGAGCGTGGTCTTCGACGAGTTGGGTTCGGTGATCACCACCGCCGAATTCTGGGAGGGCGTCCGCATCACCATGATCCGGGCCGTGACCGGCTTCGGGCTCGCCGTGCTGATCGGCACGGTCATCGGCGCCGCCGTCTCCCGCTTCGCGCCGCTGCGGGCCGCGATCGGCTCGCTGATCACCGGCCTGCAGACCATGCCGTCGATCATGTGGTTCCCGCTCGCGATCCTGCTCTTCCAGATCAGCGAGAGCGCCATCATGTTCGTGGTCGTCATCGGCGCCGCGCCCTCGGTGGCGAACGGCCTGATCAGCGGCATCGACTACGTGCCGCGGACCTGGCTGCGGGTCGGGCAGGTGCTGGGCATGAACGGCCTCTCGAGGTACCGCTACCTGATCCTGCCGGCGTCGCTGCCGTCGTTCATCTCCGGCCTCAAGCAGGGCTGGGCCTTCTCCTGGCGCAGCCTGATGGCGGGCGAGCTGCTGGTCATCGTGCCGGGCGCGCTCTCCATCGGCGTACGCATGCAGCAGGCCCGCGACCTCAACGAGGCCGCACTGGTCATCTCGTTCATCATCGTGGTGCTGGTGATCGGCATCTTCATCGACATGCTCTTCAACGCCGCCGACAACGCGCTGCGCAAGCGCTGGGGCCTGACCGGCAACTAAAGCGGCCGGACCGACTTCAGCACGTCGTCGATGACGTAGTCGAACTGCTTGTGGGTGCCGGGGATCGACACGTACAGCACCGCCGCGGTCGGCTTGCCGACGTCGATGACCGCCACCGCCGAACGCTCGTCGGTGGCGGTCAGGCCGGCGGCCTGGAAGTGCAGCCGGAACTCGCTCACCCAGGCGGGCCGCCCGCCGAGCCGGGTCATCTCGTCGCGCAGCGGCTCCATCGTGTTGGGCTGCGGGTAGTACTCCGCCCGCACGTCCGAAGCCACCTGCCGGCCGACGCACTCGAGGTCGAGCGTCACCGCGTCGTTGTCCGCGGCCGGCACCGCGGCCGACAGGATCGACGCGTGGTAGGAGCCGCCGCTGTACTGCTCGGTCACGAAGTGCTGGCCGACCCGGTACGGCACCTCGAGCGTGCCGGCCCGCCACGTCGTGTCCCAGTTGATCCAGGGGCTGGGATACCTCCGGTAGGAGATGCCCGACTCCTTGTCGGTCGTCCGCTCGCCGGTGGCCGGCGGCGCGGCGCTCGGCGGGACGACCGGCGCGGCGCTGGGCGGCACGGTCGGCGCCGGGCACAGCTGGGCCAGCGGCGGCCGCAGGTCGGCCACCGCGGAGGGCTTGCCGCCGAACGGGTCGCCGTCCGAGGTCAGCACGACGATGAGAATCACGGCCAGACCGATCGCGAGGATCCCGCCGGCGACGCCACCAAAGATCAACATCTGACGCCGACGCCGTCGCGGCCCATCTCCGCCGGGCGACTCCGGCGCGGCGGGCGGCGGCGGGAGCAGCGGGGGTACGCCCGGAGCGGTCACGGTGCCCGAACCCCAGGCGCCACCCGGCCGCGACCAGGCGACGGGTGTCTGGGTGCTCTCGGACATCACACCAGTGAACACTACCGATGCGCGTTACATCATCGCCCGAGCGCGGCCCCGGCCTGCGGCTCATAGGTCTGCACCACTGTCGCGCCGGCGTCACGGGCGCCGGCGGGCGAATACCAGGGTGCGAAGGCGACGATCAATACCAGGCCCAGCCCGAGCACGGCCAGCGCGACCACGATTGCCAGCTCCCGCCGGGCGGACACGGTCTGCATGCGTAGCCTCCCAGGGAGTGCCGATTTTCGGCGCAGTCATCTCTAAGACGCCGCGGACGGCAAATCGGTTGCACGCGCACAGCCACGGTTCACCCAACCCCGGTACCGTGACCCGATGGAAATCGTTTATCCCCCCGTCGTTGGGACTGCCAAGGCGATGTTCCGCGTACTCGATCTGAAGATTCAGGTCGAGGGAGCGGAGCACATCCCCGCCACCGGCGGGGCCGTGCTGGCGAGCAACCACGTCAGCTATCTCGATTTCATCTTCTGCGGCCTCGGCGCCCAGCCGGCCAAGCGACTGGTCCGCTTCATGGCGAAGAAGTCGGTTTTCACCCACAAGATCAGCGGGCCGCTGATGCGCGGCATGCACCACATCCCGGTGGACCGCAAGGCGGGCAACGCCGCGTTCCACGAGGCCGAGACCGCGCTGCGCAACGGTGAGGTGGTCGGCGTCTTCCCCGAGGCGACGATCAGCGAGTCGTTCACGGTCAAGGGCCTGAAGTCGGGCGCGGCGCGGCTGGCCGCGGCGGCCTCGGTGCCCCTGATCCCGATGGCGGTGTGGGGCCCGCACCGGCTCTGGACCAAGGGCCGCAAGAAGGAACTGACGAAGCGGCACGTACCGGTCATCATCTCGATCGGCGCGCCGATCGAGCCCGCGCCGGACGGCTCGGCCGAAACCACCACGGTCGTGCTGCGCAAACGGCTCAGCGAGCTGCTGGACTCGGCGCAGCGGGCCTACCCGGAGCAGCCGTCGGGGCCCGACGACACCTGGTGGCTGCCGGCCCACCTCGGCGGCACGGCCCCGCGCCCGGAAGAGGTCGGTGACGCCGCCCCTGCAGGCGCCTGAACTGGGCTTATGCCCTCAGAAACGTCATCGGCGCCGGTCCCCCTCGCGGGGGACCGGCGCCGATGGTCAGCGCTAGGCTGAGATCAGAGCGGCCGGATGTTGGCGGCCTGCGGGCCCTTCTGGCCCTGGGTCACCTCGAACTCGACACGCTGGTTCTCGTCCAGGCTGCGGTAGCCGGAAGTCTGGATGGCGGAGAAGTGGGCGAAGACGTCGGCACCGCCGTCGTCCGGGGTGATGAACCCGAAGCCCTTGTCCGCGTTAAACCACTTCACTACGCCGGTAACCATGCTCGTCTCCTCGACGGTCGATCGTTCCCGACCATTATGGACGGGAACGAGGTAGTAAGACCCGCACTTCGCGGGACTCGTGTCGCCGTACTGATCGCCCGTACCGGAGAAACCCGGGTTACGACAAAGAGCGCCTGGGGCAGAATCCCCACAGGCGCTCCTAGGTACTTGGGAACCAAACTGACAACGCGATGGAGCCTAGCACGACGCAGGGGGTCATCCGGTGATAGGCGTGCAAGTGGCACAGCAGCTCAGGGCCGCCGGGCTGATCTGGAAACCGGGTCCGGGCGACCGCTTCGCGATCCCGGACCGCGACCTGGACGACCAGGTCTTCGTGCTGAGCGACATGACGATCGAGGTCTACCACGGCCAGGAGGGCCACCTGATCGGCTTCAACGGCACCACGGAGTGGGCGCTCGACGACGTGGAGCTGGACGAGGCGCTCTGGCTGCCGCACGAGGGACAGCTGCGTGAGCTGCTGGGCGGCACGCTGCGGGCCCTGCGCCGCGAGGAGAAGGGCTGGGAAGTGGACATCACCCTGCTGGGTGAGGACCACACCTTCACGGCCCGAACCCCGGAGGAGGCCTACGCACGCGCCCTCCTACACCTCCTGACGGCCGCCGCAGCCTGACCGGCCACACTCGGATCGGCCCCGGGCCGCGGATCTATTCGGCCTCGGCCGGATCCGGCGCGGGGTCGGCGTTCGTGGCCTGCGGGACCTCCTCGATCAGCGAGGTCAGGCCTTCCGCGTCCGGTAGGTCGGACGGGCGGACGGTGACGCCGTCACGGACGTAGTGGAAGCCCGCACGGACCCGCGACACCGGGACGTCGGCGAGGGCCGCCCAGGCGATCCGGTAGGCCGCGAGCTGCACCGCCGCCGCCTCCGCGTCCGCGCCGGTCGGGCGGCGGCCCGTCTTCCAGTCGATGACGTCGAACCGGCCGCCCGGCTCGGCGAAGACCGCGTCGATACGCCCACGCACCACCACGCCCGCCACCGTGGTCGCGAACGGCACCTCGACCTCGATCGGGGTCCGGTCGGCCCACTCGCCGGCCAGGAACGCCTCCTGCAGCGCCGCCAGCTCCTCGTCCGCGGCCGCGTCGTCGTCGGCCGCGCCGGGCAGCTCATCGAGGTCCAGCAGCCGCACCGAGCCGTAGCGCTGCTCCAGCCAGGCGTGGAAGGCGGTGCCGCGGCGGGCGTGCGGCGCCGGGCGCTGCGGCAGCGGGCGGCGCAACGATCGCGCCAGGGCCTGCGGGTCGCGCCGCAGCACGACCAGCTGGGAGACCGAGAGGTGCGGCGGCAACGCCACCTCGAGCGGGCCGTCGCGCCGGGCCCGCTCGTCGCGCTCCGCGAGCAGGATCGTCGCCTCCCGGCGCCACCGCTCCAGGTCCGGGTCCTCGGAAACCGCCGTCCCGGGCTGCTCCGGTACCCGCGCCGGAGTGCCCGCGCCGGGGCGGTGCCGCCCGGGCACCGGCGGATCGCCCTCGGCCGGCAGCCCGACCAGGTCGGCGGCCAGCCCGGCGCGGCCGGCGACCTCGTCGTCCTGTGCCGCGAGCGCCACGAAGGCGGCGGCCGTCTCGGCCTCCGGACTGGCGATCATGCGCCGGATCAGGTCCGCCGCGGCCGCCATCGCCGGCCGCCGGGCGCCGAGCGGGTCCGACGGCCACTCCGCCGTCGCCACCAGCTCCGCACTCGGGTTGGCCGCGTCCCCGGCCGGCTCCGGCGCCCACTCCTCGACCACCCCGGCGCCCGCCAGGCAGGAGGCCCGGATCTCCTCGAGGAAGACCGACGGCCCTCGGGCCCGCTTCACCCCGTCGCCCCACCAGTAGCCCGAGCAGAGCAGCAGCCGCCGCGGCCGGGTCACCGCCACGTACGCCAGCCGGCGCTCCTCGCGCTCGTCGTGCTCGCGCCAGGCCCGACCGAAGGCGGTCAGCGCCGCCGCGACGTCCTTCTGGTCCACGGCCCGCGAGAGATCCAGCCCGGGAAGCCCGTCGGCGTCGCCCCGCAGCGGAAACGGCAGCACCCCGATGCCCATCAGGAAGTGGTCCGACCCCCGGGTCATGCCCGGCCAGACGCCCTTGGTCAGCCCCGCGACCGACACCACATCCCACTCCAGGCCCTTCGCGGCGTGCGCGGTCAGCACCTGCACCGCGCCCTCGACCACGTCGACCTGGCCCGGGGTCAGCCCGCGTTCCTCCTCCTCGGCCGCCGCCAGGAACGCGAGGAAGCCCGCGAGCGTGCCGCCGCCGGTGTCGCCCGCGTACCGGGCCGCGACGTCGCCCAGCATGTCCAGGTGGCCACGGGCCAGGCCCGCGTCGCCGGCGCCCCAGCCGCGCACCGCCACCTCGACGTCGAGGCCGACGGTGCGCTCGATGTCCGCGACCAGGTCCGGCAGCGGCTGGTCCAGGCGCCGCCGCAGCTCGGCCAGCTCCCGGCTGTACGCCCGCAGCCGGGCATAGCCCTCCTGCGAGTACTGCTGCGGCGCGCCCAGGTCGGCCATGGCCTCGACCAGGGTGGCGTCGTCGAGCCGGTCCGCGACGATGTCCTCGGGCTGATCGCCGGTGGTGCCGGCGACCCGGGCCGCGGCGATGGACCGGGCGCGCCGGTGCAGGGCGACCAGGTCGCGCGGCCCGATCCGCCAGCGGGCGCCGGTCAGCAGCCGCAGCAGCGCCGCACCGTCCGTCGGGTCGGCGAGGACCCGCAGCGTGCAGACGACGTCGCGTACCTCCGGGGTGTCCAGCAGGCCGCCGAGGCCGACCACCTCGACCGGCAGGCCGCGCGAGCGCAGCGCCTCCTCGATCGCCGGGATCTGGCTGCGGACGCGGACCAGGACCGCGCTGGTCGGCCGCTTCTCGAGCGGGATGTCGCCGGGCAGGGCGTCGGGCAGCCCGGCGGCCGCCCGCCAGGAGGCGAGCATGGCGTCGGCGATCCAGGCGGCCTCATCCGCGTACGTGTGCAGCAGCGCGCAGGCGACCGTCCGCCCGCCGACCCGGTCGGCCACCCGCCGCGCCGGGGTCAGCTCGGCCACCCGGGCGCCGGCGGCGCGCAGCGGCCGGGAGAGCGCGTTGGCGACCTGGAGGATCTCCGGCCGGTTGCGCCAGCTCCGGGTCAGGTTGAGCACCCAGGCCTCGCGGCCGCCGGGCCCGGTGAACTCCGCCGGGAACCGGTCGAGGGTGCCGGCCGACGCGCCCCGCCACCCGTAGATGGACTGGCACGGGTCGCCGACCGCGGTGACCGGGTGCCCGCCGCCGAAGAGCGCGTTGAGCAGCACCACCTGGGCGTGGCTGGTGTCCTGGTACTCGTCCAGCAGCACGATCTTGAAGCGGCCCCGCTCGATCGCGCCGACCTCCGGATGGTCGCGGGCGACCCGGGCCGCGCGGGCCATCTGGTCGCCGAAGTCCATCGCCTCGATCGCGAGCTTGCGCTCGTCGTAGAGGCGGACCAGGGGCAGCAGGGTCAGCCGGTGCCGCTGGCGCAGCAGCATGTCGCCGACGTCCTTGTAGACCCGGCCCGGCAGCGCCTGCACCTCGGCGTAGAAGCGGCCGGTCCAGGCGGCGAGGTCGTCGGGGGTGACCAGGTGCTCGGCGAGCTCGCCGGAGAGGGCGAGCACGTCGTCGGTCACCGTGCCGGGCGCGCGGTTCAACCCGGTCATCTCGCCCGTGTACGAGCGCACCAGCGAGTCGACGATCTGCCAGCGGGCGGCCTCGGTGAGCAGCCGGGCGGACGGCTCGTAGCCCGCGCGCAGCCCGTGCTCGGTGACCACCCGGGCCGCGTATGAGTGGTAGGTGGCGACCGTCGGCTCGCCCGCGAGGGCGTCCTGGCGGCCCAGGCGGCGCACGAGCTGGCCGAGCCGGGTGCGTACCCGGTGTGCCAGCTCTCCGGCGGCCTTGCGGGTGAAGGTGAGGCCGAGGATCTCGTCCGGGTGGGCGTACCCGTTGGCGACCAGCCAGACCACCCGCGACGCCATGGTCTCGGTCTTCCCGGAGCCGGCGCCGGCGACCACCAGGACCGGCTCGACCGGGGCCGCGATGATCGCGGCCTGCTCCGGGGTCGGCTGGTGCAGGCGCAGCAGCCGGGCCAGCTCGATCGGGGTGTAACGCGGGCCCGCGTCGGCGCGGCGGCGGGGCCGGGGTGCGCGGTCGGTGAAGAGGCTGGGCTGGGTCACGGCTCGACGACCTGCCGGCCCTGCCCGGAGATCGGGCAGCTGGTCCGGACCGGGCAGACCCGGCACTTGGCGTTGGCGACCGCCGAGAAGGTGGCCGCGGCCATCGTGTCGGCGGTGCGGCGGACCATCGCGTACGCCCAGTTCGGGTCGGTGGCCTCGGCGAGCGGGAGCTGCATCTGCTCGCGGGCCTCCTTGGTCGGGCCGAGCTGGACCAGGGCGGCGCCGCCGCTCTCGTCGCCGAACTCCCGGAACGCACCGGCGTCGACCGCGGCCTGGTAGCCGGCCAGCTGGGCGTGCTCCTCGACGTCGCCGGCGGAGACGGTGGTGGTCTTGCCGGTCTTGAGGTCGATGACGACGAGGCGCCCCTGCTCGTCGACCTCGAGCCGGTCCACACGGCCGGTGAGCTGGATCGGCCGGGCCGGATCGTCGAGCCGCACGGTGAACTCGTGCTCGATGGCGAGCAGCCGGCGCGGGTTTTTGGCGAGCCAGCGCAGCAGTTTGTCGACCATGCCCTGCGCCCGGTCCTGCTCGGGGCCGGCCAGCCAGCGGGCGGCGAGCTCGATGGCGTCGAAACGCGCGGCCACGTACTCGACCAGCCGCTCGCGGTCGGCGTTCGCGTCCTCGGCGAGCATCGCCGCGGCGTGCACCAGGTTGCCGACGCCCTGCGCGGGTCCGGCCGGAGCGGCTCCGCCGTGGCGTTCGAGCAGCCAGCGCAGGCTGCAGCGCAGGGCGCTCTCCATCGAGGAGGGGGTGACCTTGACGGGCTCGCCCTCCTCGGCCAGCGGCCGCTCGTCGGAGAGCCCCCGCAGGCCCCACCACTCATCGGGATGCGCGCCCGGTACGCCCGCGGCGGCGAGCCGGGCCAGCTCGGCCGCGGCGGCGTGCCGCCGCTCGGGCGTCGCATCCGGCGCCACAACGGCGGTACGAAGCTCGGCGACCAGCGCGGCGAGGGTGAGCGCCCGAGGCGGCCGCCCCACCGGCAGCTCAAGCTCGTCGACCACCGCCGCGTCCTCGTCAGGACCGGCGGCCGGGCCGATGTCGTCACCAGCGCCGGGTCCATCCGCAGCGGTGGGCTCGGCGCCGGAGCCGGGCCTATCCGCAAGGTCCGGCTCGTCGGCAGGGGTGGGGTGGTCCCACGGGTCGGGGTCGGGTTCGGTCGGGCCCGGGTCGTCCGGGTCGTCGGGGGCCGGGTCCGGCGGGTCTTCGCGGCCCGGGCCGCCGCGGCCGTCCGGCAGGCCGAGCTCGGCCAGGAAGCGGCTCGGCTGCTCCTCGCCGTCGGAGCCGCCGACGCTGGCCGACGCCACCGCCGTCACCACCAGGCGCCGCCGGGCCCGGGTCGCGGCGACGTAGAAGAGCCGCCGCTCCTCGTCCAGCAGCGCCGAGGTCTGGCCGACCACCGCCGCAGCGCCGGACGCGGCCCGACCGGCCAGGTAGTCGACCAGGCGCTCCGAGCCGAGCAGGCTTCCCCGCAGCCGCAGGTCGGGCCAGATGCCCTCCTGGACGCCAGCCAGCACGACCACGTCCCACTCGAGGCCCTTGGCGGCGTGCGCGGTCAGCAGGCGGACGGCCTCGCCGCGGTCGGCGCTCGGTGCGATCGAGTCGGCCGGCAGGTCCTGGCCGAGGACGTGGTCGAGGAAGACCTCGGTCCGGGCGCCGGGCAGCCGGTCGACGAAGCGGGCGGCCGCGTCGAAGAGCACCACGATCGCGTCCAGGTCGCGGTCGGCCGCCTCCGCACGCCACTGCCGGGCCCGGCCGCCCTCGCCGCCGGGCTCGACGGGTGCGCCGCGGGTACTCAGGCCGTACCAGCGCTCGGCGAGGCCGCTGGCCCGCCAGACCGACCAGAGCACCTGCTCGGCGGTCGCGCCGGGCGCGGCCGCCGCCTCCCGCGCGGTGGCGATGAGGCGGGCGATGGTCTGCGCGGGCACCGCCCAGCGGCGTTCCACGACGGCGAGCCCGGCCGGATCGCGCAGCGCGTCCAGGAGCAGCTCGCCGGACGGGCGGCGGTCGCCGGCGGCCAGGGCGAGCGCCCGCAGGCCCTGCCGCAGCCGCCGCTCGGCCAGCGGATCGGCCCCGCCCAGCGGCGAGTGCAGCAGCGCGACGGAGGCCTCCTCGTCGAGGACGCCGGGCTCGAGCGCGCAGCGCAGCAGGAGCAGCAGCGGCGCGACGGCGGGCTGCAGGTGCAGCGGAAGATCCTCCGAATGGGTGACGGTCGGCACGCCGGAGGCGGCGAGCGCCCGCTGTATGGAGGGCAGCTGCAGCGTCGTCGACCGCAGCACGACCGCCATCCGCGACCACGGCACGCCGTGCAGCAGATGCGCCTCCCGCAACGCGTGGGCGACGTAGGAGGTCTCGCTGGTCGGCGACCGGAATGTCCGCACGACGGCCCCGGCCACCACCTGCTCCGCACCCGCCCCGCCGGGTGCGGAGCGCTCAGCCTCCGCCCGGCCAGACGCCGCCTGCGGAGGGACCGGCGCGCCAGGCACCGCACGCTCAAAGTCCGCCGCGCCGGTCCCCACCTGCGAAGAGTCCGCCGCGGTGGACCCTGCCTGCGAAGGGCCCGGCGCGGTGGGCCCCGCCTCCGAAGAGACCGGCGCAGTAGGCCCCGCCTCCGAAGAGACCGGCGCGGCAGGCGCCGCCTGCGAAGAGACCGGCGCAGGGGGTCCCGCCTGCGGAGGGATCGGTGTGGCGGTGGGCTCGGTGGATGGTGGTGGGTGCAGGTGGCGGTGGCGGGTGGCGCCGCGCATCCGGCGGGAGAGCCGGCCGGTCGCGTCGAGCAGCGCCGGCTCGGCCCGGTAGCTCGTGTGCAGCGTGATGACCTCGGCCGTCGCTCCCGACGCGGTCCGGAAGCGGTGCGGGAAGCCGCTCACCGCCTGCGGGTCGGCGCCGCGGAAGCCGTAGACCGACGAGTCCGGGTCGGCGAACGCCACGAGCGGCGTGCCACCCCCCGCCACCAGCGACAACAGCTCGATCTGGGCCGGGTCGGTGTCGGCCAGCTCGTCGACGTAGACGTGCGCCAGGCGGCGGCGCTCGGCCGCGAGCAGCTCCGGGTCGTCGGCCAGCAGGCCGGACGCCGCCCGCACCAGCTCCGCCGGGTCGTACGCCGTCGAACCACGGGTGGTCGCGTCGCGCAGCGCGAGCACGGCGACGTACTGCCGCAGGAAGCGGGCCGCCGCGGGCCAGTCGTCGCGGCCCAGCCGCTCGCCGAGCCGGGCCAGCTCGACCGGCCCGATCCCGCGCTCCGCCGACCGCTGCATGAGATCGCGCAGCTGCTGGGCGAACGCCCGGGTGGGCAGCGCCGGCCGTAGCGCCTCGGGCCACCGCACCGCGTCCTCGACCTCGGGGTCGCCGACCGCTTCGAGCAGCTCGCGGATGATGAGGTCCTGCTCCGGGCCGGTCAGCAGGCGCGGCGAGGGCTCGCCGCGCTCGGCGGCGGCCCGCCGCAGCAGCCCGAAGGCGTACGCGTGGAACGTGCGTACCAGGGGCTCGTGAAAGCTCGACCCGGCGATCCGGGCCTCGATCCGGTCCCGCAGTGCCGTCGCGCCGCGGCGGCCGAACGTGAGCACCAGGATGCGTTCCGGGTCGACGCCGGAGGCGATCCGTTGCGCGACCGACTCGACCAGCACTGTCGTCTTGCCGGTGCCCGGCCCGCCCACGACGAGCAGCGGCCCGTCGGCGTGCTCGACCACGTAGCGCTGGAGCGGGTCGTCGCGCAGCGGCGCCGCGGGGGCGGCGGCGCGGCGGACGAGCCGGTACGCCGGCCGGCGAACCGCCCCGGGGGTCGAGGTCACGGCACCAATGAGACCACGCGGGTACGACGGATACCGATCAGGGCGTTCCGATGGACGCGCGGTCACGGACCGGCATCGGCACCCGCCAGATCTCCGGCCGCGCGTGGCCGGCCGGGTCGAGCAGCAGCTCGACCGCGCGCCAGCCGAGCTGGTAATGCGGCAGCGAGATGCTGGTCAGCTGCGGGCGCAGCCAGGCGGCCAGGTCCGAGTCGTCGAAGGACAGCACCGAGACGTCGCCCGGAATGTCCAGGCCGGCCTCGCGCAGCGCCTGGTAGGTGCCGAGGGCGACCCGGTCGTTGAGGCAGATCATCGCCTTCGGCGGCGGGCCGGCGGCCAGCGCCCCGGTGACCGCCTCGTACGCCGAGTCGGGCCACCAGTCGCATTCGATGGTCCCGGCAAGCCGGGTGCCGGCCGCCGCGAGGCCCTCGCGGATCCCGGCCAGGCGCTCACGGCCGGCGAAGACGTGCCGCGCCGGGGTGCCGACCAGGTGGATGCCGTCGCGGTGTCCGTGCCCGACGATCGTCTCGGCCGCGCTCCGGCCGGCCGCGGCCTCGTCGGGGATGACCGAGTGGTACGCCGGCCGCGCCGCCCGGGTCAGGCAGTTGAGCAGCACGACCGGATGGCCCTTGAGCAGCTTCGGCACGCGCACGTACCGGGTGAACATGCTGGCGTACACGAACGCGTCGACCTGCCGGTCCAGGAAATCCGAGATCAGCTTCTCCTCGACGACCGCGTCGCCCTCGGTCTCGCCGATGAAGAGCAGGTGGCCGTGCGCGACCGCCGCGGCGAGGCCACCGTGGATGGCGCGGCCGGCGTACGGGTCGGACGCGAGCGTGTCGGAGACCAGCGCGATGGTCCTGGTGACCTTCGTGCGCAGGCTCCGGGCCATGAGGTTAGGCCGGTAGTCCAGCTCCTGTGCCGCGCGGAGCACCCGTTGCCGGGCGTCCTCGGAGATCCGCATGTCCACGTGGCGTCCGGCGAGGACGAACGACGCCGTACTGCGGGACACGCCGGCGCGTTGTGCGACCTGGAGCAGGGTCGCCCGTTGCGGGGGCATGGAGGGAATTGTTCCATGCGGGGCGCGGACGCTCAGGTACCCGCGGGGATCGCGTCGAGGGCGGCCTCGACGGAGTCGACCACCACGAGCCGGTCCAGCGCCGGACGGCGGACGAATTCGGTGTCCGCGAGCCGGTCGAGCCAGCTCAGCATGCCGTCGTAGAAGCCGGCCGTGTTGACCAGGATGATCGGCTTGTGGTGCAGGTCGAGGGTGGCCGTGGTCCACACCTCGAAGAGTTCGTCCAGTGTGCCCAGGCCGCCGGGCAGCGTGATGAACGCGTCCGAGCGGTCGATCATGATGTTCTTACGCTCGCCCATGTCGGTGGTGACGATCAGCTCGTCCGCCGCCGTGTCCGCGACCTCGAGATCCACCAGGTACTGCGGTATCACGCCGAGCGTGTGCGCGCCGACGGCCCGCGCGGCGTCGGCGACCGCGCCCATCATGCCGACCCGGCCGCCACCGGACACCAGGGTGTGTCCGCGCGGCCCGAGCGCCTTGCCGAGCTGGGCGGCGAGCTCGAGCCAGCGCCGATCGAGATTGCTGGAGGACGCGCAGAAGACGCAGACGGCCGCCACGTCACCGGCTTCCGTCTTCGGCCTGCGGGCCGTCGGCGCCCACGATGATCTGCACGGCCTCCTCCACGTCGTCCGTCACCCGGATCAGGTCCATGTCGTTCGGGCCGACCTTGCCGTCGGCGAGCAGCCGGCCCTTGATCCAGTCGAGCAGCCCGCCCCAGTACTCGGTGCCCATCAGGATCACCGGGAAGCGGGTGACCTTGCGGGTCTGCACCAGGGTGACCGCCTCGAAGAGCTCGTCCAGGGTGCCGAAGCCGCCGGGCAGCACCACGAACGCCTGCGCGTACTTCACGAACATGGTCTTGCGGACGAAGAAGTAGCGGAAGTCGATGCCGATGTCGACCCAGCCGTTGAGGCCCTGCTCGAACGGCAGCTCGATGCCGAGCCCGACGGACATCCCGCCGGCCTCGGTCGCGCCGCGGTTCGCCGCCTCCATCACGCCGGGGCCGCCGCCGGTGATCACCGCATAGCCCGCCTCGGCGAGGGCGGCGCCCAGGTCGGCGGCGAGCCGGCACTCGGGGCTGTCCGGGTCGCTGCGCGCCGAGCCGAAGACGCTCACCGCGGGCGGCAGGTCCGCGAGGGTGTCGAAGCCCTCGACGAACTCCGACAGGATGCGCAGGGCACGCCAGGCGTCCTTGGTCTTCCACTCGCCGCGGTGGTGGGAGTCGAGCAGCTTCTCGTCGGCGGTGCTCAGCGGAATCGATTCGTGGCGGAGCGTGACGGCGCCGCGATGACGCTCCTGGGGTACGCGCCTGCGGCCGTTGGTGCTGTCCGTCATGGCACCCACCGTAGTGCGGACGGTCCGTAACCGGTGAATAACCGGTTGGGTTTTGGCAAGAGGATTGCGACGTCGCGACCTTTTTGCCAGATTGAAACAACGGACGGTAGCTCCGGAGCGTCTGTACAGTTACGAACCCGCACGGCGCAGACACGGCGCCCGGTCCCCGGCCGGGCATCTGGGCAGAGGAGCCACCGTGATGAACCGTTACGAGCGCATGAAGATGCAGCGTCGCATGCAGCGGCGCATCCGGCTGGTGGTCGAGGAACGGCGCATGGCGCTGGCCCTGCCGCCGCCCGTCGAGGCCGCCCTCGACCCGGAGACCACCGTGGAGATTCCGCGCCCGATGGCCGACCCGCTCTGATCTTCTGGCGCCGGCCCATCACTCGTACGCGGTCAGCCATCGGTACAGGGTTGCGGCCCCGTCCCGGATCTTGCCGATCTCCACGTGCTCGTCCTGAGTGTGCGCCAGCAGCGGATCGCCGGGCCCGTAGTTGAGCGCCGGTACGCCCATCGCCGCGAAGCGCGAGACATCCGTCCAGCCCAGCTTGGCCTCCGGCTCCGCGCCGACCGCCGCCAGGAACTCCCGGGCCGGCGCCGCGGCCAGCCCCGGCATCGCGCCGGGCGCCGAGTCGGTCACCTCGAGATCGAAGCCCGCGAAGACCTCGCGCACGTGCTCCTCCGCCTGCCGCAGGTCGCGGTCCGGTGCGAAGCGGAGATTGACCTCGATCGCGCACTCGTCCGGCACCACGTTGCCCGCCACGCCGCCGGTGATCCCGACCGCGTTGAGGCCCTCACGGTAGGTGCAGCCATCGAGGACGACCGTGCGCGGACGGTAGTCCGCGAGGAGTCGCAGCACCTCGCCGGCCGCGTGGATCGCGTTCACTCCCCGCCAGGCGCGGGCGGTGTGCGCCCGCCGGCCGGTGGTGCGCACCGTCGCCCGCAGGGTGCCCTGGCAGCCGGCCTCGACCACGCCGTAGGTGGGTTCGAGCAGCACCGCGAAGTCCGCCTCGAGCCACTGCGGGTGCGCCTGCGAGACCAGCCGCAGCCCGTTGAACTGCGACTCGATCTCCTCCGCCTCGTAGAAGAGGTAGGTGACGTCGTAGCCGGGCTCGGGCAGCGTCGCCGCGAGGTGCAGGGCCAGCGCGACGCCCGACTTCATGTCGGAGGTGCCGCAGCCGTAGATCAGATCGTCGACCACCGTCGACGGGAAGTTGTCGTTGAGCGGGACGGTGTCCAGGTGCCCGGCGAGCACCACCCGCCGCTCGCGGCCCAGGCCGGTCCGGGCCATCACGGTGTTGCCGTGGCGCTCGGTGCTCAGGTGTGGAAGCCGCCGCAGCACGTCCTCGACGTGGCCGGCGATGACCTTCTCGTCCCGGGAGACGGACTCGATGTCGACCAGCGCGCGGGTGAGCGCGACGGGGTCGGCGAGCACGTCCGGGGTCAGCGGGTTGGCCATGAGCGGCACATTACCGCGCGGACGAGAGCACCGGCCTCAATGCGCGGAGCGAGACGGAGCGGACACGGGCCGTGGTTTCCCATTAGGATCCTTCGGGCCGGTGATGGGAGGCGCACACCATGCAGGTCGATACGGCACCGCTCCGGACGGCCGCCAGCAGGCTCCGGGACGAGGTCGCCGAACAGCTCAGGAGGGCCGGCATCCAGGCCGGCGCCCCGGAACGCGACTACCGGGTCGCGGGCGCGTTCGACGCGTACACGACGCCGGGGCCGTACCGGGCCGCGGTCGCCGCGTGGGGCAGGGAGCTGGAGGTCCTCGCCGAGGCCGCGCGGCAGCTGGCCGACGCGCTCGAGGCGGCGGCCGCCGGCTACGACGCCGCCGACGCGCGCGGCGCCGGGCGACTGGCCGGCACCCGATGAGCGACGACCTGGACCGGCTGCAGGACGCCCAGGACGACATCCATGAGGCGTACGGCGCCTGGGGCGCGAACGACCTCGCCGACGCCTGCCGCGGCGCCGCCGCGGTGCCCGGCTTCGGCGGGGACGCCGGCGAGCTGCGCGCGATCGCGGCGCACTGCGACGCCGTCGCGCAGACCGTCGAGCGGGCGCTGCGCGCGGCCGATCCCCTGGTCCGGGAGGGCATCAGCCGGGTCTGGGCCGGCGAGACCCAGGTCAGCGCGGGCGAGGCGCTGCGGGCGCTGACCGACGACATGTTCCGGGCGTCGACGGCGTTCCACGCGATCGGCGACCAGCTCCGGCGGCACGCCGGGCCGGTGGCCGGCGAGGTCGCGGACCGCGCCGGCGCCGCCGCGCTGGCGGAGATCGCGACGACGGTCGGCGCGATGACCTGGGGTGCGCTGCCCGGGCCCGGGTACGAGGGCGAGGCGATGCGCGAACAGCACGCGCACGCGATCGGCGCGATCGACGAGCGGGTGGACCGGCACCTCGCCGTGCGCGCCGCGGCCGAGGACCTCGCCACCGCGCTGCACGAGATCGAGACGCAGGCCCGGGCCGGGCGGCTGAGCGGCTCTCCGCTGTCGGCGGTCGACGAGGTGGTGATCGCGGGCGCGGGCTGGGCGCGTACGGCCGGGTCGCACCCGCCGGTGCTGACCACGGCGATGGACGAGCGCGCGGCGGCGGCCCTGTCGGCGATGGGCGGCGCCGACCGGGACCGGATGACCGGCCTGCTGGCGGCGGCGCGCTCGCCGGAGCACCGGGCGTACCTGACGAAGACGCTGGCGGCGGGTTACCCGGTGGACCAGGTGGCGCGGTTCGACCAGTTGATCGCGGGCCACGGCGACGACCCGGCCTGGCTGGACGAGCACCTGAGCCCGCTGCCGATGGACGGCGAACCCGCGCCGGGCAAGGACTTCACGACGTTCGGTGCCGCCGAATGGGAGCAGGGCGACGCACCGACCTGCGTGGTGGCGTCGACGGTGACGGCGCGGGCCGAGATCGACCCGCCGTATGCGCTGCGGCTCACCACCGGCGGCCACCCCGGAGATCCGGCGTTCGACAACCCGGCGGCGTTCGCGGACCGGCTGCGCGACGAGCAGGCGCGGCTCTACGACGACGGCCGCACCTGGTTCCAGGAGCACTTCGGCGGCGACGGGATGACGTCCGGCCAGTCGGCGGCCGTCGCCGACGCCGAGATCGCCCCGCGCTCGGGCGCCGGCTACGACGATGTCGAGCTGGCCGACCGGGCGGCCCGGGCGGCGACGGTGCCCTCGATCGAGCGCGCGGTCGACGAGGGCTACCCGGTGCCGCTGTTCACCAGCGAGGACGGCGAGACGCACCAGCTGATGGTGATCGGACACTCGGGTGACCGGCTGCAGCTGTACAACCCGTGGGGCTACACGTACTGGATCACCGAGCACGAGTTCGTCGCCGGGCAGGTGAACGGCGTCGATCCCGACATACCCAGCACGCCCAGCTCGGTACGGCTGCCGGAGGGAGCGCGACGATGAACCGTGCAGGCCTGGTCAACGAGGAGCAGCTGGCCGGCGTGGACGTCGCCGCGCTGCTCGCGGACGGCCTGCGCGGCCCCGGCGCCGCCCGCCGGGTCGTCAGCGGGTGCGCGGCCGCGGCGGCGACGCAGGCCGGCCGGGCCGGGGTGCGGCCGCGGTCGCTCTCCTATCTCGCGGAGATCGTGCGCCGCGGCGGCGCCCGCTACGCCGCGCGGTTGCCGGAGCCGCTGCCGACCCCGGAGCAGTCGGCGCTGATCCGGCCCTGGCTCGAGGTCGCCGCCGGTGCGGACGGCGTCGACGAGCCGTTCGCGCGCTGGCTCGACGCCGTCGCGGCGATGGTCGACGCCCGGGGTGGCGGAAGATGAGAACCCAGGGTCTGTTTCGCACAGGGGGTCGAGGCGAGGCGAGGTCCAGGTGTCGTCTGGGTGTGCGCCGGGATTGCCCGGATACCGGTGTTGTATCCGGGTGATCTCGGCGTGCGGCCAGGCGGCAGCTGGGGCCGCCGCAGCCCGGCCCCCTGTGCGAAACAGACCCTAGTAGGGTTCGCGGTGTGAGTACCGCGATCTCGACCTCGCCCGCCTGGGGCATCGGCCTCGCCACCGTCACCGCCGATGGGCAGGTGCTCGACACCTGGTTCCCGGCCGGCTTCCTCGGCCTGGGCGCCGGGCCGGACCAAGCGCCGACGCTGCCCGCCGGCCTCGTCGGGCCGAAGTCGCTGACCGGCCTGTCGACCGTCGAGGTCCGGGTCGAGGTCGGCTCGCTCGCCGACCCGATCAAGGACGCCTCGGACGCGTACCTGCGGCTGCACCTGTTGTCGCACCGGCTGGTGCGGCCGAACGAGCAGAACCTCGACGGCATCTTCGGCATGCTGGCGAACGTCGCCTGGACCTCGGCCGGGCCGTGCCCGCCGGACCGGGTGGACGAGCTGCGCCTCATCGAGCGCGCCGCCGGCCGGCACCTCTCGGTCTTCGGCGTCGACAAGTTCCCGCGGATGACCGACTACGTCACCCCGTCGGGCGTGCGGATCGCCGACGCCGACCGGGTCCGCCTCGGCGCGCACCTGGCCGCCGGCACGACCGTCATGCACGAGGGCTTCTGCAACTTCAACGCCGGCACGCTGGGCACCTCGATGGTCGAGGGCCGCATCGTGCAGGGCGTCGTCGTCGGCGACAGCTCCGACGTCGGCGCGGGATCGTCGATCATGGGAACGCTCTCCGGCGGCGGCAAGGACAAGGTCTCGATCGGCGAGCGCAGCCTCCTCGGCGCGAACGCGGGCATCGGCATCTCGCTCGGCGACGACTGCGTGGTCGAGGCCGGCTGCTACATCACCGCGGGGTCCAAGCTGACGCTGCCGGACGGCCGGGTCGTCAAGGCCCGCGAGCTGTCCGGGGTCAACGGCCTGCTGTTCTGGCGCAACTCGGTGACCGGCGCGCTCGAGGCGCGGCCCCGCAAGGGCACCGGCGTCGAGCTCAACGCCGTCCTGCACCTTAACGACTGAGCCCTTCCGGGGCGGATCCTCCGATTTGGGCGGAGCCGGTAATCGGCGACTGCGATCCTTCGGTGGATGCGCATGGCGATCGTGGCGGCGGCGCTCGCCTCGGCGTTCGTGACCGGTGCGGGCGTACCGGTGTGTGCGCACCCGGCGGGCGGCTGGTCGCGTACCGGTGACGTATTGACCTGGCGGGCGGCCGCGCGCGTGCCGACCGGCGACGCCGCGGTGGAGTTCTTCGCGGGTGGCCGGTCGCTCGGCCGGGCGACCGCGGCGGGCGACCGCCGGACCTTCCGGCTGCGGATCGATGCCGCCCGGCGCCTGGACGACCTGCAGGTACGCGCCGGCGGCCGGCGCCTGGACGCGGCCGCCGCCGCGGCGGGCGGCCGGGCCGCCGCGATCGTCCTGCCCGCACCCCTCCCGCCGAACCCCGCCGACCCCGGTGTACGGGGGCCACACGCGACGGTCACCGGGGAGTACTCCCTGCCCGGCGTGCGGCTGCCGGGGCTGGCGCGGCCGGTCGAGATGCGGGCCGTCGTGGTCGCGCCGAGGGGCGCACCCGGCCGGCGGCCGCTCGCGCTGTTCCTGCACGGGCGGCACTCGACCTGCTACCGCGGCGGCGATCCCGACGCGGTCACGGACTCCTGGCCGTGCGAGCGCGGGCACCGGCCGATCCCGAGCTACCGCGGCTACCTGCAGGCGCAGCGGCTGCTCGCCTCGCAGGGCTACGTGACCGCCTCGGTCTCCGCGAACGGCGTCAACGCACAGGACGGCGACGTCGACGACGGCGGTGCGCAGGCCCGCTCGGCGCTCGTGCGGCTGCACCTGGCCCGCTGGGCCGACTGGGCCGGCGCCGGGCGCGCGGGCGCGCCGGCGATCGTCCGGGCCGCGCCCCGCGCCGCGATGTCCAAGGTCTTCCTGATGGGCCACTCCCGCGGCGGCGAGGGGGTGAGCCGCGCCGCGATGGACACGCTCAACCCGCCGCCCGCCGGGCGGGACGGCTACCACGGCCGGGTCCGCTGGAGGATCCGCGGCCTGCTGCTGATCGGCCCGACCGCGTTCGGGCACAACCCGGTGCCGGACGTGCCGTCCGCGACCATCCTCCCCGGCTGCGACCAGGACGTCGCCGACCTGCAGGGCCAGGCCTACGTCGACGGCACCCGCGGCGTCGGCGTCGGGCGGGCGCTGCACAGCTCGCTGTACGTGATCGGCGCGAACCACAACTTCTTCAACACCGAGTGGACGCCGGGGCAGTCGGCGGCGCCCGCCGAGGACGACGCCGGTGCCGGCGACGACCCGGTCTGCTCGGCCGGGCGGCCGGCCCGGCTCACGGCCCGGCAGGAGCAGAGCGCCGGCGCGACCTACATCGCCGCGGCGGCCCGGCTCGCCGTCGGCGGCGACGACCGGGTGCGGCCGCTGCTCGACGGCTCCGGCGTACGGGCGAGGTCGGCCGACCCGGCCCGGGTGCTCAGCCACGCCCTCGGCGCCGGGCGCACGCCCGCGGCCCTGCCGGCGCCCGGCGTGCACGTCACCGGCGGCCGGATCTGCGCGCAGGTCGGCCGGGACCCGGCCCGCTCCTGCCTGCACGGGTGGACGACCGGCTCGCCGCACTTCGCGACGTACCGCGACATCCGCCCGGAGGCCGGCCGGTACGCCCTCGAGCTGGCCTGGTCGGCGCCGGGCACCCCGGTCACGATGCGGCCGGTCTCCCCCGCCGCCCTGGCCGGCGCCCGGGCGCTCGCCCTGCGGCTGATCGTCCCGCCCAACACGACCGGTACCCGGCTCGGCGTCGCGCTGGTCGACCCGGGCGGCGCCCGCACCGGCCTCGGCGACGTCAGCCTCGACGGCCTGCCGGGCAGCGCGGCGACGGCGGCCGCCTGGGCGCAGGAGGTCCGGGTTCCGCTCGGCGGCTTCCGGGGCCGGGTCGCGGAGATCGAGCTCACCCCGCGTACGGCGGGTGGGCGGGCGGTGCTCCTCGACGCCTGGGGCTGGCGGCCCGGCACACCCGGGGCGAGGGCGGCGCCGCTGACCCGGGTCGACCTCGGCGAGGGCGTACGCGGATGGCGGATCCCGGCCCAGGTGACCGGCCGCGGCCACGGCCGGGTGCGGCTCTTCCTCACCGACGGTGCGGCCGCGGTGCGGTCGTGGATGGCGACCGTGCGCCCCGGCATGCGGGCCGTCGCGGTGCCCGTCGCCGTGCGGGCCGGCCTGCGCCTGAGCCGGGACCGGCGGTACGGCCTGAACGCGCGGGCGGTCCACGGCACGCTGGTCGGCGACGACCAGGGCGAGTTGCTCGTCAAGGGCGACGTCACCCACCATGGCTCCGGCGCTTGACCCTCGAGCAGGTCGAGGCGGCAGGGTTCGGGGTGTGGAGAGCAGGATGCACGGGATCGGGGAGATCGCACGGGCCAGCGGGCTGAGCGTCAGCGCGCTGCGCTTCTACGACGGCGCCGGGGTGCTGGTGCCGGCCGAGGTCGACCCGGTGAACGGCTACCGCCGCTACAGCGACGACCAGGTCCGGGCGGCCCGCCTGGTGGCGGGTCTGCGCCGGGTCGGCATGCCGGTGGCGGAGATCACCCGTGCGGTGTCGGAGCTGACCAACCCTCCCGCGGTGCGCAAGCTGCTCGACGAGCACCTGCACCGGCTGGAGGACGGCCTCGCCGACGCCCGCCGTGAGCTCTCCCGTGTCCATGCCCTGCTGGATTTTCAGGAGACCGCCTTGACCACTGTCACCCTGCCCGCCGCCGCGCTCGCCGCCGCCCTCGACGCGGTCCGCTTCGCCGCCTCCGTCGACCCGGACCTGCCGATCCTCGGCGGCGTGCTGCTCGAGACCGAACCCGCCGCGCTGTGCCTGGTGGCGACCGACCGCTACCGCCTGGCCGTCGCCGAGGCCGCCGCCGGGGTCTCCGGGCCGCCGGCCCGGGTGGTGGCCCCGCTGCCGTTCGTCGACGAGCTGCGCGCGCTGCTCGCCGAGGGCGGGCAGGTGGTGCTCGCGCTGAGCCCGGATCGGATCGGTGCCGACGTCGCCGGGCGCCGCCTGGAGGCACCGCCGCTGGAGGTCGGCTTCCCCGATCACCACCGTCTGGTGGAGCTCGGCGCGGACGGCGTCCGGCGGGTCACCGTCGACCTGCCGGCGCTGCGCGCGGCGGTGGACGCGGTCCCCGCGGTGGCCCGCGAGCACGAGGGCAAGCCTTTCGCCCTCACCATCCTGGCGGTGGATCCCGCCGGTGCGCTGCGGGTGGCGCGGGAGGACGAGTGGGCGGCCGACGAGCAGGCGCACGTCGCGGTCAACCGCGAGTTCCTGTTGCAGGCCTTGGAGGCGGGCGGGCCCGGGCAGCTGGTCCTCGAGCTGGACGGCCCGATCAAGCCGCTGGCGGTGCGCGGCGCCGGCTCCTTCTCGATCCTGATGCCGGTCAAGCGCTGATGGGCCTGACACCGGTGCCCGCAGCGGCGAGACTGGCACGGTGGATGACATCGCCGCCCGTCGGGCCGCCTGCACCGACTCGTTCCTCGGCAACGGGCTGATCCGGCCTCCGGAGCTGCTCGCGAGCATCGACCCGGGCGCCGCGGCGGACATCTACGGCGAGGGCGGCGTGGTCGCCGAGCTCGAACAGCATGTCGCCGCGGTGCTCGGGAAGCCGGCCGCCGTGTTCCTGCCGAGCGGCACGATGGCGCAGGGCGCCACCCTGCGGGTGCACGCGGACCGGCGGACCAGCCGGACGATCCTGTGGCATCCCTACTGCCACCTCGACCGGCACGAGGGGCAGGCGCACTCGCGGCTGCACCAGCTGATCGGACGGCCGCTCGGCGAGATCGAGCAGTTGATCACGCTCGACGATCTGTCCGAGGTTGCCGAGCCGGTCGCGGCGCTGCTGCTCGAGCTGCCGCAGCGCGACCTCGGCGGCGCGTTGCCGGCCTGGGAGGACCTCGTCGCGCAGACCTCCTGGGCCCGCGACCGGGGCGCGGCCGTACACCTCGACGGCGCCCGGCTGTGGGAGGCCAGCGCCGGATACGAGCGGTCGCCCGCCGAGGTCGCCGCGCTCTTCGACACCGTCTACGTCTCGTTCTACAAGGGCATCGGCGCGCTGCCCGGCTGCTGCGTCGCCGGCCCGGAGCAGGACGTCGCCCAGGTGCGGGAGTGGCGCGGCAGGCTCGGCGGCACGTTGTTCGCCATGTGGCCGGCGGCGTCGTCGGCGCTCGGGCTGCTCGACGGCGCGCTCGCCGAGATGCCGGCCCGGCTGCGGCACGCCCGGGCGATCGCGAGCGCCCTGGACGAGGTGGTGGAGGTCCGGGTCGTGCCCGATCCGCCGCAGACGCCGATGATGCACCTGCTGCTCTCGGTGCCGGCCGAGCGCTACCGGGCGAACGCGAGGCGGCTCTCCGAGGAGACCGGGCTGTGGGTGTGGCCGAGCGTTGCCGACACCGGCGACCCGGCGGTGGTGCGGTGCGAGCTGGCGGTCGGCCGCGCGACGCTGCGCCACAAGCCGGAGGCGATCGCCGAGATCCTGGCCGGTCTCTGCGCCTGAGCGGAGGTACTCACACAGAGGGTCGCTCGCGGGAGGGCAGGTATTTGCGGGCGGGGCTCGTAGAGTGAGGCTGTGACTGACGACACCTTTCCGCTCGGTGACCGCTCGGTTCGACGCATCGGCTTCGGCGCGATGCAGCTCGCCGGACCCGGCGCCTTCGGGCCGCCACGTGACCGCGACGCCGCCCTCGAAGTGCTCCGCAAGGCCGTGGAGCTGGGCGTCAACCACATCGACACGGCCCAGTACTACGGGCCGGACTACGTCAACGACCTGATCCGGGACGCGCTGTCGCCGTACCCGGAGGATCTGGTCCTGGTGAGCAAGGTCGGCGCCGCGCGGGACGACGCCGGGCGCTGGCTGCCGGCGATGCGGCCCGAGCAGCTGCGGGCCGGCGTGCACGACAACCTGCGCTCGCTGGGTGTCGACCGGCTCGACGCCGTCAACCTGCGGCTGATGGACGGCGGCGCGGACTTCGACGTCGAGCTGGAGACGATGATCTCCCTGCGCGACGAGGGCCTGATCGCCGGCATCGGTCTGAGCAACGTGACCCGCGAGCAGCTGGTGCACGCGGTGCAGCGCACGGAGATCGTCTGCGTGCAGAACGCGCTGAACCTGATCGAGCGCCAGTCCATGTCGCTGCTGCGCGAGTGCCAGGAGCTCGGCATCGCCTTCGTGCCGTTCTTCCCGCTCGGCTCGGCGTTCGGCGGCGTGAACCGGCTGCTCACCCACCCGGACCTGATGGACACCGCGGACCGCCTCGAGGCGCTGCCGTCACAGGTGGCGCTGGCCTGGCTGCTCGACCTGGCCCCGAACGTGCTGCTCATCCCCGGCACGTCGACGCTGGGCCACCTGGTCGACAACATGACCACCCGCCGGGTCCACCTGGACGACGACGCCCGCAAGGTCCTGGACGCGATCGCGCTCTGATCGGCTCAGGGCCCCGACGAGGCCGGCGTCACCGCCGGCACCGACGAGATCAGGTCCGCCATCACCTGTGCCGCCAGCGTGTGCGGGTCCGGCGGCGCCGGATAGCGGGCCGCGATCTCCTGGTTCAGCACGTCGAGCCGCTGCGGCAGCGCGACCAGGAAGTCGTCCAGGCCGCGCTGCACCGGCCGCTTCAGGAACGGCGCGACCAGCCCGACCAGCGGCCTGAGCCAGCCGACCCCGCGGGCGGCCGCGCTGGTGGTCACGCTCCAGCGGCCCGGCTCGGCGCGGGCCATCCCGAGCTCGGCGACGGCCCGGCCGCGCGGGTGGGTCACCGTCGCGACCAGCTGCGGATCCCCGTTCTCGTACGGCGGGAGCCGGCCGGCGTCGACCTGCACCCGCGCGCTGACCATGCCGCTGAGCAGGCCGTGCGAGCCGAGCCAGTCGGGCACCTGCAGCAGCACGTCGATCGGCCCGGAGGAGAACTCGACCCGGGCCCGGGTGCCGCTGCGGTCGTGGTGGACCGTGAAGCAGGTCCGTTCCCGGTCGTCGGCCTCGAGCGTGATCGCGTAGGTGTGCCAGGTCGTCGCCACCCGCCCGGTGGCGCGTGCCACGGCGACCCGGCCGCGTTCCCACTCGGCCGCGGCGAGGGTGTCGGCGTCCTCCAGCCGGGCGGCGACCAGCGCCTCCTCGGGCGTGGGCTCGGGCACGTCATCCTCGCGGAGCATCAGCCGGTAGGCGGCGCCCGGGTAGGGATGCAGGCCGCCGACCACCCGCAGACCGTCGTGCGGCTTCTCGGTGACGGGGTGCAGCACCACCCCGTCGGTGAATATGAGCGAGCGCCACTGTGCGATCAGCGGCGGTAGCGCGGCCACGAATGGTCTCGCATCGATCGCTGCGACATCCGTTCGACCGCCGAGACGCACCATGTCCGGATCGTAGACCGCGCAGTACCCGCTCGCGCCCAGCGGAACGGTCCGGTTACCGTCAGGCATGCGTTCTCCACCGCGGTACGACCAGCTCGTTGGCGAGGCCGTCGGCGTTCCGGTCATCGGCTGGGAATTCGCCTGGCTGGACGGCCGCGCGGTCGGATCGGACCCGTCCTGGTCCTATCCGGACCTGGCCCGGCCGCTACTGCGCCGCGCCGACGGCCTGCTGGACCTCGACACCGGCGGCGGTGAGCTGCTGGTGGAGCTCGCGCCCCTGCCCACGCACACCGTCGCGGTCGAGGGCTGGGCGCCGAACGTCGCGGTGGCACGCGACCGGCTCGCCCCGTACGGGGTGGCCGTGGTCACCGAGCTGCCCGGCGGCGAGGAGGAGTTCGACGTCGTGCTGAGCCGGCACGGGCGGCTGCCCGCCGACGACATCGCGCGCCTGCTCAAGCACGGTGGCACGCTGCTGAGCCAGCAGGTCGGCAGCGACGATCTCGCCGACCTGAACGCGGAGCTGGGCGCGCCGCCGCCGTACGCGACGCGCTGGACGGCGGACGAGGCGGTCGCGGCCCTGGAGGCCGCGGGGCTGCGGGTGACGGACGTGCGCGAGGAGCGGCCGCCGCTGACGTTCCACGACATCGGCGCCCTGGTTTATCAGCTGCGGGCGGTGCCGTGGCAGGTCCGGGATTTCACTCCGAAGCGGTACGACCGCGCGCTGCGCCGGATCGACGCGACCATCCGGACGCACGGCCACTACACGGTGACCGCGCACCGATTTCTCGTCCAGGCGACACGCGGCTGACCTGGAACGTCAACAAATGATCACAAGATGATTGCCTCGCATCGATGCGGAGGTGATGTTTTGTAGGTAATGTCCGGCGGGAACCGACTACTCGGGGGAGGGCCGTGGCTACCTTCAGTCGTGAAAGATCCCAGGACACCCTGCAACACGTCGCACAGGCCGCCGAACACATCTCCGGCATCTGCTTCAAGACCGGCCCGCCGAGCCGCATCGGCGTCGAACTGGAATGGACCGTCCATCGAGACGGGGCACCGGCGGCCTATGTCGAGGCCGCCGAGCTGCGAACAGCCCTCGGCATTCACGCACCACCCGCACTAGGCAGTACCCACCCCGGTGAACCGTTACCCGGCGGTGGCACGGTGACCGTCGAGCCCGGCGGCCAGGTCGAGATCTCCTCGGCACCGGCCGGCTCCCTCACCGAATTGCACGAAGCCCTCAGCACCGACCAGGCGCGGCTCGCCGCCCTGCTGGCCCGCTCCGGCCTGGTGCTCGGCGAGAGCGGGCTCGATCCGCACCGCCCGCCGCGGCGCATCCTGCACACCCCGCGGTACGCGGCGATGCAGCGGCGGTTCGACGCCACGGGCCGGCACGGCCACACCATGATGTGCAGCACCGCCGGCCTCCAGGTCTGCCTCGACGCCGGCACCGAGGACCGATTACGCGTGCGCTGGGACGCCCTGCACGAGGTGGGGCCGGCCCTGCTGGCCGCGTTCGCCACCTCCGGGCGCCACGCCGGGCGCGACACCGGCTGGGCGTCCGCCCGGATGGCCACCTGGTACGGCATCGACCCGCGCCGCACCCGGCCGGTCGACGATCCGGGCGACCCGGCCACCGGCTGGGTCCGTTACGCGCTCGACGCCCCGCTGCTCTGCGTGCGCCGCGACGCGGGCCGGTGGGACGTGCCGCCCGAGGTCACCTTCGCCGACTGGATCGGCGGGGCGCTGCCCGGCCCGCCGGTGGTCGGCGACCTCGACTACCACCTCAGCACGCTGTTCCCGCCGGTACGCCCGCGCGGCTACCTCGAGGTCCGCTACCTGGACGCGCAGCCGGGCGGTGAGTGGATCGCCCCGGTCGCCGTCCTGGCGGCCCTGGTCGCGGACGACGCGATCACCGACGCGGCCCGCGCGGCCGCCGCGCCGACGGCCGGGCGCTGGGTGCCCGCCGCCCGGCACGGCCTGGCCGACCCGGCCGTCCGGGCCTGCGCGACCGAGCTACTGGATCTCGCCTGCCGCCACCTGGACCGCACTGGCCTGCCGCCGGCCGTCCGTGACGTGGTGACCGGCATCGTCGAACGGCGCCTGCGCGGCGCCGGCACCAGGAAGGACCCGCACCGATGACCCAGGATCTGCGTCTCGCCGTCGCCGCCGAACTGGAGCGTGCCCGCGAGCGAACGGCCCTGCTGACCGATGCCGTCGACGACTCCGACCTCGTCCGGCAGCACTCGCCGCTGATGTCACCCCTGGTCTGGGACCTCGCGCACGTCGCCAACCAGGAGGAGCTCTGGCTGGTCCGGGACGTCGGCGGCCGGGAGCCGGTGCGCCGCGACATCGACGAGCTGTACGACGCCTTCAAGCACCCGCGCGGCGACCGCCCGGCGCTGCCGCTGCTGAGCCCGGCCGAGGCCCGCGCCTATGTGGACCAGGTCCGGGACAAGGCCCTCGACGTGCTCGACCGGGTCCGCCTCGACGGGCGGCCGCTGGTCGCGGACGGCTTCGCGTTCGGCATGATCGTCCAGCACGAGCAGCAGCACGACGAGACCATGCTCGCCACGCATCAGCTGCGCGGCGGCGCGCCCGTGCTCGACGCCGAACCGCCGCCGGCCGCCCGGGTTCCGGTCTCCGGCGAGGTGCTGATACCCGGCGGCCCGTTCACCATGGGCACCGACACCGAGGCGTGGGCGCTGGACAACGAGCGGCCGGCGCACGCCGTCGACGTGCCCGCGTTCCACCTCGACGCGGCGCCGGTGACCAACGCCCGCTACGCCGAGTTCATCGCCGCCGGCGGGTACGACGACGAACGCTGGTGGAGCGAGCGCGGCTGGGCGCACCGGCAGGCCGCCGGGCTGACCGCGCCGATGCACTGGCGGCGCGACGGCGACGGCTGGGCGTACACGAGGTTCGGGCGCACGGAGCGGATCGTCGCCGACGAGCCGGTGGTGCACGTCTGTTACTTCGAGGCGGAGGCGTTCGCGGCGTGGGCCGGTCGCCGGCTGCCCACCGAGGCCGAGTGGGAGAAGGCCGCCCGCTTCGACCCGGCGACCGGCCGGTCCCGGCGCTATCCGTGGGGCGACGACCCACCGGAGCCGCGGCACGCCAACCTCGGGCAGCGCCACCTGAACCCGGCGCCGGTCGGTGCCTACCCGGACGGCGCCTCGCCGCTGGGCGTGCACCAGCTCCTCGGCGACGTCTGGGAGTGGACCAGCTCGGGCTTCGGCGGCTACCCGGGCTTCGCCGTGTTCCCGTACGCGGAGTACTCGCAGGTGTTCTTCGGCGGCGACTACAAGGTGCTGCGCGGCGGGTCGTTCGGCACCGACCCGGCGGCCTGCCGCGGCACGTTCCGCAACTGGGACCACCCGGTCCGGCGGCAGATCTTCAGCGGGTTCCGTTGCGCCCGGGACGCCGGTCCCGACGCCGCCTGATGTGCCGCCACCTGGCCTATCTCGGGATACCCGTACCGCTGTCGGAGCCGCTGTTCGAGGCGCCGCACGCCCTCGTCCGGCAGTCCTGGGCGCCGCGTGACATGCGCGGCGGCGGCACCATCAACGCCGACGGCTTCGGCGTGGGCTGGTACCCGGCGGGCGGCGGCGCGCCGGTGCGCTACCGCAGCGCGGCGCCGATGTGGTCCGACGCCGCGCTGCCGGCGCTGGCCGCGCACACCAGCGCGGGCTGCCTGCTCGCCGCGGTGCGCTCGGCGACGGTCGGCATGCCGGTGGTGGAGACCGCGGCGGCGCCGTTCGCCGAGGGCGCCTGGCTGTTCAGCCACAACGGCGTCGTCGCCGGGTGGCCCGACTCGCTCGCCGCGCTGGCCGGGCGGCTGCCGGTGCGCGACCTGATCACCCTCGACGCGCCGACCGACGCCGCGCTGCTCTGGGCGCTGACCCGGCACCGGCTCCGGGCCGGGGCGACACCCGCCGAGGCCGTCGCCGCGACCGTGGCGGAGGTCTCGGCCGCCGCGCCCGGCTCGCGGCTCAACCTGCTGCTCACCGACGGCCGGCAGATCGCCGCCAGCGCCGCCGGGCACGCCCTGTCCGTACGGGCGGACGCCGCGTCCGTGCTGGTCAGCTCCGAACCCATCGATCCCGGACCGGCCTGGCGAGCCGTGCCGGACGGCCATCTGCTCGTTGCCACGCCATCCACGCTGGACATCACCGCACTAGGGAGATCATGACCGAGCTGGAGATCCATCTCGACGACCGATACCTCGACCGGATGCTGCGCACCGACGTGGCCACCGGCCTGACCGCGACGCCCAAGTGGCTGCCGCCGAAGTGGTTCTACGACGCCCGGGGCAGCGAACTGTTCGAGGACATCACCCGGCTGCCCGAGTACTACCCGACCCGGACCGAGCGGGCGATCCTCGCCGCCCGGGCCGCCGAGATCGCCCGAATAACCGACGCGAAGGCGCTGGTCGAGCTCGGCTCCGGCTCGTCGGAGAAGACCTGCCTGCTGCTCGACGCGCTGCTCGAGCACGGCACGCTCGGCGCCTTCACCCCGCTCGACGTCTCGTCCGCCGCGCTCGGCGACGCCGTCGACCGGCTCACCGCGCGCTACCCCGGCCTGTCCGTACGCGGGGTCGTCGGCGACCTGACCCGCCACCTGGCGCACATCCCGGACGGCGACAGCCGGATGGTCGCGTTCCTCGGCGGGACCATCGGCAACCTCGCGCCGGCCGAGCGCGCCGAGTTCCTGGGCGGGCTGCGTGCCGTCCTCGGCGCCGGCGAGTGGCTGCTGCTCGGCACCGACCTGGTCAAGGACCCGGCGGTCGTGGTGCCGGCGTACGACGACGCGGCCGGGGTCACCGCCGAGTTCAACAAGAACGTGCTGCGGGTGGTGAACCGCCGGCTGGGTGCGGACTTCGAACCGGACGCGTTCGCGCACGTCGCGCTCTGGGACGCCGAGCAGGAGTGGATCGAGATGCGACTGAGGGCCACCTCGGCGCAGCGGGTCCGGATCCGCGACCTGGACCTGACCGTGGACTTCGCCGCCGGGGAGGAGCTGCGCACCGAGATCTCGGCGAAGTTCCGCCGCGCCGGGCTGGAGGCGGAGCTGGCCGCGGCGGGCTTCGCGCTGCGGCACTTCTGGACCGATCCCGCCGGGCTGTTCGCGGTGTCCCTGGTCCAGGCGGACTGACCCGCCGGTCGCCGGGCCGGATTCGGGAGATCGGATCCGGCCCGGCCGCCGCGCGGCCGCGAACGAGCGGGCGGGCGGCAAGATGTGCCGAAAGAGGCTACAAGTTTTTGCTTCTTTCGCCGATGACGGCCGGCGCGGCGGTCACGAAACTGGACAGATGCGCCGTGAACGACCGGACCCATGGTACGACCCGCCGCGCCGGCACCGGATCCGCGGACGGGACAAGGCGGAGTTCATCATCGCCGCGCTGCTGCTCGTCGGCCTGCTCGGCCTCCTGGCGATCGGCGTGGCACGGGACACCCCGCGCGCTCCCGGCTCGACGCCCAGCCTCTCGCCGCCCTGACCAGCCCGGCGGGATCGACGTGGTGCCGCATGGCGGCAGCGTAGCTAGGGTGCAGAGATGACGCGAGTGTTCGGCGAGGTCGCCGCGGTCTACGACGAGGCGCGCCAGGGCTACCCGGACGAGGCGCTCGCCGCCGTCACGGCCTTCCACGGCGGCCGCCCCGCCTCGGTCGCCGACGTCGGCGCCGGCACGGGCAAGGCGACCGAGCTGCTGCTCAGGCTCGGCGTTCCGGTGACGGCCGTCGAGCCGGACGCGCGGATGGCCGCGGTGCTGACGAAGAAGTTCCCGCAGGTCGAGGTCGCGAACGCGGCCTTCGAGGAGTGGACGCCACCGCCGGGCGGCGTCGGCCTGCTCGCCTGCGCGACGGCCTGGCACTGGATGGACGAGCAGACCCGCGAGCGGCGCGCCCGGGCGGCCCTGCTGCCGCGCGGCACGCTGGCGATCTTCCACAACAGCCACGGGTACGCCGTAGCGCGCCAGCAGGGCACCGTCGACGCCATCCTGCAGGCGATCGACCCGACCCCCTCGATCGACGACCGTCCGGTGGACTGGGCCCGCGTGGGCATCGAGAACAGCGGCCTGTTCGGGGACGTCGAGGTGCACCAGTGGCATCGCTTCCCGGTGCTGTCGAAGGAGCGGTACCTGCGGCTGCTCTCGACGTTCTCGAACTTCCGCAACCACTCGGCGCGGGACCAGCGGACGGCGGTGACCAACCTGAGCGCGGCGATCGACGGCTGGGGCGGCGTCGTGGAGATGGACATCCTCACCGTCCTGGTGCTGGCCCGCGCGGCCTGAGCCGCGCGCCGGCCGTCGGTTATCGTTGACCGCGGCCCCGCCCGTCCGGTGCACACCCCCGGACCGCGCGCCTCCCAGGCTTGACAGAACCGTCGGCCGATTGCCTCTTTCAGGTGACGACATCGTCGTTCAGCCGACCCCGTTAGGGACATGGCAAAGAAAAACGCGTGTCGCGGGGAAATAAAATGGGTCCTAGAAACCCCACGAAAGCCTTATGAGAACTGCCGTCGGCCAGGTCTGATCCGTTTACCCGACTTGAGATCGTGGGGCGACGCCGCTAGGGCGGCATTTCGCCAGGCAGACGCCATCGGGCAGGCATACCTGCAGGCTGACGGGCCATATTGGACGCTCGATCCCGTAAGCCGAACGGATTAGCCCGGTCGGCGCGAACGCACTGTATTGCGGTATCGGAGAGGCAAACGGAAGCACTATCGCGGGGTCGCGGCGAATCAGCCATCTTTGTCCCAGCGCCGGATCCGCCGCACCGGCTCGGCGCCACATCGAAATCTACGTACGCCAGGCGTCGGCTTTCTCGCGATATTGCGGAGGTCGCACGCTGGGCCGTTTCAGGAGGACCACCATGGGCAAGACCACCAAGCGCACCGCCACCGTCGCGACCGCCGTCGTCCTCACGGTGGGTGCCGGAACCGCGGCCTTCGCATATGCCAGTGGATGGTTCCAGGGTGGCGGCACGGCGAGCGCCGCGTCGTCCACCATCCAGAACGTGACCACGACGGTCACGGTTCCGAACGACGCCGCACACCGCCTGTTCCCCGGCAAGACGGTCTCCGTGACCGGCAACATCACGAACCCCAACGACTACAAGGTTCGGATCAACAGCGTCGCCGTCACGGGCGTCACCTCGGTCAAGAACAACGTCAACAACCCGGACTGCGTCACCTCAACGGCGGACCTCTCCGCAGTCCTTACTCCCGCACCGCTGGACATCGCCGCCGCGACCACGCTGCCGAACAACACGTTCGGCACGCTCTCCATGGGCAACAACGCGGTGCCCCAGTGCGCGGGCAGCCAGATCACGGTGACCCTGACCTTCGACGGCGAACTCGTTCCCTGATGCAACGCGGCGGGGTGGGCCGGTCGGCTCCACCCCGCCGCCACCTCGCGGGCCGGATGGAATGAGGAGACCTTGAAGAGATGGCAGCAGGCGCTCGCCGCGGTGGCGGCCCTCGCGGGGCTGCTCGCCGCGACCTCGCCGCCCGGCGGCTCGGATGAGCAGCCGATGGTCATCGCCTCGGCCCACGCCGGCCACCGCCCCGAGCCGGTCTACCTCATCCTTCGTGGACAGCTGAGCGGGCTCTACCCGGGAGCGGTGAAGCAGATCAAGGTGACCCTGGTCAACGACAGCGGCCACACGATCCGGCTGCACCGGCTCGCCGGGCAACCCGTGACGTCGTCGCGCCGGGAGTGCCGGCCCTCGCCGGCCAACCTCCGGGTCCTCGACTACCGGGGCCGCCTCCCGGTGACCGTCCCGCCGCACACCCGCCGCACGCTCGCCGGTTCGATTCCCATCGCGATGCCGACCGGAGCAACGCCCAAGTGCTCGAACACCCGCTTCTCGATCTTCGTCTCCGGCGCCGGCACCAGGCGGCACCGATGAGGCGGCCGAAGCGGACCGTCCTGATCGCCGGGGTCGTCCTCACCCTGGCGGCCGGCGGCACCCTGGCCGCCAACGCGACCTGGTCGATCCCGGGCCGGTCCGCACCCATGAATCTCAAGACGGCGGAGATGCCGCGCGGCCCCAAGCCGAACGTCACCAAGCAGGGCGGGGCGGCGGTCGTCACCTGGTCGGCCCAGGAGATCGTGCCCGGCGTGGCGATGCGCGGCTACGTCATCACCCGCTACGACGCCGACGACGACTCACCGGCCGAGGCGTTCCCGGCCGTCACCGGCACGACCCTCACCGACGCCGACGTGCCGGCCGGGAAGTTCTACTGGACGGTCACGCCGAAGTTCGCGGCCTGGTCCGGCGAGGAGAGCAAGAAGAGCGAGAACGTGAAGTTCTCCGCTCCGGCCGCCGCCGCGCGGAACGCGGTGGTCCCCACCCCGTCCCCCACCGGACCGGCCGCGCCGACCACCGCCGCCACTCAGACGGCCGGTGGCGGGATTGAGACGGCAGACCCGCCACCGGCCCCGCCCACCACCACCGCCCCGGCGCCGGCTACGACCACCACCCCGCCGCCGGTCGAGACCTCCGCGGACACGGATCCCCCGCCGACGGAGCCCGAGAAGCAGTAGCCACCCCGAGTTCCCGTGGCCCTCGGCGTCAAACAAGGCGTCGGGGGCCACGTGCGTCCGCCTCACTCTCCGTGTGGGATCACACAAACGGATTAGGCCGTACTGACCCTCGGATTTCGCTGTATTCCTGAACACAGCGGACGGTCGCCCGATGCCGGCCGGACCCGCCGTGGGTCATGGTTTTCGAGCAGTCAACGAACCAACAGAAGGTCCGCCCGACGGCGGACCGGACATATGAGTGGCGCTCGGCGATGAGCGGACGGCGGAGACAGTGACCGTCGCGAGTTTGGTTCGCCGGGCCCGCGGTGCTAGCGGCGACGTCTTTCCCGATGAGTTCGGTTTAGCGCGTTGCCGCAGGTCGGGCGCGTGCCGGCGGTTCACATTCCGGCGTACCTCGTGCGGGTTAAGCCGGACAGACCCTCCTGTCCGATTTATGCGCGGGCAACGGCGGACGGATTCCCGATCACGGAGCCAGGCATTTTCCGGGAATGTAGTAGATGCTCCGGTTTTCGCCACCGCACCACCGCAGGAGGAAGCTCCGAATGCGCAAGCTCAGCAGACGGCCAGCCGTCGCGTCACGCACCACCGGCGCCGCCGAGGCGACGCCGTGATCCGCGACCTGCCGGCCGCGCGTGAGGTGCTCACCCGGCGTGACAGCGTGGCCCGGCGCGGCGGCGGCGAGGAGGCGTCCGAGGGCGTGCAGGCCACGCCGGAGAGGACGATCGAGGTGGATCTCGACGACGAGCCCACCGCCGACCTGCGCGGCTCCCGCCGCCGCGGCTGGCTGCGCCGGCTCGACGCGCGGACCCGATCGATCCTGACCGGCGCCGCGGCCGCGGCCGTCGTCGTCAACGCCGGCGCGGTGTGGGCCTACTGGCGCATCACGGACTCGGAGACGGGCCACAACGCCACCGGAACCGTCGTCGAGCTGAACCTGCGCGCCCGCTCGGACCTGAACAAGGCGCTCGAGCCCGGCGGCACCGGAAACCTGACCGTGACGGTCACGAACGACAACGACTTCCCGATCCGGATCACCTCGGTGTCTCCGGGCCAGGGCAACATCATCGCGGACGACGAGCATCGCGAGGCCGGCTGCGCGAACACCGGCGTGGTCGTCGCGCAGAACGCGGTCAAGGTGGCGTGGGAGGTCCCGCGCAACACCGTCGGCGCGTTCACCGTTCCGGACGGCCTCGCGATGAACCCCGACTCCGACAAGGCCTGCGCCGGGGCAGTCTTCGTGGTCCCGGTGCTGGTCTCCGGCACGGCCGCCCGCTGAGGCCGAGCCCGTGCCGGGTCGGGAACGCTGGGCGGGCGGTCATCACGGCGGCGGCGGCGTTTGCGCGCCGCCTCCGCCGCACCTGATGACCACCGGGCGCCCGTCGGTGCCCGGGTGGCGCCACCGCCGGTAACAGAGCGTGGGCCTGGCGGTGCGCAGGAGTGAAATCGTAACGCCGAAATGCAACTTGCACTACGCCCGCAGGCTATCCACATTGCGCAGTGTGCGCGTACCGGTCGGGTGGTGTTCGATCAGCGGGACGTCGGGCAGCGGCGGCAGCGGGCTGCCGGCCACCGAGTCGTAGAGGTGCGCGCGGGCGCGTTCGATCGCGACGTCCGCGATCTCCTCGTCCCGCGAGGCCTTGCCGATGCCCTCGGCCATCACCCGCGAGGTCGCCTCCGCGTACCGCCGGGAGTCCTTGAGGACCTGCTCGTAGCCGATCGCCGCCTCGTGCTCGCGGCCGCGGGCCGCCCGCGCCTCCGACCGCTCGTACGCGTTGCCGTGCGACACGAACTTCAGCCCGACCGCCGCGCAGTCCAGGGCGATCAACAGCAGCGCGATGCCGATGTAGAAGGCGCCGATCCCCCAGAAGTCGGTGCTGACCAGGTACCACATCGCCTGGGTGCGGGCGCCGAAGCCGGCGTCGGCCCGGATCACCGTCGCGTTGACCGTACGCTGATCGGCGATCTTCGCGGTGAGGTCCGCCTGCTCGGCGGCGCGCGCGGTCCGGGCGGCCTTCTGGGTGTCCTGCAGGCGGACGGCCTGCGCGTCCAGCTTCGCGGCCTGGTCGTCGAGGTTGCGGGAGCGCTGGATCAGGGTGTCGCAGAAGCCGCCGGGCGGGCAGCCGGTCCGGCGGGACGCGCCGTTGCCCTCCGAGTCGGCGACGGCCTGCGCGTAGAGCCTGCGGGCGTCCCTGCGCTTCTCCGCCGCCCGCGCGGTCAGCGCCCGCACCAGGCCGTCGTCGGCCGCCGCCTGCCTCTTCAGCTCGCCCATCCGGGCGCCGTACGCGGCGATCGCCCCGCTGCCCTCGCCCGCACTGATCTGCTCGTTGTGCACCTCGTTGAGCCGCGCGTCGATCTCCGCCTGGTAGCGGGCCAGCATCAGGGGCTCGGTGATGATCACCGCGAAGAGCAGGGCCATGGCGAGGCGGCCGGCGTACAGGCCGATGGTGGGGCGGCGCAGCAGGTCCTTGGGATCGGACGAGTCCAGGCGCTCGTAGTTGATCGCCACCCGCCCGACCACGGCCCGGTCGTACGCGACCACCCCGATCGCCACCAGCGGTCCGACCAGCCACCGCCACCACGGGTGCGAGTAGTTCGAGCTGGCGTCGACGAAGGCGGCGCCGCCGACGGTCGCGTACAGGAAGTAGAGCACGATGAAGACGCCGATCGAGTTGTAGAGCACTCGGTCGGAATGGGTCGTCACGCTGTCCGGGTTCACGTTGGCGATCCGGTGCAGCACGCGACGGGCCATGGTGCCGAGTCTCGCCCATCGCGGCGGCGTCTGCGGCCGAAACGGGTGGATCACGCGGGACCGCGAGGCATCCCCCGGGCTGGGCATACCCGATGGGCGCGAGGTGCGCCCGGTGTTCCGCGTTATCGGGCCCGGGAGCTACAGCGTCGGCTCGGTGATGGTCACCCGGACGATCACCGAGGCGTGCACCGTCTGCCGCTGCGGGTCGACGTCGAGCTCGAGATCGGCGTCCGGCGCCCCGCCGAACGCGGCCATCCGCATCATCGGCTGTGCCCCGCCGCCGGTGCCGTCGTCGAGGATCTCCACGAGCCGGTCCACCTCGGCGCCGACGGCCTCGGCGTACTCGCGGGCGCGGCTGAGCGCGTCGGCGATCGCCTCGCGCCGCACCTCGGCGCCCGCCCGGCTGCCGGGCCGCAGCTGCCACCAGGGCCCGGAGACCGAGACCTGGTCCTGGTCGGCCAGGCGCAGCAGCAGCTCGCCGAGGACGCCGAAGTCGGTGACGGTGACCGTGGTGGTGACGCTCCCCGAGTACGCGGCGACGCGCTCGCCGCCGCCGCGCTTGAGCTCGGGACGCACCTGCACGCCGCTGGTCTCGCGGCGCTCGATGGCGTCCGGGAATCCGTCGAGGAGGCCGCGCAGCGCGGCGGCCCGCTCGGTGAGCCGGGTCAGCGCGGTCTGCCGGTCCCGGTCGCGGGCGGACGCGGTCACGGAGAAGACCGCCAGCTCGGGCGGCACCTCGCGGGTCGCCTCGCCGCGGACGACGATCATCGGTTGCTCAGCCATGCGGGAACGCTACCCGCCGGCACGGCGCGACCGGCGGATCAGGTGAGGCGGGCGACGGCCTCGGCGACGCGTTCGTCGGTCGCGGTCAGCGCGATGCGGACGTGCCGGGCCGCGGCCGGGCCGTAGAACGCGCCGGGCGCGGCCAGGATGCCGCGCTGGGCGAGCCAGTCCACGGTGGCCCAACAGTCCTCGCCGCGGGTCGACCACAGGTAGAGGCCCGCGGTGGAGTGCTCGATGGAGAACCCGGCCTTGACGAGCGCGTCCCGGAGCACCTCGCGGCGGGCCGAGTAAAGCTCCCGCTGCGCGGTCACGTGCGTCTCGTCGCCCAGCGCGGCGACCATCGCGGCCTGCACGGGCGCGGGCACGATCATGCCGGCGTGCTTGCGGACCGCGAGCAGCTCCGCGATCAGCGCCGGGTCGCCGCCGAGGAAGCCGGCCCGGTAGCCGGCCAGGTTGGAGCGCTTGGAGAGCGAGTGCACGGAGACGACGCCGGTGTAGTCGCCGCCGCAGACCTCGTCGGCCAGCACCGAGACCGGGGTCTCGTCCCAGCCCAGCGCCAGGTAGCACTCGTCGCTGACCACGACCGCGCCGCGCTCGCGGGCCCAGTCGACCACCTTGCGCAGGTGCGCGGCGGGCAGCACCCGGCCGGTCGGGTTGGACGGCGAGTTGATCCAGACCAGCTTGACCCGCGGGTCCGGGCCGAGCGCGGTCAGCGAGTCGGAGCGCACCACCTCGGCGCCGGCGAGGCGGACGCCGACCTCGTAGGTGGGGTAGCAGACCTGCGGGATGACGACGACGTCACCGGGGCGGACGCCGAGCAGCGTCGGCAGCCACGCCACCAGTTCCTTGGAGCCGATGGTCGGCAGCACGCCGAGCCGGCCGGAGGCACCGCAGGCGCGGGCCAGCCAGCCGGCGATGGCCGCGCGCAGCTCCGGCGTGCCGGCCGTCAGCGGGTAGCCGGGCGCGTCGGACGCGCCGTCCAGCGCCGCCCGGATCAGCGTCGGGACCGGGTCGACCGGGGTGCCGATCGACAGGTCCACGATGCCGGCCGGGTGCGCCGCGGCGACCGCCTTGGCCGGCTCCAGCAGGTCCCAGGGGAAATCGGGCAGCTTGGCCGACAGCACGGTCAGTGTGCGTCGCCGCGCGGCGGCTGCGAAGTCACGAACGGGGTGTCCTTGTCGATCTTGCCGACCTTGGAGGCGCCACCGGGCGAACCGAGGTCCTCGAAGAACTCGTAGTTCGCGGTCGTGTAGTCCTTCCACTGCTCCGGCACGTCATCCTCGTAGAAGATGGCCTCCACCGGGCAGACCGGCTCGCAGGCACCGCAGTCGACACACTCATCGGGGTGGATGTAGAGCATCCGATTGCCCTCGTAGATGCAGTCGACGGGGCATTCCTCGATGCATGCCTTGTCGAGCACATCGACGCAGGGCTCAGCGATGATGTAGGTCACGGTCTTTCCCTTCCAGAGCCACGCCGCGGGACACCGCGGCGGTACGAGCAGAGCCTAGTATCTCGCCGGAAGGAGGTGGCACGTGCTCCGACGGCAGGATGTGGGACACCGGGTGGTGGTTCGCCGAATTGTAGGCGTTTCCCAAAATCGTCCACTTTTCGCCGACGCTCTCGGCGAGCTGGTCGAGCTGACCGAGACGGAACTCACGCTGGCCACCGCCAAGGGGACGCTGCGCGTACCGCTGGGGGAGGTGCACCGCGCCAAGCGGGTGCCGCCCGCCCGCCGGCCGCCCGCCGCGGAGGTGGTCGCCCTCGAACTCGCCGCGAACGAGGCCTGGCCGGCCCCGATCCAGGCCCGGCTGGGCGGCTGGATCCTGCGCGCGGCGGAGAACTGGACGGGACGGGCCAACGCCGCGCTCGCGGTCGGCGACCCGGACCGCACGCTCGAGGCCGCCATCGACGCCGTCGAGCAGTGGTACGCGGCCCGCGGCCAGCGCCCGATGATCAACACTCCGATGCCGCTGGCCGCCCCGGTCAACGCCGCGCTCGACGGCCGCGGCTGGACGGCCCGCCCGCTGACGCTCGTGCAGACCGCCCCGGTGCACGCCCTGGTCGGCGACGTCGCGCCGCGGCGGGACCTGCCGCCGGTCGAGCTCGCCGACAGCCCCGCCGACGCCTGGTACGAGATGGTCGCCGAGCACAAGGGCGCGCTGCCCGCGGTCGCGAGGCAGCTGCTCACCGGCGTACCGGAGGTGGTCTTCGCGTCCGTGCGGGACGAGGCCGGCGACCTGCTCGCGGTCGGCCGCGGCGCGGTCACCGGCCCGGATCGCTGGCTCGGGGTCTCCCTGGTGCAGACCGCGCCCGCCGCCCGCCGGATGGGCCTGGGCCGGCACCTGATGCGCGCGGTGGCCGGCTGGGCGACGCAGCGCGGCGCCGCGCGGGCCTACCTGCAGGTCGAGGAGCGGAACACCCCCGCGACCGCGCTCTACCAGGGGCTCGGTTTCCGCACCCACCACACCTACCTGACCCGCGAGGCGCCGGACTGACCGGCGCGGCGGCTCAGCGGCGGACGACCCGGCGCGGCTTGGTGGTCTTCGCCTTGGCGAAGGCCGCCAGCGAGCGGGAGCGGTAGTCGCGCCCGAGCATGGTGGCGATCCAGTAGCCGAGCAGCGTGCCGACGATCGCGAAGCCGCCGTAGAGCCAGACCTGCGAGAAGAAGTTGCCCGCGCCCGCGGCGAACGGGGTGTCGCCGCTGATGAACGGGCCGACCAGGATGGTCAGCAGCATGCCGCCGAGCGCCGCGGCACCGACCTCGGGCAGCCAGGTGCCCGCCGGGACGCGCTGCGCCCGGACGAAGGTCACGATCGCCAGCACGATGCCGATGGTGGCGAACATGATCAGCGAGACCCGGCTCTCGGCCGTCTCGTTGTCGGTGAAGCCGATGCGGATGACGAGCCGCGCTATCGCATTGATCGCGAACAGAACGACCGCCAGCACCGCGACCGGCACCCAACGCTGCTTCATGGCGTACTCCCCTGACGAGCTACGGCTTCTCGCCGCAAATGAATCGTGGCTCGGGATCGTAACGCCAGGTGAACTTCTCGCGCTCGATCTCTTTGCCGTCCTTGCGGATGACGCGCCACGCGTCCTGGGTGAAGCCCGGTAGCCCGCTGCTGGTGATGCACTTCGGCCCCGCCTCGCGGTGCACGGTCTGCGGCGAGGTGAGGTCGCGACGCGGGCCGAGCACGGTCTTGACGCTGTCGTAGACCTTGGTGCTCCACATCGTGACCGTCACGGACCTGTTGGTGTACGACGTGTCGATGAAGATCCCGTACGGCGTGGTGTTCCTGAACTTCAGATCGAGCGTCGGGTAGAAGATCGTCGACTCGATGACCGGCGGATAGCGGGAGAAGTAGAACGAGTGCGGCTTGTGCTCGACGTCCTCGAGCCCCGCGTAGTAGGCGGCGTTGAAGAGCGTCGTGGTGAACTGCGAGGCACCGCCGCCGACGCCCGGCTCGAGCTTGCCGCCGACGATGACCGGCGCGTCCTGGTAGCCGGCGTCGTAGTCGCGCTCGCCGGTGTGCCCGTTCAGCGAGAACGTCGCGCCGGGCAGCACGAGCGCGCCGTCGACCGCCCGGGCGATGGTCATGATGTTCTGGCTGCGCGGGGAACCGCCGCCGCCGGTGAAGTGCGTGGTGAAGGTGGAGACCTTCTCCTTGATGCCGAGCCGGGTCAGGTCGGCGTCGGTCAGGGCGGCGGCCTGCGAGGTGAGGCTCGCGGTGACGGCCCGGGGCGCCGGGTTGGGCAGCATGCCGAGCAGCGCCGGGCCGAGCAGGTTCAGGTCGACCAGGTCGCCTGGGCGGCCCGCCACGATCTTCGGCTTCCCGCCCTTCAGCACGATCTTCGCCGCCTCGGGCGGGGTCTCGACCTTGGCGAACTCCTTCGCCGCGGCGGCGTGCAGCCGCGCGCCGTCGATCGCCGGGGTCAGCAGGCCGTTGTCGTCGGCGCGGAAGACCAGGCCCTTGGCGATCGCCTTGCGCGTCAACGTGAACGAACGGTCACCAACGGTGACCTTGACCGGCGCCGCGACGGCCGGGACGGCCAGCTGGGCCACCAGCGCGTCGACCTGCTCCGCCGTGGTCGCCGGCGGCTTGGTGACCAGCTCGATCTCGGCCGCGCCGCCGGTCAGCCAGGACCGCCGGATCGCGGCGGCGGCGGCCGGCACGTCGAGGTTCCGGCCCGGCGCCGGGTGGGTGGCCTCCGGCGTCAGCCCCGCGTACGCGATGCCGGGCTTCTTCAGCGTGATCTGCTTCGGGTCGACCTCCGCGCGCAGCACCGCCTCGAGCTTCGCCTCGTCCAGCTCGATCACCGGCGGCACCGTCCGGCCACCGAACAGCGCCGGGCTGCCGCTGCGGATGGCCCGGCCGACGGACAGGTCGACGTTGAGCGTCATGGCGATGGCGGCGGGCTCGATCGAGAAGCTCCTGCCCGCCAGCCTCACCGTGACCGGGTGGCTGGTGCGCGGCCCGACGCCGTTGGTCAGCGTGCGCTCGGCGTCGGTGCGCGACATCCCGCCCAGGTCGACGCCGAGGACGCTGGTGCCGCGCGGCACGTCGCCGACGTACGCCCAGGCGGCCGCGGCCGCTCCCGCGATGAGCACGGCCGCGACGGTGCCGACCACGACGATCCGCCGGCGGCCGGCCGGGCCCTCGGCGGGGCTCGCATCCTGCGGTGGCACCGGCTGCGGCACGGTCGTTGGGGCCTGATCGACGGAGGGCTCAGAGGCGAACACGGCGCAAGTGTGCAGGTCGGGCGGCGATCGCGACAAACGCCACGAGGGGTCGTCACATCTTTGTGACAGGCGGCGGCTTCAGGATCTGGCGGTACGTGTACACCGCGAATGTGAGGCTTCCCACCAGGATCATCACCAGCGCGACCCAGTTGTCGCCGCTGATCAGATAGTCGCCCTCCGGGGTGCGGAACCCGGCCGCCGCGAACATGATCAATGTCCAGACCGCCCACGGCGGCCCGAGCGCCCAGCGCCGCCCCACGGTCGTCACGGCGAACCAGCAGATCGCCAGATTGCCGACCACGGCCGCCGGCACCGCGACCCCGATCGGTATCCCGTCGATCCGCAGCGGGGTCAGCACCAGCTCCAGGACGGCGGTGAAGACCGCGGCGAGCATCGCCACGACCAGCCCGGCGGTCCGGATCGTCGTCTCGAGCCTCCGGCTCGGCTCGGCCGGTGGCGCCGGATCGGCCGACGGGGAGGCGGGAGCCTCGAGGGTCATCGCCCGACCACGTTGCTGAACAGGTCGGCCTCCCACTTGTGCGGGCCGCTCACCTCGCCGCGCTCGCCCTTGACCAGGGTGAAGTACTCGACGCCCATGAACTCGCCGCCGAAGTCGCCGGCGATGCCGTACAGCCAGGAGTTGGCCGGGATCTGGGTCGCGTGCGCGCGCATCGCGGCGACCTTGCGCTCGTAGAAGTCCGTGCCGTCGATCCGGGCCGCGATCTCGTCGTCCGGGTGGCCGAACGGCAGGTCCTCGACGTTCTCCACGTCGGCGAACGGGTTGTCGTCCATGCCCCGGAACGCCTCCATGCCGCCCTCGAGCACGCTCAGCGGCATGGCGGTCCAGTAGATCTTCTCCGGCCCGAAGCCCTCGGCCTCGGCCAGCTCCGCCGCGCGCATCGCGACCCGGTGCGCCTGGATGTGGTCGGGGTGGCCGTAGAAGCCGTTCTCGTCGTAGGTGATGAGGACCTGCGGGCGTACCTCCCGCATGATCTCCAGGCACAGCCGGGCCGCCTCCTCGAGGTCGGCCCGCCAGAACGCCCGGGGGTGGTCGTTGGTCTGCTCGCCCATCATCCCCGAGTCGCGGTAGCGTCCCGCGCCGCCGAGGAAGCGGTAGTCGGTGACGCCGAGCGCCGCGCAGGCCCGCTCCAGCTCGCCGATCCGCCACCCGCCGAGCTGGTCCGCCTGCCGGGCCTCGAGCTGCGCCAGCTCGGGGACGTGGATCTCGCCCTCCTCGCCGAGCGTGCACGTCACCAGCGTCACGCCGGCGCCCTCGGAGACGTACCGGGCCATGGTGGCGCCGGTGCCGGTGACCTCGTCGTCGGGGTGGGCGTGCACGAGCATCAGGCGGCGTGCGGGCAGCGCATTCGTCACGCGCGCCACTCTACGCGCGAGCGTGGGCCGCCCCCACCTGCGCGGTTTGCCGGGCGGGAGGGGCCGGTGATCGGCGATGCTGGTCGGCGTGGAGTATCCCGAACTCGCGGACCGCACCGGCGGGTTCCGCTTCGGCACCCCGCACGCCCTGACGGTCGGCGACGACGGCGCGCGGGTCGCGTTCCTGCGCTCCGCCGGCCCGCGGGACCCGGAGCCCGGGCTGTGGTCCCTCGACGTCGCCACCGCGGCGCTCACCCTGGTCGCGGCGGGACCCGTCCACGCGTACGCGGGCTCGGCGAAGCTCGACGTGCTGACCTGGGCGTACGAGGGCGGGCTGTTCTCCTCCACCGCCGGGCGGATCGGCACCGCCGAGGCGGCCCTGGACCCGCGCCCCGACCCCACCGGGCGGCACATCGGCTACCTCACCCCGGACGGCTGCCTGCGGGTGGTCACCGGCTCCGACGATCAGTTGCTCGCGGGCGAGACCGGCGGCGGCGCGACCTGGGGTGCCGCGGAGCCGGTCGCGGCACAGTTCGGCCGCGACCGCGGCTGGTGGTGGTCGCCCGACGGGACTTTGATCCTGGCCGTACGTAGCACCCCTGCGCCGAGCCTGCACCTGCTGGACCTGTACGGCGGCTGGGTCGACGTGCACTGGGACCGCGAGACCTACCCGTACCTGGTCGACGTGCGCTGGGGCGGCGCCGGCAACGCCCTGATCACGGTGCTGCGGCGCACCCAGCAGCACGGCCTGGTGCTCTCGGTCGACCCGCGCACCGGCGAGACCCAGGTGCACGCCGAGCTCGCCGACGCGCGCTGGGTCGAGCCCGTGCCGGGCACGCCCCGGCTGCTGCCCGACGGCCGGGTCATGGTCGGCGGCGAGCTGGCACACGACGGCTTCGACGCCCGCTGCCTCTTCGCCGACGGCAGCCTGATCACCCCGCCCGGCCTCTACGTGCGCCGGGTCGCCGGCGTCCTGCCGCGGCCGGCCGGCGGCCCCGAGATCATCGTCGAGGGCACCGAGGGCGAGCCAGCCGAGCAGCACGTCTTCGCGGTCCGCACGGCACAGGCCGGCGGCGTCAGCGCCCGCCGGCTCACCGAGGAGCCCGGCTGGCACACCGCGGCGGTCGGCGGCGACGTGCTCATCACCGACCTGACGGTGGTCCGCGGCTCAGCCGTCATGACGCTGCCGTCGCTGGCCGAGCCGCTCCCGTACGCGCCGGCGCCGGTCCTCGAGCGGGTGACCGACCGGCGGCTGCCGAGCGGGGTCCTCTACCCCACCGGCCACGTGACCGGCACCCGGCTGCCGGTCCTGCTCGAGCTGGGCGCGGGGCCGGGACATCAGGAGGTCGTTTCCGACCCGGCCCGGTGGCAGGAGCGGCAGTGGTGGGCCGACGCCGGCTTCGTCGTGGTCAGCGTCGACTCCCGGGGTACGCCGGGAGTGGCGCCGAGCTTCGAGAAGGTGATCTACCGACGGCTGGCCGACGTGGCGCTGACCGACCAGATCGACGCGCTGCACTCCCTCACCGGCAAGCACCCCGACCTGGACCTGAACCGGGTCGCGGTGCGCGGCACCGGCCTCGGCGGCTGGCTGGCGGCGGTCGCCGTGCAGCGCCGGCGCGACGTCTTCCGCTGCGGCGTCGCCCGCGACCCGATCATCGACTGGGCCGGGCTGCCCGCCGCGTACGCGGAGCGCTACCTCGGCAGCCTCGCCGACAACGCCGACGTCTACGAGCACCACCGCGTGGAACCGGCGGCGGCCGGCCTACTGATCTCCCCCGCCGGGGGCCTGTCCGAAGAACTCGCATTCGTGACCCGGGAGTGTGCATGACGTCAACGCTGATCGGCCGCAGCCTGCCTCTCGAAGCCCTCGCCACGACGGAGGCCGACTATGTGCAGCTCGGCGAGACGTCGGCCCGCACGGAGCTGTGGGACGGCGGGGTACTGGCTTGCCCGAGGGACACGCCGAGACATCAGATGATCCTCAGCGCGCTGGGCAACGCGCTCCGGGCGAACCGCGCGGACCTGAACGTGATCGCGGGCGTGCCGGTGCACCTGGGACCCGGCCGGATCGCGGTGCCGGACCTGATCATCGCGGGCACCATCGACCCGGACCAGCCGCTGGTCGACGCCAGGTCGGTGCGCCTGGTCTGCGAGATCACGTCCCCGACCAGCGCGACGGTGGACTGGTCGCTGAAGATGCACGCGTACGCGCAGGCGGGCATCCCGTGCTACCTCGTCGCGGAGCCGGAACGGGGTCTGCTGCACAGCTACATGCTGTCGGCGCAGGGCTACGTCGAGCAGTCGGTGATGCAGCTCGTCCGAGTCACCGGCCTGAATCTGTGAACGGCACGATCATGCTCACCTGTGGGAAGCTCGGGTCATGACGTCCGCCATCTTCGGCCGGGGAGTGCCGATGACAGAGCAGGAGTTCCTCGCGCTGGGCGAGACCTCCGAGCGCGTCGAACTCTTCGACGGGAGCTTGTACGTGACCCCGGCACCGACTCCCCGGCATCAGCACATCTCCAGTGAGCTGAAGTTCGCACTCCGGACCGCCGCCCGTGCCGCCGGCCTCTACATCCACGAGGCCGTGAACGTGCGGTTGCGACCCAACCGGATCCCGATTCCGGACCTCGTCATCAGCTACAAGATCGACTTTGACGAGCTGGTCATCGACGCCGAGTCGATCGTGGTGGTGTGCGAGATCGTCTCGCCCTCGAATGCCGCCACCGACCGGGTGCTGAAGATGCACTACTACGCGGACGCCGGCATCCGGTGGTACCTGCTGATCGAGCAGGAGACCGGCACGCTGCAGCTCTACGAGCTCGCGGGTCGCCACTACACGGAGCGGTCGGTCACGAAGGCCGACGACGTGCTGCACCTGACCGAGCCGCTGGACGCGGAGATCTCCCCCGGTGACCTGCTCCCGCCCGACTGACACCAGGCCCGCCCGACCCCTACCGCAGCCCTCACCCCGGCACTAACCTGAGCCGCGTTCACCTTTGAGGGGATGTGGGTCATGGGCGCGCTGCCGAGCTTTCCGCCGGGCTTCCTGTGGGGCGTGTCGACCGCGTCCTACCAGATCGAGGGCGCCGTGCACGAGGACGGCCGGGGCACGTCGATCTGGGACACCTTCGCACACACGCCCGGCCGCGTCCGCGACGGCGACACCGGCGACGTCGCCTGCGACCACTACCACCGCTGGCCGCAGGACGTGGAGCTGCTCGCCAACCTGGGTGTGCGCGCCTACCGGTTCTCCATCGCCTGGCCCCGGATCCAGCCCGGCGGCTCCGGGCCCGCCAACCCCCGCGGCCTGGACTTCTACGACGGCCTGGTCGACGCCCTGCTGGCGCGCGGGATCGCGCCGGTCCCCACGCTGTACCACTGGGACCTGCCGCAGGAGCTGGAGGACGCCGGCGGCTGGCTGAACCGCGACACCGCGTACCGGTTCGCCGAGTACGCGGCCGTCGTCGCGGACCGGCTCGGCGACCGGGTCACCCGCTGGATCACCCTGAACGAGCCGATCGTGCACCTGGCCGAGGGCTACGCCTTCGGCACCGGCGCGCCCGGGCGGGCGCTGATGTTCGAGGCGCTCCCGGCCGCGCACCACCAGCTGCTCGGCCACGGCCTGGCGGTGCGGGCGCTGCGCGATCGCGGCGCCACCGAGGTGATGATCACCAACAACTGCACGCCGGTGCAGCCGGCCGGGCCCGGGGCCGAGGACGCCGTCGCGGCCGCGGTCTACGACGCGTTCCACAACGGACTCTTCCTCGACCCGATGCTGACCGGCCGGTATCCGGAGCTGCCGGGGCTCGGCGACGACTCGCCGTTCATCCGCGACGGCGACCTCGACATCATCAGCACGCCCGTAGACGCGCTCGGCGTCAACTACTACCAGCCGACCCGGGTCGGCGCGGCGGGCGCCGACAGCCCGCTGCCGTTCGAGATGCTGCCGATCGAGGGCGTGCCGCAGACCGCGTTCGGCTGGCCCGTCGTGCCCGGCGGGCTGCGCGACCTGATGGTCGGGCTGCGTGAGCGCTACGGCGCCGCGCTGCCGCCGATCTACATCACCGAGAACGGCTGCTCCACCGAGGATGTGCCCGACGCGGACGGCCTGGTGCACGACACCGCGCGGATCGAGTACCTCGACGGTCACCTGCGCGCGCTGCGCGAGGCCATCGACGCCGGCGTCGACGTCCGCGGGTACTTCGTCTGGTCGCTGATGGACAACTTCGAGTGGGCCGAGGGCTACCACCAGCGCTTCGGGCTGGTCCGCGTCGACTACGACACCCAGGTCCGCACCCCGAAGGACTCGTACGCCTGGCTCCGCTCGGCGCTGGCGAACCAGCCGTGACCGTCCCGGAGACCGCGACCGCGGAGCCGACCGCCCGGGTCGGCGCCCGCTGGATCGGCCTGCTGTCGCTGGCCAACCTCGGCCTGTGGATGGCCTACTTCGGCCCGCTCCAGGTGCTGCTGCCCAACCAGGTGCAGGCGGTGGCGGGCGACGACAAGACCACCGTGCTCGGCATCGTCACCGGCGCCGGCGCGCTGGTCGCCGTCCTGGTCGGCCCGATCGCGGGCGCCCTGTCGGACGCCACGACCGCGCGCACCGGGCGCCGGCACACCTGGATCGCCGTCGGCGCGCTGCTCGGCTGCGCCGGCCTGACCCTGCTGGCCGCGCAGCACACCGTGCTCGGGCTGACGCTCGGCTGGTGCGCGGCGCAGGTCGGGCTCAACACCCTGCAGGCCGGGCTCACCGCGATCGTCCCGGACCGCGCGCCGGTACGGCAGCGCGGGCTGGTCTCCGGCTGGGTCGGCCTGACCCAGTCGATCGGCGTGGTCATCGGCGTCCTGCTGGTCACCCTCGTGGTGACCGGCACCGGCGGCTACCTGCTGATCGGCGTGCTGGTCGTGCTGAGCGCGGCGCCGTTCGTGCTGGCCACGCCCGATCCCCCGGCGGCGCCCGGCACCGTGCCGCGGCTCAGCGGCCGGGCGCTGCTCGGCTCGTTCCGGTTCAACGTGCGCGACAACCCCGACTTCGGCTGGGCCTGGATCACCCGTTTCCTGGTGCAGCTCGGCAACGCCATGGCCACGCTCTACCTGCTGTACTTCCTGCGCGACCGGGTGGGCCACCCGGACCCCGACACCGGGCTGCTGCTGCTCATCGTCGTGTACACCGCCGCGACCCTGCTGACCGTGGTCGTCGGCGGGGTGCTGTCGGACCGCACCGGCCGGCGCAAGCCCTCGGTGATCGTGTCCGGGTACGTCATGGCCGCCGCGGCCCTGCTCCTCGCGTTCTGGCCGACCTGGGCCGGCGCCCTGACCGCCGCGGCCGTTCTCGGGCTGGGCTTCGGCGTCTACCTCTCCGTCGACCAGGCACTGATCACCCAGGTGCTCCCGGCCGCGCAGGACCGGGCCCGGGACCTCGGCATCATCAACATCGCCAACTCGGCGCCCCAGGTGCTCGGTCCCGCGCTGGCCTTCCCGATCGTGGCCTACCTCGGTGGCTATCCGACGCTCTACCTGACGGTGGCCGCGGTGACGGTGCTCGGCTCCGTCCTGGTCACCCGGATCCGCTCGGTCGCCTGACGCCGGGCCTCCGTCCCGCGGCCCCATCGACCGTGCCGACGACGGCACCGTCAAGGACCGAACGTGGCGACCAGGCCGGACAGCACCGCGGCCAGGCCGAGGACCGCGAACGGACCGGCGGCCCACGCCGCGGCACGCGCCACCCGGCGGTCGGCTCCGGCCTCGCCGAGGTCGCCGCGGACGTGTCGATAGCCGCCGGGTCCACCGGGCAGGGCGAGGACCAGCAGCGGCGTGTAGAGCAGGCATCCCGGCACGACGGCGTAGGCCGCGTACCGAGCCGCATCGAAGTGCCGTGCGAGTGCGATCCCCGCGATGCAGAACAGGCCGAACGCCAGCAGCCCGCCCAGCTGCAGCCCGGCCGCGACCGCCGCCGCTCGTGCCGGTCGGCCCCGGGCGGCGTCGACCACCACCGAGTACACCCGCCTGGAGAACAGGTGTGCGACCACGAGTGCCCAGCACAACAACCCGATGAACCCGAAGATCAAGAACACACCCCGCTTGTCCGCACCCGCCCGGCCGGCGGCGCGTCCCATGATCCTCAACGGCCGCGCCGACCCTATGGCCGGGTCGGGGCCGGGGGTTGAGCGTGGCCGTCCCGGTGAGGAACCGTCTTGCACGCGGGCGACGGCCACCTCACCGGAACGGTCCACCCTCTAACGCGAGTAGAGCTCCACCTCGTACGCCGAGAAGCCGTACGTGGTGGCCCGGGTCTGCCCGTACAGGCGGACGTAGCGGGCGGCGGTCGCGGTGAAGGCGACGTTGTCCAGGCCGCCGTTGCCGCCGGTCACGGCCGCCACCGGGGTCCAGGTGCCGCCGTCGGCGGACACCTCGATCCGGTACGCGGTCGCGTACGCCGCCTCCCACCTGATCACCATCCGGGCCACCGACCGGCTCGCGCCCAGGTCGATGCGCAGCCACTGGTTGTCGGCGGACGAGCTGGCCCACCGGGTGGTCGGGCTGCCGTCGACCGCGTTGGCCGCCGGATAGAACAGCTGGCTGCTCGACGCGGTGACCGGCCGCCCGGCCGCCAGGTTGGACAGGTCGTCGCCGCGCTTGGCCGGGAACGAGACCACCTGCTGGTACGTCGGGCGGTTCTGCCAGGCGATCGGGTCGTGCGTGATGCCGCCCAGCGGCGACTGCACGATCGCGTCGGCGCACCACTGGTCGCCGGCGGCGCAGTGCGTGTCGCCGGGATAGGTGGTGGCGGCCGGCTCGGCCAGCGCGGCCGAGAGGCTGGTCAGCAGCGCGCCGCGGCAGGCGCCGAGCGCGCCCGCGCCGCAGTACGTCCGCGGCCAGCCCGCGACCTGGTCGCCCAGCGCCGCGCGCAGATCCTTCTCGACATAGCCCCACCAGCCGTACTGGAAGGACGAGCCCTTGTGCGACTGCGCCTCGTTGGCCGCGGTCGGCAGGCTGGAGTGCCGCCCGGTCTGGCCGCCCGAGGGCGACTCGTTGATCTGCAGCGTGTCGACCAGCGCCTGGTACAGCCCGTCGCCCAGCCCGGACTCGAACTGCGCCGACACCAGCCGCGGCCACCACGCGTCGAAGATCCGGATGGCCTCGGCGTCCTGGTAGGCGTGGCTGCCCGCGGCGGTCTCGATCCGGTGCGAACCGCGCTGCTGCCAGGCGCGCAGCTTGGCCACCGCGGCCGCCTGCGCGGTGTCGGTGACCGTGCCGGTGTCGATCACCCGGAGCAGGTCGTCGAGGACCTCCGAGCCGCGCAGGTCGGTGGTGCCCGCCGACTCGACGACGCTGAGCAGCGAGGCCCGGTCGAACCTGGTCCCGGCCTGCAGCGCCGCCTTGATCGGCCGGTCCAGCAGGTCGCCGCGGTGCACCGCGCCGAAGCTGAAGTTGCCGTCGGCCGCGGAGTAGTTCGCCGCCTGCTTGTTGTTCCAGCTGATGAAGTAGTCCTGGTTGACCGCCTGCGGATGGCTCGCCTGCGGCTGGTAGGTGGCCGTGTTGGTGTCCGGGTTCCAGCCGGCCCACTCGTAGGCGGCCTGCGCCCGGGTGGGCAGGTTCGGGTCGGCGCCGGCCGCGCGCACCGGCGCGGCGCCCGACATGAAGTACGCCGCGTCGGCGGAGTTGACGTAGAACCAGTTGAACGCGAACGAGATCGTCGACGCCGAGGCGGCGAACGCCGCCGGCGTACCCATCTGGTCGGGCTCGTTGAACATCTGGAACCCGATGGCCGAGTCGGCCTCGTGCCGGTAGGTCGAGCGCAGGCTGGTGAACGCGACCGGCTTACCGCCGACCAGGCCGCGCCAGCTCACCAGGCCGTACCTGGTGCGCAGCATGGTCAGCCGGTAGGAGCCCGCGGGCGTCGAGTCGGCCGTCGTCGGCGCCCAGGAGTTGGTCCGCGACAGCGGCTCCATGGCCAGGCACTGACCGTGGTAGAGGTAGTGGGTCGAGGCGGCGGTCGGCGCGCTGCCGTCGGTCTCACAGAGCTCGGCGGCGAAGGTGTCGGTGATGTCCTGCACCGACGACGTGGCGCTCCACGCGTAGTCCGGTCCGCGGCCGATCAGGGTGTACAGGTTCAGCCCGGAGAAGGCGACGCCCCGGCTGCTGATCCCCGGGCCCTGCAGCTCCTGCAGCATCAGCAGCTGCGGCGCGAAGTAGCCGGTCTGCGGGCCGAAGACGGCGATCGGGTGCCCGGTCGCCGAGTGGGCCGCCGAGATCACCGCCGCGTTGGACATGCCGCGGTGCCGGCCGTCGACCCGCAGCCCGCCGAGCGACTCGGCGATGGCGCTGGTGCCGGTCGCCGCGGCTGAGACGGCCGAGCCGGTCTTGTCGTAGACCAGCGGCTCGGGCGTCGCGGTGCCGGCGTCCGGCATCGCCACGCCGGCCGCGTTCGGGTCGCCGGCGCCGTACGGGAAGGACTGCCCGTTGTGCAGGGTGAGCACGGCCTCGGGGTCGTTCTGCGACCGGAACGCGGTCCAGACCTGATCGCCGATCGCGTTGCCGTACTTCGCCCGGGCCGCGATCCGGACCAGGGCCGACTGCATCTCGGTTCCGCCACCGCCGCCGAACAGGCCACCGATCACGCCGGCGACCGCGATCAGGTCGGTCAGCTGGAAGTTCACCGGTCCGCCGGCGTTGGTGGCCGCGTCCAGGTGCCCGGTCAGCACGTACTCGCCGGGGCAGTCCCGGGCGGACATGCAGTCGGCGATGTACTTGTTGATCCCGGCGATGTACGACTGCACGTCGGCGTAGAGCTGGGCGCCGCGGGTCCCGGAGACGCGCAGCGCGTCGATCTGCGCCTGCAGGTCCGCCTCGGTGTACGGCGAGTTGCGCCAGACGCTCTGCTCCAGCTCCCGGTTGCCCGCCGCGCCGCCGGCGAACGAGGTCAGCTGGCCGCGGGCGACGTGGCGCATCAGGTCCATCAGGAACAGCCGGTCCTCGGCGCCGGCGTAGCCCGCGCCGAACATCGTGCCGGCCCGGGTGGTTCCGGTGATGTGCGGGATGCCGAGGGCCTTGTCGCGCACCACGGTCACGTCGGAACGCGGTGAGTAGCTGCGCTCCACCTGGTTGGCGGGCACGCCGTAGCTGCTGTCGTTGAAGAACGTGTTGATCTGCTGGCCGGTCAGGCCGGTGTAGTTGTAGGTCAGGTTCGCGTACCGGGCCAGTTGGTCGCCGGAGTGCGCGGGCATCGTGCCGAGGGCCTGGTGGCTCAGGATCTCGAGCAGGTCGGCGTTGCCGTTCTGCCCCGGCGGCAGGATGTCCGAGCATTCGCCGAGGCAGTAGTCGTTGGTGGAGTAGGCGGCCGCCGCCGGCGTGGCGAGCAGCGGATTGAGCACGGTGGCCGCGACGAGGGTGACGGTGAGCAGGGGGGCAAGGCGTCGGCGCATGGGGGTTCCCTTCCGGGACGCACGAACGCGAGAAGGATTCATAATGTTACGCACGTGTGAACGCTCCACACCAGAGCATCATGGCCATCGATTCAACCGGGGAGTGTCGGAGGCGCCCGCTAGGGTTCGGGCATGAGTGTTGATCACTTCGACGAGGCCGGCGCGGCCGTGCAGGCCGCGCTCGACGCCGGGGCGCGCTACGCGGACGCGCGGGTGATGCTGCGCCGCACCGAGACGATGAGCGCCCGCGACGGCGACATCGAGGACCTGAGCTCGGACGAGAGCGCGGGCATCGGCGTGCGCGCGCTGGTCGGCTCGAGCTGGGGCTTCTACGCCGTGCCCGACCTGTCCGGCGCCGCCGCCCGCGCGGCCGGCCGCCGGGCCGCGGAGATCGCCGCCGCGAGCGCGCTCGTGCCGGGCCCGGCCATCGACCTGACCCCGACCGCCGCCGTCACGGCGAGCTGGGCCAGCGGGTGCGAGGTCGATCCGCTGTCGGTGCCCCTGTCGGTAAAGGGCGACCTGCTCGTGGCGGCCACCGCCGCCGCACGCGACGCCGGCGCCGACCTGGCCGAGGGCATCTACCAGATCTGGGACACCCGCAAGTGGTTCGCCTCCAGCGACGGCCACCGCATCGATCAGCACATCCGCGAGTGCGGCGCGGGCGTCACCGCCAGCGCGTACGGCGACGGCGAGATCCAGCGCCGCTCCTGGCCCTCGCACCGCGGTCAGTACGGCACCCGCGGCTGGGAGCTCGTCGACGAGCTGGCCCTGACCGACCACGCCGCCCGGATGGCCGACGAGGCCCGCGCCCTGCTCACCGCGCCGCTCTGCCCGTCCGGCGAGACCACCCTCATCCTCGGCGGCGAGCAGCTTGCCCTGCAGATCCACGAGTCCGTCGGCCACGCGATCGAGCTCGACCGCATCCTCGGCTGGGAGGCCGCCTTCGCCGGGACCTCGTGGCTGGACCTCGACCAGCTCGGCACGCTGCGCTACGGCTCCGACCTGATGAACATCACCATCGACCCGACGATCCCGGGCGCGCTCGGCAGCTTCGGCTACGACGACGAGGGCTCCCCGGCGGTCAAGCGCGACGCGGTGCGGGGCGGCCGCTGGGTCGGCGTGCTGGCCGGCCGCGACTCGGCGGCGATGGCCGGGCTCGACTACGCGGGCAGCGTGCGCTCCGACGGCTGGGCGCGGCTGCCGATGGTCCGGATGACCAACGTCGGCCTGGAGCCCGGGCCGCACACGCTTGACGAGATCATCGCGGCGACCGACGACGGCGTCCTGATGGACATCAACCGCTCCTGGTCGATCGACGACCGGCGGCTCAACTTCCAGTTCGGCTGCGAGATCGGCTACGAGATCAAGAACGGCAGGCGGGGCCGGATGCTGCGCAATCCCACCTACACCGGGATCGGCCCGAAGTTCTGGCAGTCGATGGACATGCTCTCCTCGGAGTCGATCGCGTGGGGCACGCCCAACTGCGGCAAGGGCCAGCCCGGCCAGGTCGGGCACACCGGGCACCCGGCCGCACCGGCCCGCTTCACCAACGTCCGGGTGGGGGTGCGGGCATGAGCGCCGAGCTCGACATCGCCGGGCGGGTTGTCGAGCTGGTGCGGCGGCTGGCCGGGGCCGGCGCCGAGGCCGAGGTCCTCGCCGACCACTCCGCCGAGGCGCTGACCCGCTTCGCGAACTCCGCGATCCACCAGAACGTGGCCGACGCGACCACCACCGTGCGGCTGCGGCTGCACCTCGACGGGCGGACGGCGTCCGGCTCGACGACGGTCACCGGCGCCGACGGCCTGACCTCCCTGGTCGAGCGCACGATCGCCGCGGCACGCCACTCGCCGCCGGACGCCGCCTGGCCCGGACTCGCGCCGCCCGCGCCGCTGCGCCCGGCGGCCGGCTTCGACGAGGCGACCGCGGCGGCCGGCCCGCAGGATCGGGCCGAGCGCGTCCGTGACTTCGTCCGGGCGGCCGGCGGCCTCGAGACCGCGGGCTTCTGCCGCACCAGCTACTCCTCCGGCGGCTTCGCCAGCACGGCCGGGCACGCGGCGCAGGGGCGCGCGGCCGAGGCGGCGATGGACGGCATCGCCCGCCTCGACGGCGCGGACGGCGTGGCCCGCCGGGCCAGCGGAAACCTCACCGACCTCGACGGCGCCGCGCTGGGAGCCAGGGCATCCGCGAAGGCCCGAGCGGGTGGCCGCCCGATCGAGCTGCCGCCGGGCCGCTACGAGGTCGTCCTCGAGCCGACGGCGGTCGCCGACATCCTCGGCAACCTGGCCACCTTCGGCTTCAACGGCAAGGCGTTCGCCCAGCACCAGTCGTTCGCGGAGCTGGGCGCCCGGCAGTTCGACGACGCGATCACCATCGTCGACGAGCCGCTCGGTGCGACGCTGCCCTTCGACCTCGAGGGCACCCCGCGCGACGCGTTGGTGCTGGTCCGCGACGGCACGACGAGCGCGGTGAGCCACGACCGCACCTCGGCCGCCGAGGCGGGCGCGGCGTCGACCGGCCACGCCTCCGAGACCTCCCGCTCCTGGGGCCCGATCGCCGCCAATCCGCGCCTGGCGCCGGGTCCGGACGCCGGCACGGCCGCCGAGCCCGGCGACGGCCCGACGACGACGTCCGCCCGGGCGCTGGTCGCCCGGATGCGGCGCGGCCTGCTCATCACGGACTTCTGGTACACCCGGGTGCTCGACCAGAAGAGCCTGGTCATCACCGGCCTGACCCGCAACGGCGTCTGGCTGGTCGAGGACGGCGAGGTGACGTCGGCGGTGGGCAACATGCGCTTCACCCAGTCCTATCCGCAGGCGCTGGGGCCGGGGGCCGTGCTGGGCCTCGGCGCCGACGCGGTGTCCATGCCGGACCGCTGGTCCGGGGTCCGCTACACGGCACCGGCCCTGCACCTGAGGTCCTGGAACCTCACCGGCAACGCCTCCGGCTGAGCCACCGCCGTAGGCAGGCCGGACAAACGGCCTGCCTACGGCCGACCTGCCCGCCGCTGGCCTGCCTTTGGCCGATCGCCGTGACCGGTCGCGATGGTCGGTGGTGGGCGGAGCATTGACCGGCGTGTTTCACTGGGCCGGTGAGCGCTGGATCAATGAATGACGGGCCGGATGACCAGCGGCCCGACGAGTATCGGGCCGCGTTCCGCCCGGCCGACGAGCCGACCACCGGCCCGCCCGCCGGCGCGAGCAGCCTGCCTGACCCCAGCACGCCCACCTCAGGCGCGCCGGCGTCAACCGCCCCGACCTCGGGTGCGCCGGTGTCCGGTGCACCCGTCTCAGGTGCGCCCGTCTCCGGCGCGCCGACGTCTGGCGCTCCGGCGGCCGGTCAGGGGCCGGATGCCGCACCCGCTCGCCGCCGCCGCGGTTTCAGGCTCGCGGCCGCGGACGCCGGGCCCGAGGAGAACACCACGAAGCGCCGCCGGCGGCGGCTCTTCATCGCCGGAATCTCGATCGGCGCCGCGCTGATCGTCATCGCGACCTGCGTCGGCGGCCTCACCGTGATCGACACCGTCGCCGACCTGCGCGAGGACGCCGCCGGGGTCCGGGAGCGCCAGCGGCTCCGGGACGCCGCCTGCGTCGGGCTCGAGACCCGCCTCAACCGCCTCGTCCCGCCCGGCGCCACCACCACGCCGCAGGCCCGGGCGGTGGCCGTCCAGGACGAGAACGCCGCCACGCGGATCTACGTTGTACAGCTCCGGGACCAGCGGGCCGGCGACGGCTGGCGGCAGCTGCTCGACGCCCGGACAAGCTACGCCGAGGCGCTCGAGGCCCAGGCCAAATCGCGTACCCCGGCGTTCTACGTCGCGCCCGAGACTCGCGATCAGATTTCCGTGGCCGACGAGCTTATCCGCTGGTCACCGGCGCCCTGCGCGGGCGCGATCCGGCGACTCGCGACGCCTGACCTGTAGTAAGCCTTCCCTTACACGCCACGAAGCTGACCTTCGCTGTAACGTGTGCCACACATTGCGGATGCACCCCGTCTGACAGGTAGAAACAGGGCAGACAGGATCAGGGCGCGCCCGCCGGCAGACGCAGGTCACTGTCAGGGAGACGTCAATGACGACGACGGCAACGAGGCCGGATCCGGGGCGCGCACGCGCCGCGATCGCGGCGAAGACGTTGCGTACGGACCGGTGGTGGTTTCCGCCGCTGGTCACCTTTGTAGGACTTACCGCGTGGGTCACCTACGCCACCGTCCGGGTGTTCATGCACCGGGACTTCTTCGTTCCGGCTTACCACTATCTGACCCCGTTCTACTCACCGTGCATCACGGACCGGTGCGGTGAGGCGGCCGAGTTCGGCACCCCGCTACCGAGCGCCTGGTTCATTCCGGACGCGGCATTCACCCTGCCGTTCCTGCTGCTCTTCCGCCTCACCTGCTACTACTACCGCAAGGCGTACTACCGGTCCTTCTGGCTCTCGCCGCCGGCCTGTGCCGTGCCCGACGCGCACGAGAAGTACTCCGGCGAGACGCGCTTCCCGCTGATCTTCCAGAACATCCACCGGTACGCGTTCTACGCCGCCGGCGTCATCTCGGTCATCAACACCTGGGACGCCGTCATCGCGTTCCAGTCCGGTGACAAGTTCGGCTTCGGGCTGGGCAACATCATCCTGGTCGTCAACGTGGTGATGCTCTGGGCGTACACGTTGTCCTGTCACTCCTGCCGGCACATCGCCGGCGGGCGGCTGAAGCACTTCTCGAAGCACCCGGTGCGGTACCGCTTCTGGACGTTCGTGTCGAAGCTCAACACCCGGCACATGGCACTCGCCTGGATCACGCTCGGCACCCTCGCGCTGACCGACTTCTACATCATGGCGCTGGCGGCGGGCTGGTGGCCCGACCTGCGCTTCATCAACTAGAGGGCCCCCAATGACAACCCGAATCGAACGACACCACTACGACGTCGTCGTCATCGGCGCCGGTGGCGCCGGGCTGCGGGCGGCCATCGAGGCCCGACTCGCCGGCAAGCGCACCGCGATCATCTCGAAGTCGCTCTTCGGCAAGGCGCACACGGTCATGGCCGAGGGCGGCGCGGCCGCCGCCATGGGCAACGTGAACAGCAAGGACAACTGGATGGTGCACTTCGGTGACACCATGCGCGGCGGCAAGTTCCTGAACAACTTCCGGATGGCCGAGCTGCACGCCAAGGAGGCGCCGGACCGCATCTGGGAGCTGGAGACCTACGGTGCGCTCTTCGACCGCACCAAGGACGGCAAGATCTCCCAGCGCAACTTCGGCGGCCACGAGTACCCGCGGCTCGCGCACGTCGGCGACCGCACCGGCCTCGAGCTGATCCGCACCCTGCAGCAGAAGATCGTCTCGCTGCAGCAGGAGGACTTCGCGGAGACCGGCAACTACGACGCGCGGATCCGGGTCTTCTCCGAGACCACGATCACCGAGCTGCTGCTCGACGGCGACAAGGTGGCCGGCGCGTTCGGCTACTACCGCGAGTCGGGCGAGTTCATCCTGCTGGAGGCGCCGGCGATCGTGCTCGCCACCGGCGGCGTCGGCCGCTCCTACAAGGTCACCTCGAACTCGTGGGAGTACACCGGCGACGGCCACGCGCTCGCCCTGCGGGCCGGCGCGACGCTGATCAACATGGAGTTCCTGCAGTTCCACCCGACCGGCATGGTCTGGCCGCCCAGCGTCAAGGGCATCCTGGTCACCGAGTCGGTGCGCGGCGACGGCGGCATCCTGAAGAACTCCGACGGCAAGCGGTTCATGTTCGACTACGTCCCGGACGTCTTCCGCCGGCAGTACGCGGAGACCGCCGAGGAGGCGGACCGCTGGTACAAGGACCCGGACAACAATCGGCGCCCGCCCGAGCTGCTCCCCCGCGACGAGGTCGCCCGGGCGATCAACAGCGAGGTGAAGGCCGGTCGCGGCACGAAGGCGGGCGGCGTGCTGCTCGACATCGCCAGCCGGCTGCCGGCCGAGGAGGTGCAGCGGCGGCTGCCGTCGATGTACCACCAGTTCAAGGAGCTGGCGGACGTCGACATCACCAAGGAGCCGATGGAGGTCGGCCCGACCTGTCACTACGTGATGGGCGGCGTCGAGGTCGACCCGGACTCGGCGGCGGCGTTCGGCCACGTGCAGGGCCTGTTCGCGGCCGGCGAGGTGTCCGGCGGCATGCACGGCTCCAACCGGCTCGGCGGCAACTCGCTCTCCGACCTGCTGGTCTTCGGCAAACGGGCCGGCGAGCACGCGGCGGCGTACACGGAGACGCTGGCCAAGCGGCCCAAGGTGGCGACCGGCGACGTCGAGTCGGCGGTGGACGCCGCGCTCGCCCCGCTGAGCCGGGAGGGCGGCGAGAACCCGTACACGCTGCAGGCCGACCTGCAGGTGGTGATGGGCGACCTGGTCGGCATCATCCGCCGCGAGGGCGAGCTGTCCGACGCCCTCAAGCGGCTGCAGGAGCTCAAGGTGCGGGTGGCCAACGTCGGCGCGACCGGCGGCCGCCTGTACAACCCGGGCTGGCACCTGGCGCTGGACCTGCGCAACATGCTCGTCGTCTCGGAGTGCACCGCGAAGGCGGCGCTGGAGCGCGAGGAGTCGCGCGGCGGCCACACCCGCGAGGACCACCCCAAGATGAACCCGCAGTGGCGGCTGATCAACCTGGTCTGCTCGCTGGACGACAACGGCGACGTGCACCTCGAGCGCAAGCCGGTGCCGAAGATGCGCGACGAGCTGATCAAGCTCTTCGACCGCACCGAGCTCTCGAAGTATCTGACGGACGAGGAACTGGCCGAGTACGACGACGTAGTCGGGGAGGCGAAGTAATGGAGCGTCACTTTCGGGTATGGCGGGGCGACTCGTCGGGCGGTGAGATCCAGGACTTCGACGTCGAGGTGAACGAGGGCGAGGTCGTCCTCGACATCATCCACCGGCTGCAGGCGACGCAGACGCCGGATCTGGCCTGCCGCTGGAACTGCAAGGCCGGCAAGTGCGGCTCCTGCTCGATGGAGATCAACGGGAAGCCGCGGCTGGGCTGCATGACGCGGATGTCCACCTTCGAGGAGGACGAGACCGTCACGATCACCCCGCTGCGGGCCTTCCCGATCATCCGCGACCTGGTCACGGACGTCTCGTTCAACTACGAGAAGGCCCGCGAGACCCCCGCGTTCGCGCCGCCGCCGGACGTCAAGCCCGGCGACTACCGGATGCAGCAGGTCGACGTGGAGCGCTCGCAGGAGTTCCGCAAGTGCATCGAGTGCTTCCTCTGCCAGAACACCTGCCACGTGGTCCGCGACCACGAGGAGAACAAGGCGGCGTTCTCCGGCCCGCGCTACTTCATCCGCGCGGCCGAGCTGGACATGCACCCGCTGGACGACCGCGGCGACCGCAAGGAGTACGCGCAGGCCAGCCAGGGCCTCGGCTACTGCAACATCACCAAGTGCTGCACCGAGGTCTGCCCCGAGCACATCAAGATCACGGATAACGCGATCATCCCGATGAAGGAACGGGTCGTGGACCGCCGCTACGACCCGCTGGTCTGGCTCGGCCGCAAGATCTTCCGGCGGGACCAGCTGGAGAAGACGTCGACCGCGCAGAGCACCAGCACGGGCGTCACCGGCGTCGCGGCGGGCCTCGGCCCCTCGGGCGCCCGGCCCGCGGAGCCGCCGCCGCTCAACGTGGACGGCCGGCTGGACGTCGCCGAGATGGTCGCGATGCACGCCGGCGGCCCCTCGCCGTTCGGCGACGACCAGGAGTTCCCGCTGCCGGAGGGCGGCATCACCTACCGCCATCCGGAACCGGACAAGGACTGAGCACACCCGGAAAAGGCCCGCTTCGGCGGGCCTTTTTTGGCACACGCGTGCTAATCCGGCGTAGGGTGTCCGGGTGACCGCCTACCAGCCGTCGATGCTCGACCTCATGGCCGGCCCCGCGACCACGCTCGGGCCACTACCCGGCGGCGTGGCCCGCCACCGGCTGACGGCGGGAGCCTGGGTCGACGTGCTGCCGGGCTGGGTGAGCGGCTCGGACCCGGTCTTCGAGACCCTGCTCACCGCGGTCGACTGGCGCGCCGAGCGCCGCCAGATGTATGACGGCGTCGTCGACGTCCCCCGCCTGCTCCGGTGGTACGGCCCCGGCGAGGCGCTGCCGCACCCGGCACTCACCGACGCGCGCGACCGCCTGTCGGCACACTACGAGCCCGAGCTGGGCGAGGGATTCGTCACGGCCGGCATGTGCCTCTACCGCGACGGCCGCGACAGCGTCGCGTGGCACGGCGACACCCGCGGCCGCTCCGCCCGCGAGGACACCATGGTGGCGATCGTCTCCTTCGGCTCGCCGCGAAACCTCCTGCTGCGCCCCCGCGCGGGCGGCGCGGAGACGCTGCGCCTCCCGCTGGGCCACGGCGACCTGATCGTGATGGGCGGCTCCTGCCAGCGCACCTGGGAGCACGCCATCCCCAAGACGGCAAGGCCGGTCGGCCCCCGGGTCAGCGTCCAGTTCCGCCCGATCGACGTCGCCTAGCCAGCACAGACACCTCGCCAGCCCGATTCATCGATGACCGACGACGCCTCGCAGGCGTGGAGCGGTCGCGGCCCCGCGCCCGAAACCTTTATCGAGCTGGATGTTTCGGGGCTATTGACACCGGGTCTCAAGAACTTACACTCCAAGTGTAAATAGTTACCCGCGTCACATCCTCCACCTAGGACAATGTCCGCCCTCAATGCCGAGGTGACGATGCCCCCTCCAGAATCAGCCGAGACCGACAAAGGGCTCGTTCTACATCAGATCGGTGTTCGCTTCGGTGGCCTCGTCGCCCTCGACGGCGTCTCGCTGCGGGTCCCACCCGGCCGGACGGTGGGCGTCATCGGCCCCAACGGCGCCGGCAAGACCACCCTCTTCAACGTCGTCTGCGGCTTCGTGGCGCCGACCGCCGGCACGCTCACCCTCGACGGGTACCCGCTGCGGCCCCGCCCGCACCGGCTGGCCCGCCTCGGCATCGCCCGGACCCTGCAGGGCGTCGGCCTGTTCGCCGGCATGACGGTCCTCGAGAACGTCATGGTCGGCGCGGAGCACGCGGGCAAGCCGGCCGATTCCGCGCGGGAGACGCTGGAGCGCTGCGGGGTCGCCGAGCACGCGCACGCCCTGCCCGGCGGCCTGCCGTACGCGGTACGCAAGCGGGTCGCCCTGGCCCGCGCGCTCGTCGCCGAGCCACGCCTGCTGCTGCTGGACGAGCCGGCCGGCGGCCTGGGCGCCGACGAGATCGAGCAGCTCGGCGAGCTCATCACCGGGCTGTCCTGCGCCGTCCTGCTCGTCGAGCACCACATGGACCTGGTCATGGCCGTCTGCGACGAGATCCTCGTGCTCGACTTCGGCAAGCCCGTCGCGCACGGCACCCCGGCGGAGATACGAACCAACGAGGCGGTAGCCGACGCCTACCTCGGTGCCGCAGCATGAGCGCCTGCACCGCGGCGAAGCAAGGGCCAGAAGCGCATGCGAAAGGTGGCCCAGCATGAGCGCGTTGCTGGAGGCGGAGCAGGTCACCGTCGGGTACGGGGCCGCACCCGTACTGCACGACGTGGATCTCGCGGTGCCGGCCGGTGCCATCACGGCTGTGCTGGGTGCGAACGGCGCGGGGAAGACGACGCTGCTGCGTACCCTCTCGGGTCTGCTCCGGCCCGCCCGCGGCCGGATCCTGCTCGACGGCCAGGACCTGCGCGGGGTCCGGGTCGAGGAGATGGTGCGCCGCGGGGTGGCGCACGTGCCGGAGGGCCGCGGGGTCGTCACCGAGCTGACCGTCGACGAGAACCTGCGCCTCGGCGGCCTGTGGCGCAAGGACCGCGCGGACGCGAAGCGGGCGCTCGACGAGGTGTACGACCTCTTCGAGCCGCTCGCCCGCCGCCGCCGCTTCCCCGGCCACCAGCTCTCCGGCGGCGAGCGGCAGATGCTCGCCCTCGGCCGCGCGCTGGTCGGCCGGCCGCGGCTGCTGCTGCTGGACGAGCCGTCGCTCGGCCTGGCCCCGAAGGTGACCGGCCAGATCATGGGCCTGCTGCGCACCCTGCGGGACTCGACCGGCCTGACCGTGCTGCTGGTGGAGCAGAACGTGCGCAGCGCGCTGTCGGTCGCCGACACCGGCGTCGTGATGTCGCTGGGCCGGGTCGTCGCCGGCGCGGACGCCGCGACGCTGCGCGAGGACGAAGACATGCGACACGCATACCTCGGATTCTGAGAAGGGAGGGCCATGGACCGGTTCGTGTTCTTGACGTTCGACGGCCTGGGCCGCGGCGCGGTGTACGCCGCGTTCGCCCTGGCGCTGGTGCTCATCTGGCGGGCCACCCGGATCGTGAACTTCGCGCAGGGCGCGATGGCGGTGGCGACCGCGTACGTCGGCTACTCGGTCGCCGGCGCGACCGGCTCGTACTGGCTCGGCTTCGTGGTGGCGGTGGCCGGCGGGCTGCTGCTCGGCGCGGCCGTCGAGCGGGTGGTGATGCGGTTCGTCGACCACTCGTCCCCGCTCAACGGCGTGGTGGTCGCGCTCGGCCTGGTGCTGGTCATCCAGGGCGTGCTCGGCATGACCTACGGCAACGAGTTCCGCCCGGCCGGCGCGCCGTTCAGCCGGGACGCGTTCAACGTCGGCGGGATCGCGCTGCTGTCGCGCTTCGACCTGTTCGTGTTCGCCGCCGTGTTCGCCGTCGTCGGCCTGCTGGCGGCGCTGTTCACCCGGACGAACGTCGGCCTGCGGATGCGGGCCTCGGCGTTCGCGCCGGACGTGTCGCGGCTGCTCGGCGTCAACGTCGGCGGGATGCTCACGCTCGGCTGGGCGCTGGCGGCGGCGGTCGGTTCCCTGGCCGGCATGCTCGTCATCCCGACCGAGCTGGGCCTGCATCCGAACGCGATGGACATCGTCTTCGTCTCGTCGTTCACCGCGGCCGTGGTCGGCGGGCTGGACAGCCCGTTCGGCGCGGTGGTCGGCGGGCTGATCGTCGGGCTACTGCTCTCCTACGTCAGCGGCTACCTCGGCGCGACCGTCGCGCCGATCGCCGTCCTGCTGCTGCTCGTCGTCGTGCTCCTCGGCCGCCCCGGCGGCCTCTTCTCCCGGTCGGCGGCGAGGGTCGCATGAGCGACTGCACCGAGCGCAGCGAGGGCCGGAAGCGCATGCGAAAGGCAGGCACAGCATGAGCGCCACCCTGGCTCCAGCGGTTAGTACCGGGCGGCGGGCACCCGAGACAAGGCGGAGGACCCGGTACCTGCTGTGGACGCTGGCCGGCGCGGTGCTGATCGTCGCGCTGACCTATGTCCTACCGCCCTTTCGCAACTACCAGCTCGCGACGGTCGGCGCCTACCTCTGCGTCACGGCCGGGCTGACCGTGCTCACCGGGCTCAACGGGCAGCTGTCGCTCGGGCACGGCGCGCTGATGGCGACCGGGGCGTACACGGTCGCGCTGCTTCAGGAGCGGATGGCGGGGCAGGGGCAGTGGACGCTGCTGGTCTCGGTCGTCGCCGCGATCCTGGTGACCACCGTCGCCGGCGGGATCGTCGGGCTGGCGGCGGCGCGGCTGCGCGGCCCGTACCTGGCCGGGCTCACGCTGGCCGTGGCCGTGGTGGTGCCGGCCATCACCAGCACCTTCGACAAGACCTTCAACAGCGACCAGGGCCTGTCCGTCTACGTCGAACCGCCGCCGCTCGCGCTCGGCGCGACGTTCCCGTACGAGCGCTGGCAGGCGTGGCTGGCCTGGACGGGCGCGCTGCTCACCATGTTCGTGCTGGCGACGCTGGTCCGCGGCCGGTTCGGCCGGTCGCTGCGCGCCGTACGCGATGACGAGGCCGCCGCCCGCATCGCCGGCGTGAACGTCGCGCGCACCCAGGTCCTGGCGTTCGTGGTGAGCGCGGCCTGCGCCGGCCTCGGCGGCGCGCTCTTCGCGGTGCTCGCACAGAGCGTCTCGCCGGGCGCGTTCCCGCTGTCGCTCTCCCTGTTCCTCGTGATGGCGATCGTGATCGGCGGGCTCGGCAGCCTGGCCGGCGCGGTCTGGGGCGCGGTCCTGCTGGTCGCGCTCCCCGCACTGACCCATTCGGTCACCGACTCGATCGACGTGTCACCGGCGGTCGCGCAGCGGCTCGAGGGGAATCTGCCGCTGGCGCTCTTCGGCATCACGTTGATCGTCGTCATGCTCGCCGCCCCCGGCGGAATCGCATCCCTCAAACCCAGAAGGAGAAAGGCATGAGACGTACTTGGTCCGCGCTCGCCGCGATTACCCTGTTCGCCGCCGCAACAGCGGGTTGCAGCGACGACGGAACGGGCGGCAGCAGTGGCGGCGGCAGTGTTCCCGGCGTGACCGCGACGGACGTCCTCGTCGGCACGCACATGCCGCTGACCGGCCCGGCCGCGGCCGGTTACTCGAAGATCGCGCCGGCCACCAAGGCGTACTTCGACTTCGTGAACGCGAGCGGTGGCGTGCATGGCCGGAAGATCAGCTACAAGATCATGGACGACCAGTACAACCCGGCGAACACCCAGCAGGTGGTCCGCGAGCTCGTCCTGCAGGACAAGGTCTTCGCGATCCTGAACGGCCTCGGCACGCCGACCCACACCGGCGTGCTCGACTTCCTCAAGACCAACCGGGTGCCCGACCTCTTCGTCGCCTCGGGCAGCCGCAGCTGGAACCAGCCGGACAAGTATCCGGGCACGTTCGGCTTCAACCCCGACTACACCGTGGAAGGCAAGATCCTCGCCTCGCACGTCAAGGAGACCCAGCCCGGCAAGAAGGTCTGCTTCCTCGGCCAGGACGACGACTTCGGCCGCGACAGCCTGGCCGGCATCGAGAAGGTGCTCGGCCCGGTCGCCGCGAAGCAGTCGTACGTCACCAGCAACCCGAACGTCGGCCCGCAGATGGGCGCGCTCAAGCAGGCCGGCTGCCAGGTGGTCATGCTGGCGACGGTGCCCGGCTTCACCGCGCTGAGCCTGGGCACCGCCGCCAAGATCGGCTTCAAGCCGCAGTTCGTGGTCTCGCAGGTCGGCGCCGACCTGCGCACGCTCTCCAAGCAGCTGGGCGCGGCGACGCCGCTGACCGAGGGCCTGATCTCGGCCAACTACCTGCCCATGAGCACCGACGACGCCAACCCGTGGATCCAGCTCTTCAAGAAGGTGAACGCGCAGCACAACGGCAACGCCGAGTTCGACAACAACATCGTCTACGGCATGTCCGTCGGCTACCTCTTCGTGCAGAGCCTGCAGGCGGCCGGGAAGGACCTGACCCGGGAGGGGATCATCGCGGCGGTGGAGAAGGGCGGATTCCAGGGCCCGGCCAACGCTCCGCTGCGCTTCTCGGCCGACAACCATTCCGGGTACGGCGGGGAGCAGCTGAGCAAGGTCGAGGGCGGTAAGCAGGCGTACTTCGGCACGCCGTACGAGACCGACAACCTCGACGGGCCGGTCGCGGCGTACTCGGCGCAGGCCGCGACGCCGCCGCAGAACGGGATTCCGGCCGCTTCGTAGCACACCGGCAAGGCAAGAGAAACGGTTGCGACTCGCCGTCAACAGATGCAGGGTTGGCGGCGAGGGCGGCTACCCGTCAGTATTCGCGCCGCACGTACATGTTCATCTTCTTTGGGGGTCTTGACCGGATGTCGAAGCTTTCGGGTGCTGTGGCGATCGTGACCGGGGCAAGCCGAGGAATCGGGTTCGCCATCGCGCAACGCTTCGTCGCCGAGGGCGCCAGGGTGTGCATCACGGGACGGGACGCCGGCGCCCTGGAGACCGCGGTCAAGGACCTCGGCGGGCCCGCCGTTGCCATCGGCGTCGCCGGCAAGGGCGACGATCCCGCGCACCGGACCGCCGTGATCGACACGGTGCTCGGCACGTTCGGCCCGGTCACCACGCTGATCAACAACATCGGCATCAACCCGGCGTACGGGCCGCTCGGCACGCTCGAGCTGGGCGCCGCGCGCAAGATGTTCGACGTCAACGTGCTCGGCACGCTGGGCTGGGTGCAGGAGGCGCTGCGCGGCGGCCTGGACGAGACCGGCGGCTCGATCGTGAACATCTCGTCGATCTCCGGCCTGCGGCCCGCGCCGGGCATCGCCTTCTACGGCGTCACCAAGGCCGCGCTCATCCACCTGACCGAGGAGCTGGCCGTCGAGCTGGCGCCGAAGGTGCGGGTCAACGCCGTCGCGCCGGCGGTCGTCAAGACCCGCTTCGCCGCCGCGCTCTACGAGGGCCGGGAGGAGCAGGTCGCGGCGACCTATCCGCTGGGCCGGCTCGGCGCGCCCGAGGACGTGGCCGGCGCCGTCGCGTTCCTCTGCTCGCCGGACGCGGCCTGGATCACCGGCCAGACCGTCGTCATCGACGGCGGCATCACGTTGACGGGAGCGGGCGTGTGATCCCGCAGCGAGTGGTAGTCACCGGGGCTGGCGGCGGCATCGGCGCGGCGCTGGCCCGCCGGTTCGCCGCCGACGGCGCACGGGTGGTCGTCAACGACCTGGACCCGGCGGCGGCGCAGGCCGTCGCCGCCGAGATCGGCGGCCTAGCGGTGCCGGGCGACGCCGGCAACGAGGCGGACGTGCGCCGGCTCGCCGACGCCGCCTGGGAGGAGCTCGGCGGCTGCGACCTGTTCTGCGCCAACGCCGGCATGCTGTCGCCCGGCTCGGCCGACGCGGGCGACGCCGACTGGGAGCGGGCCTGGCGGGTCAACGTCATGTCCCATGTGTACGTGGCCCGCGCGATGCTGCCCCGCTGGCTGGAGAACGGCGGCGGGCGCCTGCTGCTCACCGTCTCCGCGGCCGGGCTGCTGACCCTGCTCGGCAGCGCGCCGTACTCGGTCACCAAGCACGCGGCGCTGGGCTTCGCGGAGTGGCTGCGCGCGACGTACGCACACCGCGGCATCACCGTGCAGGCGCTCTGCCCGCAGGGCGTGCGCACCGACATGCTGACCGGCGGCCGGGACAGCGCCAGCAAGGCGCAGCTCGCCGCGACCGCCATGGACCCCGCCGAGGTGGCGGCCGTGGTGGCCGAGGCGCTGGAGGGCGACAGCTTCCTGGTCCTGCCGCACCCCGAGGTGGCCGAGTACTACCGGCGCCGGGCGAGCGACCCGGACCGCTGGCTCGGCGGAATGAACAAGATCCAGCGAAGCTTCGACACGGCGGGAATCGCATGAGCGGGCCGCGCGGACTCGACCTGGAGAGGTTGCGGGCGTACCTCGGCTCCGGTGAGCTGGCCGCGACCATGTTCGCCGGCGGCCGGTCCAACCTCACCTACGCGGTCAGCGACGGCACCGAACGCTGGGTGCTGCGCCGCCCGCCGCTGGGCCACGTCCTGCCGACCGCGCACGACATGTCCCGCGAGCACCGGGTCCTCGCCGCGCTCTCCGCGGCCGGGTTCCCGGCGCCGCGGCCGGTGCTGATCTGCACCGACCCGGACGTCATCGGCGCGCCCTTCTACCTGATGGAGTACGTCGACGGCGCCATCTACCGCGACGTCGAGGCGCTCGAGGCGCTGGGCCCGGCCGCGATGCGCGAGCTGACGCTCTCCCTCGTGGACACCCTCGCCGACCTGCACGCCCTCGACCCGGCCGAGATCGGGCTCGCCGAATTCGGCCGCCCGGAGGGCTTCAACGAGCGCCAGGTCCGCCGCTGGAAGAAGCAGCTCGACGCGTCCCGCAGCCGCGACGTGCCGGGCATCGAGGAGCTGCACGCCCGGCTGGCCGTGCGGATCCCGGACGGCGCGGGCGCGGTGGTGCACGGCGACTACCGGCTCGACAACGTGCTGATCGGCCCGGGGCTGGAGATCAGGGCGGTGCTGGACTGGGAGATGTCGACGCTGGGCGACCCGCTCAGCGACATCGCGCTGATGCTCGTCTACGCCGGGCGCCCGCTGCTGACCAAGGACGGCGAGCCGCGTACGCCGATCTCCGTACCGGGGCATCCGAGCCTCGACGAGATGGCCGAGCGCTACGCGAAGCGCTCCGGCCGCGACGTCTCCGACCTGCACTGGTACGTGGCCTTCGCGGCGTTCAAGCTGGCGGTGATCCTCGAGGGCGTGCACTACCGGTACGTTCAGGGCCAGACCGTCGGAGCGGGGTTCGACACGGTCGGCGCGATGGTCGCGCCGCTGGTGGCACAGGGACACGAGTACCTGGACACGGCCCGGGAGGGAAACTGATGGACTTCGCGTTCGACGAGAAGACCGAGGACTACCGCAAGCGGCTCCTCGCCTTCATGGACGAGTACGTCTACCCCGCCGAGGCCACCTTCGACGAGGAGTACGCGAACGACTGGTCGCCGCCGCGGATCATCACCACGCTGCAGGCGCAGGCGAAGCTCGCCGGCCTGTGGAACCTCTTCCTGCCCGGTGAGCACGGCGCCGGCCTGACCAACCTGCAGTACGCGCCCCTGGCCGAGCTCACCGGCCGCAGCCCGGCGATCGCACCGCCCGCGCTGAACTGCGCCGCACCGGACACCGGCAACATGGAGGTGCTGGCCCAGTTCGGCAGCGCCGAGCAGCGGGAGCGCTGGCTGCGGCCGCTGCTGGACGGCACCATGCGGTCGGCGTTCGCGATGACCGAGCCGCAGGTGGCCTCCTCCGACGCGACGAACATCGGCACCCGGATCGCCCGCGACGGCGACGACTACGTGATCAACGGCCGCAAGTTCTACATCTCCGGCGCGATGAACCCGAACTGCGGGATCTTCATCGTGATGGGCAAGACCGATCCGGACGCCGCCCGGCACGTGCAGCAGAGCATGATCCTGGTACCCCGCGACACCCCGGGCCTGACCGTCAAGCGCGGCATGACGGTCTTCGGCTACGACGACGGCGACCACGGCGGCCACGCCGAGATGATCTTCGACAACGTCCGGGTGCCGGCCACCAACCTGATCGGCGAGGAGGGCTCCGGCTTCGCCATCTCCCAGGCCCGGCTCGGGCCGGGCCGGATCCACCACTGCATGCGCCTGATCGGCATGGCCGAGCGGGCCCTCGAGCTGATGTGCCGGCGATCGCTGGTCCGCACGACGTTCGGCAAGTCGCTGTCCGAGCAGGGCGTGGTCCAGGACTGGATCGCGGAGTCCCGGGTCCGCATCGAGCAGGCCCGCCTGCTGGTGCTCAAGGCCGCCTGGCTGATGGACACCGTCGGCAACAAGGGCGCGCACACCGAGATCCAGGCCATTAAGATCATCGTTCCGGCCACCACCGAGTGGATCGTCGACAAGGCGATCCAGGCGCACGGCGCCGCGGGCGTCGGCCAAGACACCCCGCTGGCCCGCCTCTGGTCGCAGGCCCGCACGCTGCGGCTGGCGGACGGCCCGGACGAGGTACACAAGCGCTCGCTGGCACACCGCGAGCTCAACCGCTATCGGAGAACCTGATGCCGGCCACCTCCCCACGCCCCGCGCAACGCATCGACGGCCGCACGGCCCGGTCGGAGCGCACCCGCAACGCCATCGTCGAGGCGCACGTCGCCCTGATCCTCGGCGGCGACCTGCGGCCGACGGCGGACCGCATCGCCAAGCAGGCCGGCGTCTCGCTGCGCGCGCTGTGGAGCCACTTCGCCGACATGGAGGCGCTCTTCACCGCCAGCGGCGAACGGATACTGCAGCAGCGCGACGAGGCGCACGAGCCGATACCGACGGACCTGCCGCTGAAGGCGCGGATCGATGCCTACTGCCATCAGCGGGCGCGCCTGGTGGAGCAGGTGGCGCCCGCGGCCAAGGCCTCGTCGCTGAAGGAGCCGTTCTCCCCCGCGCTGCAGAGCTACCGCCGCAGCCACGTCGAGCGGGTCCGCGCGGAGCTGAGCGAGCTCTTCGCCCGCGAGATCGGCGACGACGAGACCCTGCTCGCGGCGCTCACGGCGGTGAGCATGTGGCCGACCTGGGGCACCCTGCGCGACGCGATGGGCATGGAGCCGGAGGCCGCCCGGGCGGTGCTGACCTGCACGATCACCGCCCTGCTGACCGCGCCGCGGGACTGACCGCCTAGAAGATCACCACCGAGCGGGCGCCCTCGCCGCGGGACATGCGGTCGAAGGCCGCCGGGACGTCGGCCAGGGTGATGCGGTCGGTGATCAGGTGGTCCAGGTTGAGGGCACCGGACATCACGTCCTGCGCCAGCTCCGGCACTTCACGGTCCGGGTCGGACGAGCCGTACACCGACGCGCGCAGCGTACGGGCGCTGTTGAAGATGTCCAGCGCGCTCAGCTCCACCATGTCGTCCGCGCCGCCCATGCCGACGACCGTCACCTGGCCGCCCCGGCGGGTCGTGCGCCAGGCCGCCCGGATCGTCGCCGCGCGCCCCACGCACTCGAACGTGTGGTCCGCGCCGAGCCGCGAGGTGAGCGCCCGGACGTCCTTCGACAGGTTCTCCGAGGAGACCACGAAGTCCGTCGCGCCGGCCGCCTCCGCCAGTGCCTTCTTCGCCGCCGACACGTCGACCGCGATGACCGCCGCGGCCCCGGCCGCCCGGGCCGCCGAGACCACCGACAGGCCGACTCCGCCGAGGCCGATCACCACGACGGACGAGCCCGCCGCCACCCGCGCGGTGTTGCGCACCGCGCCGGTGCCGGTCAGGACCGCACATCCGAGCAGCGCCGCGCTCTCCCAGGCCAGCTCGTCCGGTACGGCGATGACGGCCTTCTCCGGCACCACGACCTGCTCGGCGAACGCGCCGAGCCCGAGCGTCACGTGCACCGGGCTGCCGTCGAGGGTGATGCCGTTCTCCAGCGCCGCCACGTTCGCCGCCGCGCACAGCCACGGCTCGTCGTGCGTGCAGAACCAGCAGGCCCGGCAGGGCGGCGCCCAGTTCAGCGCGACGTGCGTGCCGGCGCGCACCCGGGTCACCCCCGCGCCGGCCTCGACCACCTCGCCGGCCGCCTCGTGGCCCAGCACCAGCGGGTGCGGCGGGCTCAGCGTGCCGTTAACCATGGACAGGTCCGAGTGGCAGACCCCGGCCGCCTTGATCCGGACCCGGACCTGGCCGGGCCCGACCTCGGGCAGGCGCAGCTCCTCGACCGTCGGCGTCGCGCCCTTGTCCCGAACCACCAGGCCTTGCATGTATGGGGTCACCGCTGAATCGCCTTCGTCTGCTGGAATTCGGCGAGGCCGTACGGCCCCAGTTCCCGGCCGAGGCCGGACTGCTTGTAGCCGCCGAACGGCGCGGCCGGGTTGAACGAGCCGCCGTTGACGTCGACCCCGCCGGTGCGCATCCGCCGGGCCACCGCCATCGCCCGGTCCTCGCTGCCCCAGACGCCGCCGGCCAGGCCGTACCGCGAGTTGTTGGCGATCTCCACCGCGTGGTCGTCGGTGTCGAACGGCATGATCGACAGCACCGGGCCGAAGATCTCCTCCTGCGCCAGCTCGCTGGTCGGGTCGACGTCGGCGAAGACGGTCGGCGCGACGAAGTAGCCCCGGTCCGGCACCGCGGCGTCGCCGGCCACCTGCCGGGCGCCGGCCCGGGCGATGAAGCCGCGGACCCGCTCGCGCTGCGCCGCCGATACCAGCGGGCCGAGCCGGGTGGCCTCGTCGAACGGGTCGCCCGTCGAGTAGGCGGCGGTGGCAGCGGCGGCGATCTCGACGGCCTCCGGGTAGCGGCTGCGATGCACCAGCATGCGCGTCCACGCCGTGCAGGTCTGGCCGGAGTTCAGCAGGGCGTTGCCGACGCCGACCTTGACCGCCCTGGTCAGGTCGGCGTCCTCGAGGATCACGTTGGCGGACTTGCCGCCCAGCTCCAGCGACACCCGGGCGATCCGGTCGGCCGCGGCGTGGCTGATCGCCCGGCCGGTCGCCGTCGAGCCGGTGAACGACACCATGTCGACGTCCGGGTGCCCGGCGATCGCGGCGCCGACGACCGGCCCGGTCCCGGTCACCAGGTTGAGCACGCCGGGCGGGAGCCCGGCCTCGTCCGCGGCGTCGAGCAGCAGGTACGCCACCAGCGGCGTCAGCTCGCTCGGCTTGAGCACCACGGTGCAGCCGGCGGCGAGCGCGGCGGCCACCTTGGCGACGACCTGGTGCAGCGGGTAGTTCCACGGCGTGATCGCGCCGACGACGCCCACCGGCTCGTGCACGACCAGCGAGTTGCCGATCGTCTCCTCGCGTACCGGCTCGGCCGCCAGGTCGGCGTACCCCCGGAGCACCGTGAGCGGCAGTCCCGCCTGGACCGCCTTCGCGATCTTGAGCGGCGCGCCCAGCTCGAGCCCGACGGTGCGGGCGATGTCGCCCGCCCGGGCGGCGAGCGACTCGTGCAGCTTGCCGAGCACGGCGCCGCGCTCGGCCATCGAGGTCTCCGCCCAGCCGGGGAACGCCCGGCGCGCGGCCGCGACGGCCCGGTCGACGTCCGCGGCGCCGCCGGCGGGCACGTGGCCCAGGATCTCCTCGGTCGCCGGGTTCTCGACCGGGATGGTGTCCCCGGACGCCGGCGGCGTCCAGGCGCCGCCGACGTAGATCGTGTCGCGCGAGAGGCTCATGTCAGGCTCCCTTTCAGCGAGTCCAGGCCGGCCTTCTTCAGTTCCAGGCCGGCGAGCACGGTTTCCAGGCCGAGGGCGAACGCACCCTCGTCGACGCTCTGCCGCCGCTCGGCCAGCAGGTGTGCGTTGCGCAGATGCGGGTAGCGCTCCTGATACAGCTCGGGATCCTCGTCGAAGCCTAGGGCGAACGAGCCGAGCGCCGCGCCCGTCACGAGATAACGCATCAGGGCGCCGATGTGGGTGGCGCGGCCGGGCGGCCAGCCGGCCGCGATGAGTCCGCCGTAGACGGTATCGGCCATGGCCAGCGCCGCGGGCCGGCGGCCGGGGCCGTGCGCGAGGACCGGGACGATGTTCGGGTGCGCGGAGAGCACCGCGTGGTACGAGTGCGCCCAGAGCCGCAGCGCCTCGCTCCAGTGCTGGTCCTGGAAGTAGGAGACGTCGACCTGCGCGACGACCGCGTCGGCGACGGCGTCCAGGATCTCCGCCTTGGTCGCGAAGTGGTTGTAGAGCGAGGGCCCGGCGACGCCGAGCTCGGTGGCGAGCCGCCGGACCGAGACCGCGTCGAGCCCTTCGGTGTCGACCAGGGCGCCCGCCACCTGCACGATCCGCTCGCGGGTGAGCAGCGTTTGCCGGGGCCGGGCCATTTAACGCTCCTGAAACTCTGGACGGCACAAAACTTACACCGCTAGTTTTATCACGTGGACTTTTCACTCAGCGACGAGGAGAGGGCGGTTCGTGAGACCGCCCGGACATTCATCACCCGCGAGGTCATGCCGCTCGAGCAGGAGGCGCTGCGACGCGAGCGGGCACACCAGCCCGGGCTCGAGCACAGCGAGCTGCGCGAGCTGCAACTCAAGGCGAAGAAGTTCGGCTTCTGGGGCCTGTCGACCCCCGAGCAGTACGGCGGCATGGACCTCCCGGCGGTCCTCCAGTCGCTGATCTGGACCGAGCTCGGCCGCACGTTCGTGCAGTTCAAGTTCGGTGGCGAGGCCGACAACATCCTGTATCACGCCAACGACGAGCAAAAAGCCGAGTACCTGATCCCGACGATCGAGGGCGACCGGATCTCCTGCTTCGCCATCACCGAGCCGGGCGCCGGCTCCGACGCGGCGAACATCAAGCTCAGCGCCCGGCGCGACGGCGACGACTGGATCCTGAACGGGGAGAAGACGTTCATCACGAACGGCAACGACGCCGACTTCGTGATCGTCGTCGCGGTCACCGACCGGGAGAAGGGCGTCCGCGGCGGCGGCACGACCGCGTTCCTGGTCGACCGCGAGATGGGCTGGCGCTCCGAGTTCATCCAGACCATGGGCGAGGGCGGCCCGGCCTCGCTGATCTTCGACAACGTGCGAGTGCCCGCCCGCAACATCCTCGGCGAGATCGGCCAGGGCTTCGAGCTGGGCATGAAGTGGATCGGCAAGGGCCGCTACCTGATCCCGTCGGGCGCGCTCGGCATCGCCGAGCGGGCACTCGGCATGGCGATCGAGTACGCGAACACCCGCGAGACGTTCGGCACCACGATCAGCACCAACCAGGCGATCCAGTGGATGATCGCCGACTCCGAGGTGGAGCTCGAGGCGGCCCGGTGGCTCATCCTGCGGGCCGCGTGGACCGTCGACCAGGGCGAGGACCCGCGGCACGCGTCCTCGATGGCGAAGCTCTACGGCGCCAACATGGTCAACAACGTCGTCGACCGGGTGATGCAGATTCACGGCGGCATGGGCTACACCCGCGAGCTGCCGATCGAGCGCTGGTACCGGCAGGTCCGGCTGATGCGCATCTACGAGGGCACCGACGAGATGCAGCGACTGATCATCTCCCGCGACCTGCTGCGCGGCTACACCAAGATAGGCGGGCACCTGGCATGACCGACTGCATCGAGCGCAGCGAGGAGGGCACGGCATGACCATGTTGTCGCTGGCCGCGATCCTGGCCGAGGGCGCGCGGCGGTATCCGGACAAGATCGCGCTCGTCGATCGCGACGACCGGATCACCTACCGGGAGCTCTGGCAGCAGTCCCTGGCCTACGCCGCGGGCCTGCGGGAGTTCGGCGTCGGTCCGGGCGACACCGTCGCCATCCTGGTCCCCAACGTGGCCGACTTCCCGCGGGCCTACTTCGGCGCGCTCGCGGTCGGCGCGCGCCTCGTCCCGGTCCACCTGCTGCTGACCGCGGACGAGATGGCGTACGTGCTGCGCGACAGCGGCGCCGACGTGCTGGTGGCGCACGCCAGCCAGCTGCAGACGGCGGCCGCCGCCGCGGAGCTGGCCGGCGTCCGGCTGGTGAGCGTCGGCGTGCCGCCCGGCGTGGCCGGCGCGCCGCCGCGGCTGGAGGAGGCCGCGGCCGCCGTGGCCCCGCTGCCGACCTACGTGAGCCGCGAGGCCGAGGACGTCGCGGTGGTCTTCTACACCAGCGGCACCACGGGCGAGCCGAAGGGCGCCCTGCTGACTCACCTCAACCTGGTCATGAACGCGACGGTGAACATCTTCGACGCGAACGACGCGCGCGAGGACGACGTGGTCCTCGGCTGCCTGCCGCTGTTCCACACCTACGGCCAGACCGTCGGCATGAACGGCACCTTCCGGCTGGGCGGAACCCTCGTGCTGCTGGCCCGCTTCACCGGCGAGGCGGCGATCGACCTGATGGTCCGCGAGCGGGTGACCGTCTTCCACGGCGTGCCGACGATGTACATCGGCCTGCTCGAGGCGGCGGCGAAAGCGGACAAACTTCCCGAGCTGCGACTCTGTGTATCAGGCGGGGCGTCACTGCCGGTCGCCGTGCTCGAGCGGTTCAGCGGGCTCTTCCGCTCGACGGTCTTCGAGGGCTACGGCCTGTCCGAGACGTCGCCGACGGCGACCACCAATCAGCCCGCCTTCGGCACCCGCGCGGGCTCGATCGGGCACCCGATCTGGGGCGTCGAGGTGGAGATCGCCCGGGCCGAGGTCGACGAGCGCATCGAGCTGCTGCCGGTCGGTGAGCTCGGCGAGATCGTGATCCGCGGCCACAACGTCTTCGCGGGCTATCTGAACCGGCCCGAGGAGACCGCGGCGGCGGTGGTCGACGGCTGGTTCCGCAGCGGCGACCTGGGCGTCAAGGACGCCGAGGGCTTCATCACGATCGTCGACCGCAAGAAGGACCTGGTCATCCGGGGCGGCTTCAACGTCTACCCGCGCGAGGTGGAGGAGGCCCTGGCCCGGCACCCGGCCGTGGTGCAGGTCGCCGTGATCGGGGTGCCCGACGAGGTGCACGGCGAGGAGATCTGCGCCGTCGTGGTGGCGGGCCCCGACGGCGTCACCGAGCAGGAGCTCATCGACTGGTCGAAGGAGCGGCTGGGCCGGCACAAGTACCCGCGCCAGGTCCGGTTCGTCGACGCCCTGCCGATGGGGCCCAGCTTCAAGGTCCTCAAGCGCGAGCTACGCAAGACCTTCGGATCTTAGGGAGGCCAGCAGCCCGGGCAGCTCCGCCACGATCGGCTTGTCCGCCGGCAGCCACGGGACGCTGTCCAGCTCGCCGGCGGACAGCCAGCGCATCGCCGAGTGCTCGAGGGCGCGCGGCCGGTCGCCGTTCAGCAGCGTCACCGCGTAGACCCGCAGGACGGCGCGGCCGTGCGCCAGGGGGACGTCCGGGCCCACCCGGGCGTCCACCCGGACCCGCACGCCGAGCTCCTCGGCGCACTCCCGGGCCAGCGCCTGCGCGTCGGTCTCGCCGGGCTCGACCTTGCCGCCCGGGAACTCCCAGCGCCCGGCGGCCTCAGGCGGTGCGGAGCGCTCGCAGGCGAGCACCCGTCCATCGATCACGATCACTGCCGCGACAATCACTCTGGGTGACGTCCGGCCGCTGACGTGGTGTTCGTGACGCATGAGCCAAGAGCGTGCCACAAAACTTGCCCGATCAGGTTGCCCGAGCCGTCCCGATCGTCACGAGAACACGGATATGTGGGCGTGGACATAGTTGACGGGGAAGGCAAGACTGTGTGGCACCGACCATGACGACACGGCGACAGTTTGGCCACAAGCCGGCAACGACGCCAGGGAGGTGGGCCATGCGGGGCAGGAAAACACGCGGCATCCGCTCCGACTACTTGAGCGATGCCCTCGCGGTGCTCGGCGGCTGGACCCGTGACGGCGTCCAGCTCAAGCGCGTGCTCGCCTGCGACGACAGCCAGCACGCCGCCCTGACCGAACGGATCAAGGTCGCCGCCGACACGCTGCGCCTGCGCCCCAGCATCCGGCGCATGGACGGTCACACGCAGATCCTGCTCGGCGCGCCGGACGGCGTGGCCATCACCGACGGTGAGGTCACCCTCGCGGCCCGGATCGAGGATGCGTACCGCACGGTGGTCGGGCCCCAGTAGCCTTTCGAGCATGACGGCACCCATTTACGACAGCAAGGGCCAGCTCGATCAGATCGCGAGCGGTCTGCTCGAGGGTGAGCAGATCATCGCGGTGTACGACGCGGTCGGCGCCGGCACCGGCTTCCTCGGGCTCACCACCCGCCGCGTGATCATCCAGGACCGATCGTTCATCGGCAAGCGCGTCGCGATCACCAGCATCCCGTACTCCAAGGTGAGCAGCGTCAGCGTCGTCAGCAACAAGAGCTGGGCCGGTCAGTTCTTCTCGACCGGCACCATCGCGATCACGGTCGGCACGCACAGCTACGAGGTCGAGTTCCGTGGCACGGAGAAGACCCAGCACGCCCACAACGTGATCCTGCACTACATCTCGTAAACCGCCCCGCCGCGCCCTTCCGGCCCGCACGCCCGCTTTGTCCCGGGCTGCGGGCCGAGCTTCTTGCGCGATGAACAAAAGTCCAAGCAGGACGGACGAAAGTATGGACAGTCGCGGCGTAAGTTACTAACGTTTGCACACTGTTACATGCAAGTAACAGGTGGCGAGATCATCCCCGGGGTCTCGGCGCCTGGCCAGGGCTCGGCGTATCGGCGCAAGGTAGCCCACACCTGGCAACTCCCCTACGTCAGGAAAGGGACTGGACCCCTATGTCCGTCAGACATCGAACTATGCCCAGATTTCGATGTGCAGCGGGTGCCGCGCTGCTCATCGCCGCGAGCCTGGTCGCCACGGCCGCGCCCGCGCAGGCACACGACATAAACCCCGCCGACTTCCAGCAGGTGACGCTCGCCAAGGGGGTCGCCGAGGTCGGCGAGCCGATGGCCATCGCCGTGCTGCCCGACTCCTCGGTGCTGCACACCGCCCGCAACGGCACGCTGCGCCGCACCGACCGGAACGGCACCACGACCGTCGTCGGCACGCTGGCGGTGTACAGCCACGACGAGGAGGGCCTGCAGGGCGTCGGCGTCGACCCCGGCTTCGCCACCAACCGGCAGATCTACCTCTACTACGCGCCGCCGCTGAGCACCCCCGCCGGCGACGCGCCGAGCACCGGCTCGGACTGGTCCGCGTGGACCGGCGTCAACCGGCTCTCCCGCTACACCCTCAACGCCGACTTCACCCTCAACACGGCCAGCAAGGTCGACGTCCTGGACGTGCCCGCCGCCCGCGGCCTCTGCTGCCACGTCGGCGGGGACATCGACTTCGACGCGGCCGGCAACCTTTACCTCTCCACCGGCGACGACAGCAACCCGTTCGACTCGGCGGGCTACTCGCCGATCGACGAGCGCACCAACCGCAACCCCGGCTACGACGCGCAGCGCAGCGCCGCCAACACCAACGACCTGCGCGGCAAGGTGCTGCGGATCAAGGTGAACGCCAACGGGACCTACTCCGTACCCGCCGGCAACCTCTTCGCGCCCGGCACGGCGAACACCCGGCCCGAGATCTACGCGATGGGCTTCCGCAACCCGTTCCGGATGAGCGTCGACAAGGCGACCGGCGTCGTCTACCTCGGCGACTACGGCCCCGACGCGGGTGCCACCGACCCGAACCGCGGGCCGAGCGGCCAGGTCGAGTTCAACCGGATCACCAGCCCGGGCAACTACGGCTGGCCGTACTGCACCGGCACGAACACCAGCGCCGAGACCTACAACGAGTGGAACTTCGCCACCGGAACCACCGGTCCCAAGTTCGACTGCGCCGGCGGCCCGACGAACAACTCGTTCCGCAACACCGGGCTGACCAAGCTCCCGCCGGCCCGCCCGGCCTGGATCCGGTACGCGGGCGACGCGGGCAGCCCGCCCGAGTTCGGCGGCGGCTCGGAGTCCCCGATGGGCGGCCCGGTCTACCGCTACGACGCGGGCCTGGCCTCGCCGACCAAGTTCCCGCAGCTCCTCGACGGGCACTTCTTCGCCGGCGAGCTCGGCCGCGGCTGGATCAAGCCGATCCACGTCGGCGCGGACGGCTCGGTCGGCGCGATTTCGAGCTTCCCCTGGGTAGGTAAGCAGGTCATGGACATGGCCTTCGGGCCGGAGGGCTCGCTCTACGTCCTCGACTACGGCACCGGCTACTTCAACGGCGACGCCAACTCCGCGCTGTACCGCTTCGACTACCTGGCGGGCTCGAACCGGGCGCCGACCGCGGCGGCGAGCGCCAGTACGACGTCCGGTCAGGCGCCGCTGACGGTCGCCTTCTCCTCGGCCGGATCCTCCGATCCGGAGGGTGGGGCGCTGACCTACTCCTGGAACTTCGGCGACGGCACCAGCAGCAGCGCCGCGAACCCGTCGAAGACCTACACGGCCAACGGGACGTACTCGGTCACCCTGACCGCGCGGGACCCCGAGGGCCTGACGGGCACGGCGAACGTGGCCATCACGGTCGGCAACACCGCGCCGACCGTAAAGATCAACAGCCCCTTCAACGGCTCGCTCTTCTCGTACGGCGCGACGATCCCGTTCTCGATCACCGTCACCGACCCCGAGGACGCCTCGATCAACTGTGCCGCCGTGAAGATGACCTACGTGCTCGGCCACGACAGCCACGGCCACCAGATCACCTCGCAGAACGGCTGCACCGGCTCGATCACCATCCCGGTCGACGGCGAGCACGACTCGGCGGCGAACATCTTCGCGGTCTTCGACGCCGAGTACACCGACTCGGGCGGCCTGACCACGCACACCCAGCACACGCTGCAGCCGCGGCACCGGCAGGCCGAGCACTTCAAGACCGCGTCCGGGGTCGACCCGATCGGCAAGACCCAGGCCGAGGGCGGCGAGACCGTGGGCAACATCAACAACGGGGACTGGATCGCGTTCGAGCCGTACCGGCTGAGCAACGTCACGTCCTTCACCGCCCGGGTCTCCTCCGGCGGCGCCGGCGGCACGCTGCAGCTCCGGACCGGTTCGCCGACCGGCACGGTGCTCGGCTCGGCCACCGTGCCGGTGACCGGCGGCTGGGAGACCTTCACCGACGTCACGGGTACGGTCAGCGGCGCGCCGGCCAGCACCGGCACCCTGTACCTGACGTTCGCCGGCGGCGCCGGCGCGCTGTTCGACGTGGACGCGTTCACGCTGAACACCGGGGCGGGCCCGATCGTCGGGCTGGCGGGCAAATGCCTCGACGTGGCCGGCGGCGGCACCGCCAACGGCACCAAGATCCAGCTCTACACCTGCAACGGCACCGCCGCGCAGAACTGGACCGTCACCCCGAACGGCCCGGTCAAGGCGCTCGGCAAGTGCCTCGACGTGGCCGGCGGCGGCACCGCCAACGGCACCAAGGCACAGCTGTACACCTGCAACGGCAGCGGCGCGCAGACCTGGGCCGCCAACGCCGACGGCAGTCTGCGCAACCCGCAGTCGGCCAGATGCCTCGACGTCAGTGGAAACAACCCGGCCGACGGCCAGCAGATCCACATCTGGGACTGCCTGGGCGCCGCCAACCAGAAGTGGGTGCTGCCATGATCGGAAAGTTGCTAGCCGCCCTGATGCTGCTGCCCGCGCCCGTGGCGGTGGCCGACGACCCCTACGACGTGCTGGTCTTCTCCCGCACGGCCGGCTTCCGGCACGACTCCATCGCGGTCGGCACCCAGGCCATCCGCGACCTGGGCGCGGCCAACGGCTTCTCGGTGACCGCGACCGAGGACCCGGCGGTGTTCACCGCGGCCGGGCTGGCAAATTACGAGGCGGTCGTCTTCCTCAACACGACCGGCGACGTCCTCGACAACACCCGGCAGGCCGCGTTCGAGAGCTACATCCGCGGCGGCGGCGGATACGTCGGCGTGCACGCCGCCGCCGACACCGAGTACGACTGGCCGTTCTACGGCCAGCTCGTCGGCGCGTGGTTCGCGTCGCACCCGGCGATCCAGCCCGCGGCGGTGGTGGTCGGCGACCGCGCGCACGCCGCGACCGCGCACCTGCCGCAGCGCTGGACCCGCACCGACGAGTGGTACAACTACCGCACCAACCCCCGCTCCACCGCACGCGTGCTGGCCACCCTGGACGAGGGCTCGTACTCGGGCGGCGGCATGGGCGCGGACCACCCGCACGTCTGGTGCAAGACGATGGACGGCGGCCGGTCCTTCTACACCGGCGGCGGACACACCCAGGAGTCCTACGCGGACCCGGCCTTCCGGGCACACCTGCTCGGCGGCATCCGGTACGCGGCGGGGGCGACCAACGCCGACTGCCGCCCGGAGACCGGCTACACGACGCTGTACAACGGCTCGACCAGCGGCTGGTCGCAGGCCGGCCCGGGCAGCTTCGCCAACAGCGACGCGACGCTCACCTCGGTGGGCGGCATGGGCCTGTTCTGGTACAGCGCCAAGCAGTTCACCAGCTACTCCCTGAAGCTGGACTGGCGGCTGGCCGGCGACGACAACTCGGGCGTGTTCATCGGCTTCCCGCCGTCGACAGACCCGTGGTCGGCGGTGAACAACGGCTACGAGGTGCAGATCGACGCGACGGACGCCGCGGACCGCACCACCGGCGCGGTGTACACGTTCAAGTCCGCCGACCTCGCCGCACGCGACGCCGCGCTCAACCCGCCCGGCGAGTGGAACACCTACGAGCTGCTGGTCGAGGGCGAGCGCCTGCAGGTGTTCCTGAACGGCACGAAGATCAACGACTTCACCAACACCGACCCGGTCCGCTCGCTCGCCGGCCACATCGGCCTGCAGAACCACGGCACCGGCGACGACGCCTCGTTCCGCAACATCCGGATCAAGGAGCTGGGCGGGCCACCGGCCGACCGCACCGGCCCGATAGTCGGGCTGGCGAGCAAGTGCCTCGACGTGGCCGGCAGCGGCACCGCCAACGGCACCAAGATCCAGCTGTACACCTGCAACGGCACCGGCGCGCAGCGGTGGACCGTGACCCCGAACGGCCCGGTCAAGGCGCTCGGCAAGTGCCTAGACGTGGCCGGCGGCGGCACCGCCAACGGCACCAAGGCCCAGCTCTACACCTGCAACGGCAGCGGCGCACAGACCTGGGCCGCCAACGCCGACGGCAGTCTGCGCAACCCGCAGTCCGGCCGGTGCCTCGACGTCAGTGGAAACAACCCGGCCGACGGCCAGCAGATCCACATCTGGGACTGCCTGGGCGCCGCCAATCAGAAGTGGGTGCTGCCCTAGTAGTCGAGCACGCGAGTGGGCAGCGGTGTCTCGGTCACCGAGCCGTCCGCTGCCCGCTTGAGCTCGTAGCCCCGCGGGCCCTCCGCGTCGGCAACGACCTCGGCCAGCCGGGTGCCGCGGTAGACCAGCCCGGCGCCGTCGTCGGTCGCGTAGCCGTCACCGAGCGTCCCGTCGCCGATCAGCCTGTGCATCGTCGGCCGGCGCTGCTCCTCCGCGTCGTAGTGCACCCCGTTGCTGTACGGCAGCCAGCCCAGCCCGTCGGTGAACGCCCGCAGGTCGGGTCCGAAGCTGTCGGTGCTGCCGCCCTGGTGCCAGCAGATCGAACCGGCCGAGACGCCGCCCAGCACCACCCCGGCCTGCCACGCCTCGTGCAGGATCTCCTCGATGCCGTGCACCCGCCAGACCGCGACCAGGTTCGCGACGCTGCCGCCGTTGACCCAGATCACGTCCTGGTCGAGCAGGTGCGCGCGGATGTCGTCGTGGTTCGGCATCGGGAACAGCTGCAGGTGCGAGGCCCGGTATCGGGTCTTGGCGAACGCCGCGTAGGTCGCTCCGATGTAGTCGACGGGGTCACCCACCGCCTGGTGCAGGAAGCAGACCTTGGCCGTCTCGCCGGCGTTCGCCAGCTCCGCGGCGAAGTGGTGAATCGGCCCGACCTGCAGGTCGAACAGGCCGTACCGGCCGCGGCGGAATCCGGCGCTCGTGGCGAGGATCGTGGGTTCGTCGGCTGTCATCGCGTCATCATGGCGCACGCGTCGGCCGTGTCGAGAACGAGGTCGACGGCGCTGTCCAGCGCCGCCGCCAGGTGGGCCGGGTCGCCGTCGAGATGGGCGAAGACGGCCTCGACCCGCTCGGCGAAGCGCGGCGGCGCGCCGGGCAAAGCAGCCGCCGCGGCCACCGCGCCCTTCTCGTTGATCAGCCAGCGCCCGGCCGCGCCGTGCAGCGCGTGCGCGCACACCCCCACCAGCCGGAACAGGCAGCCGGCGAGGTAGGCCGAGTCGCCGCGCGGCACCGCCTTGCGTGCCACCCCGACTAGGAAGTCGGCCTCCCACAGGCCGGCGACGAGACTCTCGCTCAGCGCGGGCGGAAAGACCCGGGCCCGCTCCTGCAGCGCCGCCAGCTCGCCGGCCGGGTCGGCCAGGATCACCCCGAGGGCGACCTCACCCGCGTACGCGAAGTCCGGCACGCCGAGTGGGTGGCCCGCCTGCGTGTGGAACGCGTACCGGCCCTGCTCCGCCTGTTCGCACGCCTGCCGGACCCGGCCCACGTCGCGGTAGATCCAGTCGACGGCGGCGCCGTCGACGGTCAGCCAGCCGCCGCCGTCCACCCACGGTCCCCACTCGCCGGGCTCGGTGACCCGCGCCGCCGGGCCGCCGAAGACCCGGGCCAGCTCGGCGAGCGCCGGCACGTCGAGCGGCGTGCGGTAGTAGACGCCCAGGTCGGTGTCGGAGTCCTCGGTGTGCGTGCCCCGGGCCCGGCTCCCGCCGAGCAGGACGCCGGTCACCCCGGAAACCTCGGCCAGGCCCGCGGCGAGCTCGTGCAGCCGGGTATCACTCAACGCCACCCGGTCATCCTGCCGCACGCGCCGCCGGGCCGGGCCGGATCATCCCTGCTTGCCGTCCGATCGCCGGTCCGCCGGTACGGCGTCCGGCGTGGCGGCCGCCGCCGGTTCGTTCGCCGCGTCCTTCTTCGGCTCGTCCTTCGGGTCGTCCTTCGGCACCACCACGCAGGGCAGCGTGAGCTGGAGCTCGTCGATGTCGGCGGCGGTGAGCAGGCTCAGGTCGCCGTCGATGAGGTCCTTCTCGGACTTCTCGCCGCCGTCGACGCAGGCCGTGTTTCGGGCCAGGCCGATGCAGGGCCCGAGGCGGAGCTGGCACTCCCGGCGGCCGTCGCGCCCGCCGCCGAACGGCCCGGCGCCGCGCCGGTTGCCGAAGGCCACCACCCGGTGCTGCGGCTCGCGGGTGACGCTCGAGTCGATGAGCCTGCGGCTCGTCTCCATGCTGCCGGTGAACGTCACCTCGTAGTGCAGCACCCGTTCGCCGGGGATGCCCGGCGTCTGGATCCTCCTGCTGCCGGGCGGCATCGACGGATCCCGGATCAGCTTGGTCCGGAACGGGATCGCCTCGGACTCCGAGACCCGCTGGACGTGCACCATCGGGCCCGCGGGCCCGGCCGGCCGGGCCGGCTTGCCCGCCGAGGCGGCGGACGGGTTCCGGCCGCTCGGTGCCGTCCGGCGCGGCGTCCGGGTGGCGGTCCGGTCCGCCTCAGCGGGCGTCGAGCGGCCGTCGTCCGCCGGCTCCGCCGCGCGGCCGGGGTCCGGCAGGCCCGCGCTCCGGTCACCGGTGCTCCGGGCCGCGTTCGCCCGGGCCACGGCGTCCTTGTCGGCGGCCTTGCGGCCGGCCGCCTTCTGCGCGCCGAGCTCCGAGTCGCCGGCCGGAGGCAGCTCGACGACGGACGAATCGCTGCCGACGGCGGTCACCACTCGCGTGTCCGAGCTCGTCACGGCGGCGATACCCGCCGCCGAGCCGGCCACGACGGCGAGCGCGCCGAACCCGGCGGTGGCCATCCGTACCCCGAACGGCAGCCGCGCCCACAATGACTTTCGCGGCGTTTCGAGTAGATGCTGCCAGGAATCACTAGATGTCTGGTTTAGCACCAAAGCATTGTGCTTCGGGCGGCTCCCGACACCAGCGTCAAAGCCGCGCCCGAAAGGATGACCGTCGGCCCAGCGACGGCTATCCGACACCGCGGCAAGCCGCACTCCCCGTCCCTGACCCGGGCCGCGCACAGCAGAGAATTCCCGCACACCCACGAAACCTGGAGGTACGGTGCGCAGAACGATCAGCATCCTCGCGGCGGCGACCATGGCGATCGCCGGCTCGCTCGCGATCGGCGCCCCGGCACCGGCGGCCACCCCGAGCCTGCGCTTCCACGGCGCGCAGTACGACTCGCCGGGCAAGGACACCCGCAGCAACGCGAGCCTCAACGCCGAGTGGATCTCGCTGGTCAACAGCGGCAGCAAGCCGGTCGACCTCAGCCGCTACACGATCCGCGACGCGTCGAACCACGTGTACACGTTCGGCAACGTGACGATCGCCGCCAAGGGCGGCCGCGTCTGGCTGCACACCGGCAAGGGCACGAACAGCGGCCGCGCCGTGCGCTGGGGCAGCGGGAACTACATCTGGAACAACACCGGCGACAAGGCGACGCTGCGCAACGCCGCAGGAAAGGACGTCGACACCTGCACGTGGGGCTCGAAGATGGACCGGGTCTGGGTCGCCTGCTGACACGTACGATCGATGCCGTGTCCGCCGTCCCACCCCCGGTGCCGCTCAGCGGCGAGGAGCAGGCGGTCATGCGCGCCTTCGGCCGGCTGATCCAGGTCCTGCCGCGCCTGCTCGACGCCGACCTCGAGCGGGACCAGCGCATGTCCCTCAGCGAATACACCGCCCTGCGGCACCTGTCGGAGGCCGAGCACCGGCTGATGCGGATGAGCGAGCTGGCCGCGGCCTGCGACATGTCGCTGAGCGGCATGACCCGGCTGGCGGCCAAGCTCGAGTCGCTGGGCTACCTGCGGCGGATCCGCTGCGAGCGGGACGCCCGCGGCTCCAACGCGGTGCTCACCGACGCCGGCCTCGCCCGGCTGCGGGAGGCCTGGCCGGACCACCTGGCCAGCGTGCGGCGGCACATCTTCGATCACCTGGAAGGCCTGGATCTGCGCCGGTTCGCCGCGGCCCTCGAGGCGATGACCGATTCGGCCGGGCCGGCGTGCAAGGCTGATCCACATGACCACTGACGACCTGCCCGCCGGCATCGGCGCGCCCGCCACCCGGGCCCTGCACCTCGCCGGATATCGCCGCCTGGCGGACCTCGACGGCGTCAGCCGGGCCTCGCTGGCGGCGCTGCACGGCGTCGGCCCCAAGGCGCTGCGCATCCTGGCCGAGGCCCTCGGCGCGCACGGCCTGTCGCTGGCCGAGTGACGTTCGCACCCGGGCAACCGGTCGTCCGGCGCTTCCTGCACACCGACCGCCGGATCGCCGCCGCGCAGGCCGCGCTGGTCGTCGCGGACGACACGGACGGGCTGCTGCTGTGGAGCGACATCGGCACCGAGACCATGCGGCGTACCGATTTGGCCGGCGCCCCGACCCGGCATCTGAGCGTCGCCGCCGAGATCGCAATGCCCACGATGCTGAGCCCGAGCCACCACCGAGGCTTCCGCTCACTGCTGCTCATCCCGCCCGGCGCCGCACACTCGGTCTCCTGGAACTGGCTCGCCGACGGCACGTTCGCCGGCTGGTACGTCAACCTGGAGACACCGGCCCGGCGCTGGCCCGGCGGGGTGGACACCCGCGACCAGTCGCTCGACGTGCTGGTCGGCGCCGACCGGGGCTGGCTGCTCAAGGACGAGGAGGACCTGGCGGCGCTGGACCCGGCGGAGGCGGCGGCGATCCGGGCCGAGGGCGGGCGGGTGACCGCGCTCGTCGACGCGGCGGCGTTCCCGTTCGACGGCAGCCGGCTGGACTTCCGGCCGCCCGCCGACTGGACCCCGGCGACGCTCCCGGCCTGGTGGGACGCCGTACCGGCTTGACGTATTCCGTTATGGGTATACGATCGACCCATGGCACGAGCGGCGACAACCACGGACGCGTTCAACGCGGTGGCCGAGCCCCGGCGGCGGCAGATCCTCGACCTCCTCGCCGCCGGCGAGCGGCCGGTCAACGACCTGGTCGAGCTGCTCGGGCTGGCCCAGCCGCAGGTCTCCAAGCACCTGCGCGTGCTGCGCGAGGTCGACCTGGTGCGCGTCCGCGACGAGGGCCGGCACCGGATGTACCGGCTCAACGCGGAACCGCTGCGGACCATCCACGACTGGCTCAGCGGCTACGAGCGGTCGTGGAACACCCGGTTCGACCTCATGGACGACGTTCTCGACGAGCTCAAGAAGGCGGAGGAAGCAGATGGCGACCACCAGTAAGGGCACGGCCAAGGTAACGCTGCCGGCCGACAACCAGATCCTGATCACCCGCGAGTTCGGCGCGCCGGCGCGCCTGGTCTGGAAGGCATACACCACGCCCGAGCTCATCAGGCGCTGGTGGAGCGGCGACCACGGCACCGTCACGATCGCCGAGGTCGACCTGCGGGTCGGCGGCGCCTGGCGCTACGTGATGGAGGCCGAGGGCGGCTTCGAGGTGGCCTTCCACGGCGTCTACCACGAGATCCAGGAGCCCGAGCGCCTGGTCAACACCGAGGCGTACGAGGGCATCCCCGACCCGGACGAGCACGCGGCCCTGGTCACCACGACCCTGACCGAGAAGGACGGCCGCACGTTCATGGAGATGCTGGTCGAGCACCGCGACCAGGCGGACCGGGACGCGCACGTCAACTCCGGCATGGAGTCCGGCATGCAGGTCTCGCTCGACCACCTCGAACTGGTCGCCGCCGCACTGACCTGACCGCCCTGCGATCATGGGGCGTGACCATCGCCGGGACCCCCGTCAGTGATCGCCTGGCCCGGATCACGTCCGAGGTGCTCGCGCCCGCCGTCCTGGTCGCGGGCCTGATGCTGGCGGTCGGCTGGCACGCCGGCGACGAGCCCGGCGTGTCGCGCTGGTGGGGACTGCCCGGCGCGCTGTTCGCCGCCGGCATCCCCCTGGCGTACGTCCTACGCGGCGTCCGGACCGGACGGCTGACCAGCCACCACATCCCGGAACGGGAACACCGCCGGGGCCCGCTGCTGTTCGGGATCGCGTCGCTGGCGGTCGGCCTGCCGGCGCTGGTGCTGCTCGGCGCCCCCGGCGACATACTCGCGCTGATGGCCGCGGGCGGCGCGGGCCTGCTGGTCTTCGCGGTGGTGACGCACTGGTGGAAGATGTCGATCCACGCGGGCGTCGCCGCGGGCACGGTCGCGACGCTGGTCGCCGTGTTCGGCCCGATCGCCCTTGCCGGCGTGCCGCTGGCACTGCTGGCCTGCTGGTCCCGGGTCCGCCTGTCGGCACACACGACACCCCAGGTCGTCGCCGGCGCGCTGGTAGGCGCACTGATCGCCGCGACGGTCTTCCCGGCGCTGCGCTGACTCAGACGGTCTTTATCCGCAGGCCGACCAGGATCGCCACCACCCCGAGCAGGCTGGTGAACGCGAACGCGCCACCGAACGCCAGGACCGAGAACAGCAGCCCGCCGACCGCCAGCGCCGCGCTGCCGCCCACCGCGTCCGTGATGCTCTTCGCCGCGGTGTTGAAGCCCTGCTCCCCCGGAGCCGACAGGGCGAGCACCAGGGTGCTGATCCGCGGATACAACGTGCCCATGCCCGCGCCCGCCGCGAACCAGCCGACCGTCGCCGCCGACGGCGGCAGGTGCAGCACCGCCGTCGCCCACTCGGTGATCGCCCCGCCGGCGAGCAGCACCGCGCCGGCGCGTACCGCCGTACCCGGATCAAGCCGATCACCCAGCCGGCTCTGCACCGCCGAGGCCAGCGCCCACCCGATCGCGCCCGCCGTCAACGTGACGCCGGAGAGCCAGGCCGGCAGGCCGTAGCGGTCGTGCAACAGCAGCGGCAGGAACGCCTCGGTGCCGAAGAACACCCCGCCGGCCACCGCGCAGAGAGCGACCGCCGCCGGCAGCCCCCGCCTGATCCGGTACGTGCCGGCCGGCACCAGATTACGCAGCGCGACCCCGATGACCAGCAGCAACACCGGCACGAGCAGCCAGGCCGTCACCGGCTCGAACTCCCCGAGCGAACTCAACACCACGACACTGACCGACACCACGGCCGCCTCGACCACCCGGCGCGCGTCGGCGGCCGACGGCGGCAGCCGATCCTCGCGGGCCCGATCGCGGCCACGCAGCGACGGCAGCACGAGGCCGGTAGCCACGGCGACCAGGACAAGCACCCCGAGAAACACCCAGTGCCAGCTCAGCGCGTCGGCGACGACCCCGGCCGCGAACGGCCCGACCAGCGACGGCAACACCCAGGCAGACGCGAACGCACCGAAAATCTTGATGTGCAGCCCCGCCGGGTAGACCGCCGCGACCAGCACATACAACGCGACGGTCTCCCCACCCGCGCCGAGCCCTTGCAGGAAGCGGCCGGCCACGAACACCGGCATCGCCGTCGCGGTGCCGGCCAGGGCGAGGCCGAGCGCGAAGATGCACACGGAGGCGAGCAGCGGCACGGCCGGACCGCGCCGGTCGGCCCAGGACCCGAACGCCACCATGCCGACGACCCCAGCGGCGAGCGTCGAGGAGAAGGCCAGGGCGTATAGCCCACGCCCATCCAGGTCAGCGGTCACGATCGGCATAATCGTCGTCACCGCGAGCGACTCGAACGCGGCCAGAAAGACCAGACTCCAGGTCCCGACCGTGGTCAACACATACGGCGCCTGCAGAATGCCGGCCGTCCGGGTCCCACTCTCCGCACTCACCGCACGAACCTAGGACCTCAACCCACCTTCAGGTCAACCGCCAGGAGCAGCGAGCGATGGCGCGCCATAGCAGGGATTCACACCGCCACAAGCCGGACCCGATCGCCGCAGAGCTTGACCATGTCGTCGATGTCGGAAGTCAACATGACCACGGGGCGACGCTGGCGCAGCGCAGCCTCGGCGACCGCCGCATCGATCGCGTACTTGTGCCCGTGCAAACCGGCATCCATCAGCAGCTTCGACGCCGCCCTCGCTTCGTCCTCGCCCACCGGGACCACGCGTAACCCGGAGAGCACCCAATTCAGGCGGGCCTGGTGCGTGCGGGCGTGCACGGCCTCGATAATCGTGAGTGCGCTGATCACGACCTCCATGCCACGCGAGCGCGCCTCGACAATCAGAGCCACCGTCGGCTCCTCGTCGGCGAGCAGGTTCGAGAGCCCCTCGCTGTCGAGGACCAGCGTCCCTTCGTGGATCAGCTTGCGGCGGGCCACTCACCCTCCTCGGCGAACACCTCGTCGAAGACCTGTCGCGCTCGCTGACGAGCCTGCTCGGAGACCGGCCCCTTGCGGCTCTCGTAATCCGCCAGGTACTCGTCAAGCACCTGCCCGCGCAACTCCCGCTCGACCGCCTCGGCGATGAACGCGGAGAACTCCCGCTTGCCCACCCGCGCCCGGATCGCCTCGGCGGTCCCCTCCGGCAGCGACAGACTTACCCGCGTCGCGGGCCCCTCCCCGATGCTGTACCCCGTTTCACCCATCACCCGATTGTGTCAAACGAGTAGGAAAAGTGCCATGCTCGAACCGGAATCAGACTGCTACGGTCGCGGCATGACTGCGGTGCCCGAGTGGATGCGGCCGCCCCGGCCCGAGGGCTGGTACGCCGAGGACCTCGATCATCTTCCCGAAGCGCCACGCCACACCGAACTCATCGATGCAACGCTCGTCTTCACGATGCTCCCCCAGCGTTCATGGCACGCTCGGCTCATCACCGCACTGGTGGTCGCACACTACTGGCGGGTCGAGGACGAGGACGGCTCACCGGTGGTCCACGCCTACGAACTCGACGAACCCACTCGGTCGTATGTGGCGACCGAAATTCATCGACGTGCGCTACGCACCACGACACCGTTCGCGATCAGCCTCGACCTGGACGGACTGGTGCCCGGTCAGAAGAGCTGAGCAGCGCCTGCTCCAGCAGGGAGCGATCAGCGATCGGCGGTATCTCGTCGGGCGGGTCGCAGGATCACCGCAACGACATCGCCTTCGCCGATGCCCTCGGCCCGCCTGACGGAATCTTTGAGCGGAACCAGGTAGCGGCCTTCCCGGGGGAAGAGTGCCGTTCGGAACTCCGTGCCGCCGATGACAGCATGCACCGGTACCTGACCCCAATAGATCAGCGACCGCGCCTGCTCCTTGAGATCGGCGCTGTCAGCCTCGGACATGGCCACGAAGAAGAACGGGGCCGGCCCCCGCCACTCGATGATCTCGCCGTCGAACGCCCACTCCACGATGGCCCATTGAACCATCCGGCCCGTCGGCCCGGAATCCAACGCACACGTGCGCTCCTAGACGTTGAAGCGGAACTCGACTACGTCGCCGTCCTTCATGATGTAGTCCTTGCCTTCCATGCGGACCTTGCCGGCGGCCTTGGCCGAGGACATCGAGCCCGCCGCCATCAGGTCGTCGTAGCTGACGATCTCGGCCTTGATGAAGCCGCGCTGGAAGTCGGAGTGGATCACGCCGGCCGCCTCGGGGGCGGTCGCGCCGACCGGGATCACCCAGGCGCGGGCCTCCTTCGGGCCCGCCGTCAGGTAGGTCTGCAGGCCGAGGGTGTTGAAGCCGACCCGGATGAGCTGGTTCAGGCCCGGCTCGGTCTGGCCGGTCGACTCCAGCAGCTCCAGCGCCTCGTCCTCCGGCAGGTCGATGAGCTCGGACTCGATCTTCGCGTCCATGAAGACCGCCTCCGCCGGTGCGACCAGCGCGCGCATCTCGTCCAGGAACGCCTCGTTGCCCAGTTCGTCCTCGTCGACGTTGAAGACGTACAGGAAGGGCTTGGTGGTCAGCAGGTGCAGCTCGGCCAGCAGGTCCAGGTCGATGCCGGCCGCCTTCGCGCCGACGTACAGGGTGGTGCCCTCGTCGAGCAGCTTGAACGCGGCCTCCGCGGCCGCGACCACCGGCAGGCGGTCCTTCTTCAGCTTGGCTTCCTTCTGCAGGCGCGGCAGCGCCTTCTCGACCGTCTGCAGGTCGGCGAGGATGAGCTCGGTGTTGATCGTCTCGATGTCGTCGGCGGGTGCGACCTTGCCGTCGACGTGCAGCACGTTCGGGTCGGAGAAGGCGCGTACCACCTGGCAGATCGCCGAGGCGTCGCGGATGTTCGCGAGGAAGGCGTTGCCGCGGCCCTGGCCCTTCGACGCGCCGCGGACCAGGCCGGCGATGTCGACGAACGAGACCGGCGCGGGCAGGATCTTCTCCGAGCTGAAGACCTCGGCCAGCTTCGTCAGCCGCTCGTCGGGCAGCCCGACCACGCCGACGTTGGGCTCGATCGTCGCGAACGGGTAGTTCGCGGCGAGCACGTCGTTCTTGGTCAGGGCGTTGAAGAGGGTGCTCTTGCCGACGTTGGGCAGGCCGACGATCCCGATGGTAAGGCTCACGAGGGGCCAGTCTACGTGGCGGGCAGGTGCACGTACGCCTTGAGCCCGAGGGCCGCGAACGCCGCGACCGGGTCCGCGTGCCGGGGCAGGCCGGCCTGGAAGCGTTTCCAGACATCGAGGTCCGTCTGCCAGGCCGTCAGGTACCTCACGCAGAACGCCGGATCGATGATCTGGCAGCGGCCGCGGGCGACCTTCAGCGCCTGAATCATCCGGGTACGCCGCTCGTCCGGGCGCCTGGTGTCGAGCCGGGCCAGAATCTCATCGATCATGGCGACCCGGTCGTCCAGGAACGCGCGCCAGAACCGCTCGTCCGCCGCCTGCATGGGGCGTTCGTGGTCGGACAGCGAGAAGAGGCCCTCGGCGAGGCAGTCGCCGAACTCCTCGGAGCGCGCCCGCTCCGGCGACAGGTACGGGTCGTAGCGCTCCTGCTTCACCCGCCCGTGCACGGCGACCTGCTCGACGTTGCGCCGGCCGACGAGGAAGAGCCAGTCCTCGTTGTAGATGGTGGGGAAGAACGGGGTACGCGCGTTGACGCGTACGGCCATGGCGCCGCCGCCGACGAAGACGTCCTGCGGAAGGCCGGCCTCCCGGCGGGCGTGGCAGACGACCGAGTTGTCGGGGAAGCCGACGTTGCGCAGCGCCGAGACGTTGTAGTCGGCGAGCAGGCCGCCGGCGTTGCGGATGGCCTCGGGCCGGAGCTGGGTGAGGTCGTCGTCGAGGAAGGCGATGCGCTGCCAGCGCAGCATGCGGGCCACGGACAGGCCGAGGTTGCGCTTGATGCTGACGTCGTTGGCCCGGTTCAGCTTCTTCTGCGCGGCGAGCAGGGCGTCGCAGCTGAAGTTCGGCAGTTTCGCCTGGTCCGTGACGTCCACGGCGACGACCGGCGCGTCGAGGACCTTCGCCTGTTTGCACACCACCTCGGCGGACGACCAGCGGCTGCACAGCGCGATCATCGGCCGGCCGAGTTCCCGGGCCAGCAGCATCGAGTCGCGCATGGTGGCCGGGTTGCGGATCGTCGGCACCACGATGGCGGGCACGTCGCCGGGCGTGACCTGGGTCGGGTGGGCGAGCAGGTGACCGTGTGAGTAGCGATGTCCAACGGTCATCCGGCGTTCGACCACTCGTGCAGGACCGTGCCGGGCAGGGTCCAGTCCGGGGTGATGACCTCACCGGCGACGATGCTGGCCCGGGCCAGGATGCTGTACGTGTCCTCGGGCCGGTACCGCTGCTCGATGTAGGCGCGGTTGCGGTCGCGGAACCGGGGGTCGGTGAGGGTGCGCACCGCGGCGTAGGTGCCCCGACCGTAGTTGCCGTTGCAGATGGTGACGGACCTCTTCCGGTTGAACGGGTTCGGCGCGCGGCAGAACTGCGCCACGTCCTCGATCAGCCGCTGACCCGGCGGGTCACCCTCGAGCCGCGACCGGAAGACCGTCGGGTTGCCGTCGTTGTCCAGTACCCGGAAGGAGCCGACGTCCGGCTCGCTCTCGCTCCCCTCGCGCCGGTCCTGCGCGACCGGGAGGTCCAACGACTGCATCACCCGGCGCGTCATGGGGTTCCAGTCCACGCCACCCAGAAGGACGAGGTGGTTGGTGACGTCCTCCTGGGTCAGCTCGTCGGCGAGCTTGCGGCGCACGGAGACGCCGGGGTTCGCGGCGTACACGTGGCCGTAGAGCTCTATCAGGGCGTCGAGGTCCGAGTAGCCGTACAGCTCGACGTAGTCCGGGCTCTCCGGCGAGGTGTAGGTGTCGCTGGCGCGCAGGTTGGCGGGCAGCCGGGCGCAGACGAGCGTGATGGACGACTGGTCCGGGAAGTGCCACATGCCTTCCCACGGCGACCGGGTGGTCAGCTCGTCGGCCATCGACCGGCTCGGCGGCTGGCCCGGCACAACGGTGCGCAGCTGGAGCAGCTCCCGGAACAGCTCCTCGAAGCGGTCCAGCTCGTCGTTGCGCAGGTCCTGCCGGTTGAGCAGCCGCGGGTGCCCGTCCGCGAGCGAGCGCGGGCTGGCGAAGAACCGGGCGTACGCGTTCAGCCATTCCTCGGAGGGCTGCGCCTTGCCCTTCTCCCAGGAGGAGACGAGCGGGACGCTGCGGCCCAGCGCGGTGGCGACCACTCCCTGGGTCACGGGCTGGTTGGCGAACCCGGTCTCCCGCAGCGCGCGCAGGCGCGCACCGAGCCGCTTGCCGTCGTCAGCCATCGGCAGTCCTTCAGTCGAAACTTCAGTCTTCTCTGAACGCAGATACTCGCACTCGTGAGTGTCTTGCTTCAGTTCAGACTGAAGTTTAGCTTGAAGACAGAAGTTATCCGAACGTTATTTCGGAAGGGGGCACACCGGCAGACGGCGGCGCAGACGACAACACCCCCGGTGGCCGCCGAGGGTGCAGTCAGTGCATTTCTCTTCAGTGGCAGCTCACATCCACTTGCCTGCAGAAAGAAGCCACCATGACCACATTAACCCTGGACTCCCTGCTGTCAAACTCCGCGGCGGACCAGGACGGCACGCTCAGCGCGCTGATCGTCCTGATGATCCTGGTGCTGGCGGTGCTCGTCCGCTTGTTCGGCGGGATGATCGCGCCGTTCAAGGAGGTCGTGAAGGCCGCGTTCGCCGCGCTCGGCGCCCTGCTGCTGACCGGCGCGCTCGTCGTCATGCTGGTCGCGGCGCTGGTGATGTCCGCGTAGTGGCCGGCCTCGCCGACGGGCGCCGGCCCTGGGGTGACGGCCGGCGCATCGACCGGCACGATTGTCCCGTGGGGGACCTACAGGGATTGCGCATCGCACCGCAGGTTCCCGGCGACATCGACCGGCTGGGCCGCACGTTCGGGCCGTCCGCCCGCGACTACTACCTCGAACGGTCCCGCCGGCAGGGCGTGCTGCTCGTCGCCCGGGTCGGCGAGCGGGCCGTCGGCGCGGCGTTCGTGTCGACGGAGCCGGCGGCGGAGTCCGCGATCATCCGCCACCTGGGCCGGGTGCCGATGCTGCACCGGCTCATGGTCGACGCGTCCCTGCGCCGCAAGGGCGTCGGCACGAAGCTCGTCGCCGCGGCCGAGGCCGAGCTACGCCGCCGGCGGCTGTGGCGGGTGGCCGTCGGCGTCGACGTCGACAACGCCAGCGCGGCCCGGCTGTACCGTCGGCTCGGCTACCGGGAGTGGGCGCACGGGCTGCTCGAGACGATCCGCGAGGACGTCAAGGACGGCAAGGTGATCGTCCTGCCGGACGTGTGCCACGTCTTCATCAAGTACCTCTAGCGGACCAGGACGCCCAGCGGGTTGTCGGCCATCGTGCGCAGCTGGGCGGCGAGATTGCGGGCGTCGCGGTCCGGGTTCGCAGCGATCGCGTCGGCCAGCGCCCGCAGCTCGGGCGGCGGCAGCTGCGCCATCCCGATGCCGTGCAGCGGGATGGTGACCGTCGGCCCGCCGGCCGGGTCGCGGGCGATCAGCGTCGGGATCCGTTCGATCGTCTCGCGGGTGGTCTCCCGATTGCGCCGGAACGCGAGCGCGCCGACCGTGATCGTTGCCGTCGCCAGGTCGACGGTGCGGGCCCGGAACGCGCGCCGCACCGTCGCCCGCGTGCCCTCGAGCCAGGCCGCCGTGCGCAGCGCGCTCAACGCCAGGTAGAGCCCGACGAGGACGAACGGAATGCCGAGCAGGCCGATCAGCCGCATCGCGCCGACGCCGTCGTCGAAGCCGGTGTCGAAGCCGGTGAACCAGCTGCCGTTCGACAGGCAGTCCCGGACCGACTCGGGCAGCAGCTCCTCCGGGATGCCGGCGAGCTCGTCCGCCGACGGGCAGGACTCGTCCGCGCTGATCGCGGTGCCCAGCCAGTTGTCCGCGAGGAGCGGCAGCGCCACGAACGCCGCGCCGCCGGCCGCGAACAGCAGGCCGAAGACCGCGCCGACGATCTTCTGCGCGGGCGGGGCGCCGATCGACAGGCGCAGCTTCTCGTTGATCACGCACAGAAGGATACGTCGCCACGGCAATGTCCGAATCCCGCCAGCAGTTGCCCGCTCCGTTGGCGCAGACTCGGTGCCATGGAGTTGGACTTCGAGCGTTGTTACCGGGCCGTGGACAGCCGCGACCAGCGCTTCGACGGCTGGTTCTACACCGCCGTCCGCACGACCGGCATCTACTGCCGCCCGTCGTGCCCCGCCGTGACCCCCCGGCGCGAGAACGTCTCGTTCTATCCCAGCGCCGCCGCCGCGCAGCGCGGCGGCTACCGGGCCTGCCGCCGCTGCCGTCCCGACGCCGCGCCCGGCTCACCCGAGTGGGACGTGCGGGCGGACACCGTCGGGCGCGCCATGCGGCTCATCGCGGACGGCGTCGTCGACCGCGAGGGCGTGCCGGGCCTGGCGAGCCGCCTCGGCTACACCGAGCGGCACCTCAACCGCATGCTCGGCGCCGAGCTGGGCGCCGGGCCGCTCGCGCTGGCCCGGGCGCAGCGCGCACAGACCGCGCGCGTGCTCATCGAGACCACCGACCTGGGCCTGGCCGAGATCGCGTTCGCCGCCGGCTTCGGCAGCGTGCGCCAGTTCAACGACACGATCCGCGCGGTGTACGCCCGGTCGCCGGGCGAGCTGCGGCAGCGCCGGACCGTCCGGCGGCCCGAGGCCGGCACCATCACGCTGCGGCTCGCGTACCGGGCGCCGCTGCACGCCGGCGCGTTGCTCGGGTTCCTGGCCGCCCGGGCGCTGCCCGGCATCGAGGACGCCGGCGTCACGACGTACCGGCGGGGATTGAATCTGCCGCACGGCGGCGGGACCGTCGCGCTGGAGCCCGGCGACCGGTGGGTCGCAGCGACGCTGCGGCTGACCGACGTCCGCGACCTCGCGCCGGCCGTCGCCCGCTGCCGCCGGCTCTTCGACCTCGACGCGGACCCGGTCGCCGTCGACGGCACGCTGGGCGCGGATCCCGCGCTCGCCGCGGCGGTGCGCTCGGAGCCGGGGGTACGGGTACCGCGCGCGGCCGACGGCTTCGAGCTCGCGGTACGGGCGATCGTCGGCCAGCAGGTCTCGGTCGCCGGTGCCCGCACCACGCTGGGCCGCCTGCTGGGTCCCGCCACGCCCGGCGAGCTGCGCGGCTTTCCCAGCGCCGAGACCGTCGCCGAGCTGCCCGACCAGGCGTTCCGGATGCCGGCGAGCCGGCGCGAGACCATCCGGGCGCTCGCCGGAGCCGTCGCCGACGGCAAGCTCGACCTGGAGCCCGGCGCCGACCGCGAGGAGTCCGTCGCCCGGCTGCTGGAGCTGCCCGGCGTCGGCGCCTGGACCGCCGGCTACGTGGCGATGCGCGCCATCGGCGACCCCGACGTCTTCCTGCACACCGACGTGGCGGTCCAGCGCGGCGCGAAGGCGCTGGGCCTGCCGCACTCCCCCCGCGCCCTGGCCGCGCACGCCGAGAGCTGGCGGCCCTGGCGCTCGTACGCACTGATGCGACTCTGGAGGTCAGCATGATGTGGCACACGACCATCGACACCCCGGCCGGACCGTTCACGTACCTGGTCAGCGACGCCGGCGCCGTGCGGGCCTCGGGCTTCACCGCCGAGATCGGCGAGCTGGTCCCGCTCGTACACGCCGGGCTGCGGGAGGAGACCCGGCCCGCGGCGTCCCCGGGGCCGGTGGGCGACGCGGTCCGCTCCTATCTCGACGGCGACCTCACCGCGATCGACGACGTGGTCGTCGAGCAGCGCACCGGCGGGCCGTTCCTGGGCCACGCCTGGCGGGTGATGCGCGACATCAAGGCGGGCGAGCCGGTGACCTACACCGCGTTCGCGGAGCTGGCCGGGCGGCCGGCGGCGGTACGCGCGGCGGCGACGGCCTGCGCGCGCAACGCGGCGGCGCTGTTCGTGCCCTGCCACCGGGTCCTCGGCACCGACGGCACGCTGCGCGGATATCGCTGGGGACTCGACGTCAAAACCTGGCTGCTGCGGCACGAGCAGGGCCGTAGCATCGCTGCATGACCGATACGGGCAGGACCGCGCGCGCCGGTCTCCCCGAGCGGCCGTCGCTGGACGGCCTCGAGGAGAAGTGGGCGAGCCGCTGGCAGGAGGAGGGTACGTACACGTTCGACCGCGACAAGGCGCGGCCGGACGTGTACGCGATCGACACGCCTCCGCCGACCGTATCGGGCGAGCTGCACATGGGGCACGTCTTCTCCTACACGCACACCGACACCGTCGCGCGGTTCCAGCGGATGCGCGGCAAGACCGTCTTCTACCCGATGGGCTGGGACGACAACGGGCTGCCCACCGAGCGGCGGGTGCAGAACGTCTACGGCGTCTACTGCGACCCGTCGCTGCCGTACGACCCGGCGTGGCGGCCGCCGACGACGCCGCCGAAGCCGGCCGTCGCGGTGTCCCGGCGCAACTTCGTCGAGCTGTGCGGCCGGCTCACCGTCGAGGACGAGAAGGCGTTCGAGGCGCTGTGGCGCCGGCTCGGGTTGTCGGTCGACTGGGCGCTGACCTACACGACCATCGGTGCCCGGTCGCAGGCCGTTTCGCAGCGCGCGTTCCTCAACAACCTCGAGCGCGGCGAGGCGTACACGGCAGAGGCGCCGACGCTCTGGGACGTCGGCTTCCGGACCGCGGTCGCGCAGGCCGAGGTCGAGGACCGGGAGCGGCCCGGCGCGTACCACCGGCTGCGCTTCCACGGCCCGGACGGGCCGGTCGAGGTCGACACGACACGGCCCGAGCTGCTGCCGGCCTGCGTCGCGCTGGTCACCCACCCGGATCATCCGCTGGTCGGCCGGAGCGTGCGCACGCCGCTCTTCGACGTCGAGGTCCCGGTGCACGCCCACCCGCTCGCCGAGGCCGGCAAGGGCACCGGCATCGCGATGGTCTGCACGTTCGGCGACCTGACCGACGTCATCTGGTGGCGCGACCTGCACCTGGAGACCCGGGTCGTGCTGGGCCGCGACGGCCGCCTGCTGCCGGACCGGCCGCCGGGCGTTCCGGACGCCGCGTACAAGCAGTTCGCCGGGCTGACCGTCAACGCCGCCCGGCGCGAGGTCGTGCGGCTGCTGGCCGAGACCGGCGACCTGATCGGTGACCCGCGGCCGGTCACGCACCCGGTCAAGTTCTACGAGCGGGGCGACTCGCCGCTGGAGATCGTCACCAGCCGGCAGTGGTTCATCCGCAACGGCGGCCGCGACGACGCGCTGCGCGACGCGCTGCTGGCCGACGGGCGGGCGCTGACCTGGGTCCCGGACCACATGCGACACCGCTACGACCACTGGGCCAACGGGCTGACCGGGGACTGGCTGATCAGCCGGCAGCGCTTCTTCGGCGTGCCGATCCCGGTCTGGTACCGGCTCGACAACGCTGGCGAGCCGGACTACGGCCAGCTTCTCATACCGGATGTTTCGGCGCTGCCGGTTGACCCATCCTCGGAGTGTCCGCCGGGCTTCCAGGAGTCCCAGCGCGACGCCCCGGGCGGCTTCACCGCCGACCCGGACGTCATGGACACCTGGGCGACGTCGTCGCTGACCCCGCAGATCGCGGGCGGCTGGGGCGACGACGACGATTTGTTCGGCCGGGTCTTCCCGATGGACCTGCGTCCCCAGGGCCAGGAGATCATCCGGACCTGGCTGTTCTACTCCGTGGTCCGCTCGCGCTTCGAGCACGGGACGCTGCCGTGGAAGACCGCGGTGCTCTCCGGCTGGATCCTCGACCCGGACCGCAAGAAGATGTCGAAGTCCAAGGGCAACGTCGTCACGCCGATGGACCTGCTCGTCGAGAACGGCTCGGACGCGGTGCGGTACTGGGCGGCCAACGGGCGGCCCGGCGCCGACCTGGCGTTCGACCCGGCCCAGATCAAGATCGGGCGGCGGCTCGCGACCAAGCTGCTCAACGCGTCGAGGTTCGCGCTCGGCCTGGGCGCCGCGGACGCGCTGCGGCAACCGGTCACGGCCGCGCTGGACCGGGCGGTGCTGGCCCGGCTCGCCGAGGTCGTCGACGCGGCGACGACGGCGTTCGACGCGTACGACCACACCGCCGCGCTACAGGCGAGCGAGGCGTTCTTCTGGACGTTCTGCGACGACTACATCGAGATGGTCAAGGACCGGGCGTACGCCGAGGGTCCGTGCGGCGACTCGGCCCGGGCGGCGCTCGCGGCCGGGCTGTCGGTGCTGCTGCGGTTGTTCGCGCCGTTCCTGCCGTACGCATGCGAGGAGATCTGGTCCTGGTGGCGCTACGGCTCGGTGCACCGCGCGACCTGGCCGACCAGGTACGAGCTGACCCGGGTCGCCCCCGACGGCGACGCGAGTCTGCTGGACCTGGCCGGGGACGCCCTGCGTCAGGTCCGCCGGGCCAAGTCGGACCGGAAGCTGTCGATGAAGGCCGACGTCCCGCTCGCGGAGGCGCTCGGCCCGGCCGCGATGCTGGAGCGGCTGGCGCTGGTCGAGGGCGACCTGAAGGCGGCGGGCCGGATCGGACAGCTCGACATGCTCCCGGACCGCACGACGGAACTCGTGATCGCCTGCGCGTTCTGAGCGGCCTTGGCAGCATGGGAGCCATGTCGATTCCGCCCGACGAGGTCACGGCCCCGGCCGACGACGCGGTCCTCTTCCGGTCCTCGCCGTGGCGGACGTTCGCGCTGATGTTCGCCGTCGTGCTGGTCGCCTACCTGTTGGTCACGCCGCTGGTCGAGCTGCTGCTGAACGTGCCGGGCGACCCGTGGTGGTCCACCGTCGCGCAGGGCGCGGTCATCGGGGCCGTGCTGGCCGGCGGCTACGCGCTGTGCGCCCGCTCGGCGCTGCCGACCTGGGTCCGGGCCTCGTCGGGCGGCCTCGAGCTGGCCGCGCAGGGCAGCGACCCGGTGCTGCTGGCCTGGCCGGACATCGACCACGTGGTGGTGCGCCGGGACGGCCTGCGCACGGTCCTCGACGTGACCCCGGTCGACCTGGACCGGGTCCATCCGGTCTCGGAGGAGGACGAGGGCTGGCCGGCGATCCGCGACGACGACGCCGACCCCGAGGGCCGGCCGGCCTTCACCGCCGACCTGACCGAGGTGTGGCCGGGCCCGCGGGCGCTGCGCCGCGAGCTCGCCCGCAGGATGCACTAAGCGCCGAACCGGTCGCAGGCTCTGGCAAGCTCCGAGAGTGACTTTCTCGACTCTCGCCGTGGTGATCATCTGCCTGGGCGTCGGCGGCGCGCTCGGCTGGCTGGCCGGGCGCCTGCGCGCCGCAACCGACATCGCACGGCTGGAGGCGACCCTGGCGGCCGGCCGCGACGGCGAGGCCCGGCTGGAGCAGTCGCTGCGCGCGCTGTCCTATGAGGCGACCGCGCAGTCACAGGAGGCCGTGGCCCGCGCGGTCGCCCCGCTGCACGAGACCCTGCAGCGGTACGAGCTGCGGGTGGCCGAGCTCGAGCGCGACCGGGTCGATGCCTACGCCGAACTGCGCGAACAGGTCCGGGCCATGGGCGCGGTGTCGGGCGAGCTGCGGGTCGAGACGAAACAGCTGGTCGCGGCGCTTCGCGCGCCGCAGGTGCGCGGCCGCTGGGGCGAGCTGCAGCTGCGGCGCATCGTCGAGGCGGCCGGCCTGCTCGAGCACTGCGACTTCGCCGAGCAGGTCACCGGCTCGACCGACCACCAGGGCGTTCGGCCGGACATGCTGGTGCGGCTGCACGGCGGCCGCTGCGTGGTGGTGGACGCCAAGGCGCCGTTCGACTCCTACCTCTCGGCGATGGAGGCCCGCGACGAGCGCACCCGCGACGCACACCTGGACCAGCACGCCCGGGTGCTGCGCGGGCACGTGGACGCGCTGTCGGCCAAGGCCTACTGGACCGCGTTCGACCAGGCGCCGGACTTCGTGGTGCTGTTCGTTCCGGCCGACCCGTTCCTGGACGCGGCCCTGCAGCGCGACGCGTCGCTGATGGAGCACGCGTTCGCGCGCAACGTGGTGCTGGCGACCCCGGCGACGCTGGTCGCCCTGCTGCGCACGGTGGCCTACTCCTGGCGGCAGGAGGCGCTGGCCCGCAACGCGCTGGCGGTGCACAGCCTGGCCCGCGAGCTGTACGGCCGGCTGGCCACCCTCGGCGACCACGTCGGCAAGCTGGGCAGCTCGCTGAGCGGGGCGGTGACGGCGTACAACCGCGCCGTCGGCTCGCTGGAGTCGCGGGTGCTGGTCAGCGCCCGCAAGCTCGCGGAGATGGGTGTCTCGGACGACGAACTGATGGTGCCGGCCCAGGTGGAGCTGACCCCGCGCCAGCCGCAGGCGCCGGAGCTGCTCGACGAGCGTTAGCCCCGAGCGGCGGCCGCGGCGGCGGCCTTCATGTCGCGGCGCAGCTCCTGCGGCAGCGAGAAGGTCAGCCGCTCCTCGGCGGTGGTGAACTCGGTGACCTCGCCGAAGCCCCGCTCCGCGAGGTGGGCGAGCACCTCCATGACCAGGTCGTCGGGGACGCTGGCGCCGGAGCTGACGCCGACGGTCGCCGCGCCCTCCAGCCACTCGTCCTGGATCTCGGAGGCGTAGTCGACCAGGTGCCCGGCCCGCGCGCCCGCGCCGAGCGCCACCTCGACCAGGCGCACCGAGTTGGACGAGTTGGTGGAGCCCACGACGATCACCACGTCGCACTCCGGGGCGATCTCCTTGATCACGTGCTGGCGGTTCGACGTGGCGTAGCAGATGTCGTCGCTGGGCGGCGACTGCAGCAGCGGCAGCCGCGTCTTGAGCCGGGCGACGGTCTCCATCGTCTCGTCGACCGAGAGCGTGGTCTGCGAGAGCCAGACGACCTTGGCCGGGTCGCGGACGACGACGTTCTCCACGTCCTCGGGCCCGTCGACCAGCTGGATGTGCGCCGGCGCCTCGCCCGCCGTTCCGATGACCTCCTCGTGGCCCTCGTGGCCGATGAGCAGGATGTCGTAGTCCTCGGCGGCGAACCGCTTCGCCTCGTGGTGCACCTTGGTGACCAGGGGGCAGGTCGCGTCGATCGCCTTCAGATTGCGCTCGCGGGCCTGCTCGTGCACCTCCGGCGCGACGCCGTGCGCCGAGAAGACGACGGTCGAGCCCTCCGGGACCTCCTCGTTCTCCTCCACGAAGATCGCGCCGCGGGCCTCGAGCGTGGTGACCACGTGCTTGTTGTGCACGATCTGCTTGCGCACGTAGACCGGGGCGCCGTAGAGCTTGAGCGCCTCCTCGACGGTCTGCACGGCGCGGTCGACGCCGGCGCAGTAGCCCCGCGGCTTGGCGAGGAGCACACGCTTGCGAACTGGGCTGGTCGAGTCGGCGGTCACCCGGCCATGGTACGTGCCTCGCGCGGCAACATCTCGGCGTGCGACCGGCGCCACAGTCACGGCACGGCATACTCGTCCGGTGGATGAGACGAACATGACTGCCCGGCAGCGGGTCGGCGGCGCCGCGCGGGGCTCGCTCGGCGCGGTGAGCCTGGTCGGCGGCCTGACCTGGATCCTGCTCAACCTGGGCGCGCCACGGCCGGTGCAGGAGATGATCGTCGGCCTGGTCCTGGCCACCGGTGGGCTGGTGCTGCTCATGCCGCACCGGGTCGCGCTGCCGGGCCGGGCCACCGCGGCGGCGACGGCCGGTGCCGCGGTCGGCGGCACGCTGGCCGGCTGCCTGGTGACCGGCGTCAGCGTCGGCGGCGCGTACGCGTACCTGATCAGCCGCGGCTGGCCGTTCGCCTGGCTGTCCCGGGGCGGCGTCGGCGCCGACCCGGCCGCGGCCCAGGCGGCCGCGGACCGGACCAACTGGCGCATCGACGCCGTGAACCTCGTCGCGGACCTCTACTTCTGGGCGTTCGTCGGCCTGCTGGCCGTGGCGACCTCCGTGGTGATCCGCCGCGCCGGAGCGCGCCGCGAGGCCGCCACCCAGTCTTGATCAACAGAGCGCGTTTTCGCACCTGACGGCGGTGGCGGGCGCGATACTCAGGCGATGAGCGCCGTAGGTGACGCGGGGTACCCGGCCGGGCACGCGGCGGGCGGCCTGCTGGGCACGTTCGGCTCGGCGCTGCGGCTGTTCGTCGGCTGGTTCAGCATCGCCATCGGCATCCTCAACCTGCTCGTCGAGCTGGACCGCGGCGGCGCGAGCGACGGCGCCTACCTGGCGTTCCACATCATGCTGGTGATCGGCGGCGGGCTGCTCGTCACGTTCAGCACCGTCGGCGCCGGCGCGGGCGTCGCCGGCTACTGCGCCGGCGGCGCGGTCACGGCCGGCGGCATGATCCTCAGCGGCGTGCGGGCGTTCGACGCGGCGTGCTGCATGACCGCGTACGCGGTCCAGCACGGCTACCCGTTCACCTTCGCGGCCCGCGACGCCGGACGCTGGCACCTCGACGGGCCGCACCTGCTCGCCGACCTGCTCTTCTGGGCGTACGCGGGGCTGATCGTGCTGGTCGCGGTGGCATGCGTGCGGCGGGCCGCGCGGCGCACCGCGCCGCGGGATGACGGGACCGGCGAAACCAGGGCCTAGGCTGGCCGGGTGACCCAGCCCGAGACGCCGCCTGCGAAGTCGAGCGCCGACGAGCCGTGGCCCGTGCGGGTCGTGAGCCAGAAGGTCAGCGCGTGGATCGGCAAGCTCGGCTGGGTCTGGGTCGACGGCCAGGTCGCGCAGATCAGCCGTCGCCCCGGCGCCAGCGTGGTCTTCCTGACGCTGCGCGACCCGGCCGCCGACCTCAGCCTCACCGTGACCGCACACCGCGACGTGCTCGACGCCGGCGCGCCCGGGCTGGCCGAGGGCGCCCGGGTCACGCTGCACGCCAAGCCCGAGTTCTATCCGGCGCGCGGCTCGCTGAGCCTGCGTGCCGACGAGATCCGCCAGGTCGGCCTCGGCGAGTTGCTGGCCCGCCTCGAGCGGCTGAAGAAGCTGCTCGGCGCCGAGGGGCTCTTCGCCCGCGAGCGCAAGCGGCGGCTGCCGTTCCTGCCGGGGCGGGTCGGGCTGATCACCGGGCGGGCGTCCGCGGCCGAGCGGGACGTGCTGATGAACACCCGGCGCCGCTGGCCGTCCGTGGACTTCCGGGTGATCAACGTGCCCGTGCAGGGCCCGACCGCGGTGCCACAGATCATCGACGCGCTGAAGGTGCTCGACAACGACGACACCATCGACGTGATCGTGCTCGCCCGCGGCGGCGGCAGCGTCGAGGACCTGCTGCCGTTCTCCGACGAGGCGCTGTGCCGGGCGGTGTTCGGCTGCCGTACGCCGGTGGTCAGCGCGATCGGGCACGAGACGGACGCGCCGCTGATCGACTACGTGGCCGACGTGCGCGCGTCGACGCCGACCGACGCGGCCAAGCGGATCGTGCCGGACCTGGCCGAGGAGACGAACCTGATCCAGCAGGCCCGGCGGCGGCTGGACCGCGCGGTGATCACCCTGGTCGACCGAGAGTCGCACCGCCTGGAGTCCTGGCGGTCGCGCCCGGTGCTGGCCCGGCCGGAGGCGCTCGTCGAGCAGCGGGCGGCCGAGGTCGGCGCCCTGCGCGACCGGGGCGTCCGCAGCCTGGAGCAGCGGCTGCGCCGCGCCGACGACGACCTGCGGCACACCCTCGCCCGGCTGCGGGGGCTGTCGCCGATGGCGACCCTGCAGCGCGGGTACGCGATCGTGCAGCGCGCGGACGGCCACGTGGTCCGCGCGGCAGGCGAGGTGGAGACCGGCGACGTTCTCCGGGTACGGCTGGCCGACGGTGAGCTTCGAGCGGGAGTGCGGGAATGACGGACGAGGAACTCAGTTACGAGCAGGCCCGCACCGAGCTGGCCACGGTGGTGGAACGCCTCGAGCAGGGCGGCAGCTCGCTGGAGGAGTCGCTGGCCCTGTGGGAGCGCGGCGAGAAGCTGGCGGACGTCTGCCAGCGCCGGCTGGACGGCGCCCGCGAGCGCATCGAGGCGGCCCGCGCCGCCCGGGACGACGGTTAGCCGTCCAGGGACGCGGCGAAGCGCTCCAGGGTCTCGGTCTCGGTGGTGCCCACCACGATGACGGTGCGGCCCTTCTCCAGCAGCAGCAGCGCGGTCTCGCCCGGCCGGGCGTCGTAGCGCTGCCAGGTGCGAGCGCCGTCGCGGAAGGTGCCGACCGCCTCGGGGTCGCGGCCCAGCTCGGCCGGGATCAGCTCCTCCGTCGGGCCGCTGCTCTCGATCAGCTGGATGGGGTCGGAGTCCGGATCGACGTAGCCGATCCGCAGCGTCGCGCCGTCCTTGCCGCGAGCGAACGTCGCGCTCACCGTGTGCCAGTCGTCACCGAGCCCCTGCGGCACGACGACCTCGAAGGCCGCCGCGGCGCGGGCCTGCCGGACGGCCGGCTCGGCGTCGACGCTCACCGGCCGGTCGCCGTCGAGGACGAGCCGGTAGAAGAGCAGCAGCAGCGCGATCGGCACCAGCAGGATGCCGAGCGACATCGCCATGTCCCGCGGTGAGCGGCCGCCGCGCTTTCCGACGGTGATGGGCTCCGCGGCGGCGTCAGGGGTAGTCACCTCCCCATTGTTAACCATGTCGCGGTCGCGGGACTTCGCGCGGCTCCACGTGTGAGGATCGGGGCACCACACCCGCACCGTCGCGAGGAGGCACCCCCATGCCCGTTTCCAACAACCCGCAGGACCTCGACCGCAACATCGCGCTCGACCTGGTACGCGTGACCGAGGCCGCCGCCATGGCCGCCGGCCGCTGGGTCGGCCGGGGTGACAAGGAGGGCGGCGACGGCGCTGCCGTCGACGCCATGCGCAAGCTCATCAACTCGATCCAGATGCGCGGCGTCGTCGTCATCGGCGAGGGCGAGAAGGACAACGCCCCGATGCTGTTCAACGGCGAGGAGGTCGGCGACGGCACCGGGCCGGAGGTGGACGTCGCGGTCGACCCGGTCGACGGCACGACGCTGATGAGCAAGGGCATGCCGGGCGCGGTCGCGGTGCTGGCGGTCGCCGAGCGCGGCGCGATGTTCGACCCGAGCGCGGTCTTCTACATGGAGAAGATCGCCGTCGGGCCGGACTGCGCCGACGTCATCGACATCAACGCCGGCGCGACGGAGAACCTGCGGCGCATCGCCAAGGCCAAGCACTCGAGCGTCTCGGACGTGACCGTCTGCATCCTGGACCGGCCGCGGCACCAGGCGCTGGTCGAGGAGGTGCGCGCGGCGGGCGCGAACATCAAGTTCATCTCCGACGGCGACATCGCCGGCGCCATCTCGGCGGCCCGCGGCTCCTCCGACGTCGACGTGCTGATGGGCATCGGCGGCACGCCGGAGGGCATCACGGCCGCGTGCGCGCTCAAGTGCCTCGGCGGTGCGATCCAGGCGAAGCTCTGGCCGCTGGACGACTCGGAGCGCGAGAAGGCCATCGCGGGCGGGCACGACCTGGACCGTGTGCTGACCACCGACGACCTGGTCACCGGCGACAACTGCTTCTTCGTCGCCACCGGGGTGACCTCCGGCGACCTGCTCAAGGGCGTGCGGTACCGCGCCGGCGGCGCGCACACCCAGTCGATCGTCATGCGCTCCAAGAGCGGCACCATCCGGGTCATCGACTCCTACCACCGGCTGGAGAAGCTGGCGCAGTACTCGTCGGTCGACTTCGACGGGCACCTGCCGATGGTGCGCGAGTGACGCAGACCTCGACCGCACCCGCGCCACCCGGATCGGCCGTATCGGCCGGTCGCCGCGCCACCGGCGTCCTGTCGGCGCTGATCGCGGGGGTCGCGCTGGCCGTGCAGTCGAGGATCAACGGCGAACTCTCGATCCGCCTCGGCGACCCGATCGGCGCCGCGGTCGTCTCGTTCGGCTCCGGCCTCATGGTGCTCGCGGTGCTGGTGCCGCTGCTCCCGGCCGGCCGGTCCGGCCTGCGCCGCCTGCGCGACGGCCTGCGGGTGCAGCGGATCCGCCCGTGGCAGTGCGTCGGCGGGATGTGCGGCGGCTTCCTGGTCGCCACCCAGGGCCTCACCGTGCCGACGCTGGGCGTGGCCGTCTTCGTGGTGGCGCTGGTCGCGGGCCAGTCCTCGAGCAGCCTGCTGGTCGACCGGGCGGGCGCGGGCCCGTCCGGCCCGCAGCCGGTGACCACGCCGCGGCTGGCCGGCGCGGTCCTGACCGTCTGCGCGGTGCTGCTGGCGGTCGGCGACCGGATCGGGCATCCGAGCGCGCTGGCGCTCGCCGTGCTGCCCCTGCTGGCCGGCGTGGGCATCGCCTGGCAGCAGGCGGTCAACGGCCATGTGCGGGTCGTCTCGGGCAGCGCGATGGTGGCGGGCCTGGTCAACTTCGCGATGGGCACGTCGGTGCTGCTGGTCGCCCTCGCGGTCTCGGTGACCGTCCGCGGCTTCCCGGGCCGCCTGCCGTCCGGCCCCTGGTGGCTGTACGCCGGCGGCGTCCTCGGCATCGTCTTCATCGCCGTCGGCGCCGCCGTGGTCCGCTACATCGGCGTCCTGCTGCTCGGCCTCGGCATGATCGCGGGCCAGGTCACCGGCGCGCTGCTGCTGGACACGATCGTGCCGGGCGCGGCCGGCCGGCCGGGCTGGAACACGCTGCTCGGCGCCGCGCTCACTCTGGTGGCGGTGTGCGTGGCGATCATGCCGGCGCGCCGCCGGATCAGATGTCGGTGAGGGTGGTGTCGGGGTCGTACAGCGCCGGGACCGGGCGCGGGCGGCGCCGGCGGAAGAGGATCGCCGCGATCACGCCGCCGAGCAGGCCGAGCAGGTGCCCCTGCCAGGAGATCGGCTGATCGGTCGGCAGCACGTTGTAGAGCTGGTACCAGTAGAGCAGCCCGATGAACGCGGCCACGCCCAGGTTCCACCAGCTGCGCTCCACGAAGCCGCGGGCGAAGAGCAGGCCGAGGTAGCCGAAGACGACCCCGCTCGCGCCGACGACGACGCTGCTCGGGTCGCCGATCAGCCACACGCCGAAGCCGCTGACCAGCACGATCACCAGCGTCGACCAGAGGAAGCGGCGGACGCCGCCGGCCAGCGCGAACGTGCCGACCAGGATCAGCGGGATGCTGTTGCCGTACAGGTGGTCCCAGCCGGCGTGCAGGAACGGGCTGAAGATGACCCCGTCGAGGCCGCTGAGGCGGTGCGGGATGATGCCGCCGGCGACATCGAGGCGGCCGGCGCCGATGCCGACGTCGATCACCTCGATGAGGAACAGCACCGGGATGACGGCGCACATGGCCACGAACGCCCGGCCGATCGAGGCGAAGAACGCCTCGGTACCGAATTTCGCCGCCTGATCCTCGCGCTCCCCGGGGTAACCCATTCCCCGATGGTTACCGATGGGCGCCAGCCCCGCCAACCCCTCGGGTCGGTTCGGGCACCGTCAACTCAGCTTCCGGGCCGCTTCCCGGATGTCGGACCGGAAGTTCGACACCTGGGTGTACACGCCGGGGTAGCCCTTGCGGGCGCAGCCGAGGCCCCAGCTCACGATGCCCACCTGCACCCACCTGCCCCTGGCGAGCTGGCGCACCATCGGCCCGCCCGAGTCGCCCTGGCAGGTGTCGACGCCGGGTGCGGCGGCGCAGATCATCTCGTCCTCGACCAGGTCGACGATCTTCTTGTACGCCTTGGCGCAGGGCTCGTCGTCCACGATCTTCACGGAGCCGAACCGGAGCTTGGTCTCCTGCTGCGCGGAGCCCTCGCCGGTCTGCCCCCAGCCGAGGATGACCTGGGTGCCGGTCTCGTCGGCGCCGCCGGAGCTGATCTCCAGGGTCGGCAGGTCGAGCTTGCGGTCCAACTTGATCAGGGCCCAGTCGTCGCCGCCGGTCTCGGAGACGAACTCCGCCGGGCGCACGATCGTGACCGACTTCGCCTTGATCGCGCGGCCGGACTTGAGATTGGTCACACCGGCGGTCACCTCGATGCTGGTGTCCTCGCCCGGGCCGGAGACGCAGTGACCCGCGGTGAGCACCACCCGCGGCGCGGTCAGCGCGCCGCCGCAGCCCATGGAGAGCCGCACCATCCACGGAAATCGCCCATCGGGCGCCTTGTCGCCGCCGACGACATCAATCGCCGGTTCGGCGACGTCTCCCGCCTGCGCCGGTATCTGGCTCGCCGAAAGAACCGAGGCGAGAACGCCGAGTACGAGGACTGAGGCGACTTTCCGGACCATAGGGATATTTGAACACGAGACGACCACGCAAAAGGGGTACGCGCCGAAACACGTACCCCTTTGCCAAGCTGAAGCTTTCTAGTACCAGCCGACGTCCTGTGAGTGGCCCCACGCGCCGCACGGCGAGCCGTAACGGCCCTTGATGTAGCCGAGTCCCCACAGAATCTGGGTCTTCGGGCTGCTCTTCCAGTCCTCGCCCTCGCTGGCCATCTTGCTGCCGGGCAGGGCCTGCGGGATCCCGTACGCACCCGAACTGGAGTTGGAGGCGCGGTGGTTCCAGCCGCTCTCCTTCTTCCACAGCTTGTCGAGGCAGGGGAACTCCTTGATCGCGAAGCCTTCGGCGATCATGAGGGCGCAGCCGGTGGCCCGATTGCCGCTGAATTCCTCGCAGGAATCCGGGATCGGTCCGTCGTAGGGCACCGTCGCGCCGCCGTCGTCGTTCTCGTCCTCGGCCGCCTTCTTCTCGGCGGCCTTCTTCGCGATGACCTTCTTCTCCAGCGCCCGCGCCTTGCCGGCCGCGGCCTTCGCCTCGGCGGCGGCCTTCGTGGCGGCCTCGCCCTCGGCCTCACGCTGGTACGCGCGAGCGGCCGCGTGCTGACCGTGCCGCTCCTTGAGCAGCTGCAGGTCGTCGACGTCGGTCTGCGCGATCAGGCCCACCTGGGCGTTCTGCGCCTGGACCTGCTGGTCCTTACCGAGGTAGACCCCGCCGATCACGCCGACCACGAGCAGACCCACCGAGGCCACGCGGATTCCGACCCGGCTCCAGAGCCGATTCACGAAGTGTCCCTTCGTTGGGGGCAATGACGCGGTGCGAATTCGCCGGGACGAATCCCGGCGACCTTTCCCACCGCGAGCACCGACGACCCCTCGGGCCGCACGTGCCCGGCCCCACTGCGGCCGGCTACGGTGACCCCCCAGTCGATCTGAAACCTGCCGGGCCACGCGATAGATGCTCGCCAGACACCATGGCCCAGAGTGAGGTGGATGTGAAATGACGACGCGCACGTGTGAAATGAATCACAGGATGTTTGGCATTCAATCTGGGCAAACGGCCATCATTTCCATCACTTTCGAGGTAATGGAAATCTCACTGCAAGTAGCTAAACCTCTGCATAGCGTGAGGCGGGGACCCTTTGGATCCCCGCCTCCACTAGTGACAGAGCGTTACAGAGGGATGTCTTCCAGTAGATCGGTGACGACCTCCGCGATCGGCGAGCGCTCCGACCTCGTTAGGGTGACATGGGCGAAGATCGGATGGCCCTTGAGCGCCTCGATCACCGCCGTGACCCCGTCGTGCCGGCCCACCCTGAGGTTGTCGCGCTGCGCGACGTCGTGGGTGAGCACCACCCGCGAGCCCTGCCCGATCCGGGACAGCACCGTGAGGAGCACGTTGCGCTCCAGCGACTGGGCCTCGTCCACGATCACGAACGCGTCGTGCAGGCTCCGGCCGCGGATGTGCGTCAGCGGCAGGACCTCGAGCATCCCGCGCGCCAGGACCTCCTCCATGACGTTCGCGTGCACCACCGCGCCGAGGGTGTCGAAAACGGCCTGCGCCCAGGGCGACATCTTCTCCGACTCGCTGCCCGGCAGGTAGCCGAGATCCTGCCCGCCGACCGCGTAGAGCGGGCGGAAGACCACGACCTTCTTGTGGCGGTTGCGCTCCATCGTGGCCTCGAGGCCGGCGCAGAGCGCCAGCGCGGACTTGCCGGTACCGGCCCGGCCGCCCAGCGACACGATGCCGATCGACTCGTCGAGCAGCAGGTCCAGCGCGATGCGCTGCTCCGCCGAGCGGCCGCGCAGGCCGAACGCCTCCCGGTCGCCGCGGACCAGGCGCACCGACTTGTCCGGGGTGACCCGGCCCAGCGCCGAGCCGCGCGGCGAGTGGATCACCAGACCGGTGTGGCAGGGCAGCGAGTCCGCCTCCTCCAGGTCGAGCTCCTCGCCCGCGTACAGGCTGCTGACCTGGTCCTCCGAGAGCTTGAGGTCCGACATGCCCACCCAGGTCGGGTCGCTGGCCTGGCCATGTCGGTACTCGTCGGCGGTCAGGCCGACCGAGGCGGCCTTGACCCGCAGCGGCATGTCCTTGCTCACCAGCGTGACGTCGCGGCCCTCCGCGGCCAGGCCAAGCGCCACCGAGAGGATCCGGGTGTCGTTGGAGTCGTTGCGGAAGCCGTGCGGCAGCGCGCTCTGGTCGGCGTGGTTGAGCTCCACCCGCACCGTGCCGCCCTCGTCGTTGCAGAGCACCGGCTGATCGAGGCGGCCGAACTTGATGCGCAGCTCGTCGAGCATGCGCAGCGACTGCCGGGCGAACCAGCCGAGCTCGGGATGGTGGCGCTTGCCCTCCAGTTCGGAGATCACCACGAGCGGAATGATCACCTCGTGGTCGGTGAACCGGCGGAACGCCGCCGGGTCGGACAGCAGGACCGAGGTATCCAGGACGAAGACCCGGCCGGCTGGGGCGGGCTCCGCGTCGGCGTGCCGATCCCGGGACGACCTGCGTCCCGTGGAGGCGCGGCTGCTGGAGACTTTGGCGGCCGGGTCAAGGGGGGCCCCGGCGTCAGTACGGCGAGATGTCACAGGCCTGCTCGCTCCAGCGGGCGTGCAACCCGGGCCGCCCGCGGTCCGCCACGTCCGGCCCCCGTCCCTGACACGGAGCCGGGATGCGGGCCCCGTGGCGCACTTGTCGCAGGTCCGGGCCGACCGGTTGGCCCGGGACGACCCCGCGCCATGACAAGAACGCTACTGGTCAACTGGCACCTGCGGTAGTACCCGCGTGATACGCCAATTCCCGGTCGTAACGGTTGCGTGCAACCAGCCGAACGGCGGGTACGCTGGGATTCGTGCCTGAGTCTTCCCCCAGCAATGCGCGTCCTACGCACCCGCTGAGCGCCGCCGAGGCATGGCAGTTCACCGCCTCGCGGGCCCGGGACACGACTCTCTTCTTCGACTTCGACGGGGTGTTGTCGCCCGTCACCGACGATCCCGACGCGTCCCAGCCGGTGCCCTCGGTGCTCGGCGTGCTCGAGGAGCTGGCCGGCGCGGTGGCCCGCGTGGCGATCGTCTCGGCACGGCCGGTGAGCTTTCTGCGCTCGCGTTTCGAGTCGCTGGCCCACGTGGACCTTTTCGGACTCTACGGCCTCGAGGTGTGGCACGACGGCGAGGTCGTCACGGAGCCCGCGGCCCTGCCGTGGGTGCCCGCGATGGCGGAGCTGGCCGAGCGCGCCCGGACCGAGCTGCCCGACGCGATCCTGGTGGAATACAAGCGCCTCTCGGTCGCCCTGCACTACCGGACCGCGCCGCAGCTCGCCGCGGTCGTCGAGCGCTGGGGCCACGAGCAGGCCGAGCGCCTGGGCCTGCGGTTGCAGGGTGGGCGCATGGTCGTCGAGCTCAAGCCCCCGGTCGACCAGGACAAGGGCATGGTGATCAGCCAAGGCGTGCTGAACGCCGGCTGCGCCTGGTACTTCGGCGACGACATGTCGGACATCAAGGCGTTCGACGCGCTGCGCGCCCGCGAGGCCGTCGACCCGGACTTCTTCGGCATGTGCGTGGCGGTGGCCAATCCGGAGACCGGCGCCGAGGTCTCCAGCGCCGCCGACCTGACGCTGGAGTCACCCGAGGCGGTGGCGGGCTTCCTCGCCGAGGCCCTGCACGCCTTCCGCCGAGCCTGACGCGCCGTGCCTGACGCGATCCGTGCCTGACGCGATCCGCGTCAGGCGCCGTAGCGCCGCTGCCGTCCCGCGTAGGACCGCAGCGCCCGCAGGAAGTCGGTCCGGCGGAAGTCCGGCCAGTTCGCGTCGTGGAAGTAGAACTCCGAGTGCGCCGACTGCCAGAGCAGGAAGCCGGAGAGCCGCTGCTCCCCGCTCGTGCGGATGACCAGGTCGGGATCGGGCTGACCACGGGTGTACAGGTGCTCGGCGATGTGCTCGACGTCGAGGATCTCGGCGAGCTCCTCGAGCGTGCGGCCGGCCGCCGACTGCTCGTAGAGCAGCGAGCGGACCGCGTCGGTGATCTCGCGGCGGCCGCCGTAGCCGACCGCCAAGTTGACCTCGACGCCCTCGGTGCGGTGGCGGGTCTTCTCCTGTGCGGCCTTGAGCGCCGTCGCCGTGTTCGCCGGCAGGATGTCGAGCGCGCCGACGATCCGCAGCCGCCACGGGTTGCCGTCCTCGGCCAGCTCGGTCGCCAGGTCTTCAATGATCTTGACCAGGGGATCCAGCTCGGCCGCCGGGCGCTGCAGGTTGTCGGTCGCCAGCAGGTAGAGCGTGACGTGGCCGATGCCGGCCTGGTCGCACCAGCCGAGCAGCTCCTTGATCCGCTCGGCGCCGACCCGGTGGCCGTCGTTGGGGTCGACGTAGCCCATCTCGCGGGCCCAGCGCCGGTTCCCGTCGCACATGACCCCGACATGCTGCGGCACCGGCCGGCCGGCGAGCTTGCCGGCGAGCCGTCGTTCGTACAGCGAATAGACCAGGGACCGCACACTCATCCCCGCTAGCCTAGCGAGCGCCGGCGCGCGCTCAAGAGGGCGGCGGGGCGAGGTGGAGCAACTCGGCCCCGATGCGCCCGATCGTGCGAAGATCGAAAACCCCGTCACCCAGCCCCAGGTCCACCATTCGGTCGAAAACCTCACCATCTCGGCGAGCCGCGCGAACCGCGGCGTCGACCACCTCCGGCCGGCGGGTCAGCAGCGCCGCCAGCCGGGAGTGCCGCAAGTGGCGGCCGAGCCGATCGCGCAGGGCGGCGGCGTACCGCTCGGCGGCCCGGTGCGGCGGCCCGGCCGCCGCGGCGGCGCCGGCCAGGGCCCCGGAGAGCACGGCGTAGAAGATGCCCTCGCCGGTGAACGGATTGATCAGCGACAGCGCGTCGCCCGCGAGCAGCACCCGCCCGCGGGCCGGCGGCGGGCGGCGGGTGGACAACGGCAGGTGGTGCGCCCGCAGGCCGGTCGGCTCGGTGCCGGGCAGCAGCTCGCACAACCGCTCCATCAGGTACGCCTTCGTCAGCGGCGCCCCGCGCAGCGTCTCGCCGTAGCCGACGTTGGCGGTGCCGTCACCGATCGGGAACGACCACGCGTACGCGGGCCAGCGCGCGCTGGTGGTCCTGATGAGCTGCTCCGCTCCGGCCGCGGGCGCGTAGCCGCGGATCGCGATGGCGAGGTGCCCGTCCGGGTTGACCGGATGGCCGAGCGCGCGGCGGACCACCGATCCGGCGCCGTCCGCCCCGATCACGACCCGGGCCCGGATCCGGTCGTCGAGGGTGACGCCCGCGCCGTCCTCGCGTACCCGGCGTACCGCGTGCCGGCGCAGCTCGGCGCCGTTTGCGACCGCCGCCCGCACGATCCGGGCGTCGAAGATTCTGCGTGGGATGGTGTGCGCGGGCCGGGGCAGTCGCCGGGCCACTTCGGTGCCGCCCGGCCCGATCAGGCGCAGGTCCGCCACCGGCGGATAGCCGTCGGTCACCCCGGTGACGCCGAGGCTGTCGAGCACGTCGACGGCGTCGGCCGCGATGCCGTCGCCGCACGCCTTGTCCCGCGGGAATTCGGCCCGGTCCAGCAGCAGTACCGAGGCGCCCGCGCGCCGCGCGGCGAGGGCCGCGGCGGCTCCGGCCGGCCCGGCACCGACGATCGCGACGTCGAACACGGCGGCGTTCAGCACGCGAGCGGGACCGCGTGCGGCCGAGTGTCGACTGAGGTCACCCGGTGGACGGTACTCAGGCCGCGCCCGCCTCGGTGAAGAGGCGGGCGCGGGGTGTCACGCGGCGTTGAGGCGGGCCTTGAGGGCGTCGAGCTCGGACCAGAGCACGGCCGGCAGCTTGTCGCCGAACTTGTTGAACCACTCCTCGACCTGCGGGATCTCCGCAAGCCACTCGTCGGTGTCGACCCGCAGCACGGCCTCGAGGTCCGCCCGGCTGACGTCCAGGCCGGTCAGGTCGAGTGCGTCGGCGGTCGGCACGTGACCGATCGGGGTCTCGACCGCCTCGGCCTTGCCGTCGAGGCGCTCGACGATCCACTTGAGCACGCGCGAGTTCTCGCCGAAGCCCGGCCACAGGAAGCCGCCGTCGGAGTCGCGCCGGAACCAGTTCACGTAGAAGACCTTCGGCAGCTTGTCGGCGTCGCCGGAAGCGGCCTTGCCCATCTCGATCCAGTGGTTGAAGTAGTCACCGGCGTGGTAGCCGATGAACGGCAGCATCGCCATCGGGTCGCGGCGCACCACGCCGACCTGGCCGACCGCCGCGGCGGTGGTCTCCGACGAGAGCGTCGCTCCGAAGTAGACGCCGTGCACCCAGTCGCGGGCCTCGGTGACCAGCGGGACCGTCGTCTTGCGCCGGCCGCCGAACAGGATCGCGTCGATCGGTACGCCGCGCGGGTCGTCGTACTCCGGCGCCAGGATCGGGCACTGGTTGATCGGGGTGCAGAAGCGGCTGTTCGGGTGGCTCGACGGGGCGTCGGAGTCCGGCGTCCAGTCGTTGCCCTTCCAGTCGATGAGGTGCGCGGGCGGCTCGCCCATGCCCTCCCACCACACGTCGCCGTCGTCGGTGCGCGCCACGTTGGTGAAGACCGAGTTGCCCCGGGCCAGGGTGCGCATCGCGTTCGGGTTGGTGTGGTGGTCGGTGCCCGGCGCGACGCCGAACAGGCCGTACTCCGGGTTGGTCGCCCACAGCCGGCCGTCCTCGCCGAAGCGCATCCAGGCGATGTCGTCGCCGACGGTCTCGACCTTCCAGCCCGGCAGCGTCGGCTCCAGCATGGCGAGGTTGGTCTTGCCGCAGGCCGACGGGAACGCGCCGGCGATGTAGCGGACCTGGCCCTCGGGCGAGGTCAGCTTCATGATCAGCATGTGCTCCGCGAGCCAGCCCTCGTCGCGGGCGGCGACGCTGGCGATCCGCAGGGCGAAGCACTTCTTGCCGAGCAGCGAGTTGCCGCCGTAGCCGGAGCCGTACGACCAGATCTCGCGGGACTCCGGGAAGTGCGAGATGTACTTGGTCTCGTTGCACGGCCAGGCCACGTCGGCCTCACCCTCGGCCAGCGGCTTGCCGACCGAGTGCAGCGCGGGCACGAAGTCCGCGTCGGCACCCATGGCGGTCAGCACCGCGGTGCCCATCCTGGTCATGATCTTCATCGAGGCCACCACGTACGCGCTGTCGGTGATCTCGATGCCGAACATCGGGTTGGGCGCGTCGAGCGGGCCCATGCAGAACGGCACGACGTACATCGTGCGTCCGCGCATGCAGCCGCGGTACAGCTCCGTCATCGTCGCCTTCATCTCCGCCGGCGACGCCCAGTTGTTGGTCGGTCCGGCGTCGGCGGGATCCACGGAGCAGATGAACGTACGTTCCTCGACCCGGGCGACATCCCCGGGATCGGTGCGGGCCCAGAACGAATTGGGCCGCTTGACGGGGTCGAGGCGGACCAGCGAACCGGCGTCGACGAGCGAGTCGGTGAGCCGGGTCCACTCCTCATCGGAGCCGTCGCACCAGACCACCCGATCCGGCGTGGTGAGGGCGACGACCTCATCCACCCAGTTCAGGAGCTTGGTGTGGGCGGTGGGGGGCACAGACATGTGATTCCCTTCGGTCGGCACTGACCTGTGACGAACCAGGCCGGTCGGTCGGCCATTGTCACGGGAGTCACCTGAGCCTAAGCCGAGTGAACGTTCAGTTCATCGGCGAATCTTGTGGACAACCGCACAATCCTCGGTGTTTATGCGCAATCACGATCGATCCTTCGCCGCTTGATGCACAAGCGCGCACGGCCGCCGACTGAATGCATTTTCCGGCCCGCTTCCACCCGCGTTCACAAAGTGGACGAAACGGCCTAAGCTAGTCGTAAATCGGGCTTTCCTCCCACTCCCGGCTACAGGAGGCAGGAATGACGATCCCGGCCAGCGACACCGACATGGACACGGATCTGCTTGTCGCCGTGCGCGCGGGCGACACCGCCGCGTACGGCGTTCTCTACCAGCGCCACCGGGCCGCCGCCCGGGCGCTGGCATATGGGCTCGTCAGCGACCCCGCCGACGCCGACGACCTGGTCGCCGAGACGTTCGCCAAGGTCCTCGCGGCACTGCGGGCCGGCGGGGGACCCCTGGTGGCGTTCCGCGCCTACCTGCACACGACCCTGCGGCACGTGCGCTACCACCGGGCCCGCCGCGACCGGCGGCTCGAGTTCACCGACGACCTGACCCGGTACGACGAGGGCGAGCCGTTCCGCGACCCGGCGCTGGACCGCCTGGAGCGCACGTACGCCGCGCAGGCCTTCCGGGCACTGCCCGACCGCTGGCGCGACGTGCTCTGGCGCACCGAGGTCGAGGGGGCCAGCCCGGCCGAGGTCGCCCCGGACCTCGGCCTCACGCCGAACGCCGTCGCCGTGCTCGCGCACCGGGCCCGCGAGGGCCTGCGCCGGAACTACCTGCAGCAGCACGTGGCCGCCGCCGACCCGCCCGAGTGCCGGTGGACCGGCGACCGGCTGGGCGGGCACGTCCGGGGCCGGGTGGCGCCGCGCGACGCCGTCCGGCTGGAGACCCATCTCGCCTGGTGCTCGGGTTGCCGGGATCGGCACGCGGAGATCACTGAGATCAACCAGAGCGGCTACCGTCCGTACAAACAGCGTGGCCATCCCGAGGCAGACGGATTAAGAGTCGCTCACGAAAACGGCGCACCGTGACCGGCGCCGGTACTCTCGGGTCCGTGCCTGCCGCAATCCTGCCCGCGTTGCGGGCACGCTTCGGGGCACTCGTGCGCGAAGTGAGCAAATTCGGCGTCGTCGGCGGCACCGCCTTCGCCGTCGACCTGACCATCTTCAACATCCTGCTGCAGAGCGGCTTCGAGTCGCTCACCGCCAAGGCGATCTCCACGGTCATCGCGACCACGGTGGCGTTCCTGGGCAACCGGTTCTGGACCTGGCGGCACCGCGGCCACGCCAACATGGCCCGGCAGTACGTGCTGTTCTTCCTGCTCAACGGCGTCGGCCTGGTCATCGGCCTGACCTGCCTGGCGATCAGCCACTACGGCCTCGGCGCGATCTGGCCGGAGTTCCAGAGCCCGATCGCGGACAACATCTCGGGCCAGTTCGTCGGCACCGCCGTCGGCACCCTGTTCCGCTTCTGGTCGTACCGGCGTTTCGTGTTCGGCGAGGCCGTGGTCCCCGACCCGGCCGAGGCCGTCGTGCCGGCGCCGTCCCGCCGCGACGCGCCCACGCCGTCGCCGCAGGTCGTCGAGCCGGCGACCCCGCCCGCAGTCCGGCGAATGTGACATCGGGTCACCTTTCCGACCCGATGTCCTAGCCCATTTACCCCCGTAAGGTTGACCAATGCCATCAGCCCGCTCGCTGGCGGAACGCCTGCGCCATCTCGCACCGGAAGCGCTGGCCTTCGGCGTGATCGGCGCGGGCAACACGCTGCTCTACATGGCGATCACGTGGGTGCTGCTGCCCATCGGAGCCGTCAAGGCGAGCGTCGTCGCGACCATCGTCACGACGACCCTGGCATACGTCGCGAACAGGTACTGGACCTACCGCCACCACACCCGTAGCGCCCTGCGCCGGGAGTACGCGCTGTTCTTCGGCTTCAACCTGATCGGCATGATCATCCAGTCCGGCGCGGTCACCATCGGCAAGTACGGCTTCGGCCTCACCGAGGAGCACGACGAGATCCTGCTCATGGGGTGCACGATGCTGGGCATCGGGGTGGCGACGGTGTTCCGCTTCTGGGCGTACCGGACCTTCGTCTTCCTCAAGCCGCCGGTCGACGGGCACGAGGCCGCGGTATCCGAGCTGGACGTGGTCGCGGGCCTGGCCGAGCTCAGCGCCGAGGCCGACGGGACCCTGGACGCGGAGTTGGCGAAAGAGATCGACGCTCAGCGCCGCGCTGTCTAGCGGTCAGCTGCGGAGCCTCGTCCTCGTCGGCGTCGTCGTCCTCGCCGTCCCCGCGTAGCTCGCGGTCCGTCTCGATCAGCTGGTAGAGCAGGGTCTGCACCCGCTGGGCGCCGGGCACCCGTTCCAGCACCGCGACCTGCTCGCCGATCGAGTCGATCTTCAGCGTGCCGCTGCCCAGCAGCCGGTCGAGCAGCGTCTGCCGCAGCGCGTGGTCGTTGACCCGGTTGAGCGGGAGGTCCCGGCGGGCCCGGGCGATCACGCCGTCCTGCAGCAGGATCCGCTCGTCGGTGAGGACGTAGTGCGTGGTCCGCCAGACCAGCAGCGGCCACACGCCCCGGGTCAGGCCGGTGAACAGCGCGATCGCGGCGACGATCAGCACGCCGATCAGGCCGCCGGTGGTCGGCGGCAGCATGACCCAGACGACGATCACCGCGGCCAGGTCGGCGAGCAGCACCAGGACCGGGCCTATCGCCGCCCGGGCGTGCGGGTGCAGGTGGAGGACGACCTCCTCCTCGTCGGTCAGGACCTCGTCCGGGAACGCCACCGGATCAGCGTACGTGCAGGACGTCTCCCGCGGAGACGCGCCGCTCGCCGTCAGCCGTACGGACGCCCAGCTGGCCGTAACCGTCCACCGTGGTCGCCGTGCCGGTGAGCTCGCCGCCCTGCGGCAGCAGCACGCGCACGTCACGACCGATCGTCGAACACCCCCGCTGGTACGCCGCCAGCAGTCCGCACATCTCCGCGTCGCCGCCGGCCTCGCGCCAGCCGCCGTACCACTGCGCGACGCCGCGCAGCAGGGATCGCAACAGCGGATCGCGGTCGGTGTTGGTGGCGCCGGCGGCCCGCAGGGACGTGGCCGGCAGGCCCGTCGTCTCGGGCAGCTCCTCCGGGCGGGTGGTGACGTTGAGCCCGATGCCGATCACCACGGCGCCCCCGGTCGCCTCGGCGAGGATGCCGGCGGCCTTGGCCTCGCCGGTGCCGGTGCGGATCAGCAGGTCGTTCGGCCACTTCAGCGCCGCGTCCAGCTCGGCGATGCGCCGCACGGTCTCGAGCAGCGCGACCCCGGCGAGCAGCGGCAGCCAGCCCCAGGTGTGCTGCGGCGCGGGCGCCCAGCCCCGCTCCGCGTCGGCGGCTCCGGGCCGCAGCAGCACGCTGAGCGTCAGCCCGGCCCGCGGCGGCGACACCCACTGCCGGTCCCGGCGCCCCCGCCCGGCGACCTGCTGCTCGGCGACGATGACCAGGCCCTCGGCGGCGCCGTCCCGCGCGGCCGCCGCGGCGTCGGCGTTCGTCGAACCGGTCTCGGCCCGCACCTCGAGCCGCCGCCACAGCCCGCCGGGCACGATCAGCGCGCGCTGCAGGGCCCGCTCGGTCAGCGGGGGACGATCAAGGTCTGCATACGGCGAGGTGCCCACCCGCAACACCCTAGGCGCCGCCCGGACCGGCTGTTTCGCGCGGCCTCAGTTGGGCTCCGCCGCGTGCCGGCTCACATAGACGGTGCTGGTCTGGCCGTTGCCCGGGCGGGGGCGGGGCCGCGGGCGTGACCGGTTCCCCTCGGAGTACCCGTCCACCGCCGGCAGCATCTGGGTCAGGGTCTCGCTGGCGGGGATCCCGCCGGGGCGCCGGCGCCGCATCGTGGCGGAGGCGACCGGGCGGCGGAACCGGCGCGGCGCGGACTCGTCCGGACCGGGCGCCCACGACAGGTCGGGCATGTGCGACCGGTGCACGTCGGACACGCTCCAGATCGGCTCGTCCAGGCTCTGGTTCACCGGGGCCGAGGCCGGCGCCCGCCACTCGGACTCGTCGCGGCGCCCGTTGTCGTCGAGGAGTTCGACCCCGTGCCGCTCGGTGTTGAGCAGGAAGCGCCCGGTGGATTCGAGATCGCCGGGCGCGGCCGGCGCGCTGTCGAGGAGCTCGATCGCGCCGCGCTCCCCGGCGGTCCGGGGCGCCTCGACCCGGTCGTCCGGGCGCTCCGGCGGCCACGGCGGCAGCTCCGGTCCATCGGCCGCCGGCGGCTCCTGTCCCTCGGCGGGTGCCGGCCAGCCGTACTCCGCGTCGTAGGTGCCCACCGGCACCGGCATCCAGTACTCGCCCGAGATCGGTTCGGGCTGGTCGTCGTACTCGGGCCTGCTCCAGCCCTCGACCCGGCCGCCCCACGGCAGGGGCTCGGCCACCGGTGGCGCCGCGAAGGCGAACGCGTCCGGCGCGCCGGTGGCGTCGACGGCGTCGAAGTCGGCGGAGTGTTCGGGCTCATCCGGGCTCGCGGCCCAGCCGCCGTCCCGCTCGTCCGGCAGGCCGGCGGCGAGGTCCGCGGGTACCGGGAAGTGGCCGGTCAGGAAGCCGCCAGCCAGGTCGTACTGCCCCAGCTCCAGGCTGTGCGAGACGGGCTCGTCGTCGACCACCCGGTCCAGCTCGGGTTCGATGTCAAGCTCGGGATCCCCGCCGCGCTCGGTGGCCGCGCGCAGGTCGTCCACCGGCAGCAGGTCCGCGCCGGCGGACCCGGCAGTGACCAGGTCGAACCGCCGGGAGGACGGCGCGTCGATGTCCTCGAGGGCGGCGAACCGCTGGAGCATGGACCGCCCGCGGCCCAGGCCGGCGAGGCCCTCGGCCTCGGCGCCGTCCCCGCCGAGCGAATCCACGATCGGGGTGCCCACCTCGGGCCACTGCGTGCCGAACGGCATCTCGGTCCCTTCCTGTCGCAGTTCGTAGGGCGCGGCGGCCCCGTCCAGCGGTAGGTACGCCTCGTCCGACACGATCGGCAGCGGGCCGGAGAGCGGGTCCGCGTCCGCCTCCGTGAACTCCGGTGCGAACGGCCGGTCGGGCTCCCCGGCGGTGCGATGCGCGGCGTCCGAGGCGGGCGCGAGCGCGGCGGAGGTCGGCCAGAAGCGCCGGGAGCCCGGCGCGCTCCCCGGGGCCGGGTCCGCCTCGCCGGCATCGCCGGAGGCGGGCGATGGCGATGAGCCGGCCTCTGCGTCGGAGCCGGGCGCCGGATCACGGCGCGCGGCCGGCGCGTCCATGTCGCGGTCGGCCCGTAGCCGCCGGCGCACGCGAACGGGCGCCGCCTCGGCCGGGTCGGCGGCCGGGTCTGCGGTCGCCTCCGGGCCCGCGGCGGCGCGGGCTCCCGCGGCGGCATCGTCGGCGTGCGCGGCGCCGGCGCCGGCGCTGGCGGCACGCCGCCCCGTCCGGCCCGTGGACCGGGCGGCCGCAACCGCGCCCACCGCCTGCCCACCGCGGCGCCGGGCCTCGCCGGTGCCTTTTCCTGTCCTGCCGAAGAGTGCCCCGCGGAAAACGATGAGGGTGGTGATGCCACCGACGATCATCGCCACGCCGACGGGGGTCATCCATGTCGTCACGGGGGATGTAACGAATGGGGCATTGAGTGCGAAACGTGCGAACCGCCCTACCGCTTGAGCCGGGCACCGCACCCGCCGCCGCGGGCGCTGGATACGATCTCTGCGGCATGCGGGGCGGGCTACCGGAGGACAGGGCATCGTGACGGCGCAGCGAGACGTGACGCAGCAGGATGACATCCACACCACGGCCGGCAAGCTCGCCGACCTCGACCGGCGCACCGACGAGGCGGTACACGCCGGCTCGGCCCGGGCGATCGAGAAGCAGCACGCCCGCGGCAAGCGCACCGCCCGCGAGCGCATCGCGATGCTGCTCGACGAGGGCTCTTTCGTGGAGCTCGACGAGCTCGCCCGGCACCGCTCCACCGCGTTCGGCCTGGAGCGCAGCCGGCCGTACGGCGACGGCGTGGTGACCGGCCACGGCACCGTCGAGGGCCGCCAGGTGTGCGTGTTCTCCCAGGACTTCACCGTGTTCGGCGGCTCGCTCGGCGAGGTCTTCGGCGAGAAGATCGTCAAGGTCCTGGACCTGGCCATGAAGATCGGCTGCCCGATCATCGGCATCAACGACTCCGGCGGCGCGCGCATCCAGGAGGGCGTCGTCGCGCTCGGCCTCTACGCCGACATCTTCTTCCGCAACGTCCGGGCCAGCGGCGTCATCCCGCAGATCTCGCTGATCATGGGCCCGTGCGCCGGCGGCGCGGTCTACTCCCCCGCGATCACCGACTTCACGGTGATGGTCGACCAGACGTCGCACATGTTCATCACCGGACCCGACGTGATCCGCACGGTCACCGGCGAGGACGTCGGCATGGAGGAGCTCGGCGGCGCCCGCACGCACAACTCCCGCAGCGGCAACGCGCACTACCTCGCCAGCGACGAGGACGACGCGATCGACTACGTGCGCGCGCTGCTCTCCTACCTGCCCAGCAACAACCTGGACGAGCCGACCACCTTCGACCTGCCGGCCGACCTCGCACCGGGCGAGGCCGACCTCGCGCTGGACGCGCTGATCCCGAACTCGGCGAACCAGCCCTACGACATCAAGCGGGTCGTAGAGGCCGTCGTGGAGGACTTCCTCGAGGTCCAGCCGCTCTACGCGCAGAACATCGTCATCGGCTTCGGCCGGGTCGAGGGCCGCCCGGTCGGCATCGTCGCGAACCAGCCGATGCACTTCGCCGGCACGCTCGACATCGCCGCGTCCGAGAAGGCGGCGCGCTTCGTGCGCACCTGCGACGCCTTCAACATCCCGGTGGTCACGTTCGTGGACGTGCCCGGCTTCCTGCCCGGCACCGGCCAGGAATGGGACGGCATCATCCGGCGCGGGGCCAAGCTCATCTACGCGTACGCGGAGGCGACCGTCCCCAAGGTCACCGTCATCACCCGCAAGGCGTACGGTGGCGCGTACGACGTCATGGGCTCCAAGCACCTCGGTGCCGACATGAACTTCGCCTGGCCCACCGCGCAGATCGCCGTGATGGGCGCGCAGGGCGCGGTCAACATCCTCTACCGCGGCGAACTCGCGGCGGCCGAGGACCCGGCCGGCCGGCGGGCCGAGCTGATCCAGGAGTACGAGGACACGCTCGCGAACCCGTACATCGCCGCCGAGCGGGGTTACGTCGACGCCGTCATCAAGCCGTCGGAGACCCGGGAACAGGTCACCCGGGCGCTACGGATGCTGCGCACCAAGCGGGAGACGCTGCCGCCGAAGAAGCACGGCAACATCCCGCTCTAAGGCGTGGCGGCGACCGCCGGGAGCCACTGTCCGGCCAGCATGAAGCCGCCGATCACCAGGGCGGCGAGGTCGACCGCGAGGAAGACGCCGACCCAGAAGATCGCGGGCACGTGGGTGATCCCGGCCAGCTGGTCCGCATCGGACTCCGGCATCCGGCCGCGGCCGCGCAGCTTCTGCAGCTCGAAGACCGGGCGCACGCCGCCGATCAGCAGGAACCACACGCCGACGTACGCGAAGGCCGCCTGGGCCTGCGGCGAGCCGTACCAGGAGACCGCGAAGACGATCGCGCCCGTGACCAGCACGGAGACCACGCCGAACACGTTCCGGATGTTGATCAGCATCAGCAGCAGCAGGACCACCGCCACCCAGAGCAGCAGCATGATCCGGTTGCCGCCGAGCAGCCAGGCGCCGCCCAGGCCGACCAGGGACGGCGTGATGTAGCCGGCCAGCAGCGTGAACATCATGCCCGGCCCGGTCGGCCGGCCCGCCGACAGCGTCAGCCCGGACGTGTCGAACTCCAGCCGGATTCCCCGCAGCTTGCGCCCGGTGAGCAGCGCGACGAGCGCGTGGCCACCCTCGTGGGCGATGGTTATCGCGTTGCGCGCGATCCGCCACAGCGGCCGGACCGAGACCACGACCAGCGCGACCACCGCCGTCAGCAGTACCAGCAGGCCGGGCGGGTCCGGCTGAGCCCCGAACAGGGAATCCCAGAGTTCACTTACCGAGTCGATCGACACAGCCCGGGAGCGTAGCCGACCAGCGCCGGTTCACGGCAAGTCGCTACGCCCGGCGACGCAGGTCCGCGGCCCGCCGGGGTGCCGTGCGGCGCTGCAGCATCCAGGCGCCGACGACGCCCGCGCCGAGGAGCACCGCCGCCACGACGGCCAGCAGCACGACGAGGCTGCCTACGGCCGCAACGAGCAGAGCGATATCGGCGATCGCGACGAGCATCCACAACGCGATCGTTGGCCTGGTGCCGTGCCGGCGAATCATCATGACCTCCATCCGTGGTGCCCGATGAGTACCCACTCACCCGGCACTCACACCCGGCCGGTCACGACTTCGGCTTGAACCCCTGGTAGATGAGCTGAAGATCCTTCAGCCCGGCCTGCCAGTCGCCGGGCGAGGTGTACCAGGAGATGCCGTACGCCCGCTTGCCCGCCTTGGTGATGACACCGCGCTTGACGGCGCGCTGCGGGTTGCCGCTGGAGGTGGTGTACGTGAACTCCCAGTCGGCGGCCTTCACGAAGTAGTCGACCGGCTCGATCCGGATCCGCTCGTAGTTCTTGTAGGACCGTCCGCGCCGGTCCTGCTCCTGGCCCTTCCAGTCGGCGACCGGGTCCGGCTGCGGCTGATCGGTCTGGTCGATGATCAGCAGCCGGTTGTTCTTCTTGAAGTAGACCTCGCTGCCCCGGCGGTCGATCTCGACGCCGTTCGGCACCGGGACGGAGAAGCCGGTGCTGTCGCTGTAGCGGTACCAGCCCTTCGGGATCGTGACGTCGCCGGGCGCCGCGGCCGCGGGCGAGCTCGGCGGCGCGGACGACGGCTGCCCGGTCGTGGCGGCCGGGGCCGCCGGCGCCGCGGAGGTGGCGGCTGAGGTGGCGGCGGTGGTCGGCTTGGTCGCGCTGGCGGCCGGCGCGGCACCGCCCTTGCGGCCCGGGTCCTTGGTCCCGTCGCCCTCGTCGCCGCCGAAGGCGCGCGGGACCAGGATGACCAGGGTCAGCAGTACGGCGGCGAGGATGCCGATCGCGATCGCGGTCTGCCGGCGGGTGAGCGTGGTACCGAAGACCGTGATGCCGCGGGGTCCCGCGGACGGGGCGCGCAGGCTCATCGGCTGCCAGGCGGGACGGCTCGGCCGGCCGAAGCCGTGAATGCCGGGTACCGGGTTCGCGGCGCCTGACGGGGTGCCGGCTGCGGCGGGAGCCGGCGCGACCGCGGGCACCGCGCCGACCCGGGTGGCGGCGAGGGCGGACTTGCGCTCGGCCGCGGTCTTCTGCGGGCGCTTGGCGGTGCCGGAGCGGGGCTTCGGGGCGTCCGGGTCGGTGACCGGCTTGATGACGCGGGTGCGGTCCTGACCGGCGGCCGCGCCGCCTCTGGTGTCACCGGGCTTCGCCTGATCCGGCTTCGCCGACTCGGCACCGTCCTCCGGCGCGCCGCCGTCGGCGTCCTGATCCGGCGTGGCGTCGCCGGGCTCGGCGGACTCCTCCGCTCGCGGCGCGGGTACCGCCGTGGCGGCTTCGTCCGCCGCCTCGGCGGACGCAGGCTCGGCAGGCGCAGGCTCGGCCTGCGTCAGCTCGGCCTCGGTCAGCTCAGCCTCGGTCGGTTCGGCCGCTGTCGGTTCGGCCGCTGTCGGCTCGGCCGCTGTCGGCTCGGCCGCTGTCGGCTCGGCCGCTGTCGGCTCGGCCGCTGTCGGCTCGGCCGCTGTCGGCTCGGCCGCTGTCGACTCGGCCTGTGCCGGATTGTCCGCGACGGGACCGGAGCCGGCTGCCGATGCCTTCGCGGCGCGGCCGCGGGTGCCCTTGCGCGAGGACTTGGCGGTCGAGGCCGTCTTCGCGGGTGCCTTCGCGGCTGCCTCTTCCTTCGCCTGCCCGGGCTCGGCCGTGGCCTGATCGAGCTTCGCCGCAGCCTGGTCCGGCTCCGCCGTGGCCTGGTCGGATTCCGCCGTGGCCTGGTCGGATTCCGCCGTGGCCTGGTCCGGCTCCGCAGCGGTCTCGTCGGGCGATGGGGCGTTCTCGGCCGACGTCGTCCCGGTGGCCTCGACGCTCGCTGCCTCGGCCGCCTGCGTCTCGACCGCCTGCTTCTCGGCCGGGGATTCCGCGTCCGTCGTCGTGGCCTCGGCCGCCGGCGCGGCGTCGGCCGGCTCGGTCGCCTGCACGCCCGACGGCCGCGGGCCGAACGGCTGGTGGCCCTTCTTCGGCCGGCCCTTCTCCGGCGCGCCGGACGACCCGGAGTCGCCCGAATCGCCGTCCGCCGGGTCGGTGGCCGCGGTCTCCGGCGCGTCCGTGCCGGCGGTCTCCGACATGGTCGCGTCCGGCGTCGCCACCGAGGTCGCGGCACCCGCGGCGGCGCCCGCCTCCGCGGCGATGCCGGCGGCCGGTGCGGAACCTGCGGCGTCGGACGCGGGCGAGTCGACGGGAGCGGCAGAGGTCGTCGCCGGTTCAGGGGTCGTCGTCGCCGTGGGGCGGTCGGCCACCGTCGGCGTCGTCGAGGCGGCCCGGGGTGCCGGCGCGGCGGGCTGCTGTTGCTCCGGCGGCGTGGCGGCGGCCGGTGCGCCCGCCCGGCCCGTTGCCTTGCGGGCGGCGGCGACCTCGTCGGCCGTGAACGACCCCGGGGCGGAGCCCGACCCGCGCATCGTCGCGTCCGGGGCAGTGCCATGCGCAGCCGACTTCGATGCCGGTGTCGGCGGGGACTTTGCTGCGCCCGTACGGGATCGGTCGAGGTTTTCGATCCGGGTGGCATCCAGGGCGGGCGGCTTCGGGGTGCCCCCGACCGATGCCTTGCCGGGCGTGAAGACCGGCGGGCGGCCCGGGCTGATCGGCGGGCGCGGGCCCGGCACGACGGGCGCGGAGCCCGAGACGCCGGGCACGACCGGCGGGACGAGGCCGCCGGGCGCCGGGCGCTCGCGGCCCGCGCCGGGTCGGCGCATCGTCGGGCTCATCGGGAAGCTCAGCCGCGACCGGCGGCCGGTGGCCCGCAGCAGCAGCCGCTCGGCCTCCTCGGCGTTGATGCGGTGCGCGGGGTCCTTGCGCAGCAGGCCGTTGAGCACCGGCTTGAGCGGACCGGCGTTGCGGGCCGGCGGCGGGTTCTCGGTGGCGAGCGCGGCCAGCGTGGCGATCGCGGACGGCCGCGCGAACGGCGACGCGCCCTCGACGGCCGCGTAGAGCGTCGCGCCGAGCGACCACAGGTCGGCGCCGGGCCCGGCCGAGCCGTCCCGGGCGCGCTCGGGGGCGATGTAGGCCGGCGAACCCAGCACGAGGCCGGTGCGCGTCACGTTGGGGTCGCCCGGCACGGTGGCGAGCCCGAAGTCGGTGAGCACGACCCGGCCGTCCTCGCCGATGAGCACATTGCCCGGTTTCACGTCCCGGTGCACGACGCCGGCGCGGTGCGCGGCCCGCAGGGCGTTGAGCACACCCAGCCCGATCTCGGCGGCCCGGACCGGGTTGAAGGGTCCGTCGGCGGCCAGGGTGTCCTGCAGCGAGCGGGACGGCACGTACTCCATGACGATCCACGGATCGGCGTCGGTGCGCAGCACATCGAAGACCCGGACCACGTTGATGTTGTTGAGCCGGGCGATGGCGCGCGCCTCACGCAGCGAGCGCTCGCGCATCTCCCGCCGCTCGTCGGGCGTCAGCCCGGGCGGCGGCACCAGCTCCTTGATGGCGACCTCGCGGTGCAGGACGACGTCGGTCGCCCGCCAGACACGACCCATCCCGCCCTGACCGAGCGGCGCAACGAGCCGGTAGCGGTCAGCGACAACAAGCGGGGGGGAAGTAGACATCACGCAGAAAATACCCGGTCATGTCGAGCCGCAGCGAATCGATCAGCCGAGTGTGGGACGCGTGTCACCGGGAACCACCCGAACCGCCGTATCCTTGATCAATGGATGAGGAACCGCTGGTCAAAGTCGTCCGGGGCACGCCGACCCCGGAGGAGCTCGCGGCGCTGGTCTGCGTCGTGGCCGGCGGGCACACCGGGCCGGATTCACATTCGGCCCGCCCATCGATCTCCGCCTGGACCAGAAGCGCCCGCCCAGCCGCAGGCCGGACGTCGTGGCGGGAGTCGGCGCTACCCCGGTAGGCATCGACCGGTCTCGTTCGTCCACAGCCCCGGACGGGGACTGCGGAGGCGGGCGGTGACGGATTATTCTCGCGGGAGATTTCGCATTCTCGGGGGAGGCACCGGCGATGCCTGTGGACAGGGAGCCGCCGTCGTGGATCGATGACTTCGGCTCGATCGAGACCGACATCCGGGCGATGGAGGAGTTCGCCGCGACCCTGGCCAACGAGGTCGCCACCGGTTACGAGCCGCACCTGCAGCAGGTCGTCACGGCCATGCTGACCGAGCTCCCGGCGGGCAGCGCCGACTTCCCCGAGCTGGGCGGATTCCTCGCGCGCCACCACGAGGTGCAGCAGCAGACGTTCTCCAACACGTTCAACTTCCGCGACGGCACACACCACTTCGCCACGGTCGCCAGGTCGATCAGCGACGAATACCGCACCACCGACGCGTACTCGCACGCGAAGGTCGCGGACGTGACCGACGCGTTCGCCGCCGCCAGCGATCCCCTCGACGAGGGGACGAGGGTGGACGGCTGATGCTGATCGCGGACGGCGGTGGCGGCTACGGCGGCACGGACTGGATGTCGAAGGACGTCCGTTTCATGTGGTCGGCCATCGCGAACCAGGACACCGGCCCGCACTACGACGTCGTCGAGGGCTGGCGCAAGACCGCCGAGCTGACCCTGGCGCACCGCGCACAGGTCCAGATGTACCGCGACAATCTGGCCGGCGTCTGGCCGCCCTCGAAGAGCCCGGCCGCGGCGGCTTACCTCGAGCGGCTGGACCGGCTGCTCGCGGACCTACAGGCCACACACGACGCGGCGTCCGCGAATTACACGACGTTCGCGACCGTGACGCTCACCCTGAGCCTGGCCCGAACGAAGCTGAAGCCCATCCTCGACGAATACGAGGCGAACCGGCAGCTGAACCTCGACTGGCAGGCGAAACAGGCCGAGGCAGCCACGGTCACGGAACCGAGACCGACGCCGTCACCGGGACCACCTCCGGTGCCGTCAGCCCGCCAGGAGCAACTGAACAACCAGGCCCGCGCCATCATGTACGACCTCAGCAGCACGCTGATCAGCGGAAACGCGGCCCTCCAAAACCCCAAGCATTACGACCCGGCACGAATCGGGCGGGACGGTTCCTCCGATGGCGAGTCGACAACCAACCTAGGACCTGGATTCGCGGTAGCGCCTGCGATTCCCCCTCCCGGTGCAGGGAGCGCCAGCGGCTCTGGAGCGTCCGTCAGCCAGGTGTCGCCCTCGCCGGCTCAGCCTTCGACACCTGCCCTGGCCAGCCCGAACAGCCCTGGCATGGACGGCGGGCTGGTTCTTGGCGGTGTCAGTTCCACTCCCGTGGTTCCTCCCCCGACTTCAGGCTTTCAACCCGGTTCGGGTCCCAGCCCCGCGCCCCCCGGCCCGACGCCCGGCCTCATCACGCCACCCGGCGGACCCGGACTGGTTCCCCCTAACGGCATCCCACCCGGGACAACAGTCAAGAACGGCTTGGGCGTTGGTCCCGCCAACCGCATGACCATGCCTTCCGGCGGGGTAATCGGCGCGACTCCGGGCAGCGGATTAATCGGTCAGATGCCGGCGGGAAGCTCAGGTAGCCGACCTGGACCCGGGCCTCGGGTCAACCCGGTCGGCGGCGTCATCGGGCAACACGGCGGCCCGGCCGTCCGCGGCATGGCGCCGAACGGCCCGCTGGTCAACCACGCTGGCAAGGGCCGCAGCCGGCGTGACGCCGCCGAGTCGAAGCAATGGGATCCGGACAACCCGTGGGCAACCGAAGAGGGTGTCGATCCGGTGGTGCTTCCGCCGGCCGCTCCGGGTCCCATCGATCCGGGACCCGTCATCGGCTATCAGAGATGACTCGACGCTTCCTGGCAGTGATTGCGGCGGCGCTGGTTGGAGCCAGCGCCGCTCTTTGTGGCACGCCGGCCCTTGCCGCAGACGCCGTCCGAGACAAGCAGTGGCACCTTGACTTCCTGGACGTCGCGGAGGCTCAGCGCACAAGCACAGGCAAGGGCGTTACCGTCGCAGTTATCGACTCGGGCGTGGCCGACCATCCGGACCTTTCCGGAACTGTTCTGAACGGCACCGACTTCCTCACACGCGGCGGCAATGGGCGAACAGACGGCACTGGGCACGGCACCGCGATGGCCGGACTGATCGCAGCTCATGGCGGCGAGAACACCGGCGCCTTGGGTATCGCACCAGACGTCAAAATTCTCCCTATTCGGGTGTTCAACAAGAAGCCGCAAAAGAACGCCAAAATTGGCGAGGCGATCGCCTACGCGATAAAGCGCCGCGCAAAGGTCATCAACTTGTCCCTTGGCGGCGGCATCGACCCCGCAACCCTGTCAGCGGTGAAAGCAGCCAAGGATGCGGACGTCGTCATCGTTGCGGCCGCCGGCAACAAGCCCGAAGACTTCACCATTACGGCGCCGGCCTTTCTGGAGAGCATCGTCGCTGTCGGCGCGACCGACCGCTCCGGGAAGAAGGCGGCCATCTCGGTTTCCGGAGCTGCGCTGGACCTGATGGCGCCAGGCGAGGACATCGAAAGTACCGGCCGTAACGGCGGTTATCGCGCCGGCACCGGCACTTCCGACTCTGCGGCTATCGTTTCCGGCGCGGCGGCACTTCTGCGCAGCAAGTATCCCGATATGACCGCCGCAGAGGTTGTGGAGCGGCTTGAATCCACGGCTATCGACAAGGGCAAGCCTGGCGTCGACAGCGATTACGGGCATGGGGTTCTCGACCTTGTTGCCGCGCTGAAAGACGGCGCTGGTTCCGGTTCGTCCGCGAGTGCGAGCGCCACCCCGTCGACCGCGCCCCCACCGACCCGGTCGGACACCGCCGCCGCACCCCCGACAACCGAGCCCGCCGGCAGTAAGACCCCGTTCATAGTCGGCGGAGTCGCCGTCGTGGTTCTACTCGGCGGGCTGGTCGCCTTTCTGGTCGCGCGCCGTCGGCCGGGCGCCTCCCCCTGACCCGTCGCGAAAAGCCGGACTTGTAGCGTTGTTCTCCGTGCAGACCGATTCTTCCCCGCGCCTGGTGCTCGCCTCCGCGAGCCCCGCACGCCGGGCCCTCCTCAGCGCCGCCGGCATCGACGTTGAGGTCCTCGTCAGCGGCGTGGACGAGTCCACCGTCGAGGCCACCGACGCCGCCGACCTCTGTCTCTCCCTGGCCAGGATGAAGGCGCGCGCCGTCGCCGCCACCCTCCCCGCCGATCCGGGCGTCCTCGTCCTCGGCTGCGACTCGGTCCTGGCCTTCGACGGTGCGATCCTCGGCAAGCCGCACACGCCCGCCGAGGCCGTCAAGCGCTGGTGCGCCATGCGCGGCCGCTCCGGCGTGCTGCACACCGGCCATCACCTGACCGATCTCACCAGCGGCAAGCAGGCCGAGGACGTCGGCTCCACCGTCGTGCACTTCGCCGATCTCAGCGACGGCGAGATCGAGGCCTACGTCGCCTCGGGCGAGCCGCTGCACGTCGCCGGCGCGTTCACCATCGACGGCAAGGGCGGCGCCTTCGTGGACCGGATCGAGGGGGACGCCGGCAACGTCATCGGCCTGTCCCTTCCGCTGCTCCGCCGCCTGCTCAGGACGTTCGGCGTGACGGTTCCCCAGCTCTGGCGCACCAGCGGGAAAGAGGACGCATGACCTACAAGGGGCTCTCGCTCACCGAGGACCTGCACCGGTACCTGCTGAGCCACGGCACCCCGCCCGATGAGATCACCGCCGATCTCATCGCCGAGACCCGGGCCGTCCTGCCCGGTGACGCGGTCATGCAGGTGGCGCCGGAGCAGGCCGCCTTCCTGCGCCTGCTGACGGGCCTGATCGGCGTACGGAATGCGGTCGAGGTCGGCACGTTCACCGGGCTGTCCTCGCTCTCCATCGCCCGGGGTCTCGCCGACGGCGGGCGCCTGACCTGCTTCGACATCTCCGAGGAGTTCACCGGGATCGCCCGCAAGTACTGGCGGCGGGCCGGCGTCGACGACCGGATCGAGCTGCGGATCGGGCCGGCGGCCGAGCGGCTCCGGGAGCTGCCCGCCGAGCCGCACCTCGATCTGGTCTTCGTCGACGCCGACAAGGGCGGCTATCCGGCGTACTGGAACGAGCTCGTTCCGCGGGTGCGGCCCGGCGGGGTCCTGCTGATCGACAACGTCCTGTGGTCCGGGGAGGTCGTCGATCCGCGGGACGAGAACGGCCGGGCCATCGCCGCCTTCAACGAGCTGGCCCGCGACGACGACCGCGTCGAGCTGGTCATCCTGCCCATCGCGGACGGGCTGACGATGGCCCGGCGCCGTTAGCGGTCAGCGCACGCTGCGGGCGAACAGCCGCGCCGCCCAGGCCAGCGAGAGGGCCGCGAGCACCGCCATGATGGCCAGGCCCTGCCACACCTCGGGCGCGGCCAGGTCGCCGATGAACAGCGCCCGCACGCCGCTGACCGCCCAGGAGAACGGGTTCCAGTCCGCGATGCCCTGCAGCCAGCCGGGCGCGAAGGTCAGCGGCAGCAGGATCCCGGACAGCAGGAGTACCGGCTGGGCGACGGTGTTCATCAGCGGCGCGAGCGCGTCCTCGCTCTTCACCGCGAGCGCGACGCCGTAGGAGAGCGCCGAGGTCATCAGCGAGATCAGGGCCAGCATCAGGAACGCCAGCAGCAGGTAGCCGATGAACACGCGCAGGTCGAACAGGAGCGCGAGCAGCGTGATGATGACCGCCTGCGCCAGCAGCGACACGGTGTCGCGCAGCGAGCGGCCGAGCAGCAGCGCGAACCGGCTGACCGGGGTGACCCGGGAGCGCTCGATCACGCCGGCCCGCAGCTCGGCGATCAGGCCGAAGCCCTGGAACAGCCCGCCGAAGATGGCCAGCAGGACCAGCAGGCCGGGCACGAAGATCTCGTACGCCTCGGCGTTGGAGCGCACGCCGAGCGCCGGCTTGAGCAGCGGGGCGAACAGCAGCAGGTACATCACCGGCTGGAAGATGCCGACCAGGATCCAGACCGGGTTTCTCAGCAGGAGCTGCATCTGCCGCTGGAAGATCAGTGAGGTGTCGCGCAGCAGCTTCATGGCTCAGCTCTCCCGCAGGGATCGGCCGGTCTTGGTCAGGAACACGTCGTCGAGGCTGGGCCGGTGCAGCTCGATCGACTCGAGCTGCACGGACGCGCCGTCCAGCGCCCGCAGGATCAGCGGGATCGCGGTCGCGCCCTCGTCGACGTAGAGCCGCACGTTGTCGTCGTGCGTCTCGAGCTTGTTGACGAAGTCGGCCGAGCCGAGTGCCTCGGCGGCCCGGGCCGGCGAGGGCACGCCGACGGTGACGACGTCGCCGGAGATCTCGCGCTTGAGCGCCGCCGGCGTGCCGGAGGCGACGATCTCGCCGTTGTCCATGATGGAGATCCGGTCGCAGAGCGCGTCCGCCTCGTCCAGGTAGTGCGTGGTGATGAAGACGGTCATGCCCTCGTCGCGCAGCCGGCGCACCTCGTCCCACATGTGTGCCCGGCTCTGCGGGTCGAGGCCGGTGGTCGGCTCGTCGAGGAAGACCACCTTGGGCTCGTGGATGATGCCGAGGGCGATGTCGACCCGGCGGCGCTGGCCGCCGGAGTAGGTCTTGCACTTGCGGTCGGCGTACTCGCTGAGCTGGAAGCCCTCCAGCACGCGCGCGGAGCGGGCCAGCGCGTCGGACTTGGAGACGCCGTAGAGGCGGGCCTGCAGCACCAGCTCCTCGCGGGCGGTCGAGTCGTCCCAGGTGCTGCCGCCCTGCGCGACGTAGCCGATCCGGCGCCGGACCTCGCCGGGGTTCTTGCGCAGGTCGGCGCCGGCGATGACGGCGTCACCGCCGTCCGGCTCGACGAGCGTGGCGAGCATGCGCAGCGTGGTGGTCTTGCCGGCGCCGTTCGGGCCGAGGAAGCCGAAGATCTCGCCCTCGTCCACCGACAGGTCGACGCCGCGGACGGCCTCGACGATCTTCTTCTCCCGCCCCTGGCGGGAGGTGAAGGACTTCCGTAGTCCCCGTGTTTCGATCATGGTGCTCCCCAGTCCCGGGCGGACGGATGCCCGCCAGCGGTCGTGAGGCAGCGTAAGACCGATCGATGCGACTAGTCAAACTTGATTAATCAGGCGTCGTGCCATCCCGTCGGCGCGGGGTCCTTCGCCCCGGAGTCGGCCGGCAGATACGACTCGCCCGACTCGATGAGCCCCGCGACCCGGCCGCACCAGCGGATCTCCGCCTCCGAGCGCTCCATGGACAGCTCCCACATCCACGTCACGAAGGTCGGCTTGGCGCGCGCCCAGTCGGCGCCGATCGCGGCCCGCAGCTGCTCGTTCCCGGCGCCCAGCTGCGCCGCCCGGTTGCGCAGCGCCGCGGCGGCCTCCGCGCGCGGCATGGCCGGCAGGAACGAGAACGCGGCCATGAACGGATCCGGCGGCGTCGCGATCGACCACCAGTTGCCGCGCAGCAGCGAGGTGAACTCCTCGGCGCCCTTCTCGGTGATCTCGTACGTGGTCCGGGCCGGGCGCGAGCCGACCTGCTCGGTGGCCACCTCGCGCAGCAGCTCCTCGTCGGCGAGCTTGCGCAGGGCGTGATAGATCGAGCCGGGCTGCACGTTGGCCCACTTGTCGGCGCTCCAGCTGAGCAACTCGCGGCGCACGTCGTAGCCGTGCACGGGCTGCATCCACTGGACCAGGCCGAGGATCATCATGCGGGTCGCCGACATATCTCACAGCCTAATAGGCAAACTTGACTGAGAATTTTGCCGGTACCTGACGATAAGCTCACCCCGTGCGCAAGGTATTGATCGCCAATCGCGGCGAGATCGCCGTCCGTGTCATCCGGGCCTGCAAGGACGCGGGCCTGGCCAGCGTGGCCGTCTACGCGGACGCCGATCGCGACGGCATGCCCGCGCGGCTCGCCGACGAGGCGTTCGCCCTGGGTGGCGAGACCGCGGCGGAGACCTACCTGCGCTTCGACAAGCTCCTCGACGTCGCCGCCCGCAGTGGCGCCGACGCCGTGCACCCCGGCTACGGCTTCCTGTCGGAGAACGCCGACTTCGCTCAGGCCGTACTGGATGCGGGTCTGACCTGGATCGGCCCGACGCCGGCCGCGATCCGCGACCTGGGCGACAAGGTCACCGCCCGGCACATCGCGCAGCGCGCCGGCGCCCCGCTGGTGCCGGGCACGGCCGAGCCGGTCCGCAACGCCGAGGAGATCGTCGCGTTCGCGGTCGAGCACGGCCTGCCCGTCGCGATCAAGGCGGCGTTCGGCGGCGGCGGCCGCGGCCTCAAGGTCGCCCGCACGCTCGGCGAGATCCCCGCGCTCTTCGAGTCCGCGACGCGCGAGGCGGTCGCGGCCTTCGGCCGCGGCGAGTGCTTCGTCGAGCGCTACCTGGACCGGCCCCGGCACGTGGAGGCCCAGGTCCTGGCGGACACGCACGGCAACGTGATCGTCGTCGGCACCCGCGACTGCTCCCTGCAGCGCCGCCACCAGAAGCTCGTCGAGGAGGCGCCGGCGCCGTTCCTCAGCGACGACCAGCGCGCCCGCATCCACACCAGCGCCAAGGCCATCTGCCGCGAGGCGGGCTACCACGGCGCCGGCACGGTGGAATACCTGGTCGGCCAGGACGGCACCATCTCGTTCCTCGAGGTCAACACCCGGCTGCAGGTCGAGCACCCGGTCAGCGAGGAGACCGCGGGCGTCGACCTGGTCCGCGAGCAGTTCCGCATCGCCGACGGCGGCGTGCTCGCGCTGACCGAGGACCCGGCGCCGCGCGGCCACTCGATCGAGTTCCGGATCAACGGCGAGGACGCGGGCCGCGGCTTCCTGCCGGCCCCGGGCCAGGTCACGGACCTGACCTGGCCGAGCGGACCCGGCGTGCGGGTGGACACCGGCGTCGAGGCGGGCAGCGTGATCGGCGGCAACTTCGACTCCCTGCTCGCGAAGATCATCGTTACCGGCAGCGACCGCACCGAGGCGCTCGAACGCGCCCGCCGCGTCCTGGACGAGACGGTCATCGAGGGCATGGCGACGGTCCTGCCGTTCCACCGCCTCGTCGTGCGCGACCCGGCGTTCATCGACTTCACCGTCCACACCCGCTGGATCGAGACCGAATGGCAGGGGGGCGTCGAGCCGTTCGCCCCGGCCGCGGCCTCCGGCGCCGAGGCACCGGAACGCGAGACCGTCGTGGTCGAGGTCGCCGGCAAGCGCCTGGAGGTGCGCCTCCCGGCAAACCTATTTTCCGGTACGCGCACAGTCGACCCAGCCCGCCCTCGGACCCGCCGTTCGGGGCCCGCGAAGCAGGCGGCGGGTGCGGGCGCTGCCGCGCTGACCGCACCCATGCAGGGCACCATCGTCAAGGTCGCGGTCCAGGACGGCGACCTGGTCGCCGAGGGCGACGTGATCGTGGTCGTCGAGGCGATGAAGATGGAGCAGCCCCTGCAGGCGCACCGCTCCGGCACGGTCTCGGGCCTCTCGGTCGAGGCGGGTGCGACGGTCACCGCCGGCGCCGTGATCTGCGAGATCTCCTGAGCCCCGCCTAGCCGCCATGATTCAGCCGGCGCAGGACGGCCCGGGCCGCCTCGTCCGGCGGCTCCTCGGAGCTCTGCGGTAGCGAGCCGCTGAGCCACAACGTCGCGAAGCCGTGCGCCAGCGACCACGCGGCCAGCCCGGCCTCGCGCACGTCGGCCCCAGCGGCACCCTGGCCGTCCGGCAGGTCCGCGACTCCGGCGTAGAGCGCTTCGCCGGCCCGTTCCCGCGCGGCGGTCAGGGCGGGGTCGTCGGCGTGGTAGAGGTCCGGCCGCCACATCACCTCGAAGTGCGCCCGGTGCGTCGTGGCGTACCGGACGTAGGCGACGCCCAGCTCCAGGAAGCTTCCCGTCGTCGCGCGGGTCTCGGTCAGCGCCGCCGCGAGCTGCGTGAAGCCCTCCGTCGCCAGCGCGGTGAGCAGGCCGGGCTTGTCGCCGAAGTGGTGGGTCGGCGCCGCGTGCGAGACGCCGGCCCGCCGGGCCAGGTCGCGCAGGCTCAGCGCCGCCGGCCCGCTCTCGGCGATCGCCTCCGCCGCCGCGTCGAGCAGGGCCCGGCGCAGATCGCCGTGGTGGTACCGCTCCTTCGCCATGTGGCCACCATATCTTTCCATTGACAAGATATCGAGGCCGAGTGCATCTTGGCAGTGACAAGTTTGGAGGATCGAGATGGCACCCCTGATCACCCTCGTCGGCGGCACCGGCCTCGCCCGCCTGCTCGGCCTGCTCGGCGTCGACGCCCTGGACGGCTGGCTGCCCGCCCTGCGGGCCGGACTCGCCCTGATGTTCGTGCTGACCGGGCTCGCGCACTTCGGGCTCGGCCGCCGCGCGGACCTGATCGCCATGGTTCCGCCCCGGCTGCCCCGCCCGGACCTGCTGGTCACGGCGACGGGCGTGCTGGAGCTCGCCGGCGCGGCCGGCCTGCTGCTGCCCGCCACCTACCGGCTCGCGGCGGCGTGCCTCGCGCTGCTGATGGTGGCCATGTTCCCGGCCAACATCCACGCGGCCCGCCGCCGGGTCACGCTCGGCGGGAAGCAGGTCACCCCGCTGCTCCCGCGCACCGCGTTACAGCTGCTCTACATCGGAGCGGCGCTGACGATCGCACTCAGCGGAGCCGGGTGATCGTCACCTCGACGCCCTGACCCGTGCTCTGCGGGCCCGCGTAGACGCCCTTGAGCGGCGGCACGTCGCCGTACTCGCGGCCCCGGCCGACCACGACGTGCCGCTCGCCGACCGGCACGCCGTTGGTCGGGTCGAACGCCGTCCAGCGGCCGACCCACCACTCCACCCAGGCGTGGCTCTGCCCCACCACGCTGTCGCCGATCGCCGCCGCCGGCGACGGGTGCAGGTAGCCCGACACGTACCGGGCCGGCAGCCCCATCTCCCGCAGCAGGCCGACCGTCAGGTGGCTGATGTCCTGGCAGACGCCCTTGCGCTGCGACCACGCGTGCAGCGCGTCGCTCTGCACGCCGGTCGCGCCCGGCTGGTAGGCGACCTCGCCGCGGACGAACTCGCACACGGCCAGCGCCGCGGCGTGCGGCGTGCCGTGCGCTCCCCGGATGTCCGCCGCGATGCCGGCGAGCTCGCCGTCCAGGGCCGTGCGCTGCGACGCGAGCAGCAGTTCGTACCAGCGGTCCACGTTCTCCGGCATCTCGAGCTCGTCCCAGGCGGCGCCCTCGCCCGGCTCGATCAGGTCGCCCGGCGGCAGGGTCTCCACCGTGGACGTCGCCGTCACGGTGAGCGCCTCGTGCTTCGCGTGCACGTCGAAGGCCGTGACGACCGTGCCCCAGTAGTCCTCGTAGCGGTACGTGCGCGCCGGCGGCCACACCTCCACGCGCGCGTCCAGCACCGCCTGATGACTCTCGTTGCGCGGCCACATCCGGGCCTCGTTGTAGGACGACGACACCGGCCCGGCGTAGTCGAAACCACTCTTGTGCTGAATCTTCAACCGCCAACTGTCCACCACCGGAACGCTCACGCCGCCCCCCGCACCCAGTTGACCGCCGTCGTCTGGCGGAAGTAGCGCCGCGACACCGCCTCGTTCACCTGTGAGCAGGTCTTCTCCAGGCTGGCCAGCACCGGCGACAGGTCGTCGATCAGCTCGTCGGCGCCGCGGAACTCCAGGTTGGTGCGCGCCCGGCCGACGATCCGCTGCGCGTCGGTCGCCACGCCCGCGCGGCCCGGGTCCGGCTCCAGGTCGGTGAGGCAGGACTCGGCCGTGGAGAGCGCCGCGAAGACCGAGCGGGGAAAGAGCCGGTCCAGCAGCAGGAACTCCGCCGCGTGACGATCGTCCAGGGAGCCACGGTACGTGCGCAGGAACGTCTCCCAGGCCCCGCTGGAGCGCAGCAGCGTCAGCCAGGAGGGAATGCTTCCGCCGGCCCGCTCGTGCGTACGCAGCAGCCGGGCCGTCATGTCCACCCGCTCGACGCTGCGGCCCAGCACCAGAAACAGCCAGCCCTCGTCGCGGCTCATCGTGGCGTCGGTCAGCCCCGCCATCACCGCGCACCGCTCGCGCACCCAGCGGAAGAACGAGTGCACGCCCTGCTGCTCCACCCGGCGCCGGGCGTTGGGCAGGCCGTGCCAGGTCGAGTTGAGGCACTCCCACATCTCCGAGGAGACCGTCTCGCGGGCGCCGCGGGCGTTCTCCCGCGCCGCCGCCAGCGCGCCGACCACCGAGCTCGGGCTGCGCTCGTCGAGGCCGAGCAGGCCGACCACCCGGGCGGAGGTGAACGGCTGGTCCTCGATCGGCATGCCCATGACCGCGAGCAGCGAGCGACAGGCCTGGTCCTCGCTCGTCCACGGGTCGGCCAGGATGCGCTGCAGGTGCACGTCGAGGATGCGCGCGGTGTCCTCGGCCCGCTCGACGTACCGGCCGATCCAGTAGAGCGACTCGGCGATCCGGCTCAGCATCGCGGCCCTCCCTGTTGCTGTTGTTGCTGCTGTTGCTGCTGCGACTCGCCCGTGCCGGCGCCGGGACCGGGGTCCGGGCTGCCGGCCGCGGGCGGCGCGGCCGGCTCGGCGGGCGGTTCCGGCACGTGGAACGGCGACGGGTCGTCGGCGTCGGCGAGCACCCAGGTGTCCTTGGAGCCGCCGCCCTGGCTGGAGTTCACGACCAGGGCGCCCTCCGGCAGCGCGACCCGGGTCAGGCCGCCGGGCAGCACCCAGATCCGGTCGCCGTCGTTGACCGCGAACGGCCGCAGGTCGACGTGGCGCCCGCGCAGCCGGTTGCCGATCAGCGTCGGCACCATGGAGAGCTTCACCTCGCGCTGGGCGATCCAGCCGCGCGGATCGGCCACGATCTTCGCGCGCACCGCGGCCAGCTCGGCCTCGGTCGCCTGCGAACCGATCACGATGCCCGCGCCGCCGGCGCCGTCGACGGGCTTGAGCACCAGCTCGCCCAGCCGGGGCAGCACCTCGTCCAGCACGCCGGGCTCGTCCAGCCGGTAGGTGTCCACGTTGGGCAGCAACGGCTCCTCGTCCAGGTAGTACCGGATGAGATCCGGCACGTACGTGTAGAGGAGCTTGTCGTCGGCGACGCCGTTGCCGACCGCGTTGGCGATGGTGACCCGGCCCGCGCGGGCCGCGTTGAGCAGCCCGGCCACGCCGATCACCGAGTCGGCCCGGAAGTGCACCGGGTCCAGGAAGTCGTCGTCGATGCGCCGGTAGATGACGTCGACGCGCTGCTCGCCGGCGGTCGTGCGCATCGCCACCTGGTTGCCGACGCAGACCAGGTCGCGGCCCTCGACCAGTTCGACGCCCATCTCGCGGGCGATCAGCGCATGCTCGAAGTACGCCGAGTTGTAGACGCCGGGGCTGAGCACCACGACGGTCGGGTTGCCGACGCCGACGGGCGCGGCGGCCCGCAGCGCCCGCAGCAGCATCGCCGGATAGGCCTCGACCGGACGGATCTTGGTGGCGGCGAAGACCTCCGGCAGCACCTGTGCCATCGCCCGGCGGTTCTCCATGACGTAGCTGACGCCGGACGGGATGCGCACGTTGTCCTCGAGCACCCGGAACCTGCCCTGCTCGTCCCGGATCAGGTCGACGCCGGCGACGTGGATGCGGACGCCGTTGGGCGGGTTGATGCCCGCCGCGGCGCGCAGGAAGTGCGCGCTGGTGGCGATGATGCGCCGGGGCACGACGCCGTCCGCGAGGACCTGGCCGGCGCCGTACACGTCGGCGAGGAAGGCCTCCAGGGCGCGGATCCGCTGCGCGACACCCAGCTCGACCTTGCGCCACTCGGCGGCGGCGATGATCCGCGGCACGATGTCCAGCGGGAAGGGCCGCTCGACGCCCTTGAGCGCGAACGTGATGCCCTGGTCAAGGAACGCCCGGGCCAGCACCTCGGCGCGAACGCCCAGCTCGGCGCTCGACAGCGGCTGCAGCGTCGCGTGCAGGGCCTCGTAGGTCTCCCGAGGCATGCCGAGCTCGCCGAACATCTCGTCCCAGCCGGGGCCGAGGCGGTACTCCTCGAAAAGATCCGCCATGGCCTGACACTACGGGCGACTCGTTGCGCGTGGGTAACACCGGTCACGGCGCCGGCATGAGGCGGGCCGCCGGTACGGGACCTACCGACGGCCCGGGCGCGACACACCCGGCACGAGGCCGGGCGGGCGCCGCTCGCCCGAGACACCGGGAACGGGGGACCCGGCGTATCGGGGACTGCCCCCACGGTACGCGTGCGCGGCCCCCATCAGAAGCGCCCGATCCGGGTCTACACCCACGGGGATCGCCGCGGCCCGCGATAATTGGCAACGGCGGACCAACGCAGCACGTACCGTGTCGGGCATCACCGTTACCTGGGCCTGATCAGAGCGCATTCTGTACTCAGCTCATTCTCAGGGGCGTGCACGGACAATGCCGTGTGACCAGGAGCCGCGAGGTGGCCGACCGATGACCGATTTGTTGACCGTAGTGGCGACACCGGCGTGGGCCTACCTTGCTCTTTTCGGTTTCCTGGCGGTCGACGCGATGGTCCCGGTGGTGCCGATCCAGGCCATCATGATCACGTCCGGCGCCCTCACCGTGTACGGCAACCTGAGCCTGCCGCTGGTCATCGCGGTCGGCGCGCTGGGCATGTTCACCGGCGACTCCATCGCGTTCGTGCTGGGCCGCACGGCGGGCCAGTCCGGCGGCCACTGGTTCAGCGGGCGCCTGACCGCCCTGCGGCAGCGCTTCGGGCCCAGAAACGACCAGGTCGACAAGCCGGACTCGAAGACCAAGCGCGCGGCCGTGCGGTTCACCCGCGGCCTGCGCCGGCCCGGCCCGCTGGTGATCCTGCTCTGCCGCTTCGTGCCGGGCGGGCGGATGGCGGCCGGCTACAACGCCGGGCGCAGCGGCTACCCGATCAAGCTCTTCGTGATCTACGACGGCGCCGCCGCGCTGGGCTGGGCCACGTACGGCGGCCTGGTCGGGCACGTCGGCGGCACCGCGATCACCCAGTCGGCCTGGCGCCTGTTCGCCATCGCCGCGACGGCGGCGGTCATCTTCGGCACCGCGGGCTGGATCCTGGCGCTGTTCGGCGGGCGCAAGGACGTCGCGGCCCTGGGCGACGCCGGCGGCGAGGCGACCGACGACCACCCGGCCGGCGCCCGCAGCTGAGTCCCGGACCCGCGGTACGGATCCGGGACCACGGGCCGCCTACTGAATGTCGTGCAGCATGAGCTGCCGGGCCGCCTCGGCGATGGAACCGGACAGCGACGGGTAAATGGTGATGGTGTGGGCCAGCTGGTCCACCGTGAGGTTGTTCTCGATCGCCATCGTGATCGGCAGGATCAGCTCGCTCGCCTTGGGCGCGACGACCACCCCGCCGACGATCTGGCCGGTCGCCGGGCGGCAGAAGAGCTTGACGAAGCCGTCGTGCAGGCCGGCCATCTTCGCCCGGGCGTTGCCGGTAAGCGGCAGCATCACCTGACGGGCGGGCACCTTGCCGGCGTCGACGTCGTTCTGCGAGACGCCGACGGTGGCCAGCTCCGGGTCGGTGAAGACGTTCGCGGAGACCGTGCGCAGCCGCAGCGGCGCCACGGCCTCGCCCATCGCGTGCCAGATCGCGATCCGGCCCTGCATGGCGGCGACGCTGGCCAGCGGCAGCACGCCGGTGCAGTCGCCGGCCGCGTAGATGCCCGGCACGTTGGTGCGTGACACCCGGTCGACGGTCACGTAGCCGCCGCTCGCCACCTCGACGCCGTACTCGCGCAGGCCCAGGTCGGCCGTGTTGGGCACCGCGCCGACGGCCATCAGGGCGTGCGAGCCCTCGACCGTGCGGCCGTCCGCCAGCGTCACCAACACCCCGTCGCCCGTGTTGACCACCGAGTCGGCCCGGGACTGGTTGAGGATCGTCATGCCGCGCTCGCGGAAGACCCGCTCGATGGCCATCGCGGCGTCGGCGTCCTCGTGCGGCATCACCCGCTCGCGGCTCGACACCAGGGTGACCTTTATCCCCATGGCCAGGTAGGCGCTGGCGAACTCGGCGCCGGTGACGCCCGAGCCGATCACCACCAGGTGCGAGGGCAGCTCGTCCAGGTCGTAGACCTGGCGCCAGTCGAGGATGCGCTCGCCGTCGGGCACCGCGGTGGGCAGGACCCGGGGGGTCGCGCCGGTCGCGATCAGCACGGTCGAGGCGTCGACGGCGTACGCCGCACGGCCCGCGGGGGTGATCAGGACCTGGTGGGTGTGACCGAGCGTGTCCTCCCCGAGCCGCGCGCGGCCCGTGACGACGTCGACGCCCGCCTTGATCAGCTTGGCCTGGATGTCGCCGGACTGGGCCAGCGCGAGCTGCTTGACCCGGTCGTTGACGGCCTTCGCGTCGACCGTCACGCCGGACAGGCCCGCCGACCGGATGCCGAAGCGCTCGTTGTGCCGGTAGCCGGTCACCACCTCCGAGCTGGCGATGAAGGTCTTCGAGGGGACACAGTCGGAGAGCACGCACGCGCCACCGGCCCCGTCGGCCTCGACGAGGGTGACGTCCGCGTCGAGTTGTGCGGCGACCAGCGCCGCCTCGTACCCGCCCGGCCCACCGCCGATGATCACGATCCGGCTCACGATACTCCGACCTCCATTGCTAAGTTTTGTCGCTTTCGTACCTCTGATGTGCCGACACGCACACCTCGTATTCTCCACTACCGCCCGTCCGGGCTATCGTCATCGCCGTGGGTCACTACGCCGCGTACGGCTCAAACCTCGATCCGGCCCGTATGCGGGCCTACTGCCCGCACTCGCCCATGGTCGGTGTCGGGTGGGTGGAGGGCTGGCGCCTGACCTTCGCCGGCGAGGGCGACATGGGCTGGGAGGGCGCGGTCACCACGATCGTGGAGTCCGCCGGCGACCGGGTCTTCGTCTCGCTCTACGACGTGCACCCGTGGGACGCCGCCCAGCTCGACGAGGTCGAGGGCGTGACCGCCGGCGCGTACCAGAAGCTCACCGTGCGTGTCTCCACGCTCGAGGGCGAGTTCAGCGCCTGGGTCTACGTCTTCGACGGCTACGAGGGCGGCATGCCGACCGCCTGGTACCTCTCCGAGATCGCGAACGCGGCCGAGAAGGCCGGCGCGCCCGACGACTACGTCGCCGAGCTGCGGGGCCGCCCGACCCGGACTTCGTCGCCGGAGGTCTGAACGGTCCGCTGGTAGATGTTCGCCTCGTACAAGGGGCGCATGCCGACCGCGCGGTAGAGCCGCGCGGCCCGCGTCGGATTCGCCAGATCGACACCGAGCCCGGCGCTTGAGCGGCCCTTGGCCGCGTAGGCCGCGAAGGCCCGGCGCAGCAGCGCCTCCCCGACACCCCGCCGCCGGTACGGCCGCAGCACCGCCAGCGACCGCACCCAGCCCGCGTTCTCCTCGGCGCCGGAGTCGGACGACTGGAGCACCCCGGCCCACTCGCCGTCCGCCTCGCCGACGAACCACTCGTCCCAGGCGATGCTCGACTCGGCCGCGCACCGGCTCCACCAGGTCTCGTAGTCCGGCTCCCGGTGGTCGCTGTCGCGGAACGCCTCCTCGATGGTGGCGTGGAACCGGCGCAGCTCGGCCTCGTCGTCGTGGCGCAGCGGCCGGACCGTGACGCCCCGCGCCGGCTCCGGCGCCGTGACCGGCGCGTCCGTCAGCGACATCGTCATCCGCGCGTGCTGCTTGAGGAAGCCGAACCCGGCCTCGGTCAGCGCCGCGATCCACTCCCGCTCGGTGGGTATCGCACCCGCCCGGACCGTGTACGGGTCGTGGCCGAACTCCCGGCCGCGCTCCACCACCCGCCCCAGCATCAGGCCGAGCAGCCACCGCAGGGCCGGCTCGCCGCGCCCCGGCCAGGCGTACACCTCGATGAACTCGCGGTCGTGGCCCGTCGCGTTGCCGGGGTACGCCCAGCCGACGATCTCGCCGGCGGCGTCCAGTGCCACCCAGCAGTCCCGGGCCGGATCGGTGTTCGCCATGGTGAGCGCCGCACGCACCTCGTCGGTGGTGAAGTCGGGCTCGCCGACGGCCGCGACGTCGCTCGCGTGCGCGAGCCGCAGGATCTCGGGCACGTCCTCCAGCGTGGGGCGGCGGGTGCGCCAGCCCTCGGGCAGTCCGGTCACCCGGAAATCCGAACACAGAACGACCGCCCGGCCAACCGTTATTCAGCTCCCGAGCCGGTGCGACAGCGACTCCAGCAGCCCGCACAGCTCGATCCGCTCGGCCCGGTCGAGCTGTCCGTACGCCTGGCCGGCCAGCGAGTCCGCGACCGACTCCGCCCACATCAGGCGGCGCACTATCGGCCCCGGCGACGGGTAGGGCGGCTGCCAGCCGAACGCCACCGCGTCCGTCTCGCCGTCCGGGCCCGCGATGATCGCCTGCAACGGGGTGAGCCCGCTGGCCCGGACCGCGACCACGTGCACGCCGAGCCGGTGCTCGTGCAGCAGGTGCAGCATCACCGCCGCCTGCGCGCCGGGCGCCGTCTCGGGCACCGGCATCGCGCGCCACGCGGCGAAGAGCGGCAGCCCGGCGGCGTCCACCGCGGCCACGACCCGATTCGACAGCTCCAGCAGCCGGCTCAGCCGGGGGAAGCCGCCCAGCTCGGCGACGCCCCACCGGCACAGCTCGTGCAGGTGCCAGGCGGCCACCTCGACCGGCGGGGTGGTCTTGGCCGCCGCCTCCCAGCCGTCGGTCACGGCGTCGGGCGCGATGAAGCCGATCGCCGCGGCGACCGTCTCCGGGCGCACGTCGCCGAGCGCACCCGCGCGCGCCGACACGTGGTAGGCCCACCCGGACAGCCCCATCAGCCGCGCGCGGCGCAGCGTCTGCGGCGACTCGGCGAACGCACCGACGAGCTTGGCGAGTCCCGGCTTGGCGTTGGCGGATGCCTGTTCGGGGGTCACGCGCCCGATTCTGCTCTCCCTGACCGGTTCAGGAAACCGGCTAATGATCCGGTTCGTCGGCGGAAAGATCCTCGATCGCCGCCTCGACGTCGCCGACCTGACGCCGGGCCGCCGACGCGTCGCGCTCCGACGAGCGTCGGGCCAGCTTGCGCCGGGACAGCTCGGCCTGCGCGACGATCCGCTGCCGTTCGAGCTCGGCGAGCTGCTCCTCGATCTCGTCCACCGCGTGTGCTGCGTCACGCTCGGCCGCCTCGGCCCGTTCGAGGCGGGTACGCGCCCGGGTGTCCGCCGCCCGCGCCGCGGTCAGCTCCCGCTCGAGCTCGCGCCGCCGCTCGGCCCGCTGCTGCCGTGCCTTGCCCTCGGCCCGCCGCTTCCGCTCGTCCGACAGCGACGCGACCGGCGCGGATTCGGGCTCCCCGGCCGCCGGCTCGGGCGGGTCCTCCGCCGTGACCAGACGCAGCCGGGGCCGGGGCACCTCGCCGAAGCCGGCGTAGGTCGCCGCCCGCACCAGCCGCCCGCCGCGCACCTGTTCGGCGATCTCCGGCTCGGCCAGCGCCGCCGTCAGCGTCGCCTCGACCTCGGCCATCGGCAGCTTCACCGTGCGCAGCCCGGGCTCCTCCTCGACGGCCAGCCGCTGCGCGGCGTTGACCAGCGCGGACACCAACTGGCGGCGCCGGGTGGACAGCTCGCGGAGCTGGTCGCCGTGCAGGCCGCGCTGCGCCGAGCGCAGCGCGGTGGCGAGCTCGACCAGCTCGTCGATCAGCTCCGGCCGGCGCATCGCCAGCAGGTTGACCAGCCAGGCCGCGACGGTCGGCTTGCGCAGCGCGGCCAGCCGCTTCGCCGTCTCCTTGTCGCCGGCCCGGCGCGCCTCGGCCACCGCGGCGGCCCGGCCCGCGACGAAGGAGTCCGGCGGCGCCTCGTAGAGCGCCCGGATCAGCTCCTCGGTGCTGGTCGGCACGTCAGTCGAGGGTCGTGCCGGGCGCGACGTGCGCGTACCTGGTGCCGCCGAGGCGCTCCAGGTGGCCGTCGGAGACCTGCGCGCCGGTGCCGGTGAGCAGGTGGTCGTGCAGGGCGAAGGCCCGGTCCGGCCGGACCGCGCGGACGAAGTCGATCGCCTCGCTCAGCTTCATCCACGGCGCGTTCAGCGGCACGAACAGCGTGTCGACGTGCTCGTCGGGCACCGTGAACGAGTCGCCGGGCGTGTACACCGAGCCGGCGCCGTCGGAGATCAGGTAGCCCAGGTTGGCGATCCGCGGGATGTCCGCGTGGATGACCGCGTGCTGACCGCCGTACGCCCGGACGGTGAAGCCCGCCGCCGTGAACTCCGTTCCGGCCTCGACGGCCGTGACCGCGAACGCCTCCAGCTTGGGCAGCACCTGGGGATGCGCGTACACCCGCAGGCCGGGGTGCTTGTCGAGCGCGGCCGCCAGGGCGTCGGTGTCCAGATGGTCGAAGTGCTCGTGCGTGATCAGCACGGCGTCGGCCCCGTCCAGGGCGGACCGTTCGCTGAACGCGCCCGGATCTACGACGAGGACGGCGTCGCCGTCCTCGACGCGCAGGCAGGAATGCGTGAACTTCGTGACGCGCACGGGACCCCTCCGGTGCCGAATCGTGACCGCTCACCTCGCAGTCTGCCGGAACCGGCGCATCCGCGTCGCGCGTCCCAGGGTGCAGATCTCAACGGTCAACGGAGGATCCATGCGTGCAGGACGAAAGATAGCGGCGGCAGTCGGTGCCGTCGGACTGGCCTTGACACTGGCACTGGCGGGTTGCGGCGGCGGTTCGGACGACACACAGTCCGCCAAGGGCAGCGCGGGGGACATGGGTGCGGCCGAGGCTCCCGCGGCCGGGGCTCCCGAGGTCGCGCCCGAGGAACAGCGGCAGGACGCCGACCAGCAGGGCAAGGACCAGACGGCACAGGCGCCCAACCTGGCCGTCGACCAGCGGTCGATCATTTACACCGGCTCGATCACCGTACGCGTCGACGACGTGAACATCTCCGCGGCTCGCGCCTCCGGCTTCGCGACCGCCGCGGGCGGCTTCGTCAGCGGCGACAAGCGCAACAGCGGCTCCGGCTCGTCGGACGCCACCCTCGAGCTGCGCGTGCCGGCGGACAAGTTCTCCGCCGTGGTCAACCAGCTGGCGGAGCTGGGCGACGAGGAGCAGCGCGGCATCAACACCGAGGACGTCACCGAGGCGGTCATCGACCTGGACGCCCGGATCGCCACCCAGAAGGCCCGGGTGGACAGCGGCCGCAAGCTGCTCGCCCAGGCGAAGTCCCTGAACGACCTGGTGATGCTGGAGCGCGAGGTGGCGACGCGCGAGGCGGACCTGGCGTCGCTGGAGGCGAAGAAGCGCCGCCTGGCCGACCTGACGTCCCTGTCGACGATCACCGTGATCCTGCTCGACCCGGAGGCGGTGGCCAATCAGGCGCAGGAGGACGGCCCGCCCGGCTTCCTGGCGGGCCTGAAGAACGGCTGGAAGGGCCTGCTGGCCTCGCTGGGTGTCCTGGTGACGATCCTCGGCTGGCTGCTGCCCTGGATCATCGCCATCGGCCTCCCGGCCTGGGCGATCGTCCTGGCCTACCGCCGCTACCGCAGCTCACACCCGGCCCGCCCGAACCCGGCGATCCCCGCCTACGCCACCCACGGCCCACTCCCGGGCTACCCAGCCCACCGCCCCGCACCCCCGGCCCCACCGCAGGCCCCGCAGTCCGCGCCACCGGCCGCCCCGGACTCGCCCGACGAAAAGAACACTAAGGACACCGAATAGCACTCGGCCCTGTCGCCTCATTCCGAGGCGACAGGGCCGACTATTGTTGGCCGTCAATCAAGATCAAGAGCTTTAAGTCGATCAAGATCCCTTTTGCCACGGCTGTGCATGGCACTGACCGTCGCTCCCGCGGGCCCCGGTCGCTTCGCTCCCTTCCGGGTGCGTGAGTGGTTGCGCTCGTCGCCGCTGCGCGGCGACAAACCAGGATCTTGATTGGTGCTTAATAGGCCGCAGTCGACAAAGCTGCGAGCGCGGTATGCACCATCACCCGCACTCCGTAGCCGATGCAGCGCTCGTCGACGTCGAAGTTCGACTGGTGTAGATCCGCGTGCACATCCTGGCCCGGCGACCCGGTGCCGAGCCGGATCATCGCCCCCGGCACGTCCTCCAGGTAGAACGCGAAGTCCTCGCCGCCCATGCTGATCTCGGCCTCGACGACCCGGTCCGGGCCGAGCGCCGCGCCGGCCGCGCCCGCGATGACCGCCGCCGCCATCCGGTCGTTGATCACCGGCGGAACGCCGCGGGTGTACTTGACCTCGACCTCGGCGCCGGTCGCGGCGACCACGTCGCGGATCAGCTGGGTGATCAGCTCCGGCGCCTCGCGCCAGGCCTCGCGGTTCAGTATGCGGACCGTGCCGAGCACCGAGCCCTCGCCGGGGATCGCGTTGAACGCCTGCCCGGCCCGCACCGCGCCCCAGACCATCGAGACGCCGGCGCGCGGGTCGACCCGCCGGTCGAGCAGGGCGGGCACGTCGACGATGACCCGGCCCAGCGCGTGCACCAGGTCGGCGGTCAGGTGCGGGCGCGCGGTGTGCCCGCCCGGGCCGCTGAGGCGGACCTCGACGGTGTCGGCGGCGGCCGTGAACGGGCCGGAGCGGACGCCGACCAGGCCGGCCGGCAGCTGCGGGTAGCAGTGCAGCGCGTAGATCGCCACGACGTCCTTGAGCGCGCCGGTGGCGATGACCTCGGGCGCGCCGGACGGGACGCACTCCTCGGCGGGCTGGAAGATCAGCCGGACCCGGCCGGGCAGCTCGCCCTGCTCGTTCAGCTGGGCCAGGGCGAGGCCGAGGCCGAGCAGCACGGTCGTGTGCACGTCGTGTCCGCAGGCGTGCGCGACCCGGTCGACCGTCGAGCGGTACGGCACGTCCTTGGTGTCCTGCAGCGGCAGCGCGTCGAGGTCGGCGCGGAACGCGATCACCCGGTCGCCCTCGCCGATGTCACAGATCAGGCCGTTGCCCTTGGGCAGCAGCCGCGGGCTCAGGCCGGCGACGGCGAGCTCGCGGGCGACCAGGGCGGCGGTCTCGAACTCCGCGTGCGACGGCTCCGGGTGCGCGTGGATGTGCCGCCGGATCGCTACCAGCTCGGCGCCCCGGGAGGCGAGCCAGCGGTCGAGCTGGCCGGGCAGCGGGTCGGCGCCCGGCGGCGGCCCAGGGAAGGGCGCCAGCTGGGAGTCCTCGGGCACGGTCAAGGCACTTGTCACGTCGGATTCTCTATCGCTCTCGTCAACTGAACCGGTTTCCGCAACGCGCGACAGCTTAGACCTGATGAGGTGACGCTGTGCAACGCCATTCCCGCAATGATCAACCCTAACCGTGTCACTAAAGCCCTGATTAGAGCCTTTCGCGGGCGGCATCAGTTCACCATCTCCTACAACGGGTAACGAAACGCGAAGGTAACGCGGTTCCGGCCCGACCCGAGACCTCGATCAGAAGTGCTCAACCGGGTGGTACACGCCCCACACGTCGCGAAGTGTGTGGCATACCTCGCCAACGGTGGCACGCAGTCGCAAGGCCGCGCGCATCGGGGGCAGGACGTTCTCCGTACCCCGCGCCGCCTTGCGCAGATCCTCGAGCGCCGCCTCGACCGCCGGGGTGTCGCGCTCGGCGCGCAGCTTCGCCAGCCGGGCGGCCTGGTCGGCCTCGATCGCGGGGTCGACCCGGAGCGGCTCGTACTTCTCCTCCTCGTCGATGCCGAACCGGTTCACGCCGACGACGACCCGCTCGCCGCTGTCGATCTGCTGGGAGATCCGGTACGCCGAGGTCTCGATCTCCTGCTTCTGGAAGCCCTGCTCGATCGCCTCGACGGACGAGCCGAAGCTGAAGACCCGCTCGATCAGCGCGGCCGCGGCGGCCTCGACCTCGTCGGTCATCGCCTCGATCACGTACGAGCCGGCGAACGGGTCGACGGTGTCCACCAGGCCGCTCTCGTACGCGAGCACCTGCTGGGTGCGCAGGGCGAGCCGGGCCGACTTCTGCGTCGGCAGCGCGATCGCCTCGTCGTACGCGTTGGTGTGCAGCGACTGGGTGCCGCCGGCGACCGCGCCCAGCGCCTGCACCGCGACCCGGACCAGGTTGACCTCCGGCTGCTGCGCGGTGAGCTGCACGCCGGCGGTCTGTGTGTGGAACCGCAGCATCAGCGACTTCGGATTCTTCGCGCCGAACTCGTCGCGCATGATCCGGGCCCACATCCGCCGGGCCGCGCGGAACTTGGCGATCTCCTCGAGCAGCGTGGTGCGCGCGACGAAGAAGAACGAGAGCCGGGGCGCGAAGTCGTCGACGGCGAGCCCGGCGGCGATCGCCGCGCGCACGTACTCGATGCCGTTGGCCAGCGTGAACGCGATCTCCTGCGCGGGCGTCGCACCGGCCTCCGCCATGTGGTAGCCGGAGATCGAGATGGTGTTCCACTTCGGGATCTCGGCGCGGCAGTAGGCGAACGTGTCGGCGACCAGGCGCAGCGACGGCTTCGGCGGGAAGATGTAGGTGCCGCGGGCGATGTACTCCTTGAGGATGTCGTTCTGGATCGTGCCGGTCAGCGCGGCGCCGGGCACGCCCTGCTCCTCGGCGACGAGCTGGTAGAGCAGCAGCAGCACCGAGCCGGGCGCGTTGATCGTCATCGACGTGGAGACCTTGTCCAGCGGGATGCCGTCGAAGAGCTGCCGCATGTCGTCGATCGAGTCGATGGCCACGCCGACCTTGCCGACCTCGCCGTGCGCGATGGGGTCGTCGGAGTCGTAGCCCATCTGGGTGGGCAGGTCGAACGCGACGGACAGGCCCATCGTCCCGGCCGCCAGCAGCTGGTGGTAGCGGGCGTTGGACTCGGCCGCGGTGCCGAAGCCCGCGTACTGCCGCATCGTCCACGGGCGCTCGGTGTACATCGTCGGGTAGACGCCCCGGGTGTACGGAAACGCTCCGGGCTCGCCGAGCCTGGTGTCGATGTCGGGCGCCACGTCACCGCTGCCGTAGACCGGCTTGATCTCGAACCCGGATTCTGCGTTCACAACGGCGATCCTAAAGCAGCGTTCAGCACGCGCGGGTGAGGTATTTTGCACTCTCCGTCCGAAAAGTTCCACCCTATGCGACAGCTCGGCTACCCACGGTCGAGGTTTGGATAACACCCCCTCGGCGGCTTTCCGAAAAGGGGTGGGAACCGGCAAGATAGCCTGGTTGGCCGACAGCCCCCTACCCCCTTCGGTGGCATCTCTCGTGACTCAGATTCCGACCTGGAGCGGTGGCAACTCTGCTCCGACCAGCGGACGCGCGGCCCCGGGCACGCTCATCGGCGGGCGTTACACGCTGCGCGCCGCGGTGGGCCATGGCGGCATGGGCACGGTCTGGCGGGCCGCGGACACCCTGCTGCGCCGCGACGTAGCCATCAAGGAGGTCATCCTCCCGCCCGGCCTGGCGCCGAGCGACCGCGACTCGATGTACGAGCGGACGATGCGCGAGGCGCGGGCCGCCGCCGCCCTGCAGCACCCGGCCGTCGTGCAGGTCTACGACGTGGTGCACGAGAACGGCCGCCCGTGGATCGTCATGGAGCTGCTGGAGGCGCGCAGCCTCGCCGACATGGTCATCGAGGACGGCCCGGTCGCGCCCCGCGTGGTGGCGAAGATCGGCATCGCGCTGCTCGGCGCGCTCGAGGTCGCGCACGCGCACGGCGTGCTGCACCGCGACGTGAAGCCCGCCAACGTGCTGATCTGCACCGACGGCCGCTGCGTGCTCACCGACTTCGGCGTCGCCCGGATGCCGACCGACGTCCAGCTGACCACGCCCGGCATGGTGCTGGGCTCGCCGCACTTCATCTCGCCCGAGCGCGCGATGGGCAGCGACTTCGGGCCGCCCAGCGACCTGTTCTCGCTCGGCGTCACGCTCTACACCGCGATCGAGGGCCGCCCGCCGTTCGACAAGGGCGACCCGATCGAGACGATGCACGCCGTCGTCGAGGACCCGCCGACCCCGGCGGTGCGCGCGGGCTCGCTGACCCCGGTGCTGATGGGGCTGCTGGAGAAGGACCCGGCCCGGCGCTTCGATGTGCAGAGCGCGCGCACCATGCTGCGCCAGCAGCTGGCCGGCCCGCTGGCCAGCAAGGCTCCGCCGCACATGATGACGGACCCCTACTCGGTGGTGCCGGCGCAGCGCCCGCCGGCGGCCGAGACCCAGCCCATCCCGCCGCCGCAGCCGTCCGGCCAGATCGGCGGCCGGGCCATGCTCGCGCCCGGCGAGTCGCTGACCGGCCGCCTGTCCAAGCTCAAGCAGGGCAGCACCGGCGGCCGGCGCCGCGCGCCAGAGCCCCCGGACGCGCCGACCGGCGCCTACCCGCCGCCGCCCGCCCTCGACGACAACAACCGGACCAGCGTGATCCCGCCGGGCGCGCCGGAGAGCGACGCGACCAGCGTGCTGCCGCCGCGGCGGCAGTGGGACGGCGCCCGGGCGGCGCGTGATCCGATGCCCGGCACGGTCGTGACCAGCCCGGCCGCCAAGCGGCGCGCCGTGATCGAGAACGCGGTCGCCGCGGTGCGTGACAACGCCACGAAGGCCGTCGACACGGTGAAGGGCTGGCCGCGCAACACCCAGCTGATCGCCGGCGGCGGCGCGCTGGCCGTGGTCGTCGTGCTGGTGCTGGTGTTCTCGCTGACCGGCGGCGGCGAGCAGCCGCTGCCGCCCGACCAGCCCTCGACCGGCAATCAGGTCGTGCCGGCGTCGCTGGAGACCCAGGACTACGAGGGCGACGAAGCCGTCACGGTGAAGGTGCCCAAGGGCTGGACCCGCGCCGCGAGCGGCAACTGGGTGGACTACGTCGACCCGGACGACAAGTCGACCAAGGTCCGCGTCCTGATCGAGCCCGGGTCCATCCCGCCGAGGAAGTTCGCCGAGACCACGGCGCCGGGCACGCTGAAGAAGTCGAAGGCCTGCCCCAAGCCGTTCAACCACCTCGGCGCGACCGACGTCGAGGTCTCCGGGCTGGCCGGCGCCCAGTTCGAGTACACGTGCGGCGAGGGCGACAGCATGCGGCACGGCATCTGGTGGCAGACCACCACCGGCGGCAAGATGTACTCCTTCTACCTCACCACCACCGAGGCACAGTTCGGCGACCGCAAGCAGTACTTCGACGAGATGGCCAAGACCTTCACCCTCCAGGCAGGCTGACCCGGCCCGCCGTGCTATCCACTGAGCATGGCAACTGACGACCTTCGCAGGCTGGCCGAGACCTGGCTCGCCGACGATCCCGACCCGGCCGCGCGCGACGAGCTCCGGGAGCTGCTCTCCCGGCTGCCCGGCAGCGCGGATGAGCTCGCCGACCGGTTCGCCGGCCCGCTGACCTTCGGGACGGCCGGCCTGCGCGGCCGGCTGCGCGCCGGGCCGAACGGCATGAACCTCGCGGTCGTCACCCGGGCGGCCGCCGGCCTGGTCGGCTGGCTGGCCGCGCAGGGCGGCCAGGGCCCGCTCGTCATCGGGTACGACGCCCGGCACGGCTCGCGGGAGTTCGCCCAGCAGACCGCGCGGGTGGCCACCGGCGCCGGGCGGGCGGCGCTGCTGCTGCCCCGGCCCCTGCCGACGCCGGTGCTGGCGTACGCCGTGCGGGCGCTCGACGCGGTCGCGGGTGTCATGGTCACCGCCAGCCACAACCCGCCGCAGGACAACGGCTACAAGGTCTACCTGGGCGCACAGCTCGGCGGCCCGGGCGGCGCCGGCGCGCAGATCGTCCCGCCGGCCGACAGCGGCATCGAGGCCGCCATCCAGACGGCCGGCCCGGTCACCGCGGTTCCGCTCGGCGAGCCCGGCACGGTCCTGGAGGAGCAGATCGTCCAGGGGTACGTGGACAGCGCGGCCGCCGTCGTCGCGCCCGGCCCTCGCGATCTGAGGGTGGCCTACACGCCCCTGCACGGCGTCGGCGGCGAGGTGTTCGCGGCGGCGTTCGCCCGGGCCGGGTTCCCGGCGCCGGGCGTCGTCGCCGAGCAGGCCGAGCCGGACCCGGAGTTCCCGACCGTCGCGTTCCCCAACCCGGAGGAGCCGGGCGCGATGGACCTGCTGCTCGCCCTCGCCTCGGAGCTCGGCGCCGACCTGGCCATCGCCAGCGACCCGGACGCCGACCGCTGCGCCGTGGCCCTGCCGGGCGCGGAGCCGGGCAGCTGGCGCCCGCTCAGCGGCGACGAGCTCGGCATCCTGCTCGCCGACCACCTGATCCGGCGCGGCGCTGCCGGCGCGTACGCCACCACGATCGTGTCGTCCACGCTGCTGCGCGCGCTCTGCGCCGCCCGCGGCGTGCCGTACGCGGAGACCCTGACCGGCTTCAAGTGGATCGTGCGCGGCGCGGAGAAGCTCGCGTACGGCTACGAGGAGGCGCTCGGCTACTGCGTGGCGCCCGGCCTGGTGCGCGACAAGGACGGCATCACCGCCGCACTGACCGTCGCCGAGCTGGCGGCCGCGCTCAAGGCCGAGGGAAAGTCCCTCGCCGACCGGCTCGCCGACCTGGACACCGAGTTCGGCGTCCACCGCACCGGCCAGCTGTCGATGCGGGTGGAGGACCTCGGCGAGATCACCCGCACGATGGCCCGGGTCCGCGCGAACCCGCCCCGGACCCTGCTCGGCGACCAGGTCACCGACGTCGAGGACCGGCTGCCGGACGCCGACGTGCTGACCCTGCGGACCGCGCGCTGCCGCGTGGTGATCCGCCCGTCGGGCACCGAGCCGAAGCTCAAGGCGTACCTCGAGGTGGTGGAGCCGGTCGCCGACGGCGACCTGGCCGCGGCCCGGCTCCGCGCCGAGGCCGCGCTGAACGGCGAGCTGCGCCCGGAGATCGCCACCGCGCTCGGCCTGGACTGACGAGGTGCGGATCCGGGGCCGCACGGCCCCGGACCGCGGGTCAGACCTTCGGGGCGCCCAGGGCCGCGGAGATCGCGCGGCCCAGGGTGGCCACGACGAGCGCGACGCTCGGGCGCACGATGGAATCCTCAAGGTTCATGGTGCCGTAGAAGCCGGCGCCGCTGGCGATCTCCTCCAGCCGCTCGTGCGCCCGCGCCGCCTCCTCCGGCGGCAGGCGCAGGGCCGGCTCCATCCGGGCCGCGATCAGCAGGGTGGCCAGCGCCGCCGTCCGCTCGTCCGGCGGCGCGTCGGTGATCAGGGCCTCGGCCAGCCGCTTGCGGATCTCGGCCTCGAACGCGGGATCGGCCGTCGGGTAGCGGTGCACGTGGATGTGGCCCAGCTGGGTCTCGTCCACGTCGCGCACGACGCCGCGCGCGATCAGGTCCTGCAGGACCCGGTTGCGCAGGTTGTGCCGCAGCCGCTGGACCCACTGCGCCGGCGTGTGCGGCTCGTCCGCGGCGGCCTTGGCGAGCACCAGGTCCGCGATCGGTTCGCCGGTCGGCGTGGGGTCCTTGACCACCAGGTTCCCGTTCACGTAGGCGATCCGGCCAGCCAGCGCAAGGTCCACCAGCACGGCCGCGGACATGCCGAGGTCGAGCCCGATGCGGGAACCGGTCGCCTTGCCGGTCTGGTCGTCGTACGCGAGGAGGAGGAGTTCCTCAGCGAGCGCGATGGAGGTCATGGGCGAAACGATAGTGGCCGCGGTCACCCCGCGGAAACCGCAACTCCTCCGCGGGGTTAATCAGCGGGCGGCCAGCAGCCAGTCGACCAGCTTCCTGGCCGCCTGGCCGGCGCCGGAGGTGGCGTGGCTCTCCGCGAACGACTTGGCCGCCTGCCCGTACTCGGCGGTGAGCGGCCCGAGGTTGCCGACGGCCGCGACGACCTCGGCCGAGGTGCGCAACAGCGGGCCGGGCGCGGCCGTCGCGAGATCGACGTTCAGGCCCGGCGAGGCCTCGAAGTGGTCGAGGTCGGGCACGTACAGGATGGCGGGCCGGCCGGTGAGCGCGAAGTCGGCCAGCAGCGCCGAATAGTCGGTGATCAGCACGTCGGCGGCGAGCAGCAGGTCGGCCACCCGCGGGTAGGCGGAGACGTCGAGCACGCCGGGCACCAGGCCCAGCACGTCGTCGCCGAGCGCGGGATGGCGGCGGACCAGCAGCTCGTGGCCCGGCGGCAGGGCGGCCACGACGCCCGGCAGGTCCAGCAGCTTGCCCGGGTCGCTCCAGCCGCGCTTGCGCAGGTCCATCGGCCGCCGGGTGGGCGCGTAGAGAACCAGGCGGGTGTCGGCGGGCAGCTCCAGGCGCTCGAGCACCGCGGCCCGGGCCGCCTCCGCGTCCGTCGTCGTCAGCGGGTCGTTCGCCGGCCGGCCGTACTCGAGCACGGTGCCGCCGAAGCGCAGCTCCCGGCGCAGCACCGGGGTGGCCGACGGGCCCGGCGAGGCCAGCGCCGTCCAGCTCGCCGCGTCCGATTCGACCTGGTCGATCAGCTCCTGGCCGAGCGGGTGGGCGATCGCCTGCGCGCCGAAGCGGGCCACCGGCCAGCCACCGGCCAGCCGCAGCACCACCTGGCCCTCCCGCGGCTTGAACCAGCGCGGCAGGCTGTCGTTGGCGACGATCCAGCGGCTGGTGGTCAGCGCCTCGTACCAGGCCTCGCTGCCCAGGGTGACCGGGTCGGCGCCGGCCGGGACGGGCTGCCCGCGCTCGACGGTCCAGCGGGCCGCCGGCGCGCCCGGGCGGCCGGTCAGCTCGGCCAGCAGCGCGGCCGGGTCGTCGGCGAAGCGGCGGCCCGGCGCGGCGTCGAAGAGCACGACCTCCCGCAGGGCGGTGGTGGCCGCCGCCCGCCCGTACGCGGCCGCCAGGCGTTCCTGCTCGGCCGGGTCGAGGGCGGGAGCCTCCACGACGATCACGGCCCGCTGGTTGCTGGCCGTCCGCAGCACGCTGCGCACGCCGTCGGGGGCCGTCGCGGAGGTCGGCAGGGCGGCGCCGACGGCGTCGGCGAAGCCCAGCGCGGCGATGGTCCGGTGGTAGGCGCCGTCGCAGCTGAACGAGAGATCCCAGGTGCCGGCGACCAGCGGCAGCGGGCCGCCCAGCCCCGGAACGGCCGAGGGGTCGACCGTCACCTGCCAGCGGCCGTCCAGCACCCGCAGCGGCAGCCGGACGTCCCGGCGCCGGCCGCGCAGGCGCAGCATCAGCTCGCCCTCGACGGGGCGCGGGCTGTCGCCGCTGAGCACGAGGGCGCCGTCGGAACGCCACTCGGCCCCGGTCACCACCGGGCCGGCCGGCCGGGTGCAGAGGGAGACCTGCCCGCCGGCCGAGACGGTGGTGTAGACCTCGTCCGTGCCCACGACGGTCCGGGTCTGCGCGTAGTCCTCGTCGGCGACCAGCTGGACCGGCTTGTCCTTGACCACGATGTCGATCTTGAAGTTCTGCGCGTACAGGCCGGCGGCGTGGTTGTCGTCGTCGACGTCGAGCCCGATGCCCGCCAGCGGGATCCGGGCCGAGAACGCGAAGCCGTCCGCCACCGGGCTGACCTCGGCCGGCACCTGGCGGCTGACGATGCCCCGCACCCGGCTCAGCTCGATCCGGACCGCGTCCCGCGGCCGGCTCCGGAGCCGGCCCTCGAGTACCAGGTCGTCGCCGTCGCGGCGGCTCGCCGTCAGCCAGCCGTCGGACTTGCTCACCCGCAGCCGCAGCCAGCCCTTCGTGACGATCGGGGTGACCCAGACGCCGGGCGCCATCTGCTGCCGGGGCAGGGGGTCGGTCCAGTCGTCGGGCATCCGGAGGGCGGCGCGGCGCAGCGTCATGCCGCGCGTCGCGGCGACCGCGACCGTCCAGGTCCCGCTGCGCCAGATCTTGCCGACCCGCAGCGACATCGGGTTCACCGAGACGGCGAAGCCCGCCGCCTGCTCGGCCGCCGGGGCCTGCGGGTCCTTGTGCGCCCGGGCCCGCAGCGGGATCTTGCGACGGCCGCCGTCGCTGGAGAGCCAGAGCAGCCGCATCGAGCCGAACCGGCGCGGCGCCCCGCCCGGCACGTACGCATAGCCGGTGAGCTCCAGGCGGCTGTCCCGCCAGGCGAGCGTGCGGACGCCGGAGGCCACCCTCGGCGGCGGCGCCGCCTTCGGCTTGCGGAAGCCCTTGTCGATCAGCTCGATCAGCTCGTCGACGCGGCGGGCCCGGATCAGCTTCCAGTGCTTGCGGACCTTCGCCGGGAGCCGGTCGACGGCGCCCGGGTCGACGTCGTCGAGGTAGGCCGTGGCCAGGTCCAGGAACGTCGCCCGGAACTCCGGCGAGGCGGCCGGCAGGTACTTCAGGTAGCTGCTCAGCTTGTCCCAGATCGCCTGCTCCTCGTACACCCGCAGGAGCTCGGTCTTGCCGGCGTCCCGGAGCAGCCGCCGCGTCAGGTTCACGGAGTAGAACCGGTCGATCAGGTTGCGCTGGTCGTTGTCGGACTGGGTGATCGAGCGGACCGCGCCCTCGCGCACCCGCCAGAAGTAGATCGGCTCGTTGACGATCGCCACGCTCTTGGCCAGCGCGTGCGCCGGCACGGTGACCGGCACGTCCTCGAAGAGCCGGCCGACCGGGAACTCGAAGCCGTGCGCGTCGTAGAAGCTGCGCCGGTAGACCTTGTTCCAGATGGTGCGGTCGCGCAGCAGCTTCGCGTTGCCCGAGACGTGGGTGTTCAGGTCGGTCGGGCCGATCGCGTCGTTGTGCGGCCCGCCCCGGTAGGTGCCGCGCGTCGAGTAGCGGCGCACCGCCCCGCTGGCGAAGTCGGCACCGCCGGCCATGGCCTGGACCAGCAGCTCGTAGGCGTGCGCGGCCAGCACGTCGTCGCTGTCGACGAACGCGATGTACTCGCCCTTCGCGACCGGGACGGCCACGTTGCGTGCCGCGCTGAGGCCGGCGTTGGCCTGGCTGATCAGCTGGAACCGGGAGTCCGCGGCGACGAACTCCTCGGCGATGCCCGCGCAGCCGTCGGTGCTCCCGTCGTCCACGAGCAGGACCTGCAGGTCGGTGTAGGTCTGTGCGCGCAGCGAGTCGAGGCAGTCGCGCAGGAACGGCTCAACGTTGTAGATCGGCACGATGACGCTTACCAGCCCAGGGACGAGCTCAGTCATCGAGGGAAACCTTTCGATCAGCGACGGGCGACTTCTCGTTCAGCAGGATCCGGCGTACCACCCGCTCCGCGGCGTGGCCGTCCTCCAGGGAGCAGAACCGCTCCCGGAATCGGGCGCGGAACTCCGCGGCCTGGTCGCCGTCGATCTGACCGCTGCGGAAGGCCGCGACCAGTTGTTCGAAGGTACGCGCGAAAGTGCCCGGGTGCTCGGTGGGCAGGTCGAACGTTACGCCGCGCACCGCCCGGTAGATCTCCCAGTCCGGCGCGAAGATCACCAACGGCCGGTCCAGCACCGCGTAGTCGAACATCGCCGAGGAGAAGTCGGTGATCAGCACGTCGGCGGCCAGGTAGAGCGTCTCGACCGAGGGGAACGACGAGACGTCGACGACGCGCGGATGCCGCACCGGGAAGCCGGCCAGGCCGTAGAAGTAGTGCCCGCGCAGGAGCACCCGGGTGTCCGGGCCCAGCTCCTCGGCGAGCGCGTCGACGTCCAGGGGCGGCGTGAAGGCGGCGTGCCACTCCCGATGGGTCGGCGCGTAGAGCACCACCCGCTCGCCGGGGGCGATGCCGAGCTCCGCGCGGGCGGCCGCGACGTCCTCGGCCGTGGCGAGGGCGAGCCGGTCGTTGCGCGGGTATCCGGTCTCGAGCGTCTCGCCCTTGACCGGGAACTGCCGGTCCCACAGCAGCGTGGTGTGCCGGTTCGCGGTGATGCTGAAGTCCCACTTGGCGATGTTGCGGCGCATCCGCGCGGCGTTGTAACCGACCGTGGAGGCCGGGAACTTCGGCTGGTCGAGCCCCATGGTCTTGAGCGGGGTGCCGTGGTGCGTCTGCACGTGAACCGCGCCGGGCCGCTTCACCACCTCCGGCGGGAAGGTGGCGTTGTTGATCAGATACTTCGCCCGCGCGATGGCCCGGTAGTAGGCCCTGCTGCCGGGGACGACGACCGGAACACCCTTCGGCATCGACTTGCCCGGCTTGGCGACCCAGACACCCCGGACGGCGGGGGCGAGCTCCCGGGCCTTCTCGTAGATGGCGGCGGGATTGCAGGCATAGCCGCGGTACCAGTACGCCGCGTAGACGGCCAGGTTCTCGTCGATCGGCAGCCGCAGCTGCCACCGGTAATAGCCGCGCAGCGCCAGCTTGCGCAGCCGGCCCTTGGCCGTGCCGAGCGAGTTGCGAACCTTGCCGGCCGCCTTGCGGGTGCCGCGCAGCGCCCGGAACGCCGTGAACGAGTCGGCGGCGATCAGCCTGCGACTCAGTCCGCCGGCGCCGCCCGCCGCCCCGTGCTTGCGCAGCAGCCCGGAGATCTCGGCGAACATGGCCCGGCGTGCCCGGGCCGGCATCCGCCGGCCGTCCTCCATGATCTTCGTCAGCTCGGTGACGGCCCGGTCCAGCGCGCGCCGGCGCAGCTCGGGCGCGGCCGCGGCGATCGCCGGACGGCTCAGCAGCTGGTCGAACTGCCCGACGGCGGCGGCGTGCTTCGCCGACCGGGTGGTCCGGATCGAGCGGTCCCGGTCCAGCCGCCGGATGTAGCAGGCGGCTGGCAGGGTGTCGACGACGGACGCCTCGGCGAGCACCGCGTAACCGAATGCGACGTCCTCATACCAACCCGGCGTGAAGCGGATGCCGGACTCGGTCAGGAACTGGCGGCGCACCACCAGGGCGCCCAGCGGCGGTACCGGGCCGCTCAGCGCCGCCGGGCCGGTCTTCACCGACGCCGGCGTGTAGTCGCCCGACACGGACCGGTTCCACCGCTCACGCGCGGTGCCGACGACGAGTACGTCGGGCTTCTCCTCGAGCAGCTTCGCATTGATCGCGGCGAGCGCGCCCGGCACGATCCGGTCGTCGCCGTCCACGAACCAGACGTACTCGCCGGTGGCTCGCTCGAGACCCGCGTTACGCGCCGCGCCGGGGCCGCCGTTGACGTCGAGGTGCAGCACGGTGACCCGGGGGTCGCGGGCCGCGTACCCGTCGAGGACCTCGCCGCCGTGGTCGGGGGAGGCGTCGTCGACGCCGATCACCTCGACCTCTACCGCCTGTTGGTCGAGCAGCGAGCCGAGGCATTCGGCGAGGTAACCCTGGATGTTCCACGCGGGGACGACGATGCTGACGAGGTTCGGCATGTAGGTGCGCAGACCGTCCATTAGATGACTTCAAGGGGGCACCTAGAGTAACACCCGGCATATTCCGGAATTGTTTCCCCGGTTTCCGTCACCGGCCGGTCAAGGTTCACACTGCAACGATGGACCACACGAATATCGACTCCGAGGCCGGCAGCCGGCCGCCCTTCTTCCACCCGTCCGCGGACGTGGAGGAAGGCGCCCAGATCGGCGCCGGAACGAAGGTATGGCACCTCGCGCACGTCAGGTCTTCGGCGATCGTCGGCGACGACTGCGTGATCGGTCGCAACGTCTATCTCGACGCCAACGCGGTCGTGGGCAGCCGAGTCAAGATCCAAAATAATGTCTCGGTGTACCAGGGCGTGACGATCGAGGACGAGGTGTTCGTCGGGCCCTGCGCCGTCTTCACCAATGACCTGCGACCGCGGGCACAGAACGCCGATTGGAAGATCACCCCGACGCTGGTGCGCCGCGGTGCCTCGATCGGGGCGAACGCGACGCTGATCTGCGGCATCGAGGTCGGCGAGTTCGCGATGATCGCCGCCGGTTCCGTAGTCACCAAGGACGTCGCGCCGTACCAGCTGGTCGCCGGCAACCCGGCCCGGCCGAGGGGCTGGGTCGACGAGAGCGGCGAGATCGTCAGCCGCGACCCCGAGCGCAGGTAGCCGGCCGTTGCGCCCGGGGCGGGCGGACCCGCCCCGGGACGAGGCTTCAGCCGCCGATGACGATCCGGCGGATCCCTTCCAGGCGCGCCGGGTCGGTCGTCCGGCGCCCGTCGACGATGACCTTGACACCCGGCAGGTCGGCGCTGGTCAGCGCGCGGTACTCGGCGTGGTCCGCCTGGACGACCGCCGCGCCCAGCTCCTCGCCGTTCCACGGCGGCAGGCCCAGCGCGGTCAGCTCGGCCGCGCTGTACATCGGGTCCGAGACGTAGGGCTTCGCGCCCCGGCGGCGCAGCTCCTCGACCGCCGGGAAGACGCCCGAGAACGCCGTCTCCTTGACCCCGCCGCGGTACGCCGCGCCGAGCACCAGCACACCGAGCCCGTCGAGGTCGCCGACCGCGGCCGCGAGCAGGTCCACCGCGTACGCCGGCATCGCAGTGTTCGCCTCGCGGGCCGCCCGCACGACCGTGGCCGACGGGTCGTTCCACAGGTACAGCCGCGGGTAGACCGGGATGCAGTGGCCGCCGACCGCGATGCCCGGCCGGTGGATGTGGCTGTAGGGCTGGGTGTTGCAGGCGTCGATGACCAGGTTCACGTCGACGTCGATGGTGTCCGCGAACCGGGCGAACTGGTTCGCCAGGCCGATGTTGACGTCCCGGTAGGTCGTCTCGGCGAGCTTCGCCAGCTCCGCGGCCTCCGCCGAGCCGAGGTCCCAGACGCCGTTGGGCCGGCTGAGGTCCGGGCGGTCGTCGAAGTCCAGCACGGCCTCGTAGAACTCGACACCACGCTGCGCCGAGCCGGCGTCCACGCCACCGACCAGCTTCGGGTACTTGCGCAGGTCGGCGAAGACCCGGCCGGTGAGCACCCGCTCCGGGCTGAAGACCAGGTGGAAGTCGCGACCGGCGACCAGGCCGGAGCCCTCCTCGAGCAGCGGCGCCCAGCGGTCCCGGGTGGTGCCGACCGGCAGCGTGGTCTCGTAGCTGACCAGCGTGCCCGGCCGCAGGCCGCGGGCGATGTCGCGGGTCGCGGACTCCATCCAGCCGAAGTCCGGCACGCCCTCGCCGTCGACGAAGAGCGGCACGACGACCACGACGGCGTCGGACTCGGCGACCGCGGCGGCGGTGTCGGTGGTGGCCGACAGCAGGCCGGCGCCGACCGCTTGCTTGAGCTTGACGTCCAGGTCGGCCTCGCCCGGGAACGGCACCAGACCGTCGTTGACGGTGCGGACCGTCGGCTCGGAGACGTCCGCGCCGATCACGGTGTGCCCCTTTGAGGCGAACTGGACGGCGAGCGGCAGCCCGATCTTGCCCAGGGCTACGACGCAGATCTTCATGCTGGCGTTAATCCTCCTTGGCGCGTCTCGCGCCGACGACCCCATGGACGGTGATGAAGCTTAGACCGGCGTTCCCGGCTCAGGACGGCTCGAGCACCTGGCGGTAGACCGAGGTCAGGACCTTGGCCTGAGCCGCCCAGGTCCATTCGTCGAGCAGGCCCGGCTTGTCGTACGCCCCGCGGTAACGCTTCGGGTCGTCGAGGACGGCCTGCACGGCGCGGACGTAGTCGTCGAGGTCCTCCGCCGTGAACACCTCGCCCTGTCCGGTCTCCCGAACGGTCGCCGCCATCGTCCGCACATCGCTGACCACCAGCGGCAGCCGCGCGTGCGCGTACTCGAAGAACTTGGTGATCAGGGCGATCTCGTGGTTCGGCCAGTGGTGGATCGGGATCACGCCGACGTCTGCGCCGGAGAGCATCGGCACGACCTGCCAGTGCGGCACATAGCTGAGCACGTGCACCCGGTCGAGGACGCCGAGCTCCTTGGCGCGCTCGACCAGCCCGGTCATGAAGACGCCGTGGTGGTTGTTGGTCACGAGGGCGACGTGCACGCCGGGCTGCCGCGGCAGCGCCTCGACCATGATGTCGAGGCCACGCTGCGGCGCGGCGGCGCCGCTGTAGACCAGCAGCGGCACGTCGGGGCCGATGTCGCACATCTCGCGCAGGTCGGCCTGCGGCAGCTCGGGGAGGTCGTCGCCGTCCTCCAGCTCGGGGGCGTGCTCGACCGCCGGGGTGTTGAGCACCACCCGCGGCCGGGCGGCGAGGCCGTGCGCCTCCTGCAGCATCCCGGCGAGGTCGTCGGAGACGGTCATGGCCGCGTCGACGTACTTGACGTACTCGCGCTCGTGGGCCATGTGGCCGATCCGCCAGCGCTCGTGATCGGTCCACGGGCGCACGCCGGGCAGGAACTCGTGCGCGTCCCAGACCAGCTTCACGTCCCGGCCGGCACCCTTGGCGCGGATCTTCGCCCGGGCACCGACGCCGAGCATCCGGAAGTCGTTGGCGTGGATCAGGTCCGGCTCGAGCTCGTCGATGACGCGACCGTAGGCGATCTCCCAGTCCCACAGGCCCGGCTCGATCCGGCGCCAGGAGCGGTCGCCCATCGCCTTCTGCCAGAACCAGGTGTAGAGCCGGTCGGAGGGGGTGTCGAGCCGATTGCGGGCCTTGCGCCACTTGTCGGACTGCTTACGGCGTACCGACACCCAGCGTGACATCGCCCGGGCCGCCAGCCACTCGGCCCGCAGGGTCGTGGCCTGCAGCCCGCCGGCGCCGGCCGCGCGCCGCACCTGCAGGTCGGCCTTCCGGGCCCGGACCGCCTGCGCCCGCTGCGCGCCGACCCCGGTCGGCGGGTACGCCAGGGGCGCGACCAGCCAGTGCCGGCGGAACTCGTGCGGGCGCTTGGCCAGCGGCGTGGCCATCGGCAGCAGCCGCACCCGCGCGGGGCCCAGGCTCCAGGTGTGCTCCTGCTTGTCGGGCGAGCGGCCCAGCAGCGTCACGTCGAAGCCTGCCTCGGCCGCGGACCGGGCCTCTTTCTGCACCCGCGAGTCGCCGTTCACGCCGTTGTCGACCAGCATGACGACCCGGCGTCGATCCTGCGGTGGCCCGGCCACGTCGAATCCCATGACGCTCTCTTCCGCTTTTATCGATGTTCCCTGTCGAGATCGCCGCGCCGCCGGGCGCCGCATCGCGCCCCGGGCATCGGGACCCGCGGACCGTAGCGTCACGACGTCGACGAATCAATTCGCGATGACGACCATATAGGGCTTCTGCACCCGAGGGTCCGGCACGCCCGGGGTGCACAGACCCATCGCATCGAATCAATTACACAGAGTGACCAGGTGGCCAACATCAACGAATGAATGACTTTCCGCGCTGAATGTTTTACTTTATCTCGCACCGTTGACCCCTGTCCGACTCCTGACGGACGGTCACCTGTTACCGCGCCGGAAGTAGGAACCCCAAGCATGATTCGTCGCCCCCGGTCGATCGGCCGGCGCTGGGCCCGTGTGACCGGACCGCGGCGCCGGCCCGACACCGGCCGCCCGCACGCCTACTACCTGGCGATCGGCTTCCCGCCGGCGGCGAAGAGCTGTGCATACCGGATGCGCGAAACGGCCAACCAGCTGTACGCCGCCGGGTGGGATGTCACGGTGATCACCATTTGTCAGGAGGCCTGGGAGCGCGAGTTCGGGCTCGATCACAGCCTCTCCGCGGACGTCGACCCGGGTGTCCGCATCGTCGAGCTGCCGCTGATGCGCGAGGACCTGGACACCGACGTCCGGAACTTCTCCGAGCGCCGTTCGCTGCTGCCGTCCGAGTGGGGAGTCGAGGAGGTGCACCGGCACCTCGAGCAGTTCCCGGAGCCCCGGTTCGGCGGTTGGCGCCCGGCCCTCGAGGCCGCCCTGCTCGACCTGCACCGGCGCGACCCCGCCGACCTGCTCGTCACCACCTGCGCGCCGTACGTGAACCTGTCGGCGACCTGGCGGCTGTGGCAGGAGCACCGGGTGCCGTACGTCGTCGACTTCCGCGACGGCTGGTCGGTCGACGTGATCGGCGGCGGCGAGGCGTTCACCAAGCACTCCATCTCCGGGCGCTGGGAGGCCAAGCTGCTCGACGCGGCGGTCGCCGTCTGGTGCGTCAACGACCCCATCGCCCAGCACTACCGCGAGCGCTACCCCGAGCTCGCGGAGAAGATCTCGGTAGTCCGCAACGGCTACGACGAGGCGAGCGTCCCCGCCGTCACCCGGCTGCCCGACCCCGCCGAGGGCCTACGCTTCGGTTACCTGGGCACGCTGACCTTCCAGCCGAAGCTGTTCGCCGCGGTGCTCGACGCGTGGCGCGCCGCCCGGGCCGACGACCCGCTGCTGGCCGGCGCGACCCTGGACTTCCGCGGGCACATCGGCGCGGGCTCGGCCCGCGAGGACAACGCCTACATGGAGATGCTGAGCGCCGCGCACGCCGACGGCGTCCGCTTCGGCGGCCCGGTGCCCAAGGCCGAGGTCGCCGACGTGTACGCGAGCTGGGACGTCATCCTGCTCCTGGTGATCGGCGGCCGCTTCATGACCTCCGGCAAGGTGTACGAGGCGCTCGCCAGCGGCCTGCCGGTGATCTCGGCACACGAGGCGGAGCACGACGCGTCCACCGTGATGTCGGCCAGTCCGCTGTGGACCGGGGCGGTCGGCTTCGACCCCGACCTGCTCGCCGCCTCGTTCCGGGCGGCCGCCCGGCTCGCCCGCGAGGCCACCGCCGAGGACCGGGCCGCGGTCCGGGCCGGCGCACTCCGGTACGCGCGCGCCGCCCAGATCGAGCCCGCCGTGCGCCACGTCACCGCCACCGTCTTGAAGACGCCTGTGCTCGCCGGGGAGCTGTCCGCATGACCGAGGTCCTGATCGTCACCAACTGGATCCCGGGACGGCCGACCGTGCTCGCCGACACCGTCCAGCAGCTGCACGACAGCGGGGTACGGGTCACCATCGTCTCCGGCTGCGACCCGGAGAAGATCAGCGTGCCGGAGGGCACGGCCACGCTGCACGGCCTGCCCGCCGTGAAGAGCCTGCCGCGCGACGACCGGGCCGAGTACAAGCGCGCCGTCAAGGGCCGCAAGCTCTGGCTGCGGGCCCGCGCCGACCGGAAGCTGCGCCGGCTGGCCGGTGCCGCGGACGTCCTGGTGGCGCTCGACGCGAACGCGCTGCACACCGTCTGGCAGCTGTCCCGGCGATACCGCGCGTCCGATGCCGTCGTCGGGCTCGCGCCCGCCCTCGCGGCCGTCGCCAGGCGCGCCGAGAACCCGTCCCGTTACGCGAGGCGCCGGGTCGTGCGCCGCGGGCCGTCGCCGGTCGTCGCCGTCGCCGCCGTCCGCGAACGCGCCGACCGGCTCGTCGACAAGGTGGCCCGGCGCGGCTCCGGCCGGCGGGTCCTGGGCCGGCCCGGTGGCCGCCGGGCGTGGGAGCTGCTGCTCGACGCGCCCGGGCTCGGCGACACCAGGCGGATCAGGTGGGGCGAGCAGATCACCGAGCGGCTGCTCGCGATGGGCCTGCCCGACGCGGCCGGCGCGGCGAGGATCGCCGCGACCCGCCGGCTGCACGCTCGGGCGACGAAGGCGGAGTGGCTGCGCGAGGCGGCGACCGCCGAACTCGAGGCCGGCCGCATTCCGGTCTTCCTGCGCGAGGCCGCGGCGGCCGAGCTTGACCTCGCCGACAAGGCGCTGGCCCGCGACGACCTCACCGAGGCGACCCGGTCCGTCTCCCGGATCATCCCGCTGCTGTTCAACCGGGCCGTGCACTTCGACTCGCTGGAGTCGCCGTCGGCCAAGGACCCCGCCGGCTTTCTGGCGCCGCTGCACCGGAGCAAGGCCGGCCAGGCCCTGGTCGCGCCGCGCGGGCGGCGGACGCCGGCCGTCGCGCCGCCGGGCGACCGCCCGCACCGGCTGCTCTTCCTGACCCGGGCCAACGAGTACTTCCTCGGCGACATCCGGGAACGCTACGACGCGGACCCGCGGTTCGAGGTGCGCAGGTTCAGCCTGCTCGACGACGAGGAGCGGGAGCCGCTCAGCCGGCAGACGGGCAAGCTCGTCCGGCACCTGCTGGCCGGCAACTCCGAGTACGGCGACCAGGTACGCGAATGGTTCGCGCCGCACATCGAGTGGGCGGACACCATCTTCGTCGACTGGTGCCTCGGACACGCGGCGATGCTGACCACAGTGGACCCGGGTAGCACCCGGATCATCGTCCGGCTGCACAGCTACGAGGCGTTCACGGTCTTCCCGCACCTGATCGACATGTCCCGGGTCGACGACCTGGTCTTCGTCTCCGAGCCGCTGCGCGAGTTCACCCTCGACGTCGCGCCGCGCCTGCGGGAGCCCGGCGCGCCGCGCACACCGGTGATCACCAATGCGGTCAAGCTCGACCGCTATCGCCGCCCGAAGGCCGACGAGGCGCGCTTCAACCTGGGCCTGGTCGGGCTGAGCGCCATCGCAAAGGACCCGCTGTGGGCCTTCGAGGTGCTGCGCGAGCTGCGCCGCCGCGACGACCGGTACAAGCTCGTGCTGATCGGCAAGGAGATCGACGGCTCGCCGAACGCCACCGCCGCCGCCTACCACCGGCGCTTCGCGGCCGAACTGGAGAAGCTCGAGGGCCAGGGCGCCGTACGCCGGGTCGGTCAGACCGACGACGTGCCGGCGGCGCTCACCGACGTCGGGGTCATCCTCAGCACCTCGGTCCGGGAGAGCTTCCACCTCGGACTGATCGAGGGCGCGGCGAGCGGCGCGGTGCCGGTGGTCCGGGACTGGCCGTTCTTCGCCGGCGGCAAGGCGAGCGCCCGCAGCATCTTCCCCTCGGACTGGATCGTGACGACGCCGCAGGCGGCGGCCGACCGGATCATGGCGCAGACCGCCACGGACGAATCCTGGCGCAAGGCCGGCGAGGCCGCGGCCGCACACGCCATGATCACCTGGGACTGGTCGGTCACCCAGGCCGAGTACGACCGGCTACTGCTCTCCTGATCCGGTCGCCGTGCCACACGAATCAACGGGGTGAACATGTACGTCGTGCTGGCCTGGTTCGGTCACCGCAGCCTGCCCGAGGAGAGGATCCGCGCCGCCCGGGACCGCTTCGAATCGGCCGTGTCCGCGCTGGTACCCGAGACGTACCTCCGCCAGGAGTTCGGCGGCGCGGACTGGGGTGTCACGTTCCTGCACCGCAGCGATCAGGGTGCGTACCGCTGGCCGATGGTCGCGACGGACGGCCCGGTCAGCGCGTTGTCGTTGGGCCTGCCGGTCGGTGCGGACACCGCCGGCGGCCCGGTCGCGCTGGCGCGGCGGTTGCTGGCCGGCGCGGACATCCACCGCGACGTGGTGCCGCCGTTCGGCCTGATCGCCCTCGACGGCGACCAGCGCTTCGCGATCCAGCAGGACTGGATCGGCATGTGCCGCCTGTTCACCGGCGCGGCCGACGGGATCACCGCGCTGTGCAGCCGACCGAGCCTGCTGACCACCTTCCTGCACGGCACCGCGGAGCCCGACCTCGACGGCTGGGCCTCCTACGCGGTGACCGGGCACTTCGGCGGTGACCTGTCCCCCGTGCGCGGCGCACGCCTGCTGCAGCCGGGCGAGCGGGTCACCGGGCGGCGGCGGCCCGGCGGCGGTTGGGACGTCGCCACGGAGACCAGGTACGGCGTCGACGACCTGGTGATGTCCGGTTTCGCCGGGCAGGGACGGCCGACCGAGGAGTCGCTGGACCTGGCCGCGCAGGCGATCACCACCACCGCCGGCAGCATCAGCGACCTGTACGCCGACCCGATCACCCTCGGCCTGTCCGGTGGCAAGGATTCGCGGCTCATCGCGGCCTCGCTGATCGCCGGCGGCCGCCTGCCGCGATTCGCCACCAATGAGGACACCGCGGCCGAGGGTGAGGTCGCGCGCGAGCTGGTCAGGATCCTGCGCGACAAGCGCGGGCTGACGCCGGAGCACCGGCTGACCCGGTCCGGCGCGCCCGACGACGTGCTGCGGGTCGGGCTGCGTGAGCGCACCGCGCGGCTGCAACGCCTGCACGACTTCCAGTTCCCGTCGACCTACATCGGCCGGCCGGCCGGGCGGGAGCAGCTTCGCGACGACGCGATACCGGCCAGCTTCACCGGCGCCGCGGGCGAGCTCAGCACCGGTTACTGGTATCCCGCGGCCGGCGGCCGGACACCCGAGGAGGAGGCGCTGGCCCGCCTGATGGCGGCGGTGCCGAAGGACGTGGTCGCCGAGTCCGCGACCGCCGCCGAACGGGTACGGATCACCGGCCTGCTCGATCACGCGAAGGACATCGGCCTGCGCGACGTGCACCTGATCGACTACATCTACCTGACCGAGCGGGTACGCCGCTGGTACACCTCGGCGTACTCGATCGGCATGGTCACCCCGTTCCTGTCGCCGGGCTTCGTGGCCGCCACGTTCGGGCTGACCGCGGAGCAGAAGCGGGAACGGCTCCTGCACACCAGCCTGATCGGGCGCCTGGTGCCGGAGTGGGCCGACGTGCCGTTCGTCAGCGTGTCCACCGGCAAGTCGACCGCGGCCCGGATCTGGGACGGCGACGGCGTCCGCACGATCGCCGACCTCGTCGACACGGCGCAGGGCCCGATCGCCCAGCTGATCCGCCGTGACGCGGTCGAGAAGGCGCTCACCACCGCCGTGCACAAGGACCGGGCGGACCAGCGCACGCTGCGCCAGTTCGCCTGGTTGGCGATGGCCTCCGAGCAGCTCGAGCCCGGCACCGTCGGTACCGCGACCCTCGCCACCTACGACCGCGTCACGACGCCACCCAAGCCGCCCAAGCCCAAGCCGCCGGTCGTCAAGCGGCGGCGGTCACGGCTGCGGTGGCTGAAGAACACCCTGCTCTGGAGGGCCGCCCGCAAGGTGCTGCGGTGAAGGACCCCCGCGTCAGCGGCGCCCGCGCAGCTTGCGCAGCAACCGGCCGGCGACCCGGCGCGGCGTGAGTGGCTGCACGCGGACACCGATTCGGGCGTTCTTGTCCAGCGTCGCGCTGATCAGATAGAACCGGGACCCGTGCCGGTGCACGCGGCGCTGGGCGGCGGCGACGCCGGCAGCGGTGACGGCGGCGCCGAAACGGTGGTCCCCGTTCACCCCGGCGAAGCGGACGCGCTTGCCGCGGATGCCGGCCTGGCCGGCCACCAGGTCGCCGATCGCGAACGCGGCATGCACGCTCACCCGGCCGTCGTCGTCCTTCAGCTCGGCGGTGCCGGTGCGGTCGCCAAGGGTGACCCGCAGCTCGAGCCCGTCGTCCTGGCTACCGGCGGCGAGCGCGCAGTCCCACCGCAGCACCAGGGCGGGCCGGCCGCCGGCCTGGCCCCAGCGCACGTCGGCGGGGCCGAGCTGGGCGGCGTTCCTGCGCAGCCGCTCGGTGTCGTCGAACCACTCGTCGGGGAAACCGCGCTCCGCGTCCCGGAAGCCGGGGTAGCCGATGTAGCAGCGGCCGTCGTCGAAGACGACCGGCGTGAGCTTGTGTTCGGCGTAGTGCCGGGCGCTCGCGATCAGGTCGTCGAGCGTGCCGAACTGCGCGATGCTGAGCGACACCCGATGCCGCACGTCGAGGCTCGCCCGGACCTCGCCGGTCAGGTACGCCTCGGCCAGCTTGCGGACGCCCTCCTGCACCCGGCCCTGTTCCGCGCGGTCGGCGGCGAGGAAACGCTCGCCGAGCAGCTTGCCCAGCTCCCAGGTGAAGTGCCGGCGCCGCACCTTCATCCGGGCGGCCGGATCGGTGATCACATCGGCGGCGGTGTCCATGATGATCGCGGTGTCGCGAACGAAGGCGTCGAGCGAGGTGCGGTAGGTGATGTTGCTCGCGTCCGCGCGGCGGTGCGCGTAGTAGAACTCGTAGTCGGAGCGCACGGCGATCCGCCGGGCCGCGACCACCGCGCGGATGGTGAACGGCTGGTCGCTGCCGGAGCGAAGCTCCACGGGGTAGCGGATCCCGTGTTCCTCGATCATCGACCGCCGGAACAGCTTGGTGTTGGACAGCGCCCAGGGCAGGGCCGAGTTGACCAGGTCGATGTCGTCGCGGTTGCCCGCCTGGTAGACGGCCTGGTTGACCACCCGGCCGCCGGTGCCGACGAGGCGGCCCAGGACGATGTCGGCGTCGAGCTCGTCGGCGACGGCGACCATGCGCTCGAGGGCCTCGCTGCCGAGGGTGTCGTCCGCGCCGAGGAAGTAGACGTAGCGGCCGGTGGCGATGTCGAGGCCGCGGTTGCTCGGGCCGGCCGGACCGCCGGAGTTCTCCTGGTGCAGGACCTTCATGGTGCCGGGGTGAAGTGCCGCCAAGCGGTCGAGCTCGGCGCCGCCCGTGTCGGTGGAGCCGTCGTCGACGGCCACCAGCTCCAGCCGATCCACCCCGATGGTCTGGGTGAGCACCGACTCCAGGCATGCCGTGAGATATGGCATTGTGTTGTAGACCGCGACGATCACCGTCACGTCCGGCACCGGTCGGTCCGTGTGGACCTCCTGGTTCGCCGGGCCGGCCCCCGCCGGATCGCCGATGTCCAATGTATTTCCACCTTGTCTCGCGAACGCTTCCGAGTGGCGGCAGCCTACGACAAACCGACCGCACCGGAAGCGATGATCAGCAATATTTCAGGTGAACCATGCCGCACCGACGGCGATGAAACCGCGGTGGCAATGGATTGCCCGGAAATATGGTGATCATGGGCTGACGCGACTGCCGTGCCACGGAGTCGACCGGAGACCGCGTCCCGGTCCGGCCGGAGTGGTGTCACTCCGGCCCGACCGGCATTCGCCGCCTAGACCCGGACCGTGGTGCCGTCCTTCGCCGACCGCAGGACCGCGGCGGCCACCTCGACCGTACGCATGCCCTGGCGCAGCGTCACGATGTCGCTTTCCTTGCCCTCCACGGCGTCACGGAAGCGCTCGTGCTCGACCAGCAGCGGCTCGCGCTTCGGGATCGCGTAGCGGATCATGTCGCCCTCGGAGACACCGCGGAACGCGCGCAGCGCCTCCCACTCGGTGCCGATCGCGCCGTTGGCGTAGAAGGTCAGGTCGGCGGTCAGGGTGTCGGCGACGAAGCAGCCCTTCGCCCCGGTGATCACCGTCGACCGCTCCTTCAGCGGGCTCAGCCAGTTCACCAGGTGGTTGGCCATCAGGCCGTCCTCCATCGCGGCGACGGCGGAGACCATGTCCTCGTGCGGACGACCGCTGCGGAACACCGTGCGGGCGGCGACGTCTAGGTAGGCCCGGCCGGTCACCCAGGCGGTGAGGTCGATGTCGTGGGTGGCGAGGTCCATCACCACGCCCACGTCGGCGATCCGGCCCGGGAACGGGCCCTGACGACGCGTCACGACCTGGTACATGTCGCCGAGCTCACCCGCCTCGAGCCGGGTACGCATGCTCTGCAGCGCCGGGTTGTACCGCTCGATGTGCCCGACCGCGCCGACCAGGCCGCGGCTCTCGAAGGCGTCGACCAGCTTGCGCGACGCGTCGAGCGACGGCGCCAGCGGCTTCTCGATGAGTGCGTTGACGCCGGCCTCGGCCAGCCGCAGGCCGACCTCCTCGTGCAGGGCGGTCGGGCAGGCCACCACGGCGTAGTCCAGCCGCAGGGCGAGCAGCTGCTCGATGTCGGCGACCACCGGCACGCCGCCGGGCGCGACCGCGCCCGGCGCCGGGTCCAGCACCCCGACCAGCTCGACGCCGTCCAGCAGATTCAGTACCCGGGCGTGGTTACGCCCCATCGCGCCGAGGCCGATGAGGCCGGCGCGCAGAACGCCCGGGCTCATGCCCGCACCGCCGCGGTGTTGACCGCCTCGACGATGCGGTCGAGCTCATCGGTCGTCAGCCCGGGGAAGATCGGCAGCGAGACGACCTCCTCGGCGGCGCGGTCGGTCTCCGGCAGCTTCCAGGGTCCCGGCTGTCCGTCCTCACCCAGGTACGGCCGCAGCCGGTGAATCGGCGTCGGGTAGTAGACGGCGTTGCCCACGCCGCGCTCCTTCAGCGCCGCCTGGAACGCGTCACGGTCGCCGCTGAAGCGGATCGTGTACTGGTGATAAACGTGGGTCGCGCCCTCGGCGACGGGCGGGGTGACCACGCCGGCCAGCCGGGCGTCGAGGTAGGCGGCGTTGGCCCGGCGCTTGTCGGTCCACCCGGCGAGCTGGGCCAGCTGCACCCGGCCGATCGCGGCGGCGACGTCGGTCATCCGCATGTTCGCGCCGACGATCTCGTTCTGGTACCGCGCCTCCATGCCCTGGTTGCGCAGCAGCCGCAGCTTGCGCGCCAGCTCGGCGTCGGCGGTGGTGACCATGCCGCCCTCGAGCGAGTGCATGTTCTTGGTCGGGTAGAAGCTGAAGCAGCCGACCGCGCCGAACGCTCCGACCGGCGTGCCGTTCAGCGCCGCGGCGTGCGCCTGCGCGGCGTCCTCCACCACGGCCAGGCCGTGCGCGTCGGCGATCGGCATGATCCGGTCCATCGCGGCCGGGTGCCCGTACAGGTGCACCGGCATGATCGCCACGGTGCGCGGCGTGATCGCGGCGGCGACCGCGTCCGGGTCCAGGCAGAACGAGCCGGGCTCGATGTCCACGAAGATCGGGGTGGCGCCGACCAGGCGGACCGCGTTGGCGCTCGCGGCGAACGAGAACGACGGGACGATGATCTCGTCGCCCGGCCCGTAGCCCAGCGCCATCAGGGAGAGCTGGAGCGCCGACGTGCCGGAGTTCACGGCCACGCAGTGCCGGCCCGCGACGAGCTCGCCGAACTCGCGCTCGAACGCCGCGACCTCCGGGCCCTGCACGACCATGCCGCTGCGCAGGACGCGTACGGCGGCATCGATCTCGGCCTCGCCGATGACCGGGCGGGCGGGTGGAATGGCGGCCTGACTTGCCGTCATGGAAAGTCCTCCTGAGTACGCACAGCTACAAGATGCGATCGCCTCGTGCCACTCACGGAGCGCTAGTGGTGACCGGGCTGTCATGCCGCCGTAACCCCGCGGCCACGCCACAGTACAGCATTCGACAGACCCCACTGATTACTCTGCGCAGACAACGATTTGCCCGAACGGCTGCTTGTCTACACCGTTAGGGGCCCGTTGGTTACTTTCTGTAAAAGTACGTTCCCTCAGAAACGGGGCATTCCGCCGAATTGGCGGTCGCCTGCATCACCCAGCCCGGGAACGATGTACATCTTCTCGTTCAGCCCCTCGTCGATGCTCGCCGTGATCAGGCGAAGCGGCAGCCCCGAGTCGCGCAGCCGCTCGATGCCCTCGGGCGCGGCCAGGACGCAGCAGACGATGACGTCGGTGCAGCCCCGGTCGACCAGCAGCTGGCAGCAGTGCACCAGCGAACCGCCGGTCGCCAGCATCGGGTCGAGCACCAGCACGGGCAGGCCGGCCAGGTCGCCGGGCAGCGACTCCATGTACGCGCGCGGCTCGTAGGTGTCCTCGTCGCGAGCCAGGCCGACGAAGCCCATCGACGACTCCGGCAGCAGGCCGAGCGCGGCGTCGGCCATGCCGAGTCCGGCCCGGAGCACCGGCACGATCAGCGGCGGGTTGGCCAGCCGGGTGCCCTGCGTCGGCGCGACCGGCGTCGTGATCGGGAACTGCTCGACCGCGAAGGTGCGGGCGGCCTCGTAGACGACCATCGTGGTCAGCTCGTGCAGCGCGGCACGGAAGGCGCCGGAGTCGCTCTGCGCGTCACGCATGACGGTGAGTCGGGACTGGGCCAGCGGGTGATCAACGACGAGTACGTCCACGCCGCTCAACCTACCGGGGTTCCCCAAGATCAATTGCCGGAGGGCCGCGTAGAATCCTTCTCATGACTGCGACAGCGACGTCGAGACTGCCCGACGTGTCCGGTTCCGCCTTCAACCTCCGTTCTTTCCTGCACGGATTGCCCGGGGTCGACAAGGTCGGCATCGAGGCCCGGGCTGCCGCCCTCGGCACCCGGTCGGTGAAGACGACCGCGAAGGCGGCGGCGATCGACCTCGCCATCCGGATGGTCGACCTGACCACGCTCGAGGGCGCGGACACCCCCGGCAAGGTCCGCGCGCTGTCGGCCAAGGCGATGCGCCCCGACCCCGCCGACCCGTCCTGCCCGAGCGTCGCGGCGGTCTGCGTCTACCCGGCGATGGTCCCGGTCGCGGCCGCGACGCTGGCCGGCTCCGGCGTGCACCTGGCGAGCGTGGCGACGGCCTTCCCGTCCGGACAGGCCCCGCTCGAGATCAAGCTCGCCGACACCCGGGACGCCGTCGCCGGCGGCGCCGACGAGATCGACATGGTGATCAGCCGGGGCGCGTTCCTCTCCGGCCGCTACGACCACGTGTACGACGAGATCGTCGCGGTCAAGGAGGCGTGCGGCTCCGCGCACCTCAAGGTGATCCTGGAGACCGGCGAGCTGGGCACGTACGACAACGTCCGCCGCGCGTCCTGGCTGGCCATGCTGGCGGGCGCCGACTTCATCAAGACCTCCACCGGCAAGGTGCCCGTCGCCGCGACGCCGCCGGTCACGCTGGTGATGCTCGAGGCCGTCCGGGACTTCCGGGCGCAGACCGGCCGCCAGGTCGGCGTGAAGCCCGCCGGCGGCATCCGCACGACCAAGGACGCCATCAAGTACCTCGTGATGATCAACGAGACGGTCGGCTCCGACTGGCTCGACCCGGACTGGTTCCGGTTCGGCGCCTCCTCGCTGCTCAACGACCTGCTGATGCAGCGCACCAAGCTCACCACCGGCCACTACGCCGGTCCGGACTACTTCACGCTGGACTGAGGCCATGCCCTCCAAGGACGGCAAGGCCACATTGCAAGGAGTGACCAGCAGGATGTTCGAATACGCCCCGGCCCCCGAGTCACGCTCGATCGTCGACATCGCACCCTCGTACGGCCTGTTCATCGACGGGTCCTTCGTGCCGGCCTCGCAATCGGGCGGCGTCTTCAAGACCGTCAACCCCGCCTCCGAGGAGGTGCTCGCCGAGGTCGCCTCCGCCGGGGTCGAGGACGTCGACCTGGCCGTCGCCGCCGCCCGGCGCGCCTTCGGCAGCTGGTCCGCGCTGCCCGGCGCCGAGCGCGCCAAGTACCTCTTCCGGATCGCCCGGATCATCCAGGAGCGCTCCCGCGAGCTGGCCGTGCTCGAGTCCCTCGACAACGGCAAGCCGATCAAGGAGTCCCGCGACGTCGACCTGCCGCTGGTCGCCGCGCACTTCTTCTACTACGCGGGCTGGGCCGACAAGCTCGCGTACGCGGGCTTCGGCCCCGATCCGCGGCCGCTCGGCGTCGCGGCGCAGGTGATCCCGTGGAACTTCCCGATGCTGATGCTGGCGTGGAAGATCGCGCCGGCGCTGGCGGCCGGCAACACGGTCGTGCTCAAGCCCGCCGAGACCACACCGCTGTCGGCGCTCTTCTTCGCCGACATCTGCCGGCAGGCCGACCTGCCGCCCGGGGTCGTCAACATCATCACCGGCGCCGGCGAGACCGGCCGCGCGCTGGTCGAGCACCCCGACGTCAACAAGGTGGCGTTCACCGGTTCGACCGACGTCGGCCGGCAGATCGCCCGGTCGATCGCGGGCACCCGCAAGCGGCTGACCCTCGAGCTGGGCGGCAAGGCGGCGAACATCGTCTTCGACGACGCGCCGATCGACCAGGCCGTCGAGGGCATCGTGAACGGCATCTTCTTCAACCAGGGGCACGTCTGCTGCGCCGGGTCGCGGCTGCTGGTGCAGGAGTCCGCGTACGACGAGGTGCTCACCGCCCTCAAGCGCCGGATGGCGACGCTGCGGGTCGGCGACCCGCTGGACAAGAACACCGACATCGGCGCGATCAACTCGGCGGAGCAGCTGTCCCGGATCCGCGCGCTGTCGGAGATCGGCGCCGCCGAGGGCGCGGAGCGCTGGTCGCCCCAGTGCGACCTGCCGGCGCAGGGCTACTGGTTCGCGCCGACCATCTTCACCGGCGTGACCCAGGCGCACCGGATCGCCCGCGAGGAGATCTTCGGGCCGGTGCTGTCGGTGCTCACCTTCCGCACGCCCGACGAGGCGATCGAGAAGGCGAACAACACGCCGTACGGGCTCTCGGCCGGCGTCTGGACCGAGAAGGGCTCGCTGATCCTCGCCATGGCCGACAAGCTGCGCGCGGGCGTGGTGTGGGCCAACACGTTCAACAAGTTCGACCCGACGTCGCCGTTCGGCGGCTACAAGGAGTCCGGTTACGGCCGCGAGGGCGGCCGGCACGGCCTGGAGGCGTACCTTGCCTGAGTCCACTTCCCCGACGAAGGCCACCCGCGCCGCCAAGGCCGCGAAGGCCGGCCGGAAGGCCAAGACCGCGGCCGTGCCCGCGGCCGCCGCGACGGCGCCGCGCGTGCCGGCCGAGGCGCCAGCCGCCCGGGCCGGCCGGCTGGCCGTGCGCAAGACCTACAAGCTGTACATCGGCGGGGCGTTCCCGCGCAGCGAATCAGGACGGACCTATCTCGTGGACGGCGACAACGTGGCCCTCGCCTCCCGCAAGGACGCCCGCGACGCCGTCGTGGCGGCCCGCAAGGCGCAGGCCAAGTGGGGCGGCGCGACCGCATACAACCGTGGTCAGGTGCTGTACCGGATCGCCGAGATGGTCGAGGCCCGCCGCGACGAGTTCATCGCGCGGGGCGTGCCGGCCGCCGAGGTGGACGCGGCCGTCGACCGCTGGATCTGGTACGCGGGCTGGTCCGACAAGATCGCCCAGGTGCACGGCGGCGCTAACCCGGTCGCCGGCCCGTTCTTCAACATCTCGGCGCCCGAGCCGACCGGCGTGGTCGCCGTGGTCGCGCCGGCCTCGTTCCTCGGGCTGGTCAGCGTCATCGCGCCCGCCATCGTCACCGGCAACACGGTGGTGGTGCTGGTCAGCGCCCCGCAGGCGGCGGTGACCCTGGCCGAGGTCCTGGCGACCTCGGACGTGCCGGGCGGCGTGGTCAACATCCTGACCGGCCGCCCCGCCGAGACCGCGCCCTGGCTGGCCTCGCACGACGACGTCAACGCGCTCGACCTCACCGGCGTCGCCGACCCGGAGCTCGCCGCCGACCTGGAGCGGGCCGCGGCGGGCAGCCTCAAGCGGGTACTCCGGCCGTCGGCCGACACGCCCGACTTCACCGCCGACCCCGGCCTGCACCCGATGACGGCGCTGCTGGAGACCAAGACGGTGTGGCACCCCAAGGGTTTCTGACCTCGGTCTGCCGCGCCTCAGGGACGCACACTAAGGTGTGAGCCCAGACTCACCGTCCGAACAGCTCACTTGAACCAACCCGGAGGTCACCGTGACCAGCCAGTCGCCCGAAGAGGGCTCGACGGTCAAGGACGAGAAGGCCGTCCTCAAGGACGACCTCTCCGGCCGTGAGCTGTGGGACGAGGTGCGGATCTCGCCCGTCGAGATCGCGATGCCGGGCGGCGTCGGCCTGACCCTGCGCGCCTACCGGCTCGCCTCCGAGCTGACGCCGACCGAGATCGAGGCGGACGAGGACGACCCCTTCGAGGCCCGGGACCGCGCGGCCGCGGCCCGCGCCGCCGAGGAGGAGGGCGCCGATCAGGAGGGCGCCGACGAGTTCGCGGCGCTGCTCACCGAGGGCGACTCGGGCACCAAGTCCGAGCGCAAGTCGGACGGGACCGTGACGACCGAGGACGGCAAGGTCGTCGCCGAGCCGGACCCGGCCGACTTCGCCGACGAGGCCGAGGAGGCCGAGGAGGAGGAGCCGGAAGACGAGGAAGTGCCCATCTTCCTCAGCCACCGTGGCAAGCTGCTCACCTTCAAGACCCCCGAATCGCTGACCTCCTTCATCCGTTCGGGTGCTCCGCACGACCTCGCACAGCTCGACACCTGGGCGACCGTCGCCGAGCGGGTACAGTCGTCCGACGTCGACCCCGCGCCGGACGACCGCTACGAGTTGGACCTCGTGGTGGAGAACCTGCGCGGCGGGCACGACACGTGGGACCTGCCGTTGCTCATCGCCGCTGGCGAGCTGGCCCGAGACCTGGGCCACGCGCTGCGCTTGAAGCCGGTGATCCTGGCACTGGCGCCGGGTTCACCGCTCGATGACCTGGACGAGTCCCTGCGGTCAGCCGAGAGTGGCGGAATGGGCGGTTTCTTTGGTCGCCGGAAGCTCCGTAAAATCGGGGCACAACAGGCGAGTCTGGGCTGGCGATCGATTATCGGCAAGATCTCTGCCGCTGTGGACTGGCGCGACTGACCCCTCAGCAGGGACCATCAGTCCTTGGCCGAAAACAGAGGCCCCGGGAGGAGGACGACGCCGTGGCGCTCGTGCGCGTGTACTGCGGTCTGGCGTCGGCTGATGAGACGGTGCGGACGGCTTCGGCCGGATCGCATCTGACCATAGCCGTGGTGGATGACGCGGGAAGGCTGCTCGGAGTCCACGAGATCAGCGACGACCCTGCGGGCTATGCCCAGCTGGGGACGCTGCTCGTGGAGCGGACGAGTGGATTCGCGGACGCCGCGGTCGCTGCCGACAGCGACGACCACATGGTCACGTCGCTGCTGACCGCAGCCGGCCGTCCCCTGATCGTCGCCGACGACGACTCGACCGACGACTTCGCCGAGCGGTTCGCCGACGACGACTCCGCCGAGGAGATCTCGGCGCCGCCGGCCGCCCGTCGCGCGGTCGGCCTGGCCCGGGCGCTGCAGGCGGGCGCGATCGCGGCCGTCACCATCCCGGCGCCCCGCGAGCTGATCAGCTACAAGCCCATCCTCGCGGCGCACGTGACGATGCTCAACGGCCGGCACGCCGCGGCCAGCGCACTGCGCGAGGTGCTGCGCGAGCTCTACCCCGCCGCCCTGCGTGCATATCCGGACCCGGCGCACCCGCTGGCCCTGGCCGTGCTGGACGCGCTGCCGGAGCCCGGCCGCCTCACCGGCCGCAGCCAGGACGCGGAGCAGGTCGCCGAGGAGGTCGCCGCGGAGCTGACCCGCGCCGGCGCCGGCACCGACGACCAGGTCGTCGCCGCCGTCACCGCGCTGGTCGTGGCGATCGGCGAGTCCCCGCGCCGCGGCGGCGTCAACAAGGCGCTGTCGCCGGCCGCCGCGGACACCGTCCGGCACGCCATCGGCGCGGTCCGCTCCTGCGACGCCGCGTGCGAGGCGCTCGTCGACACCCTCGTCGCCCGGGTCGGCACCCAGTCCGGCACCGGCGCGGCCGGCCGTCGTCAGGCCGGTTCCCGCCGCGCCGAGGCGGCCGCGGGCCTTCCGGTGCGCACCTCCGACGTCAGCGCCCGGACGGGTCGCCGCAGCCGGCCCGAGCCGCCCGCCGCGAACGGTTCGCCCGTCACGCCGCGCCCCCTGACCAGCCCTCCGGTCGCACCCGAGCCGGTCATGCCGCCGCCGCTGGCGCCCCGCCCGGTCACTCCCCCGCCGGTCGCCCCGGCCGCGGCCGCGGGCCTGCCGACCCGCACCTCGAACCCGGGCCCGTCCAGCCGGCCCGTCTCGGTTCCGCCGCCCCCGCCGGGGATGACGCCGATCGTGCCGGGCTCGCGCCCGTCCTCGGTGCCGCCGGCCGACGCCGGGCAGCCGTTCCGGCCGACGCTGACGAACGCGGCGATGAGCAGCGCCCGCGCCGAGCGGCAGCGCACGGTCATCCCGTCCCGGCCCAACACGCGCACCTCGGCCCCGCCGCCCGCCGCGAACGGCGCGACGGACTACTCCCTGCCGATGCCGACCCAGCGCGCGCAGGACCTGCCCGAGCCGGGCTCCCGGGCCAACTGGCCCCTCATGAACAGCAACGACGACGCCGCGGCACCGCCGCCGCCCGCCGCGGTGAGCAGCCCGCCGACCGACGGCCGGGTACGCCCGCCCTGGCAGGACATGCCGAAGGAACCGCCGGCGCTGCGCCTCGTCGAGCCGCAGCTCAGCGGGCTGGCGAACACCCCGCCCGACGTCACCGCCGTCGCCGAGCCGCCGCCGCTGCGCCTGGTCGACGACCGCGGCGGCCGCAACAACGGCCGGACCCCGGCCCGCCGCACCTCGACGCTGACCGCGCTCGACCGCAGCACCACGCCCCCGGTCCCGGCCGAGGGCGACGGCGACCTGCTGATCTTCGCCGCGGCCCGGTCCGCCTGGTTCACCGGCCACGACGAGGAAGCCGCGAGCAACCTCGACTGGACGAACGCGAACGACACCGGCTGGCGCGCGGCCGAGAAGGCCTCCAGGCCGTCCGTGGCGGCGGAGACGACCGCCGGGCTGCCCAAGCGCGTGCCCCAGGCCAACCTGGTGCCCGGCTCGCCGCTGCGCGAGGACCGCCCGCTACGCATCGTCCGCGACGCGGCGAGCATCGCGGCGCACACCACCGGCTACTTCCGGGGCTGGCGCCGCGGTCAGGAGATCGGCGGCTACGCGATCGGCGGGCGCCCGGGCCGGGAGGCGGCGGGCGGCTGGGACTTCAGCCGCGAGGGCGGCACCCAGGCCGAGGAATACCACAACGCGGGGTACCGCAGCAGCTGAGCCACGGTCCCGGACCGCATCGAGCAAACGGATCGGCCACGCTCCCGTCGGAGCGTGGCCGATTGCTCTTTGCCGCCAGCCGCCCGGTTCCGCCTCCGCCGCGGCCTAACCACGCATCGCGTCGCGACCCCTTCGCGGAAGGCGAGACGTTTTCGCCGACCGAGATGGGCGCCTACCCGTGGGAACGCAGCCTGAGCGCCGATGAGTGGGTGGGACTGGCCGCAACTGTCAGCGACCGCCAACGCCTTGGACCCGAGCTGCTGCAGGCGCTGCGCACGGCCTCCGACGGGCTCGGCGGTGCCGTCCACTCGCGAAACGAGACCTACGCCCTCCCTGAACCACCGCATCTGACGCCATCCGCGGCCGGCCCAGACGAGCCGCGGCCAGGGCCTCCACAAGTTCGGCCGCGGCGGCCAGGGAGACGCTGAGCCGTTCGCGGGCGTCCGGGGTCAGGGGAACCCGTCCGGCGCGATTCAGAACCTCCTGAGCCGTCTCAGGGTCGCGCAGGGCCATACGGGGCGCCGAGTACCGCCGCGTTCGGCGGCGTCGTCGCCAGTCGGCCGAAAAAGTCTCCGGGCATGCAAAAGTCCCGCTCTGTCGGCAGAGCGGGACTTTCAGCAGCCTGTCAGGCCGGCGCTACCGCGCGCGAGCGACGCATCGTCAGGACGTACTCGACCAGCGAGATGAGTACGTTCTTCGTCGACTCACGGTTACGGGCGTCGCAGCTCACCACGGGCACGTCGCTGGAGATCGCGAGCGCGTCGCGAACGTCCTGCGCGTTGTGGTACTGCATACCGTCGAAGCAGTTTATGGCGACCAGGTACGGCAGCCGTCGGTGCTCGAAGAAGTCTATGGCGGCGAAGCAGTCGGCGAGCCGACGCGTGTCCACCATGACCACCGCACCGATGGCACCCCGGACCAGCTCGTCCCACATGAACCAGAACCGTGTCTGGCCAGGTGTGCCGAACAGGTAGAGGATCAGATCTCGGTCGATGCTGATACGGCCGAAGTCCATTGCCACCGTGGTGGTCGTCTTACCCGGCACCTGCCGGTTGTCGTCGACACCCACGCCGGCGGAGGTCATGATCGCCTCAGTGGTCAGCGGGGTGATCTCAGAGACCGACCCCACCAGCGTCGTCTTACCGACACCGAAGCCACCGGCGATGACAATCTTCGCCGATGTCACACGCCCGGCGGCCGGCCGGCGCGACATGTCAGAGCCTGCGAAGTCCACTCAGCACCCTTTCCAGCAGTTCCGTACCCACCGCATCGGACTCATCATCAAGCGATGTCGGCTCGTACACCGCGACAAGACCATCTGTGGCCATGTCCGCGACGATCACTCGAGCCACCCCGAGCGGTAGTTGCATGCGTGCGGCGATTTCGGCCAGCGACTGAACTCTGCCGCCGTCACACATCGCCGCGATGTACTGGTGTTCGCTCCCGCCCCTGCCCGCTCCCGTGGAACGGCCACGAACGGTGGTCTCGACGAGCGCTTCCAGCGCTATTTCCAGCTTCGGCCGGGTTCGGCCACGGGTCACGGCGTACGGTCTTACCAGCGCGCCGGTCGGCTCATCGCGTTCGGGCAACGTCACCGCTCACCCCATCCCTTGGCCCATAGAAGTGTCTCTTGTAATAAAGCTTTTGGACAGATGCCGGACGGAGCCGACAAACCATCCGTTCAGCCGAGCACCCCGGCCGCGGAGCGCGGCGCGGGAGTGAGCGCTTCGCCGACCCGGTCGACCAGGAGCGCCATCTCGTAGCCCACCTGACCGACGTCACAGCTGCGAGCCGCGAGCACCGCGAACGACGAACCGTCGGAGATCGACATCAGGAAGAGGAACCCGTTGTCCATCTCGACGACCGTCTGCAGTACCGCACCGCCCTCGAAGCACCGCGCGGCGCCCTGGGTCAGGCTGACCAGGCCGGAGGCGATGGCCGCCAGCTGATCAGCACGGTCGCGCGGCAGGTCCCGCGACGCCGCTAGAAGCAGACCGTCGGCGGAGACCGCGATTGCGTGCGCCACCCCGGGAACGCGGTCGGCAAAGTTGGCCAGCAGCCAACCAAGATCCTGCGTACTTGTCATGCTTCATGCTCCTTGCCAGCCTGCGAGGACTGCTGCCCTCCCGGAGTCTCCTCCGAGTTGGTCGAATTTTCCTTCGTACGACCCCGCTGTACACCGCGATGGTAAGCGGACAGGAGCCCGCGAACCGCTTCGGGAGTGCGGCGCTGAACGGAGGTCTCGGCCCGGTCGACACCACCCGGGACGAGCTGTGCCATCGGCGTACGGCGCGGAAGTCCGGCCGTCGTCGTCGTGTCGACCGGCATCTCGGCGGCCTTGCGGGCCGCCTGCCAGCCGTCGTCGGCCGCGGTCTGCCAGGGGCTCGACGCCCCGTTGGCCCCGCCGCCGGGCGAAGCCGCTCCGACGGTGGCCGGGTCCCGATCGCGGGCCGGCTCACGCTCGAACGCGGGATCGCCGTTCAACTTCTCCGGGGAGACCGCCTGCTGCGGCACGCCGGCCGAGCGGGCCGGCTCTCCGGTGGAGAAGCGCTGCGTGGTGACCACCGAGTCGGCATCGGCGGGCGGCGCCGACTTCGGTGCCGCGGGCGGCGCCGACTTCGGTGCGGCCGGCGCCTGCTGCTTGGCGGCCTGCTTGGCGGGCTCGTTCGGCCGGGCGGTGGTGAACCAGGCCGACTCGAGCTCCCGGAAGATCGGCAGCTCCATCGTCTCGTCGGCGAACTGCGCCTTCGAGTCGCCGGCCGCACGCTGACGCGCTGCCGCCTGTGCGGCGGCGATCTGCGCGGCGGCGGTCGCCTGTGCCTCGGCCGCCTGCAGCTCCGCGATCTCATGAGCCGCCGCCGCGGCAGCGGCGGACCGCTCCGCATCGGACTGCGGCGTCGCGTTCTGCGGGTTCATCGGGCGGGCCACCTGCGGCTGCCCGCTGGTGGGACGGTACCGCGGCAGCTCCGCCGTCATGTCCAGGGCGGCCGAAAGGTTCTCCGGGACGTGCGGCGCGTGTGCCTGGTCACGGTCGGAGGTGACCGGCGGCCAGGCCGGCGGCGCAGGCGGCGCCGACTGCGGACGGTTCTGGGTCGGCGGCGCCGAGGTCGGCGCGCCCTGCACGGGCGGCGACGACACCGGGTGACCGCCGTACGGCACCGGCGGCGCGGAGACCGGCGGGACCGGAGGCGCCGACACCGGCGGCACGAACGGGCTGCGGCCCTGCGTCTCCGGGTGGGACGGCAGCTGACGCGGGATCGTGTGGCCGTACTGGCCGTTGTCCTGCGGCTGGAAGCCGTCGCCGTTGCGGCGCTGCGGCAGGTCGTCGGAGCCGGCGAAGCCCTGCGGGCCCGACGGCGACGGCGGCGCCGAGTGCGGCAGCGGCGGGATCGGCTCGTTGCTGCGCGGGCCGTGGTACCCGTTGGCGCCGTTGCCGAAGCCGTTGGGGCCGCCGTAGCCGTTGCCGCCGGAGTCGAAGCCGTTGGAGGGCGCGCCGGTCAGGTCGGACCAGGCGGGCACCGAGCGGCCACCGCCGCCGAGCATGCCACCGCCGTGCACCGGCGGGTTCGGGTCGAACGGCCGGCCGGTCGGGTAACCCCCGCGGCCGTTGCCGCCGGACTCGAGCGCCAGCGGCGGCTCACCGAACGCCGGGCGCTGCTGCTCCTGGCCGTACGGCGGGTGGTTGGGGCCGGAGGCCAGGCGCGCGGTCATCGAGGACGAGACCATCACGCTGACCGGCAGGCCGACGTCGGCGACCGTGCCGCGCTCGGTGTCGGCCGGGCGGAGCTCGACCTTGACGCCGTGCCTGTTCGCCAGGCGGGCGACTACGACCAGGCCCATCATGCGGGAGACGGCGACGTCAACCATGGGCGGCTGGGCCAGGCGCTCGTTGAGGTCGCGCAGCTGCTCGCGGCTGATGCCGATGCCGCGGTCCTCGACCGAGAGCACCGCGCCGTCGCCCAGGCGCCGGGCCTCGACGATGACGTGCGAGTTCGGCGGCGAGAACGCGGTCGCGTTGTCGAAGAGCTCGGCGACCAGGTGGACCATGTCGTTGACCGCGTGCGCGGACACCTCGATGTCCCGGTCGATCATGCCGAACTCGATGCGCGTGTAGTGCTCGACCTCGGACTGAGCGGCGCGGAGCACGTCGATCAGGGCGGCGGGCTCGCGCTGCACGCGGGTCGAGTCGGCGCCGGCGAGAACCAGAAGGTTTTCGTCGTTACGGCGCATTCGGGTGGCCAGGTGGTCGAGCTGGAAGAGCTCGGCCAGCCGGTCCGGGTCCTCCTCGCCGCGCTCGAGCCGGTCGAGGTGGCCGATGAGCCGGTCGACCAGGATCTGCGAACGACGGGCGAGGTTGACGAACATCGTCGCGACCGAGGACCGCAGGGCGGCCTGCTCGGCGGCGGTGCGGACGGCCTCGAGGTGAACCGCGTTGAACGCCTCGGTCACCTGCCCGAACTCGTCCCGGCTGCGCACCGGCAGCGGCTCGGCGACCTGGTCGGCCACCTGGGCCGGGGTCAGCGAGCCGGTCAGCGCCGGGTCCCGCAGCCGCTCGACCGCCTGGGGCAGGCCGAACTGGGCGACGTTGAGCGCGCCCTGGCGCAGTTCGCGCAGCGAGCGGGCCATCGAGCGGGCGACCAACCAGGCGAACGCGATGGCCAGCAGGAGCATGCCGAGCAGGATGCTGGTCTCGATGAAGACCCGGGTCTGCACGTCGTCGCGGATCTCGGTGGCCTGCTCGACGATCTGCTTGTCGAGCCTGTTCTCCACGCTGCGGAACAGGTCGTTGTAGCCGATCATCGCGGTTTCCCACTGCTCGCGGTTGAACGCGATGTCCCGGGAACGGTCGGGGCTGAGGCCCTGGAGCGGACCGGTCAGGTTGGTGGCGGCACGCAGCGCCGGGCCGTTGACGACGCGGTCGAAGAGCGCCTCTTCGTCGTCGGTCGCGACCTCACGCATCGAGCTCTTGGCGATCTGGAATCCGGTGTCGGTGACCAGCATGTCGCGCCGCAGGGCGGGAGTGAAGTTGCCCTGACCGTTGTCCTCACCGAGGACCTCGAGGCCGACGTCGCGCTGCCGGGCGATGTAGTCCTTGGCCCGGGCCACCGCGGCGACCACCCGGAGGCGGTTACTCAGCGTGGTGTCCTGGGCGAGCTGGGCCGAGGCGTCGCGGACGTTGAGCAGGTCCTCGATCAGCGGGTCGTAGCTGGCCTTGATGTCCTTGAGCCGGAAGCTCGCGCCCGAGTTGGGGTCCTTGTCCGAGTTCGCCGTCTGGCTCCGGATGGAGGGCAGTTCCTCGAGGTTGCGGTCCAGGCGAAGCAGCAGGATCGCCACCTGCGGCGGCAGGTCGTCGAGGGCGGCCTTCTGCTGCGAGTAGGGCAGCTTGGCCGCGTCCACCTTGGGATGTTCCCGCGTGTAGGCCAGATTTGCGGCATCCCGCTCCGGCGTCTTGGGAAGCGTCGTCGCGATCATCACGCCGAAGGCACGTTCGTTCTGCAGGTGATCGACGAGACCACCGGCGGCCTGCGACAGCACCGAAAGGGTGCGTGCACGCTCGGCGTCGCTGGCCTCATTGATGTGGTCGATCAGGCCGCTGGTGCCGACGATGACCGTCGCCAGAGTAGGCACGAGCATGATGAGCCCGAGCTTCGACCAGATCGGCAGATCCCGCAGCCGGCCGGCCGGCCGGCGGAGACGCGACATGACAGCGTTCGCCGTCTTGGGGCGCTTGCTCACGTCACCGTCCTCCTGATTCGGACCCGGCATTCGGATCGCCGGGCACCGCACACGGCCGACTCACCGGTCGGGCCCCCGAGATTCCATCACGACGAGTCTCAAAGAGAAAGAGCAGCCTGACCCGGACCGTTTGTGTGATGCGATGTTGCGTCCGAAGAGTTGGACATCGCCGGTCGGTCATCACTGCTCGTATATGGCGCATCTCTTAAAGTCACTCGCCCCGGGCGACGCTGCAGAGATCCCGCCCACGCCGCTCCGGCCCGATCCAGCATCAATCGCGGCAGGACAGACGATGGCTCGCCGCCGGGCCAACGGCAAGGCAAGATGCCGGATTGTGCAGTGTTTGAGACAGCAATCTGACCGAAAGGATGAGGCGGCTGACCGAATCGGTAGTTTCGCGGGCCGAAGGTACGGACGTGTCGCCAATGCCGCGTTAAAACGGACTTCAGGCCATCAACTTCGCGTACGCCGGCTTGATCACGTCGGTGATGATCGCCAATCGCTCGTCGTACGGGATGAAGGCGGACTTCATCGCGTTGATCGTGAGCCACTGCAGTTCACTCCAGCCCCAGCCGAACGCCTCGACGAGCAGCGCCATCTCCCGCGACATCGACGTGCCGCTCATCAGCCGGTTGTCGGTGTTGACGGTGACCCGGAACCGGAGGTCGTGCAGCAGCCCGATCGGGTGCTCGGCGATCGAGGGCGCCGCGCCGGTCTGCACGTTGGACGACGGGCACAGCTCGAGCGGGATGCGCTTGTCGCGCACATAGGACGAGAGCCGGCCGAGGCTCGTGCCGACGATGTCGTCCACGATCCGCACGCCGTGCCCCAGCCGGTCGGCGCCGCACCACTGGATGGCCTGCCAGATCGACGGCAGCCCGAAGGCCTCGCCGGCGTGGATGGTGAAGTGGAAGTTCTCCCGCTGCAGGTACTCGAACGCGTCGAGGTGCCGGGTGGGCGGGAAGCCCGCCTCCGCGCCCGCGATGTCGAAGCCGACCACCCCGGTGTCGCGGCACCGCACGGCCAGCTCGGCGATCTCCTGCGACCGGGCGGCGTGCCGCATCGCGGTCAGCAGCGTGCCGATCCGGATCTGGTTGCCCCGCTCGGCCGCCTCGGCGCAGCCGTCCCGGAAGCCGGCGTGCACCGCCTCGACGACCGCGTCCAGGCTCAGGCCGCGCTCCAGGTGCTGCTCGGGCGCGTACCGGACCTCGGCGTAGACGACGCCGTCGGCGGCGAGGTCGAGGGCGCACTCCCGGGCGACGCGGTGCAGGCCCTCCTCGGTCTGCATGACCGCGACGGTGTGCGCGAACGTCTCCAGGTAGCGTTCCAGCGAACCGGAGTCGGCCGCGGCGGCGAACCACTCACCCAGCCGCTCCGGATCCTCCTCGGGGAGCCGGTGCCCGGCCTTGGCGGCGAGCTCGACGATCGTCGCGGGCCGCAGCCCACCGTCGAGGTGGTCGTGCAGCAGTGCCTTCGGGGCCTGGACGATGTCGGCGTGGGAGATGGCGACCATCACCAGATGCTAGTAGGAAGCACCGAATGATCGACGGAGCATTGCCGTACCTGCGGTGTCCGGTGTGCGGCGGGACGCTGGACCGGGCCGATCGGAGCCTGCGCTGCCCACGGGGGCACGGCTTCGACATCGCGCGGCAGGGCTACGTGAACCTTACGGCGGGCCGGTCGCCCCATTCGGGCGACACGGTCGAGATGATCGCGGACCGGGAGAGCTTCCTGGCGGCGGGCCACTACGACTTCATCGCCACCGCGCTCGCGGAGGCGGTGCGCCCCGGCGACGGCCTGGTCCTGGACGCCGGTACGGGCACCGGCCACTACCTCGCCCGCGTGCTGGACGCCCTGCCGGGCGCGCCCGGCCTCGGCATCGACGTCTCCAAGCCCGCCCTGCGCCGCGCCGCCCGCGCACACCCCCGGTCCGCCGCCGCCCTCGCCGACCTCTGGCGCCCGCTACCGCTGCGCGACGCCGCCGCCTCAGTACTGATCAACGTCTTCGCTCCCCGCAACGGCCCGGAATTCCGCCGCGTCCTGCACCCGGACGGCCAGCTCCTGGTCATCACCCCGGCACCGGACCACCTGACAGAACTCGTCGACGCCTACCACCTGATCAGCGTCGACCCGTCCAAGTCCGCCCGAGTCACCGAATCCCTCGGCACCGACTTCCACGAGCAGGGCACCACCACCCTGCGCCACCGCATGCATCTGACCGCGGCGGAAACCCGAACCCTGATCGGCATGACCCCGAGCGCCCGTCACCTCGAGCCGCACTCCATCGACGCCTCGGAAATCACGGCAACGGCCGCGGTGAACCTGACCCTCTACGCCCCGGCGTAGCCGGGCGGGTCTCTAACCCACTCACGCAGCTGGCAGGGGTGGGCGCCCCAGCGCCCGCCCCGGTCTCGGCGGGAGCGACGGTCAGCACCATGCACCAGGCACGACATGGTCCCGACCTTGATCTGGATCTTCACACCGAGAGATCGACTTCTTCCCATCCCGGCGGCGCCTCGTGGTAGGGGCCCGAGAAGACAACCGCCCACTCCAGCCCCCACCTGCGCTGGCCGATGCCGTTGGCGTCGACCTCGCCCGGCAGCCACCCCCCGACCTTGCCGACCTCCTGGAAGGCCCAGTCCAGGCAGTAGTAGAGATCCAGCAGCACCGCCGCCTCGATCGCGTCCCGGGGCGCGACCAGCGACCGCGACCGCCACTGCGCGAACGACTCCCCGCCCGGCAGGTCCGGCATCTGCTGCATCAGGCGTTCCTCCGGCGGCACCGTCGGATCGAGATGCCGGCTCAGCCCGAGCAGCCACGCCAGCGCGAAGACCGCGTCGTGGTGCAGCACGAACGAGCGATGATCCCCCTTGCCGCCCGCCACGAACTGCCACTCCGGCGGCGTCACGAAGTCGACCAGGTGCGAGCCGAGCAGCCAGCTCATGGCCGTCTCCGTCGGCATGCCGAAGCAGCGCGCCACCACCACGTGCAGCACCGCCGCCCGGGCCTCTATCTCCCCGGTCGCGCGCAGTGCCACGCCGTCACCCGGCTCCCAGACCAGCGGGAATGCCGGCGGCGGCAGCGGAAGTCCCAGCCTGTCGAGCTCGTCCAGGCTGGCGTCGCGCACCGCTCGGGGATCGGGGGCGGCCTTCATGACCGCTCAGGCTATGCGGTCGATGAGCAGAGGCGTAGGGGCGGGCGGTTCCTGTCCGATCCGGATCGCGCCGTCGGCCACCGCGAGCGCGGCGGCGATCCTGGACCCGTCATCGGTACGGAGTTCGAGCAGCGGGTCGCCGGCGCGGACGGTGTCGCCGGGCCGGACCTTGAGCATGATGCCCGCGCCGAAGCTGACCGGGTCCTCCTTGCGGGCCCGGCCGGCGCCGAGCCGCCAGGCGGCCAGGCCGATGTCCAGCGCGTCGATGCTCTCGACCACGCCGTCGGCGCCCGCGCGCAGCACCTCGGTCTCCCGGGCGGTGGGCAGCGGCGCGTCCGGGTCGCCGCCCTGCGCGCGGATCATCGCCTTCCACGAGTCCATCGCGGCGCCGGATTCGAGGGCCTTCGCCGGGTCGGCGTCCAGGCCGGCCGCCGCGAGCATCTCCCGGGCCAGGGCCAGCGTCAGCTCGACCACGTCCGCGGGGCCGCCGCCGGCCAGCACCTCGAGGGACTCCTCGACCTCGATGGCGTTGCCGACGGCCAGCCCGAGCGGCGTGTTCATGTCGGTGAGCAGCGCGACCGTGCGCACGCCGTGCGCGCCGCCCAGTTCGACCATCGTGCGCGCCAGCTCGCGGGCCATGCCGACGTCCTTCATAAACGCGCCCGTGCCGACCTTGACGTCCAGCACCAGCGCGCCGGTGCCCTCGGCGATCTTCTTGCTCATGATCGAGCTGGCGATCAGCGGGATGGCCTCGACGGTGCCGGTGACGTCGCGCAGCGCGTACAGCTTGCGGTCGGCCGGCGCGAGGCCGTCGCCGGCGGCGCAGATGACCGCGCCGACGTCCCGCAGCTGCCGGACGAACTCGTCGTTGCTCAGCGTCGCCCGCCAGCCGGGCACCGACTCGAGCTTGTCCAGGGTGCCGCCGGTGTGCCCGAGGCCACGGCCGGAGAGCTGCGGCACCGCCGCGCCGCACGCGGCGACCAGCGGCGTGAGCGGCAGCGTGATCTTGTCGCCGACGCCGCCGGTGGAGTGCTTGTCGACGGTCGGGCGGGACACCGCGGACAGGTCGAGCCGCTCGCCGCTGGCGATCATCGCGGCGGTCCAGCGGGCGATCTCCGCGGCCGTCATCCCGCGCAGCAGGATGGCCATGGCGAGCGCGGACATCTGCTCGTCGGCGACGACGCCCTTGGTGTACGCGTCGACGACCCAGTCGATCTGCGCGTCGGACAGCGTCTGCCCGTCCCGCTTCGCCCGAATGACGTCAACCGCGGCAAACTCGCTCATGCCATCGCCTCCGCTGGCGCTCCGGCGATGCCAAGAGCTCGGGACTGAGTTGATGATTCGCTCGCAAGCTCGCTCATTACTGCTCCCACCTCGTGCCGATGCCCTCCGGCGGTTCACCCTCGCCGGCCCAGGAGAGGCCCCCGTCGGCGTCCACCACCACGATTCTCGGTGTGCGGGTCAGTGCCCACGCCACCGCGCCCGCGGCGGTCGGGAAGATGGGGCCCTCCTCGAGGATGCCCTTCTCCGCGTCGATCTCGTTCGGGCTTCCGGCGGAACGTTCCCAGTAGCCCGTCCAGACCTGCTCGCCCCCGGAGAGGTCGGGGTGCACGAAGACGGTGCCGCGGCCCCGCCACTTGGCCAGCTGCGGCGGCACGGCCGGCACCGCGGACGGCCCGGTGACCTTCTCGATGTCGTCCGGCCCGAACGCGTTCGGCAGCAGCTGGGCCAGCGTCAGCGGCCGGGGCAGCGCCTCGACCAGGCAGTCGGCGCCGCCGTGCTCGTAGAGCAGTTGCCGGCAGCGGCCGCACGGCATCAGCGGCAGGCCGTTGGCGTCGACGCAGGAGACCGCGACCAGCCGGCCCCCGCCGGTGGCGTGCAGCGAGCTGACCAGCCCGCACTCGGCGCAGAGGCCGATGCCGTACGAGGCGTTCTCGACGTTGCAGCCGACGACCACCCGGCCGTCGTCGACCAGCGCGGCCACCCCGACCGGAAAGTCGGAGTATGGCGCGTAGGCGTGCCGCATGGCCTCGATGGCGGCGGCCCGCAGCGCGGGCCAGTCGATCTCCATGCCGCCGATTCTGCACCACCACCGATCCGGCCGGACGCGGCTCCCCTGAACGGCCTAGCTCTTCACGTAGGGCTGGCCGTCCGCGGCGGGCGCGCGTACGCGGCCGACCAGGCCCGCCACCGCCACGATCGTCGCGAGGTACGGCAGCATGTTCAGGAACTGGCTCGGCACCGAGCTGCCCGCCACGCTCAGGTACGTCGCGAGCTTCTGCGTGAAGCCGAAGAACAGCGCCGCGCCCAGCGCGCCGAACGGGGTCCAGCGGCCGAAGATCAGCGCCGCCAGCGCGATGAAGCCCGCGCCCGCTGTCATGTTCTTGTTGAAGCTGCCCGTCGCCACCAGCGTGAAGTACGCGCCGCCCGCGCCGGCGATCAGGCCGCCGAGCAGCACGTTGACGTACCGCAGGCCGCGTACCCGGATGCCGACCGTGTCGGCCGCGGTCGGGTGCTCGCCGACCGCCCGGGTGCGCAGACCCCAGCGGGTCCGGGAGAGCCCGAAGTGGATCGCGAAGACCAGGATCAGCGCGAGCCAGACCAGCAGGTTCGCCTCGAACAGCACCGGGCCGATGACCGGGATGTCGGACAGGACCGGGATGCTCCACTCGGGCATCCGCGGCGGCTCGTTGTACGACTGCGCCTCGGGCTGCATGAGCCGCTCGTAGAGGAAGCCGGTGATGCCCACCGCCAGCAGGTTGAGCACGATGCCGACCACGACCTGGTCCACCAGGTAGCGGATCGCCAGCAGCGCCAGGATCGCCGCGATGATCAGGCCGCCGATGGCCGCGCTGAACAGGCCGAGCCAGACGCTGGTCGCCATCGTGCCGACCAGGGCCGCGCCGAACGCGCCCATCAGGAACTGGCCCTCGATGGCCACGTTGACCACGCCGGAGCGCTCGCCGAGCACGCCCGCCAGGGCGCCGAGCAGCAGCGGCACCGCCAGCTCGAGCGTGCCGCTCGCCGTGTCGACCAGCGGCAGGAACTTGCCCGCCACCTGCCAGCACAGGAACGACAGCACGAAGCCGAGGATGCCGAGGCTGAGCACCAGCGTCTGCTGCCGGCGGGCGATGCCGGCCAGCAGCACCGCACCGGCGCCGAGCGCGACCAGGCCGAACAGGATCGCGCCGAACTGCCCGTTGATCGAGAGCGCGGCGCCCTCGGCGTCCTCGCTGAGGGTGAAGCGGGCCGTCTCGGACGGCGCGAGCGGGCCGAAGACCCCGATCGCCACCAGGCCGAGCAGCACCAGCGCGGCGCCGAGCCGCCGCGAGCGGTCCCAGAACCGCTTCGGGGCGGTCGCCTCCGTCAGCTCCTCCACTGTCGCCGTCGACACCGGGGTCACCAGCCCTTCGCCATCGATGCGCCGAGCCGCGCGGAGCGCGCCGCTCGCAGGTGGAAGATCGCCTTCACCAGGGCCGGTGCGGCGATGAAGATGACGATCAGCGCCTGCAGGACCGTCACCAGCTCCAGGGAGATGCCCGAGAACGACTGCATCCGGTTGCCGCCGGCGCGCAGCGCGCCGAAGAGGATCGCGGCGAGCAGCGTGCCCCACGGCCGGTTGCGGCCGAGCAGGGCGACGAGCAGGCCGTCGAAGCCGATGTTGCCGGCCACCTGCGTGGTCAGGGCGTGCGCCGTGCCGAGCACCTGGGTGGCGCCGCCGAGGCCGGCGAGGGCGCCGGCCGCGACCATGAGCAGCGTGTAGGTCCGGCCGACGCTGATGCCGGCGGTCTTCGCGGCGGCCGGGTTGGCGCCGACGGCCCGCAGCTCGAAGCCGAACGACGAGCGGTTGAGCAGCCAGGCGACCCCGGCCGTGGTGAGCACCGCGAGCACGATGCCCAGGTTGATCCGGAGTTCGCCGCCGACGCTCAGCAGCTGCGCGGAGGAGTCGACCGGCTCGCTGATGGCGTCGCTGCGGCCGGTGGCCTGGATGCCCTTCTGCAGGATCAGCCAGCTCAGGAACAGGTTGGCCGTGTAGTTCAGCATGATCGTGACGATGACCTCGTGCGCGCCGGTGCGCGCCTTGAGGACGCCCGGCACGAAGCCCCACAGCGCGCCGCCGAGCAGGCCGGCGGCGAGCGCGGCGAACAGGTGGATCACCGGCGGCAGCGGCAGCAGGAAGCCGGCCAGCGCGGCGAAGATCGTGCCGATGATCGCCTGGCCCTGGCCGCCGATGTTGAAGAGGCCGCCGCGGAACGCCAGCGCCACCGAGAGGCCGGTGAAGACCAGCGGGGCCGCGTAGGTCAGCGTCTCCGAGATCGGGAAGAACACCTGCTTGAGGGTCCCGGTGCCGTTCGCCCAGGCCTCGATGGCCGCCGGGTCGACGATCGCGCCCTTGAACAGGTCCGCGTAGGCGTTGCTGACGACCTCCCAGCTGGCGTTGATCGCGTCGGCCGGGCGGGCGGTCAGGTACGAGAACGTCTCCAGCACCGCGGGGTCGGAAACGATGATCAGGATCGCGCCGATGAACAAGGCCAGCACGATGGAGAGCACCGTCACCGTGACCGTGTTCGCGGACCACAGGTTGTGCAGGAAGTGACTCATGAACGAGTCGTCGCCGCCCGGCTTCTCCTTGCCGGAAGCGGCGGGCGCGGCCTTTGCGTCCGTTGCCGGCTCCGCGGCCGGTCCGTCCGTGGTCACTTGGTCCCCTTCTCTGCAACCCCGTCGCCGTCGCCGTCGGTCTCGTCCGCGGCCGGTTCCGCGTCCGGCGCGGGCACGGCCGCGTCCGGATCGGTGATGCCGGCCATCAGCAGGCCGATCTCCTCGCGCGGCGTGTCCGGGGAGACGATCGCCAGGATCCGGCCCCGGTACATGACCGCGATCCGGTCGGCGAGGCCCACCACCTCGTCCAGCTCGCTGGAGACCACCAGCACGGCCGTGCCGACGTCCCGCTCGTGCACGATCCGGCCGTGGATGAACTCGATCGAGCCGACGTCCACACCACGGGTCGGCTGCGACGCGATGAACAGCCGCAGCGGCCGGGACAGCTCCCGGGCCACGACCACCTTCTGCTGGTTACCGCCGGAGAGCGTGCTCACCGCCGCCTCGGGCGACGAGGTACGGATGTCGAACTGCTCGACCCGCTCCCGCGCCGCCGCCGCGACGGCGGCCGGGTTGAGCCGGAAGGCGTTGCCGTACGGCGCCCGGTCGTACTGGTCGAGCACCAGGTTCTCCGCGACGGAGAACTCCTTGACCACGCCGTCGAGGCTGCGGTCCTCCGGCACGTAGCCGATGCCGGAGCGCAGGATCCGCTTGGTCGACATCTTGGTGAGGTCCTCGTTGTCGACCGTGATCTCGCCGCCGCGCGGCTGGCGCAGGCCCATGACGGCCTCGACGAGCTCGGTCTGCCCGTTGCCCTGCACGCCCGCGATGCCCAGCACCTCGCCGGCGCGCACGACCAGGTCGACGCCGTCGACGGCGCGCACGCCGCGGTCGTCGTCCACGATCAGGCTGGAGATCTTGAGAACCTCCCGGCCCGGCTCGGACGGCGCCTTGCTGACCTCGAGGCTGACCGCGCGGCCGACCATCAGGGCGGCGAGCTCGTCCTCGGGAGTCTGCGGCGAGGCGGTGCCGACGGTGCGCCCGCGCCGGATCACGGTGATCCGGTCGGCGATCGCCTTGACCTCTTTGAGCTTGTGGGTGATGAAGACGATGGACTTGCCGGCGGACGCGAGCCCGCGCATGACCGCGAGCAGCTCCTCGGTCTCCTGCGGAGTCAGCACCGCGGTCGGCTCGTCGAGGATGAGCAGGTCGACGTCGCGGGTCAGCGCCTTGACGATCTCGACGCGCTGCTGCGCGCCGACCGGCAGGTTCTCGACCAGGGCGTCGGGGTCGACCGGCAGGCCGTACCGCTCGGAGACCTCGATGACCTCGCGCCGGGCCCGGCGCCGGTCCAGGAAGCCGGCCCGGGTCTTCTCCGCGCCCAGCGCGATGTTCTCCGCGACGGTGAAGACGGGCACGAGCATGAAGTGCTGGTGGACCATGCCGATGCCGGCGGCGATGGCGTCGCGGGGGCTGCGGAAGGTCCGCGCCTCGCCGTCGACGACGATCTCGCCCTCATCGGGCTGCAGCAGCCCGTAGAGCTGGTTCATGAGGGTGGACTTGCCCGCGCCGTTCTCGCCGAGCAGGGCATGCACCTCGCCGGGCTCGACGGTCAGGTCGATGTGGTCGTTGGCCACCAGGTCGCCGAAGCGCTTGGTGATGCCGCGCAGTTCGAGTCTCAGCGGAATCTCCTGCAGACGAGAGGCTGGTGATCAACGGAGGGACGTTAGCAGCCTGAGCAGAGCCGCCGCGCAGGCCGCGGGGAAAAGAACCCCCGCGACCGCGCGGCGGCCGAAATGCTGGATCTAACCGCGGATCACTTGGGCGCGTTGGCCGATTCGACCTTGACGGTGCCCGCGATGATGTCCGCCTTCAGCTTGTCGACCTCGGCCTTGAGGCCCGCGTCGACCTTGCTCTCGAACTGGTTGAACGGCGCGATCGACACGCCGTTGTTCTCCAGCGTGCCCAGGTAGCCCGGGGTCGCGGCGAGGGGCTTGCCGCTCGCACCGTCCACGACGGCACCCTTGACGGCGTCGGTGATGTTCTTGACGACCGTGGTCAGGAAGACCTCGCAGTACTGCTCGGCGCTCTTGCAGCCGTCCTGGTCGACCCAGATGACCGAGACCTTGCCGTTGGACGCCTTGGCGACGTCCGCGGTGCCCAGGCCCGTGCCGCCGGCCACTGGCATGATCACGTCGGCGCCCTGGGCGACGAACGTGTTGGTGATCGACTTGCCCTTGTTCTGGTCGCCGAAGTTCTCGGCGAAGGTGCCGTTCTGCTTGGCCTTGTCCCAGCCGAGCACGGCGACCTTCTTGCCCTTGACCTTGTTGTAGTGCGCGACGCCGTCGGCGAAGCCGTCCATGAAGACGGTGACCGGCGGGATCTTCAGGCCGCCGTAGGTGGCGACCTTGCCGGTCTTGGAGTAGCCCGCGGCGAGGTAGCCGGCCAGGAACGCGGCCTGCTCGGTGGCGAACTGCATCGGGAACACGTTGGTCGCGTCCGGGATGGCGGCGTCCACGATGCCGAACTGCTGGCTGGGGTTCTCCGTCGCGACCTTCTTGGTGGAGTCGCCCATCAGGCCGCCGACCGAGAGGATGAAGTTGCACTTCTGCGTGACGAACTGCCGCAGGTTCGGCTCGTAGTCGGCCTCGGAGGTCGACGCCACGTACTTCGGCTCGACGCTGCTCTGGGCTTCCTTCGCGGCCTGCAGGCCGGCCCACGCCGAGGCGTTGAACGACTTGTCGTCGATGCCACCGGTGTCGGTGACCATGCAGGCCTTATATGCCGCCGCGGTGCTCGCGCCGGAGCCACTGGGGGTCTCTTCAGGGGCGTCGCCACAGGCAGCGGCGGCGAGCGAGAGCCCACCCGCCGCGAGAATCGCAACGATTCGCTTCCCACGTACTGGGCGCAAGACGCCCTCCTTCCACAGCGCACCGACACCTCGCGGTGCGTCTCAGGCGGGAGCGTAGCCGCAGGCCAGGGCGGCGTCAGGAAATCGGCCCGGACTGTTGGCGCACCGTTATCTGGCTGCAATCGCGTCGGCTGCTGAACGCTGCTTTAGCGTCCACGGGGAGGCAATTGCCCGGTTGGCCGGGTAATCGGCAGTCAATCTTTCGGCGCGCGTCCGCCCGCGACGGCGCTTTCTTCGGCGGCGCGCGGGCCCGCCTTGCGCCAGGCCCGGACGCCGAGCACGCCGACCGTCGTGCCGATGACGAGCGACGCGCCGATCAGCAGGGCGTGCACCCAGAGGAACGACGTCGGCGCGCCGCCCGAGAAGGACCGGTCGTCCTTCCAGATCGCCAGCCCGAACCGGGGCCAGATCAACCAGGTCCAGACACCGACCGCCACCAGGAACGCCGACCACCGCCGCGAGAGCACCACGCCGAGCAGTATGCGCGGGCCGGGGGCGGCCGTCCGGCGCTGCCCCCGGCGATCCGTCGCTCAGCCCGCCAGCGCGGGCTCACGCTCCGCGGTGACCGGCGCGACCTCGGCGGTGGGCCCGGCCAGCCCGCGCCGTCCGACCGAGACCAGGACCAGACCACCGATCGCGTACGCGCAGAGCACCCAGATCGCGGTGCCCGCGCCGTTGCCGTCGAAGTACGCGACCGAGCGGAGCAGCGTCGAGCCCGCCCCGATCGGCAGGTACTGCCCGACGGTCCCCCACGGCTGCGGCAGCAGTTCCGCGGCCGAGCTGACCCCGGAGAGCGCGTTGCCGACGAGGAAGACCGTGAGGGCGCCCAGCGCCAGCCCGGCCCGGTCCAGCACGGCGGCCAGCCCGGCGACGGTGCCGGCGACCGCGAGCCCGAACAGGCCCATCACGGCCGCGTTGCTCAGGTAGTCGCCCGGCAGCACGCCGAGCCAGTACTGCTGGACGGCCGCGCCGACCAGGCCGGCGAGCACCGCGAACGTGCCGAGCGCGAGCAGCCGGTCGCCCCGGCGCCTGACGAGCAGGAAGGTCAGGATCCCGGCGACCAGGCTGGTCATGGCGAGCGGCAGGAAGCCCGAGCCGAACCCGGCTCCGCGCGGGTCGTCCGCGTCGTTCGGCACGACGTCGACGACCGGAACCGGCCGGCCTTCGCCGAGCGTCGCGGTGGCCTGGGTCAACAGGCTCGCCACGGCCGGGCCGGCGGCGGAGGCGACGTGCAGCGACGGCCCCTGCGGACCGAGGACGATCGCGCCGTAGACGTCGCGGTTCCGGATCGCGGCGTCTGCGTCGGCGACCACCCGGACGTCGAAGGCGCCGGGGTGCGCGGCGGCGAGGCGCGCGGCGAGCTGATCGGCGGCGGGCGCCGGACCGGCGACGGCGACGGGCAGGTCGCGCGGCTCGAGGTTGGCGGCCGGCCCGGCGAACAGCGGCACCAGCAGGGCCTGCACGGCCACCGCGGCCACGGCGACGAGGACGGCCAGGGAGGTTGCTCTCGGCAGCCTGGACATGTCGGTCTCCTAAAACGAATGCTCGTTCTCTTTGGTACCCACAGCTTGCTCCCGGTCGGTCGAGGGTGTCAAGAACGAGCGTTCGTTTTAGAATGTGCGACGTGCCACGTGTATCCGAGGACCACCTGACCGCCCGCCGCGAGCAGATTCTCGCCGCGGCCCGCCTCTGCTTCCTGCGTAACGGCCTGCACAACACGTCGATGCAGGACCTGATCCAGGAGGCCGGGCTGTCGGTGGGCGCGGTCTACCGCTACTTCAAGTCGAAAGACGAGATCATCAACGCCATCTCCCTGAGCGTCGCGGGCCGGCTGGTCGTTCAGCTCGAGGAGCTCGCGGATCTGGACCTGCCCCTGATGGAGGCGATGGACCGGGTGCTGGAGCTGGCCGACGCGCAGACCGGACCCGACGGGTTCTTCCCGCTGGCCCTCCAGGTCTGGAGCGAGGCGGTCCTCGATCCCGCGATCGGCGCCATCGTCCGGGAGCGCTACCGCGAGCTGCGGCAGCCCTTCCTGACGATCGCCCGGCGCGCGGTCGAGCGGGGCGAACTGGGCCCGGACACGGACGTGGCGGCGATGTCGGCCGTGCTGTTCGGGCTGTTCCCGGGCTACGCGCTGCAACGCCAGCTGGTCGGCTACCCGGACAAGGAGACCTACCTGCGGGGCGTGCGTACGCTGCTCGGCTGAGCGCTGGTCAGCCGCCGGCGGCCAGCCGCGCCGCGATGCGGCCGAAGCCGGCCCGCACCTCGGACCCGGTCGGCGGGCGGCCCGGGGTGGTGCGGCGCGGCTCGTCCGCGGTCACCTCCTCGGCGTCGACGCCGGGATCGTTTCCGGCCCGGGCCAGCGCGATCTCGTCGCGGATCGCCGCCAGCTCGGCCAGCGGCAGCAGCGGCTCGACCACCGCCATCAGGTCCTCGTCGGCGACGACGGCCTGGGCCAGCGCGAGGGCGTGCGGCCGCTCGTACGGCCCGCAGACCAGCGGCGCCCACTCCTCGTCGTCGTCCAGCGCGCCGATGGTGATGATCCACGGCAGGTCCGCCACCGGCGAGTCGGGCGGCAGGTGCAGCGTCACAAGGGTGCCCACGCGCCCATCATTGCGCCCGGTCGTGCCGGATCCAGGTGTTTTGCCCCACCGGAGCGGTTTTATCGTCCGCCGACAGGTCCACCACCCGGCCGTGCGGACTGGTCGCCGCCCACGACGCGCCGAAGAGCAGCAGCTGGTTGAAGACGTACAGGTAGACCAGCACGCCGACGGCGCTGGCGACCAGGGCGTACGCCGGATTACGCTCGACCAGGTTGACGAAGAACCGGCCGACGGTGTTCAGCAGGGTGATGCCGATGCCGACCTGCAGCACCGGCGGAAGCATCCGGCGCGCGGTCATCCGCAGGCGCGGCACCGCGGCCAGCAGGGCCGCCGCGAGCACCATGTTGATCGCCACGGTGAGGATCAGGTTGACGGCGGAGCGCAGGAGCGAGGCCTCGCCGCCGGCGATCCACTCCAGTAACTCCTCGAGGCCGTAGACGGCGAACACCGAGACGGCGAGCAGCAGCAGTATTCCGATCAGGACCAGCAGATCGACGGCCTGCCGGACGCCGATGTAGCCGGGCTGCTGGTTGAGCTGCCAGATCAGCCGCTGCGAGGAGCGGATCGCCTCGACCCAGCCGATGCCGGTGAAGACCAGGCCGACGATGCCGACGATGCCGACCGTGCGTCCGCTGTCGACGATGGCCTGCACGTCCAGGAACGGCAGGTTCTGCTCCAGGAACTCCTGCACGACCTCGAACAGGTCCACGTTCGAGTTGATCAGGAAGCCGAAGACCGAGTAGCCGATCAGAGTCAGCGCGAACACCGCGAAGAAGCCGTAGTACGCGATCGCCGCCGCGAGCCGCCCGCCCAGCACCGCCTCGTAGCGCAGCCAGGCCCGGCAGAAGTGGTCGAACTGCGGGGAGCGGTGCCGCAGCGCCATGATCCGGGCCTCGACCGCCGCGTACGCCCGGTCGATGGCGTTCACGCCGCCGACCGTACCGAAAGAAGTGACCGGTGTCTCCGCAGGCCCGCCCGCATTTTCCGGGGCTTCGTCCGGCGGGTCCGGCTGGCTAACGCAGACCGCCGAGCGGATAGTCCCGGCGACGCTGCCACGGACCCTCGCCGCCGTGCGTGAAGAGGGTGAACGAGCCGACGTCGAAGCGGGCGGAGAAGCCGGCGAGCTCCTCGAACACCGCGTCGAGGGCGTCGCCCGACACGTCCTGCGCGACCGTGACGTGCGGGTGGTACGGGAACCGCTGGTCGCGGTGCACCCCGTCGGCGGCGGCGATGGCGCCCGCGAGCAGCTCGCACTCGCTGATGCCGACCGCGAGGGTCACGAAGACGACCTCGGTGATCGGCCGGAACGTGCCGGTGCCGCGCAGGTGGATGGTGAAGGGCCGCTGCGCCGAGGCCACCGCCTCGAGGTGCTTCTCGACGGCGGGCAGCGACTCGGTGACGATCTCGGTCGGGCCGAGGAGCGTGACGTGCGCCGGCGTGTACGCGGCCTGCGGATCACCCGCCTCGGCCCGGCGCCGGGTCAGCTGCGAGCCCCACGGCTCGGGGATGTCGATCGCGACGCCGATGCGCGTCGTGCCCTCGGCCACCTGGGTCAGGCCCCGCGCGCGGGGCTGAGGAAGCCGATGTGCTGGTACGCGCTCGCCAGCGTGACCGCCGAGACGGCGCGCGCCTTGTCGGAACCGACCGCGAGGATCTTGTCCAGGTAGCCCGGGTCCTCGAGGTAGGCGCGGGTGCGCTCCTGGATCGGCTTGACGAACTCGACAACGATCTCGGCGAGGTCCTTCTTGAGGTCGCCGTAGCCGCGGCCGTCGTACTGCTCGAGCAGTTCGTCTATGGTCCGGCTGGTCAGCGCGGCGTAGATGGTCAGCAGGTTGCTGATGCCGGGCTTGTTCTCCTCGTCGTAGAGGATCTCGCGGCCGGTGTCGGTGACCGCCGACTTGATCTTCTTGGCCGAGCGGGCGGGATCCTCGAGCAGCTCGATGATGCCGTTCGGCGACGACGCGGACTTCGACATCTTCGACGTCGGGTCCTGCAGGTCGGTGATCTTCGCGGTGTCGCGCACGATGTAGGGCGACGGCACCGTGAACGTCTGTCCGAAGCGGGTGTTGAAGCGCTGCGCCAGGTCGCGGGTGAGCTCCAGGTGCTGCCGCTGGTCCTCGCCGACCGGCACGGCGTCGGCCTGGTAGAGCAGGATGTCCGCCGCCTGCAGGATCGGGTAGGTGAACAGCCCGACGCTGGTGGTGTCGGAGCCCTGCTTCGCCGACTTGTCCTTGAACTGGACCATCCGGCCGGCCTCGCCGAAGCCGGTGATGCAGCTCAGCACCCAGCCGAGCTGGGCGTGCTCGGGCACGTGCGACTGCACGAACAGGGTGCAACGCTCGGGGTCGAGCCCGAGGGCGAGCAGCTGCGCCACCGAGAGCCGGGTGCGGGCGCGCAGGGCGACCGGATCGTGCCCCATGGTGATGGCGTGCAGGTCGACGACGCAGTAGAAGGCGTCTGCGGTCTCCTGCATCGCGACCCAGTTCCGGACCGCGCCGAGATAGTTGCCGAGATGGAAGGAGTCGGCGGTCGGCTGGATGCCGGAGAGCACCCGAGGACGGTGGTCGGCGTCGGACATGAGCGCCATTGTGTCAGTCTCGGCTGGCTTTCCGTCAAACGCCCGGCTACCGATAGTCTGATGTTTGAATCTGTTGACTTTTGAGCGTTCTTGGTGGAAAGTTAAGCTAGAGTCCCGCGTCCGTCAACGCACCCCGCCACGAAAGGTCACGACGTGAAACTGCTCGTCACGGGAGGCGCCGGCTACGTCGGCAGCGTCACCAGCCGGCTGCTGCTCGACGCCGGACACGAGGTCACCGTCTTGGACAATCTCAGCACCGGCTTCCGCGAGGCGGTCGCACCCGACGCCACGTTCGTGCAGGCGGACATCGCCGAGGCCGGCGGCGTGCTGACCCCGGACGCGGGCTTCGACGCCGTGCTGCACTTCGCGGGCCTGATCGCCGCCGGCGAGTCCATGACCAAGCCGGAGCTCTACTGGGATCACAACGTGGTCCGCTCCCTGGCCCTGCTCGACGCCGTCCGGGCCGCCCGCGTGCCCCGCTTCGTCTTCTCCTCCACCGCCGCCGTCTACGGCAACCCTACCGAGCTGCCGATCACCGAGGGCGCGGTGAAGGCGCCGACCAACACGTACGGCGCCACCAAGCTCACCTTCGACCACGCGCTGACCTCGGAGGCCTTCGCGCACCGCCTCGCCGCGGTCTCGCTGCGGTACTTCAACGTGGCCGGCGCGTTGATCCGCCCCGACGGCACCGCCATCGGCGAGCGCCACGACCCGGAGACCCACCTCATCCCGATCGCCCTGCAGGCCGCCGCGGGCAAGCGCGACAAGCTGCAGCTCTTCGGCGACGACTACCCCACCGTCGACGGCACCTGCGTGCGCGACTACATCCACGTGCAGGACCTGGCCCGGGCGCACCTGCTGGCGCTCGACGCGGCCACCGCCTCCGAGCACCGGATCTACAACCTCGGCAACGGCAACGGCTTCTCCAACCGCCAGGTCGTCGAGGCCGTCCGCGAAGTCACCGGCGCGGACCTGCCGGTCGAGATCGCGCCGCGCCGCGACGGCGACCCGGCCACCCTGGTCGCGTCGTCGCAGCGGGCCCGCGAGGAGCTCGGCTGGGTGCCGGAGAAGAACACCCTGAACGACATGATCGGCGATGCCTGGGCCTTCTACCGCAGCCACGTCGCGTGATCTGATCGTCGCCATGACTGACGCCTCCGCAGCCTTCGTCGCCGCGTTCGCCGGCGAGCCAACCGGCCGCTGGGCGGCGCCCGGGCGGGTCAACCTGATCGGGGAGCACACCGACTACAACGACGGCTTCGTGCTGCCGTTCGCCCTGCAACAGCGGGTCGTCGCCGCCGCGGCCCGGTCGAGCGAGCCGGGCTGGACGGTGTGCTCGGACTTCGCGCCCGAGCCCGTCACCTTCACGTCCACCGAGCTCGGCGCCGTCCAGGGCTGGGCGGCGTACGTGGCCGGGGTGGTCTGGGCCCTGCACGACGCGGGCTTCGAGGTGCCGCCGGCCCGGATCGCGATCTCCTCGGACGTGCCGGTCGGCGCGGGCGTCTCCTCGTCGGCGGCCCTCGAGTCGGCGGTGCTCACCGCGCTGGTCGACCTCGGCGGCCTCGACCTGCCGGTTGCGGAGCGCCCGGCGCTGGCGCAGCGGGCGGAGAACGTCTACGTCGGCGCGCCGACCGGGATCATGGACCAGTCGGCGTCGATCCGCTGCGAGCAGGGCCGGGCGCTGTTCCTGGACTGCCGGTCGCTCGAGGTCGAGCAGATCCCGTTCGACCTGGCCGCCGCCGGCCTGGCCATCCTCATCATCAACAGCAACGCGCCGCACCAGCACGTCGACGGCGAGTACGGCGCCCGCCGCCGCTCGTGCGAGGAGGCGGCGCGGATCCTCGGCGTACCGGCCCTGCGCGACGTGCACCCGGACGAGCTGGACGAGGCGCTCACCAAGCTGGACGACGAGGTGATGCGGCGCCGGGTCCGGCACGTCGTCACCGAGGACCAGCGGGTGCTGGACACGGTCGGACTGCTGCGCGCGGGGCGGATCCGGGAGATCGGGCCGCTGATGACCGCGTCGCACGCCTCGATGCGCGACGACTTCGAGATCACCGTCCCGGAGGTGGACGTTGCCGTGCGGGCGGCGCTGGCGGCGGGCGCGTACGGCGCCCGGATGACCGGCGGCGGCTTCGGCGGCTGCGTCCTGGCCCTGATCGACGCGGACCGGGCGGAGGCGACGACGGCGGCGGTGGAGCACGCATACGCCGAACACGGCTTCACGGCACCGACCACCTGGTCGGCCACCCCCGGCCCGGGCGCCGCCCGCCTGCCCTGACCGGCACAGCGCGAACTAGAACGTATGTATGAATTGCCTGATCAACCGCTTGCTGCGTCGTTGCGATTTTCGCAAGGACCACATACTGTTTTCGCATGGCGGTAAGTTCCGAAACGCTCATCTCGCGAATTCGCTCGGCCATGAACAGCGCAGGCCTGAGTCAGCAGAGCCTGGCTCAGGCCATCGGCATCGATCCGTCCGCCTTGTCGAAGGCATTGGGCGGAGTCCGCAACTTCAAGTCGCTCGAGGTGGCGCTGATCGCGGAGCGGCTCGGCGTTTCCGTGCAGTCGTTGCTCTCGGATTCGGCCGAGCCGACCGTGGCGGTCGCCGCAAGGGCCCAGCCCGACACCAGCCCGGCGCTGATGTCGGCGCTGGACCGAAGTCGCTTCCTCCTGGAGCTTGAAAGACTGCTGGCCGACCTTGGCTTCGGTTGGTCAGCGAGTCTTTGCGACTCCTCGGGTCTGGACGGCCAGGCCTACGCACAGGGCGCCGAGCTGAGCAGGCGGACCCGGGCCTGGATGGGCATCGGCGACGACGACCTGCCCTACGAGCTGACCGAGCTTTCCGACCTGCTGGAGCAGAAGCTCGGGATCGACATCGGCTTCGAACCTCTGCCGACGGGCCTCGACGGCTTGTGCGCAACCTGCGGCGGGTTCCGGCTCGCGCTGGTGAGCAGCAATATCGCCGCGACCCGGCAGCGCTTCACGCTCGCGCACGAGCTCGGTCACCTCGTCGCAGGCGACTCGCAGGATCTCCTGGTGGACGAGGACGTGTTCGGCCGCAGGACGCCGGAGGAGACGCGAGCCAACGCCTTCGCCGCCGCCTTCCTGATGCCGGAGGCAGCGATCCGCGCCGCGGTACCGCACGGCGGTGCCTCCGAGGAGATCGTGGCGCAGTTGCTCGGCCGGTTCGGCGTCAGCCTGGACGCCCTGGCATTCCGCCTGCACAACGTGGGTGTGGTGAATGCGGCCGGCCGCGATCGCGTCCGGTCCATGTCGTCCAACCGCATTGCGCTCCGCAGCGGGAGAGCAAGCGATCTGCAGGCTCGGGGCGACCGGCGCGCACCCGGAAACCTCCTCGATCGCGCGATGGAGGCCTACTTCCAGGGACGGATCAGCGTTCGCCCGCTGGCGGAGCTACTGGCCATCGACCCGGAACTCCTGCTGGCGGAGCTCAGACCCCCGACGGAGGTCACGGCCGACGAGACCGCCGACTCCATGGAGTACAACCTTTGAACTCCCGCATCGGCGACGTCTACTTCGACGCGTGCACGCTGTGGAACTTCGCGGCGGTCGACCGCCTGGACCTTCTCGAGGGTCGATACGGCCACCGAGCCCGCTGGACGGAGACGGTTCAATGGGAACTGCGGCGGAGCCTGCCCTTCACGCCCTACCTGCAATCGGTGCTCGGCGCCGGGTGGCTCGGTGAGCCGGTCGAGATCGGCGGAACCACGGCCGCCCTCATCGAGATCGACAACATTCGGCGCGCACTCGGGGCGCTGCCCGGAAATCCGACGAAACACCTGGGCGAGGCCGAGATCATTTACCACCTCCAGTACGTCGACCGGGGCGCCTTCTTCCTGACCGACGACCAGCCGGCGCTGGACTTCGCGAGGCGCCGCGGCTTGGCCGGTTTCGACACGTGGCGGATTCTGGAGGAGTGCTTCGCCGTTCACGAGGTCGGCTGCCCCGAGGCGTTCGACCTGCTCCGCCAGATGTCGTCCGCCGAGCGCGGCGTGCGGGTGCCGGCGAGCCACATGCAGGTGTGCCCAAGCTGAAACGCGTCACCCCGCCGGGCCGTGGCCGGGCGGGGTGACGTTGCGATCCGGGTATCTACTGGGCTTCGATGATCATTCCGGCGCCGACGGTGCGGTTGGTCGCCTCGTCGATCAGGATGAAGCCGCCGGTGGTGCGGTTGCGGCGGTACTCGTCGGCGAGCAGCGGGACCGTGGTGCGCAGCTTGACCCGGCCGATCTCGTTCAGACCGAGCTGCGGCGCGCTCTCGTCGCGGTGCAGCGTGTTCACGTCGAGCCGGTACTGCAGGCCGCGGACCACCGTGCGGGCCGTGCGGGTGGTGTGCTTGATGGTGTACTTCGCGCCGACGCGCAGCGGGGCGGTCTCGTCCATCCAGCAGACCATCGCCTCGATGTCCTGGGCGACCGTCGGCGCGTTGTGCGGCCGGCAGATCATGTCGCCGCGCGAGATGTCGATCTCGTCGGTGAGCCGGACCGTCACCGACATCGGCGGGAACGCCTCGTCGACCGGGCCGTCCGCGGTGTCGATCGCGGCGATCCTGCTGGTCATGCCGGACGGCAGCACCATCACCTCGTCGCCGGGCTTGAGCACGCCCGAGGCGACCTGGCCCGCGTAGCCGCGGTAGTCGGTGACCACCGTGGACTGCGGACGGATCACGTACTGCACCGGGAAGCGCACGTCGACCAGGTTGCGGTCCGAGGCGATGTGCACGTGCTCCAGGTGGTGCAGCAGCGACGGGCCCTCGTACCACGGGCTCTTCTCGGAGCGGGAGGCGATGTTGTCGCCCTCCAGCGCCGAGACGGGGATGACGGTCAGGTCGCCGATCTCCAGCTTGGCGGCGAACGAGGTGAACTCGTCGGCGATCTTCTCGTAGACCTCGCGGTCCCAGTCGACCAGGTCCATCTTGTTGACGCAGAGCACCAGGTGCGGCACCCGCAGCAGCGAGGTGAGGAACGCGTGCCGGCGGGACTGCTCCACCAGGCCCTTGCGGGCGTCGACCAGGATCAGCGCCAGGTCCGCGGTCGAGGCGCCGGTGACCATGTTCCGGGTGTACTGGATGTGCCCCGGGGTGTCGGCGATGATGAACTTGCGCCGCGGCGTCGCGAAGTACCGGTACGCGACGTCGATGGTGATGCCCTGTTCCCGCTCCGCGCGCAGCCCGTCGGTCAGCAGCGCCAGGTTGGTGTACTCGTCGCCACGCGCGGCGCTGACCGCCTCGACCGCCTCGAGCTGGTCGGAGAAGAGCGACTTGGTGTCGTACAGCAACCGGCCGATCAGGGTCGACTTGCCGTCGTCGACGCTGCCGGCGGTCGCGAACCGCAACAGGTCCATGCTGCGGGCGGCAGCCTCGTCGGACTCCAGAACTGCCTGACTCATCAGAAGTAGCCTTCCCGCTTACGGTCTTCCATCGCCGCCTCGCTGACCTTGTCGTCGCCCCGGGTCGCGCCGCGCTCGGTGATCCGGGTCGCCGCCACCTCGTCGATGACCTTCTCGACCGTGTCGGCCTCCGACAGCACCGCCGCGGTCTGCGACGCGTCGCCGACGGTGCGGTAGCGCACCCGGCGGGTCTGCACACTCTCGCCGGACCGGGGGACGATGAACTCGTTGACCGCGTAGAACATCCCGTCGCGCTCGACGACCTCGCGGTCGTGCGCGTAGTAGATGCTCGGCAGCGACAGCCGCTCCTTGGCGATGTAGTGCCACACGTCCAGCTCGGTCCAGTTGGAGAGCGGGAACACCCGGATCGACTCGCCGGGGTGGTGCCGGCCGTTATACAGCGACCACAGCTCGGGGCGCTGGTTCTTCGGGTCCCACTGGCCGAACTCGTCGCGGAAGCTGAACATCCGCTCCTTCGCCCGGGCCTTCTCCTCGTCGCGGCGGGCACCGCCGAACAACGCGTCGAAACGGTACTTTTCCACCGCCGCGAGCAGCACCGGCGTCTGGATCCGGTTACGGGTGCCGTCCGGCAGCTCGCGCACCACACCGGAGTCGATCGCCTCCTGCACGCTGGCCACGACCAGGTTCAGGCCCAGCTCGGCGACCCGGGCGTCGCGGTAGTCCAGGACCTCCGGGAAGTTGTGCCCGGTATCGACGTGCATCACCGGGAACGGTATCCGCGCCGGCGCGAACGCCTTCTCGGCGAGGCGGAGCATGACGATCGAGTCCTTGCCGCCGGAGAAGAGCAGCACGGGCCGCTCGAACTCCGCCATGACCTCACGCATGACGAAGACGCTCTCCGCTTCGAGAGCGTCGAGATGCGAGACGCGGTAGGGCTTTGTCTGGCTCATCGGTTCCAGACCTTTCGGGTGTCGGCCGAGCTTTTGCGCGGGGGTCAGGTTACGGGAGGTGACGCTGCAGCGCTGCAAGCAATCGGGGAGCGAGGTCCTTGCGACAGACCACCAGATCCGGCAACTTAGGATCGGCCTGGTTGTATTTCAACGCAGTCCCGTCGATTCGGGAAGCATGTAGCCCAGTGGCCGACGCCACAGCCACCGGGGCGGCGCTGTCCCACTCGTACTGCCCGCCCGCGTGCACGTACGCGTCGGCCTCGCCGTTGATCACCGCGGCGATCTTCACCCCGGCCGAGCCCATCGGCACCAGCTCGGCGCCGATGTCCTCGGCGAGGGCGGTGACGAAGGCCGGCGGCCGGGTGCGGCTGGCGGCGATCCGGATCGGTCCGCCGGTCGCGGCCTCCAGCGGCAGCGGCGGGTACGCGGGCGGCAGGTCGGTGGCGAGCGTGCGGTGCCGGGCCGGCATCGCGACGGCGCCCGCGGCGAGGCAGCTCGGCCGCGAGCAGTCGGCGGTCCAAAGCGCCACGTGTACGGCCCAGTCGGTGCGGCCCTCCTCGGAGAACTCCCGGGTGCCGTCCAGCGGGTCGACGATCCAGACCCGGGAGGCGTCGAGCCGGTCGGGGCGGGCGGCGGGCTCGCCGTTCTGCCACGCGACGCGGGAGTGGTCGTCCTCCTCCGACAGCACCGCGTCGGCGGGGCGCCAGCGGGCCAGCTCGGTGCGCAACAGCTCGTGCGCGGCCTTGTCGCCGGCCGCCTTGAGCGCCGCGCCGTCGGCGTACCCCATCTCGTCGCGGACCCGGAGCAGCACCTGGCCGGCGCGGTCCGCCAGCCAGCGCGCGAACGCCGCGTCGATGACCGGCGGCGTGCCGCCGTCGGCGACCGCGTCGCGCTGACCGGTGACGCGCGCCGACGTCCTTGTCTGCTCGCCCATCGTCTCGCCTCTCATAGATGTCAGTACGCTCCGGATGAGCGAACAACCGCCGTCATGGTCCGCAAAAGGATCACCAGGTCCAAGCTGAGCGACCAGTTCTCCACATAGCGAAGGTCCAGCCTGACCGCCTCCTCCCAGGGCAGGTCCGATCGTCCGGAAACCTGCCATAGACCCGTCATGCCCGGCTTTACCGCGAGCCTGCGGCGCACGTCGTCGGCGTAGGCGGCCACCTCCTCCGGCAGCGGCGGCCGCGGTCCGACCAGCGACATCCGCCCGGACGCCACGTTGAGCAGCTGGGGGAGTTCGTCCAGCGAGAACCTGCGCAGCCACCGGCCGATCGGGGTGACGCGCGGATCGTCACGGATTTTGAAGAGCACACCGTCGTGCTCGTTGAGATGCCGGAGCTCGGCCAGCCGGGCCTCGGCATCGACGTACATGCTGCGGAACTTGAAAATGCGGAACTCGGACCCGTCACGCCCGACCCGCACCTGCCGAAAGAGTACCGGCCCGCGTGATGTCAACCGGACGCAGAGTGCGACGGCTAACAGCAGCGGCCCGAATACGATGAGCAGGGCGAGGGCGCCGAAGCGATCGAAGAGGTCCTTTACGATGCGGGCGCCGCCGTGCAGCCGCGGGTGCTCGACGTGCAGCATCGGCAGGCCGTCGAACGGCCGGATCGTGGTACGCGCGCCGGCCACGTCGACCAGCGCGCTGGCGACGACCAGATCGACCTCGTCGCGCTCGAGGCGCCAGGCCAGCCGGCGCAGCACGGTGCCGTCCAGCTCCGGGCAGCTCAGCACGACCACGGTGTCCGCGTCCGCCAGGTCGACCGCGCTCGCGACGTCGTCGAAGGTGCCGAAGACCGGCAGGTCGATCACGCCGTCGTGGCCCGGCGGCAGGCACGCGCCCACCACCTCAAGGCCGTGGTACTTCTCCCGGCGCAGCTGGCGGGCGGTGCCGATGACCGACAGCTCGTGCCCGACGACCAGTACCCGGCGCAGGCTCTCCCCCCGGGCCCGGGACATGTGCAGCCGCTTGCGCAGGGCGAACCGGAGCACGACGGCCGCGCCGATCGCTGTGGGCAGCGCCACCAGGACGTAGGAGCGCGCGAGGTCGAGATCCAGCGCGTACGAGAAGACGGCCACCCCCGCGATCAGGCCGACGCCGCCGCGGAGCACCCGCTGGTACTCGTCGGTGCCGACGAACAGGAACCGGCGCTCGTACGCCCGGCTCACCACCAGCACGGCGAGCAGCACCACCGGCAGCAGCGCCGACAGCAGCAGGTACCAGCGGTTGTAGGTGGTCACCTCGTCACCGAAGCGCAGCCCGAACGTCATCACGCCCGCGGCGATCCCGGCCAGCAGGTCGCACGCGACGAGGGTGCGCACGTACCGCCGCTCCCAGCACTGGCGCCGGGACATCGCCGCGTGCCGGCCGCGTACCCGGATGAAGGGCCTGGTGGCCGGCCGCGCGGCGGACGAGCGGTTGGGCTCGGTCGACCAGAGCCGGTCGATGGCCTGGTTGCGGGCCTGCTCGGTGAGGATCAGCCCGCCGGCGCCGGCCAGCGGCGCGGCGTTGTCGCCGGCCTCGCCGCCCTGCCGGACCGGCGAAACGACCTTGGCGTTGCGGGACCGGTTCGGCAGCGGCCGGTGCGCGCGCGGGCCCTGGTTGGTCGGCGGGTGGTTGGCCGGGCCGTGGTTGTCCGGGTACTGCTCCGCCTGCGGGGCGTCGCGCACCCGCACCGTCGGCAGCAGCACCGTCGGCTCGTCAAGCGCCGCCTCGTGGCCCTCGGACAGGTCCTGCTGCATCCGACCTCCCCCGTACCGGTACGTGTCAGCACCGTTTCGGTGCGCTACGTGACCAACGCGCCAAGCCGGGCCGCGTCACGGGATCAAAAGGCGGACAAGACGGATGAAACGATCTATTTGATTCGCCTGCTTTTCATCAACTTCCGTGGTATTTGTTCTGCGCCCACTCCACGCCCTCGAGCACGACCGCCTCCACCACGTCGGCGGCCCGGTCGACGAGGAAATCCAGCTCCTTGCGCTCGGTACCGGAGAAGTCCGAGAGCACGTAGTCCGCCGGATCCTGCCGGCCCGGCGGGCGGCCGATGCCGACGCGGACCCGCGCGTACTCCTTGCTCGCCAGCGACCTCGACATCGAGCGCAGCCCGTTGTGGCCGCCCTCGCCGCCGCCGCGCTTCGCGCGCACCTGCCCGTACGGCACGTCCAGCTCGTCGTGCACGGCGATCACGTGCTCCACCGGCACCTTGAAGAACTGGCTCAGCGCCGTCACCGGCGCGCCCGCCAGGTTCATGTACGTCAGCGGCTTGGCCAGGATCAGCTTCGGTCCGCCGAAGCCGAGCCGGCCCTCGGCGACCTCGGCCACCGCGCGCTTGTGCCGGCCGAACTTGCCGCCCAGCCGCGATCCGAGCAGGTCGGCGACCATGAACCCGACGTTGTGCCGGTTGCCGGCGTACTCCCGCCCGGGATTGCCGAGGCCGACCACCAGCCACGGTGCGTCGTCGGTCATTACTGAGCCCCCTCTGTCGGCCCTTTACGAAAAGAGGGAAAGTGCCGGCCGGCACTTTCCCTGCAGATCGCGGTTCTTCGGGTCAGGAAGCGGATTCCTCGGCAGCCTCGGTCTCGGCGGGCTCGGTCTCGGCGGCCTCGCCGGTGTCGCCCTCGAGCTGCTCGGCGGTCTGCGCCGCGGTGACGATCGCCAGCACGAAGTCGGTGTCGACGGCGAGCTCGGTGCCCTTCGGCAGGGTCACGTCGCCGGCGGTGATCTGCGAGCCGGCCTCCAGGCCCTCGATCGAGACCTCGAAGCCGCTCGGCAGGTGCATCGCCTCGGCGACGACGGCCAGGGTGTTCGACTCGTTGACGACGAGGGTGTTGCGGGCGGCGTCGCCGACCAGCGTCACCGGGACGTCGACCTGGACCTTCTCGCCACGCTTGACGATGATCAGGTCGACGTGCTCGTAGGTGTCCTTGATCGGGTCACGCTGGATCGCCTTCGGCAGGGCCAGCGTCGCGCCGGTGCCGCCGACGACGTCGATCGTGAAGACCTGGTTGAGGCCGCCGTGGCGGATCGCCGCGGCGAACTCACGGGCGGGGAGCGCGATGTGGACGGGGGCTTCGCCGTGGCCGTACAGCACGGCGGGCACGAGGCCGGCCCGGCGCGTGCGGCGGGCACCACCCTTGCCGAACTCGGTACGGGGCTCGGCGCTGATCTTTACCTCGGACACGGGGAAACTCCTGAAAACGTTGGGCGGCGTGAAAGTCGGCGTGCTGCGGGCAATCGGCGCTCGGCGAAGGGGCGCGCGGGCACAGGCCCGGAGCACCGCGTCGATCACGGTGCCTCAAGCGAAATCCGCAAACTGCAGCAGACCGCGTGGCACCCTCGCCGTGGCAACCGGACTAGCTTACCTTCCGCGTTGACAGGTAAACCGGCGGGTCCGGTCGGATGACCCTCCCTGTGAAAATTTCACTCTGATGATGCAACTTGCATGCCCAGCTCAGCGCCCTTGCGGGCGCACCGGAGCCGGGCCCGGGTCAGCTCAGGCCACCGAAGAGCGTGGTCACCGAGCCGTCGTCGAAGACCTCGCGGATCGCCCGGGCGAGCAGCGGAGCGATCGACAACACAGTGATCTTGTCCAGCTGCTTCTCGGGCGGCAGCGGCAGCGTGTTCGTCACCACGAGCTCGCTGATCCGGCTGTTCTTGAGTCGTTCCGTGGCCGGGTCCGACAGCAGCGCGTGCGTCGAGGCGACGATCACGTCGGCGGCACCCGAGTCGAACAGGATGTCCGCCGCCTTCGTAATGGTGCCACCAGTGTCGATCATGTCGTCGACGATCAGGCAGACCCGGCCCTCGACCTCGCCGACGACCCGGTTCGCCACCACCTGGTTGGGCTTGAGCGGGTCGCGCGTCTTGTGAATGAAGGCCAGCGGGCAGCCGCCCAGCCGGTCCGTCCACCGCTCCGCCACCCGCACCCGGCCCGAGTCCGGCGCCACGACCGTCATCGGCCGGCCCTCGAACTTGCGCATCACGTGCTCGGCCAGGATGTCCATCGCGAACAGGTGGTCCACCGGGCCGTCGAAGAAGCCCTGAATCTGCGCGGTGTGCAGGTCGACCGTCAGGATCCGGTCGGCGCCCGCGGTCTTCAGCAGGTCGGCGACCAGGCGGGCCGAGATCGGCTCCCGGCCGCGGTGCTTCTTGTCCTGCCGGGAGTACGGATAGAACGGCAGGACCACCGTGATCCGCTTCGCCGACCCGCGCTTCAGCGCGTCGATCATGATCAGGGTCTCCATGACCCACCGGTTCACGCCCTCGGTGACCGACTGGACGACGAACGCGTCCGAGCCCCGCACCGAGTCCTTGAACCGGACGAAGATCTCGCCATTGGCGAACTCATACGAATCCGACGGGGTCGGCGCGACGCCGAGCACCCGCCCGATCTCCTCCGCCAGCTCCGGGAAGCCCTGGCCGGAGAAAAGCATCAAACTCTTACGGTTCTCCGCGACGATGCTGCCCATCGGCTCGTCCGCTCCCGTGCAATCGAGGGGGTTGTCACCTGAAGTATTACCCGGCGCCTTCCCGGCGCCACGTGCCGGAGCCAGGGCGTGGGATGCCTCACCCCAGCTTGCGCCGACCGGGATGAGTCCTGCTGGGTTTGTCGCCAGGTTTCGGTCTACTCCCCGCCCTGCTGCTCCTCGAACCGCTGCGCGGCCTCCGCCGAGACCGTGCCGGGGCGCTGACGCGCCGTCCATCCCTCGACGTTGCGCTGCGGCGCCCGGGTGACGCCCAGGTTGCCCGCGGGCACGTCCTTGCCGATGGCGCTGCCCGCGGCGACGTACGCGCCCGGGCCGATGTCGACCGGCGCGATCAGCACGGTGTCGCTGCCCACGAACGCGGCCTCGCCGACGACGGTGTGGTGCTTGTTCACCCCGTCGTAGTTGGCGAAGATCGTGCCCGCGCCGATGTTCGCCTTCGGCCCGATCGTGGCGTCGCCGACGTACGTCAGGTGCGGCACCTTCGCGCCCGCGCCCAGCTCGGCGTTCTTCGCCTCGACGAAACCGCCGATCTTCGCCTTGCGGCCCAGCCGGGTGCCCGGCCGCAGGAACGAGTACGGGCCGACCGTCGCGTCCGGGCCGACCTGCGCGCCGATCGAGTGCGTCCGCAGCACCGTCGCGCCGGCCGCCACCACGGTGTCGATCAGCGTGGTGTCCGGCCCGATCACCGCGCCGGTCGCGACCGACGTCGAGCCCTGCAGCTGCGAGTTCTGGTCCACGACCGCGTCCGGCTCGAGCTCGACGGTCACGTCGATCCAGGTGGTCGCGGGGTCCAGGATCGAGACGCCGGACCGCATCCAGGCGGTGTTGACCCGGTCCCGCAGCAGCGCGCGCAGCCGCGCCAGCTCGGCCCGGTCGTTGCACCCGAGGGTCTCCAGCGCGTCGGCGGCCACGTAGACACCCACCGGGTGCCCGACGGCGGCGAGCAGGCCGAAGACGTCGGTCAGGTACTCCTCGCCCTGATCGTTGTCCGTCGAGAGCTTGCCGAGCGCCTCGCGCAGCAGCGCGGCGTCGAACGCGTAGATGCCGGCGTTGATCTCGCGGACCGCCCGCTCCTCGGCGGAGGCGTCCCGCTCCTCGACGATGCGCTCCAGGTTGCCGGCGCCGTCGCGCACGATCCGGCCGAGCCCGGTCGGGTCCGGCACCTCGGCGGCGAGCACCGTCGCGCCCCGGCTGGTGGACTCGTGCGCGGCGACCAGCGCCTCGACCGTCTCGGGGCGCAGCAGCGGCACGTCGGCGTTGAGCACGACGACGGTGCCGGTGGCCTCCGGAATGGCGTCGAGGGCGATCCTGACCGCGTGCCCGGTGCCGTTCTGCTCGGCCTGCAGGACCGGGGTGGCGCCGGGGGCGATCTCGGTGAGGTGCGCGCGGACCTGGTCGGCCTTGTGGCCGACCACGACGACGGTGCGGGAGGCCCGCGCCGCCGCGGCGGCGTGCAGGACGTGGCCGAGCAGCGTGCGGCCGAGCAGCGGGTGCAACATCTTGGGCGTGGCGGACTTCATCCGCTTGCCCTCACCGGCGGCGAGAACGACAACGGTACGGCTCTGGGCCTGGCTCACGCGGGACTCCATTGGTCGCAGTGACTATGCATTGATCGCGGTGGCGGTGCGGAAACGGCGGCGTCGGCTCAGCCGAGGACAGAGAAGCTCCCGAGAGAGGATTCGAACCCCTATAATCACCACCAAAGGGTGACGTCCTGCCCTTAGACGACTCGGGAGGGCAATGCGGACATAACCGCAGGGTCATGTTCGCGGGCTACATCGTAACCTCTTCGATCGAATCGGTCTCGGCGGCAATCCCACCCATCAGAACTCCCCCGGACAAGGGTCTCCGACATTGCGCCGAACCGTGGACGGATTGTGCGTCTTCGCGGGCCGCGCCGGAAATCTCGAACGAACGCGCGGCGATGCCTCAGCTCGCCGGCGCCGCCGACAGCCGACCGGCCGAACTTCCGACACTCTCCGTAGCCAACTTACGGTTGCGTAAGTTACGGTGACGTAGGCGTAAGTAGTGCACGTTCCCCCCGTGTCCCACCTTTGTGAGGTGCCATGACTTCCGTACTCACCGGGCAGACGACCGCCACCGCCGCCGGCCCCAAGCCGCTGACCGAGGGCCCGCAGAGCCGGGGCATCCTGATCGCCCTCTACGGCTTCGTGATCGTCCCGTTCCTCGCGGTCTTCGCGGCCGTGCCCGTCGCCTGGGGCGGCTGGCTGTCCTGGACCGACGTCGCCATCGGCGCGGTCTTCTACCTCGTCTCCGGCCTGGGGATCACGGTCGGTTTCCACCGCTACTTCACCCACGGCAGCTTCAAGGCCAAGCGCTGGCTGCGGGTCACCCTGGCGATCGCCGGCTCGCTCGCGATCGAGGGCGGGATCGTCCAGTGGGTCGCCGACCACCGCCGCCACCACGCCTTCTCCGACCTGGAGGGCGACCCGCACTCGCCCTGGCGCTTCGGCACCGGCTTCTGGGCACTGACCAAGGGCCTCTGGTACGCGCACCTGGGCTGGCTGTTCAAGCGCGAGCTCTCCAACCGCGGGCGCTTCGCACCCGACCTGCTCGCCGACAAGGACATCCGCCGCGTCGACGCGCTCTTCCCGGTCTGGGTGATCGTGTCCACGCTGGGCCCGGCGCTGCTCGGCGGCCTGATCACCCTGTCCTGGCAGGGCGCGCTCACCGCGTTCTTCTGGGCCGGCATCGTGCGCATCGGCCTGCTGCACCACATCACCTGGTCGATCAACTCGGTCTGCCACGTGTACGGCGAGCGCCCCTTCGAGGTGCGCGACGGCGACAAGGCCGCCAACTTCTGGCCGCTGGCGATCGTGTCCTTCGGCGAGTCCTGGCACAACCTGCACCACGCCGACCCGACCTGCGCCCGGCACGGCGTGCTGCGCGGCCAGCTCGACATCTCGGCCCGGGTGATCTGGCTCTTCGAAAAGACCGGCGCGGCGTACGCGGTGCGCTGGCCGAAGCCGGAGCGCGTCGCCGCCAAGCTGGCTAAGGCGGATTCCCCGGCGTGACAGGCGGACGGTGGGAACGGACTCCGGCTGGCAGGATGGCGGGGTGACAGACCAGAGCGAAACAGGCGATCAACCCCGCGGCCGGCGTGCGCGGCCGGCCGCGCGGTCGAGCCGGGCCGCTGCCACCCCCGCCACCTCCCGGGTACGCATGTCGGCCGCGCAGCGGCGCGAGCAGCTCATCACGATCGGCCGGCAGCTCTTCGCCGAGCGGGGCTTCGACGCCACCTCCGTCGAGGAGGTCGCGGCCCGCGCCAAGGTCTCCAAGCCGGTGGTCTACGAGCACTTCGGCGGCAAGGAGGGTCTGCACGCCGTCGTGGTGGACCGCGAGGTCCGCTCGCTGCTGGACCGCGTCGCCGCGGCGCTGACCGGCGGACACCCGCGCGAGCTGCTGGAGCAGGCGGCGCTGGCCCTGCTGGACTACATCGAGAACGAGCCGCACGGCTTCCAGGTCCTGGTACGCGAGTCCCCGGTCCTCTCCCCGGCGGGCAACTTCTCCAGCGTGATGAACGACGTGGCGCACCAGGTCGAGCACATCCTCGGCGCGGAGTTCAAGTCCCGGGGCCTGGACCCGAAGTTCGCGGAGCTCTACTCGCAGGCGCTGGTCGGCATGGTGGCGCTCGTCGGGCAGTGGTGGCGCGAGGCGCGCAAGCCGAAGAAGGAGATGGTCGCGGCCCACCTGGTCAATCTGGCCTGGAACGGGCTGTCCCACCTCGACCCGAAGCCGACGCTGCTGACCCGCCCCCGGTGACGGGGGCGGGCACGCCTCAGTCCCGGAACAGGGCGGCGTCGTGCTCGCGGCGGCTGTCCTCCGCCGAGCCGACCTTGCCGTAGAGGCCGCCGACGAGGATGAAGAGGCCGAGCACGGTCAGCACGACGATGTTGACCATCGAGACGTTCAGGACGTTCGCGTCGGTCTGGATCATCGTCATCAGCACCATCGCGACGGCGAGGATGACCCAGCCCATCACCAGATTGACCCGGTGATGCACGTTGCCGCCGATCAGCGCCGCGACCAGGACGATCAGGCCGACCACCGTGGACAGCCAGGCGGCGGCCGGGTTGGTGCGCAGCCCGAGCACCCAGTCGGAGCCGCGGTGGAAGAACGGGTCGCCCCAGGTGACCACGATGCCGATGACGCCGAAGAGCGTCAGGTACAACCCCGAGGCCGCGGTGAGCCAGCGGTAGGGCTGCCGGAGATGATGGTTGAGCGGGTAGTGCGCCATCAGGCAGATTGTGCCTGGCGTTCGCGCTCCTGTCGCGGTGCTCCGGTCGCGGCGGACGGGGCGACCTTGGTGTAGAGCCCGGCCATGATGAGCACCAGACCGACCAGATAGGTGACCACGACGGTCGCGACGCTGAAGTTCAGGAAGTTGGCGTCCGTGCGGATCACGGCCAGCTCGTAGCTGCCGACCACCAGCAGGCCCCAGCCGATGAACGTGTCGACCTGGGTGTCCACGTTGCGGCCGACGGCGGTGGCGAGCAGCACGATCGCGCCGAGCGCCAGCGAGACGAACGACCAGAAGAGGTTGGTGTGCTGACCCAGCACCCGGTCGTCACCGTTGCCGAACAGGCCCTCGCCGGCCGTCTGGATCACACCGAGAAGCCCGAACAGCACGAGGTAGGCGCCGGCCAGTGCGCTCAGGGCGCGGTAGATCGGCCGCAGCGGGTGGTTGACCGGATTGTGCGCCATGGTGTCCCGTCTCCAACGTCGGTTCTTGTCATCAAGATTCTCGCGCATCGTCGGAGGCCACGCAGGAGCACCCCCGGATCAGGCCTCGGTCACCCGCTCGGCGAGCTCCAGCCAGGCCTCCTCGACCTGGCCGCGCTCCTCCTGCACGACCTTGAGCTGCGCGTCCAGCTCCATGATCTTCTCGTAGTCGCTGCCGTGCGCCGCGAGGCTCTCATTGATCTTGAGAATCCGCTCGTCCAGCTTGGCGACCTGCCGCTCCAGCCGGGCGAGATCCTTGCGGGCGGTGCGCACCTCCGCCGCCGACATGCCGTCCGCGGTCGCCGCCGGACCCCGGCCGGGCGCCGTCGACGCGTCCGGCGGGGCCGCCGGATTCCCGGCCTTGGCCAGGTACTCGTTGATGCCGCCGGGCAGGTGCACCAGCCGGCCGTCGCCGAACATGCCGTACGCCGTGTCGGTAACCCGCTCGACCAGGTAACGGTCGTGGCTGGCCACCACCATCGTGCCCGGCCAGGAGTCGAGCAGGTCCTCGAGCGACGCGAGCGTGTCGGTGTCCAGGTCGTTGGTCGGCTCGTCGAGCAGCAGCACGTTCGGCTCGGTGGCGAGCAGGCGCAGCAGCTGCAGCCGCCGGCGCTCACCGCCGGACAGGTCGCTGACCGGCGTCCAGATGCGCTTGTCGGTGAAGCCGAACACCTCGGCCAGCTGGCCGGCCGTCAGCTCGCGGTCGCCGAGCTTGACGCGCTTGGCGACCTCCTCGACCGCCTCGAGCAGCCGCAGGTGCCCCGGCAGCTCCTTGAGCTCCTGCGACAGGAACGCGGGACGCACCGTCGAGCCGGTCACCAGCCGCCCGCCGTCCGGCCGGGTGATCCCGGCGAGCAGCCGCAGCAGCGTGGTCTTGCCGGCACCGTTGGCGCCCAGGATCGCGATCCGGTCGCCGGGACCGACCTGCCAGGTCAGGTCGGCGAAGATCGGCTTCGGCCCGGCCAGCAGCGTGACTTCCTCGAGGTCGTAGACCTGCTTGCCCAGCCGGGTGGTGGCCAGCCGCTGCAGGCTGACCTTGTCGCGCACCGGCGGGACGTCGGCGATCAGCGCGTTCGCGGCGTCGATGCGGAACTGCGGCTTGGAGGTTCGGGCCGGCGGGCCCCGGCGCAGCCAGGCGATCTCCTTGCGGAGCAGGTTCTGCCGGCGCGACTCCACCGCCGCGGCCACCCGCAGCCGCTCGGCCCGGGCGAGGGTCCAGGCCGCATATCCACCCTCGTACGCGTGCACCTGCTCGTCCACGACCTCCCAGGTCGCGGTGCAGACGGCGTCGAGGAACCAGCGGTCGTGCGTGACGACGACGAGCGCGCCGCGGCGGCCCAGCAGGTGGCGGGCCAGCCAGTCGACGCCGGCCACGTCGAGGTGGTTGGTCGGCTCGTCGAGGATCAGCAGGTCGGACTCGCGGACCAGCAGCGCGGCCAGGGCGACCCGGCGGCGCTCACCGCCGGACATCGGACCGACCGGCGTCTCCAGCCCGAGGTAGCCCATGCCGAGGCCGTCGAGGATGGTCCGCACGCCGGCGTCGCCGGCCCACTCGTGCTCGGCGCCCATCCCCTCGCTCAGCCAGGCCGTGCCGAGCACGACATCGCGCACGGTCGCGTCGGGTGCGAGCGTCAGGTTCTGCGGAAGGGCGGCGACGCGCAGGTCACGGCGGTGCGTGACGCGGCCCGAGTCGGGTTCCTCCAGCTTGGCGAGCAGGCGCAGCAGGGTCGACTTGCCCGCGCCGTTGAGGCCGACGATGCCGAGACGCGCGTCGTCGTCCAGGCCGAGTGACACGTCGGTGAGCAGCTGACCGGCGGCTCCGTAGCCCTTGTTCACCCGGTCCAGGTTGATGATGTTGGCCACGATGTCCCTAGGTTACCCGGGCGCCCGGCATCGGCCCGCGGGCGGTGACCACCGAGCGGCACACCCCGGCGGCGGTCAGCCCGGCCGCGACCCGCTCGGCGTGCGCGCCGTCGGCGGCGAGGAAGACACAGGTCGGGCCGGAACCGGAGACGATGCCGGCGACGGCGCCCGCCGCGGCGCCCGCCTTCAGCACGTCGGCCAGCGCCGGGCGCAGCGACAACGCGGCCGGCTGCAGGTCGTTGGCGAGCGCCGCGCCGAGCACCGCGGGATCACGCTGGCGCAGCGCGGTCATCAGCGCGTCCGCACTCTCCAGCGCGGGCGGCGGCCAGGGGCTGTCCCGCAGCCGGTCCAGCTCCCGGTAGACCTCGGGAGTGGACAGGCCGCCGTCGGCGATGGCGACCACCCAGTGCCAGGTCGTCGGCCGGGCCAGGATCGGGCTGACGGTCTCGCCGTGCCCGGTGCCGAGCGCGGTGCCGCCGTGCAGCATGAACGGCACGTCCGAACCGAGCTCGGCGCCGATCTCGGCCAGCTCGTCGCGGGAGAAGCCGGTGCCCCAGAGCAGGTCGCAGGCGAGCAGCGTGGCGGCCGCGTCGGCACTGCCGCCGGCCAGGCCGCCCGCGAGCGGGATCGACTTGCGCAGGTGCAGGCGGGCGTGCGCGGGCACCCGGCCCCTGGCGGCCAGCGCCCGGGCGGCCCGCATGATCAGGTTGCTGTCGTCGAGGGCGAGCTCGCCGGCGCCCTCGCCCTCCATGGTCAGCGCGAGGGTGTCGCCGGGCCGCGCGGTCAGCTCGTCGAAGAGGCCGATCGCGTGATAGACCGTGCTCAGCTCGTGGAAGCCGTCCTCCCGCAGCGGTCCGACCGCGAGATGCAGATTGATCTTCGAGGGCACCCGGACCTTGACGGGACCGGCGAACCGCCGGGGCTTGTCGTCGTCCGGCCCCCACGCCTCCGTCACGGAGCGATGTCCGAGTTCGGGGTCCGCATGACGTGGCACTTCGGTCGCGCCGTCATGAGTCCACCTCCTCGTGCCGTCTGCCGGACGCGCTGAGCTTACCGCCGTGCCCGCCGGCGATGGCGGCGGCCGCGATCGCGGCGAACTGCTCCACCGTCAGTGACTCCCCCCGGGCCTGCGGGCTCACCCCCGCCGCCACCAGCACCTTCTCGGCCTCCGCCGCGCCGCCGGCCCAGCCGGCCAGCGCGGCCCGCAGGGTCTTGCGCCGCTGCGCGAAGGCGGCGTCCACCACCTGGAACACCACCCGGCGGTCGACCTCGGCGGGCGCCGCGCGCCCGGCGAAGGCCACCAGGCCGGAATCCACGTTCGGTACCGGCCAGAACACCGCCGGCGGCACCCGTCCGGCGGCGCGGGCGGCCGCGTACCAGGCGAGCTTGACCGACGGGATGCCGTAGACCTTCGAGCCGGGGCCGGCCACCAGCCGGTCGGCGACCTCCTTCTGCACCATCACCAGGCCGCCGCGCAGGGTCGGCAGCTCGGCCAGCAGGTGCAGAACCACCGGCACCGCGACGTTGTACGGCAGGTTCGCCACCAGCATCGTCGGCGCCGGGCTCAGCGCGGCGCGCCCGATCCGCAGGGCGTCCGCGTGGTGCACGGTCAGCTTCGCGGCGTCGGCGCGCTCCCCGACCGTCCCCGGCAGCGCGGCGGCCAGCACCGGGTCCAGCTCGACCGCGTGCACGTGTGCCGCCACCCCGAGCAGGCCGAGGGTGAGCGAGCCGAGCCCGGGCCCGACCTCCAGCACCACGTCGTCGCCAGTCAGCTCGGCCGCCGCGACGATCCGGCGCACCGTGTTCGGGTCATGCACGAAGTTCTGGCCGAGCTTCTTCGTCGGCGCGACGCCGAGGCGCGCGGCAAGCTCCCGGATCTCCGCCGGGCCGAGAAGTGCATCAGCCATGAGGTCAGAGCCTACGGCTGCCCGGGTATGACCGTGGGCCACGGGGCAGCGGGGAGCGGGTCCGACACGGTAGAACGAGGTAATGACGGAGCTGCTCGAGCTGCGGGGCGTGGTCGAGGCGACACCGGACAAGGTGGCCGAGGTGCTGCTCGACGCTCGGCCCGGCGGGCGGTCACCGCTGGCCGCCACCGGCGCGGCGACGCCCGCCCGGGGCGACGAGTTCACCGTCGTGCTCGAGGGCAGCACGCTGACGGTGACCCTGGACCGGGCCGCGCGCTCGATCGCCCACCAGGGCGAGTGGTGGTATCGCGGCGTCACCAGCGTAGAGGCCGACGACCGCGGCGCGCTGGTGATCCACCGCATCTTCAACGTCGCGCCGGGGCACCGCTGGGCGGTCCGGTTCGTCTCCCGGGGACCGCTCGCGGCGGCGCCGACGACGTTCGCGAAGCTGCTCAGCGGCCTGGGCGAGCAGCTCGACTGCGCGGCCTATCCGCTGCCCGGCTGAGCCGCACCTACCGCCAGGGTCCGAAGGCCCGCTCACCGTTCGCCGAGACCGCCGCGCAGAGCGTGTCCAGGTCCGTGCCGGTGGTCTCGGCGAGCGCCCGCATGGTCAGCGGGATCAGGTACGACGCGTTGGGACGGCCCCGGTACGGCACCGGCGTGAGGTACGGGGCGTCCGTCTCCACCAGCAGCTGCTCCGGCGGCGTGAGCGCGGCCGCCTCCCGCAGTCCGGCGGCGCTGGCGAACGTCACCGTCCCGGCGAAGCTGAGCAGGTAGCCCCGGCGCACGCACTCGGCGGCGAACTCCGCGTCGCCGGAGAAGCAGTGCAGCACCACCACGTCGGGCGCGCCCTCGGAGTCGAGCACCCGCAGCACGTCGGCGTGCGCGTCGCGGTCGTGGATGATCAGCGGTTTCGCGTACCGCTTGGCGATCGCGATGTGTGCCCGGAAGCTGAGCTCCTGCGCCGCCCGGCCCTCGTCGCCGGTGCGGAACGTGTCCAGGCCGGTCTCGCCGACGCCGCGGACGCGGGGCTCGGCGGCGAGCGCCTCGATCTCGCGCAGCGCGGCGTCCAGGTCGGACAGTCGCGGCGCCTCGTTCGGGTGCAGGGCCACCGCGGCGAGCACCGCGGGGTGGCGGGCGGCCAACTCGGCGCCCCAGCGCGAGGACGCCACGTCGACGCCGACCTGCAGCAGCCGGTCCACGCCGGACTTCGCCGCCGCGGCGATCAGCGCCTCGACCGGGTCACCGGCCGGGTCGCCGCCGGGCACCCCGGCCTCGTGCACGGTGATGTCGATATGGGTGTGGCTGTCGAAGACGGGTACGGCCAGCGGCTCCGGTGCGGGCGGGAACTCCCCCGCGCGCCGAGCCGCCCGCGCCTTGCGCGATTCGGAAGGTGTAGTGCTGTTCATCGTCGTTCAGGATCACATATCCGGCCGTGAGAGTTTTTTTCACTCACTGCGGGTCACCCGGCGTTCACCAGGAATCCACCCTCGGGGCCTAGTTTCACCCCGTGACCGTGACCGGTGAGGACGCCACTGTCGACACCGACCCCCTCGAGCCGCCCCTGATGGCGCCGCTGCGCCGCGACCTGACCTGGGACCGGGTGCAGTCCATGACCCAGTCCGCCGGGTACCAGGACGACGCGGTGCTGCAGGCCATCCGGCACACGGCCGCCGTCCGCCGCGGCACCCGGATGACGAAGGTCCTCTCCGCCACCCAGCTCGCCGGCCACCTGGCCGGCTGGCTGCCGTACGGCTTCTGCTACCGCGCCTGCGACATCGCGCACCTGCGCACCCCGGCCGAGCTCGGGCTGCTGCGCACGGACGGCACCGCCGAGTCGGACGTGGCGTACGCGCTGCGCTGGCGCGCGGTCGACCCGCTCGACTACGAGATCCCGATGGGCGAGGTGCAGAGCGGGCTGCCGGCATTGCCGGCGCACTCCCGGATCGGCCCGATGGTGCTCGGCACCGGCTTCACGCCGAGCGCCGACGACCTGATCCCCGAGTTCGTCACGGCGGGCTTCGCCGACCTGCCGCTGCCCGCGAACGCGCAGCTACTCGCGTACCCGGGCACCGGCGACGAGGTGGTGCTCTACTCGTACCAGCCCGAGCAGCACGGCTGGCTGCGGCTGGCCGGGCCGCGCTGGCGGCACCTGCTGGACGGCGTGCCCGGCGTGAGCCCGGACCGCGAGTACGTGCCGTGCTCGGACGCCGGTCCCGCGCGCCTGGTCGGCCGGATCAACGACCACGAGTACCAGGCCGTCGCCGACCCGCCGGAGGAGTTCCGGGTGCGGGCGCTGACCCGCGCCGCCCGCTACCCGGTGACGACGCTGAGCCGCCGGGCCGAGCAGGCGCAGTGGCGCAACGTCGAGTGCTGGGTGCTGCAGCGCGACGACAACTGGGCGCGCCTGCGCCTGGTGCGGCCGGACGCCGACGCGGTCTCCGCCGTCGGCGCCCGCTGCTACGAACGCGGCGTGTACGAGGTCTGGGCGCCGGTCCGCGAGCTGACCGAGCACCACATCGCCGAGTTCCCGTACGTGCTCTAGGCGCCGAGGCGCTCCAGCTCCTCCTCGACCACCGACGGGTCGAGCTTGCGGAACACCGGCTTCGGGGGCGCCAGCGGCGTGCCGGCGACCAGCGGCACCGACTCCCAGCGCGCGCCGACGGTGTAGTCGCCGGTCAGCACCGGGTAGCCCGGGCCGCCGTCGAGGTCCTCGACCTCCACGATGGACGGCATCGGCGCGTGCACGCCCGCGCCGCCGAGCAGCTCGTGCACCTTCTGTGCCGAGTGCGGCAGGAACGGGGTCAGCAGCGTGTTCGCGTCGCTGACGACCTGGAGCGCCACGTGCAGGACGGTGCCCATCCGCGGCTTCTCCTCGGCGGCCTTGAGCTTCCACGGCGCCTGGTCGGAGAGGTACTTGTTCGCCTCGGCGACCACGCGCATGGCCTCGCCGATCGCCGCCTTCTGCCGGTGCTTGCCGATCAGGTCGCCGACCGTGGCGAAGCCGGTCTTCGCCGTCTCCAGCAGGGCGAGGTCGTCGGGGGTCAGGTCCAGCGCCGGCGGGATCTCGCCGAAGTTCTTGGCCGCCATCGAGATCGACCGGTTCACCAGGTTGCCCCAGCCGGCGACGAGCTCGTCGTTGTTGCGCCGGACGAACTCCGCCCAGGTGAAGTCGGTGTCGTTGGACTCCGGGCCGGCCGCGGCGATGAAGTACCGCAGCGCGTCGGCGTCGTAGCGCTCCAGGAAGTCGCGGACGTAGATGACCACCTTGCGCGACGAGGAGAACTTGCGGCCCTCCATCGTCAGGTACTCGCTCGAGACGACCTCGGTGGGCAGGTTCAGCGCGCCCAGCGAGCCGGGCGTCCCGGCCTTGTCGCCCGTACCGGAGTAGCCGAGCAGCAGCGACGGCCAGATCACCGAGTGGAAGACGATGTTGTCCTTGCCCATGAAGTAGTAGCCGAGCGCGTCCTTGCCCTGCGCGTCGGCCGACCACCACCGCCGCCAGGCCTCGGGGTCGCCGGAGCGGCGGGCCCACTCGATCGACGCCGACAGGTAGCCGATGACCGCGTCGAACCACACGTAGATGCGCTTGTCGCCGCGGTCGCGCCAGCCGTCGAGCGGGATCGGGATGCCCCACTCGAGGTCGCGGGTGATGGCCCGGGGCTGCAGGTCGTCGAGCAGGTTGCGGGAGAACTTCAGCACGTTGGGGCGCCAGCCCTCGCGGGCGTCCAGCCACTTGCCCAGCGACTGCGCGAAGGCGGGCAGGTCGAGGAAGAAGTGCTCGGTCTCCACGAACTGCGGCGTCTCGCCGTTGATCCGCGAGCGCGGGTTGACCAGCTGCTCCGGGTCGAGCTGGTTGCCGCAGTTGTCGCACTGGTCGCCGCGGGCGCTCTCGTAGCCGCAGATGGGGCAGGTGCCCTCGATGTAGCGGTCCGGCAGCGTGCGGCCGGTAGACGGGGAGATCGCACCCAGCGTGGTCTTGGGGACGATGTAACCGTTCTCGTAGAGGCCGGTGAACAGCTCCTGCACGACCGCGTAGTGGTTGCGGGTGGTGGTCCGGGTGAACAGGTCGTAGGAGAGCCCGAGGCCGTGCAGGTCCTCGACGATCACCCGGTTGTAGCGGTCGGCGAGCTCTCGGGGCGTGACGCCGTCCGCGTCGGCCTGCACCTGGATCGGCGTGCCGTGCTCGTCGGTGCCCGAGACCATGAGCACCTCGTGGCCGGACATCCGCATGTACCGGCTGAAAACGTCGGAGGGCACCCCGAAGCCGGAGACATGACCGATGTGGCGCGGGCCGTTGGCGTAGGGCCAGGCGACCGCGGCGAGAACGTGACTCATGGTGCCCAAGCGTAGTGACCGCCGTCCCGGCCGTGCGAACGCCCGGCAACCTGACCATTTTGTGCCGACACGCCCGGGTATCTACCTGATCGCCGCCGGTACCCGTAGTCCAATGGGAGACATGACGGGTGACGCGCCGCAACCTGGGGAAACGCCTCACAACGAGGGCGGCCCGTGGTCGTACGCCGACCCACCGGCCGGGCACTCGCCATACCTGCGCCCCCGCCCGGCGCCGGCCGATGACCCGGAGCTCGAAACGCCCGGCGAGGCCGTGGCCGAGTTCGTCGAGGCACACCTGGCCGGCGCGCAGGACACGGCCGAGGCCCTGAACGCCGATGCCAAGGGTGTCGAGGGGCATCACGAGCACGTCGACGCCGAGCGCTTCAACACCGGGGGCGACGGCACCGCCTACGCCGCCCTGGAGCCCGAGCCTGCGACGGTCGACCCGCCGGACGTGATGATCCTGCCCGAGCCGGACCATGACCGGCTGACGGTGGCCCTGGACCGCGGCGCCGTGCCGGGCCAGCCGCCCTCCGGGGTGCCCCGCCTCGGACGGGACCCCCAGGACCCGGCCCGGGCCGACCGCGCGCTGCAGGACCGGGTACGCCAGGAACGCACCTCCGCCCTGCTCGAAACCTCGCCGTTCTGGCGTACCGGCGAACAGGGCCCGGATCCGGAGCTGCCGGCGCTGGGCGAACCCGGGCTGCCCGCGTACGCCGTCCGGCGGGCCCGCGGCCCCCGCGGCCCGCGCCGGCCGGCGACCGGCCTGCTCGGCCTGCTCGCCCTCGGCCTGGTCGCCGCCTTCTTCGCCTGGGTGAGCGCCGAGCCGCTCTGGCTCGCGGCCGGGCACGGCGACCGCGGGTCCGCCACCGTCCTGCGGTGCACGGGCTCGGGCGTCACCCAGCGCTGCATCGGGCAGTTCACCGCCGCGGGCGGCGCCTACCGGGTGGACGACCTGACCCTGCTCGGCGTCGAGCCCGAACGGCGCGCCACCGGCTCGATCACGCCGGCCCGGATGGTCAGCGCCGACAGCCGCCAGGCGTACGTCGGGGACACCGGCATGCTGGTGCACCTGCGCTGGGCCCTCGGCCTCGTGCTGCTGCTGGTCTGCGGGCTGGGCATCGCGGGGCTGACCGGCGCGCGCCGGCTGGACACCGCCCAGGCCCGGCACGGCGCGCTGCTGATCAGCATCGCGGGCCCCTTGGTGCTGCTCGCCGGGTTCCTCGCCGCCGCCTATTGAGCGTGCACCAGCGCGTACACCTCGCGCTTGCGCAGGCCGTACGCGTCGGCGACGGCCTGGATGGCGTCCCGCCGGGAGGCGCCGCCGGCCTCGCGCTCGGCGACCGCGGCCCGCAGGTCCTCGTCGGCCGGCCGCTCGGCCGGCCCGGCCGGCGCGCCGGCCACCACCACGGTGATCTCTCCGCGCGGCCCGGCCTCGGCCGCCCACTCGGCGAGCTCGCCGAGCGGGCCCCGGCGGATCTCCTCGTAGGTCTTGGTCAGCTCGCGGCAGACCGCGCCGTCGCGTCCGGCGCCGAAGGTCGCGGCGAGGTCGGTCAGCGTCGCGGCGATCCGGTGCGGCGCCTCGAAGAAGACCAGCGTGCGCGGCTCGGCGGCCAGCTCGCGCAGCCGGGTGCGGCGGCCCGAGCCGGTGCGCGGCAGGAAGCCCTCGAAGCAGAACCGGTCGCTGGGCAGGCCGGACAGCGCCAGCGCGGTGGTCACCGCGCTGGGCCCGGGCGCCGCGGTGACCGCGAAGCCGGCGTCCAGCGCGGCCCGGACCAGGCGGTATCCCGGATCCGACACGCTCGGCATGCCGCCGTCGGTGACGACCGCGACCACCGCACCGCTCCGCAGCGCCTCGACCAGGTCGGGGGTCCGGCGCTCCTCGTTGCCCTCGAAGTACGACACGATGCGGCCGGCGACGGTGACGTCGAGGTCCCGGGCGAGGCGGAGCAGGCGCCGGGTGTCCTCGGCCGCGACCACGTCCGCCGTCGCCAGAACCTCCCGCAGCCGGGCGGAGGCGTCGCCGACGTTGCCCAGCGGCGCGCCGACCAGTACCACCCGGCCCGTACCCGTCTCCACCACCGGAGAAGTCCATCACATGAAGTCGCGCGGGCTCCGGGCGCCGTGCTCTTCCGCCGCAGCCTACGATCGCGGGGTGACTTCGGCGACAGCTGATACTGACACCCCCGGACCCGCCGCCGCGGACGAGCGGCCGCCCGACGCGGCGACCGGCGGCCTGGCCGGCGTGCCCGACGCCGTGCGCCGCCGGCTCGCGACGCTGGACCGCTGGTGGAACCCGTACTCGTGGCTGATCACCGCGCTGGTCGTCGCGGTCGCGGCGATCCTGCGGCTGACCGACCTCAGCCGCCCCAAGGGCTACATCTTCGACGAGGTGTACTACCCGACCGACGCCTGGGACATGCTCCAGCACGGCGTCGAGTGGGACGAGAAGACCAACGGGCCCGCGTACGTGGTGCATCCGCCGCTCGGCAAGTGGCTGATAGCCCTCGGCGAGAAGGCGTTCGGCAACAACGAGTTCGGCTGGCGCATCTCGGGCGCGATCGCCGGCACGCTGATGATCCTGATTCTGATCCGGGTCGCGTACCGGCTGTTCCACTCGATCGTGCTGGCCGGGATCGCCGGCCTGCTGATGGCGCTCGACGGCTTCCAGCTGGTGCTGTCCCGCACGTCGCTGCTCGACATCTTCCTCGGCCTGTTCATCCTGGCCACGTTCGCGGCGCTGGTGCTGGACCGCGACCACTACCGCCGGCGGTGGCTGCGGGCGCTGGAGCGCGGCTACGACCCGGCGGACAACGTGCGCGGACTCCCCTGGATCTTCCCGTGGTGGCTGCTCACGGCGGGCATGCTGTTCGGGCTGGCCTGCGGGGTGAAGTGGAGCGCGCTGTTCTTCGCGCCGTTCTTCGCCATGCTGGTCGTGGTCTGGCGGGTGCAGGCCCGCCGCTCGGCCGGCGTGCGCCGGGCGTTCCTGAGCGGCATCCTCGGCGACCTGGGCTACCTGATCCTCAGCTTCGTTCTGACGATCATCTTCTACGTCGCCACCTGGACCGGCTGGTTCGTCACGGACACCGGCTACTTCCGGCACTTCCGCGAGGCGAACGGCCTGAGCGAGCCACCGATCCTCGGCGCGCTGCTCAACCTCGTGCACTACCACTCCGAGGCGTACAACTTCCACAGCGGCCTGACCGACCGGCACGTGTACCAGTCGTGGCCGTGGCAGTGGCTGCTGCTGGGCCGCCCGGTCGCCTTCTACTGGAACGGCAACGGCAGCTGCGGCGCGCCCAGCTGCGCCGCCGAGATCCTGCTGCTCGGCACGCCGATCCTGTGGTGGTCGTTCCTGCCCGCGCTGGCCGCGCTGGTCTGGTTCGGCATCGCCCGGCGGGACTGGCGCGCGTTCGCCATCGGCACCGGGGTGGTCGCCGGCCTGCTGCCGTGGTTCTACTTCGCGCTGGCCGACGGCCGGACGATGTTCGCGTTCTACGTGCTGCCGGCGCTGCCGTTCCTGATCCTGGCCGTCACCTACGCGCTCGGGGCGATCATGACGCCGTCGACCGGGACGGTCGCGGGCTCCGGGCGCTCCGACCGGCAGCTGATCGGCACGATCGCGGTCGGCGTCTACGTGCTGCTGGTGGCGCTCTGCTTCGCGTGGTTCCACCCGATCTTCATCGGGCAGCTCATCCCCTATGAGGACTGGTCGTCGCGCATGTGGCTGGGCAGCCGCTGGATCTGAACGGGCCCGCCGGCGGGAACATCTCGCCGGCGGGGCATTGAAACGATAGAAACGCCCGCCGCTTCGCGCGACGGGCGTTTCTTTTAGAAATAGGTGCGCGCCCCGATCGCCTGCCACGGGGGAAGCGGGCGATAGGAGCGCGCAAGATGAAGCTTAACGACCGCCGATGGCGGACACAACGGGTGGCGATACTCAGTTATCGGGAATCTTGTTGCCAACTGACGACCGGACCGTGAACAGGGAGGTCTCGGTGGGCCACGTGCGACAAAGTGGACAATCTGCTATATTAGGTTTAATGCCACTTATCACATCGTGAGCGCTATTCGGATAAGGCCTTTCGAATGAGTCGGCAATTAGACAACAAATCACGGGCCAAAGCGGCGTAACCTTTAAGATCCGTGATGTTGTCCGCAGGTCAGCGGGTTGTCCGCGGAATCCTTGCACACAACTTCCCCATCAGGTCAAACGCGAATGGCCACCGTTTCGGCCAATTCCGACCCCACCCTTCGTACGTCATCAGATCCGGTGACTCCAATCAAGATCTCAGTAGATGTTCTTAAGCTCGCCGCGTGACATTGCAGGAGCCCAATAACCCGCCATTCGCTGACGTCGACATCCCTGACACACAGGTGATCGATGTCGCGCCCCCCTCGCCGGTGTTCGTGGACTCGACCGGACGCCGTCGGCGCCTGCTGCGGCGGGTCGCGTACGGCTTCGGTGCCCTCTGCATGGTTTATGGGGGACTCATCAGCGTCAGCCTGGCCGGCGGACCGGTCAGTTCCAGCACCGTCCTGCCCCTGCCCGGCCTGGCAGACGACGCCGACGAGAAGGACGAGGTCCTGGCCCGGCCCAGCCCGACCCCGGCGCCGGTCACCACCACGCCCGCCGTGCAGCCCGTCATCGAGGTCTTCCCTCGCCGCGGGGCGCCGGGCGGCCGGACGGTCGAGGCCGGTTCCGTCACGCCGCGGTCGTCGTCCGCGTCCCCATCGCCGTCCGGCAGCGCGTCGCCCAAGCCGACGACGAAGCCGACGACCAAGCCGACCACCCCCAAGCCGGCCGAGTCGGGGACGACCCCGCCGGTGACACCCAGCCCCACCGAGACCACCACCGAGCCGGCGCCGCCCGCCCCGCCCAGGCCCCCGGCCCCGCCCTCGCCGCCGCCCGCGCCCGCGCCCCCGGCCCCGGCCCCGCCGGCGCAGCCCCCGGCCGATGACGATGGCGGATCGGGCGGCGGCGGGAGCTTGGGCGGCGGTTCCGTGACCCCGCCCCCGCTACCGGCCGACGACCCCGACCCCGACCCGGCGCCGGTGAGCACCTCGAAGCCGGAGCCGAAGCCCGATCCCGAGCCGGAACCCACCGGGGAGGCAAACCCATGACCCGCCCGCCGGCCCGTCGCAACCGCAACCGCAGCCGGTCCCGGCGCCGCCTGCTGCCGCCGCCACGTGTCCTGCTCGGCGTCCTGCTGATCAGCGTCTTCGTCGGCGTGCTGGTGGTGCAGGCGTACATCAACGCCGAGTTCACCGGCGACCACCTCGAGTCCGAGGTCGGCGACCAGGCCGGGGTGCCCGCGGCGATCCGCGGCGGCGGCCCGATCATCAACACCACCGGCGGCCAGGAGAGCTCGAGCCGGCTGCCCGAGCGCACCATCGCGCTCACCTTCGACGACGGCCCCGATCCGACGTGGACGCCGAAGGTGCTCGACGTCCTGCGCGAGAACGACGCGCACGGCACGTTCTTCGTCGTCGGCTCCGAGGTCGCCCGGCACCCGGAGCTGACCAAGCGGATCACCACCGACGGCAACGAACTCGGGCTGCACACTTTCACCCACCCCAACATGCAGCGCCTCGCGCCGTGGCGGCGCAACCTCGAGCTGTCGCAGACCCAGGTCGCCATCGCCCGGGCCGCGAACGTGCGCACGAATCTGGTCCGCTTCCCGTACTCGTCGAAGCCGCAGGCGATCGACGACGTCAACTGGAAGATCATCAAGGACGCCGGCAAGCACGGCTACCTGGTCGTGGTCAACGACATCGACAGCGAGGACTGGCAGCGCCCCGGCGTCGCGAAGATCGTCGAGCAGTCCACCCCGCCCGGCGACTCCTCCGCGGTCATCCTGTTCCACGACGCCGGCGGCGACCGGGCACAGACCCTGGCGGCGCTCAAGGTCTTCATCCCGGCGATGAAGGCGCGCGGCTACCGCTTCACCACCGTCACCGAGGGCCTGAACCTCTCCATCGCCGAGCAGGAGAAGGACCAGACCGTCGCCCTGCCGCTGCTGCCGGTCAACCCGGTGGCCAACTCGACCGACCGGCTGCGCGGCTCCGGCCTGTTCTGGACGGTACGGCTGGCGGACGGCCTGGTCTGGGCGCTGGCCGGCATCTTCCTCGTGGTCGGGCTGCTGACCATCGGGCGTACGGCGTTGTTGCTGTTGCTCGCCACCCGGCACGCCCGGCAGCGCCGCAGGCCCGACTGGTCCTGGGGCCCGGAGGTCACCGAGCCCGTCTCCGTCATCGTGCCCGCCTACAACGAGAAGGAGGGCATCGAGGCCGCCGTCCGGTCCCTGGCCGGCGGCGACTACCCGGAGATCGAGGTCGTGGTCGTCGACGACGGCAGCACCGACGACACCGCGGCGATCGTCGAGCGGCTCGGCCTGCCCAACGTGCGGGTCGTCCGGGTGCCGAACGGCGGCAAGTCGAACGCCCTCAACACCGGGATCGCGCTGGCCCGCCACGACCTCATCGTCACCGTCGACGGCGACACCATCTTCGAGCCCGACTCGATCCGGATGCTGGTGCAGCCGTTCGCCAGCCCGGCGGTCGGCGCGGTCGCCGGCAACGTCAAGGTCGGCAACCGGCAGACGCTGGTCGCGGCCTGGCAGCACATCGAGTACGTGATCGGCTTCAACCTCGACCGCCGCCTCTACGAGGTGCTCAACTGCATGCCGACTGTGCCCGGCGCGATCGGCGCGTTCCGCCGCGCGGCGCTGGCCGAGGTCGGCGGGATCAGCGACGAGACCCTCGCCGAGGACACCGACGTCACCATGGCGCTGTGCCGGGCCGGATGGCGGGTCGTCTACGAGGAGCGGGCCAAGGCGTGGACCGAGGCGCCGACGACCCTCGAGCAGCTGTACCGCCAGCGGTACCGGTGGAGCTACGGGACCATGCAGGCGATGTGGAAGCACCGCAAGGCGCTCACGGACTCCGGCGACTCGGGCCGCTTCGGCCGCGTCGGCCTGCCGTTCCTGGCCCTGTTCGGGGTGGCGCTGCCGCTGCTGGCACCGGTCGTCGACATCATGCTCGTCTACGGGCTGGTCTTCTGGGAGCTCAGCGCGACCATGGTCGCCTGGGGCCTGATGCTCGCGCTGCAGCTCTTCACCGCGGCCGTGGCGTTCCGCTTCGACAAGGAGTCGATGCGCCCGCTGTCGCGGCTGCCGCTGCAACAGTTCGCGTACCGGCAGCTGATGTACCTGGTGCTGATCCAGTCCGCGCTGACGGCCATGACCGGCGGCCGGCTGCGCTGGCACAAGCTGCACCGCGCCGGGCTCGGCGGCGCGCGGAGCGCCGAGGCGGCGCCCAGCGCGGCGCCGGGCGTGGCGCCACGGCAGGACATCGCGCCCGCGGTCGACACCTGGCCGCCGGTGCTGGACCAGGCCGCCGATCCGGACCACCCGGCGGCCGGCCGGGCGACGGCCCGCCCGCCGGTGCCGGCGCAGAGCGTCCCGCACTACGACAGCGATCACCCGTACCGCGGTGATCACCAGTACGACGACGACCGGTACGACGCCGACGAACTACCGTCGGCCGGCTCGCCCCCGGCCGGCGGCTCCGGTCCCGTGTTCACCCGCGGGGCGTAACGGGGGTCCCGCACCCGCCCGAACTGCAGCCGGGCGGGTGCGGGGCCCTCAAGCGTCGACCAGCTCGCGTTCGGCGAACGGGAAGACCACGTGCAGTGAGGTGCCGTCGCCCGGGCGGTCCGAGAGCGCCACCGTCGCGTGGTGCGCGTCGAGGATCCGCTTGGCGACGGCCAGGCCGCGGTCCGGACCGGGTGCGATGCCCGAGTCGGTCAGCGCGCCGTAGTACAGGTGCGGGAACAGCTCGGGGCGCATTCCGCCGGGGATGTCCATGTCGTCCAGCCGTACCGCCGGGCCGGACTCCATCTCCGTGCCGACCCGCACCCTTCCGCCCGCCGGCGTGTACTTGACCGCGGCGAAGAGCAGGTGCATGAGGACCTGCTCCAGGCGTACGGGATCCGCGATGATCGGCAGCGACGGGCCGCCGGCCTGGTTGAGGATCCAGATCTGTTTCGTCGTCGCGATCGGCCGGACCGCCTCGACCGCCCGCTGGGTCAGCCGGGTCAGATCGATCTCCCGCATGTGCAGGCTGTCCACGCCGTGCCCGGCGTCGGCCATCGAGGCCAGGTGATCCAGCAGGTCGGTGAGCCCGCGCACGTGCGCCGCGGTGGCCCGGCCGACGAGCTCGGCCTGCTCCGCATCTTGCAGGCCGGTGTTGCCGAGATCGGCCAGGTACGAGCGCATCAGCCGCAGCGGCGCCCGCAGCTCGCCGCCGACCAGCCCGGCCAGCTCGTCCTTGCGCCGCTCCAGCTCCTGGAGCCGCGCGGTGGTGTTGACCAGCGCGGTGGCGTAGCGGCGCATCTCCAGCTGCGAGGTGACCTGCCGGGCCAGGGCCCGCAGCACCTGGAGCTGCTCGACGTCGAGCCGGCGCGGCACCGAGTCGAACACGCAGAGCGTGCCGACGGCGAAACCGTCACTGGTGATCAGCGGCGCCCCGGCGTAGAAGCGGACGCCGTCGCTGCGATCGACCGTCGGGTTGCCGGCGAACCGGGCGTCCTCGCGGGTGTCCGGCACGACGAGCAGGTCGTCGCCGAGGATGGCGTGCGCGCCGAACGACAGGTCGCGCGGGGTCTGGGCCAGTTCGGTGCCGAACTTGGCCTTGAACCACTGGCGATCGACGTCGATCAGCGTGATCAGCGACATGGGCACGCCGCAGACGGACGCGGCGAGCTTGACGATGTCGTCGAAGTCCTTCTCGGCGGGTGTGTCGAGCACGTGCAGTTCGTAGAGCGCGGCGAGCCGGTCGGCTTCGTTGCTGGGCAGGGGCGCGGGCATGACGGTCACCTCCTGGAGACACTCCAGGAATACCACCCAAAAGTAGCGAGACTCGCATTTCGCCAGTTTCCGCCTCGGCCGGCGACCTGATGTCCGGCTGGCGGCCTCGTCTCGGGCCGGCGGCCCCGTGGGCCGGCGGCCTTGTCTCGGGCCGGCGGCCTCGTCTCAGGCCGTGCGGTGGCAGACCGCCTCGACGTTGTTGCCGTCGGCGTCGAAGGCGAACGCGCCGTAGTAGTCCGCGTGATAGGCCGGGCGCAGGCCGGGCGCCCCGTTGTCGACGCCGCCGGAGCGCAGCGCGGCGGCGTGGAACGCGTCGACCGAGGCGCGGTCGGGAGCGGTGAAGGCGACGTGCACGCGGCGCGTCGGCTCCCGCAGCGCCAGCCAGAAGAAGGGGTGGCCGCTGTCGGCGGCGAACCCGATCAGCTTCGGCTCGTCGACCACGATCTTGACACCGAGCGGGCGCAGGGCGTTCTCATAGAAATGCTTGCTCTCGTCGAGGTGATGCACCCCGAGGACGACATGGTCGATCATGGACAGCCCCTCTCGCAGCCATGTCGACCGTATCTCCAGGGTGCGACATCCAATGATCTCGTGCGCCGAGCGGTGGTCAGTATGCGCCGAGCAGGGCGGCGGTGTGACTGACCTGAACGCTGTGCGTCACGCAGTCATCACCCTCGATCATATGCAGCAGGAAGCCGGTGGGTTCGGCGATGTAGCCGGGCGGCTCGTCCGAGCCGAAGAGCAGCCCGGCCTGCCGCCACAGGCTGGGCGCGACGGTGAGCACGCTGCCGGCGAAGCCCGCGGTGATGGACCGGTGCACGTGCCCGGCCATGACCCGCGCAACGTTGGGATGGCCGGCGACGACCTTGCGCAGGTCGTCCCCGTCGAGCAGCCGCATGCCGTCGAGGAAGCGGATGCCGACCGGCATCGGCGGATGGTGCATGCCGACCAGCGCCGGCACGTCCGGCCGCCGCCGCAGCACCTCGTCGAGCCAGCAGAGCTGTTCATCGCCGAGCCGCCCCGCCGGCGAGCCGGGGATCAACGAGTCCAGCGCCACGAGCGTGAACTCCGGATAGTCGACCGCGTAGTACGCCTCCCCGCCGACGGCGTCGAGCATCGCGCCCCGGTCGTCATGGTTGCCGGTGGTCAGGTGCAACGGCAGCGGAAAGCTCCCGATGATCTCGAGCAGCGCCGCGTACTCGTCGGGCCGGCCGTGATCGGTGAGATCGCCGGTGATGACGACGCAGTCGGGCAACGGATCGAGGGCCATGACCCGGGAGAGGGCGAGCTGTAGCCCGGCGGCGGGGCCCCCGCCCAGCGGCCCGGTGGTGATGTGCGAGTCGCTGAGCTGCGCGATGAACGACGTCATGCCGCCATGATCCAGCGCTGGGCGTGCGGCACAACCGAATGGTCGTAACCCCTACAGCGTCAATAACAGGACGTAGGCCTCCGACCAACGTGGACGTACAGGCTTCACTTCTTGATCTTTACGGTCGCCGACACGGCTCGGCCGTCGTAGTGACCGGCCCGCTTGGCCACGACGGTCAGCGTCAGCTTCTTACCGGACCAGGACTTCTTCAGCTTCAGCCGTCCGGTCGTCGCGACGAGCTTGCCGTTGACGCGCCACTCGTACCGGTAAGAGGTCGGCTTCGGCGACCAGGCGCCCGACGAGATCTTCACCGTCTTGCCGACCTTGACCGTCCCCACGATCTTCGGCTTGGCGGTCGCCTTCGGCGCCACGCCGTAGCCGACGGTGAGCGCGGCGGAGGTCGCCACGTTCTCCCGGTGGTTGGCGTGGCGGCCGGTCACGGTCACCGTGAGGCGCTTGCCGCGCAGCTCGGCGGGGATCGTGTACGACGAAGCGGTCGCCCGGGCGATCGGCACGCCGTTCGCGGCCCACTGGTACTGGTAGTACTCCACCGCCGGACTCCACACGCCGGGGTTCACGGTCACCTTGACCCCGACCGCGGCCTTGCCGGAGATCGACGGCTTGGCCGCCACCGTCAGCTGCGTCGGCTGCACCACCACCGCTTCGTCATTGGTGAAGGGCCGTTGTGGCGTCGAGTAGGACGTCGCCTCGAGGTCGTACCGGCCGGGCTCGACGCGGGTCAGGTCGATGTCGACCGTGTAGAAGTCCCGGTTCGCGGAGACCGAGCGCACCGCGATCGGGGTCACCTTCTCGCCACCCCGGGTGAGCCACAGGGTGTCCTGCCGGTGCAGGGCGGCGCCGAAGATCGTGAAGGTCGCCGTCGCCCCCGCCGTCAGGACGTATGGCGGACCACTCCCGATCACGAAGTTGGCGTTATTGCAGAGCCGGACGACGGTGACGCAGTCCGCCTCGGCCCGAAAGGGCCCGGCCCGCTCCGCGATGAACGCGACCAGGGCGCGGTGGCCGCCCTGGGACGGCTTAGGCAGACAGGTCCAGGCCGTGCCGTCCTGGTCGCACCGGACGATCCCGCCGTCACCGTTGATCACGTACGGCTCGGCGTTCTCCGTCGTCAACCGGAACTCGTCGTAGAGCCCGGTCGGCACGGAGACACAGTGTGCCCGGTCGTCCGCGCTCAGCGTCCCGGCGACCGGCCCGAAGCCGTACGCGGTGGTCTCCGTGATCACGCCGCAGTCCGCCGGCGCGGCGTAGTCGTAGCCGACCGCCCAGGTGTCCAGCCGGAAGTCGACCGGCTTCGCGGCGGCCACGATCACCTCGGTGGACCGCACCATGCAGGGCAGCGCCGAGCAGGTGTACAGCCCGCCGTCCTCGCCGAATTGCCGGATCGTGGGTGTGTCTCCGCCGCTCTGCGCGCCGATCCAGGAGTTGGCCGGAACCCGGTAGCACCGCACGTCGCCGGAGACGCCGATCGAGCCCGCGGTGGCCGGGCCGCCGAACGCCGTGGAGATCGGCGCCGAGCAGTTCTCGCTGATCGCGGTGACCTGGCTGATCCGGTACCGCCCGGAGCCGGTCGCCGAACGCACCACCACCATGTGCCGGGCACTGCCCAATCCGCAGCCGAGCTGCTGGTACGCCGCGGCGACCGTGTCCTGGCACACCAGCCTGCCGTCGAAGTCGTACACGGAGAGCCACGCCGTACCGTCGCCCTCGACCCGGTCCAGGGTGAGGACCTCGTCGCTGCCCGAGCCGCCGTCCGGAAGGTCGAAGCAGGTGACGAAGTCGGTGCCGGAGAGCGCGACGGTCGCGTGCCCGGGAGCGCCGGGCACCCCCGGCGACATGTCGGCACACTCGTTCGCCCCGGTCGTCCGCTGCACCGCGACCCGGTACTCACCGGTCGTCCGCGGGTCCTGGCTCACCACGATCAGCGAGGCCGACCCGGGGATGTCCAGCTCGCACCCGCGCGGGTCGGTGACGGGGCCGGAGGCGCACGGCCGCGCGTCCCCGTCCTGGATGAGCTGCACCATCGGCCTGTTCGGGTCCTCGGGTGCGAGCGTGACCTGGTAGCGGCCCGGGGCGTCGGGCAGGTTCAGGCAGCGGACCTCGCCCTGGCTGGCGAAGGTGCCTCGGTACGCGGTGCTGAAACCCTGTGCGGCCACAGCCTCACAGCCGGCGCCTTTCAGATCGACCACGGTCGCGCGGAAGGGCTCGGTGTGCGGCTCGGCCGCGCCGGGCTCCGCAACCAGGTAGTAGGTGCCGGCCCCCAGATTGCACCAGGCGACGGCACAGGCGAGGCTGTCGCCGCCGTAGACCGCGCTCGCGAGCGTCTTGTTGTCCGCGTCGGCCACCCGGGCCAGGTACGTCCCGTTCGCCGCGACGGTGAACCGCCGGCAGCTACCACCCTGAAGCTGGTCGGCCGGAGCCTCGCCGAAACCGGTCATCGCGGTCGCGACGCAGCTCGCCGGGTCCACCGGCATCCGCGCCGGCGCCGGCCCCGAGGCAGCGGCATCGGCCGTCCGCGCCAGGACGAAGCTCGGAACCGCGACCGCAAGCGCCATCCCGGCCGCGACCACAACCTTGGCTGTCCGGCCTCTGCTCCAACGCCTCACGGACGCTCTCCCCCGCTCATGATCCACATCGCGTGGCATCCTCGCAGCGGCGCCAACCAACACCAATCAACGTTCCACCCTATGGGAAACACCAGGTGGGAGGCGGCACCGGCAGCGTTCGGACGTCTGCTCTCCGTTGGTGGACAGGACGGGCTGACTGGAGTGCGTGGTTAGTGTCGCGGGCATGGACCTCGCTGCCGCAATCGAGAGCGTCGACTGGTCGTCGTTCGCGTCGCCGCCGTGGTACAGCCCGTTGGCGGTGCGTTCTGCGTTGACTGGAATCACCTTGGGTCGGGCGGAGTCCGATGTTGCCTGGGCTGCGGCGGCGTTGGAGGACGCCGTGGCGCATGGTCACTCCGGTTCGTTGTCGCCGGCGGCCGGGCCGGCCGTCGATGTTCTGCTCGCCGTTGCTCTCCGATGGCGGGCCGAGGCGCGTGCGCAGGCGTTATGCAGCTTGTCGACGTTCCTGAGCTATGAGGCGGCGCCGCCGTGGGCCACCTACGTGCACGACGGAGTCACGGTCGACGTCGAGACAGACATCCGTACCCGCATTCAGGCGGGACTGCCGTTGCTGCAGTCGTTGGCGGCAGAGCAGCAGCCGTGGCGATCGAACCGCAAGCTCGCTCGGCAGCTGATCGCCGAAGCAAGCTGACCACCCGGCGTGTATCGCATCAAGCGGAGTACGACACGTGACCAGTCGTGCCGGATCTGCGCCAAACGAAGACTGGCCAGCGTTTCCGCTGGCCAGAACCTTATTGGTGGAGCTGTGGGGATTTGAACCCCAGACCCCCTCGATGCGAACGAGGTGCGCTACCAGACTGCGCCACAGCCCCCCGGCCCCGTAGGACCGCAGCAAGGCTAACAGGTCTCCCCGCCGGCCCGCGAATCACCCTCCCAAAGATCATCAAGCCGGGTAGGAAGACCCACGTCCACCGGCCTCGTAAGCCCGCCCGCGCAGCCCCCCACCCCGCCGATAGGACACCGACCCGCCGTTGACCGCCGCCGGCAGATCCGACGGGTCCCGGTCCAGGCCCATGGCCGCCCGCCGCACCGCCTCCTTCTGCGCCGCCAGCCTGCGCTGCGCCTCCCGGCGTGCCGCCGCGCGCCGCGCCTGCTCCCGGCGCACCTCCGCCTGCCGCGCCGCGAGCCAGGCCGCCTCCCGCGCCTCGATCCGCCGGCGGTGCCGGTCGGCGATCGCCCGGTTGCGCAGGTGCACCAGGTAGACCCCGAGCAGCGTGCCGGTGACCGCGAAGCTGATCCAGAAGCCGGGGCCGACCGCCAGCACGCCGATCAGCTCGATCACGTTGAGCAGCAGCAGCGCGGCGAACACCCGCCGCCGCCGGACGACCGCGGGCGTCTGCCGGCGCCGTACGGGTGGACGGCGCGCCGCCCGCCGCGCCGGGACCAGCCGCAACCGCCGGGAGGGCGGCGGTGGGGCGGGGGCGGCGGAGACCGGTTCAGGATCACCCGTTAGGGTCCGCGACGTAACCGCGTACCGGCGTCCGGGGTTTACCGGTCGGCGTCCGGGCACGGTGCGGAGCCGACGGCGGCGCTGCAGCACCCGAGCCGTCGACGACGCCCGCTCCGCCGCCAGGCGCTCCGTAGCGTCGTACCGGCGCACGAGCGCGGGCGCGAGGGCGAGCAGCCCGGCCGCGGCGAGGACGGCGAGGAGCACCGAGGTCGGCACCCTCACCCCTCCCGTCAGCCTTGAAGGCGTCCGGGCGGCGACCCGGGCGCACAAAAGTCCCAATCTCCCCGAGGTTACGGGCGGGAGCTGCGGAAATCGCCGCGCCGCGCCGGGGCGGTACCGTCCTGATGATCATTTCGGCACATCGACGGCGGGCGTGTCGCGGGTGGGTGTTCGGCTAACCGGCCTTGGCGCGCAGCCTTCGCCAACGGGCCACCAGGCCGCCCTCGGCCGCGACTTCCTCGCTGGTCATGGCGAATCCCAGGTGGTCGCGCCAGGCGCCGTCGATGTGCATGTAGCGCGGGTGGTACGCCTCCTCGCGGAAGCCCAGCTTCTCCACGACCCGCCGGCTGGGGCCGTTCTCCGGCCGGATGTTGATCTCCACCCGGTGCAGCCCGCCGGCGCCGAAGGCGTGATCTACGGCCAGCGCCAGCGCCGTCGGGATCACCCCGCGCCCGGCCACCCTCGAGTCGACCCAGTAGCCCACGTACGCGGAGCTGAACGCCCGCCGCACGATGCTGCCGAGGTTGATGTGGCCGACCAGCCGCTCGCTGCCGTCGTCCTCGCGCAGGCAGACCACGAAGGGCATGCTCTCGCCGCGCCGGGCGGCGCGCTTCATGTCCCGGTAGACGTAGTTGTAGGCGCGGACCGAGTTCATTTCGGACCAGGGACCGGGCGGCGAGGACTCCCACGGGCTCAGCCAGGCCTCGTTGGCGATCCGCACCTCGGACCACGCCTGTGCGTCGCCGCGACGGTACGGCCTGAGCAGCACGGATCCGTCCGCCAGGACGGCGGGCCATCCGGGCATGGACCCCAGCATCATCGCCTCCGGTCGAGCAGCAACACGTCGACGGTCGACCCGGCAGCCGCCGAGGTGACCCGCTCGCCGAGCACCAGCAGACCGTTGGCTTCGGCAAGGCCGGACAGAGTGTACGGCCCACCAGCGAGCGGCTGCACCGTGTAGCCGCCGCCGCGCCGCTCCGCGACATGCGCGGGGCGGAACTCGCGCAGCCCGCCGGGCGAGGAGACGGTCTCCAGCAGGTGCGCCTTCACGCTGGGCCGGAAGACGGGCTCGGACCCGGCCAGCAGCTGGAGGACCGGCCGGGCCAGCACCTCGAAGCCGATCAGGGCGGCGCCGGGCTCGCCGGGCAGGCACACGACCGGAACCTCCTCGCCGCCCACCGTCCCGAAGCCGAGGGTCGCGCCCGGGCAGAGCGCGACGTCGGTGAACCCGACGGCGCCCCGGCCGTGGTCGCGGCGGGACAGGACGCGGCGCAGCATGTCGCCGGGGCCCGTACCCGTTCCGCCGGTGGTGATGATCAGGTCGGCCCGCAGCGTCTGGTCCTCGAGCAGCCCGCGCAGGCCTTCGGGGTCGTCGTCGCAGATCCCGATCCGGTACGCGAGCGCGCCGGCCTCGACGGCCGCGGCGGTGAGCGCGTGCGAGTTGGCGTCGACGACCTGACCGGGCTGGCTGGGCCGGCCGACGTCGACGAGCTCGTCGCCGGTCGCCACCACCACGACCCGCGGGCTGGGCCGCACGACGACGTGCCCGATGCCCGAGGCCGCGAAGACCGCGACCATCGCCGGGGTCACGTAGGAGCCGGCGGGCGCCAGCACCCGGCCGACGGGCAGCTCGTCGCCCGCGCGCCGCACGCCGGAGCCGCGCTTCGGCGCGTGCATGATCTCCACCGCGGCCATGCCCTGATCGGTCCAGTGCACCGGCACCACCACGTCGGCGCCGATCGGCAGCGGCGCGCCGGCCGCGACGGAGAAGCACGTGCCGGGCGTCAGCCGTACCGGCCGCCAGCTCGCCGCGCCGAGGTCGCCGACGACGTTGAGGCGGACCGGTCGCGGACCGCCCTCGAACGTCCCGAACGACGGGTGCGAGCCGATCCGCCCGGCGGCGGCGAGGTCCTCCCAGCGCGCCGCGTACCCGTCGATGGCCGACTGGTCGAAGGCCGGGTACGGGTGCGGCGCGAGCACGTCGTTGGCGAGCACGTTGCCGTGCGCCTGGGTGAGGTCGAGGTCGAGCGGAGGCAGCGCCCGCAACCTGCGCAACACACTGCCCAGGTATTCGGCGAGAGGCATCAGCTCGTTGGCGGCCGCCTCGGCATCGGCCGTAGCGGTCATCCCCGGGCACCGCCGGCGACGAATTCGCCGAGCCAGGCCCGGAACTCCTCGCCCAGGTCCTCCCGCTTCGCCGCCAGCTGAACGACGGCCTGCAGGTAGCCCAGCGGCATCCCGGTGTCGTAGCGGTGGCCGCGGTAGATGATCCCGTGCACCGGCGTGCCGTCCGCCAGCAGCGCGGCCATCGCGTCGGTCAGCTGGATCTCGCCGCCGCTGCCCGGCTTGGTGTCCTGGATCGCGTCGAAGATCTTCGCGGGCAGGATGTAGCGGCCGAGGACGGCCAGGTTGCTGGGCGCCTCCGCGGGTGACGGCTTCTCCACCAGCCCGGTCACCTCGACGATGTCGTCGCCGCCGATGTCGCTGGGCGCGACCGAGGCGATGCCGTACCGGGAGGTCTCCTCGGGCTTGACCTCCATGAAGGCCAGCACGATCCCGCCCGTCTGCGCCTGCAGGTCGAGCATCGCCGGCAGCAGCGGCTTGTCCTCCTCGACGAACTCGTCGCCGAGCAGCACGGCGAACGCGTTGTCGCCGACGTGCGAGGCGGCGACGCCGACGGCGTGGCCGAGCCCGAGCGGCTCGCCCTGGCGGCAGGTGTAGATGTCCGCGAGCTCACTGGTACGCCGGACGGCGGCCAGCCGCTCGAGGTCGCCCTTCTCCTCGAGCCGGGCCTCGACGTCGGGCCGCCGGTCGAAGTGGTCGACCATCGAGGTCTTGCCGCGGCCGGTCACGAGCAGGACGTCGGTGATGCCCGCCGCGGCGGCCTCCTCCACGATGTACTGCAGGACCGGGCGGTCCACAACGGGCAGCAACTCCTTGGGGACGGCCTTGGTCGCCGGCAGGAAGCGGGTGGCAAGCCCCGCCGCCGGAATGACGGCCTTCACCGCTCGACGGCCGCTCTCTTGGGCCTTCGTAGTCATCTGAGGGGTCACCGCACCTTCGCTGTATTCGTCCCCGGACATGCCGCGAGACTATCGGCCGCGACCCTGCCGCGGCGGTTGTGGCCCGCCGGACGCGCCTGGCGCCGCGACGTCTGTACCGGTGACATGGTCGAATTGCCCTTCCGGCACGGCGGTCGGGACCGCCGCGTCCGGCACGCTCGCCGCGGGCAGCGGCACGGTCTCGGCAAGGCGGTACGTGTCCCGTCCGGCGTTCTTCGCCGCGTAGAGGGCGTCGTCGGCCGCGTCGAGGACCTGCTGCGCGGTGGTCCCGTGCTCGGGATAGACGGCGATGCCGATCGAGACGCTGATCGCGACCCGGTCGACGGGCTGCCCCGAGATGTCCTGCCGGCGCGGGTCGATGGGCACCGGGATCTCGCGCACGGCGGCACCGAGCCGCTCGGCGACTATCACGCCACCGTACGCGTCGGTCTCCGGCAGCAGCACCACGAACTCCTCCCCGCCCTGCCGGAACGCGACGTCGACCTCGCGCAGCCCGATCCTGATCCGCCGGGCGAACTCGCCGAGCACGGTATCGCCGGCGGCATGCCCGTACGTGTCGTTGACGTCCTTGAAATGGTCCAGGTCCAGCACGAGCACGGTCAGCATCCGACCGAACCGGCTGGCCCGTTCCACCTCCCGGCGCAGCGATTCGCGCAGGTAGCGGTAGTTCCAGAGTCCGGTGAGCGGATCGGTCAGGGAGAGCCGCTGCGCCTCCTCGTGTACCCGCACGTTGTGCACGGCAACCCCCGCCTGCCCGGCGAAGGTCCGCAACGTGAGCAGGTCGGGGTCGTCGAACTCGTCGCCGCCCAGCCGGTCGTAGAGCGCCAGCACCCCGAGCGTGGCCGGCTTGCCGCCGACCAGCGCGTCGCCCGGCACGAGCGGGTCGCCGACGGTCGCGGGCGCGCAGATCGGTACGGCGACGTAGCTCCGGCAGGCCGGCTCGTCGAGCAGGCCCGCGCCGGGACCGCGGACGCCGCGCCGCGGCTCCCCGCTGGCCGCGACCGCGCCGAGGACGCCGGCGCCGGGCGTCAGGCGCAGCGTCGGCAGGTCGGCCTCGGGCACGTCCCAGCGCCCGGTCAGCCCCTCGGCGCAGCGCGCCACGAGCCGGCCGTCGACCGGGTCGAGCAGCAGCACGATCCCGGCCCGGGCCCCGGTCGCCGACAGCGCGGTCTGGAGGATGACCTGCAGTATCCGGTGCAGGTCGTGCGTGCTGGACAGGGTGTCGCCGAGGATGGCGAGATGCCCGCGCAGCTGGTCGCGGCTCGCGGTGAGCGCCTGCACGTACGACTGCAGCTCGCGGGTCATCCGGTTGAACGTGCCCGCGAGCCGGCCGAGCTCGTCGCCGCGGCCGACCGGCACCCGGGTGCCCAGCTCCCCGTCGGCCACCTTGCCGACCGCCCAGGCCAGCTCCTCCAGCGGCCGGGTGGTGGAGCGGGCCAGCCGCCGGGCGACCACGACCGCGACAACCGCGACGATCACCACCCCGAAGAGCAGGAACGCGTAGAACGAGTTCGGGTCGGAGTTCGCCACCGAGACCGCGAGCGGCAGCGGCTGGCCGGGCTCGGCCGGGAGCCCGCGCACGGACTGGTGCCCGCGGCCGGTCCCGGTCCCGTTCCCGGGCAGCGCCGCGGCGACCCGCCGGCTCTCCAGGTCCGGCTCGGAGCTCAGCGCCGGCCCGGCACCCGGCCCGTCCCCGGCGAGCAGCGTGACGGCGGCGCCGCTGGTCGCGGCCAGCCGGTTGACGAACTCCACGTCGAGCCGCTGGGCGGCGGAAACGGTGACGACGCCCTGGCGGGCCCGGGCGACGATCGCGGTGGCGACCCCGCCGGCCGCCGGCATGGCGCAGTCCCGCTGCCCGGCGGAGACGCCCGCGCCGATCCGGATCTCGGAGGCGAGCCCGCGGGCGACCAGTTGGTCGGCGGCCTGCCGCCGGCCGGTCTCGGGCAGCACGGCGACCGCATCGGCCGCGGCCTGCAACTGCCGACACACGGCACCGATGGCGGTGCGCACCGTCGTCGCGGCATGATCGAGTCGCTCGACCGTCCGATCCCGGCTCACGGTGGCGACGGTCATTCCGACAAAGAAGGACCCGAGCAGAACCGGACCGAGCACGACCGCCAGAAAAGCGGTAGTGAGTCGGCCACGCAGAGTCACACGTCCTCCTGGAAGTGGCCTTCTTTGGAGCGATGCTGACATAGTGTGCACCGTTTGCCGGTTTTCAAAAGGGGGTGTTGCATGCCGGATTTCGCCGGTGAAGCGGAAAAATCTCGAACCGCGAAGATTGCGCTGCGCGATCGACTCCTCGCAGCACGTAGATCACTCCCCCCGAAAACCCGCGCATCGGCCGCGGCGGCGATCCAAGCCGCCCTCCAAAATCTCGTACGCGCACAGCGGCACACGATCATCGCCGGATACGTCCCGGTGGGTCCCGAACCGGGCGGCCCCGACCTGCCGGAGGCCCTGGCGGGTCGGCTGATCCTGCCGGTACTGCTACCGGACAACGACCTCGACTGGGTCCGCTACGAGGGCCCCGACTCCCTGCGACCCGGCCCCCGCGGCCTGCGCGAGCCGATCGGCCCCCGCCTCGGCCCGGAGGCGGTCGCCCGGGCGACGCTGCTGGTCGTGCCGGCTTTGGCCGTCGACCGCACCGGCCTGCGCCTGGGACGCGGCGGCGGCTCCTACGACCGGGCACTGGCCCGCGCCGCCGACGCGTACTCCGTCGCCCTGCTGCACGACGGCGAATTCCTGCCGACGGTGCCGGCCGAACCGCACGACCGCCGGGTGCGCGCCGTCATCACACCGGCCGAGGGCCTCAACGAGACGCTCGACTGGACGAAATAAACTCCGATGACGGAGCATTGGCACTCCTAGACCACGAGTGCCAAGCGAGCGAGTATCACGGAGGACCAGTGCCCACGTACCAATACGCCTGCACCGAGTGCGGCAGCCCGCACGAGGCGGTGCAGTCCTTCTCCGAGCCGGCGCTGACCGACTGCCCGAGCTGCAGCGGCAAGCTCCGCAAGGTCTTCAACTCCGTTGGCATCGTCTTCAAGGGCTCGGGCTTCTACCGCAACGACTCCCGCAACGGAAACGCGAGCGCCGAGAAGGCGGGATCGTCCGCCTCGGGCGCCTCGTCCTCTTCGTCCTCGGAGAGCAAGTCGGACTCGTCGTCGACGCCGGCGTCCACGTCCAGCTCCTCGTCCTCCTCGACGCCGGCCTCCACGGCCGCGTCCTCCTCCGGCTCGTCCTCGTCGAGCTCCGGCTCGTCGAGCAGCGCGAAGGCCTCCTCATAGCAGGCACCGCGCCCGCTGTGTAGTTGTCCACATCCCGGGGCTGTCCACAGGACGGCCGCCGGGATGTGCCGTATCCGCCTACGGTTCTGCCCCGTGACGCACTCAGGGCCGATCAGGAGGCGACGATGCGCGGAGAACCACGGCTGGACCCGGTTCGCTGGCGCCGCCCGGGCCGGGCGGCGCTGCTGAAACCGGCGCTGGTCGCGGCCCTCCTGGCAACGGCGGCCGCGGTGATGTGGTCAGGACCACAAGGCTGCGCCCAGCTCCCAGCCGCCGCCTCGCCCCCGGCCGCCGCCACGCCCGCCCTCGCCGCCCGGACCGGCTGCCACGCGGACCCCCGGCCCGCGCCCCGGGAACCGGCGGACACCGAGGATTCCGACCCGCCCGCTCCGGGTGATCCGGCTCACCACGCGGTCAACCAGAGCGACGAACGCCAGCACGACCCCTGGCCTGACGACGACCAGCACGCAGCCGGCGCACCGACATCCCGGACCCGATCGACCGTGCCGACGGGAACGGTCGGCGTGCCGATCCGCCTCGCGGAACCCTCCGCCCTCCGACTACTCCGCCCGGGCGATCACGTCGACCTGTTCCGGCTGACCGCCGCCGGCCAGGCCTCACCGGCCGTGGCCACGGCCGCCCTGGTCCTCGACGTGACGGGAGCCGACGACCCGACGACGGGCGGTCTGCTGCTGGCCCTGACCCCGACCGAGGCGCAACGCACCATGACACCCACGGAACACGGCTACGCGGTCCTGATCCGCCCAGACGGCTGACCCACCACGCCAACCAAATACCGGGCGGGGACCAGACTCAGCGCATCCCAGCCGCGACCAGGCCAGACCGTGCACGAGTCGAATCCGCGCAGCCCTGACCGGCCGCGGACCGGACACAGCGCTGTCCAGGCCCGGCCTGGCCAGACCGTCCGCGAGTCGGACCCCGCGCAGCCCTGACCGCCCGCGGGCCGGAATCTCAGCGTGAGCCAGGCTCCGCGCGAATCGGATCTGAGCGGCGTCCGGGGCCGAGCGGGTCAGCCCCAGTGCGGGGGCCGGTCCTCCAGGAGGCGCTCGTCGTTCGAGTTGTCGCCGCTGGCGCCCCAGCCCCGCTCGGTGTCGTCGCGGGTCTGCTCGGGCAGGAGCGGCATCTCCTCGGACTCGAGATCCACGGTGCGCTCGGCGTCGGCATCACGTTCGGGCTCGTCCAGCATGTCCACGCAACAAGGGTAGGCCGCGTCGCGATGCGCTGTCGGCATCGGATGGCTGTAGCGTCGATGAACGTGAGCGCACCGAGCGGTTCCGACGACGACGCGTATTGGCAGCGCCCCGATGCCGAGCCGGAGCCCTTCGGGGCCGGCCGCCCCACTCCGGCGCCCGAGCACACGCCCACCTACCAGGGACCGCCGCGCACGCCGCCGCCGTCGCCGCACTGGCGTCCGCCGATGCTCCAGAAGCCCCCGCCGCCCCGGTCCATGCCGGGCCAGGACATTGACGCCCTCGACGAGGCCGAGGGCTCGGCGCGCACCGTCACCTACGGCATCGGCCTGGTGGCGGGCGCGATCGCCCTGATCCTGATGTGCCTGCTCTGCGCCCGCGTGATCTTCTGACCGGCACTGGCACACGGGGCTTCGTCACCCGGACCCGCGGCAAGCACAGAGCGGAACCCACCAACCGAACGACGACGCCCGCGACAGCAGGCGCAACCCATGAACCAGAGCCGCCTGGGCGCGACCAGAAAGTCCGCACCCACACGCGAACCGCCAGGCCACCGACGCGGAGCTAGTCACCCGCGAACCGAAGCCGGACCCACGCAAACCGAAGCCGCACGCACGCAAGCCACCACGCCGCGGACGCGGAGCCACTCGCCCGCGAACCGAAGCCGGACCCGCACAAGCCGAAAGCCGCACGCGAACCGCCAGGTCGCAGGCGCGGAACCCGGGATGCATTCGCTCGCGAATCGAAAGCCGGACCCCCGCAGATCGAAAGCCGCACGCGCGCGAACCGAAATTCACACGCGCTGGGCCCGCGGCCACCGCCACAGGAGCCGGCCGCGGACGCGGAGACAGGATCCGGCTCGCCCGAGGTCGCGGCCCGGTCCTGTCCGGTACTACCGTCCCGGCCGCCACCCCACATGGCGGCCGGGACGGCGGACCGTCAGGACGTCGTTCCCCAGACCGCCTGAGCGCCGGAGTCGCCGGTCCTGAACACGTAATAGCTGGAAATCGCCGCGAGCGCCACCACGATCACCGCGAGTCCGAGGTCGGCCGCGCGGGGTAGCGGACGGCCCTCCTTGCGGCTGGTCAGCACGACCATGACGAGAGTCACAATGCCAAGGCCGAGCGAGAAGTAGAACGTCAGCGTGCCGAAGCCCATGTGCTCGTCGATCGCCTCCAGCGGCGGGCCGCTCATGCCGTTCGCCACGAGGCGGTCGTACAGCTCCGAGCCGGACAGCTTGGCGACGAAGGCCGACACCGGCGCGGCGATCGCGAGCAGGACGGCGGCCCAGCCGAGCTTCGATCGCCAGCGCGGCAGAACCGCGTAGGCGATCGCGATGAGGGCCAGGAGCGGCACGAACACCACCGCCGCGTGGACCACGAGCGCATGTACCGGCATGCCGTTGATCTGGTCGAACACGGCTACCTCCTTGGTTCGTTCGGGAACGGGGGCCGTCATCCTAGAGATATCTGACGCCGCAAACATCCCCCTGTCTCCGCCTACGCGCAGTGGACCATCGCGGTTCACCGGCCGGGCCGATGTTGCCGAAACTCGTCCCCTCGCAGGCCACGGCCGTGCGTCCGGAGGTTGAGCGGGCCCGGTCGGCATGCTGTCATGGTGAGATGTCGACGGGTGAGCAGCTGCTGCGCGCTAACGGCCTGCGCGTGACGCGGCCGCGGGTGGCCGTGCTCGACGTGCTGACCCAGGGCGGCCATCTCGAGGTCGAGGAGATCACCCGCCAGGTCCGGGACCGGCTCGACTCGGTCTCCACCCAGGCCGTCTACGACGTGCTCGGCGCGCTCTCCCGGGCCGGCCTGGCGCGACGGATCGAGCCCGCCGGGAGCCCGGCACGCTTCGAGGCCCGGGTCGGCGACAACCACCATCACATCGTCTGCCGCAGCTGCGGCACGATCGAGGACGTCGACTGCGCCGTCGGCGAACGCCCCTGCCTGGACCCGGGCGTCGCACACGGCTTCGAGGTAGACGAGGCGGAAGTGACGTTCTGGGGCCTGTGCCCCTCCTGCCAGCGCGAACGCCGCGCCGACCGCGCAGCCTGAGACTCGCCCGAACCAACCCCATCCCGCAGCCGAACCTTCCCACGCTGGCACCAACGCGCAGCCCCTTCCCGCGCGAGCAGACGCCGACGCGCAGCCGAAACTGCCCACGCCCACGCGAAGCCCGCTCCCGCCGAGCCCCCAACCTGCGCAGGCTCTTCGCCCAAACGCGCAGCCCGAAACCTGCGCAAGCAGACGCCGACGCGCAGCCGAAACTGCCCACGCCAACCCAAGGCGAAGTCTGCTCACTTTGAGCCCACGCTCAGCCCCCGGAACTGCGCCTGCCGACCCCCAAACGCGCAGCCAGAAACCTGCGCCAGCAGATGCCGCGCGCAGCTCCGAAACCTACGCAAGCTGGCACCTATCGCGCAGCCTGAACCTGTTCAACTTTGCCGCTGGGCGTGGCACGCTGGACCGCATGGACAGCGCCCCGGACTTGGGACTCTTCGGCCCGGACTCGGTCACCTGGAAGGTGCACAAGGACCCCATCGTGCTGATGGGCGGCCTCCGCTCCCTCTACCTGCAGGCGCTACACCCACGCGCGGTGGCGGCCGTCGCCCAGAACTCGGACTACCGCGCCGATCCCTGGGGCCGTCTGAACAGGACCTCGGAGTACGTCAGCACCGTCCTTTACGGCAGCACGGCCGAGGTCGAGGCCGCCGCGAGCCGAGTCCGCCGGCTGCACTCCCGGATGTCGGCCACCGACCCGCGCACGGGCGAGAGATTCCGCGTCGACGAGCCCGACCTGCTGCGCTGGGTGCACGTGGCCGAGGTGGAGTCGTTCCTGACGACGGCACGCCGGGCGGGCCTGCGGCTGACCGACGAGGAGGTCGACGGCTACTACACCGAGCAGCTGCGAGCGGCGGAACTAGTCGGCCTCGACCCGTCGACCGTTCCCGGCACTGCGGCCGAGGTCGCGGCCTACTACGAACAGGTCCGGCCGGCGCTGGGCATCACCCGGGAGGCCGCGGAGACGGCGCTGTTCCTGACCGTGCCACCGGTGCCGAAGGTCTGGCGAAGCCGAGCCATCCGGCTGGGCCTCACACTCGGCCCGGCCCGCTGGGCCTACTTCGGCATCGCGGGCACGGCCATCGCCCTGCTGCCCGCCTGGGCCCGCAAGATGTACGGCGGCCTGGGCTGGCCGACAACGGACCTGTCGGCGGACCTCTCAGTCCGCGGCCTGCGCCTGCTCATGACCACGATCCTGGCCACCCTGCCAAAGCAGTACCGCACCACCCCGATGCGCCGCACCGCCCTGGAACGGGCCGGCGCCACAGCTGGATAACCCGCCACCGCTGGCCCAAGACCACAGCCAATCGATCCGCCACGCCGTCACCCACCTGGCCCAAGACCAAGGCCAAACGATCCGCCACGCCGTCACACACCCGGCCCAAGACCACAGCCGAGCGCTCCGCCACGCCGCCACCCATCGGGTCAGCGCCACGCCGACCGATCCGCCAGGCCGCGACCGATCGACCACGCGGATCAGCAGCTGTCAGGACCATGGCCCCGACAAGCGATTCGGCACACCGACCGGAACCGGTACAACCGGTCCCGGCCTACACCCCGGTCCATCAGGTCGGCCGTCCGGTTCGTGAGCGGTCGCTAGTCCGACGGGCGTTCGAGATGCTCGACCGCCGCCCATGGGTCCTTCGCCTGCGCCTGTTGCCCGGCCGGGCACGTCCGGCGGAAGTCGCACCAGCCGCAGAGCGTGCCGGGATTGGTCGGGAACTCCTCGTCGGGGTCTCCGCCGGCCGCCACCGCCTTCTCCGCGGCGATGATGTCCCGGGCGGTGTCCTCCGCCCGGGCCACCTGGCGTGCCAGCGACTCCTCGGTGTGCTCGTGCGCCGCGACCGTGCCTGTCGGCAGGTGGTGCAGCTCGACCCGGTGGCACGGGCGGCGGAACACGCGCTGGGCCGCGTAGGCGTAGAGCGCCAGCGCCTGTGACCCGCGGGCGTCGTCGGCGCCGAGGCCGGAGCGGCCGGTCTTGTAGTCGACGATGACCGCCTCGGGGCCCTGCTCGCCGGGTCGCGAGTCGATGCGGTCCGCCCGGCCGTTGAAGGCGAGCAGGGCGGTCTTGGTCGCCACCGTCCGCTCGACGCCCAGCGGCTCGTCCTGCGGGTCCAGGCCGGTCACGTAGGTCTCGAGCCAGCCGAGGGCCTTGCGGTAGGTCACCCGCTCCTGATCGACGTCGCGGTAGCCCTCGCGCACCCACGTCGCCTTCAGCAGGGTGGGCAGGGACTCCGGGACGCGGCGCTCGGTGGGCACCGAATACCAGTTCTTCAGGGCCGTGTGCACGCTCGCGCCGAGCGAGTTGTGCGCCCAGGGCGGACCCTTCTGCGGGGACGGCCGGTCCACGTAGGTGTAGCGGTAGCGGCGCGGGCAGTCCGTGTACGCGCCGAGCTTGCTCGGCGTGCAGACGAAGAGCCGCTCGGGCATGCCGGCGAAGCCCAACTGCTCGGGCACCGCGGCCGATCGGGGGGATGTCCTGGGCACGCGGTAATCCTGCCAGCACCCTCCGACAAGAATCAGGGCGCCTTGGTGTAAAGCTCCACGAACGCGGCCACGGAGTCGGCGATCAGCTGCACCGCGATGGCCGCCAGCAGCAGGCCCGCGATGCGGGTCAGCACCTCGATCCCGCCCGGGCGCAGCAGCCTGACGATGCCGCCGGAGAAGCGCAGCACGAGCCAGACCGTCAGCATGACCGCGAAGATGGCCAGGCCGATGACCGTGTAATCGCGCGCACCGTCGGCGCGCTGCACGAAGAGCATCGTCGCCACGATCGCGCCCGGCCCGGCCAGCAGCGGCGTGCCGAGCGGCACCAGGGCGACGTTGGTCGTGCCGCCCTGCTCCGAGGGCTCGTCGGTCTTGCCGGTGAGCAGCTGCAACGCCACCAGGACCAGCAGCAGGCCGCCCGCGCCCTGCAGCGCGGGCAGCTGGACGTGCAGGTAGTCGAGCAGCGTCTGGCCCGCCACCGCGAAGACCACGATGACGCCGAGGGCCAGCAGTACGGCCTGGGTGCCCGCGCGGATCCGCTGCTTGGCGGGCAGCGTTCCGGTCAGGGCCAGGAAGACCGGCACCATGCCGGGCGGGTCGACGATCACCAGCAGGGTCACGAAGGCCTCGCCGAACAGCTTCAGGTTCACGAGATCAACCTAGGTGGCCGCCCGCGGCCGGCGCGTCGACTGCGTCGATCGTCACCCCAGGACCGGGACGCCGGTCGCGGCGGCGGCGATCCTCGCGTACGCCTCGGGCCCCGTGCCGAATGCTCCCAGCTGGACCGTCTTGTGGCTGCCGTGGAAGTCGGAGGAGCCGGTGACGACCAGGCCCAGCTCGTCGGCGAGGGCGCGCACGTGTGCCCGCTGCTCGACGGTGTGGTCCTCGTGGTCGGCCTCGAGTCCGAACAGGCCCGCCGCCGCCAGCTCCACGATCAACTTGTCGGGGACGATGCGGCCCCGGACGGTCGCGTTCGGATGGGCGAAGACCGCGACCCCGCCGGCGGCCCGGATGGCCGCCACGGCCTCGAAAACATCAAGATCCGCTTTCGGTACGAAGTAACGTGCGCCCAGCCAGCGCGAGGCGAACGCCTCGTCGGTGGTGCGCACGAGCCCGGCCCGGATCAGCGCCTGCGCGATGTGTGGTCGCCCGACCGAGCCGCCGGCCGCGTAGCCGTACACCTCCGGCCAGGTGATGTCCACGCCGTCCGCGCGCAGCAGCTCGACGATCCGCTCCGCGCGCTGCTCCCGGTCGGTGCGCAGCCGGGCCAGGTCGGCGGCGAGGGCCGGCTCCTCCGGATCGAACAGGTACGCGAGCATGTGCAGCGGGATCGCCGGCTCCACCCCGTACCAGCGGCAGGAGAGCTCGGCGCCGCGCACCAGGGCCAGGCCGGGCGGCCGGGCCGCCGCGGCCGCCGCCCACCCGCCGGTGGTGTCGTGGTCGGTGATGGCCATCACGTCAAGGCCGGCCTCGACGCCCGCACGGACCAGTTCGGCCGGGGTCAGTGTGCCGTCACTGGCGGTCGAATGGCAGTGCAGGTCGATTCTGGTCACTCGAAGACGTTACCGGGTACGGGCGGCGACCGGAGTCGTGGACGTCAGGCGTCGTCGCCCGCGTCACCGTCCTTGCCCAGCCGGGCCTCGACGGCCTGCGGTTCGTACATCTCCTCGACGACCCGAAGGTAAAGCTCGTTCGGGTTCGGCAGGTACTTGACCTCGCGCAGCGCCTGGTCCTGGCCGGCCGACTCCAGCACGAACGTGCCGTAGCTCAGCATGCGTCCCAGCGCGGACTGTTCGTACTTCATGTCGGTGACCCGCAGCAGGGGCATCATGGCCACCTTGCGGGTGACAATGCCGTTGACGACCATCACCCGCTTGTTGGTCAGGATGAAGCGGTCGAAGTACCAGTCGCCGATCCGCCAGGCGACCCAGCCCATGACGCCCAGCCAGACCAGCACGGCGACGGTGACCATGCCGTCGACGTTCTGGCGGGTGAGGAAGCCCGCGAGGTAGCCGAGCAGCAGGGTGGCGCCGACGCCGATCAGCAGCGGGGTCGACAGGCTGACCCAGTGGCGCTTCCACTCGCCGCGGTAGCGCTCGGTCGGGAAGAGGTAGCGCGAGACCAGGGTGGTCGGCTCGTCCTCGAGCGGCAACACCCGGCGCGGTCCACCCGGGACACCCGCTCCTTCGCCGCCGAGGCCCTGAAGCTCCTCTTCGGTGAAGACGGGAGCCTCGTACTCACCCGGGTCGCGGTAGTCGTCGTCGCGCGGGTCGGTCCCGTAGCCGGCGTAGCCCGCGCTGGGCGAGTAACCGGCGTCAGGCGAATATCCGGCGTCCGGGGCGTAGCCGGCGTCGGGTGAGTAGCCAGGGCCGGGCGTGGCCGTGCCCTGGACATACTCGGGACCGTCGTCGCGAAACGCCGGATCGTCGTAGCCGAAATTCTCGTCGTCGTCCCGAGGGCGGCGCGCACCCTCATCATCAGGTTGCCGCGGCTCGCCAGGACCCATCAGGTGATGTTAAGCGACGAGGTTGGTGAAGAACGTTCCGAAACCGCGGGCAATGTCGCCGATCGTGCTGCCCAGCGACTCGAACACGGCAGCGGCCGAGTTGGGGTTGAACGCAATGAAGAAGATCAAGAATGCGATGCCAAGCCAGGTGAGGACCTTCTTGATCATGGCGGGCCTTCTCCTCCGTTGCGGGTGACGGTCATCGCCGCGGGAATACTCACGGTATCAGTTTCGTGGCTCAGTGTGAACAATGTGGCCGTAAAGCCGATACCGGTCCCCGCAGGTCAGGCCCCCCGATCAGACCCGGCCGTGCAGGTAGGGCGACGGCGCTCCGTACACGAGCTCGGACGGCACCCCATCGGACAGGTCGTGCAGAACGACATGCTCGGCGAGGAAGTAGCCCGCGCTTGCGGGCCACGCTACCGCATAGAGCCACATTCCTTTGGCTTCACTCACATAGGCACTTCGATCTTCCGGGGACTTGACACACCACAGTGGAGTGGGGTGCCCGCCGACCTTGATCTTGGCGTGTGGGCCGGAGTGTCCGCCCGGGCCGCCGATCGCCTCGGCGATGAGGTAGCCGGGGTCGATGCCGGCGATGCCGGCGAAGCGGGTGCCGAGCCCGACGCCCGGACGCTCCGCGATCAGCACCAGGTCCGCCGGGCCGCCACCGAACGGCTCCGGGCCACTGCACGACAGCGCGGTCGCCTTCACACCGTCGCGGTCGTCGCCGGCCCAGCCGACCCCGGTGACCATCCAGCTCGGCGGCAGCGGCCACGGGCACCAGAGCGGCATGTGGTCGACCGTGGGCGCCGACTGCCGCAGCACGCTCTCGATTATGTCGGGGCCGATGTGCTCGGCGACGTGAAACGGGGAGACCTCGCCACAGTTGTCGCAACGCCAATCGCTGTGCATCAGATCCGGCGGCCGGACCTGCGCAGCACAACGGGGGCAACTCACCGTGACACCCACCCTCTAACGGTGAGGGTCAGCACGGCGCCCGTCAAGCGAATCGACAGAACCCGGGCGCCGCGCGCGGCACACGGGTGACTTCTGCCCAGCCCAGGGCCGCCAGCGCCCGAGCCACCGACCTCGACCGCACCGAAGGAGCATCGATCAGCATCTCTTGACCGCGGCCCGGACGACAGCCGCCCGCGACGGTCAACGGCTCGGACATCACCTGCCCCGAGGCCGGGATCTCAACGAGCCTTTCAGCGTGCCCAGGGCGGCAGCTCCCGGCGGCGTCCAACGGCTCGGACATCACCCGACCCAAGGCCGGCCAATCAGTTCGAAGACCGGCCGCCCGTCGCCCTCCGGCACCTTGATCCAGTTCTCAACGAGCGTTCGACGCGGCCAGGGTGGCCGCTTCCGGCGGCCAACGGCTCGGACATCGCCCGCCCCGAGGCCGGGATCTCAACGAGCCTTTCAGCGTGCCCAGGGCGGCAACGCCCGGCGGCATCCAACGGCTCGGACATCGCCCGCCCCGAGGCCGGGATCTCAACGAGCCTTTCAGCGTGCCCAGGGCGGCAACGCCCGGCGGCATCCAACGGCTCGGACATCGCCCGCCCCGAGGCCGGGATCTCAACGAGCCTTTCAGCGTGCCCAGGGCGGCAACGCCCGGTGACGGTCAACGGCTCGGACATCACCTGTCCCGAGGCCGGTTCTCAACGAGCCTTTCCACGGCCAGGGCGGCAGCCCCCGGCGGAGATCAACGGCTCGGGTACCTCTGGCCCGAGATCAGGTTGAAGCTGCTCAATGATCATCGCTCGGCGGCGGGCCCGCGTGTGCGCGTATCCAGGCGTGCATGGCGATGCCGCTGGCCACGCCGGCGTTGATCGATCGCGTGGATCCGTACTGGGCGATCGAGAAGACCGCGCCGCACGCGGCGCGGGCGGCCGCAGAGAGGCCGGGACCCTCCTGGCCGAAGATCAGCACGCAGTCACGCGGCAGGGTGACCGTCTCCATCGGCCGCGACCCGGGTAGGTTGTCGATGCCGACGATCGGCAGGCCGGCGTCCGCCGCCCAGGCGGTGAATTCCTCGATCGTCGAGTGATACCGCACGTGCTGATACCGGTCGGTGACCATGGCGCCGCGCCGGTTCCAGCGCCGGAGCCCGATGATGTGCACCTCGGCGGCCAGGAACGCGTTGGCGTTGCGGACCACGGCACCGATGTTGAAGTCGTGCTGCCAGTTCTCGATGGCGACGTGAAAGCCGTGCCGGCGCCGATCGAGATCGGCGACCACGGCCTCGTGCCGCCAGTAGCGGTAACGATCGACGACGTTGCGCCGATCGCCCTGGGCCAGCAACTCCGGGTCGTAGTGCTCGTCCTCGGGCCAATCGCCGGGCCAGGGACCGACTCCGACCTCGGACTCGTCCATCGCGGCTGGATTTTCGACGACCATGGTCCAGGAGGCTAACCAGGGGCCTTGCGGCCGCACCTGGGGGGAGACGCAATGAGCGGCGGGGCCCTCCCCGGCGCCCGCCGCCCACGCTCTGTTGCAGGAGAGTCTGCCTTACCCTGCGTATCTATGTGAAGGGTTTTCAGGAGTGACTCAAGTCACATTTAACTTTGTTACCTATTACCTTCGGTGGTGACCTGTTCGTTATCTGGCGGAACATCGTGCCAACGAGACCGCCCACCGAGGCCACACCCGTCGCAAATTGGACACCACTCGCCGTGCCGCATCTGAGAGCGCTCTCCCTACTTTGAGTTACGATGGGTCGCCCAAGGTCAGCGCACCGGGCCGAAATGGTGCTGCAGGCCACGTGTCACCCGAACCGGGCCCGGGAATCATCAGGGTGGACGATGGGTTTGGACCGCATGTAGGCCTTTCCCGTGGCCTTCTTCCCGTGGACGGAGAGATCATGGCGACTGTCGCGCTGACCGCAGAGAACTTCGACGAGGTGACCGGCAAGGACGGCATCGTCCTTGTCGACTTCTGGGCCAGCTGGTGCGGGCCCTGCGTCCGCTTCGCGCCGACCTACGAACGGTCCTCGGAGAAGCACACCGAGATCACGTTCGGCAAGGTCGACACCGAGGCCCAGCAGGAGCTCGCGGCGAAGTTCCAGATCAGCTCGATCCCGACGATCATGGCGGTGCGCGATGGCGTCATCGTCTTCTCGCAGCCGGGCGCGCTGCCCGAGTCCGCGCTCGAGTCCCTGATCGACCAGGTCGAGAAGCTGGACATGGACGACGTGCGCAAGCAGCTCGCCGCGAAGTAGCCACCGGCACCTGTGCCGCCGGCGCCGCGGACCGATCGGTCCGCGGCGCTCCTCTTTGGTGTGACTCTGGTGTACCGGGTGGACAGTCGATCGAACATGTGTTCGAATCTTCGCCATGCGATGGTCACACCTGTCGGCCTCGACCGACGACGACTCGCTCCTGAACGCAGCGCCGGCGGCCCCACCCCTGCCGCTGGCGCTGCCCGGGGCGACCGTCCGCACGTTCGACACGCCGGGCTTCGCGGGCATGACCTTCTACGAGATCCGCGCCAAGTCCCTGATCAACCGGGTGCCCGGCGCGTCCCGGGTGCCGTTCGAATGGACGATCAATCCCTACCGGGGCTGCTCGCACGCCTGTTCCTACTGCCTGAGCGGGGACACCCCGGTCCTGCTGGCCGACGGCTCGACCCGCCCGCTCTCGCAGCTGCGGATCGGCGACGCGGTGCTCGGCACGATGGGCGCCGGACCGCACCGGCGCTACGTCCCGACCACGGTGCTCGACCACTGGACCACGTCGAAGCCCGCATACCGGGTCACCCTGGCCGACGGCACCCGCCTGGTGGGCAGCGGCGCACACCGCTTCCTCACCGACCGCGGCTGGCGGCACATCAGCCCGGCGGAGCCCGGCCTGCCGGCCCTCGCCGTCGGCGACCGGATGGCCGGCGTCGGCCGCTTCGCCGACGCGCCGAAGGAGTCCCCCGACTACCGCACCGGATACCTGTGCGGCCTGGTCCGCGGCGACGCGGGCTCGCCCACCGGATCCCGCGAGGGCGACGCCTGGATCCGCGCGGACAGCTACCTCGAGGACGTCCCGATGCACGTCGCGCTGCGCTGGCCGCAGGAGCCGACGGGCGGCTGGTACCGCGGCTTCCTGGCCGGCGCGTTCGGCTCGACGGGGCACGCGGACCGGCTGGCCATCGTCTTCACCAGCCGCGACCCGGGCTTCCTCGACCGCATCACGGACGCGCTCACCCACCTGGGCCTGCCCAGCCGCCGCCCGCCGCACGCCCAGCTGGGCGGGGTCCACTCCGTCGAGATCGCCCGCGACCTGTGGGCGGCGCTCCGATTCCGGCACCTGACCGGGGTCAGCGACGCACCCCTGGACGCCTCGGGCGTCGGCGTCCGCGGCGAGGCCCAGCTGACCGTCGCCGACATCGAGGACCTGGGCCTGACCCTCCCGCTCTACGACATCGCGACCGGCACCGGCGATTTCGTCGCCGACGGCGTGGTGAGCCACAACTGCTTCGCCCGGAACACGCACACCTACCTCGACCTCGACGCCGGCCACGACTTCGACTCCAAGGTGATCGTCAAGGTGAACGCGGGCGACCTGATCCGCCGGGAGCTCGCGGCACCGAGATGGCGCGGCGACCCGATCGCGATCGGCACCAACGTCGACGTCTACCAGCGCGCCGAGGGCCGCTATCGGCTGATGCCGCGGATCCTGGCGGCGCTGCGCGACTTCGCCAATCCCTTCTCGATCCTGACCAAGGGCACCCTGCTCCTTCGGGATCTCGACCTACTGAAGCAGGCCGCGACGGTGACGGACGTGAGCCTGTCGATGTCGATCGGCTTCATCGACGAGCAAATGTGGCGCGCCGTCGAGCCGGGCGCACCGAGCCCGCGGCGCCGGCTGGACGTGGTCCGGCGGCTGACGGACGCGGGCTTCCCGGTCGGCGTCCTGATGGCGCCGATCCTCCCGGGCCTGACCGACTCCGACGAGTCCATCGAGGAGACCGTTGCCGCCGTCGCGGCGGCGGGCGCGACACGCGTGACGCCCCTGCCGTTGCACCTGCGCACCGGGGCACGAGAGTGGTACGCGGCCTGGCTGACCCGGGACCATCCCGAGCTGGCCGCCCGCTACCGGGAGCTGTATCGGAACGGCTCCTACCTGCCGCAGAAGGTCCAACACGAGATCGGCGCGCGGGTCCGGATGGCGGCCCGCCGTCACCGGCTCCACCCGGCAGAGGACGCCGAGGCACGCACCGCTCGCGCCAACGGACCCACGGCGGCGGGCCACCCGGACACCGCCGCGACGGACGGCACGCCGCGGCACACCACCGGCCGCAGCAACGAACCCAAGCAACTGACCCTGCTGTAGCGCCCGTCGACCGTGTCCACCTCCACGCCCGCACGGCGCGGCAGGTCTGGGTCTGCGCGGCGCGACCCGTCCGGGCCGGGCTTGCGCAGCGCAGCGCGGCGCGGCGCGGCGCGGCGCGGCGCGGCGGTGCCAGCCTGGTCGGCGCAGCGCGACACCTCCCGGCCCGGCGCGGTGCCGCGCGAAAACATCCGGGCCTGCGCAGCACGGCACATCCCGGCCTGTGCCACGCGGCGCGCAGGGCAGGCCTGCGCGCCACGTCAAGGTCTGCGCGACGCGACGCATCCGGTCTCTGCGCGGCACCCATGCGCGGGCATACGCGACACGACAAGGCCCGGCGCGACGCATCCAGATCTGCGCGATGCGCCACGTCCGGGCCCAGCTAGGGCACGGCGCCCCATGCGCAGCCGTGCGCGACACGACAAGGCCCGACGCGACAAGTCCAGATCTGCGCGGGGCGCCAGGTCCGAGCTCTGGGCGGCGCCCATGGGTGGGCCTGCGCGGCACGTTGGGGTTATCGGGTCAGGTCGGTTGAGACTTGGTGGCGGATGTGTTCGATCAGGACACGCATGTCGGCGCAGTAGACGGTGGGGTTGCGGAAGCCCTCGCCCGGGCGGTAGCGGTGTGCGTAGTGACCGCCGCCGCAGATTCGGTGGATCGGGCAGGCGCCGCATTCGTCGCTCAGCGCGGCGAGGCCGATCTGGCGTGCGACGAAGCCCGGATGCCGCAGGGCCGCGTCGAACGGGTCCGTCAGCACATTGAGGCCGGTGTCGCACGCTCCGGAGTAGGCGCTCTTGAGCGAGTCGACCTGCTCGATCGCGCCGTCCGTTTCGATCACCGCCACGGCAACCGGGCTCAGGCCGACCTGATCGGACCGGCTGGACCCGCCGAGCAGCAGGCTCATGATCTCCTCGAAGAGCCGGACCCGGGTCTCCTGTCGCGGTGCGCCGTACCAGCGGTCGAAGACCTGGGAGAGCCAGTCGCCGTGTGGGGTGGCCTGGCCCGGCGGCCGCGATGGTGGCGCCGCCCAGTTGGCGTGCGGCAGCAGGAAGTCGATCGCGGGCGGGGCGTGCTCGAGCAGCCCGGTGTAGGTCGCGACCGGATCGGCCGCCGGGTTCACGGTGCACAGCAGGCCCGCGAAGGACGGGCGGAACCGCGCGCTGCCCAGCAGCGCCAGCGCCCGGTCGACGGCCGCGTGACTGCCCAGGCCGCTGCGGAACCTGCGGTGCAGGTCGTGGTCCTCGGGCCGCCCGTCGACGCTCACCCCGATCCTGACCCGCTCGCGCGACAGCCGGGCCAGCGTCGGCTCGTCCAGGGTGACGGCGTTCGTCTGCATCCCGACGGAGAGCTCACAACCGTCCGGCATGGCGCCGCGCAGGTCCCCGATCAGCCGCGCCAGCCGGTCGGCGCCGGCCAGCAGGGGCTCGCCGCCGTGCAGGATCACGCTCACCCGGTCCAGGCCGTGCTCGCGCGCGTGTTCGCCGATGCGCCCGGCGGCGGCGCGACCGATCTCGGCGGACATCATCGTCGGCCGGTCGCGCCAGCTCTGGTCGGCGAGTTCGTAGACGTAGCAGTAGTCACAGGCGAGGTTGCAGCGCTGATGCACCTTGAGAACGAACTCCCGGATGGCGGTGGGCCGCCACCCCTTCCGCCGCAGCGCGGGCACGTCGAGCAGGTCGTAGGGCCACGGCGGGTGGTCGGGCCGCGCTGAGTGCGGCGAACGCGGGGCAGAGGTTCTCATCGGTTTGCTTCTCCCATGCCGATCGCCGAGGTAACGCCGTCAGGCACCGATCCCTTGTCGAGGAACGCGCCGAGCGACGACTCCGAGACCGGTCATCCGGAATTACGTGACCGGCCCGTCGATCGGTTGCACTGTCGCCATGGTGGCCTCCCCGCACAACGAGCCGGCGAAACCACGACGGCCCGCGAACCCACCACGGCCCGCGAAGACACATCGGCCGGCCGAGCATGGGCGTTCCGCGGCGCGGCGCCGAGCACGTCGTGAACCTACGCCGGTGTCGGTAAGGCCCGGCGCCGTGACGGCGCGGCGCGGATAGAGTCGACGGTATGAGGAGCGCACAGCAGATCCTGGCCGAGGCGAGCGTCATTGCCGTGGTCGGCGCCTCCCGGGACCCGGCGAAGCCGGCGCACGGCGTGCCGCTGCAGATGCTCCGGCACGGCTGGAAGATCATCCCGGTCAACCCGTACGTGGACGAGGTCTTCGGGATCAAGACCGTGCCCACCCTGGCCGAGCTGCCGGAGCCCGTGGATCTCGTCGACATCTTCCGGCCCGCCGCCGACGCGGTCGAGATCGTCCGGCAGGCGATCGCCATCAAGGCGCCCGCCGTCTGGCTGCAGAGCGGCATCGTGTCCGCCGAGGCCCGCCGCATCGCCACCGAGGCCGGCATCGACTACGTCGAGGACCGCTGCCTCGCCGTCGAGCGGGCGGTGGGGAACCTCACCAGGATCGCCTGATCGGCGCCACAAGGCCCGGGACATGGGGCCGGACGTCCAGACACGCGGTATCGGGGTCCCTCAACTACCCACCTGCTAGTACCGTGCCGGGGTGAACGAGGAGGACCTTAGATGACTTACCCGCCCGCCGGTGGCAATCCGGACCCATATCAGCCCCAGCAGCCCTACGGGCAGCAGCCGGGCTACGACCCCACGGCGCCGTACTCGCAGGACCCGTACGCGGCCCCGGCCAGCGGCGCTCCCTCCAGCGGGCAGCCCTACGGCCAGCCGCCGCCCTATGGCGCCCCGTCCAGCGGGCAGCCGTACGGCCAGCCTCCGCCTTACGGCCAGCCCGGCTACGGCCAGCCGTACGCGCAGCAGCCCTACATGGGCGCGGCGCCGACCAACACGATGGCGATCCTGAGCCTGGTGTTCGCCTTCGTGTTCTCGCCGGCCGCGATCGTCATGGGCCACGTCGCCAAGAAGCAGATGCGCCAGAGCGGCGAGTCCGGCGAGGGCCTGGCCACCGCGGGCCTCTGGCTGGGCTACATCTTCACCAGCATCTACGTGCTGCTCTGCGCGTTCTACATCATCGTGGCGATCGTCGCGATCAGCTCGAGCGGTTCCACGACCTACTGACCGGGCGGCGAGCCCGGTGGACTGAGCCGTCCACCGGGCGAGCCGGCTCAGCGGAACTCGGCCTCGCGGACGCTGTTGCCGCCGTCGACCACCAGCATCTGGCCGGTGATGTACGACGCCGCGGGCGAGCACAGGAAGGCGATCGCCGCCGCCACCTCGTCGGGGGTGCCGGGCCGGCCGATCGGCGTGCCCAGGCCCTGCTTGATCTCCGTCACAGTCGAGGCCGCCGTGTAGATCGTGCCGGGCGCGACGCAGTTGACGTTGATGCCGTCGGCGACGAGCTCCATCGCCAGCGCCCGGGTGAGGCCGACGACGCCCGACTTCGCCGCGGCGTACGCGGCCTCGGTCGGCAGGGCGTTGATCGGGCCCGCCGTGGCCGCCAGGTTGACGATGCGGCCCCAGCCCTGCTCGGACATGCCGCCGACGAAGGCCCGGCTGCAGAGGAACGCCGTGCTCAGGTTGCGGTCGATCTCCGCACGCCACTCGTCGTAGGTGAGCTGCGCGACCGGGCGGAGCACCTCGGGGCTGGTGCGGCTGGCCAGGCCCGCGTTGTTGACCAGGACCTGGACGTCGCCGAGCTGATCGGTGATCGCGTCGGCGAGCGCGCCGACCTCGGCCTCGTCCGTGAGATCCGCCACGAAGCCGGTTACGCCCAGCTCGGACGCCCGCTCGTGGATGCGCCGCGTGGTGGACACGATCGCCACGCGGGCGCCCAGGTCACGCAGCCGGCGCGCGGTCGCGTACCCGATGCCGTCCGGGCTGCCCGCGCCCGTCACCAGGGCGACCTTGCCGTCGAGCCGCAGGGTCACGGGGCCCTCCTCGGCCTCGGCCGCGGGGTCGTCCGGTGCGAGTCCGGGTTCGGCGACCGGATCCGGACCCGGGCCCTGCTCGGACTCGGAACTGGGCGCGGAAGACCGGGGGCGGCGGCCGGCCGCGGGGCGGGTTGCGTCCCTCCTGGACCGGCTTCCGGTGGCGGGACGGGCGTCGAAGACCATGCGGCGATCCTGCCCGCTACCGCGTGCCGGGGCAAACATCCCCGGCCGTGGCGCACGCCGATGGCGCCCGGCGACCGCACCCCGCGCACATCCGGGCACTCCGGGTGCCCGCGAGACGGCGGGCCGGTGACAGCGGCATCTATTCTTGCGGGCGGAACGACGCGCCGGAGGAGGACGCCATGACCTACCCACCGACGCCCGGTCCGGACGGCACCTATCCGCCGCCGCCGGATCCGCCCGTGCAGGCCTACCAGCCGCCCGCGCCCTACGCGGAGCCGTACGCCTACGGCGCGCCCGGATACGCCGCGCCGGCGCAGCAGCAGGCCCAGGGCATGCGGCCGGGCTACGACTACGGCTACCCCGGCAGCCCCTATTCCTACCCGGGCGGGCCCTATCCGGCGGGAGCGCCGACCGAGGGCCTGGCCATCGCGTCTCTGGTCGTGTCCTGCGTCAGCGTGCTCGGCCTCTGCCTGTGGGGCATCGGCGCGTTGCTCGGCATCGTCGGCGCGATCCTCGGCCACGTGGCCCGCCGCCGTATCCGCGCGACCGGCGCGGGGGGCGGCGGTCTCGCCCTCGCCGGGATCATCGTCGGGTGGACGATCACCGGCCTCGCGGTGATCAGCGCGGCCGTCCTTGTCGCCCTCATCGTGGCGGACGGCAACTCGAGCTATTAGGGCCCGGGCGGCACTGCCATCGGGACCACGGGCCCCTGCTCGACGAAGATCAGCGGTGCGGCGCGCCCGTAGCCGCGCGGCAGTTCGATGCGGGCCAGGTCGACCTCGCCGGTGCCGACCTCGACCCCGGTGCCGTCGTGGCGGGCCACGACGCTGGAGATGGGCACGCCCGCGGCCGCCCAGGCGGCCAGGTCCGCCACGATCCGGTCGTGCCACGCGGTCAGCTCGGTCAGGCTGTGCACGGCGTCGCGGACCACGATGCAGGTGTTCTCCGCGCTGAACCGGATGAAGTCGTCGAACTCCGCCGACGGCACCCGGTAGACGATCGCCCGCACGCGTTGCTGGTCGACCTCCAGGCCGGCGTAGCTCGCGGCGTGGTCGGCCCGGCCGCCGGCGTCGATCCGCGCGATGGCCGCCGCCAGCGGCGCGGGCGTCGCCGGCAGGATCCGGCCGCCGATGCTCACGGTCTCGGCCGCGCGCGAGAACTCGCATCCCGCCGTGGTCCAGCCGCCGGTCAGGCCGGGCAGCGGCGGTTCGGGCTCGTCGCAGGCGCTCGTCACCAGCACCGCACCGAGCAGTAGCAGGCGGAGCCGGTATCGATCGCGGCGCATCTCATCCACCATCTCTACCGCGTGGGGCGGCGGCACGCCAAGGCGCGGCGACGCCCGCAGGGTTCAACGACGTCAGCGATCCTCGGGATCCGCGCCGTCGGCCAGCGACGCGGTCGCCGCCCGCCGCCGGTCCCGGGCGCCGCCGAGCACCACGACGGCCACCCCGGCGACCAGCAGGCAGAGCCCCGGCAGCGCCGCGGCCCGGGGCGTCTGGCCCAGCCAGGCCCAGGCCAGCAGGGCCGCGCCGGGCACCTCGAGCAGGATGAGCACGCTCACCGTCGTGGCCGAGGTGCGGTGCAGCGCGTAGTTGAACATCGAGTGCCCGAGCAGCTGCGCGCCGACCACCAGCGCCAGGATCGCCGCCCAGGTCTGTTCGTCGTACCCGTGCAGCTGCACCCGGCCGAGCAGGCAGACGACCAGCAGCAGCGCGGCGCAGGTCCCGTAGCAGACCCAGGTGTAGGTCGTCGTGCTCAGCCGCGTCCGGGCCCGTTCGCCGAGCGCCGTGTACACCGCCGCCGCCATCGCTCCGACCAGCGCCAGCAGGTCGGCGAGCCCGGCCCGCGCGGAGACCCCGACGTCGATGCCGGTCGCCCAGGCCGCGCCGGCCACCGCCAGGCCGATGCCCAGCCAGCCGGCGGTCGAGGGCCGGCGGCCCTGCGCGGCCGCGATCAGCCCCTGCCAGACCGGCTGGGTCGCGACCAGCGCCGTCGCGGTCGCCACCGAGCCCAGCTGCACGCTCGGCATCCAGGTGGCGAAGTGCAGCGCCAGCGCCAGCCCCGCCAGGACCGCGAACACGCCGCTGCGGCTGCGCAGCGTCACGAGCTCGTACCGGCGTGGGCCGGCCGTGATCGGGGTGAGCGCCACGAAGGCCAGCCCGTTGCGCCAGAACGCCACTGCCAGGGCGGGCGCGGCCGCGAAGGCGATCAGCGGCGCCGACGACGACACCGCCAGCACGGCCACCGTCAGCGCCGCCGCGGTGAGCGGGGCGGGCGTTGAACGCATATTCATCCCCCGCAGTCACTTCTTGCTAATCCGCATAAGAGCTCGTCACGTTTTGTTGAACGCAAAGTAAGGCAGTCGTTACGCTCGCCGCCGACGCATCCGTCAATCCCTCTGGAGTGTGGCAATCGATGCCCGCGTACCAAGCGGTCGTTTTTGATTTTTTCGGCACGCTGACCCGCTCCATCCGGAGGGGGCCGCAGCACGCCGACATCGCCAGAGCGCTCGGCTGCGACCCCGCCGCGGTGCTGAACGTGCTGGACCGCACGTTCCAGGTCCGGGCGCGTGGCCACCTCGGCTCGGCCGAGGCCACCTTACGGTGGGTCACCGAGCAGGCCGGCGGCAGCCCGCAGACCGCCCAGCTGCAGGCAGCGGTGCCCGCGCGCGTCGACGCGCTGAAGGCCGACACCCGGATCCGCGCCGACGCGGAGAGCGTGCTGCGGGCCGTGAAGCGCCGCGGCCTGCGTACCGCGCTGATCAGCGACTGCACCCACGAGCTGCCCGCGTTCCTGCCGAGCCTGCCGATCGCGCCGCTGCTCGACGTGAGCGTCTTCTCGGTCGAGGTGGGCCGCTGCAAGCCCGACCCGCTGATCTACCTGGAGGCCTGCTGGCGGCTGCGGGTCGCGCCCGAGGACTGCCTCTACGTCGGCGACGGCGGCAGCCGCGAGCTCACCGGCGCGGCGGCGGTCGGCATGACCCCGGTGCGCCTCGCCGCGCCGGACCTCGCCGACCATCTGGTCTTCGACGCGGACGAGTGCTTCACCGGGCTCAGCGTGCCGTCGCTGACGGCGATCCTGGACCTGCTGGATCGCGTACCGGCGCTGACCTGAGCGCATGCGAGGATGGCCCGGTGACGACCGAGCTGGTGGCTGAGGCGATCAAGAAGGCCGGCATCGCCTGGATCAACGCGGCCGGCGGGGAGTCCCGCGGCCTCTGGGTCATGCCGCTCGACGGCGCGCTCGTCGTGGTCTGCGGCCCCGGCGAGCAGGACGCGCCGGGCCTGGCCGACGCGGCGCGCGCCACCGTGCGCCTGCGCGGCGACAACGGCGGCCTCATCGTGATCGTCGAGACGCTGGTCGAGCGGCTGACGCCGGGCAGCGAGGCCTGGACGGAGATCGCGCCGCAGCTGGCCGGCAAGCGCCTGAACGCCTCCGGCACCGCGGACGAGGTGACCGCGCGCTGGGCGGAGAGCGGCTGCGCGGTGCTGCGGCTGACGCCGGCGGAGGAGCCGGCGATCGCCGCGCCCGACCTGCCGGCCGACTCGGCCGCGGCCCCGCCCCGCGAGACCCCGGCGCGGGTCGTGGTCCGCAGCCCCTTCCGCCTACACCGCGCCGGCAAGCGCCGGCTCTGAGCGCCGCCCGGCTCAGCCGATGAAGGGCGGGACGGCGATCTCGCCGCGCGCCACCGGCACGACGTGGCCGCTGACCGTTGCCACGGTCGCCGCGCCGCCGGCGGCGGTCACCGTGCACCGCAGCAGCGACGGCCGGTGCATCTCGACGCCCTGGTGAACGGTGTACGACGAGGTCTGATCGCCGGGCAGCAGGCCGTTCCCGACCAGCCACACGCCGAGCCCCAGAGCGGCCGAGCCGGTGGCCGGGTCCTCGGGCACGGAGACGCCCGGGCAGAAGACCCGCACATAAGCGGTCCGGGCCTCGGCGTCCCAGGCGAACACGCTGATCCCGGTGACTTTCAGGGCGCGGGCCTGCTCGGCGTCGGCCCAGGCCCGGGCGAGGGCGTCCCGGCGTACCGGGAGAAAGACGAACTCCAGCCCGCAGCCGGCAAGGGCGGGCTGCGCCGAGCCGCCTGCGAAGTCGTCGGCGCCGAGCCCGACCAGGTCGAGCAGCCCGCCGACTGGCAGCCCGGCGCCGAGGGTCGGCGTGCCGCCGGTCAGGGTGGCCGAGGCGGGCGTCACGGAGATCGGCAGCAGGCCCGCGCCGCACTCCTGCACCAGGTCCCCGGCAGCGGCCAGGCCGCGCCGCACCGAGGTCACGGCGGCGCCGATGCTCGGGTGCCCGGCGAAGGGCAGCTCGGTCTCCGGGGTGAAGATCCGCGCCCGGTAGCTGCCGCCGGCCTCCGGCGGCAGCACGAAGACGGTCTCCGAAAGGTTGAATTCGCGGGCCATCAGCTGCATCTGATCCCCGGCGAGCGCCTCGGCCCCGAACACCACGGCCAGCGGGTTGCCCGCGTACGGGCGGTCGGTGAAGACGTCCACGATCTCGTACGCCACGGTCGACATCGTTCGACGCTAACCTAGGCTGGGTCAGTGACCATGGGGAGCAGGGTTTACCTAGCGCGGCTCGCGGCGCTGCCCGTGTTCGACCCCAACGGCGACCGCGTGGGCCGGGTCCGCGACGCCGTGATCCGGCTCCGCACCACGAACCGGCCTCCGCAGGTCGTCGGCCTGGTCGCCGAGATGGCGCTGCGCCGCCGGATCTTCCTGCCGATCGGGCGGGTCACCTCCATGGACGCGGAGGCCGTCGTCCTGAGCACCGGCATGCTCAACCTGCGCCGCTTCGAGAAGCGGCAGAACGAGCTGCTGGTCCTCGAGGAGGTGCTCGACCGCCGGGTCACCGTCGAGCCCGAGGACCGGCAGGGCGAGGGCCAGCTCGGCACGGTCGTCGACCTCGCCATGGAGCTCAACCGCAACAACGAGTGGTTGATCACCCGGGTGGCCGTGCGGGAGAGCACCGGGCGGCTGACCCGGCGCGGGCACACGTACCAGGTCGACTACGACCGGATCCGCGGCCTGGTCGGGCCGACGGACACCCAGGGCACGTCGAACCTGGTCGCGCTCCTGGAGCAGATGCGCCCCGCGGACATGGCGAACGCGCTGCAGGACCTGCCGGACGCCCGCCGCAACGAGGTCGCCGCCGCGTTCAGCGACCGGACGCTCGCCGACGTGCTCGAGGAGCTGCCCGAGCACGACCAGGTGGACATCCTGGTGCACCTGAACCGGGAGCGGGCCGCCGACGTGCTCGAGCGGATGGACCCGGACGACGCCGCCGACCTGCTCGCCGAGCTGCCGAAGACCGAACAGAGCGTGCTGCTCGACCTGATGGAGCCCGAGGAGGCGGCACCGGTCCGGCAGCTGATGAAGTACAACCCCGGCACGGCCGGCAGCGTGATGACCTCCGAGCCGGTCATCCTGACCCCGGACGCCACGGTGGCGGAGGCGCTGGCCCGGATCCGCGAGCCGGAGCTGTCGCCGGTGGTCGCGGCGCAGGTGTTCGTGGCCCGGGCGCCCTCGGCGACCCCGAGCGGCAAGTACCTGGGCATGGTCCACTTCCAGCGGCTGCTGCGCGAGCCGCCCTCGTCGATGCTGGGCGGCATCGTCGACAACGACATCGATCCGCTGCGGCCCGAGACGAATCTCACCGAGATCACCCGGCGGATGGCGACCTACGACCTGGTGGCGATGCCGGTGGTCGACGGGACGTTCCGGCTGGTCGGCGCGGTCACCGTCGACGACGTGCTGGACCACTCGCTGCCCCGGGACTGGCGCGACCGCGACGCCCATGACGACGAACCCGCGGGCAACCTGTGGGGTACCCGACAGAACCCGGGAGCGGTGACATGACCGAGCCTCGCCGGGATCGCCTCGACCAGCCCATCGAGCCGGGCCGGGTGCGCCTGCCCCGCTTCGACCCCGAGGCCTTCGGCCGCTGGTCGGAGAGCATCGCGCGGTACATGGGCACGGCCAAGTTCATCGTGTACATGACGCTGGTCATCGGCGCCTGGTTCGCCTGGAACACGCTCGCGCCCAAGGACCTGCGCTTCGACCCGTACACGTTCACGTTCCTGACCCTGGTCCTGTCCCTGCAGGCCTCCTACGCCGCGCCGCTGATCCTGCTCGCGCAGAACCGGCAGGCCGACCGGGACCGCCTCACGATGGAGGAGGACCGCCGGCGGGCGGCCATGCAGAAGGCCGACACGGAGTACCTGGCCCGCGAGATCGCCTCGCTGCGGATCGCCCTCGGCGAGGTCGCCACCCGCGACTTCCTGCGCTCTGAGCTGGCCCGGCTCGCCGACGAACTGGACGAGGCCGCCCATCGGCGGCAGAAGCTGGAACGCAAGGAGTGGGAGGAGGAGCGGACCTGACACCGACGTAGCATGGTCGGCATGTCCGCACCCGCCCCCACCATCGAGGACGCCGTTCAGGCGGCCCTGGCCACCGTCGACGACCCCGAGATCCGCAAGCCCATCACCGAGCTCGGGATGGTCAAGGGCTTCACCGTCGCCGGCGCCGGCGTGAAGGTCGAGCTGCTGCTCACGGTCGCCGGCTGTCCGCTGAAGGACAAGCTGACCAACGACATCACCGCGGCGGTCACCGCCGTACCCGGCATCACCGCCGTCGACATCGAGTTCGGTGTCATGACCGAGGAGCAGCGCAAGGCCCTGCAGGTCACGCTGCGCGGCGGCGGCGCGCAGGCCGCCGAGCCGGTCATCCCGTTCGCCCAGCCGGGTTCCAAGACCCGGGTGTACGCGGTCGCCAGCGGCAAGGGCGGCGTCGGCAAGTCCAGCGTCACCGTCAACCTGGCCGCGGCCCTGGCCCGGCGCGGCCTGTCCGTCGGCGTGGTCGACGCGGACATCTACGGCCACTCGGTGCCCCGGATGCTCGGCGTCGACGGCCGGCCCACCCGGGTCGAGGACATGATCATGCCGCCGCAGTCGCACGGTGTGAAGGTCATCTCAATCGGCATGTTCACCGCGGGCAACGCCGCCGTCGTCTGGCGCGGGCCGATGCTGCACCGCGCGCTGCAGCAGTTCCTCGCCGACGTCTTCTGGGGCGACCTGGACGTGCTGCTGCTCGACCTGCCGCCGGGCACCGGCGACGTGGCGATCTCGCTGGCCCAGCTGCTGCCGAATGCCGAGATCCTGGTCGTGACCACGCCGCAGATGGCCGCCGCCGAGGTGGCCGAGCGCGCCGGCGCGATCGCCCTGCAGACACACCAGCGCCTCGTCGGCGTGGTGGAGAACATGTCCTGGCTCGAGCTGCCCGACGGCTCCCGGATGGAGGTCTTCGGCGCCGGCGGCGGCCAGACCGTCGCCGACTCGCTGACCAAGACCGTCGGCGCCTCGGTGCCGCTGCTCGGTCAGATCCCGCTGGACACCCGGGTGCGCGAGGCCGGCGACGCCGGCACGCCGGTCGTGCTGGCCGACCCGGAGGCCCCGGCGGCGAAGGCGCTGGACGCGGTGGCGGACCGGCTGGCCGTACGGCGCGAGTCGCTGGTCGGCAAGCCGCTCGGTTTGATGGTCAACGCCCGGAGGTAGGGCTCAGGTCGCGTCTACGTCGAACCTGTTCGGCGCCGGGGTGGACTTGTCCACCGCGGCGCCGTCGTGGTTCTTGAGGTCGGCGGCGGCGGCGACCTCGCCCAGGTCCGACTTCACGCCGTTCAGGTCGCTCTTGACGTCGTCGAAGAGGCCCTGCAACGGCTGGCGGATCGCCATCTCGTCCTCCTCGCTGAGCAGATGCTTGCGAATGAAGGCCTTTGGGTGCAGGTCCTGCAGCTGGATGTCGGTGCCGAGCTCGCGGCTCAGGTCCGAGGTCGCGTTCTGCGCCATCGACCGCAGGCCGCGCAGCATCCGCAGGCCGTCGCCGATCACCTTGGGCAGCCGCTCACCGAAGATCAGCAGGGCGAGCATGAGCAGCCCGCCGATCTCCCACCAGTTCAGGTTCTCGAACACGGCCGTCCTCCCTCGTCCTGTACGCGGGCAAGACTACGCACGTTGCCTGTGCGACGCCGCCCGCCCATGAGGGCGCCTCACTTCGCGTCGGCCGCCAGGGTCACCGACGTCGTCTGAATCTTCGTACCGCGGCGGTATTCGACCGCGACCACCGAGGCGGGCGCGTACTTGCGGACGAGGGCGATCAGGTCCGTGCCGTCCTCCAGCGGGTGCCCGTCGAGCTTGGTGATGACGTCGCCGGACTTCAGCCCCGCGGCCGCCGCCGGGCCGCCCTGCCCGACCGAGCGCAGCCGGGCGCCGGACGCGCCCGTCGACCCGCCGGCGCCGCTGGTGGAGACCTCGGCGCCGATCACCGTGCGCCGGGCCTTGCCGAAGTCGATGATGTCCTTGGCGACCCGCTTGGCCTGGTTGATCGGGATGGCGAAGGCGAGGCCGATGTTGCCCGCCTCGGTGTCGCTGCCGCCGACGGACCGGATCACCGAGTTCACCCCGACCACCCGGCCGGCGGCGTCGACCAGCGGGCCGCCGGAGTTGCCCTGGTTGACGGCCGCGTCGGTCTGAATCGCCGCGTAGTAGCGGACGGTGCCGCCCGGGTCGCCGGCCTGGATGGTGCGGTCCAGGGCGCTGACGATGCCCTGGGTCACCGTGTTGACGAGGGCGAGGGGCGAGCCGAACGCCAGCACCGGGTCGCCGACCGCGATCGAGTCGGAGTCGCCGAGCTGCACGACGGTCAGGTCCTTCTTTGCGACTTTGATCACCGCGATGTCGGACTCGGGGTCGCGGCCGACCACCGTCGCGGACGTCGACGAGCCGTCGCTGAACGACACGGACAGGGTGCCGTCCGCGCCCTCGACGACGTGGTCGTTGGTGATCACGTAGCCGTCCGGGGAGACCACGAAGCCGGAACCGATCGCGCCGGTGACCCGGACCGTGACCACGCTGGGCATCACCTGCTCGGCGACGCCGGCCAGCGAGTCGGGCGCCCGCTGCGCCGCGGACGGCGCCGCCAGGGGCCCGCCGCCGAGCTGGGTGCCGCCGCCGACCCCGCTGTGGGTGGCGAAGACATAGCCGAGGGTGCCGCCGAGGCCACCGGCCAGTAGGGCCGTGACCAGGCAGATCAGCATGATCGGCGCCAGCGACCGGCGCGGCGCGTCCGGGTCGGCGATCGGCTCCGGCTGCGGGCCGGTGCTCACCGGCGCGGTCGGCACGACCACGGCCGTCGGCGCGTACGGGTCCCGCCAGGGATCGGCCATCGCGTCGGACCACCACGGCGAACCCGCCGGCGCTCCGGACGTGGCGGGCGGCGGCGGTTGAGGCTGGCGCCAGTTCCAGCCGTCGGTCACGTCGATGCCTCCACTCGTCGCACTGGAACCTCGGGCTCCGCGTCCAGGATGACACGGATCGGCGGCGATCATCCGGTGAGTCGGGCCTCGACTGCGGGTCGCCGCTTTTCGCGCCGAAGTCCCCGATGCGCGAACGGTGGGCGCCGCTCTACGCTCATACCCGATGTGCACCGGTTCCGGACTGCTCATCCGCTTGGTTAGAAGGAGGTCGCCATCGTCACCGAAGCCCGATCGCTGGGTGCACCGACCGCGCAGTCGATGCGGTTCGCCGAGACCTACGTCGCCGAGGACATCGTCCTGCAGACCGCGCGCAGCCTCGCCCAGGAGGTCGGCCTCGCGGCCGTGACCCCCGGCGCGGGCTCCGTGCTCAGCCTGCTCGCCGCGGCGGGCAGCGCCAAGGCGGTCGTCGAGATCGGCACCGGTACGGGGGTCAGCGGCGTCTGGCTGCTGCGGGGCATGCGGGCCGACGGGGTGCTGACGACGATCGACGTGGAGAACGAGCACCAGCGCATCGCCCGCCGGATCTTCCAGGAGGCGGGTTTCGCGGCGTCCCGCACCCGGATCATCACCGGCCGCGCGCTGGACGTCCTGCCCCGCCTCGCCGACGGCGCCTATGACCTGATCTTCGTGGACGCGGACGCCACCGAGTTCGGCGCGTGCGCCGAGGCCGCGCTGCGCCTGCTGCGCCCGGGCGGAATACTGATCGTCAACGGCGCCCTGGCCGGCGGCCGCATCAGCGACCCGGCCGCACGCGACGTGGACACCATCACGATCCGCGAGACGGTAAAGGCCCTCCGCGACTCCGAGGACTGGACCCCCGCCCTCATCCCCACCGCCGCCGGCCTCCTAGCCGCGGTGAAGCGCCAGCCAGCGTAGGAGGGTTCGGACGCCCCAACCCGTGGCGCCTTTTGTCAGGTCGGCGTCGTCCTGGTCCGCCCAGCTGGGTGCCGACATGTCGAGGTGTGCCCAGCGGTCCGTCCGGTCGCCGAGGAACTCGCGCAGGAACAGCGCCGCGACCACCGAGCCCGCGCCCTGCGTCGGCGAGCTGTGCCGGTCGGCGATCTCGCTGTCCAGGTACTCGACGTAGTCGTCGGGCAGCGGCAGCCGCCAGATCAGCTCGCCCGCGGCCTCGCCCGCCGCCGCCAGCTCGCGGGCCAGGTCGTCGTTCTGGCTGTACAGGGCGGCGGTGCGCTTGCCGAGGGCGACCGAGTTGGCGCCGGTGAGCGTGGCCAGGTCGATCACGACGTCGGGGTTCAGCTCGGCGACCGCATAGCCGAGCGCGTCGGCGAGCACCAGGCGGCCCTCGGCGTCCGAGTTCGTCGACTCGGTGGTCGCGCCGTCCCACTGGGTGATGACGTCGCCCGGGCGGAACGCCGAGCCGTCGACCGCGTTCTCCGCCAGCGGCGCGAGCGCGGTGATGCGTACACCGAGGTTCAGGTCCGCGGCGGCCAGGGTCGCCGCGATGATCGCCGCCGCGCCGGCCATGTCCTTCTTCATCAGCCGCATGCCGTCGACGGTCTTGATGGAGATGCCGCCGGTGTCGAACGTGATGCCCTTGCCGACGAGGACGACGTGGCGTGCGGCGTGCGGCGGGTTCCAGGACAGCTCGACGAGCCGCGGCGGCGTGGCCGAGGCGCCGCCGACCGCGAGGATGCCCCCGAAGCCCTCGGCGGCGAGCCGCTCCGGCCCGCGCACGGTGACCTGCAGGCCCGGGCGTGTCGCGGCCTCGGCCTCGACCTGCGCGGCAAACCAGGCCGGGTTCTTCACGGCCGACGGCGTGTTGGTCAGGTCGCGGGCGAGCCAGGTCGCCGCGGCGGTCACCCGGGCGGTCTCGAGGCTCTCCGCGTACGCGGTGGCGTCCTTGGTGGTGAGGGTGACCGCCGCCGAGCGTGGCGGTTTCGGTGCCTCGCGGAAGCGGTAGCCGCCCAGCCAGAGTCCCTCGGCGAGGCCGCGGACGGCGGCGGGCGCGATCGCGTCGGGCAGCAGCACGTCGAGCGGCTCGTCGCCGCTCGCGGCGCGGGCGACGGCGGCGCCGGCGGCGCGCCAGCCGGCCTCGTCGCCGGCGCCGACGCCGGCCAGCAGGAGCCTCGCCGGGGTACGCAGCGGGCGCGGCAGCACCTGCACGGCACCGGCCCTACCTGCGTCTTCGGCGGTGCGCACGAGCTCGGCGGTCTCCTCGTCGCCGCCGGCGAGCACGCCGGAACCGTCGACCGCCAGCACCCGGGTGCCGGGGCTCTGGTCGCCAGAGAGGCTGATCGCGAACACTGGAGGATGACCTTTCCTCAGGACGTGGAAAGCCCGCCGGTGCGGCAGGTACCGTACCGGCGGGCCACGTGAAACGTCAGCCGGCGATCGCCTTCAACGCGTCACCAAGCGCGTTGGCCTCGTCCGGAGTCATCTCAACGACGAGACGGCCACCACCCTCCAGCGGGACGCGCATGACGATGCCGCGCCCTTCCTTGGTGACCTCCAGCGGACCATCGCCCGTCCGCGGCTTCATCGCCGCCATCTTGTCTCCCCTCAGACCTACATCAGGGTCGGTGGGTTGCCCCACAGCCACTTCGTCAACGTCCCGTGCTCAGCCCCACGGGGCGCCGTACCTCGTTTCCGACCGGCGGAGTCGCCCCCGCTGGACCGACCCGAGACCGTAGCGCTGCGGGCCTCGTCCAACGTCACGCGACGTGGCCCACCGTGCCGATCAAACATTTTCCCTGATGAACACCGGCGATCCCAAACCCAGCCCGGGCGGATGTGACAGCGTCTAGCATATCGTCTTTCCTGCTGTCACAATGTGCGGTCATGCAGGCGCGGTCGGCACTCTTCGACCTCTACGGCGACTATCTACGCCCGAGAGGCGGCCGAGCGCCGGTCGCGGCCCTCGTCAAACTGCTCGCGCCGGTGGGCATCGCGCCGCCGGCGGTGCGTACCGCGGTGTCCCGGATGGTGCGTCAGGGCTGGCTGCACCCTATGCGACTGGTCTCCGGCCCGGGCTACCTGCTCACGCCCAAGGCCGCGCGCCGCCTCGACGAGGCGGCGTCGCGGATCTACCGGACCGGGCGCAACGGCTGGGACGGGCGCTTCGATCTGGTGCTCACGCACGCGCCGGTGCCGCGCCGGGAGGCGAAACGCCTGACTTTTCTGGGCTACGGCATGTTGAGCGAACTTGTCTGGGTCGCGCCGCGCGCCGCGGACGAGATCGACGCGGTCCTCGCCGACGCCGGGGTCGGCTACGAGCGGTTCAGCGCCGGCCACGCGGCGGGCTCGCCGGGCGCGGCCGAGGTGGTCGGGCGGGCCTGGGACCTGGCCGAGATCGGCAAGGCATACGAGGACTTCGTCGAGACGCAGCGCCCGATCGTCACGGCGATCGGTGCCCGCAGCACCGACGAGGAGGCCTACGCGGCCCGCTTCCAGCTCGTGCACGCCTGGCGCGCGTTCCTCTTCCGCGACCCGCAGCTGCCCGCCTCCCTGCTACCCAGCCGCTGGCCCGGCCCGAGCGCCGCCACATTCTTCGACCGGCACGCCAACCGCCTGCGCCCCGCGGCCGACCGATTCGTCGAGCGCTGCCTGGCCTCGGTGTCGCGCGGCGGCCGTGTGGGATTCTCTGACCCATGACAGATTCGCTCCTCGTAGACCGCACCGACGCCGTGGTGACCCTGACCCTGAACCGCCCTGACGCGATGAACGCGCTGGACAACGACCTCAAGGAGGCGCTGCGCGACACGCTGGCCTCGATCGAGGTGGACAAGTCCGTGCGTGCCGTCGTGCTCGCGGGCGCGGGCAACGCCTTCTGCGTCGGCCAGGATCTGCGGGAGCACGCGCGCGAGCTGGACCGGGGCGCGACCGAGCTGGACACCGTGCGGCAGCACTACAACCCGATCGCGCAGCGGCTGGCCAGCCTGCCCAAGCCGGTCGTCGCCGCGGTACGCGGCACCGCCGCCGGCGCCGGCGCCTCGCTCGCACTGCTCGCCGACTTCCGGATCGGCGGCCCGCGCACCACGTTCCTGATGGCGTTCGCGAACGTCGGCCTGGCCGGCGACACCGGCATCTCCTGGTCGCTGCCGCACCTCGTCGGCCGCGCCCGGGCCCTGGAGCTCCTGCTGCTCGCCCAGCCGGTACGCGCACAGCAGAGCCTCGACTACGGCCTGCTCACCCAGCTGCTCGAGGACGACGACCAGGTGCTGCCGGCCGCGCAGGAGTTCGCCGCCCGCCTCGCCGCCGGCCCGACCGTGGCGTACGCCGCGATCAAGCGCGAGCTCTCCATCGGCACCGCGGGCTCGCTCTCGGACGCGCTGGCCGCCGAGGCGCAGGCCCAGGCGATCTGCGGATCGACCGCCGACCACAAGGCCGCGGTGACCGCGTTCGTGGCGAAGCAGAAGCCGACCTTCGACGGGCGGTGATTCTTGCGGCCGGATATAGCCCGCGGTATGAGTCTTTCGGGATAGCCCATATATGCCGGTGAATGTTTGACTCTCACCCAACAAGAAGCAGTGCGCCCACCCCCCGGGCGCACCTTCGGCTGGGGAGGTCTGGATGGCAAGGTGGCGCAGATTCCTGGGTGCGGCGGCCGCGGCACTCACGGTGGCCTCGATGGGCACCCTGATGCAGGCCTCGCCCGCGTCAGCGGCGGACGACGGCCCGCAGATGGTCGTCGGCGGTACCACGGCGACGCAGGGCGAGTTCCCGTTCATGGTCCGCCTGTCGATGGGCTGCGGCGGCGCGCTCTACAGCCCGACCCTGGTGCTGACGGCCGCGCACTGCGTGAACGGCACCGGCACCAACACGTCGATCACCGCGACGATCGGGGTCGTGGACCTCAACTCGTCGAGCCGGGTCACCCGTAAGTCGAACTACGTCTACCGGGCGCCCGGCTACAACGGCAACGGCAAGGACTGGGCCCTGATCCGCCTGGCCAGCCCGCTCACCGGCTACGCGACGCTGCCGATCGCCACGACCACGGCGTACGACTCGGGCACGTTCACGATCGCCGGCTGGGGTGCGGCGAGCGAGGGCGGCTCGCAGCAGCGCTACCTGCGCAAGGCGACGGTGCCGTTCGTCAGCGACGCCACCTGCAACTCGAGCTCGATGTACAACGGCCAGATCATCGCCAGCAACGAGATCTGCGCCGGCTACACGGCCGGTGGCGTGGACACCTGCCAGGGCGACTCCGGCGGCCCGATGTTCCGCCGCAACGCGTCCAACGCCTGGGTACAGGTCGGCATCGTCAGCTGGGGCGACGGCTGCGCCCGGCCGAACAAGCCCGGCGTGTACACGCAGGTGAGCTACTTCGCCTCGACGATCGCCTCGGCGGCGGCCAGCCTGGGCGGCTGACCACCTCGGATCGACACGCGGCGGGCCCGGAGCTGTTCAGCTCCGGGCCCGCTGTGCAGTCGACCGGATCAGTCTTCCTCGTCCTCCTCCGGGTCGAGGTTGGCCTCCTCGCCCAGCACGAACGCCTGCATGGCCAGCTCGTCGCCGTACGGCGAGACGAACGTCGGCAGCTCCGCGGGCCCGAGCTCCACCACGTACGACCAGAACTGGCGCACCGCCTCGGCCGGCGTCGCCGCCTCGATCGGCAGGTCCAGGCTGACCAGCCAGGTGCGCCGGTCGCTCTGGCCGCCGAGCCGGGCGGCGAGCCGCCGGTACACCTCCTCGTCGACCTGGGCGACCGGCTCGGCGAGCTTGAGCTCGTCGGCCGGCACCGGCTCGTCGAACGAGCGGCGGGTGTAGTTGACCACCAGCTCGGGTACGCCGTGGGCGCCCCGCCGCGCCGGCGCCGCCTCGACCGCGCCGAGCGCCACCACCTGCGGCGCCTCCTCGCCGGCCACGAGGAGCACCTCGTCGCCGGCCGCCGGCTGCACGCCCGGAAGGCCCGCCACGGTCAGGGTGTCGTGATGGAACAACCGCTCGGTTGCCCATCGATCCGCCGGAATGATCACCGCCCATTGCGCCATGGGCACCATCTCATCACGGGCCGCCCGGCGGCCCGCCGGTGACTCGCGCGGGCGGCCCGGCGGCCTACAACGGCCCGCGGGTGGCCCGGGTGCCCACAGGTGCCCACCGGGACCCGCGGGCCCCTCAGCGGCGCGCTGGGGCCGCCGCAGCGGTGGGTCAGCGCGGCTCCGGCGCGACGAAGCAGCCGGCGAGGTGGTCGTCGACCATGCCGGTCGCCTGCATCAGGGCGTAGGCGGTGGTCGGGCCGACGAACTTGAAGCCGAGCTTCTTCAGGGCCTTGGCAAGGGCGGTCGACTCGGGGGTGATCGCCGGGACCTCGGCCCGGGACGCGGGCCGGGGCCGGGGTGCGGGCGCGTAGGACCAGAGCAGGGCGGTGAGGCCGTCCGGCAGGCCGGCCGCCACCCGGGCATTGTGCAGCGTCGCGTCGACCTTCATCCGGTTGCGCACGATGCCGGTGTCGGCCATCAGGCGGGCCGCGTCCCGCTCGGTGAAGGCCGCCACCGCCGGGATCGAGAAGTCCGCGAACGCGGCCCGGAAGGCCGGCCGCTTGCGCAGAATGGTGATCCAGGAGAGGCCCGACTGGAACGCCTCGAGCGACATCCGCTCGAAGAGCGCGTCGTCGCCGCGGACCTGCCGGCCCCACTCGTGGTCGTGGTAGGGCTGGTAGTCGGGCGTGCTGCCGCCCCAGGCGCACCGGGCACGCCCGTCCGTCCCGATCACCAGCCCGGCGGCGCCGGGCCCGTCGATCACATCCGTCATGCGACGACGGTACGAGGCGGGTCCGACAGAACGGTCAGCGGAGGCGGCCCTCTTCGACGAGCCGGGCGAACTTCTTCAGCGCGCCCTTGAGGCTGAGCTTGGATCCCGGCCAGAGCACCGGCCAGGCCAGCCGCCCGGCCGCGCCCGGCGGCAGGTGGAACCACTCGTGCATGACCACCTGGGTCCGGTCGCCGCCCATCGCGGTGCACCGCATCGAGCCCGGCCCGCGCAGCACCTTGCCGCAGTGCACGACCCGCAGCTCGTACGGCGCGTCGACCCGGACCACCCGCATCTCGTCGCGCAGCCCGGCGGGGCCGACCCCGGTGATCGCCTCGATCAGGCTGCCCTCGCCGCCGTCGCCCTCGACGACCCGCACCTTGGTGAACGGGATCCACTCGGACTGCCGCTCCCAGTTCATGAACGCCGCGAAGACCCGCGGCGCGGGCGCGTTGACGATGACGGTCGCGGTGACCTCGCCGGTGCCCGGTTTCGCCGCGTCGTCGAGGCCGCCGGCCGGCCCGGTCTCGCTCATCGGCGCTCCGCCGGCTCCCCGTCGCCGGCTTTGCGCTCGGGCGCGTCCTCGGCGTCAATGACGGGCTCGCCGACGACGACCGGCACGGTCGCCTCGCCCGGCAGCTTGTCGGCCGCGGGCGCGATCTCCGGCAGCGTGCCCGCGGGCGGCACGGCCGGCGGCGGCGCGATCGCGGCCTCGCGGGCCCGGCGCAGCACGTCGGCGTCGGAAGTCCGGCCCTCGCGCAGCGCCGCGACCTCGGCCTCCAGAACGCCGATCAGCTCGCCCTTGTAGCCGATGTCGTAGGCGGCCCGCTGCAGCGCCTGGTCGACCTGGGCCATCCGGTAGCCGCGGAACGCCGTGTCGAACTTGGTGTGCAGGACGTCCTCCTCGCCGAGCGGGCGGTCACCGGGCAGCGGCAGGGACCGGCCGTCGGGCTCGACCGGCGTCAGTCCGGAGTCGCCACCGCTCACCATGACGGTCACACCGAAGACGATCGCCGCGACCACGAGCGCCACGACGATGAAGAGGAGAAGCTGACCCATGGGCACGATCGTGGCACGACCGCTGCGGCGTGGCGAGCCCGCCACCCCGCAGGCGGGCGATCGCCCCGCTCGATCGAGGGGTGTCAGGTCCAGGTAAGGATCTTCTTGCGCCAGGCGTAGGCGATGCCCAGTGCCAGGACCGCCACGAAGACGGCCATCTCGACGGCGGTCACCAGGCCGAAACCGGGCCGGTCGAAGACGACCGCCCACGGGAAAAGGAACACGGCCTCGACGGCAAAAAGCACATAAAGGTACGCATAGACGTAATAGCGAATCTTCGCCTGCGCCCAGTCGCCGCCGACCGGGTCGACGCCGCTCTCGTAGGTCGCGCGCTTGCCCGCCGGCTCGGCCGGGTTCGCGGGCCTGAGCAGCCTGTTCGCGCCGAAAGCGCCGACGAACACGAGCACGCCGGCGGCCATCAACAGCCCGAGTGTCGCGTACGAACCCAGATATCCGTCCACGGGCGCAGCCTAACGACCGAAGGGTGGACTCGGTTGGCCCAGGCAAGCCTTGCCTGGCTACTGTGGTCAACGGTCTGAAGTCGGACAAGCACCTGTACCCACAGCGGTAAGGAGCGCCGACGTAGGCTGGAAGTGACTATTGCGGGCCGGCTCATCGACGTGCGTACCCGCCGGCCGGCTCCCTCAGGAGGTTGGAACGTGGCCGTTCCCGCGAAGCGTGTCGAGCAACTCGATCGCGTGGTCATCCGGTTCGCCGGCGACTCTGGTGACGGTATGCAGCTCACCGGCGACCGGTTTACGTCCGAGACCGCCCAGCTGGGCAACGACATCTCGACGTTGCCCAACTTCCCGGCCGAGATCCGGGCACCTGCGGGCACCCTGCCGGGCGTCTCGAGCTTTCAGGTGCACTTCGCCGACTACGACATCCTCACGCCGGGCGACTCGCCGAACGTGCTGGTGGCGATGAACCCGGCGGCCCTGAAGGCGAACCTGGCCGACCTGCCGACCGGCGCCGACATCATCGTGAACACCGACGAGTTCACCAAGCGCAACCTGACCAAGGTCGGCTACTCGGTCAGCCCGCTCGAGGACGGCTCGCTGGACGACTACGCCCTGCGGCCGGTGGCGCTGACCTCGATGACCATCGGAGCCCTCGCCGAGCTGGGCGTCGCGAAGAAGGACGCCGAGCGCGCCAAGAACATGTTCGCCCTCGGCCTGCTGAGCTGGATGTACTCGCGCCCCTTCGAGTCGACGATCCGGTTCCTGGAGCGCAAGTTCGCCAAGCGCCCGGACCTGGTCGCGGCGAACAAGGCGGCCTTCAACGCGGGCTGGAACTTCGGCGAGACGACCGAGGACTTCTCGGTGCGCTACGAGGTCAAGCCGGCCAAGATGCTTCCGGGCACCTACCGCAACATCACCGGTAACGCCGCGCTGGCGCTGGGCCTGGTCGCCGCTGGCGTGCGCGCGAAGCTGCCGGTCTTCCTCGGCGCCTACCCGATCACCCCGGCGTCGGACATCCTGCACGAGCTGTCCAAGCACAAGCGGTTCGGCATCACCACGATGCAGGCCGAGGACGAGATCGCCGCGGTCGGCGCGGCCGTCGGCGCCGCGTACGGCGGCGCGCTCGGCGTCACCACGACCTCGGGCCCCGGCGTCGCGCTCAAGGGCGAGACGATCTCGCTGGCGATCGCGCTCGAGCTGCCGCTGGTCATCATCGACGTGCAGCGGGCCGGCCCGTCGACGGGCATGCCGACCAAGACCGAGCAGGCCGACCTCAACATGGCCCTCTACGGCCGGCACGGCGAGGCGCCGCTCGCGGTGATCGCCCCGCGGTCGCCGTCGGACTGCTTCCACGCCGCGATCGAGGCGGCCCGGATCGCCCTGAAGTACCGCACCCCGGTGATCCTGCTGTCGGACAACTACGTGGCCAACGGCTCCGAGCCGTGGCTGCTGCCCGACGTCTACGACCTCCCGGACATCTCGGTCGCCTTCACCACCGAGCCGAACGGCGAGGACGGGCGCTTCCTGCCGTACCTGCGCGACCCGGAGACCCTGGCGCGGCCGTGGGCGATCCCGGGCACGCCGGGCCTGGAGCACCGGATCGGCGGCCTGGAGAAGGCCGACAAGACCGGCGACATCTCCTACGACCCGGCCAACCACGAGCTCATGGTCCGGATCCGGGCGGAGCGCATCGAGTCGATCCCGGTACCGGACGTCGAGGTCGAGGACCCGGACGAGAACGCCCGCGTGCTGGTGCTGGGCTGGGGCTCCACCTACGGCCCGATCGGCGCCGCCTGCCGGTCGCTGCGCCAGCGCGGCCTGCCGATCGCGCAGGCGCATCTGCGGCACCTGTCGCCGCTGCCGGCGAACCTGGGCGAGGTGCTCAAGGCATACGACAAGGTGATCATCCCGGAGATGAACCTGGGCCAGCTCGCCCACGTCATCCGGGCCCGGTACCTGGTCGACGCGGTTCCCTTCAACCAGGTAAGCGGCCTGCCGTTCACGGCCGCGACGCTGGAGAACATGCTCGAGGACGTGGTCAAGAATGGCTAGCCCGACCCTGAACCACCGCGACCTGGGTATCACCCCGGTGAAGCTGACCGCCAAGGACTTCAAGTCCGACCAGGAGGTCCGCTGGTGCCCCGGCTGCGGTGACTACGCGATCCTCGCCGCGGTGCAGCAGTTCATGCCGGAGCTGGGCATCCCCCGGGAGAACACGGTCTTCGTGTCCGGCATCGGCTGCTCGTCGCGCTTCCCGTACTACATGAACACCTACGGGATGCACTCGATCCACGGCCGCGCGCCGGCGATCGCGACCGGGCTGTCCGCGTCCCGCCCCGACCTGTCGGTCTGGGTCGTCACCGGCGACGGCGACGCGCTCTCGATCGGCGGCAACCACCTGATCCACGCGCTGCGCCGCAACGTCAACCTCAAGATCCTGCTGTTCAACAACCGGATCTACGGCCTGACCAAGGGGCAGTACTCGCCGACCTCCGAGCTCGGCAAGATCACCAAGTCGACGCCGGCGGGCTCGGCGGACTCGCCGTTCAACCCGCTGTCGCTGGCGCTGGGCGCCGAGGCGACGTTCGTGGGCCGCACGATCGACTCGGACCGCAAGCACCTGCAGTCGGTGCTGCGGGCCGCGGCGGAGCACCAGGGCTCGGCCTTCGTGGAGATCTACCAGAACTGCAACATCTTCAACGACGGCGCGTTCGAGCTGCTCAAGGACTCCGACACCCGCGACGACCACCTGATCCGCCTGGAGCACGGCCAGCCGATCACCTTCGGCGCGCAGGGCCAGTACTCGGTCGTGCACCCGGCCGGCGGCTTCGGCCTGTCGGTGCGCGACAGTTCCGACCTGCGCGGCGAGACGCCGGTGGTGCACGACGCGACGGTCGACGACCCGGCCTACGCGTTCGCGCTGAGCCGGCTGTCCGGATCGGACCTGGGCACGACCCCGATCGGCGTGTTCCGCAACGTCCAGCGCCCGTCCTACGACGAGCTGATCCAGAAGCAGCTGGAGGACGCCCGGAGCCAGGTCACCGGGACGCCCGACCAGATGCTCGGCGAGCTGCTGAACGCCGGCGACACCTGGACGATCCTGTAGGTGTTTTAGACGTGCAGGTCCGCGCCGCGGTGCTCCTCGTCGCGGATGAAGACCAGCATGTCGCCGGTCTCGATCGTCGCGATCTGCTCGCCACCCAGCGGCACCACCTTGCCGCGGCGGATCAGGGCCACGACGAGGGTCTGCAGCTCGCGGGGGTTGCGGCCGACCTCGGCCCGCTCGGCGGAGCGCATCGCCAGCGCCATGCCCTGACCCGGCGTGAGCAGGTCCTCGACGACGTCGATCAGCGGCGGCGTGGTGGTGGTCAGGCCGAGTAGCCGGCCGGCCGTCGAGGACGACACGATCACGTGGTGTGCGCCGCTCTGCTTGAGCAGGGCGGCGTTCTCCTGTTCCCGGACCGCCGCGATGATCCGGACCTGGCCCGCGGTCAGCTGCCGCACGGTCAGGCTGATGAGCACGGACGCCTCGTCGGTGTCGGTGGCGATGATGACCGCCTTGGCCCTCCGGACGTCGGCCTCCTCGAGCACCGCCGAGCGGGTGGCGTTGCCCTCGATCGCGACCAGGCCGTTGGAGGCGGCCTGGCGCAGCGCGACGTCACGGCTCTCGACGATGATGATGCGGGACTTGTCGTAGCCGGTCTCCAGCAGCGCGCTGACCGCGGCGCGGCCCTTGGTGCCGTAGCCGCAGACGATGACGTGGTCCTTCAATTTCCGCCTCCACCGGCTGACCCTGAGGCTGTTCCGGTACTGGTCCGTCAGCACTTCGAGGGTCGTGCCGACGAGGATGATCAGGAAGAGCACGCGGGCCGGGGTGATGAACACGATGTTCATGAACCGAGCCTCCGGCGTCACCGGCGTGATGTCGCCGTAGCCGGTCGTGGAGAGCGACACGACCGCGTAGTAGAAGCAGTCGAGCAGCGTCAGCCCGTCCTCGTTGACGTCCCGGTAGCCGTCGCGGTCCAGGTAGATGACGGCGACGGTGAGCAGAACGAGGGTGATGGCGGCCGCGAGCCGGACGCCGAGCGCACGCAGCGGTCCCTGTCGGACCAGCGGTAGTCGAATCACTTGGCGGCCGTCTGCACGTTCACACCTTAGCGGCACCGCACCAGACCGCTCTTTAGAACATCACATGACAGACCTGTTACGGAATACTGGTTAGTAACTTGAATCACCGTTAAGGAAAAGTCCATCGACCTGCTTGTATGGCGCAACCTTCGGCTCGAAGACTGGCGGCCTACCGCTGGAGGTATTGATGAACCGGTTCGTACACCGCTTCCTCGTCATCCTTGTCTCAGCCGTCGCCCTCCTCACACCCTCTGTCGCGGCAACCGCCGCGGAGAGCAAGGCCTCCGTCCTGTCCCGATGGACGCAACCCACCGCCGCCAGCACCAACTCCTGGAACAGCGCCCGGCTCGACCGCGCACCGTGGGCCAGCTACGGCTTCGACTGGTCGACCGACCTCTGCTCGTCCAGCCCGGACAACCCGCTGGGCTTCGCCTTCGAGAACTCGTGCTGGCACCACGACTTCGGGTACCGCAACTACAAGGCCATCGGCGCCTTCCCCGCCAACAAGGCCCGGGTGGACGACACGTTCTACGCGGACCTGAAGCGCGTGTGCGCCACCTACAACGCCGTGGTGCGGCCCGCGTGCCTGAGCCTCGCGTGGACGTACTACCAGGCGGTGAGCATCTTCGGATCGCTCGACTCCGTCAGCCAGTCCGATATCGACCGCGCCCGGGCGCTGATCGAGAAGTAACAACGACCAACGGCAGGTAGCCGGCGGGCCCCGGATCCACCACCGGGGCCCGCTTTCGTCAGCCCGGTGCGTGCGCGAAGCGGGCCGAGCCGTACTCCAGGTCGGGGTGTTCGACGGCGAGGGCCATCGCGACCGCCCGGCCGAACCCGTTCGCCGCGCCGTCGGCGTAGGCGACGTCGAAGGCGGCGTCGCCGAGCGCCCGCCGCAGGACGGCCTGCTGCGCCGACCAGAACGCACCGAACTGGGCGGCCCGCCGCACGCCGCGCACCGACTCCGCGCCACCGAAGAGGACGGTCGCGGTGGTGGGATCGCCGCCGACCGCGCAGCGGACCGCGATGGCCGCGACGGCGTCCGCGGCCGCGCCCCGGAATCCGTGCCGCAACCGCGACCTCAGCGCGACGACCAGGTGGTCGTGCGCGGCGACCAGGTCACCGCGGCGCAGGGCCACCATGCCGAGAAGCCAGTCGACGGTACGGCTGCCCCGGTCCTGCGGCCGCCCGGCCTCCAGCTGACGGGCACCGCCGAGCAACTCGGCCGCCTCGTCGAGCGCGTCGCGCCGCCAGAGCAGCTCGGCGAGCGCCACGACCGAGGGCAGCGCGACGCCCGGCACGCCGGTCCGCTCCGCCGCGGCGATGACCTCGCGGCACACCCGCTCGGCCTCGGCCAGCCGTCCGGCGCCGGCCAGCGAGATCCGGTGGCCGGCCAGCGCGCGCAGGAGCAGGGCGGGCTGATCGGCCTCGCGGGCGACGGTCTCGGCCCGGTCCAGGAAGCGGACCCGCTCCTCCGGGTCGTCGGCGAGCCCGGCGTGGACCAGATATGCGGAGGCCAGCTCCGCGGGGGTGATCTGCTCACCCTCGGCCCGCCCGTACAGCCGGAAGAGCAGGTCCCGGCCGACCCGGGCCCCGCCGTGCTCGCGCCACCAGGGGTCGAGGGCGCCGGCGAGCCGCAGCCCGGCCCGGACGCTGCCGCCGCTCGCGGACCAGCGCAGCGCGGCCTGCCACTCGCCGACATGCGGCGCGAGCTCGGTGAGCGACACCGTGCGCGGCTGCCCGTCGGTGTCCACGGCGACGCTCTCCAGCGTGTGCAACGACCAGGCGGCGTGCCGGTCCCGCGCGGCGGGCTCCTCCCCCGCCGCGACGAGCCGGCGCGTCGCGTACGCCCGGACCTGCTCGGAGATCCGGTAGCGCGGCCCGGCGACGACCTCGACCAGCGAGCGGTCGGCGAGCTCGGAGAGCGCGCCGAACGCGTCCTCTCCGGACCACTCGACGGCGCCCAGCTCCACCGGCCCGGCGAAGACGGCCAGCCGCCGCAGCAGCTCGGCCGCGGTGTCGCTGAGACCGCGATAGGACCAGTCCAGGTTGCCGGTCAGGCTGGCGTGCCGCCCGGTACCGAGCCGCCCGGCGTCCAGCGCCGCGATGGGATCGTCGAGGCGGGTGGCGAGCTGTGCCGGGGAGAGCAGCCGGAGCCGGTCCGCGGCGAGCTCGATGGCGAGCGGCGCGCCGTCCAGCTTCGACGCGACCCGGGCCAGGTCGGCGGCCTCGTCCTGCGGCCCGGGCCGGCCGCCGCGCGCGGCGTCGGCCCGGTCGGTGAGCAGGGCGAAGGCGTCGGCCGGCGCGAGCGGCGGTATCCGCCAGACCAGCTCACCGGGTACGCCGAGCGGAACGCGCGAGGTGGCCAGCACGTCCAGCCGCGAGCAGCCCGCGAGCAGGCGCCGAACCAGCTCCATGGCGGCGCGGTGCCGGGCCTCGCAGGTCTCGAGGACGACGAGCGAGCGGCCGGCGCCGCACCGCTCGATGATCGTGTCGAGCACCGGCCGACCGGGCTCGGGCCGGACGCCCATCGCGGCGGCCAGCGCCGCCTCGTGCCCCTCGCCGGCCAGATCCACGACCCAGACCCCGTCCGGGTACGCGGTGAGCAGCTCCTCGGCGACGGCGTGCGCCAGCCGGGTCTTGCCGGCCCCACCCGCACCGGCGACGGTGACGAGGCGGTGCCGGCCGACGAGCCCACGCAGCTCGGCCAGCTCCGGCCGGCGCCCGACGAACGGGGTGACCGGGGCCGGCAGGTTGTGCGCGGGCGCGCAGGGCGTGCGTGGACGGGGGAAGCTGCGCTCCAGGCCGGCGGCGGCGAGCTGGAACAGCCGCTCGGCGTCGTCGAACCCGCGCAGCCGGAACGGGCCGAGGTCCAGCAGGTCGACGGTCTCGGTGCGCCGGGCGGTCACGATCCGCGCGACCCGCGCGACCGCCGCGCCGTTACCGGCCCAGTCGAGGGCGGCGCCCTCGCCGGAGCCGTGACCGCGGGCCGGGGCACGCGGGTCGAGGGTCGTGCTCGCGCGGCCGATCGCGGCGCGGCCGACCGCCGCGGCGCGGTATTCGCGGGTGGCGATCGCGCAGCCGGACGCGGCGGCGCGGGTGGCCGCCGTGCGGACGGTCACGCGGCCGGCCGCGGGCGCGGCACCGGCCAGGACGTGCTCGCCCGGGCCGGGCGAGCCGGCGGAGACGGCCGAGGCGGTCGCCTCCGAGCAGAGGACCTGGCCGCCGTGTGCCGCGGAGGCGACCCGGGCCGCGCGGTGGACCTCCGCGCTCGCGTACTCGTCGCCGATCGGCGTCGCCCAGCCGGTGTGCAGGCCCATGCGGACCCGGGGTTCCGCGTCCGCGCTCGGCCACGGGTATGCGGCCAGTGCACGCTGCGCAGCGACGCACGCTGCTACGGCGGCCCCCGCGTCGCGAAAGGCAACGAAGAAGGAATCACCCTCAGTGAATAGCTCGACGCCGGCGTAATTGCTCAGCGCTGCGCGCACCACGTCTCGATGCGCGTTGAGCACGCTGCCATAGCCGTCGCCCAGCATCCGGGCGAGCCGCGTGGAGCCCTCGATGTCCGTAAACATGAAGGTCACCAGCCCACTCGGCAGCTCGGTCCGTCCCGACACGGTAGGAACCTCCGCCCCCTTGGGAAGTCGCGCTTCGTGCTGCGCACCGCACTCACACGGCACATCGTAGGAACGGTCGGTAACCATCCGCCCGCCACGGCCGGTCGCTCAGGGGCGACCACTGGTCTGGTCATCGACGTTCACGCACGGCACTACGCGTGACGTAACGACGCGGTTCACGTTCGAGTTGCGCTGCGGCCGGTCAGTTACGACGATCCGTTCGGATGTCCCCGCAAGAGTCACGTTGTGCGACTCCACCAGGTCACCCGCGGATCACCACAGCGTTACGTCAATGAACCACCCATACTCGACGGAACAAGAGATCCTCAAGACCTCGACTCTGATACCGACCCAACCTGATACCGGCCGAACGGACGGATCTCTCCGACGATCGCGCACCAAGGTCGTCGGTGGCGTCATCGGTGTCCGATTTCAATCCTGCGGGGTCTCGCGGATGCCGCCGGGCGCCGATCGCGATGGGGTGTGCGATCGGTCCGGTGCGGGCGGACCGGCATCGGGCCCGTCGAGCAGGGGCGGCGAGGTGACGCCGCCCGGTCGGCGATCAGCAGCCGCAGCCGCCGCCGCAACAGCCCCCGCCGCCGCCCGCGGCCGGGGCCGACGGCACGGCGCCGCCGCGGCCGGTGACCGCGACCGTCGTCAATAGTTTGACCGTTTCGGCATGTCCCTGCGGGCAGCTGGCCGGTGCGCCGGACTCGGCCATCGGACGGTTCAGCTCGAAGGTGTCGCCGCAGGCGCGGCAGCGGTAGTCATAACGCGGCATCCACACAGCGTATGGCCCGGGTGCGACACTTCACCGAGGTGGCTCCCCCGTTGTGACCCGCAGGTATCGGACCCGGTCCATGGAATCGGCGCTGGCCGCGGCCCGGTATCCTCGTCCGGGTGACGGACGGTCAGGAGACACCCTCGGCGCGGCGCGGGCAGCGGCCCTCGGCGCCGCATCTCGACGGGCCCCTGGGCAGCTCGGGCGCGGCGCCCGCGGACGAGCCCGCCGTGACCGACGACACCGACGACCGCGCGACGAAGATCACCGACGCCAAGGCCTCCACCGACGCGACCGCACCGGCCGCGGACACCCCCGACAAGCCCGCGGAGCCGGTCACCACCGCGAACAGCGACGGCGCCCCAAAGAGCGGCCCTGAGAGCAGCGCGGAGAAGAGCAGCCCGGACAAGGCCAGCGCGGAGAAGCCCAGCGCGGACAAGGCCAGCGCGGACAAGGCCAGCGCGGACAAGGCCAGCGCGGACAAGGCCAGCGCAGAGAAGCCCAGCGCAGAGAAGCCCAGCGCAGAGAAGCCCAGCGCAGAGAAGAGCAGCGCAGAGAAGAGCAGCGCAGAGAAGAGCAGCGCGGACAAGGCCAGCGCTGAGAAGGACGGGCCGGAGAAGACCGGTAAGGACGGGATCGACGGGAAGCCGGCGGTTCCCGCCGCCGCCTCGAAGAGCCGGACCACCAGGGTCCTGCGCGCCGCCAATCCCGTCCGGGTCGCCCGGAACACCGCCCGCAGCACCTCGGCGTGGGCCAAGCGCCCCAGCGGGCGGCTCATCGTCCCGACGGTCATCGCCGCCCTGCTGCTCGGCGCCGCCGGATCGGCCGGCGCCTACCTCGTACCCCAGGCGCTGCAGTCCGTGCCGTCGCCCAGCGTGACCCCGGGCTTCGGCCAGGACGCCGGCGCCTCCGCCGGCCCCGTCGCCGCGCCGAGCATCAGCGGCGTTCCCGGCCTGCCCGGGTCCGTCTCGACGCCCGGCGGCACCCTGCCGCCCACCGCGCCGCCCCTCGGCGGCGTCGGCACCGCGCGGCCCGCCGACGTGCTGGCGGCGTGGGCGCAGGAGGCCGGCACCCGGGCCGGCATCCCGGTCGTCGCGGTGCAGGCATACGGATACGCCGAGCTGGTCGTCGCGCGCGCCACCCCGTCCTGCCACCTGAGCTGGACCACCGTCGCCGCGATCGCCAAGGTCGAGTCCTCGCACGGCAGCGCGAACGGCGCCGTGCTCAGCGCCGACGGTGCCGTCGCACCCGCGATCTTCGGCCTACCGCTGGACGGCAAGGGCGGCCGCCAGCTCATCCGCGACTCCGATCAGGGCGCCCTCGACGGCGACCCGCAGTTCGACCGGGCGATGGGCCCGCTGCAGTTCATCCCGCAGACCTGGACCGCGATCTCCGTCGGCAATGGTGTCGATGCCGACAACAACGGGTTCTCCGATCCCAACGACATCGACGACGCGGCGCTGGCCGCGGCCCGCTATCTGTGCCAGGGCGGCCGCGACCTGTCCAAGCCGGACGCCTGGTGGGACGCCATTTTGTCGTACAACGCCGTGCGGCCGTACGCGCAGAAGGTGTTCGACGCGGCCAACGAGTACGGGCAACGTACCCGGGTATGAATATCAACCCACAGTGACGAGTCCCGTACATTTGACCCCCCAGCACTTCCCTGAAGGTCCAGATACCGGCAAGCTGTACGGGTGAGGGTGCGTGAGTGGGATCCCCGAGCCGCGTCGGCGGGGGAGATCCGGTCGCTCGTGGAGACGCTGAACGCGGTGCTGGCCGCCGATCTCCCCGACGATCCACCGTGGCAGGACGTGCAGGTGGTCGACTACCTGGCGGAGACCATGCCGGGTGAACGCCGGATCAGCTGGGTCGCCGAGGACGACCGGCTCGCCGAGGGCGAGAGCGCCATCTTCGGCCACGTCAGCATTCTTCTGCTCGGCGACATCGGCGTGCTCGAGGTGCTGGTGCACCCCGATCTGCGCCGCCGCGGCCTCGGTCAGCAGTTACTCGCCGTCGCCGCGCGCCGGGCCTATCTCGAGGGCTTCTCGTCCATCGGGGTCGAGGCGATCGGCGACACCCCGGCCATCGAGTTCTACACCTCGATGGGCTTTGAGCGGGAGTATGTGGAGACCCGCAGCGTCCTGACCCTGTCCAGGGTGGACTGGAACGCCCTTGGCGCCATGGCCGGCGGCATCAGCTCCGGATACCGGATCGAGTACCACCCCGGCGGACCGCCGCCCGAGCTGGTGGAGGCCTACGCGCAGGCCAAGCTGGTCGGCCAGGACGACGACGACAACGACCTCGACCTGCGGCCGAGCTCGTCGGACCCGCAGCGCCTGCGGGACAGCCTCGACACGCTGCACCGGCGCGGCTTGAAGCCGTACATCGTGCTGGCGGTGCACGAGGCGAGCGGGACGGTCGCCGGGCTCACCGAGGTGGTCGTGCCCGCACAGCACCCGGAGCGCGCCGACCAGTACGACACCATCGTCGTCCGGGAGCATCGCGGCTACGGCATCGACCGGGCGATCAAGGCCCGGATGCTCTTCGAGCTGCGCGCGGCGGAGCCCGGACTGCGCGAGGTGCAGACCTGGAACGCCCAGCACAACGAGTCGATGTTGAAGGTCAACGCCGAGCTGGGATTCCAGTCCGACCGAGATTGGTATGAATACGGCGCCGACGTTGCGCAACTGGTACAGAGACTCGAACCCACGGACTGACCTGGGCCTTTATCGTCGGCGTATCCCTTAAAAGATCCGCTGTGGAGGCTCCGTGCGTTACCACCGCATATTGCCGCTTATCGCTGTCCCGATCGTGACGGCGCTTGTCATGCCCGGCGTCGCCCGCGCCGCCGCCGACCCGCTGACGATCGGCGCCGTGCAGGGCACCACGACCGACGCGGAGAACCCGCGTACCGATCGGTCGCCGCTGGCGAACGCGTCCGGCAACGGCACCAGCAGCACCCTCTACGACGTGCGCGGCGTCGTCACCCAGCGCACCCTGGCCCGGACCGCGGCCGGTGCCGACCAGAACGGCTTCTTCCTGCAGAGCCGCAAGGGCACCGAGGACGGCGACCCGACCAGCTCCGACGGCATCTTCGTCTTCCTGGGCACCTTCACGTCCCTGATCGGCGGCTACGTTCCGACGGTCGGCGACGAGATCGTGGTGCGGGCCCGGGTCTCCGAGTTCTTCTCCATGACGCAGCTTTCCGGCGCCTCGCTGGTCACCAAGCTCGCGTCGGACGTGCCGGCGAGCGAGCTGCAGACCGACGACGCGGCGCCGCCGTCCGAGCTGGCCGCCGCCGAGCGCTTCTGGGAGCGCCACGAGGGCATGCAGCTGCGGGTCCGCGCGGGCTCCGGCGCGGTCTCGGGCCGCAACGTCTTCGCCGGCACCGCCGACGCCGAGACCTGGGTGATCGACAAGGACGACCCGCTGCTGGCCCGCGCCGACCCGTACGCACGCCGCGTGTTCCGCGACGCGCACCCGCTGGACAACCTGCCGGGGACCGTCGACGACGGCAACGGCGACCGCATCCTGCTCGGCTCGATCGGCGTCAAGGCGACCGCCGGCGACAACCGCGCGATGCTGCCGCCGGCCAAGACCTTCGACGTGCTCTCCGCCGACGCCGTCGGCGGCGTCACCTACTCCTTCAACAAGTACGGTGTCCAGCCGGCGAGCGCCGCGTTCACGCCCGGCGCCGACCCGTCCCGGAACAACCCGCCGAAGGCCGCCGCCCGGGGCACCGAGTTCGCCGTCTCCACCTACAACGTGGAGAACCTGTACGACTACCGCGACGACCCGTTCGACGGCTGCGACTTCACCGGCAACACGGGGTGTCCCGGCGTCAACCCGCCGTTCGACTACGTGCCGGCGAGCGAGGCGGAGTACCGGGAGAAGCTCGGCAACCTGGCCGACCAGATCGTCGACAGCATGCACTCGCCCGACGTGATCCTCGCGCAGGAGGCCGAGGACCAGGACATCTGCGCGGTCACCGGCGGCGCGCTCGCCTGCGGCGACACCGACAACGCGGACGGCCGGCCGGACACCCTGCAGGAGCTCGCCCTGACGATCGCGGGCAGCGGCGGCCCGGCGTACGCGGCCGCCTACGACCGCAGCGGCGCCGACGCCCGCGGCATCACCGCCGGATTCCTCTACCGCACCGACCGCCTGTCGCTGGCGGCGGCGGACGCGGGCGACCCGGTGCTGGGCTCCGCACCGCAGGTCGAGTACCGGGGCACCCCGCTGGCGGGCAACGCCGAGGTGTCCAACCCCAAGACGCTCAACGCGGTGCTGCCGGCGGACGTCGACACCTCGACCGGCGTCGACGGCTCGAACGTGTACACCCGGGCGCCGCAGGTGGCGCTCTTCGACGTGCGGGCCGCGCCGGGCTCGTCCGAGCATTTCCAGCTCTGGGCGATCAGCAACCACTACTCGTCGGGTCCGGACAGCCGGGTCGGGCAGCGCACCGAGCAGGCCGCGTACGGCGCCGCGATCGCCACGGCGATCGGGAACGGCCACCCGCACGCGCGGATCGCGTACGGCGGCGACCTCAACGTCTTCCCCCGGCCGGACGACCCGGTCCCGGCCAACCCGGGTGACCAGCTCGGCCCGCTGTACGAGGCCGGCCTGCACAACCTCTGGGACGACCTGGCGGCGGACGCGCCGTCGTCGGCGTACTCGTATGTCTTCGACGGCTCGGCGCAGACGCTGGACAACCTCTTCGTCAACGACGCCCTCTACGGCGACCTGATCGAGATGCGCGCCGCGCACATCAACGCCGACTGGGCCGCCGCCGACGAGGCGAACGGCTCGAAGGGCTCCAGCGACCACGACCCGCAGATCGCCCGCTTCCGGTCCCGGGCGGCGCTGTCCGTGGCGGGCGCGAGCGTCGCCGAGGGCGATCGCGGCGGCACGCCGCTGGCCTTCCCGGTGTCGCTGTCCCGGCCGCTGAGCCGGCCGATGACGGTCTGCGCGACGACGCTGCCCGGCTCGGCCCTGCCGGCGATCGACTTCGAGCCGTACGCGGGCTGCAAGGTCATCCCGGCCGGCTCGACCGGCGTGGTCTTCGAGGTGCGGGTCCGCGGCGACAAGGTGCGGGAGCGGGACGAGACGTTCAGGCTCGCGATCGCCGGCCTGGAGGGTCTGCGCCTGACCGACGCCACGGCGACGGGGACGATCAAGAACGACGACTGATCGGGAACGCGGAAAAGGGGCCCCTCGGGGCCCCTTTTTCAGTAGCGGTCGCGCAGAAGCTGGGCGGCCTCGGTCGCCCAGTAGGTGAGGATGATCTGGGCACCGGCCCGCTTGATCGAGGTCAGCGTCTCCAGCATCACGCCCTCGCGGTCCAGCCAGCCGTTGGCCGCGGCGGCCTCGACCATCGCGTACTCGCCGGAGACCTGGTAGGCGGCGACCGGGATGTCGACGCGGTCGCGGACGGCGGCGATCACGTCGAGATACGGCAGGGCCGGCTTCACCATGACGATGTCGGCGCCCTCGGCCACGTCCAGCTCGACCTCGCGCAGCGCCTCGCGGACGTTGCCCGGGCTCTGCTGGTAGGTGCGGCGGTCGCCCTGCAGGGTCGACTCGACGGCCTCGCGGAACGGACCGTAGAAGGCGCCCGCGTACTTGGCCGCGTACGCGAGCACGGCGACGTCCTGGTGGCCGGCGTTGTCGAGGGCCCGGCGGACCACGCCGATCTGGCCGTCCATCATCCCGGACGGGCCGACCACGTGCGCGCCGGCCTCGGCCTGCGCGACGGCCATCTGGCCGTAGAGCTCGAGGGTGGCGTCGTTGTCGACGGTGCCGTCGGCGGCCAGGACCCCGCAGTGGCCGTGCGAGGTGAACTCGTCGAGGCACAGGTCGCCCATGACCACCGTCGAGTCGCCGACCTCGGAGATCAGGTCACGCAGCCCGACGTTCAGGATGCCCTCCGGGTCGATGCCGCCGGAGCCGGTCTCGTCCTTGCCGGCGTGCTCGGGCACGCCGAAGAGCATCAGGCCGCCGACGCCCGCGCTGACCGCCTGGTGTGCGGCCTTGCGCAGCGACTCGCGGGAGTGCTGCACGACGCCCGGCAGTGAGCTGATCGCGCGGGGCTCGGTCAGGCCCTCCTTGAGGAAGAGCGGCAGCACCAGCTCGGCCGGCGCGACCCTGGTCTCCTCGACCAGCCGCCGCATGGCGGCCGTGCGGCGCAGGCGCCGCGGACGCACGTCGGGGAACGACATGCCAACTCCTTCAGCCGTTCGGGCCGGCCACCTGGCCGGCCCGATCATCTCAGCGGAAGCGCAGGGCGGTCGGGCCCTGGACCTTGGAGCCGCGGCGCTGCTTGGCAGGCATCGCGGCGAGCTTCTCGCGCAGTTCGACCGCGTACGCCGCCAGCGCCTCGACCAGGTCGCCGACCGACGCGTGCTGCGGCTGGACGTCGACCCGCAGGCCGAACTCCGTCGCCGTCTCCGCGGTCTTCGGGCCGATCACCGCGACGACCGTGCGGGCGTGCGGCTTGCCGGCGATGCCGACCAGGTTGCGGACCGTCGACGACGAGGTGAAGAGCACCGCGTCGAAGCCGCCGGACTTGATCGCGTCGCGGATGTCGGCCGGCGGCGGCGCCGCGCGGACCGTCCGGTACGCGGTGACGTCGTCCACCTCCCAGCCGCGCTCGATGAGGCCCGCGGCCAGCGTTTCGGTGGCGATGTCGGCGCGCGGCAGCAGCACCCGGCCGACCGGGTCGAGGATCTCGTCGTGCGGCGAGAACTCCGCCAGCAGGCCCTCGCTGGACTGGTCGCCGGCGGGGATCAGCTCGGGCTGGATGCCGAACGCGCGGACGGCGTCGGCCGTGGCCTCGCCGATGCAGGCGATCTTGACGCCGCCGAAGTGCCGGGCGTCGAGGCCGTGCTCGCCGAACTTCTCCCAGACCGCGCGGACCGCGTTCACCGAGGTGAAGACGACCCAGGCGTACCGGCCGTCGACCAGGCCCTTGACGGCCCGCTCCATCTGCGCCGGGGTGCGCGGCGGCTCGACGGCGATCGTCGGCACCTCGCACGGGATGGCCCCGTACGCCCGCAGCCGGGCGCTCATCGCACCCGCCTGCTCCTTGGTGCGCGGGACGAGCACCTTCCAGCCGTACAGCGGGCGGTTCTCCCACCAGCTCAGCTTGTCGCGGTGGGCGACCTCCGTGCCGACGGTGAGCACCACCCGGCCGGTGAAGCCGAGCGCCGCGGCGACGAAACTGTCCACCGAAGAGGTGGTCGTGTACTGGGTCTCGCCGGTGCCGTCGCCGGTCACGCCGACCGGCGTGCCGGGCTCGATGCCCGCGGCGAGCAGGCCGTCGCGGACGGCGGCGAGATCGCCGGCGTCGACGGCGACGGCGAACGAGCCCTTGACCGCGGCCGCGGCGAGCGCGTCGAAGTCCAGGCCGGCCACGTCGTCGATGTCGGCGACGGTGCGCACGCCGGGCAGCGGCACGCCCGCGTAGGTGGCGACGCCCTCGGCCTGGCCCAGGCCGGGCACGACCTCGAAGTGCACGGCGGTGCGGGCGACGGCCTGCACCTCCTTGACCACGGCCTCGTGACCGAACGGGTCGCCGGCGACCAGGTGCACGGCGGCCAGGCCGGACTTGGCCGCGGAGAGCAGCACCTTGGCGACGTCGCCGGGTGCGCCCTCGGCCGGGCTGAACTGGGTGTCGTCCTTGGCCTCCGCCCGGATGGCCGCAAGCAGCGATTCGGGCACGCCGCGGTCGTAGATGACCTGGTCGGCCTCGGCGAGGGTGTCGTGCGCCCGGCGGGTCAGCAGACCCGGGTCGCCGGGGCCGGCCCCGACGAACGCGATGCGCCCTGCGGACTTACGGGCGGTGCGGGTGGTCATTCTGTGCTCCCCATCAGGGTGTCGGCGCCGGCGTCGAGGAGGTCGGCGGCAAGCGCTTTGCCGATCTCCGCCGCGTCGGCGGGCGTTCCGGTGCGCGACAGCCGGACAGCTCGAGCCCCGTCCGGGCTGATCACCGCACCGCGCAGGTAGATCTCGTCGCCTTCCTCGCCTTCGGCGAGTTCGGCGTGTGCCGCGACCGGCGCGGAGCAACCGGCCTCGAGCGTGGCGAGCATCGCCCGTTCCGCCGTGACGGCGGCGCGGGACGGTGCGTGATCGAGTGCGGCCAGCAGCTCGACCAGATCTGCGTCGCCGGACCGGCACTCGATCGCCAGCGCGCCCTGTGCGGGCGCGGGCAGCATGAGCATCGGATCCAACGTCTCCGTGATCTCGGCGGCGCGGCCGAGACGTGCCACGCCGGCCCGCGCCAGGACGACCGCGTCGAGGTCGGCCTCGGGGCCGAGCACCCTCGCGATTCGGCTGTCGACGTTGCCGCGAATAGGCGTGACCTGCAACTGTAGGCCCAAGGCGTGCAGTTGCGCGATTCGGCGCACCGCGCCCGTGCCGATGGCCGAGCCCGCCGGAAGCTCGGCGAGGGTCAGCCCGTCGCGGGCCACGAGCGCGTCGCGCGGGTCCTCGCGCGGCGGCACGGCCGCGATGTGCAGACCCGGGTGCGCGAGCGTCGGCAGGTCCTTGTACGAGTGGACCGCGAAGTCGATTTCGTTCGCGATCAGGGCGTCACGCAGCGCGGAGACGAAGACCCCGACGCCGAGCTGGGCGACGGGCGCGGCGGAGCGGTCACCGGCGGTGACGATCCGGACCAGCTCGACCGGGCGACCGGTCGCGGCGGTCAACGCGTCGGCGACCTGCTGGGACTGAGCGAGCGCGAGCGCGCTGCCACGGGTGCCGAGACGCAGTGGGGCGTTCACTCTTGTCCTCCGATCTCGGGAACGGCGTCAGCCTGGGTGGCGTGGGGTACGTCGAGGTCGAACAGCTCACGCAGCAGCGCCGCGTACTGGTCGCCGCCGGGCTCGGCCGCGAGCTGCCGGACCCGCACGGTCGGCGAGTGCAGCAGCTGCTGTACGACCCGGTGCAGGGTACGGGAAACATCGGCCCGCTGCTCCTCGGTGAATTCCGGGCGACGCGCGGAGAGCTTGCGCAGCTCGCCGCTGACCACCTCGTCGGCCCGGGTGCGCAGGGCGGCGACGGTCGGAGCGATCTCGGCGCCGCGCAGCCAGGCCATGAAGTGGTCGACCTCGGCCGCGACGATCTGCTCGACGGCGGCGGTCTCGGCGGCGGCCGGCATGGTGCGCCGGGCCGTCGCCAGGCCGTCGATGTCGACCACCGTGACGTTCGGCAGGTCGGCGACCTCGGGCGCGACGTCCCGCGGCACCGCCAGGTCGAGCACGACCAGCGGCCGTTCCCGCCCGGCGAGGGCGGCCGCGGTGAGCAGCGGCTCGGTGGACGCGGTGGCGCAGACCACGATGTCGGCCCCGGCGATGGCCGCGTCGAGGGATTCGAACGGCACGGCCTTGGCGCCGTACGCCTCGGCGAGGCGCTCGGCCCGGTCGGCACCGCGGTTGGTGATCTGCAGGGGCCCGACGCCGGAGCGGGTCAGGGTGGCCACCGACAGCGCGCCCATCGCCCCGGCGCCGACCACCAGGCCGGTACGCCCGGTGAGGTCGCCGTCGAACGTGGCGGATGCCACCTCGAGCGCGGCGGTGACGACGCTCTGCCCGGCCCGGTCGATGCCGGTCTCGGCGTGCGCCCGCTTGCCGACCCGCAGCGCCTGCTGCATGAGCTCGTGCAGCAGCCGGCCGGCGGAGTCGGACTCGGTCGCGGCGTGATACGCGTCGCGCAGCTGCCCGAGGATCTGCGCCTCGCCGACGACCATCGAGTCGAGCCCGGCGGTGACCCGGAACGAGTGGCGCACGGCCGCCTCGTCGTAGTGCACGTACAGGTGGGCGGCGAGGTCGCTGGCGCCGATGCCGGAGTGCTCGGCGAGCACGTTGCAGACGTCGCCGAGGCCGCCGTGGAAGCCGGTGACGGCCGCGTAGATCTCGACCCGGTTGCAGGTGGAGACGACGACGGCCTCGCCGATGTACGGCTGGGCGAGGAGCTTGCGCAGGACGGCCGGGATGTCTTCGCCGGCGATGGTGAGGCGCTCCAGGGTGTCGACCCCGGCGGTCCGGTAGGACGCGCCGACGCTGAGCAGGTTCACGAGCCGACCGCCTCCTGGTTACCGGGCTGCGCCGAACGGCCGCCGGGTATCGCCGTCAGGGACGCCTTGCGGTGCTCGTGGAAGGAGAGGATCTGCAGCTCGATGGCCAGATCAACTTTACGCACGTCGACACCCGCGGGCACCGACAGCACGCAGGGCGCGAAGTTCAGAATGCTGGTGACGCCGGCGGCCACCAGGTCGTCCGCGACCGCCTGGGCCGCGCCCGCGGGGGTGGCGATCACGCCGATGGTGATGCCCTCCTCGATGACCGCCGTGCCCAGCTCGTCGATGTGCCGCACGGTCAGCTCGCCCAGCGGCTTGCCGACCTGTTCGGCGTCGGAGTCGAACAGGGCCACTATGCGGAATCCGCGGCTGGCGAACCCGTCGTAGCCGGCCAGCGCGTGGCCGAGGTTACCGACGCCGACCAGCGCGACGGCGCGGCGCTGGTCCAGCCCGAGGATGTACTCGATCTGGTCGACGAGCAGCGCGACGTCGTAGCCGACGCCGCGGGTGCCGTAGGAACCCAGGTGGGAGAGGTCCTTGCGGAGCTTGGCCGAGTTGACTCCCGCCGCGGCGGCGAGGCCCTCGCTGGACACCGTCTCGGAACCTGTCTCCGCGAGGTTGTGCAGAGCGCGCAGGTATTCCGGTAGCCGCGCGATCGTCGCCTCGGGAAGATCCGGGAAGGCGGGCACTGCACCGGCATTACCCGGCGTGCTTCCGTGACGCTGCTGACTCATCTGACTCCGTGCCGACGAGGCGGACCTACGGTGAGCCCAGCTGCGGGTCCGGTACCGGTGGCGCCTGCGTGGACCGGCTGTGATAGCGGGGCTCGTCGGAGTCACAGAATAGGCGCTTGTGAAGGCGTGCACAAATCGCGATCTTGATGGGAGAACTGGACAAAGATCGAGTCGGCATGCTATTGCCGTCGACTCTCCGCCGAGTATTACCGGTTACCGCCCCGATGTGCCACCGAGTCCACGTCACGAAGGACGGGCATCACAGCGTCCGGGCGATGCGCACCGCCTCGAGCAGGGTGTCCGCCACCGGCCGGCCGCTGGCGCGCAGCCGCGACGGATCGGTGAAGCCGCCGCTGTAGAGCACGCACGCCCCGCCGACCGACTCTGCGGCCTCCGCGTCGTCGAGCGAGTCGCCGATCAGCACCACCTGGTCGCCGGGCACCTGCTGCTCGGCGAGGTGCCGGGCCAGGTGGCCGGCCTTGAGCCCGCCGTCGACCTCGGTCGGCCGCCCGTCGATGCGGGTGAACATGCCGGCCAGGCCGTAGGTCTGCACGGCCGGGACCAGCTCGTCGTGGAACCACATGGAGAGCAGCGACTGCCCGCCCGGCCAGGCCCGGATCGCGGCCTCGGCGTCCGCCGCCAGCGAGATCGTGGTGAGCCCGACCCGGTAGGCCTCGTGGAAGATCCGGTCGAGCTCCTCGAACTCCTCGGCGTCGACGGCCCGCTCGAGGATCTCCGCGTAGAAGTCGGCGACCGGCCGGCGGAACCGCCGGCGGTGCTCGTCGGAGTCGACGCTGCGGCCGCCGACGGCCGCGAAGGTGTGGTTGGTCGACGAGACGACGAGTGAGAGATCGTCGAGCAGCGTGCCGTTCCAGTCCCAGACAAGATGAGTGCGAGCCACTGCGCGAGGTTACAGGCGGGGTGCCCCCGCCGGTCTACTCATATCCCGCAGCAGCCGCTCCTCCTCGACCCGCCAGTAGCCGTGCTCCTTGCCGTCGAGCAGCACCACCGGCACCCGGTCGCCGTAGTCGCGCTCCAGCTCGATCGACTCGCCGACCTCGACCCGGGTCCACTGACCCGGCGCGATCCGGTCCAGGGTCTGCTCGGCGACCTCGCACAGATGGCAGCCATCCCGGCTGATCAGCGTGATCCGGGTCATCGGAGCGCTCCCTTGCGTACCTTGCCGATCGCCGAGTGCGGCAGCTCCGGCACCAGCTCGATCCCGGTCGGCAGCTTGAACCGGGCGAGCTGGCCGGCGCAGTAGACCTGCAGCTCGGCGGCGGTCGGCGGCGGGTCGAGGGCGGGCACGACGTATGCGTACGGCGCCTGGCCGGTGGAGCCGTCGGGTATCGCGATCACGGCCGCCTCGGCGACGCCCGGGTGCGAGCCGAGCACCCGCTCGATCTCGGCGGGGTAGACGTTGAAGCCGTTGACCAGGATCAGCTCGCCGATCCGGTCGACCAGCACCAGGTCGCCGTCCGCGTCCGCGTACGCGATGTCGCCGGTGCCCCACCAGCCGTCGGCGTCCGGGCCGTCCTGGCCGTCCGGCCAGTACCCGGAGAAGAGGTTGTCGCCGCGCACCACGATCTCGCCGGGGTCCGTGCCGTCGCTCACCTCCAGGTCCAGGTCGAGGTCGTCGGAGGACTCGGCCGTCACGTCGCCGTCGCTCCACAGCACCGCGCCGTCCGCGGTGCGCAGCAGCAGCGAGACGCCGGGCAGCGGGCGGCCGATCGAGCCGACCTTCTCCCGGTCGCTGACCGCCGTCGTGGTGAGCACCGGCGCCGCCTCGGTGAGGCCGTACCCGATCAGGACGGTCTTGCCGGTCGCGGCCGTGAAGCGCGCCGCGTCGGCCGGGTCGAACGGCGCCGCGCCGCAGACCGCCGTCCGCACGGTCGCGAACACCTCGCGCACGGTCGGCGCCAGCGACCACGCCGCGTACATGGACGGCACCCCGACCACGGTCGTGACCTGGTGTTTCGCGATCAGTCCGAGCGTGGTCTCCGGGTCGAAGCGATCCACCAGCACCCCGCAGGCGCCGTGGTGCGCGATCGCGCCGAGGCCGGTGTTGAGCCCGTACGCGTGGAAGAACGGGATCGCCAGCAGCACCACGTCGTCGCCGTCGAGCACGGGCGGCTCGATCCGCGCCAGCTGGTCGTGATTGGCGGCGAGCGCCCGGTGGGTGAGCATCGCGCCCTTCGGCCGCCCGCTCGTCCCCGAGGTGTACAGCAGGACCGCCAGGTCGTCCGCGGCGGCCGGGTGCGGCGCGGCCCGCTCGCCGGACCGCAGCGACGTCACCGGTACGGCCTGGGCGCCGGACAACCCCAGCCGGCCCAGGACCGGGTCCTCGGCGATCACCCGCACGGCACCGCAGTCCGTCAGCGCGAAGGTCAACTCGTCGGGCGTGTAGCCCGGATTGAGCGGAACCGCGACGAGCCCGGCCCGCAGGATCGCGAAATAGGCGACCGCGAAATCGACGGTGTTGCCGAGCACCAGCGCGACGCGATCGCCGGGCGCGGTGCCCACCGCGAGGCGCCCCGCGGCCTCCTCGACGCGTTCGTCCAGCTCAGCCCAGGTGACTGAGGACTCGCCGGCTATCAACGCCGGAGCGTCGGGGCGATGTTGCGCGGATGTGCGGACCGGGTCCCGAGCGCTGTTCTCCACGACGCCTGAGTCTGGCACAGAAGGCACTCGATCGGGTCGCCGGACACCATGTCCGAGCCGTTGCCGACCTGTCCTAGATCGTGACAGATGTTCTCGATGCCATTTCTGTGGCGCTTCGGGATATTTTCGCGCAGCGCACACTTTGTGCGACTCCGCGTGTTCGATCTCCGCAATACTTCCGGTCTGTGTAACGGAGTCCACATCCGTGGGTGAGGTTGCCCTGCCATGCGCGGGCCGCCCCACCCCCTTTTGTTGTGGAGCGGTCTTCAGACCCCCTCATCGACGGCCCGCCGGGTCAAGGAGGCGCAGTGAGTCATGTGTACGCCGGCGATCCGTACAGCCGCGACGTGTTCGCGGCGCGTCTCGCGCTCACGGAGGGCCTGAGCGCCCTCCGCAGGGGCATCGACAACACGATCGCGTACGCGATCCGCAGCGACGGACCCAAGCGGACCCGGAACCGGCCGCACATCAACGAGTCTCCCAGCCGGCACCTGCCGGCGACCGGTAACGCGAAGCCGGGCGCCGGGCGGGTCGCCGTGCCCGGGCGCCCGCAGGCGCCGCAGCAGGCCGGGCCGGACCGGCGAGCGGGCACGTCCGAGGGCGACGCCACCGTCGTCGTACCGACGCAGAGCACGACCGGCCCGCCCAGCGAGTCCGAACCGCCCAAGTATCCGGCCCGCCCGGACCCGGGCGACGCGGCCGCCGAGGTGTGGGCGCTGGTCGAGCGGGCGCAGGCCGGCGAGTCCGCCGCCTTCGGCCTGATCTACGACCGGTACGTGGACACGGTCTTCCGTTTCGTCTACTTCCGGGTCGGCAACCGGCAACTCGCCGAGGACCTCACCTCCGACACCTTCCTGCGCGCGCTCAAGCGCATCGGCAGCTTCACCTGGCAGGGCCGTGACCTCGGCGCCTGGCTGGTCACCATCGCCCGCAACCTGGTCGCCGACCACTTCAAGTCGGGCCGCTACCGGCTCGAGGTGACCACCGGCGACGTGCTCGACGCCGACCGCGAGGACCGCGGGCCCGAGGGCAGCCCCGAGGCCGCCGTCGTCGACCACATCACCAACGTGGCGCTGCTCACCGCGGTCAAGCAGCTCAACCCGGAGCAGCAGGAGTGCATCGTGCTCCGCTTCCTGCAGGGCTTCTCGGTGGCCGAGACCGCACAGACCATGGGCAAGAACGAGGGCGCGATCAAGGCACTCCAGTACCGGGCCGTCCGGGCGCTCGCCCGGCTGCTCCCCGACGGGTTCCAGTGGTGACCGCAATTCATCCGATGTCGATCTTTACGGGCCCCGGCGCCCAACCGATACCCGTAACCGCTCCCGCCGGTCGTGCGTTTGTCCGGGTGCGACCAGTGGTGGGCCTCCGGCTCACCGGTTCCGTCGCGACCGCCGGCGAGATCGCCGGCGATTCAGTCACGAGCGAGGGGAGGTGCACACGGTGAACTTGAACATCTTTGATCGCCGGAGCGCCGAGCGCTTCGCGGAGCTTCTCGACGAGACCAACGGCGGCATCCGCCATCACACGCGGGGCCAGGCCGACGAGCAACTCGCCGAACTGGTCGCCATCGGGCACAGCCTCTCCGCGGCACGGTCCGGGGTCCAGGTGGATCTCGAATTCCGTACCGGCCTGCGAGCGATGCTCGTGGCCACCGCGGAACGGGACGGCATCGGGGTGACCGCCACCGCCACCGCGCAGGAACGGGCCGAGTGGCAGAAGGCCGCCGAGCCGGCCCGCAAGCTGTTCGGCCGCCGGATCCGCGCCCGCGGCGCGATCGTCATCGGCGTCGCCGCCGGTGCCATGGCCGTCTCCGGAATCTCCGCCGCGAGCGAGAACGCCGCACCGGGCGATGCCCTGTACGGCGTCAAGCGTTCGACCGAGCGCGCCCAGCTGGCCATGGCCGGATCGGACGTCACCCGGGGGCAGCTGTCGCTGTCGTTCGCCCGCAACCGGCTCTCCGAGGCGGCCTCGATGGAGGGCGACGACCCGAGCTTCGGCGACGTCCTCGACGACATGGACAACGACACCCGGCAGGGCGTCAAGCTGCTCAACTCGGCGGCGGTCGCCCGCCGGGACAAGGCGCCGCTGGACTCCGTCGACACCTTCGTCGGCAGCCAGCGCCGGGTACTCACGGCGCGGTTGGACCGGCTCGGCTCGAGCAACCACGCGCGGGCGCTGCAGTCGTTGAGCCTGCTCGACGCCGTGCACGAGCGCGCCGGCGACCTGCGTGCCGGCCTGAAGTGCGACACCGTCACGCAGTCCGGCAGCGACGCCATCGGGCCGAAGCTGCGCGAGTGCGCGACCGGCGCCGCGACGACCACGATCCCCGGCTCCCAGCAGGGTCATGGTCAGAAAGAGGCGACGACCGGCGGCGACAAGGACAAGAAGGCCAAGCCGAGGACCAGCGGCAGCCCGACGTCCGAACCGGCCGTCGGCGGCAAGCCCGGCTCCCGGACGCCGGCCGACTCGGCGGATCCGTCCGACTCGCCGGACCCGCTGAACTCGGACGCGCCGTCCGACGGACCGGCCGAAGAGGACAAGGGTCTGCTGGGCGGCCTGCTGGGCGGGATCTTCGGAAGCTAGCCTGCGCAACACGTGGCGAGGGGCGGTGTCGGACTTCGAGAGTCCGGGCCGCCCCTCGCTTTCAGGTTAGCGGCCGAACGGGTCCGGGCGCTTCTCCAAAAGGGAATGAATCGTTGCCTGAATGGTCTCGCGCACCTCGTCGGCGAGGTTGTAGACGACCATCGGATCGTCCGCGTGCTCGGTGAGGTGCGCCGTCGGGATCGGCGGGCAGAACTCGATGAGCCACTTGCTGGGTAGCGGGACCAGGCCGAGCGGCCCGAGCCACGGGAACGTCGGCGTCACCGGGAAGTACGGCATGCCGAGCAGCCGGGCCAGCGGCTTGAGATCGGCGATGATCGGATAGATCTCCTCGGCGCCGACGATGGCGACCGGGACGATCGGGGTGCCGGTGCGCAGCGCCGCGGAGACGAAACCGCCCCGGCCGAAGCGCTGCAGCTTGTAGCGCTCCGAATAGTGCTTGCCGATGCCCTTGAAGCCCTCGGGGAAGACGCCGACCAGCTCGCCCTCGCGCATCAACCGCTCGGCGTCCGGGTTGCAGGCCACCGTCGCGCCGGCCTTACGGGCCAGTTCGGACAGCACCGGCATGCGGAACACCAGGTCGGCGCCGAGCAGCCGCAGGTGCCGTTCCCGCGGGTGCTTGTCGCGCAGGGCGACCGTGAGCATGAGCGCGTCGAGCGCCACCGTGCCGGAGTGGTTGCCGACGACGAGCCCGCCGTCGTACTCCGGGACGTTCTCGATGCCGAAGACCTCGGTGCGGAACCAGTCCCGGTAGAGCACCTTGAGCATCGGGTGGAAGACGGTGTCGGTGAGCTCGGGATCGAAGCCGAAGTCGTCGATCTCGTAGGTGCCGGCCAGCCGCCGCCGCAGGAAGGCGAGCCCGCTCGCCACCCGCTGGTCCCAGATGTCGACGACGCCGGCGGGCTCGGCCGGTTCCGGCTCGGCGGCCGTCTCCACCGGGGTGTCCGAGCCGGCCAGGTCCGGGGCCGACAGGCTCTCGGCCGCCTCGGCGGCGCGCTTGCGGCCGGGCCGGCGGCCGTTCAGCTGCTTTCCCGGCGCCGCGAGGGGCAGCTCGAAGTCGGAGTGCCCGGGCAGCGCCGCGTGAAACTCGTCCTGGGTCATAGCTGCACGCGCTCCTGGTCCTGCGTCGCCGCGGCCCGGACCCGGCGGATGCCGTCGAGGATGGCCCGCTCGGCGGCGGCCAGCCGGTCGGCGCTCAGCGACGCGCCGTTGCGGTGCCCGTTGATGAAGTCGTCGAAGGCGGCGGCGGTGGAGCGCGGCGCGAACCCGAACTCCCGGACCAGGCGGCTCGTGTCGACCACCCGGCCGTGCACGAACAGGTCGATCTGGTCCAGTCCGATCTGGCCGATGCCGACGTTGCGGGCGACCGCGGCGAACGACGAGAGGGTGCCCTCGGGCAGTGGCAGCGAGATCCGGCCGGCCCGGCGCACGGCCTGGGAGAGCGCGAGAACGCCCTCGCCGGCCACGTTGAAGGTGCCCGGGTGGTCCTCGACCACGGACCGGTGCAGGATCTCCAGCGCGTCGTCGACGTGCACGAACTGCAGCCGGGCGTCGCGGCCCAGCACGGTAGGCACCAGCGGCTGGGCGAAGTAGCGGGTCAGCGAGGTCTCGGCGGTCGAGCTGATGAACGGCGCGAACCGCAGCACGGTGGCCCCGACCTCGGGACGCCGCCGGCGGAAGCCGCGCACGTAGCCCTCGATGTCGAGGATGTCCCGGGCGAACGACCCGCGCGGCACGGCCCGGGGCTCGGTGTCCTCGGTGAACACGGCCGGGTCACGGAACGAGGCGCCGTATGCGGCCGTCGAGGAGCGCACCACCAGCTTGCGCAGCCGTCCGGCGCTCTGCGCGCCGGCGAGCAGCTGCATCGTGCCGATGACGTTCTGTTCCTTCATCGCCGTGCGGCCGCCGCCGTCGGGGTCGGGCGCGCTGGTGACCGCCAGGTGCACGATCACCTCGGCGCCCAGCTCGGCGAGGACTCCGGCCGAGGCGCGCGCGTCGGCCTGGATCAGCTCGACGTCCGCCAGCAGGCCCGAGAGGGCCGGCGACGGTTCGTGCGGATCCAGGCCGATGACACGTTCGACGCGGGGGTCCGCGGCAAGCCGGGACGCAACGCGGGCACCGAGGAATCGACTTACCCCGGTGACCACGACGACCCTCGGCGGGGCCGCGGGCATGGACGTCACCACGGGCGCGCCTTTCGCATGCGGCGGTGCTGGGTGCAAGTGAGCTGGCCGGGCGTCACGCCCGGCCGGTCATCACTTGCCGAGACGGCGACGCTGGACGCGGGTCTTGCGCAGCAGCTTACGGTGCTTCTTCTTCGCCATACGCTTGCGACGCTTCTTGACCACGGAGCCCATACGAAATGCCTCTCGAAACCATGTGGGGCCGGTCCCTGCACACCCGCAGGCGCACCCGACCGAGCTTGACGGCGGCTCGCCCCGCACCCGGCGCCGTTTGGACGCACGCAGATATCAGGGGGCGAACCGCTCCAGCGTAGCGGCCCGGCGGACCCAGGACCAACACGGCCCCGGGGTCACGCGGTTTGACTGAACGCTCCGCGCAGATACGTGTGTACGGCGTGCTCGGGCACGCGGAACGAGCGGCCGACCCGCACGGCACTGAGTTCGCCGCCGTGTACGAGCCGGTAGACGGTCATCTTGGAAACCCGCATGAGCGCGGCGACCTCGGCCACGGTCAGGAAGCGCACCTCTGCGAGGCGCTCCTCGGCTTGGGCTGGACCCGTCATCTCCTCGCACCGATCCTTTCGCAGGCGCCTCCGCCGCGGCCGGTCAGGCCTTGCGCCGCGGCGGTCGGGCGCGCGTGTCATCAGTACGGTATCGAGACTGTTGTGACCAAGGCGATGCGTTCCGTGAAATAACCACAAAAAGTCAAGCCGACACGCCACATGAGGCGCGTTTTACCCCGAAAGGTGACTTACTTCCGACTAACGAGCGCTCTGCCGAAGAACGCCACATTTGCCGGGCGTTCCGCCAGGCGGCGCATCAGGTAGCCGTACCACTGGTCGCCGAACGGGACGTAGATGCGCACGGTGTGGCCGACCGCGGCGAGCCGGGTCTGCTCCTCCGGGCGGGTGCCGTAGAGCATCTGGATCTCGAACTCGTCGGCCGAGCGGTCGAACCAGCGCGCCCGGTCCTCGGCGATGGCGATCAGCCGCGGGTCGTGCGTCGCGATCATCGGGTAGCCGTCGCCGGACATCAGGATGTTGAGGCAGCGCACGTACGCCTTGTCGACGTCGAGCGCCGACTGGAACGCGACCGACTCGGGCTCCGCGTACGCGCCCTTGCAGAGCCGGACCCGCGAACCCGAGGTGGCCAGCTCCCGGCAGTCGCCCTCGGTCCGGCGCAGGTACGCCTGCAGCACCGCACCCGTCGACGGGTGGTCCTTGCGCAGCTCGGCGAGGATCTCCAGCGTCGAGTCCGTGGTGGTGTGGTCCTCGGCGTCGAGCGTGACGGTGGTGCCGGCGTCGGCGGCCGCGGCGCAGATCTCCCGCGCGTACTCGTAAGCCATCCGGTCGTCGACCTTCTGCCCCAGCGCGGACAGCTTCACGCTGACCTCGGCCGCCGGGGTGAGCCCCGCCGCCTTGAGCCGGCCGAGCAGGGTCAGGTACTGATCGCGGGTAGCGGTGGCCTGCTCCGCCGTGAGGGTGTCCTCGCCCAGGTAGTCGAGGCTGATCGCGAGGCCGTCGTCGGCGAGCTCCCGGCTCGTGCGCAGGGCGTCGTCGACGCCCTCACCGGCCACGAAGCGGCGGACGATGCCCTTGGTGACCGGGGCGGTGGAGACCAGCCGCTCCATCCGGGACGAGTTGGCGGCGGCGAGAAAGACGGAACGGAGCATGGTCCGAGCGTATCCTTCGTAGCCGCGCCAGTCGCCGCGGAGCTGTGTTGTCGCCCGAGGTGAGGCTACGGTTAGCGGGTGAACTTCGATGCGTACGCGCGTACGGCGGTCGAGCTGGTCAACGTCGGGCTGGGCGACCTCGACGGGCTCCGATCCCTGTTCAGCGATGATCTTGCCTGGATGCGCGACGAGGTCGGCGAGAAGGACCTCGGTACGTTCCGCCGCGCACAGCGCCGGCTGCGCGACATCTTCGAGTACGGCACCACGGGCCGCGACGGCGAGGCGGTCGCCGAGCTGAACGCCCTCCTCGAGGCGTACCCGGTGCAGCCACGCATCTCCGGGCACGACGCCTCCGACTGGCACATGCACGTCACCAGCCGCGGCGCGTCCGTGAGCTCGGAATACCTGGCCGGCGCGGTCTGGGGCCTGTCGGTGTGGCTGTGCGAGTACGGCAGCGCCCGCTTCGGCATCTGCGCCGACGAGCGGTGCGGCAACGTCTACCTCGACACGTCGTCCAACAACTGCCGGCGCTTCTGTTCCGAGCGCTGCGCGACCCGTTCGCACGTGGCGGCGCACCGCGCCCGCAAGCGCGCCGCGACACTCACCCCCGCGTAGCCGCCGGGGTCGCGGACGCGGCCGGTGCCAGGTGGTGCCGGGCGAAGGCGAGCGACTCCCGCAGGTCCGCCTCGCGGACCGCGCGGCTGGTCACCTTGCGGGTGGAGACCTCCAGCGCCACCGAGCCCCGGAAGCCCCGGCCCGCCAGCGACCTCAGCAGCTCGGCGCAGGGCTGGTTGCCGCGCCCCGGCACCAGGTGCTCGTCGCGGCCCTCGCCGGTGCCGTCGCCCAGGTGCACGTGCTTGAGGCCCGGGCCCATCCGGTCGGCCATGACCAGCGAGTCCGTCCGCGAGGCGGCGGCGTGCGACAGGTCGAGCGTGTACGCGTCGTAGCCGGCCTCGGTCGGATCCCACCCCGGCACGTACGGCACGAAGTTCCGGCCCGCCATCCGCACGGGGTACATGTTCTCGATCGCGAAGCTCGTGTCCGGGTGCCGGGTCTGCACCTTGGCCAGGCCGGCGGCGAAGTTCCGGGCGTAGTCGCGCTGCCAGGTGAAGGGCGGGTGCACGACGACGGTCGGCGCGCCCAGCGTCTCGGCGAGCACCGCGGCGCGGTTGAGCCGCTCCCACGGGTCCGGGCTCCACACCCGCTGGGTCACCAGCAGGCAGGGCGCGTGCACCGAGAGGACCGGAACGCCGTAGTGCTCGGCGAGGCCCTGAAGGGCGCCGGCGTCCTGGCTGACGGCGTCGGTCCAGACCATGACCTCGACACCGTCATAGCCCAGCGTCGCCGCCATCTCGAATGCCGCGGCGGTCGGCTCGGGGAAGACGGAGGAGCTGGACAGGAGAACGGGGACACGGAAGGCCACCGGTCAAGGGTAGACCCGTCCGGCACGCCCGCCGGATCCTCCGTCGGTGTAAACAGTGGCAAACCAGACGCCTTGACGGGCGGCGGTCACCCACGCGCGTACGCTGTCGCAGGTGAGCCGCCGCACCCAGATTCGCATCGTGATGGACGAGGCGGCCGCCGCCCGCGGTCGCGAGGTCCCGCTTGACTTCCCCCGTGAATGGATCGAGTTCACCGACCCGGCCGACGACCAGCACGTCGTCCGCGCCGACCTGACCTGGCTGCTGTCGCGGTGGACCTGCGTGTTCGGGTCCGCCTGCCACGGCATCATCGCCGGCCGCCCCGAGGACGGCTGCTGCTCGCACGGCGCGTTCTTCACCGACGCCGACGACGAGAACCGGACCAAGAACGCGGCGGCCCGGCTGACGCCGGAGACCTGGCAGCACTACCGGCGCGGGTTCAAGAACTACACCGAGATGGACACCGTCGACGGCGCCAAGCCGGCTCGGCGGACGGCGACGCAGTCCGCCGACGGTCCGTGCGTGTTCCTCAACGACGCCGACTTCGCCGGGGGCGGCGGCTGCGCACTGCACGCCCAGGCGCTACGCGACGGGGTGCACCCGCTGACCTACAAGCCGGACGTGTGCTGGCAGTTGCCGGTGCGCCGCGAGCAGGACTGGACGAAGCGGCCGGACGGCAGCAAGTACCTGCTGTCCACCCTGACCGAGTTCGACCGGCGCGGCTGGGGACCCGGCGGGCACGACCTCGACTGGTGGTGCACCTCCTCGCCGGACGCGCACGTCGGCACCGAGCCGATGTACCGCACGTACGGGCCGGAGCTGATCGCACTGATCGGCCAGGACGCCTACGACGAACTGGCCCGGCTCTGCGACGTCAGGCTGAAGTCGAAGCTGGTCGCGCCGCACCCGGCGACGGTCGCCGCGGAGGCGGCCCGGGCGCCGCGCAAGCGCGGCACCGCGGGACCGGCTCACGGCTCGAACTTGTAGCCCAGACCACGCACGGTGACGATGTAACGCGGGGCCGACGGCTCCGGCTCCACCTTGGAGCGCAGCCGCTTGACGTGCACGTCCAGGGTCTTGGTGTCGCCGACGTAGTCGGCGCCCCAGACGCGGTCGATCAGCTGACCGCGGGTCAGCACCCGGCCCGCGTTGCGCAGCAGGAGCTCGAGCAGCTCGAACTCCTTGAGCGGCAGCTGCACTCCCGCGCCGTCCACGGTCACCACGTGCCGTTCCACGTCCATCCGGACCGGGCCCGCCGCCAACGTCGGCGTCGTCACCTCGGCCGGCTCCGAGCCCTGCCGGCGCAGGACCGCGCGGATCCGGGCGACCAGTTCGCGCGGCGAGTACGGCTTGGTGACGTAGTCGTCCGCGCCGATCTCCAGGCCGACGACCTTGTCGATCTCGCTGTCCCGTGCGGTGACCATGATGATCGGCACGCTTGAGCGCTGCCGCAGCTGCCGGCACACCTCGGTGCCGGACATCTCGGGCAACATCAGGTCCAACAGGACGATGTCGGCGCCGGTCCGGTCGAACTGCGTCAGCGCCGAGGTTCCGGTCGGCGCGACCGATACCTCGAAGCCCTCCTTGCGCAGCATGTACGACAGGGCGTCGGAGAACGACTCCTCATCCTCGACCACGAGCACGCGAGCCAATGGGGGTTCCTTCCTTCGGGGGCGGCCTGTCTCAGGCCGAAGGGAGCCCGGCCGCGCCGGACTCGATCTCAATCGCCGGGGGTAACGGCATAGGTACCTCCGGGGGGCGCGCCGGTAGGCGCAGGGTGAATGTCGATCCACCGCCGAGCGTGCTGGTCACGTCGACGCGACCGCCGTGGTTGGTGGCGATGTGCTTGACGATGGCCAGGCCCAGCCCGGTGCCCCCGGTCGAGCGGGAGCGGGCCTGGTCGGCGCGGTAGAAGCGTTCGAAGATCCGGTCGACGTCGTGCGGTGCGATGCCGATGCCCTCGTCGGTGACGTCGATCTCGATCCAGTCGTCGTCCTCGCGCATGGCCAGCGCCACCTTGGTGTTCTCGCCCGAGTAGGCGATCGCGTTCTCGACGAGGTTGCTCACGGCGGTGGCCACCTGGCTGTCGCTGCCGTACACGGTCGCGCCGCGCGGGCCGGCGTACACGACCTCGATGCCCTTGGCCGACGCTGTGGTGCGGGTCCGGTCGACCACCTCGGCGATGACCCAGTCCAGCGCGACCGGCACCGGGGTGGGCAGCGGCTCCGCGCCCTGCAGCCGGGTCAGCTCGAGCAGCTCGTTGACGAGCCGGCCCATCCGGGCGGACTCGTGGTGGATGCGCTCGGCGAACCGGCGCGCGGCGATCAGGTCCTCGGACTGCTCGAGCGCCTCGGCGGCCGGCAGCTCGGTGGCGTCCAGCAGCGCCTCGGCGAGTAGCTGGAGCGCGCCGATCGGGGTCTTGAGCTCGTGGCTGACGTTGGCGACGAAGTCACGCCGGACCCGGGCCAGGCGGTGCGACTCGGTGACGTCCGCGGCCTCGACGGCGACGTGGGTCGCGTTCAGGGCGACCGCGCGCAGGTGCAGTCCGAGCGGCGCCTGCGCGCCGCCCGCGCGGCCCCGGGGCAGGTCCAGCTCGACCTCGCGGCGCACGCCCGTGCGCCGCACCTGGCCGGCCAGCGTACGCAGGATCGGGTGCGCCGCGATCGTGCCGGGCGCGCCGCCGGAGCGCAGCAGGCCCATCGCCCGTGCCGCCGGGTTGACCAGTACGGGCTCGTCCTCGGCGTCGAGCACGACGACGCCGACGCGCAGCGAGTCGAGGCTCCTGCGGCCGAGGCCCTTGAGTCCGTGTCCGCCCGCGCGCTCGTCGTCGGTGTCGATCTCTCGTCCCCCCTCGGCCGGCCGGGCGGCCGGAGCGTCTTCGGGCTCCCGGCCGGCCGAGCCGGCCCGGTGGGCCCTGGACAGCAGGAACCCGGCCACCACGCCGATGGCGAGGGCGGCGAGAACGAGGAAGGTGCCGTACACCGGATTCACGCTGCGATCGTAGGGGCATTGTTTACCTGAACCGTACGTCCAGCCGGACAAACCAGGCGTGCTTCGAGCAATGTTCACCACCCGGCCCGGCGTCGTTCACCGCAGTTCATGTCCAGGCCTCCGTGCACCCCTAGCGTTGCCTATGCAAGCCCTGCTCACAAAGGCTGCCGACCGCTAGGGCAGCCCCGAACCCCCGGGACGAGAAATCATGCGCGAGGAGTTTCAGGCCGACCTGACGGAGGTCAGCCGCCTGCTGGTGACGATGGCCGAGTCGGTGCGCGCAGCGATGCGCAAGGCGACCACGGCCCTGCTGACCGCCGACCGGGAGGCAGCCAACGCGGTCATGGAGCGCGACGCCGAGGTCGACGAGGTCTACCGCCAGGTCGAGGCGAAGGTGGCCGACAGCATCGCCCGGCAGGCGCCGGTCGCCTCCGACCTGCGGATCCTGATCACCGCCCTGCACATCTCCGCCGACCTGGAGCGGATGGGCGACCTGGCCGAGCACGTCGCGAAGACCGCGCTGCGCCGGCACCCGTCGCCGGCGGTGCCCGCCGAGCTGCGGCCGGTCTTCCGGCAGATGGCCGAGGCCGCCGACCGCATGGCCGAGAAGATCACCACCGTCCTGGCCAGCCCCAACGCCGACCTGGCCGCGGAGCTGGAGAAGGACGACGACGCCATGGACGACCTCGAGCGCGACCTGTTCAAGGTGCTGCTGCACGACGACTGGCCATACGGGGCGGAGACCGCGATCGACGGCGCGCTGCTGGGCCGCTTCTACGAGCGGTACGCCGACCATGCCGTGAACGCCGGCCAGCAGATGATCTACATGATCACCGGCGAGCCGGTCGTCAGCTGATCCGGGGACGCGAAAGGCCGGGACACCGCGGGGGTGTTCCGGCCTTTCGGCTGTGCGGTCCGGGTCAGCGGCCCTGGCTGGCGACCGCGGCGGCGGCCTCCTTGGCCAGTTCCGGGTCGAGGTACGCGCCGCCGGCGGTGACCGGGCGCAGGTCGTCGTCCAGGTCGTAGCGCAGCGGGATGCCGGTCGGGATGTTCAGCTTCGCGATCGCCTCGTCCGAGATCTGGTCGAGGTGCTTGACGATCGCGCGCAGCGAGTTGCCGTGCGCGGCGACCAGCACGGTCCGCCCCGAGAGCAGGTCCGGCACGACCGCGTCGTACCAGTACGGCAGGGCGCGGGCGAGCACGTCCTTGAGGCACTCGGTGCGCGGCTTGAGCTCCGGCGGCAGCTCCGCGTAGCGCGGGTCGGCGAACTGCGAGAACTCGTCGTTGTCACCGATCGGCGGCGGCGGGGTGTCGTAGGAGCGGCGCCAGAGCATGAACTGCTCTTCGCCGTACTCCTCGAGGGTCTGCTTCTTGTCCTTGCCCTGCAGCGCGCCGTAGTGGCGCTCGTTGAGCCGCCACGAGCGCCGCACCGGGATCCAGTGCCGGTCGGCGCCGTGCAGCGCGATCTCGCTGGTCCGGATCGCGCGCCGCAGGAGGCTGGTGTGCACGACGTCGGGCAGCAGGCCGTGCTCCTTCAGCAGCTCGCCGCCGCGCCGCGCCTCGGCCTCACCCTTGGCGTTGAGGTCGACGTCGACCCAGCCGGTGAAGAGGTTCTTGGCGTTCCACTCGCTCTCGCCGTGCCGCAGCAGCACAAGGGTCCCCACAGTCATGCCCTCCATCCTGCCGCAGGCCGGGTGCGGTCGTGCGCGGACCCCGGGTGGCGACCAACACGTGGAAATCATGCTGCACCGGCAACCGAAGATCAGTAACTTGTAAGGCTGCGGTGGTTGATCGGTGCTTACGGGGGTTTACGCGTGCGGGAATGGTTACGACAGGCTGCCGGCGGCCTGCCGCGGCAGTTCTGGTTCCTCTGGACCGGCACTCTGATCAACCGACTCGGCTCATTCGTCGTCGTCTACCTGGCCATATACCTCACCGGGCAGCAGCACTTCAGCCAGAGCCAGGCCGGCATCGTGCTGGGCGCGTACGGGGTCGGCGGCGCGGTCGGCACCATGACCGGCGGCGTGCTCACCGACCGCTGGGGGCGCCGGCCGACGATGCTGACCGCGCAGTTCGGCGCGGCCGCCCTGATGGTCGGCCTCGGCCTCGCGCAGGGCTTCTGGCAGATTCTCGTGGGAGCGCTCCTGCTCGGCGCGTTCGCCGAGGGGGTGCGCCCGGCGTTCCAGGCCATGATGGTCGACGTGGTGCCGGACGCCGACCGGGTCCGGGCCTATTCGCTGAACTACTGGGCGGTCAACCTGGGCTTCGCGAGCGCGGCCGTCCTGGCCGGCCTCGCCGCCCAGTTCAACTACCTGCTGCTCTTCCTGGTGGATGCGGGAACGACGCTGGTCACGGCCGTGATCAGTCTGATCTTCCTGGCCGAGACCCGCCCGCATCGCGCGCCGGCGGCGACGGGGCCGCGGGCCCGCGGCGGCCCGGGGCTCGGGGCGATCTTCCGCGACCGGGTCTTCATGACCTTCGTCGCGCTGAACTTCTTCATCGTCCTGGTGATCATGCAGCACCTCTCGACGATGCCGATCGCGATGAGCGCGGACGGCCTGAGCCCGGCGACGTTCGGCTGGGTGATCGCGATCAACGGCCTGATGATCGTCGCCGGGCAGCTCTTCGTCCCGAAGCTGATCGACGGCCATGACCGGTCGCGGGTCCTGGCCCTGTCCACCCTGATCGTCGGCGTCGGCTTCGGGCTGAACGCCTTCGCCGGCACGGCGGCGCTGTACGCCCTCTCCGTGGTGATCTGGACCGTCGGCGAGATGCTCCAGTCCCCGTCGAACTCGGCGCTGATCGCGGAGCTGTCCCCGGCCCAGCTGCGCGGGCGGTATCAGGGCGTGAACTCGCTGTCCTGGTCGGGCGGCGCGGCGCTGGCCCCGATCGTCGGCGGCTTCGTGCAGGAACACCGGGGCGGCGGGGTGCTCTGGCTGGGCTGCGCGGCGATCGGCGTACTCGTGGCGGCCGGGCAGCTCGTCTCGGGCCCCGCCAGAGAGCGCCGCGCCAAGGCCCTGCGCGAGGGCGCGCCCGCGTACCCGGTCGCGGCCGTCACCGTCGCCGCCGAGACCGTCGCCCCGCCCGTCGCGGTCGCGCTGCCGGCCACCGGGAGCGCCGTACCGCGGCAAGGGCGACGCCGGCCGCCGTCGGGTCCGGGTCCCGGCCCTCGACTGAGCGTCCGGCGGTTCAAGAACCGGGTCATATCCGATCGGGCCGATCGGGCCGCCCGGAAGGGTGACAACGGGCCGGACGTCTGATTCGCGCATCATCCGTGAGGCTTGAGTTGCCTCATGTGACGGTTCAGACAGATGGCAGACAGCCAACTGGCTTGTGGGCCTCGACCGGCCCAACTAGCGTGGTCGATGGACGCCGAGCCGTCAGTTCGGGGAACGGGTCGACCCTCTGGGTCACCGCGGATCGGTGTTCGGGGACGGGTGGCGTAAGCCGTTGGGGGACGGCGCAACCCGAGACCGGCGGTTAGTGCGGGCGACGCCTATGGGGATGGGCGTCGCCCGCCGCCGCCGGTGCTTTGTTTTTCCTACCCCTCGGACTTCGAGTCCGCCTTCGAATCCGCCTTCGGATCGGCGAAGTGCGCGAAGGCCTGCAGGTTGGCCAGGGACTCGCCGCGCTTGACCCGCCACTCCCACTCGCGCCGGATCGACGAGCCGAAGCCGATCTCCAGCATCGAGTCGAAGGACTCGTCCGCATACGTCAGGACCGCGCCGAGCAGCCGGTCGAGCTCATCGGCGTCCAGGCCCTTCAAGGTGACCCGGCCGGTCAGGTACACGTCGCCGGAACCGTCGATCGAGAAGCCGACGCCGTACATCCGGGCGTTGCGGCGCAGCAGCCAGGCCCAGAGCTCCTCGTGCTTCTCATCCGGGTGGCGCATCACGAACGCCTCGATGCGCAGCGCGTGCTCGCCGACGATGAGGTTGCAGGCCGTCTTGAGCTTGTGCGTCCCGGGCAGCGTCACCACCCAGGACGAGTCCCCGGTCGGCTCGCAGGGCAGCTCCCGCTCCGCGCAGACCCGCTCGATCAGCTCAGCTACGTCACTCACCATCGTCACTCACCATGAGAACGAGCCTGCCAGACGCGCCGCGATCAGCGCACGATGCTCGGTCACCGCCTCGCGGTAGACCCGCAACAGCCCGTCCGCCGTCCGATCCCAGGAGAAGTTCCTGGCGTGCCGCACGGCGCCGGCCGAGAGCCGCGCCCGGCGCCCCGGCGCCACCAGCAGGCCCGTCAGCACCCGGGCCCAGTCGTCCGGGTCGTGGCCGTCGACCAGTACCCCGCTCACGCCGTCGGTGACGGCCGTGACCAGGCCGCCGACCGCCGCGGCGACCACCGGGGTACCGCAGGCCTGCGCCTCGAGCGCGACCAGGCCGAACGACTCGTTGTGCGACGGGACCGCGACCAGGTCGGCGGCCCGGTAGAGCCCGGCGAGCGCGTCGCCGGTCCGCGGCGCGACGAAGCGCACCTTGTCGGAGACCCCGAGCGAGGCGGCCAGCTCGATCAGCGCGGTCGGCCGGTCCAGGCCGCTGCCGCTGGGCCCGCCGCAGATCACCACCGTCACGTCCTCGTCCCGCAGCGGCGCCGAGGCCAGCGCCCGGATCAGCACGTCCGGGCCCTTGAGCGGCTGGATCCGGCCGACGAACGCGACCACGTACCCCCGCTCCGGCAGGCCCAGCCGGCGCCGGTCGGCGTCCCGGGACGGCCCGGGACGGAAGCGGTCGAGGTCGACGCCCGGCTGCACCACCGTGAGCCGGGTCGGGTCGGCGGCGTACGAGCCGACCAGGTCCCGCGCCTCGAAACGGGTGTTCGCCACCAGGCGGTCCGCCTCCGCGATGACCTGCTCCTCGCCGATGACCCGCGAGTTCGGTTCGGGCCGGTCCCCCTCGGCGATGAGGCGGTTCTTGACCTTGGCGAGGGTGTGCGCGGTGTGCACGTGCGGGACGCCCCAGCGCTCCCGGGCCAGCCAGCCGACCTGCCCGGACATCCAGTAGTGCGAGTGGATCAGGTCGTACGAGCCGGGCGGCCGGGCGGCCTCGGCCCGCAGCACGCCGTTGGTGAAGGCGCACAGCTGCGACGGCAGCTCCTCCTTCGACAGGCCCTCGAACGGGCCCGCGGTGACGTGCCGGACGGTCACGCCGGGCGCCATCTCCACCACCGGCGGCAGCTCGCTCGACGTGGCCCGGGTGAAGATCTCGACCTCGACGTCGCGCTCGGCCAACCGCTTGGAGACCTCGACGATGTACACGTTCATGCCGCCGGCGTCGCCGGTGCCGGGCTGCTCCAACGGCGAGGTGTGCACCGAGAGTGTGGCGATGCGCCGGGGTGTCGGCCATTGGCCTGCGGCCCGCAGCTCAGCCACGTCGTGGTCCCTTCGAAAGGCGGTCAAACGTAACGGTGAACTGTTACGCCGTCGTTCATCTTCCCCATCCGCGGGGCCCGAACCCAACGCCAGGAGGCCGGGGGTGACCCAGCTCTCCCACACGCGTGAGGCAGGATCAAAGGATGGTGCAGAAGAACATCGCAGTCGTCACCGGGGCATCCAGCGGCATCGGTGCGGCGACCGCCCGCCGGCTGTCCGTCGAGGGATTCCACGTGGTGGCCGCGGCCCGGAGGCTGGACCGCCTCGAGAAGCTGGTCGCCGAGATCGGCCCGGACGCCACCGCGGTCGCCTGCGACGTTACGTCCGACGCTTCGGCCGCGGCGCTGGCCGACGCGGTGACCGGCCTCGGTGCCCCGGTGACCCTGCTGGTCAACAACGCGGGCGGCGCGCGGGGGATGGACCCGGTGGCCGGCGGATCCGTCGCCGACTGGCAGTGGATGTACGACGTGAACGTGCTGGGCACCCTGCGCGTCACCCAGGCCCTGCTGCCCGCGCTCGAGGCGAGCGGCGCGGGCACCGTGGTGACCGTCGGCTCCACCGCCGCCTTCACCGTCTACGAGGGCGGCGGCGGCTACACGGCCGCGAAGCACGCGCAGACCGCGCTGGTCGGCACGCTGCGCCTGGAGCTCGCCGGCCGGCCGGTCCGGGTCGTCGAGATCGACCCCGGCATGGTGCGCACCGAGGAGTTCTCGCTCAACCGGCTCGGCGACCCCGAGAAGGCCGACGCGATCTACGCCGGGGTGCGGGAGCCACTGGTCGCGGACGACATCGCCGACTGCATCGCGTGGGTCTCGACCCGCCCGCAGCACGTCAACATCGACCGCCTGGTGGTGCGCCCGATCGCGCAGGCCGCGCAGCACAAGGTGGTTCGCGAGCCGAAGTGAACCCCGCCAGGAAGCCGCTCGGCGCCGTCACCCGGGGCACCACCAACCCCAACCGGCTGCGCCGGGTGGACAACTTCATCGCGTACCGGTGCGGTGAACTGCTCGCGGCCGCGGCGGTGCCGCTGGTCGTCGATCTCGGGTACGGCGCGACGCCGGTCACGGCCGTCGAGCTGCGCCGCCGCCTCGCGGCCGCGGTCCGGCCGGACGTCGCGGTCGTCGGCCTCGAGATCGATCCGGTCCGGGTCGCCGACGCCCAGCCGTACGCGGACCCGCCGCTGCTCGACTTCCGCCGGGGCGGCTTCGAGCTGGCCGGCCTGCGCCCGGTGGTGGTGCGCGCGTTCAACGTGCTGCGCCAGTACGCCGAGGACGAGGTGGCGGCGGCCTGGGCCACGATGACCGGCACCGGCGCGCTGCTGGTCGAGGGCACCTGCGACGAGCTGGGCCGGATCGCGACGTGGGCGGTCGCGGACGCTGGCGGGCCGCGGACGCTCACCCTGTCGGCGCGACTGTCCGACCTGGACCATCCGGCCACGTTCGCCGAGCGCCTGCCGAAGGCTCTGATCCACCACAACGTGCCCGGATCGGGCGTGCACGACCTGCTCCTCGCGCTCGGCGCGGCGTGGGACGCGTCGGCGACTCCGTTCGGGCCTCGGCAGCGCTGGCTCGCCACCGTCGCGAAGCTCCGGGAGCACCGGCCGGTACTGGACGGCCCGGCCCGCTGGCGCCGCGGCGAGCTGACCGTGCCCTGGCCCTAGGGGCTGTATCAGGGTGGGAGACGGGCTGCGGCGGGTCCAGCCCCCGCCTGGCCGCACGCCGCAAACACCCGAATACAACACCGGTATTCGGGCGCCCGCGGCGCACACCCAGGCGACGCCTGGACCTCGCCTCGCTCCGCCTCCCACCCTGATACAGCCCCTAGCCGACCGGGCCGGCCCGCGACGCGGACCGGCCCGGTTTTCGGGGGGAGGGTGAGGCTTACTTGCCGATGGTCACCTTGAACATCGGATCCGCCGCGACCTTCTTGAACGCCGCCAGGCTGCTGGCGGTCGAGTTAACCGAGATGTCCCGGTCGCCCTCGTCGTCCTTGGCCGTGTCGAAGTAGACGATCGCCTTGACCGCCGGGTGCGCCTTGAGCTCGGGGACGACGGTGTTGTACGCCGCCGACTTGTCGGTGACCGACTTGGTGCGGTGGTACATGCCCCACTCGGCGACCATGATCGGCTTCGTCGGGTGGTTCTTGACGGCCCAGTCGTACCAGCCGAGGCCACCGCCGGTGGGCTGCCGGTCGAGGATGTCGCCCATGTCGCCGTAGTGGTAGTAACCCTTCTCGACGCTGACGTAGGAGTCCAGGCCGACCCAGTCGACGTAGGCGTCGCCCGGGTAGAGGTCCTTCCACCAGGACTGCGCCATCCACTTCTCGTTGCCCATGTACGCGATCACGTTGACGGCGTTGGTGACCCCGTTGGCGCGCAGGCGGGTGATGACGTGGCGGTACATCGCGGCGTAGTCCTTGGCCGTCATGCCGGACGAGGCCGAGGTGGACACGTCGTTCTCCGGCTCGTGGTGCAGCGCGAGGAAGAACTTCTGCTGGTAGTTCTTCTTGACGTACTCCGACCACTTGTCGATCCGGGCGTCCTGCGCGCCGGCCGCGACCTTGGCCCAGGTGGAGTTGTAGGCGACCTTCCAGTTGAGCAGGAGCACCCGCGGGTTCTTCGGGTCCTGCGTCATGGCGATCTCGTCCTTGGTGGGGAACTGCTCGTCGCCCTTGTGGTACGTGTGGTAGATCGACGCGGTGCGGCCGGTCAGCGCCTCCCAGTCCTTGAGGGCCTGGTCGCGGGGCGTGTCGGTGAAGCCGCCCGCGGCGGCGCCCCAGAGCACGCCGCAGGACGGCACGAGCTTCGCATCGGTCACGCACCCGGCCGGCGGGGTGGTGGTCGCCGTCGCGTTCTTCTTGGTGGTGATCACCAGCTCCGGGCCGCCGGAGGTGGCGGTGCCGTACTCCATCGAGCGCAGCCGGGTGACGGCGCTGGTCGAGGCGGACTTGAGCGCGAACGCGTACGTGCCGGACTTGTTGACCACCTTGGACACGTTGAAGGTCAGCGTCTTGTCGGTGGTCTTCGGCTTGAGCGAGGCGACCAGCGAGCCGGTCTTCGGCGCGTTGGCCGCGGTGAGGGTCTTCTCCGACCACGAGGTCGGCAGCGAGAAGACGTTGAGCGTCGCGGCGACCGGGCTGCCGACCACCGGCAGCCGTAGTTCCGCGCCGGTGACGGTCTCGCCGGCCGCGACCTTCGGCGCGAACTTCAGGTAGGACAGCCGGGTCTCCCCCGACTCCTTGCCCACCACCAGCTTGTCGGCGGCGCCGAAGTTGACGGACTTACGGGTGCTCGAGGTGTACGCGTCGTCGCTGGTGTAGGTGGTCGTCGTGCCGGTCGTGGTCGCGGCGTTCGCCGGGGGAGTCAGCGCGAATCCCCCGCCGGCGACAACGACGCCCGTCAGTGCGATTCCGATGGTCCCTCGCCTGGCCCCCACGTGATCCCCCCTGAATGTCAAACATCTGCTGTCTGACATTCAGGTTCGAGGCGGACGGGTGCCGGCCCGGGAAGCGGACGGGTGCGTGCCGGTTGCCATCCACCGGGGAAGCGGGTGGGCGGCACCGGGCCGGGATGGTGAAGGGAATTTCGGTCGGTTCGACTCGGCCGATCAGGCGGTCGTCACACGCTGGGTGCGCGGTCGGCGAGTACCGCCCGCAGCGCCTCCAGCAGCACCTCGGAGGTGAACGGCTTCATGACCAGCCGGGCGTCCTCGGCGATCTGGCCCTTGGCGACGGCGATGTCCTTGGGCAGGCCGGAGATGTAGACGACGCCCATCTCGGGGCGCATGCCGGTCGCGGCGCGGGCCAGCTCGCCGCCGCCGACGCCCGGCAGGCCGAGGTCGGTGACGAGCACGTCGATGGTGCCGGCGTGGTCGCGGCACAGCTCGAGGGCCTGCTCGGAGTCGGCCGCCATCAGGGTGGCGTAGCCGCGGCGCTCGAGCATCCGGCGCACGATGTCGCGCAGGTCCTCCTCGTCGTCGACGACCAGGACCGTTGGACGCTCCTGCGGAACCTCCGACATTGGGCCTCCTCGGTACTTGTCACAACACGCTATCGGCGGGCGGGCACACCGGTGCCGCTTTCCGGGCTTTCGCGACCCCGGCCCGCGCCCCGGCGCCCACCCAACGGGCCGATCCGGTGGTTTTGCGCCGGATAGGGGCCCGTGTCCGGACCGTCCGGCCCCGAGTTGCCGCCGGGTTGCAGGACCCCGGCCGCGAGCCCTCGCGCTAAGCCGACCCGGTACCGGACCGATTAATCCCGTGTCAGCTACCGCCGCAGTGCCACCCAGCCAGGAGAGAGCGATGATGACCGCCATGCTGTCGCCCGAGATCGTCACCGTCCCGTCCCTGGTCGACCGCTGCGACAGCTGCAGCGCCGCCGGAAAGGCGGAGATCGCACTGACCAGCGGCGGCTCGCTGGTCTTCTGCGGGCACCACGCCAACAAGAACGCCGGCAAGCTGCATCCGGTCGCCACCCGGATCACCGTCGGCGACGGCTTCGAGTGGCTGGCGCAGTCTCCACCGGCGTGACCACTTGATCACATCCGCCGCGATATGATCGCTCCCTCGCACTTGGGCCGAAACGCCCATATTTAGAGGGGTTCCACCGGTGCAGATCGCGGCGCGCGACGTGGGCAGGCTGTCCCGGATCTTCGCCGGGTGCGCCGGGATCACGGTGGTCGTCGCCGGCACATTCAGCCTGGTGACCTCGCCGGTTCCGGCGGGAGAGAACGCACTGACGTGGAGCCCGGCGGCCGCACTCGTGGCCGCCGGGCTCGCTCTCGTCCTGCTCGCTCCGGCCCGCGGCGGCCCGGCCGTCCGTGGCGCCGGCTACCTGCTCGCGCTCCTCGCCGCCGCGCTCGGCGGGTCCGCCGTGCAGCGCCACCCGGCCGCCGGGGTCGCCACCCTGCTCGCTGGCCTGGCCCTGGCCTGCCTCGACATCAGGCTCCGGCGGCCCGGCGTACAGACCCGGTTCCGGGTCGCCGACCCGCTGCTGGCCGGCACCGCGATCATCGCCCTGGTCGCCATGGTTCCGCGGATGTTCGCGCCGACGTTCCCGGTCGGCGGCGGGCCGGACAGCGTCATGGCGCCCTACTACGGCGGGACGCTGCTCGCCCTTGCCGTCGGCGCCATCCTGGCCCGCCCGGAGGCGGGTCCGCTGCGCACCGGCGCGGCCGCCGGCGCCGGCAGCAAGATCCGGCACACGCTGCCCGCGCTCGTCGCCCTGCCGGTGGTGGCCGCACTGATCAGCGCGCTCGCGGTCCGGACCGGGATCAGCGGCCCGGCGGGCGCGATCAGCATCGGCGTGACCCTGGCCGCCCTCGCCGTGCTGGCCCTGATCGCCCTGCTGGTGCGCTCGCTCGAGAGCGCCGACCGCCAGCAGCGCGAACTCGTCGCGGAGCTGCGGGAACGCCGGGAGTTCGCGGACACGCTGCTGCAGTCGATGAACGAGGCGGTGATGGTCCTCGACGCCAACCACCGGGTGATCGACGTGAACCGGCGCTGGCGGGAGCTGACCGGCAACACGCGGCCGCCCGGCCCGGGCCCGGCCGAGGTCCCGCCCCCCGGCACCGGGGACTGGGTGGTGCGGCACGCCGACGGCACCGACATCCCGGTGCTGGCCACGATGGCGGCGATCCCGGACGCCGACGGGCGGGCCCGGGCGTACGTGGCGACCTACGTCGACATCGCCGACCGCAAGCGCGCCGAGGACAAGCTGAGCGAGCGCGCCGCCGAGCTGGAGCGCAGCAACGAGCGGCTGCGGGAGTCGAACAGCCGGCTGGAGGCGGCGCTGGCCTTCAAGAACGACCTGACGTCGATGCTGACCCACGACGTGGCGCAGCCGATCAGCTCGATCGCCAGCCTCTCCGAGCTGCTCTCCGCGGACTGGTCCGAGCTGGGTGAGGACATCCGCCTCGAGCTGGCGACGAAGATCGACAAGAACACCCATCGGCTCATCAAGATGATGAACGACCTGCAACTGCTCTTCCGGCTGGACACCGGCTCGGTCACCGCGCGGCGCACCCCGGTGCCGGTGCTCGACCTCGTCACCTCGGTCGTCGCGGAGCTGGGCCACGCGGACGACGTGGAGATCGTCATCGACGACGACGTCTCCGCGCTGGCCGACCGGCAGCACCTCTGGCACGTGGTGCACAACCTGCTCAGCAACGCGATCCAGTACGGCGAGCCACCGCTGGAGGTCCGCGCCGAGCGGCGCGCCGAGTCCGTCGTGCTGACGGTGCGCGACAGCGGCGACGGCATCCCGGAGGAGCTCATTCCGCACCTGTTCGACCGGTTCATGCGCGGCGCCGGGCTCGGGCTCTTCATCGTGCGCCACCTCGTGGAAGCGAACGGGGGCTCGGTCCGCTACGAGCGGGCCGAGCCCCACGGCGCGAAGCTGATCGTGGTTCTCGAGTCGGCGTCCCTCTGACCGCTACCAGTCCTGGGAGCTGCCGCGCTCCTCCTCGTTGACGGCCCCGTCGGTGCGGCCGTCGCGGGCGCTCATGGCCTTGCCGCCCATCGGCGCCGCGCCACCCGCAGCGCCGCCGCTCATCGAGAGGTTTCCGCCGATGCGGCGGCCGGGCGCGAGCACCTCGTCGAGGTCCGCGGCGCTGGAGATGCCGGGCGCCGAGGAGATGTCGACGTCGGTGCCACGGTCCGCGTTGCTGAACCCGCCGGCGCTGGTGCCCCAGCCGGCGCCGGGCTGCGGGCGGCCCTCCCGGGCCCGGGATGCGACCGAGGCCGGCGAGGCCGGGTCGAGCATCTTTCCGCCGCCCATACCGGAGAGGTTCTTCATGCTGGCGCCGAGATCGGTGCCGCCGAGCCGGCCGGCCTCGATCAGGCCCTTGAAGGTGTTCAGGTCGGACTTGAGCTGACGGCTCAGCGACGCCTGGCCGTGCCGGTCACTGGGCATCAGGTACGCGACGTCGGCCTCGAGCTGCGCGATGATCTGGGTGCGCATCTCCCCCATCGGCCGCAGGGTGATCGTCTCCGCGAGCATCGGCCCCTCGGTGGTCGTCCAGGAGACCCGTTCGTCCAGGGTGCACTCGGTTATCTGCGCGTCGAACTCGCGGCGGTGCCCCTCGACCTCCATGACCCAGTGTGTCTGATCGTTGCCGATCCGGGTCACCTGCCGCACGCCGGTCATGAACTGTGGATAGTTCTCGAACGCCTCGAGTTGTTGGTACACCGTGTGCAGCGGAGCACCGATCTCGACGGCCTGCTGGACCATACTCATCGCATCTCTCCCATGCTGAAGTGCTGGCATGACTGAGAGTACGTACGTGATTACGTTACGCGTTTGGTTTCCGATCAGACCCGGAGCAGGTACTGCCAGCGGCCGACCTCGCCCGCGTACCGGGCGTCACTCGCGGCCGCCAGGGCCACATTCGCATCACGCAGAGTGGCCACCAGCCGGGGCGACGGGCTGCGCCACGCCTCGCTGATCTCGACCGTCGTGCCGGTGAGCCGGCAGGCGGCGGCGAGCGCGTACATGAGCTCCGGGGTCAGCGCGGCGTCGTCGATGCCGACCTGGGCCAGCAGGCTCAGCGGGCGGGCCAGCTGCGTCGGCGCGTATCGGGAGGCGCGCTCGATGCCCTTGATCGTCGCGGCGACGGTGGCCTCGGCGACCTGGTCCGGGGTGAGCCGCCCGGCGGCGATCATGGACCGCACGTCGCGGGGTGCCGTCAGGCCCTCGGCCAGCGGCAGCCGGGACACCGCGACCGAGATCACCTCGAGGTGCCCGAGATCGGCCGGCCAGGCCAGCCAGCCGTTGGGGCGGACGACCTCGACCTCGGCGCCGACCCGCAGATTCAGCTCGGTGCGACTGCGGGCGCGGCGGATCGTGTCCGCGTACGCGGGCAGCCAGGTCGTCTCCGGGCCCACCTGGTCGGCGAACGTGACGGTGATCAGCCCGACCTGGTCGGCGGCCGACACGACGACTCCGACGGCGTCCCGGCCCGCGGCGAAGCCCGTGTGCACGTGCGCGTCGGTACGCAGGTCGAGGGCGGCTAGGGGCACGGCGAGGGCCGTGCCGTTCATTACCGATTCGTGTTCTGCACCCACGAAGACTCCCGAGACACGTCCGTATGACGAGCCCATCTCGTCCTGGAATACGGTGCTTCCCCGGCGTTGTCGACGGGGGCCGCGCCAGGTGCAGTCCGGGTGCGCCGTGCTCAGAGCCGGAACGCCCCGACCAGGGTGCGCAGCTCTTCCGCGGTGCGCGCGACCTCCTCGCTGGCCTGCCGGCTCTGGGTGACGCCGTGCACCGCGGTCGCGCTGGCGGCGGACACGTCGGTGATGTTCTCCGCGATCCGGCTGCTGCCCGAGGCCACCTCGGCGATGCTGCGGCTCATCTCGCCCGTCGTCGCGGTCTGCTCCTCGACCGCGCTCGCGATCGCGGTCTGGAACTCGTTGATCTTCGCGATGACCTCGCTGATCCGGCCGATCACCTCCACCGCGCCGCCGGTGTCGTGCTGGATCGCGCTGACCCGCGAGGCGATGTCCTCGGTGGCCCGGGCGGTCTCCTGCGCCAGGTCCTTGACCTCGGAGGCGACCACGGCGAAGCCCTTGCCCGCCGCGCCGGCCCGGGCGGCCTCGATGGTCGCGTTCAGGGCGAGCAGGTTCGTCTGCTCGGCGATGGAGGTGATCAGCTTGATCACATTGCCGATCTCCGCCGACGACTCGCCCAGCAGGCGGACGGTCTCGGTCGCCCGCGCGGCCTCAGCGACCGCGGCCGCGGCGATCTCGGCGGCGTCGCTGGTGCTCCGGGAGATCTCCCGGATGCTCAGGCCCATCTCCTCCGACCCGGCCGCCACGGTCTGCACGTTGCGGGAGATCTCCTCGGCCTCGCTGGACGCCGAGGTCATCCGCGCATCGGTGTGCTGCGCCGCATCGGCGATCTGGGCGGCGACCGCCGAGAGCTCGGTGGCGGAGCTGGCCAGCGTCTCGGCGTTCTCCTCGATCCTGCTGAGCGAGCTGTGGATCGCGGACAGGGCGCTGTCCAGCCCGACCGCCATGCGGCCGATCTCGTCGCGGCTGGTGATACCGCTGCGCCGGGTGAGGTCGCCGGCGGCCAGGGCCTCGATGACCTCGCCGAGCCGTTGCACCGGGCGCAGGATCGATCGCGCCAGCGGCACGGCCAGCCCGATGAGCAACGCCACCGCGAGGAGCCCGACGATCCGGGCGGCCCAGGTCGTGGCCCGCACGGTGCTGTCCATGTCGGCGCGCTCCTGCTCGACGGCCGCGACGACCTGCTCGTTGAGGGCGCCGAGCTGATCGTCGACCGCGCTGTTCCGCTCGGCGATCTGGCCCATGTTCGCGTGCGCGGCGGCGCCACCGGCGCCGGCCTGCGCGACGAAGTCCGCGATGAAGGCGCCGAAGCTGTCCACTTCCGGGCGGATCTTCGCGAACTCGGCGGCCAGGCCACCGGGCATGCCGACCGCCTGTACCGCGTCCGCGGCCTCCGTGGCCGAGGCCACATCGTCGGCGACATCCTGGGTGACGTCCTGGCCGAGGGCGGCGCGATAGGCATCGACCTTCAGCTCGCTCTGCCGGGTGTCCAGGTGGTTCAGCGCGCCGAGGCCGGCCTCCAGCCGGCGCACGGTGTCGGCCTGGTCGACGACCTTGTCTTGGCCGGTCACCGCGATGTACCACATTCCGACGATTCCCAGCACGCCGACGGCCACGATAACGCCCAGCCGCTTGGCGATCCCCAGTTCCATCAATCGCGACACGTGTGTCCCCCCGAAAGCCAGCATTGCCCCTGCGGGATCTCCGTTCCGTCGGTCCACCATCGCGCCGCAGCGGCTCAGGACCATCTTCCAGCCGAATCCGTGCACCCGGGGCCGAACCGATTGTTTTGACGCAACCCGTTCGAAGGGACCACGCGTGAAACGCCGACATATGTGCACCGCCGCAGCCCTGCTCACCGCCGCCGGCACCCTCGGCGCCGTCCCCGCCGCGGCCGACGTCACCAGGATCGCCGGCACCGGCCGGGTGGTCACCACGGGCACCCCGCTCAACGCCCGCAGCGGCCCGTCCGCGAGCAGCTCCCGGACCGGCACCATCAGGAACGGCGCGATCGTCTCGATCGTCTGCCGCGTCGCCGGCCAGTTCATCCGCGGCACGGTCCGGAACACCGGCTACTGGGACCGGCTCGCCGACGGCAGCTACATCTCCGACTCGTACGTCCGGCGCCGCGCCTTCCCGATACCCAGGTGCAGGACGACCGCGCCGATGCCGGCCGTCACCGGTAGCTGGATGCTTCCCGTCACCGCCGGCCTGGTCAGCGGCTTCCGCACCGCGGCCCGCCCGGCGCACGACGGCGTCGACCTCGGCGCGACCCGCAACACCGCGATCCGCGCGGCCAGCGCCGGCAGGGTGATCAAGGTCGCCTGCAACGTCTCCGCGGGCAGCTGCGACGTCGACGGCAAACTCACGCTGACCGGCTGCGGCTGGTACGTGGAGGTCCGGCACCCGGGCCCCATCGTGACCCGGTACTGCCACATGGTGCGCCGGCCGGCCGTGTCCAGCGGCCAGGGCGTCAGGCGCGGCACGATCCTCGGGTACGTGGGCAGCTCGGGCTCGTCCTCCGGCCCGCACCTGCACTTCGAGGTCCACAACGGCAGCCCGGCGACGAGGGCGAACGCGGTCGACCCGATCGCGTTCATGCGCGCCCGCGGCCTGCACATCGGCTGAGTCCGCTGAGGAGCGTCACACCGCTTTGATGGCGGACGCCACGCCGGGTGCGAGCGCCCGCAGCTCCCTCAGTACCGCCCTGCTCTGGTCGTCGGGCACCAGGGCCAGCGCCTCGGAGAGCGGGGCGAGCGCCGCCTGGTCGCCGAAGAGCTCCAGCGCGGCGGCCGCGGCGAGCGCCCGTTCCCGGGCGGAGCGGTCGGCGGCGGCCGAAAGCGCCAGCAGCGGGCAGTACCGCGCCAGCCCCTGTTCCCGCATCCGTCCCGACCATCGGATGGCGCTGTTCACCGGCAGCCGGCCGGCCATCCAGACCACCACGCCGAAGAGCTGTGGATCGCCGGGAAAGCGTTCCCAGAGCGCCTCGACGACGGCGTCGGCGAGCGTCGGCGCCACCGGCCGGGTGGCGTACAGCAGCTCGCGGACGGAATGCTCCGGGATCAGCCTGGCCAGCTCGGTCACGTCGGAACCCGCGCCGTCCAGCACCTTGGCGATGTCACCGAGCGGCAGCACCAGGCGGCCGGCGCGCAGCTCCGCCCGCAGCAGTTCGGCCGCTTCCACCATCCGGCCGGTGGCGCTGAGGCTGATGATCTCGAACGGCCTCAGCCGGCGGCGGCCCGCCTCGACGCCCAGGTCGTTGTAGGCGTTCTCGGGCATGCCCCGGAGCAGCTCCAGCACCCGCTCGTGGTTGCCCTCGGCGGTACGCACGACGATCTCCGACTGATCGGTCGTGACCTGTTCACGGGCGGCCGCGCGCAACTCCGCGAGGGCCGCGTTCGCCGCCGGGAGGCGACCCGTCTCCGCGCAGCAACGGATCAGGATGCCGAGCAGGCCGACCCGGATGACGGTCTCGGGGTTGGCGGCGAGACCCGATCTGCAGGCCTCGATGGCGCCCGCCGGGTCGCCGGCGTCGCGCTCCGCCCGGGCGAGGTTGTAGAGCGCCTCCGGCCCGTCGGACCTGGCCAGCGCGGCGAGGCGGTGGTTGCGCCGGACCTTGTCCTTCGTCGCGGCGGCACCGAGGTGACCGGAGTGTGCGAGCGCGAGCGTCTCGGTGCGTTCGTTCTGCGGAATCTCGCCGGTGATCCGGTGGGTGACCTGTTCGTGCAGCCGGCCGCTGTAGCGGTATTCGGCGGCCCGGAACAGCCGCATGGACCACACCGAGTCACCGCCGGCCACGGTCGGGCTGTCCACATGCACCAGAAACGCGTCGACCGCACGGCCGGCCGCGTCGAGCTGCTGCCGCAGCGCGGTGGGGTCGCCCCCGACGACCTTGTCGGCGTCGACGGTGAGCGCCCAGCTGCCGCGACAGTGTGCGAGGGCTCGGTTGCGGGCGTCTCCGAAGTGGTCGTCCCAGTACCCGTCGATGACGTGAGCACCCATCTCCCGGGCGATTGCCCTGGTCCGGTCGGTTGAACCGGTGTCGTAGACCACGATCTCGTCGGCCACCGCGCGCAGCGCGTTCAGGCAGGTGGCGATGACCGCCTCCTCGTCCTTGACGATGAGGCACCCCGACAGCAGCGGCGCGTCGGCGGGCGGCTCCGGCCGCAGCGCACACTGCCGACCGCCGAGGTGGGCGATCAGCGCACCCTCGACCAGCACCAGCCGGCCCTGCTTGCGCAGCTCGGCGTACGGCATGTCCAGCGTGGGTCCGCCGGCGCGCGCCAGGGCCTCGCGGCGGACGGCGACGCAGACCGGGCCGAGCCGGTCGACGTCGGTCAGGCCTCGGTGGTCCTGGCGCCACTGCCGGGCATACGCCTTGAAGGCGGGGATACCGGCCGCGGCCTCGGGCGGCAGCCTGACCCGCTGCGGGCCGATGCTGCGGTGGCAGCGGGGTCCGGCGGCGACGACGGCGGGGTCGTCGAAGGCCGCGGCGACCGCCTCGAGCCAGTGTGGTGTCACGACGGTGTCGCCGTCGAGCAGCACCACAACCGGGTTGGTGGTGGCGGCCAGCCCGGCCGACCAGCGGGCGGCCTGTTCCGGCGGGGTCTGGTCGACGACCGTCAGCCAGGGTTGGGCGCGGGCCTTGACGGCCAGGTCGTGGCGTTGCGGTGGGAGCACGCAGACGACCTCGTCGCGCAACCCGAGGGTGGGCCGCAGCCCGGACAGGAGGTTCTGGAAGTCGGCGGTGGTGCCGCCCGCGGTGACGATCACTGAGACGGGCACGCGAGTCACCCCTGACCGATCGGCATGCCGAGAGCCGGCTTCCTGTCGGGAACCGGCTCCGGGCCTGTCGAATCATCGAATCGTGTCGTCAGTCCAGCTTCGCCGCCGGGCGGAGACTCTCGGCGAGGGCCTGCACCGTCTTCTCGTCCGGTGACGCCGCCTCCCGATTCGCCGCCTGCAGTTCCCGGTAAACCTCCTCGCGGTGCACCTGCACGTCGCGGGGAGCCTGGATCCCGATCCGGATGAGGTCGCCCCGTGCCTCGAGCACGGTAATGACGATGTCATCACCGATGATCACGCTCTCGCCGGCTTTCCTGGTCAGCACCAGCATCGTGGCCGCCCTTCGCCATCCGTGGACAGGACTTCACGCACCGTAGCCGCCGAAAGCGATCTCCGCCGGGTGACCGCGCCGAACGGGTATCAGGAGGTGCGGCGCATGACCGCGCGGACCGGCATGCCGCTGTCCTGCAGGATGACCTGCATGGCACGGCGACTGTCGCGGTCCACGATGATCGGGGCGAGCAGGTTGGCCGTGGTCTCCTCAAGTCCCGCGGTGATGACGACCATGACCAGTAGCCGGTCCGGGTCCTTCGTGTTGAGGGCGGCGAGAACGTCGTTCTCGATCTCCGGCGCGTAGTCCGGGAAGAACGGCTCGGGCGGCGCCACCAGGAACCGGATGTTCGGGTCCTGGGTGGAAGTGAACGCGTAGAGCAGACCCTGCTCGTTCAGCCGGACCAACACGAACTGCCGGTGCGCCGGGAATCCGGCCATCGGCGAGGCCATGTCGATCGTCGGCATGTCCAGCCAGGCGTCGGTCATGGTGGCCCCAATCAGTCGGGACGCGGTGGTAGTACTCATGGTCACCTCAGGAAGTCGATGAGCGAAGGCCGGTTCGCCTCGGCCCCGGCGGCCAAGGCGGCCTGATACGACGTCTATCCCTAGAGATAACGTCTATATCGGACAGTCGCGATGCCACAGACAACCTGTGACCCTTGGCGAAGTCCCTCGTCTGCGTAATCTCACTGTACCGGGATCGAATCTCCGAATAGCCGGATTCAGTGTTTTGATCAGCGGATCCGAATCAACGCAAGAAGGGACTGAAAGGCGACAGCCGCCCTTCAATCCCTTCTTTAACAAAAGCACCAGACGACGCTCGCGTCACTCAGCGCAGATAGTCGATTAGCGACGGCTGGATGACCTTGGCGGTCGCGGACAGGGCGGCCTGGTAGGCGGTCTCCTGAAGCTGCATTTCCATGATCGTCTGCGGAAGGTCGATGTCCTCGACGTCCGAGATCTGAGACTTGAGCGTCACCTGCCGGTCCAGCGCGGTCTCGCGCATCTGCGACACCCGGTTGTATCGGGCACCGACATCCGCCAACGTCTGCTTGATGACGGCGCTCGCGCCGTTCAACTTGACCTGACCGTCGCGCAGCGCCGTCACATCGTTGGCGCGCAGGCTCGCGGAGAGCCCTTCGAGCACCGAGAAGAGCTGGTCGGGGCCGGTGCCGAAGACGTTCGGACCGACCTCGGCGACCCGCACCTGCGCGTTGCTGCCCACGGTACGGAGCACGTCGCCGTTGTCACCCAGATAGTTCCCGCTGCTGTCGTACGCGATGCCACCCGTCGTGGTGCCGCCGAACACCGGCCGGCCCAGGTACGTGGTGTTCGCCGAGCCGATCAGCGACGCCCGGATGTTGTCGATCTCCACGGCCAGCGCCTCGCGCGACTGCGCCGTCGAGGTACCGCTCTGGCTCTGGATGGTCAGGTCGTATGCCCGGTTCAGCTGGGTCAGCGACTGGGTGAGCGTGTTGTCGACGGTGTCGAGCCAGCCCAGGCCGTCGTCGGCGTTGCGGGCGTACTGCTCGTTGACCCGCGACTCTCCGCGCAGCTGCATCGACGACACAGTGCCGGTCGGCGAGTCGGACGGCCGGTTGATCTGCTTGCCGCTGGACAGATGCTCCTGGATCTTGGCGCTGCGGGCGACGTTGCGCTGCAGGTTGGCCAGCACTCGGGTGGTGATGCTGCCTTCGGTGACCCTCAACTGCATGTCGTCCTACCTACCTTCCGACCAGGCCGGTGCGATTGATCAGCTGGTCGAGCATCGAGTCGATCGTGGTCAGCACCCGGGAGGCCGCCTCGTACCCACGCTGGAACGTCAGCAGGTTCGTCATCTCCTCGTCGAGGTTGACGCCTGCCTCCGCCTCACGGGCCGAGTCGATCTGCAGGGCGATGTTGCTCTGAATATCGGCACGGCGGCCGGATGTCTGAGAGGCCACGCCCAGATCGGCGATCATGTTCTGGTAGGCCTTGTCCGGACCGTCGGTGCGCTCACCGGTACGCGACAGCAGGTCGGCGACCGACCCGTCGAAGGTGCCGGCGGTCGCTGCCGCCCCGACCTGTTCCGGCTTGTCCATGTCGAGAGCGATGGCGATGGAGCTCGCGCTGTCACCGGAGAAGAACGGCCGGCCGCTGACCCCGTCCAGGCCGTACGCCGCGGTGTGCACCGCGTTGACCGTGTCGGCGAGCTTCTTGGCGACGTCGTCGAGCTTCGCGGCCATGTCCGGGATGACGGTGCTGACGGCGTCGATCATGGCGCCCATCCGCCCGCCCGCGTTCGCCGTCGTGCCGTCCTGCGTCCACGTCAGTCGCACGGGGTCGCCGGCCTGGTCCTCGAGCCGCGCGGCACCCTTCACCTCGACGGTGCGCGTGGTGAACTCGCTGACCAGGTTGGTGCCGCCGACGAAGACGTCAATCGAGCCGTTGGGCCGCTTCGAGGCGGTGGCGCCGACCATCTCGGCCAGGTGCATGACGTGCAGGTCGCGCTGGTCCTCCAGCTCGTTGACCGTCGCGCCCGACGCCTTGGCCAGCACGATGCTCTTGTTCAGGTCGGCGATCGCCGTCGCGGTCTGGTTGATCTCGGCGGAGAAGGCGACGGCCTCGCCGCGCAGGTCCTTCCAGTGCGAGGCGAGCGAGCCGTACGCGTTGTGCAGGCCGTCCACCACGGTCGCGCTCTGCTGCAGCAGCGCGGAGCGGGCCGCCGGGTCGTTCGGCGCGTTCGCGACGTCGGCCCAGCCGCCCCACATGTCGTGGAACTGCGCCTGCATCGCGGTGTCGTTCGGCTCGCCGAAGACGTCCTCGATCGAGTTGTAGATCGCCGCCTGGTTGGTCAGGTACGAGCTGGTGGCGTGCTCGGTGCGGCCCCGCTCCTCCAGGAACTCGTTGCGCATCCGCTGCACGCCGGTCACCTCGACGCCGTCGCCGAGGCCGTCGGAGCGGGCGTACATGGCGGCCGAGCTCCCGCCGACCACCGACTGCATGTTCACGCGCTGCCGGGAGTATCCCTGTGTATTGGCGTTCGCGATGTTCTGGCCCGAGACGTCCAGTCCGCGCCGGTTGGCGTAAAGGCCGGTCAGGGCGGTGTTCAGGGAACCAAAGGAACTCGACATCAGATCGCCTCATCTACCAGGCTCGGACGGCGTGCGCCGCCGACGACGGTTTTGCCTTGGGGGTCGTAGGTCTCGACGTTGCCCGCGAAGGCGAGCATCGTGTCGCGGGTCGCCCGCTGGCCCGCGGTGAGCAGCTCACGGTTGGCGCCCGCCATGCCGCTGATCTCGGAGGTCAGCGTCAGGAACGCCTTGCGGTGCTGCTGCAACAGCTCCGACCAGGGTGCCGGCGCCGCGTCGGCCAGTTCGCCCAGCGAGGCTTCCGCCGACAGACCCAGCTCCAGCGCGGCGTCCTGCGAGTAGGCGGCGCGAGCGATCTCGGTCTGGCGCATCTGCTCGAGCACCACCTCGACCTCCCGGGTGGCGTGCGGCAACCAGCGGTTCCGGCCGGCGGCGAGGATGAGCTGCTCCTCCTCGAGCTTGAACAGCAACAGTTCCAACAGTTCACGCGAACGCCACAGCACGCTGGAAAGGTCGGTCAGGCTCACCCGCGGCTCCTCCCTATCGGCTCGGGCGGGATCGGCCTCACCCGGCCGTTCCCCTGCACTCGGACAGGTCGGCACGTTCCCTGGGCAACTGAGGGGTTCCGGCCGATTGGGGAGTTCGGCGGGTGCCGGCGCCCGGTTGCATATATAAGGCATCCCGCGAGCCGCCGGCGACCTCAAAAAATCTTCAAGAAATCCGGGGCGCTCTCCTCATCACCGGCGGCGCCCGGCCGAATAGTCATGGCGTAACACCCCGGCTCACGGATGAGTCGAATCGGGCCCCACTCAAGGAGGAAATTCAAATGGGTCTTCGCATCAACCAGAACATTGCCGCCCAGAACGCCTACCGGAACCTGTCTGTCACCGACAACCAGATGTCCAAGTCGCTGGAGAAGCTGTCGTCGGGTTTCCGGATCAACCGGGCGGCGGACGACGCCGCGGGTCTCGCCATCAGCGAGGGTCTGCGCAGCCAGATCGGCGGCCTCAAGGTCGGCGCTCGTAACGCCCAGGACGGCATCAGCGTCGTGCAGACCGCTGAGGGTGCGCTCACCGAGGTGCACAGCATGCTGCAGCGCATGAACGACCTGTCCGTGCAGTACAAGAGCGGCGTCCAGGGCACCGACTCGCAGGCCGCGCTGTCGAGCGAGTTCACCGCCCTGCAGTCCGAGGTCACCCGTATCCGGGACAACACCAAGTTCAACGGTGTCGCCCTGTTCAACGACGCCGCCCTGGACTTCCAGGTCGGCTACGACAGCACCGACACGATCACGGTCGACGCGACCTCGCTCGCGAAGTTCGACACCAGCGCTGCCGTCATCACCGACAGCAGCACGGTGCAGGCCGAGGTCACCAAGATCTCGACCCAGCGGGCCTCGCTCGGTGCGCTGCAGAACCGGTTCGAGCACACCGTGAACTCGGTCAACGTCGCGGTCGAGAACCTGTCCGCGTCGGAGAGCCGGATCCGTGACACCGACATGGCGCAGGAGATGATGTCCTTCACCCGGTCGCAGATCCTGTCCCAGGCCGGCACCGCCATGCTGTCGCAGGCGAACCAGTCGCAGCAGGGCGTGCTTTCCCTGCTCCGCTGATCGACGTTCATCACAACCGCATAGTGAATTCGCCGAGCTGAAAAGCTCAGTCAACTGAATAGACAACCGAAGAGACGGGCGGTCGGCATAATCGCCGGCCGCCCGTCCCTGTCCCGCACCACGGGCAACCCAGCGAAGGGGGGAACGCTGCGATGGGCATGACCGTTGACGGTCTCGTTTCCGGGATGAGCACCACGGACACCATCAATCAGCTGATGCAGGCCGAGGCGCTCCCGCAGACCGCGCTCAAGAACAAGGTCACCACCCAGAACAAGGTGGTCTCGGCCTACCAGTACGTGAACACCAAGATGGCCGCCCTGGCCGCCGCCGCGAAGGCGCTCGGCGACCCGGCGTCCTGGGGCGCGATGAAGGCGACCAGCAGCTCCGATGCCGCCGTCGTCACGGCGCGGGCCGGCGCGTCCGCCGGGTCGGTCAGCTTCCGGGTCGAGTCCGTCGCGACGACACACACCATGACCTTCACCGGTCAGACGGTCGCCTCCCCCACCGACGCCACCGGATCGCCGGTGGCGACCGGCAGCACGTTCGACATCACGCTCAAGGACGGCAGCACCAAGACCCTCACCCCGGCGGACCAGTCGCTGCAGGCGGTGGTCGCCGCCATCAACGGCGTGGCCGACTCGATGTACAAGGCGTCCGCCGTGCAGATCGGCGCGGGCCAGTACACCCTGCAGCTGACCGCCAAGACGAGTGGCACCGCCGCCGCGTTCGACGCCACCAAGCTGCCCACCGGCCTGAACCTGGGCGCCGCGACGACCACCGTGCAGGGCGCCGACGCCCGGCTCCGGATCGGCGAGGACGCGGTCGACGCCAACGGTGACCCGCTCCTGGACGGCAACGGCGACCCGGTCTCGCAGTCGTACACGATCAGCTCGGCGACCAACACCTTCGCCGACGTGCTGCCCGGCCTGACCATCACGGCCACCCGGAAGCAGGCGGCCACCGACCCGCCGGTCACCGTCACCACCGCCGCCGACGCGGACGCCGTCGCGGCCAAGGTGCAGTCGCTGGTCGAGAGCCTGAACGCCGCGCTGACCGAGATCAACATGCAAACCAAGATCAAAACCGGCACCACGGCGGCCGGCGCGCTGGCGGGCGACTCCACCATGCGCACGCTCCGGCAGGACCTGCTGAGCAGCGTCTCCCGCGGCGTGGCCGGCGTGGACCCGCTCAACCCCGGCGTCACCAGCAGCTTCGCCGACATCGGCGTCTCGCTGAGCCGGGACGGCGTGATCTCGTTCAACAAGGAGACGTTCCTCGCCAAGTTGGCGGCGGACCCCGAGAAGACGCAGCGGTACTTCGACTCCTACAGCGAGACCGACTCCAAGGATGCCGTCAACAACCCGACCGGCCTCGGCACGGAGGGCAAGTTCCAGCCCGACTTCGACGTCGCCCGGGGACTCGGCCGCAAGCTGGAGACGGTTTCGCTGCTGGCCACCGAGGGTGTCATCCGCCCCGGTGACCCGGCGGACAGGGCAAAGCAGGGCACGCTGCAGGCGCTGATCCAGCGCAGGAACGACAACATCCGCGACCTCAACGATCAGGTCAGCAACTGGGACGACCGGCTGGCACTGCGCCGGACCGGCCTCGAGCGCCAGTTCGCCAGCCTCGAGACCGCTCTCAGCAAGATGAAGCAACAGTCCAGCTGGCTCGCCGGTCAGCTGGCCAGCCTCGGTTGATGAAATGAGCCGTCGATGACCTCTCCAACACCTGCCATGCGCGAGCGCTACCTCGCCGACTCCATCGCCACGGCGTCACCGGCGAAGCTGCTGACGATGCTCCTCGACCGCCTCGTGCTGGACCTGACCCGCGGCGAGCAGGCCCTGCTCGCGGGCGACCGGCCGCAGGCCCGGGAAAACCTGCTGCACGCGCAGGACATCGTGATGGAGCTGCACACGACGCTGGACGTCAACGTCTGGGACGGCGCGGCCGACCTGGCCCGGCTGTACGCCTTCGTGACCACCGAGCTGATCAACGCCAACGTGCAGGGTGACGCGGTCAAGGTGCGCCAGTGCCGCGACCTGATGGAGCCGCTGCGCGACACCTGGCGTGAGGCGGCACTGGCCAACAGCGCGGCGGGCTGATCACGATGGCCGCCTGGCGTGAGGAATGGGTCGCAGCGCTCGACGCGCTGGAGGCCGATGTCGTGACGATCGAGCGACTGATCGAGGACGAGCACCGCGTACAGGCGCTGCCCGCCGCGAAGCCCTGGTCTCCGCCGACCGAACTGGGCAAGCTGCCGCTTGATCTCAAGCCGCGCGCGGACCGGATCCTGGCCCGGCAGATCGCCGCGGCCCGCGCGGTCAGCACCGCGATCATCGGAAATCGGCGGCAGACGGCCTACGCGGCCAAGATCGAGGTCGGCACCGCCGGCAAGGCAATACCGGCATACGTCGACTGCAACGCCTGACCCACCAGTGTCAGCGACACGAGAAGCCCGGGACCCACAAGGTCCCGGGCTTTTCCGTGTGCAACCGACAGGCAACCGTTTGGGCCTAAGCGGATCGGCGGGCGGGCCGAACCGATATGTACGAGCAAAGGACTGCTCTTTGACAACTGCCACGGACCGGCGCGCTTTCTACCCCTGGAAGGAATACTGCCGTGTTCGACGATGTCGCATCGTCCTCGCTACGCGTCGCGGTTGCCGGCCTGTCCGCTCGGCAGAACGCCATCGCCAACAACATCGCCAATATCGAGACCCCGGGCTATCAGGCTCGTAAGGTCAAGTTCGAAGAGGCACTGAGCGGCGCCGTCGCTGCCGGCCGGTCGCCCTCGACCGTCACGCCGAGCGTGCAGAACTCGCTTGAACCGACCCGCCTGAACGGCAGCAACGTCAACCTCGACGAGGAGACGCTGTCGCACATCGACACGACCATGCGCTACCAGCTGGCCATCCGCGCCCTCGACGGCAAGTACAGCCTGATCCGCGACGCGATCAAGGGGGCGTGAGGTAGATGAGCACCTTCAACGCGATCGGCACCGCCGCCACCGGCGTGACCGTCTACCGCAAGTGGCTCGACGCGGTCTCCGACAACATCGCCAACATGGACAACGTCAGCAAGACGTCCGAGAACGCGTTCCAGGCGCGATACGTCATCGCCCAGGAGGCGCAGGACGGCAACGGCGCGCAGGTGGGCGGCATCGCCCTCGGCAGCGCGGAGGGAATCCTCTCCTACGACCCGGACAACCCGCTGGCCGACACCGAGGGCTACGTCCGCCGGCCGGACATCGACCTCGGCAGCCAGATGGCCCAGCTCATGATGGCGCAGCGCGCCTACCAGGCGAATCTCTCCGTCGTCGACCGTGCCCGTGAGTCATACAGCGCAGCGATCCAGCTCGGGAGGGCCTGATAATGACTTCTCCGATCAGCGCGATCAGCGCGCTAAGCGGTCTTTCCGGCGTCGGCGGCGTCGGCGGTGTCTCCGGTGTCTCCGGCATCGACGGCCTGCCCGGCGCGGGCGCCACCAGCGCCGTCACGGGACCGAACACCGACTTCGCCGGCATGCTCTCCAAGGGTCTCGAGAGCGTTCAGGCCTCGCAGAACAACGCCGCGGACCTGGCGGTACAGGTCGCCAACGGCACGCTGCAGGACCCCGCGCAGTACACGATGGCCTCCACCGAGGCCGCGCTCGGGCTGCAGCTCACCATGGCAATCCGCAACAAAGCAGTGGAAGCCTTCCAGGAGATCATGAGGATGCAGGCCTGATATGACGGATCGTCTTCCCGCGCCCGTACGCAAGGTAGGCGAAACCTTCAAGTCCTTCACCACGGGGCAGAAGGTGGTCACCATCGCCGCCGTGCTCGCCCTACTCATCGGCGGCTACTTCTTCGCGACCTGGGCGGCAAAGCCCTCCTACTCGGCCCTGTTCAGCAACCTGTCGAGCAAGGACGCCAGCGCGATCGTCGAGTCGCTGCAGAAGACCGGCACGCCCTACGAGCTGGCCAACGGCGGCAGCACCATCATGGTGCCCCAGGACCAGGTCTACGACCTGCGCCTGCAGCTCAGCGGCGAGGGCCTGCCGGGCGAGTCGGACACCGGCTACGCACTGCTGGACGAGCAGGGCATCACCACGAGCGACTTCATGCAGCACGCGAACTACCAGCGTGCGCTGGAAGGCGAGATCTCCAACACCATCAAGTCGATCGACGGCGTCGAGGCGGCCACCGTGCACCTGGTGATGCCGCAGAAGGACGTCTTCTCCGACGACCAGAAGAAGACCACCGCCTCCGTGCTGGTGCAGTCGAGCCCGAACGAGCCGCTCACCACGCAGCAGGTTCAGGCGATCGTGCACCTCGTCGCGTCGAGCGTCGAGGGCCTCGAGCCCGAGCAGGTCACCGTGGCCGGCGCCGACGGCAAGATCCTGTCGACCGGCGGCGGTGCCGCGGTGGCCACCGGCACCGAGAGCGGCTCGGAGTCGCAGACCGTTGCGTTCCAGAACCGTATGAACGCCTCGTTGCAGCACATGCTGGACAGCGTCGTCGGACCCGGCCACGCCGTGGTGACGACCACAGCCGAGCTGGACTACGACCAGACCGAGACCACCACCGAGTCGTACACCTCGGACCCGTCCGTCGCCGCGCTCTCCGAGAGCATCAGCCGCGAGGCCTACAACGGCAACGGCAACGGCACCGGCGGCGTGCTCGGCCCGGACAACATCCAGGTGCCGAACGGCACCACCAGCACCTCCGGCACCGGCCAGTACGAGCAGAGCGACATCGTCCGCAACAACGCGGTCAACAAGACCACCGAGGCCCGCCGGAGCGCGCCCGGCAGCATCGAGCGGCTGAACGTCGCCGTGCTGCTGGACAGCACCACCGCCGGCAACGTGAACCAGGCCGACGTGCAGGCGCTGGTCAGCGCCGCGGCCGGCATCGACGCGACCCGCGGCGACACCGTCGCGATCAGCGCGATGCCGTTCGACACCAGCGCCGCAACCGCAGCGCAGGACGCACTGGCGCAGTCCGCGGCCGCCGAGAAGTCGGCGAAGCAGACCTCGCTGATCAAGACCGCCGCGATGGCGCTGGTGGTGCTGTTCCTGATCTTCCTGGCCTGGCGGGCCAGCCGGCGCGCCAAGAAGCGCAAGGCGCTGTCCCCGGCCGAGCTCCAGCACCTCGAGGACATGCAGGCCGCGCTCGAGCAGCAGCGCCTGGCCGAGCTGAACGCGGCGATCCCGTCGCCGGCGATCGAGGCCGCCAACGCCGACTTCGAGGCCATCGAGGAGCGGCAGCGCGAGATCGAGAAGATGGTTCAGGAACAGCCCGAGGAGATGGCCGCCCTGCTACGTGGCTGGCTCAGCGCCCGCTGATCCGGTTCACCACCCCTGGTTCAAGGAGGACACGCGTTGACCACACCGGCGCTGACCACGACGTCGATGACCGGCCTGCGCAAAGCCGCCATCCTGCTGGTACGGATGGGCAAGGAGCACTCCAGCCGGGTGCTCGGTGCGATGAACGAGAACGAGGTCGAGGAGCTCTCCGCGGAGATCGCCCGGCTCGGCAAGCTCGAATCCGACGTGGTCGTCGACGTCATCGACGAGTTCTACGCGATGGCCACGACCAAGCACGCGGGCTCGGGCGGCATGGCGTACGCCCGCGAGCTGCTCGAGGCGTCTCTGGGCCCCGAACGGGCCCAGCTGATCCTGGACCGGCTGCAGGCGTCGATGACGGACATGCCGTTCAACTTCCTCAGCCACGCCGACCCGCGCCAGCTGCTCTCCTACGTGCAGCACGAGCACCCGCAGACGATCGCGCTGGTGCTCGCGCACATCCCGTCGGCGCTGGCCAGCTCGATCCTGTCCGGGCTCGCGCCCGAGGTGCAGTCGGACGTCGCGCACCGCATCGCCGTCATGGACCGCACCTCGCCGGACGTGATCCGCCAGGTCGAGACGGCCCTGCAGCGCAAGCTCTCCACGGTGCTCCAGCCCGACGAGCTCTCCACGGTCGGCGGCCTCGACCCCCTGGTCGACATCATCAACCGGGCCGACCGCACCACCGAGCGGCTCATTCTGGAGGCCCTCGAGGCCCGCAACCCGGAGATCGCCGAGGAGATCCGCCGGCGGATGTTCATGTTCGAGGACATCGTCAGCCTCGACGACCGCTCGGTGCAGCTGGTGCTGCGCCAGGTCGAGCCGGCCGACCTCGCCACGGCGCTCAAGGGCGTCGCCGACGCGGTCCGCGACAAGGTCACCGGCAACCTGTCCGAGCGCGGCCGGGAGAACCTGCTCGAGGAGATGGACCTGATGGGCCCGGTCAAGGTCAAGATGGTCGAGGAGTCCCAGCAGAAGATCGTCTCGGTGATCCGCCAGCTCGAGGACTCCGGCCAGATCGAGATCCAGCGCGGCGGCGAGGCCGATGAGCTTATCGCCTGACGAACCGATCCTGCGTGGAAGCGTCGCCGAGGCCGCTCTCGCCGCCCGGTTCGCCGTGGACCTGCGGCGCGGCGTGCCGCCCGACACCCCGCCGGTCGAGCGGGCGAAGCAGGAGGCCCGCACCACCGGGTACGCCGAGGGCTGGGCGCGGGGCCAGCGGGCCGCCGCGGTCGAGGCCGAGGCGACCGCGGAGCGGGCCAAGGCCCGCGAACAGGCGCACGACCAGCGCCGCGCGACCGCCCTCGCCCAGGCCGTCAACGCCCTGGGCCGGGCCGTCACCGGCCTTGAGGACCAGATGCAGCCGACGCTGCACGACCTGGAGGACGCCGTGCTGGCGCACGCCTTCGAGCTGGCGGAGGCGATCGTCGGGCGCGCCATGGACGACCCGGAGGGGCGGGCCGTCGCGGCGCTGCGCCGGGTCATGAACACCGCGCCTCAGCAGGGCCGGATCGTCGTGAGCCTGCATCCGGACGATTTTGCCAATCTGACCGGCACCGCAACCGACGCCGACTACAACTACGAGGGTCGGCCGGTACGGCTGCGGCCCGACCCGACCCTGAGCCCCGGCGACGCGGTGGCCGAGACCGGCACCACGACCGTCGACGCCACCATCGCCACCGCCGTCGAGCGCGCTCGGGAGGCATTGAGACTGTGACCGACGTCTTCCGAAACCGCATCGACGCCGCCGTGAGCGCGGCGCGGCCGCTCAGCCGGGGCAAGGTCACCGGCGCGGTCGGCCTCCGGGTCACCATCAGCGGCCTGGACGCGCGGGTCGGAGAGCTGTTGCAGATCGGCGAGGGCGACGACGCCGTGCTCGCGGAGGTCGCCGCGATCGACGGCGAGCGCCTGTCCTGCCTGCCGCTCGGCCCCATCGCGGGCATGAGCACCGGCAGCCCCGTCGTCTCGACCGGCGGGCCGCTGCGCGTCGCGGTCGGCCCGGACCTGCGCGGCCGCATCCTGGACGGGCTGGGCCGCCCGATGGACGGCGGCCCGCCGCTGAAGGGCGAGCTGGTCGGCATCGACGCCGCCCCGCCCTCGGCGATGGAGCGCCAGCTGGTCGACGCGCCGATGCCGCTGGGCGTACGGGTGCTGGACACGCTCGTGCCGTGCGGGCGCGGGCAGCGCATCGGCATCTTCGCCGGCTCCGGCGTCGGCAAGTCGACCCTGATGTCGATGATCACCAGGGGCACCACCGCGGAGCTGAACGTCGTCGCGCTGGTCGGCGAGCGCGGCCGCGAGGTGCGCGAGTTCATCGAGCACGACCTCGGCCCCGAGGGCCTGGCCCGTTCGGTGGTGGTCATCGCGACCTCGGACACCCCGCCGCTGGTCCGCCTCCGAGCCGGCTCGGTCGCCACCCGGATCGCGGAGTACTACCGCGACCAGGGCGCCGACGTGCTGATGATGATGGACAGCGTCACCCGCGCGGCGATGGCGCAGCGCGAGGTCGGCCTCTCGGTCGGCGAGCCGCCGGCCACCCGCGGCTATCCCCCGTCGGTCTTCGCGATGCTCGCGTCGCTGCTCGAGCGGGCCGGCCCCGGCGCGCGGGGCAGCATCACCGGCCTCTACACCGTGCTGGTCGAGGGCGACGACCACAACGAGCCGATCGCCGACGCGGCCCGCTCGATCCTCGACGGCCACATCGTGCTCGACCGCAAGCTGGCCACCGCCGGCCACTTCCCCAGCATCCAGGCCCTCGACTCGATCTCCCGGGTCGCCAACAGGATCACCACCCCCGAGCAGCGCAACGACGCCACCGAGCTGCGCCGGATGATGGCCGCGCACCGCGACGTGCGCGAGCTGGTCGAGATCGGCGCGTACGTGTCCGGCACCAACCCGGACGCCGACCGCGCCACCGCGCTCTGGCCGCAGATCACCGCGTTCCTGCGCCAGGGCCTGGACGAGAAGGTCAGCGCCGCCGACGCCTGGCAGGACCTGCGGCACCTCGTCGCCGCCGCGACCTGACGAAGCGTACGGGTGCAGGTCGGGTGCAGGCGCTAAGCCGTTCCCGGCCCGGGCCGACCGGACCTGGTGAGGAAGCCATGTCTACGTCCTCGGGAGGTCCTGTGAATCGCCTGTTCCGGCTCGGGCCAGTGCTGCGCGCCCGTAAGGCTCAGGAGGACGCCGCACGCGGCGCGGTCCTCCAGTCCCGCCAGGAGATCCTCCACGCGCAGGCGCTGGTCAAGCGCCGCCAGCTGGACCTGGCCGGCGCGGACGCGCCCAACGAGGGCACCGCGCGGGCCATGGTCGCCTCCCTGGTCGCCCGGCAGTCGATGGCGGCGACCCTCTCCGGCGCGCACCGGATGGTGGCCGAGGCCGAGGAGGTGGCGCTGGAGCGGCAGATCGAGCTCGCCGACGCGGCGAAGCGGCGCCGGGCGGTGGAGTCGATGGCCGAGCGGCACGCCGCGGCGGTCCGCGCGCACGACCTGCGCACCGAGCAGAACACCCTCGACGAGATGGCGGTGACGGCGAAGGCCCGCAACGCCGCCCGCGGCATCGACGGTTCCAGCGAGCAGCGCGCCAACGCGTTCCGGCACGGCTACGGCACCGCCTCGGACCGCGAGGACGCCGCCCGCCGGGCCGCCGGCGCCGTCGCGGCGCAGCGCGCTGTCGTCAACCTGGGCGACGCGCGGGAGTCGATCGACGCCTCCCGGTCCACGCTCGCGCTCGCCACCAAGCGGGCCGACGAGGCCGCCGAGGCCCCCGAGGACCGCGCATGATGGGTGTTCAGGGCGTCATGGCCCGCATCACCGAACTCAGGACCCAGCTCGGGATCGTGCCCGCCTCCGACGGCACCGCGTTCGCCGGCGCGCTCAAGGAGGCCGGCGGCAAGATCGGCAACACCGACAAGGCCGGGGTGACGGGTCAGGCGGTGGTCGACGCCGCCAAGAAGTACCTCGGCACCCCGTACGTCTTCGGCGGCACCGATCCGGCCAAGGGGCTCGACTGCTCGGCGCTGGTGCAGCGGGCGTACAAGGACCTGGGCATCGACCTGCCGCGGACCGCCGCGGAGCAGGCGAAGGCCGGCACCAAGGTCGACGGCCTGAAGAACGCCCGGCCCGGCGACATCCTCGCCTTCGACTCGCCGGTCGACCACGTCGCCATCTACCTGGGCGACAACAAGATGATCGCGGCGCCGAAGCCCGGCGACCACGTCAAGATCCAGTCTGTCTACGAGACGCCGACGCACATCCGCCGCGTCGTCGGCACCGAGGCCGCGGCCGGCGTCGACGCCGCCGGGGCCGTGCGCCCCGCCAGCCTGCAGAACTCCGCCTCGCTGGCCGGCGTCCCGTACGCGGACATGTTCCTCGCGGCCGGCGCGAAGTACAACGTGTCGCCGAAGCTGCTGGCCGCCGTCGCGAAGGTCGAATCGGGCTACAACCCGAAGGCCGTGAGCCCGGCCGGCGCGCAGGGGCTGATGCAGCTGATGCCGGGCACCGCCCGGGGTCTCGGCGTCGACAACTCGTTCGATCCGCGGCAGGCCATCAACGGCGCGGCGAAGCTGCTCTCCAGCCACCTCAAGGAGTTCAAGTCGCTCCCGCTGGCGCTGGCGGCGTACAACGCGGGCGGCGGCAGCGTGCACAAGTACGGCGGCATCCCGCCGTTCTCCGAGACACAGGCATACGTGCCCAAGGTCCAGAAGGCCCTGGCCGCGCTCGGCTGAGCACCAAACACGAGGGGAACCATCGTATGACGAGCTCCGTGACCGGGCCCAGCAGGCCGACCACCGACGCCGGGCGCTGCCAGCAAGCCCGGGCGACCGACAGCGGGGACGCCTTCGGCTCGGTACTCTCCGCCGAGCTGGACCGCCCGGCCGAGCAGGCCAGGGACCGTGCCGCGCAGGACCGCAGGACGGAGGACCGGGCCGGGCAGGACCGGGCGGCGCTCGACCGTTCGGTCGCCGAGCGGGCCGCCGCAAACCGGGCCGCGCAGGGTCGCCTCGACCGGAGCCAGGCCGAGGACCGTGCCACCGACGCCCGGCTGCGGCGCACCGCCGAGAACCGGGCGGCCCGCGACGAGGCCGCGCAGGACCGATCGGCGCAGGTACGCACCGCGGACCAGCCCGCCGACGCGCCGCGCGCGGACAGCCGGCCGAGCGACGACGGACGACCGACAACCGGTGTGTCCGAGGAGACGGGCCCGGCGAAGGACGCCCACCCCGTAGCCGACGACGCCACGACGGTGCCGGCCACGGAGGAGACCGTCGCCGCCGCGAACGCGCCGATCGCCGGGCTGGCGTTCCAGGCCGTCCTCGCCGCGACCGCCGTGATCGCGCAGGGCGGGGAGACCTCGCCGGCCGGCGAGATCCCGACGACGGCGATCACACCGACCACATCGGCCACATCCGTTCCGGCAACCGCACCTGCCACGCCGGTGACGACGACCGCACCCGCCACCCCCGTGACGACGACCGCACCCGCGACGCCGGTGACGACGGCCGCACCTGCCACGCCCACCACGCCTGCCACGCCGACCGCCGCGGCCCAGGCGGACACGGCGATCACCACGGCGACCACCGGCGCGGCCGCCGCATCACCGGCCACATCCGCGACGGCAACCGCACCCGTCACGCCCACCGACGGCACCGCGCCGGCCGGGCCGGACCCGCGGGCGGCCGCCGTGACCGGCGAGGCGACCCCACCCGCACCGGCCCCCGCGGGACCGAACACACCGGCGCAGGCCACCACAGCAACCCTCGCCTCGGCCCAGACCGGCCCGGCGGGCGCACCCACACCGGCCGACACCGGGCAGAACACGCCCACTCAGGTCGCAGCCCCGCAGGCCGCGACCGTGCCGACGGTGCAGAGCCCGGCCGCGCCGGCGCAGGCCGACGTCACCGGCCCCGGTGCCGACGGGGCCGGGACCGACCCGGCCGCTCCCGCCCCGGTTGCCGCATCCGTCGACCCCGCCGCCAAGCCGACGACGGCCACGGCCACCCCGACGGACGCCGCGACCAGCGCCGCGACCGCGGATGCCGACGCACCGGCGGCCACCCGGGCCGAGGGCGCTCAGCCCACCGGCGACCGGCCGGCCACCGCCGCGGCCGCCGACAACCAGGCCGCGACCACCGGTGGGGGCACGGGCGGCGACGGGCAACCGACCGGGCAGAACTCCGGCGGGCAGGGGTCCGGCGCGTTCACACCGTTCACCGCACCTGCGGCTCCCGGCACCGAGGCGCCGATCGGCGTGCCGGCCGCCGGCGGTGTCGCCGCGACCGCTCCGACCGCCCCGGCCGCCCCCGTCGCGGACGCCCCGAGGCCCGCGCCGCCGACGCCCGGACCGCTCGCCACCCAGCTCGCCGCGCGGATCACGCCGCTGCGGCTGGACGCCGACGGCGTGCACCGGCTCACCGTCAACCTGCACCCGGCGGACCTCGGACCGGTGCAGGTCATCGCCGAGATCCGCAACGGCGAGATCAGCATGCAGCTCTCCAGCTCGACCGACGCCGGCCACGACTCGCTGCGCAACGCGATGGACGATCTCCGGCGCGAGCTCCAGCAGGCGGGCTTCTCCAACACCTCGCTCGACCTGCGTCAGGGCGCTCAGCAGGACCAGGCGCGCCAGCAGTTCGCCTTCATGGGCGAGCGGGGCGGGGCCAACGCCGGAAACCGGGCGCCGGGCAGCGGGTCCGAGCCGCCCGTTCCCGCGGCGCCGAGCCACCCGGTGACCGCCGAGAACGGCCGCCTCGACATTCACGCATAGCACCCGAACGGCAACTAAGTGAAGGGGCGCAGCGGCCGAACCTGAGTGCGTAGGGCACCGACCGAACCCAGGAGGGCTTGTCAGATGACGTCACCCATCGGCGGATACGTCAGCCGGGACTACGACGTCGCGGGTAAGACCCCGACGTCGCTGTACACGAACAAGACCACCACGGACTCCGGTAGCAAGTCGGTCGCCGACCAGGACACGTTCCTGAAGTTGCTGGTGGCTCAGCTCAAGTACCAGGACCCCAGCAACCCGGCCGACTCGACGCAGTTCCTCGCGCAGACCGCGCAGTTCACCCAGGTCGAGAAGCTCGGGCAGATCGCGGACATGCTGCAGGCGCAGCAGCTGATCGGCGCGAGTTCGCTGGTCGGTTCCACGGTCACCTACCAGGACGAGTACGGCATGACACAGACGGGCGTCGTCACCAAGACGAAGCTCAACGGAGACAGCGAACCGATCCTCGTGGTCGGGAACATGGATGTGCAGCTGTCCAGGGTCACGGAAGTTCAGCAGACAACGGCGACGCCGAACGGCAAGACCACCTGAACCGACCCGCCTCACCACATCCGATGATCCCGCTAACCACGAAGGACACCTGACTCTATGCTGCGTTCACTTTTCTCCGGCATCAGCGGCCTGCGGGCTCACCAGCAGATGATGGACGTCACCGGCAACAACATCTCGAACGTGAACACCACCGGTTACAAGTCGAGCCAGACGGTGTTCCAGGACACGCTCTCGCAGATGCTCAACGCTGCCGGCGCTCCCCAGAACGGCTCCGGCGGCACGAACCCCGCCCAGATCGGCCTGGGTGTGCGGATGGCGAGCGTCAACGCGAACTTCAGCCAGGGCGCCGCGCAGACCACCGGCAAGGCCGGCGACATGATGATCCAGGGTGACGGCTTCTTCGTGGTGAAGAGCGGCAACGAGTCCGTGTACACCCGCGCCGGATCGTTCACCTTCGACGCCAACGGCTCGTTGACCACCCCGAACGGCCAGATCGTCCAGGGCTGGTCCGCCGACACCAACGGCATGGTCAACACCGCCGGCGCGCCCGGCGACATCAAGCTGCCGATCGGCATCAGCCTCGCACCCACCGAGACCAAGAACTTCACGCTGACCGGCAACCTCTCCTACGAGGCCGCGGCCGACGCTACCTCTGCCAAGGTCATCCCGATTCCGGTGATCGACGCGAGCGGTGCCTCCAAGACCGTGAACGTCACCATTCAGATGAGCGTCAAGGGTGACCCCTCCGTGCCGACCGACCCCGAGTGGACGATGACCGACGAGCTCGGTAACACCGTGACGTTCGTCTTCCCCGGCGGCAAGCCTCAGGACACGGCCAACCCGGGCGTCCCGGCCACCACGGTCACCTTGGGCGGCTACACCGTCGACGTGCACGACCTCACCTGCTACAGCGGTGGCACCGAGGCCCGGGTGAGCGCGTCGGACGGCTCCGCGGCCGGCATCCTGAGCTCGTACACGGTGTCGAACACCGGGCAGATCGTCGGTATCTTCTCCAACGGTCTCAAGCAGACCCTCGGCCAGCTGGCCCTGGCGAACTTCAACAACGTCAACGGTCTCGAGAAGATCGGTGACTCGATGTTCCGCAGCACCGTGAACTCGGGCCTGGCCCAGGTCGGCGCGGCCGGCACGGCGGGTCTCGGCCTGATCACCAACGGCGCGCTGGAGATGTCGAACGTCGACCTCGCCCAGGAGTTCACCAACCTGGTCATCGCCCAGCGTGGCTTCCAGGCCAACAGCCGGATCATCACCACCTCTGACGAGATCCTGCAGGAACTCGTCAACCTCAAGCGCTAGTAGGCGAGAACGCCGGTGTGAAGCCGGGACGGGCCTGACCGCCCGCCCCGGCTTCGCTATGCCCGGGCCCTGTCGCACCCGTATTGCGACCGAGGTGCGCTCATCGGCAACCGGCACAGGACCGAAATGAAATAGGACAGGCCACGGACGGCTACACCAGCCAGTTGATGCCCCAAGGACGGACGTCTTGATCCTCGTAACCCGCCTCAACGGCGCCGTGTTCGCGCTCAACCCGGACCTGGTCGAGCGAGCGGACTGCACGCCCGACACGGTCATCACGCTGGTGGACGGCACCAAGTACGTCATCGCCGAGTCCGTGCCCGAGTTCATCGACTCGGTGCGCCACTACCGCGCCTCGCTGATCGCACAGGCGAGCCGCATCGAGTCCGAGCCCGCTCTGCTGGCCGGCAACGGTACCGCCGACGACGACGGTACCGACAACGACGACCAGGCCGCTGCGAACGTGCTGCAGCTGCACCGGAAGGACCGCTGATGGACCTCGCAAGCATCATTGGTGTAGTCGTCGCACTGGTAATCGTCTTCACCGTCCAGATCCTGGAGGGTGGCAGCCCGGCCTCCATCATCCTGATCCCGTCGATGCTGCTGGTCTTCGGTGGCGCGTTCGCCGCCGGCATGGCCGGCGGGGTACTCAAGGACGCGCTGGGCATCGGCAAGCTGCTACAGAAGGCGTTCCTGGCCAAGGTGACGCCGCCGAACAAGCTGGTCGAGGACGTCGTCAAGCTCGCCGAGCGGGCCCGCCGCGAGGGCCTGCTGGCCCTCGAGGACGCGGTCAAGACCGTCGAGCACCCGTTCCTGAAGCGCGGCCTCCAGCTGGCCATCGACGGCACCGACCCGGAGGAGCTGCACGACATCCTCCACGCGGAGGTCGCCGCCAAGAAGAAGGCCGACAAGGCCGGCAAGAAGCTCTTCGAGAACATGGGCGGCTACGCGCCGACCATCGGCATCATCGGCACGGTCATGGGCCTGGTGCACGTGCTCGAGAACCTCAACAAGCCGGAGACGCTCGGCCACTCCATCGCCGCGGCGTTCGTCGCGACGCTCTGGGGCGTGCTCTCCGCCAACCTGATCTGGCTGCCCCTGGCGGCTCGCCTGGACCGCCTCTCCGGCCTCGAGGCCGAGGAGATGGAGCTGGTCATCGACGGTGTGCTCGCCATTCAGGCCGGCTCGAACCCGCGCCTGGTCGCGCAGAAGCTTCGTAGCCTGCTGCCGCCGGACGCCGCCCGGGCCGCCGAGGCCGCCGCCTCGAACAAGAAGGCCGCGTAGTCGTGAGTTCGGGAGGCGGAGCACGCCGGAAGAAGGTCCGGCACGAGGAGCACGAGGAGCACGTCAATCACGAGCGCTGGCTCGTGTCGTACGCCGACATGCTCACGCTGCTGTTCGTCCTGTTCGTGGTGCTGTACTCGATGAGCAGCGTCGACCAGAAGAAGTTCTCCGAGCTGGCCACCAGCCTCTCGCAGGGCTTCGGCTCGCAGAACGTGGCGATCACCGGCAACGTCTCGAACCTCGACGGCGCCAGCCAGACCACCGACATCGTGCCCATCGACCCGGGCAGCACCAATCCGGGCAACGGCGAGAGCGGCACGGCCGGCATGACCAAGGAGCAGCGCTCGGCCGTCGACCGTGCGCTGCGGGCGGTCGACCGCAAGAAGGCCTCTGAGCGGGCCCGGGCGGCCACCAAGGAGGCGGAGGACATGAAGGCGATCGAGCACAAGATCGCCGACGCGCTCGACCGGGCCAAGCTGCTCAACCAGGTCAAGTTCACCATCGACCAGCGCGGCCTGGTGGTCACGGTCGTCACCAACGAGGTGGTCTTCGCGGGCAACCGCGCCGACCTGCAGCCCGGCGGCGAGCGGATCCTCGACGCCATCGCGCCGTCGCTCGCCAAGCTGCCGAACAACATCGAGGTCGACGGCCACACCAACCAGCTCAAGGCGGCGACCACGTTCTACCCGAGCGGCTGGGAGCTCTCCGCGGCCCGGGCGTCCACGACGGTCCGGCACCTGATCGGGCACGGCCTGGCGAAGAGCCGGATGAGCGCGGCCGCGTTCTCGGACACCAAGCCGCTGATCGACCCGAAGGACCCGCGTGCGGTGACCATGAACCGCCGGGTGGACGTGGTCGTACTGACCATGCTCAAACCCGAGGAGGCCGCGCTGCTGCCGGCCGCCGCGGGCCCGGACGCCAAGCTGCACACCGGGGTGACCACCGCGCAGGCGGCGGCCGCCAAGGCCGCGGCGGCTAAGGCGGCGGCCACTCGCGCCGATTCAACCGGCAAGCCCGGCACCACGCACAACTGACCACGACAGGAGGAGTTCCGATGAGCAAGGACGACAAGGACACTGCGGCGGATGCGCCGAAGTCCAAGAAGAAGCTGATGATCGTTGTGCTCGCCGTCGTGCTGCTCGGCTTGGGCGCCGGCGCGGGCGGGTTCTTCTTCCTGCAGAGCCGCGCCAACGCCGCGGCCGAGGAGCCGAAGCCGGAGCGGGGCGTGGTGGTGGCCATCGAGAACCAGATGACCATCAACCTGGCCGACGCGCACTACCTCAAGCTCGCCTTCGCGCTGCAGATGACCAAGGAGGCCGGCGAGGAGGAGATCGACACCGCCGAGGCGCTCGACCTGGCCATCGACCAGTACACCGGCATGAAGATCGCCGAGCTGGAGACCGAGAAGGGCCGCACGGCGGCCAAGGAAGAGCTGCTCGCGAAGATCGAGAAGGCCTACACGGTGGAAGACAAGCAGCTGGTGATGGGCATCTACTTCACCACCTTCGTCACCCAGTGACCACGGGGATAGGCAGATCCGTCCGGCACGGATCTGCCTATTTCTCGTAGAACGGGAGAAAGCACGCTCTCCGGCTCAGCGGTCGTGCAACCGAGCCGATGAGGACGACGTGACCACGTCTCCGACCCGTTCCCCCGGGAAGATGTCCCGGCGCGGCAACACCGGCCCCACCTCGTACGACTTCCGCCGGCCGATCAAACTGTCCCGCGAGCACATCCGCACGCTGCAGATCGCCTTCGAGACGTACGCCCGCAGCTGCGGCACCCTGTTCACCACCCGACTGCGGGTGGTCAGCAGCGTCTCCCTGGTCTCGATCGAGCAGCTCAACTACGACGAGTACGTCGCCACGCTCGCGAACCCGACGGTCATCGCCGTGGTCTCCATCGAGCCGCTGCCCGGCACCGTGCTGATGGAGATCTCCTCCCCGGCGGTCATGACCGCGATCGACCATATGCTCGGCGGCCCCGGCGGCCCACAGCCGGAGCGGCCGCTCACCGACGTCGAGATGCCGCTGCTGCGCGGCCTGGTGGAGCGGATGCTCGGCGAGCTGCGGTACGGCTTCGAGACGCTGGTCGACATCTCCCCGAAGCTCAGGGAGATCGAGTACAACGCCCAGTTCCTGCGCACCCACCAGCCCGGCGACGCGGTCGTGATCGCCTCGCTCGAGGTGAAGATCGGCACCGAGGAGTGCGTGGCGAGCATCTGCCTGCCGTTCAGCACGATCCTTCCGGTGCTCGAGCAGCAGGACACCGTCGAGCTGACGGCGGCCGAGCGGATGGTACGCGAAACCTCGTTCCGCAACCTCACGGCCGGACTTTCCGCCGCGCCGATTGACGTAGCAGTCCGATTCCAGCCCATTCACATGCGCACCGATGACATCGTGGATCTACGGCCCGGCGACGTGCTGCCCCTGGGGCACCCGATCAGCGTGCCGCTCGAGGTGACAGTCAACGAGACCGTTTTTGCACACGCAGTTCCCGGTAACCAGGGTGCCCGGCTCGCCTGCCTCGTCGTGCCGTCGCCCAAGGAGGAAGAGCGCCGATGACCGCGCCCACGATCACTGCGCCGCAGCTGGCGCTGGTCCGGACCGCCGCGACGGCGGCCCTGGCAGTCCTGCCGACGAGCCGGGAGCTCCTGGTCGGCGAGCCCGTGACGGCGACCGCCGACATGCTGGCCACCGGGCAGGCCGTCACCGCGAAGTTCAGCGGCGCGGCCACCGGCGAGGCAGTCGTCGTGGTCGGGCAGGACCTGGCGGACGCGCTCAAGGAGAGCCCGCTCGGCGAGCTCGACCTGACCGCGGCCGTACGCCCGGCGCTGGAGGCCGCGGCCCGCGCGTTCGGCCCGGTGGTCCTCGACCCGGGACAGCTCATGGAGCCGGTGGTCGCGTTGAGCGCGATCGCGGCGAAGGACGGCGCGATCGCCGTACCCCTGCTCGACGGCGGCGAGATCCGCGCGGTGCTCGCGATGGCGCTCGCGCCGTGGCCGGCCGACGCGGCGCCGGGCGGAGCCGGCCGGCGCGAAGGCGCGGCCGTGACCATCCGCGGCCTGGACATGCTGCACGACGTCGAGATGGAGGTCTCCGCCGAGCTGGGCCGGACCCGGATGAGCGTGCGGGAACTGCTCTCCCTCATTCCGGGCGCCATCGTCGAGCTGGACCGGGCCGCCGGCAGCCCGGCGGACCTGCTGGTCAACGGCCGCCTGATCGCCCGCGGCGAGGTCGTCGTCATCGACGAGAACTTCGGCATCCGGATCACCGAGATCGTCTCTCCCGGCAGCGAACGGGAGTAGGCCTTGTTCGAGCTCGTCCTGCGGATCGGCTTCTCGCTGCTGGTCGTCTTCGGCCTGCTGTGGGCGCTGGCCAAGGTCGTGGGACGTGGAGGCATGCGGCGGCGCGGGTCGGGCAGCCTGTCGGTGCTCAACCGGCAGCATCTGACCCGCAGCTCCTCCGTCGCGGTCGTCCAGGTGGCGGACCGCGCGCTGATCCTCGGCGTCACCGACAACCAGGTGAGCCTGCTGGGCGAGACCGACCTGGACGCGTTCGGCGCCGAGCCGCAGCCGGAGCGGCAGAAACACGAGGTGCTGCCGGTGCTGCCCGAACCCGGCGGCAAGCTCGACGGGTCGGTCCTGTCGCCGCGGACCTGGAGCTCGACGCTTGACTTCCTGCGAGACCGGACGACGAGGCGCTGACATGTTGCGGCGTACCCTGCTGATCCTGCTCTTCGCGGCGGCCGCGCTGGTGCCGGCCGCGGCGGCGCAGGCCGCGCCGCAGCCGATGCCGATGCCGCAACCGGCGCAGGTCGCCGTGCGGTACGAGCTGCCGAGGGCGCCGGGGCCGACCGCGCCGGTCGCGCCGACCGTGTCACCCACCGGCGGCAGTATCAGCGTCAACATCGACGGCACGAACCCCGACGGCAGCAAGCCGTCCACCGCGCTGGTGATCGTGCTGGGCCTGACCGTGCTCTCGGTGGCGCCCGCGGTGCTGCTGCTCTGCACGTGCTTCACCAAGATCTTCATGGTTCTCGGCATCACCCGCAACGCGATGGGCCTGATGAGCATGCCGCCGAACCAGGTGCTGGCCGGTTTGGCGCTCTTCATCAGCCTGTTCATCATGACCCCGACGCTCACCCAGATGAACGAGGAGGGCCTGCAGCCCTACCTGGACGGCACCAAGACCCAGTCGCAGGCGTTCGAGGACGGCATGGTGCCGCTGCGCGAGTTCATGTTCAAGAGCACCCGCCCCGAGGAGCTCGCGCTGCTGATCAAGGTGTCCGGCGAGGAGAAGCCGGCCAACCCCGACGACGTGCCGACGACCACCCTGATCCCCGCGTTCGTCCTGTCCGAGCTGCGCGCGGCCTTCATCATCGGCTTCGTCATCTTCATCCCGTTCCTCATCATCGACATGGTCGTCTCCGCGTCGCTGATGTCACTCGGCATGATGATGTTACCGCCGGTAACAGTCGCGCTGCCGTTCAAGCTCCTGCTCTTCGTACTCGTCAACGGCTGGGGGCTGATCATCACGGCGCTGGTGGGGTCGTACGAATGAGGCCCGGGTGAATTGGGACATCCCAATCTCGGAGGTCCTGGCGGTCATGCTCGGCGCCACTCGCTGCGGCGCATGGCTGATGCTCTGCCCGCCGTTCAACTCCCGGCTCATCCCGCCGCAGGTCAAGGTCCTGCTCTCGATCGGGCTGGCGCTGCCGATGGCGCCCTACCTGACCGCCAGCACGCCGTCGCTGGAGACCTCGGCGATCATCGGGAGCGCGGCGCTGCAGGTCTTCGTCGGCGCGGCGCTCGGCTTCATCACCTACCTGTACTTCGCCGCCATTCAGGCGGCCGGCGACCTGCTCGACCTCTTCGGCGGCTTCTCCCTGGCCTCCGCCTACGACCCGATGTCGCAGAACCAGAGCTCGATCTTCGGCCGCTTCTACAACCTGCTCGCGGTGACCCTGCTCTTCGCCAGCGACGGCCACCAGATGATCCTGCGCGGGTTCCTGCACTCGTACGAGACGCTGCCGCTGGACGCGACGTTCTCCCTCGAGACCTTCGGCAAGGTGCTCACCCAGGGCATCGGCGAGATGTTCCTGGCCGCGCTGCAGATCGCCGGCCCGCTGATCGCCGTCCTGTTCCTCACCGATGTCGCGTTCGGCCTGCTGAACCGGGTGGCGCCCGCGCTCAACGCGTTCCAGCTCGGCTTCCCGGCGAAGATCCTGCTGACCCTGACCCTGTCCGGCACGGCGATCGCGATCCTGCCCCGCGCCCTCGACGAGCTGGTCGACCAGGCGGTCGTCGCGGTCGTCAAGCTGAGCGGGGGGTGATCCGTGGCCGGTGAGAAGACCGAACAGCCGACACCGCAGAAGCTGAAGAAGGCCCGCAAGGAAGGCCAGATCGGGCGCAGCCAGGACATCGGCGCCTGGGTCGGCATGCTGGCGGCCAGCATCATGCTGCCGCGCACCCTGGGTTCGGCGATGGACCACTCCCGCGAGCTGATGGCCAAGGTGCCGGACGTCATCGCCGACCCGGACCCGCAGATCGCGCTCGGCATCCTCAAGGACGGCCTGATGAGCGCCGGCTGGGCGGTGCTGCCTCTCGCGCTCACGATGATGGCGGTCGGCATCGCCGCGGCCGCCGCACAGGGCGGCATCCGGGTCGCCACCAAGCTGTTCATCCCGAAGTTCAGCCGGCTGAACCCGTTTCCCGGCATCAAGCGGATGTTCGGGCCGCAGGCTCTCTGGGAGGGCACCAAGGCGCTGGTCAAGACCGCCGTGCTGGCCGCCGTCCTGTACATGACGATGAAGGACATCGTGCCGGTGCTGATGACCGCGGGACGGCTGCAGATCGGCTCGCTGCTCGGCGTGATCAACGACGCCGTGCTGTCGCTGATCCGGGCCGCGGCCGTCGCCGGCATCGTGATGGCCGCGGCCGACTACTTCGTGGTCCGCCGGCGTACCAACAAGCAGCTGCGGATGAGCAAGGAGGAGGTCAAGCAGGAGCACAAGAACACCGAGGGCGACCCGCACGTCAAGGGGCAGATCCGGGCCAGGCAGATGGCCATGGCCCGCAACCGCCAGATGGCCGACGTACCGACCGCCGACGTGGTGCTGGTCAACCCGACCCACGTCGCCGTCGCCCTGCGTTACGACGCGGAGAAGGGCGCGCCGCGGGTGATCGCCAAGGGGCAGGGCGCCATCGCCCAGAAGATCCGCGAGCTGGCCAGCGAGAACCGGATACCGATGGTCCAGGACGTGGCGCTGGCCCGGGCGCTGGAGAAGAGCGTCGAGGTCGGCATGGAGATCCCGGCGGAGTTCTTCGGCGCGGTGGCCAAGGTGCTGGCGTTCGTGATGAGCCTGAAGGCGAGGGGCTCGGCGGCCGGTCTGCACCGCAACCCGAACCCGACACCAGCGGCCGCCTGAACCGCCAATTCGGTTGCCACTACGGATTAGGGCGGCATACCCCCAATCTGGGAGAATTCCTCACATCATACCCATCGCTGCGGGAGTATCAGCAGGTGGAGGGGGTGCTGTGAAGAACCGCAACCTCAGCAAGCTCGCCGTGCCCATCGGGGTCATCGGCATCATCGTCATGATGGTCGTACCCCTGCCGACCTTCCTGCTCGACATGTTGATCGCGCTCAACATCACCGGCGCCCTGCTCATCCTGCTGATCGCCATGTTCGTTCAGCGGCCCCTCGACTTCTCCGTCTTCCCGGCCCTGCTGCTGGTCGCCACGCTGTTCCGGCTCGCGCTCAACATCAGCGCCACCCGGCTGGTGCTGCGCGACGGCGACGCCGGCAAGGTCATCCACGCGTTCGGCAGCTTCGTGGTCGGCGGCTCGCTCGTCATCGGCCTGGTCATCTTCATGATCCTGATCATCGTGCAGATCGTCGTGGTGACGAAGGGCGCCGAGCGCGTCGCCGAGGTCGGCGCCCGCTTCACCCTCGACGCCATGCCGGGCAAGCAGATGGCGATCGACGCCGACCTGAACGCCGGCCTGATCGACGAGGTCGAGGCGAAGCAGCGCCGCGCCGACGTCGCCGCCGAGGCCGACTTCTACGGCGCGATGGACGGTGGCTCCAAGTTCGTCAAGGGCGACGCGATCGCCGCGATCATCATCACCGTCATCAACCTGGTCGGCGGCTTCACGATCGGCATACTCCAGGAGGGCATGTCGCCCGCCGAGGCGATGAACCACTACAGCCTGCTGACCGTCGGCGACGGCCTGGTCTCCCAGATCCCGGCGCTGCTGCTCTCGGTCGCCACCGGCCTGATCACCACCCGCTCGGCGACCTCGGGCGACATGGGCAGCAGCGTCACCACCCAGCTGAGCCAGAACAAGCTGGCGCTGCGCATCGCCGGCGGCGCGGCGCTCGCCATGTGCATCATCCCCGGCCTGCCCCCGGTGCCGTTCCTGGTGATCGGCGCGGTCGTGCTGCTGGTGGCCCAGCGGATACCGGACCCGGTCCCCGAGGGCGAGGGCACACCGGTCGCCGACGTCGAACGCCCGTCGCCGGACTCGCCCGAGCAGCTGATCGGCGAGATGCGCGTCGACCCGCTCGAGCTGGCGCTCTCCCCCGACCTGGTCGACCTGGTCGACAGCAACGGCGGCGACCTGCTGGACCGGGTCCGCGCGCTGCGCCGCAAGATGGCGCTCGAGCTGGGCCTGGTCATGCCGCCCGTGCGCACCCGCGACGACCTCGACCTGCCGCTCTCCTCGTACGCGATCCGGATCAGCGGCATCGACGCCGGCACCGGCCAGGCCCCGCCCGGCACGGTGCTGGCGATCGGCGACGGGCTGCAGGCGCTGCCCGGCCGGGCCGGCGTCGAGCCGGTCTTCGGCCTGGCCGGCAAGTGGGTGCCGGCGGAGCTGCACTACCAGGCGGAACTCTCGGGCGCGACCGTCGTCGACCGGGCCTCCGTGATCATCACGCACCTGGCCGAGATCGTCCGGCAGAACGCCAGCCGGCTGCTCGGCCGCGAGGACGTGCGGTCCCTGACCGAGATGGTCAAGCGCACCCACCCGGTAGTGGTCGAGGAGCTGACCCCGACGCTGCTGAGCCTCGGCCAGATCCAGCGGGTGCTGCAGGCGCTGCTGGACGAGGGCGTACCGATCCGCGACCTGGTCCGGATCTTCGAGTCGCTGTCGCTGCGCGCCAAGGTCTCCGTCGACCACGACGGCCTCGTCGAGGCGGCCCGCGCGGCGCTGGGCCCGGCCATCGCCGCCCAGTACGCGACCGGCGGCCGGCTGTCCGTCATCACCCTCGACCCGATGCTCGAGCAGGGGCTGCTCGAATCGCTGCGGCCGAGCGAGACCGGTGCGTTCATGGCGATCGACGGCATGCGCGCCGAGGCGATTGTCACCGAGGCCGGCCAGCTCGTCGAGGCCGCCGAACAGCAGGGCATCACGCCGGTGCTGGCCTGCTCCCCGCAGCTGCGGCTGCCGATGTTGCGTCTCCTGCGCGCAGGTTCCCGCCGCGTGCAGGTGCTGTCCTATTCCGAGATCTCTGGTTCTTCCGCACAGATCGAGACCATGGGGGTGGTGAACGGTGCCTACGCGGGTACTGCTTGAGGGGCCGGCGATCGAGCCGTTGCTGGCCCAGGTGCGCGATGAGTACGGCTCATCGGTCCGGATCATCTCGGCCGACAAGGTCCGTACCGGTGGCTTCGGCGGCTTCTTCGCCAAACAGCGCTACGAGCTGTCGGTCGAGGTACCCGACGCCGACGAACGCGCTGAACCGCCGAAGAGCCGGCCGGCGGGGGCCGCGGAGCCGGCGCAGTCGCTGGAGCAGCTGCTGGCCCGGGCCGAGTCCGGTGACCGGATAGCGCCGGACGACGACGACCGCCGGACGGGCCGCGACGCCGGCATGGGCGACGCCGCCTCCGCCGTCGGCCGGCCCGGCCGCGAGGGCGGACGGGAGGTCACCGACCCGGGTGCCGCCTTCGCCGAGCTGATGGCCGGCCTCGACAAGGCGGAGGACCCCGCGTGGTCCCGGCCCCGGCCGCACCCCGCCGTCGAGCCGGAACAACCCGAGGACGGGCCGACGGTGCGGCCGTTCCGCCCGGCGCGGGCCACCGGCTTCCCGGTCAACGGCGGCGCGACCGGCGGGGTTCGGCCGCTGCCGCCCGTACCGTCGCTCGCCGAGCTGATGGGCGGCCTGAACGTGACCGGGGAGCCCGCCGCCCCGGGCCGGGCGGCCGCGGCATACGGCCGCGCGCCGGCGACGACCGCGACGACCGCGGCCGACCTGGCCGAGACGCTGGCCGGCCTCGGTCTCGGCGCGCCGGGAACCACGCCGCAGGGGATGCCGCAACCGCCGGCCACGCTGCGGCCCTTGCACCCGGATCCGGTGCAGCGCAACCTCATGATGGTCGGCATGCCGGAGGAGATGGTCGCGCAGATCGTCGGCGGCGACACCTACTCGGGCGTGCTCGGCGTGCTGGCCTCCCGCCCCGCCGCGCCGGGCGTCCCGGACGCGCCGGGCGAGATCCTGGTCCTCCTCGGCGACCTGGACCACGCGCTGCCGCTCGGCCGCAAGCTCTGCGAACAGGCTGGCATCGCCGAGTCGCACCTGCTGCTCGGCGGGCCGTCCGCGGCCGGCACCGGCATGCACTCGTCGCGGGTGCTCGGCGATCCGCCGGCCGCCGCGACCAGGGCGGAGCGGCTGCAGAACGCCGACCACGCCTGGATCGTGGTGGTCGACGCGAAGGTCGGCGGGACCGACCCGATCTGGATCAGCGACATGTGCGAGGCGCTCGGCGCCACCGCCGTCTGGGCGGTGGTCGACGCGACGCGCAAGACCGCGGACACGGCCCGGCACCTGCGGATGCTCGGCGACATCGAGGCGCTCGTGGCGCACGGCCTCGACCTCACCGCGGACCCGGGCACGGTGCTCGGCCTGGAGAAGCCGGTCGTCTCGCTGGACGGCAAGCCCGCCACCCCGCACGCCTGGGCCGCGATGCTGTGCGCGCGGATCGCCTCGGACGTGGTCCCGATGCCCGCCCTTCCGCGGCGGCCCGCCCGGGGCCGGTAGCCCGTGATCCGGCCCTCCGTCCTGCTCTTCGCGCTGCTCATGAGCGCACCGGCGCTGTACCGCTACGTCACCGACGAGATCGACATCAGCCAGGTGCTGATCCGCTTCCTCATCGCCGTGCCGATCGCCGCGGTCCTGCTCGCCGGGCTGCGCTTCATCACGGCCGGATACGGCAGGACGGAGGAGTCGGGCACCCCGACCACGCCGACGTCGGTGGAGCCGGAGGCCGGACCGCCGGCCTGATTCATCCTGTTAACGACACTCGTTGGCTATTCGTTAATAGTTTCCGCTTAGTACGATATGTTGCCTCTGGTGACTGATCGTCCGATCATCGTCGTCGGTTGCCCGCGGTCGGGCACCACGATGCTCCAGCTCATGCTGCACGCCCACCCACGGATCGCGATTCCGCCCGAGACGCGGTTCACGCTCAACGCGTACTGGGAGCGGCGGCTCTTCGGCGACCTCTCGGAGGCCGCCAACCGGCGCGCGCTGGCCCACTGGATCATCCACCGGCGCGAGACCCGCTTCTGCGACCTCGGGCTCGACGCGGACGACATCACCGAACGGATCACGGCCGGCCCGGGCACGCTCGGCTCCGCGCTGGGCACCGTCTTCCAGCGGTACGCGGCCCGCTTCGGCAAGCCGCGGTGGGGCGACAAGCGCCCGGCGTACCTGAACAACGTCGACGTCCTGCTGCGACTCTTCCCGGACGCGCAGTTCATCAACATCGTTCGGGACGGCCGGGACTGTGTCGCCTCGCTGAAGGAGATGTCCTGGCACCGTCAGGACATCTACGCGACCGTCGCGGCGTGGTCCCGGGCCGTTGACGACGCGCGCCGGGCCGCCCGGCGCCTCGGCCCCGCGCAGTGGCACGAGGTGCGCTACGAGGACCTGGTCGCGGACCCGCACGCCGGCCTCGCCAAGCTCTGCGCCTACCTCGGCGAACGGTACGACCCGGCGATGGCGGAGCCCTCGGCCGTCGCGGACGTCGCGGTGCCGTCGTTCAAGACCTGGCATGCGCGTACGCACGCGCCGGTGACGACGCAGCGGGTGCAGAGCTGGCAGACGCGGCTGACCGCCGAGGAGATCGCGCTCTGTGAGGCCGCGCTCGGATCCCGGCTGGTGGCCTGCGGCTACGACCTGTCGGGCGCGGGCCGCCCGAACCCGGCGGCGCTGCTGCGATACGGCGTGAGCTCGGCGCCGCAGCGGTTCGTCCCGGCCCGCCGCGGCCTGAGCCGGGCGGCGAACCGCCTGCGGCGCGACGAAGACCTCGCCTACCACCCGGCGGTGGTCCTGCCCCAGCGCACCGGCCCCGGGTCACAGGAAAGGGCCCCGCGCAGTTTCAGCGGGGCGCCAGAGTCGGCCGTGTTTCAGACCAGCGAGAGCGAGAGCTTTCCCTTGCCGTAGCGGGTGACCTCGACGGTGAGGTCGAGCCGCTTGCCGAGGGCGAGCAGCTGCGCGCGCGCGTCGTTCGGCAGCGGCATGCCCGGGTAGATCACCTGGTAGAGCTTGACGTGCGGTGCGCCCTCCCGGTTGAGCAGGCTGGTCAGCACGTTGCACAGCTCGAAGACGTTCTCGGCCAGGTTCGGATAGAGCTTCCCCTCCTCGATGCTGTCCTCGGCGGCGCCGGCGGGGAGCAGGCCGAGGGCCGCTCCGGCGTTCGCCGCCAGGGGTAGCTGCAGGCCGAGCACCGCATACAGCTGTTGCGAGGCGTCGGTGTACAGGGCGATCACGCCGGTGGGCAGGTCCTCCGCGGTCATCGGGTCGCCCGAGGCGACGTTGACGTCCCGGCCGAGCAGGTCCTCGAAGAGGTTGCGGACGCTGAGGGCGGCAGGGATAACCGAGGTGTCAGACATAGCTATATCATCCCAAGATAGGTGAGAAGACCTCGTCGAAACGTTCGGCGGTGAAGGGCTTGACGATGAAGAAGGCCGAGCCTGCGGCCTCCGCCGCCTGCTGCATCTCGGGCGTGGACTCAGACGTGACGAAGCCGAACTTCACGTTGTTGCCGGCCGCCCGCAGCTTGCGCAGTACCTCGATCCCGGTCAGCTCCGGCATGTTCCAGTCGGAGATGACCAGGTCCGGCTTCTCGGCGATCGCCTTGTCGACGGCCTCCTGACCGTCGGCGGCCTCCACCAGGTCATGATCCCCGAATCCCGCCTGCCGCAGGGTCCGGCTCACGATCTGCCGCATCACCCGGCTGTCGTCGGCGATCAGGATCTTCATGCGCTCGCCTCCTGCTTCACGCTCTGCCACATCGAGATCGACACCGGTTCGCCGTCCCAGACGCCGTAGAGGCCGGTGATCCGCTCGGCCGCCGGGTAGTACGACGCCGTGTCCGGCGCCAGCACCACGGTCGGCAGGGACAGGTAGCAGCCGGCCGGCAGCATCGCCTTGACGTTGCCGCCGACGATGTTCGCCAGCTCGCCGAGCACGTCCGAGAGGTCGTCCTGGCCGACCTCCTCCGGCTCCATGGCCAGGAACGCGGCGGCGGCCTTCTCGGCGGCCTTACGTGACGACGCGTAGACCAGGTGCCCGTGCCAGGTGCCGGTGATGGACACCGTCGAGTGCACCTCCGACAGCTGCGACGCGTCACCGTTGAGGACGAGCGGGCTGACGCCTTCTGGATCGAGATAGGAGACCCAGACCTGCTCCACCATCTCGGCGAGGTCGTCCTCGCCTACCAGGTTTTCTCGACTCATGAGTTCGCTCCGGTCGGGACTAGGCCCAGCAGGGCCAGCTTTTCGATCATTGCGCCCTCCGTGAAGGGCTTGATCACATACTCGTGTGCTCCTGCGGCCAGTGCGCGGACGATCTGGCTCTGTTCACTCTCTGTCGTGACCATTACCAGCGTCATTTCGCGCAGCCGCGGTTCGGCGCGGACCTTGGTCACGAACTCGAGCCCGTTCATGTTGGGCATGTTCCAGTCGATGAGGGCCAGCTCCGGCACCTCGGTCATCGTGGCGAGCAGGTCGAGGGCCTCTTGGCCGTCACCGGCCTCGATCGCCTCGAAGTTCAGCTTGGCGACGATGCGCTTGAGAATCATGCGCATCGCGCGGGAGTCGTCGATCACCATGGCTCGCACCGCGGCTCACCCCTTCCTGGCGGCACCGGCCGGTACCGCGCTCCGCACTCGGTAGGCAGAGGTCCGGCCGGCCGCTACCCGTTCATAGTTTTCGTCGATGCCGATGGTCGTCTCGGCCGCTCCGAGGAACAGCCAGCCGTCCGGTCGCAACAGCCGGGCGACGTTGCGCAACACAGACTTCTTCGTCGCGACGTCGAAATAGATGAGCACATTCCTAAGGAAGATCACGTCGAACGGCGGCATCGACGGCAGCGGTGCGGTCAGGTTCATCAGCCGGAACGAGACATTGCGCCGTAGGCCGGGCGTTACCCGCCAGTGCGCGCCCGCGCGCTCGAAGTACTGGACCAGCTGGGTGGCGGGCAGGCCGCGGTTGACCTCGACCTGGCTGTACTCGGCCGCCTCGGCCCGCTTGATCATCTCGGTGGAGATGTCGCTGCCCATGATCTCGTAGGACCAGCCGGTCGGCAGGTTCTCCTGCAGCGTGATCGCCAGGCTGTACGCCTCCTGGCCGCTGGAGCTGGCCGCCGACCAGATCCGCACCTTGCGGGTCGACGCCCGGGTGCGCACCAGTTCCGGCAGCACCACGTCGGTCATCGCCGTGAACGGCTCGCGGTCGCGGAACCACGAGGTCTCGTTGGTGGTCAGCGCGTCGATGATCCGCCGCTGGTCCGCGGGGTTGGGGCGGCGCTGCAGGTTCGCCAGGAAGGCGGCGACGCTTTCCGCGCCGACCTGCCGGGCCACCGGGATGAGCCGCGCCTCGACCAGGTACTCCTTGCCGGGGGCGAGCACGATCGCCGCCTCCCGCCGGACCATGGCCGAGACGAACGCGAAGTCCGCTGCCGAGAGAGTCACCGGCTCACCGCCGCCGGCCGGGAGACACGGCCGGTCTGGACCCGCTGGATCATCGCGGCGGCGATCCGGTCCAGGGGCAGAATCTCGTCGGCGAGGCCGGCGCCGACCACGGCGCCGGGCATGCCCCACACCACGGAACTGGCCTCGTCCTGCGCCATGATCTCGGCACCTGCCTCGCGCAGCACCTTGGAACCACCTCGTCCGTCATATCCCATGCCGGTGAGCACCGTGGCGAACGCCGACGCCCCGAAGATCGACGCCACCGAGCGGAACATCACGTCGACCGCCGGACGGCACGAGTTCTCCGGCGGCGCGCCGCTCAGCTGGATCAGGGTCGCGGTGCTGCGGCGCTGCAGCACCAGGTGCTTGTCTCCCGGTGCGATGTAGACCGTGCCGGGAGCGAGTTCCATGCCGTCGGCGGCCTCGAACACCCGCAGCGGCGTGCTGCGGTCGAGTCGCTCGGCGAACATCTTGGTGAACACCGGCGGCATGTGCTGGGTGACCACGATCGGCACCGGCAGGTCCGTCGGCATCGCCTGCAGCACCTTGGTCAGCGCGTCGGGGCCGCCGGTCGAGGACCCGATCGCGAGGATGTCGACGCGCACCGGCGGGCCGCGCCGCACCGGGCGGGGCGGTCCGGCGATCCCGGGCCGGGCGGGCGCCAGGCCGGGACGGCCGGGCACGGGCGCGCCAGGCCGGCCTCCGGGCGGCGGCGCCAGCCCTGGGCGGCCGGCGGGCGGGCCGGGCCGGGTCGGCGGGCCGGTGACGGACCTGCGCCGGGCCAGTGCATGGATCTTGGGAACGAGCTGCTCGCGTACGGCCGCGATCGACTCCTGGATCGAGCCGACGTTGCTCGGCTTGGTCACGTAGTCGGTGGCGCCGGCTGACAGCGCCTCCAGCGTCGCGCTGGCTCCGGCCGCCGAGAGCGTGCTGAACATGATCACGGGTAGGTGCTTGTGCCGCTTGCGCAGCTCGCGGACCGCCTCGATGCCGTTCATCTGCGGCATCTCGATGTCCATCGTGACCGCGTCCGGCTTGAGCTGATCGATCTTGGCCTGGGCGAGCAGGCCGTTCGCGGCGGTGCCGACCACCTCGATCTCCGGCGCGCCGGTCAGCGAGTCGACGATGAGCCGCCGCACGACGACGGAGTCGTCTACGACCAGAACTCTGATCATGGATTCACCCGGCCCTTCACCCGAGCCACGCTGGGCCGAGCGCCGCGACGACCGGCGCGAGCAGCCGGTGTGCCGTGGCGGTGTCCAACAGGTCGCGGACCACCAGCGCCTGCACCGCGCCGCTGAGCATGTTCCAGACGCCGCCCGCGCGGTCGGCCACCGGGATCGCGGCCGTGTCCATCGCCTGCACCAGCAGCATCTGGGCCGCGGCGGCGGTGCGTACCCGGTCCGAGAGGTAGGCGGCCCAGGACGCCGAGTGCACGGCCGGTGACCACCCGCCGGCGTTGCGCCGGGCGTCCTCGGCGGACTGCAGCAGCCGGGTCAGGTCGTTGGCGCGCAGCGACCGGAGCCGATCCAGCAGCGCGGACACCGCGTAGTGGTGCGGGCCCAGGTCGATCGGCTTGCCGGCGGGCAGCTTGCGCACCGCAGCGACCCAGCCCGCGCCGAGCATCCGCCGGGTGGTGTCGTCCAGCACCTCGCGCAGGTAGCTGGCCACGGCCGCGTCGCAGAGCAGCGCCGTCGCCGCGGCGGCGTCCTCGCTCTGTGTCGCGTCGCGGCCGGTGCCGTGCCAGGTCCAGGCCATCACGTCGTAGCGCAGGCAGGTCAGCAGCGCGTCCACCGAGCCGATCGGCGCGCGCTCCACCAGCGCCAGCGAGCTCGCCGGGTCGTCCGACTTCATGCCTTTCAGGCTGGGCATCCGGCGCGCGGCGCTCTCCACCTCGACCCAGAGCGGGCCGCGCACCCCCTCGTCGGGCAGCCGCTGTGCCAGCACCGGCAGGTCCCCGACGCCCAGACGCAGGGCGCGCAGCAGCACCTCGGCGGTCGCCGACCCGCCACCCAAGCGGGTGAGGTCGAAGCCGAGGACGGGGGCACTGACGAGGCTGTACATCAGGTGGTGGCTCGATAGGTGTCGACGGCCTGGTTGACGTCGAGGGCGAGCATCAGCCGCCCGTCGAGCTTGAAGGTGCCGACCACCAGCTCCCGGGTGGGGCCGCTGAGCGTGTCCGGCGGCGGCTCGAAGGCCTCGTCGTCGAGGTCGACGACCTCGCCGATCCGGTCGACCAGCAGGCTGACCGGCTCGCCGTCACCCCGCAGGATCACGTTCATCACCGGCCCCTCCATGGCCTGCCGGGCCAGGCCCAGCTGCACCCGCAGGTCCACCGCGGCGATCACCTGGCCACGCAGGTTGAACAGCCCGCCTACGGCCGGCGGCGCGAGCGGCACGGGGGTGTACTCGTTGTACGAGAGCACCTCCTGGACGGTGTCGACCTCGACACCGAAGAGCTGGTCTGCCACCTCGAAGGTTGCGAATTGACGGCTCGCCATCTCAGGCCTCCACCAGCATCTCGTCGGCCGACTCGGTGTAGAAGTTCGGATCCGCGGCGAGGATGGCCCGGCGCACGTCGAGCAGCTCGGTCACCCGCTGCTGGATCACCGCGGTGCCGACCAGGCCGTCCTCCTCCGCCTCGCGGCGCGCCGTCGTCGAGTTCTCGGCGATGTCCACGATCCGGTCGACGACCAGGGCGACGCTGCGCTGACCCTCGCTGTACACGACCACGGACACCGTCTCGCCCTCCTCCATCTCGCTGTACGCCCCGAGCAGGTGCGACAGGCGAACCAGCGGCAGGATCTGCCCCCGGTACTGAACGACCTCGCGGGAACCGGCGTGCTCGATGCGGCTCCGCGGGAACTCCTCGAGCCGGGTGACCGCGTCCAGCGGGATCGCGACCCGGCGCTCGCCGACCGCGGTGACCAGCAGACGCTCGCCCGTACCGGCGCCGTTGCCGGCGCGCGACGTGCCGACCAGGTTCTCGCGGTCGGACTCGGCGGTCAGGTGCGAGCGGCGGGCCAGCGAGGAGATGTCGAGGATGAGGCCGACCTTGCCGTCGCCCAGGATCGTGGCGCCGGCGTACAGGCCGATGTCCTTGAAGCGGCTGTTGAGGGCCTTGACCACGACCTCCTCGGTGTTGAGGACGCGGTCGACGACCAGCCCGAAGCGGCGCCCGTCGGCGTGCAGAACCATGATGTAGACGCCCTGGTCGCCGCCGACGTCCAGGCCGAGGGCCCGGTCCAGGCGGACCAGCGGCAGCAGCTTGCCGCGCAGCCGGTACACCGGCGCGCCGGAGGCGTACTCGATCTTCGTGGACTGGCCGTCGATGAAGACCAGCTCAAGGACCGCGACCTGCGGCACCACGTAGCGCTGGTCGCCGCAGTCGACGGTCAGCGCCTGGATGATCGCCAGGGTCAGCGGGATGGTGAGGCGCCAGACCGTGCCCTCGCCCAGCGTCGAGTCGACGCTGACCGCGCCGCCGATCCGCTCGATGTTGGTCTTGACCACGTCCATGCCGACGCCGCGGCCGGACACGTTGGTCACCTTCGCCGCGGTGGAGAAGCCCGGCTGGAAGACCATGGCCATGATCTCGCGCTTGTCCATGGTGGCGACCTGCTCCGGGCGGAGCAGGCCCTTCTCGATCGCCTTCTCGGCGATCCGGTTGACGTCCATGCCCGCGCCGTCGTCGGCAACGTCGACCGCGACGTGCCCGCCCTCGTGGTAGGCCCGCAGGGTCAGCGTGCCCTCCGCCGGCTTGCCGGCGGCGACCCGCTTGTCCGACTCCTCGATGCCGTGGTCGACGGCGTTGCGCACCAGGTGGGTCAGCGGGTCCTTGACCGCCTCCAGCAGGCTGCGGTCGAGCTCGGTCTCCTTGCCCTCCATGACCAGCTCGACCTTCTTGCCGAGCGACTGGCTCAGGTCGCGGATGACCCGGGGCAGCTTCGACCAGATGTGCTCGATCGGCTGCATCCGGGTCTTCATGATGCCCTCTTGCAGCTCACTGGTGATCATGCCGAGCCGCTGCGCGCTGCGGACCAGGCCGGAGTCGCCGGTCTCCATCACGCCGCGGACCAGCTGGTTGCGCGCCAGTACCAGCTCGCCGACCAGGTTCATCAGGCCGTCCAGCAGGTCTACGTCGACCCGGATCGCGCTGTCGGCGACGCTGCGCTTGGGCGTCTGCGCCTGCAGGGCCTCGTTGACCGCGGCCGGCGCGGCCTTGCCCTCCTCCAGCAGGATCGCGCCGAGCTTGCGCTCGTCGCCCTCCAGCTGCTGCTGCAGCGCGGAGCCGACGTCGCCGGGCGCGGCGGCGCCGGACTCGACGAGCATCTCGCCGAGCGGCCTGCGCTGCCCCTCGACCGGCTCCACCGCGCGTGCGGGCAGCTCCTCGAGCGGCTCCGGCGCCTCGGCGCGCTCGACGGCAGGCCTGACGACGGGGCCGGCCTCCGCGCCGGTCGCGTTCATCTGCGCGTGCACCGCCGCGATGATGGCGTCGACGTCGACTTCGCCCTCGTTGCCGTCCTGCTCGATCGCCTCGAGCAGCGCGCGGACGCCGTCGATCGTGGCGAGCAGGGTCGTGATCGTGGTGGGCGTCACCGGCTGCACGCCGTCGCGCAACCGCGACAGCAGCGACTCGCCGGCGTGTGCGAGCGTCTCCAGCCGGGTGAAGGCCAGGAACCCGCTCGTGCCCTTGATCGTGTGGATTGCCCGGAAGATGCGCGAGATCAGGTCACGCGATCCCGGCTCCTGTTCGAGTGCGACGAGATCCCGGTCGATCTGGTCCAGGTTCTCGTGGCTCTCCATCAGGAATTCGCCGACGATCTCACCAAGGTCTTCCACGACTACCTCCTGCTCGTATCCCACTGCCCTCATCGACCCACCGGCTCCTCATCTGAGGACACCCGGACTGCTACCTCGACCGGCTCAGGTGTCGCCTCCAGCACGCCGGTAGCGGTAGCCGAATCCGCGCACGGATTCGATGGGCGATTCGTCGGGATCCGACCAGCCGAGCTTGCGGCGTAGCCGGAGGACGGCGAACTTGACCCGCTCCTGGCCGATGCCGGTCGGGTCGTCCCAGGCCTGGGTGAGCAGCTGGTTCGGGCTCAGCACCGCGCCCGCGTGCCGAACCAGGGCGTTGAGCAGCCGAAACTCGGTGGGCGTCAGGCGCTTCTCGTCGCCCTTGACGTAGACCCGGCGCTTGGTCGGGTCGAGGTGCACCAGCCCGTCGTCGTAGATCTGGCTGGCCCAGCTGTTCTGCCCGCTGGACGAGCGGCGCAGCAGCGCCTCGACCCGGGCGAGCAACTCGTTGTTGGCGAACGGCTTGGTGAGGTAGTCGTCGGCGCCGCCGCGCAGGCCGCGTACCTTCTCGGCCTCCTGGCCGTGCGCGGTGAGCACCAGCACCGGTACGTCGGACACGTCCCGGAGCCGCTCGAGGACCTGCCAGCCGTCCATCTCCGGCAGGCCGACATCGAGCACCACCAGGTCGGGGTGTTCGGCGTAGGCCTCCTTGAGGCCGGCGCGGCCGTCGCCGGCGTGCGCCACCTCATAGCCGGCCCGGCTGAACAGAAGCCGCAGCGCCAACGCGATGTCCGGGTCGTCCTCGACCACGAGCAACCTGCTCATGCTCTAACCACCGTGACCCCCAACCTTGCGTCGCCTGACGCGGCTGCCCGGCCAGCGCGGCACGGTGGCTGCATCGGTCAGCGTCTTACCTGCGTCCCCCGCGAAGACGGAGGGCGAAAAGATGAATGCCCAAAACCACGATAGCGTGACGTGTCCGTTCATATACGGAAAGTTATAGTTCAGCGTGCGCCTACGCCGCCGGGCCCGTCGATGAGGGTTCGATGACCCCCGAACCCGGTACGCCGTCGCGGGCACCCGCGGGCGGGGCCCAGCAGGCCCGGTTCCTCGCGGTCGTCTCGCACGAGCTACGGACGCCGCTGACCACCATCGCGTCGTTCACCGAGAGCCTGGACACCGACAGCCTCGCGCCGGCCGAGCGCTCGGTCGCGCTGGCGGCCGTGCGCCGCAACACCGAGCGGATGCTCGCGCTGGTCGAGGACCTCATGCTGGTCGGCCGGCTGCAGACCGGCGACCTCGAGCCACGGCGCACCGTCGTCGAACTCCCCGCGCTGATCGCGGAGGCCGCCGAGCTGCTGGCCAGCCGGGAGCCCTACACGGACGCGACCGTACAAGCCGATTCCGGGCCACCGCTGTCCGCCGACGCCCCGCTGCTGCGGGATCTCCTCTACGCGGTGATCGGCACGGTGGCCAGCGGCGCGGCCGACCGGTCCGCAACGGTACGGGCATCGGCCGGGCGACAGGGCTGGACGGTGCGGGTCACCGCCCGGCAGTCCGAGCAGCTCACCGACGAGCAGCTGATGGCCGGGATGCTGGCCCTCCCCGAGCCGCCGTACCGCCGCCGCAGCACCGCGGTGTGGATGCTGCTGGCCGAGGCGATCGCCGCCGGGCACGGAGGTTCCGTTCGGCTGACATATGCCCCAGACGCGGGGGCAGGCGCCGAGATCAGGCTTCCGCCCACCATCCCCACAGGCTAACAGCCTTGCGGGTCGATACGTTGTAAACGGGCAAAGAAAGGACATACTGCCAAAAAGCCGATCCGATAGCCATGCCGGGCGAACACGCGCCCAGCGCGGATCGGGAGGCAGCAAGTGTTCGGTTCCGTACGATGTCTCGCCCTGATCGCGGCCGCGCCGGTCGCGCTGATAGGGATCGTGGCGACACCCACGCACGCCGAGACCACGATCCCGGCGGCCGTGGCAGCCAGGGGCGGAGCCGGGCCGACCACCTACCCGGTGCTCGGCGAAGAGGTGTTCGAGTCGACCAACCGGGCTCGGCTGCGCCACGGCTGCCCCGCCGTCGCCCTGGACGAGGAACTGACCGTCGCGGCCGTCCGGCAGAGCCACTACATGGCCGCCACCGGCGACTTCGGGCACTTCGGCTGGAACGGCTCGACCTTCCGGAGCCGCTCCCGCGCCGCCGGCTACCACGCCGTGGCGGGCGAGAACGTCGCACACGGCTACTCCGGCACCGCCGAGGTCATGGCGGCCTGGATGGCCAGCCCGCCGCACCGGGCCAACATCCTCAACTGCGGCGTGAAGGCGCTCGGCACGGGCGTGCAGCGCGCCGCGAACGGCACCTACTACTGGACCCAGGTCTTCGGCTGGCGTTAGCGGTGCGCCTAGAGGACGCAGTTCACCAGGACCGGTTCGGGATGCAGGACGACGCCGAACCGGTCCCGCACGCCGTCGCGGATCTCCCGGGCCAGGTCGAGCAGCGCCGTCGTCGTGCCGCCGCCGCGGTGGGTCAGCGCGAGCGTGTGCTTCGAGGAGATCGCCACCCCGCCGGCGCCGGCGTAGCCCTTGCCGAAGCCCGCCTTCTCGATCAGCCACGCGGCCGGGACCTTGACCGTCCCGTTCGGCGCCGGCCAGCTCGGCGCCGCGCCCGCGTCGGCGAGCCGGTCCTGCACCGCGACCCACTCCTGCGCCGACAGCACCGGGTTGGTGAAGAACGAGCCGACCGACCGGGTGTCCGGGTCCTCGGGGTCGAGCACCATGCCTTTGCCCGCGCGCAGCTTCAGCACCGTCTCGCGGACCTGCGACACGCCCGCCCGGTCGCCGACCTCGACGCCCAGTTGACGTGCCAGTTCGGCGTACCGGACCGGGGCCGACTGCCGGGCGGCCTCGAGGCGGAAGTCGACCTCGAGCACGACCCAGCGGTCGCTGTGCTTGAAAATGCTCGACCGGTAGGCAAAACCGCATTCCGGCAGCGAGAGCGCCCGCACCTCGTCCGCGTGCCGGTCGTAGACGTGCACCGCCTCGATCGTGTGCGCGACCTCCTGGCCGTAGGCGCCCACGTTCTGGATCGGGGTCGCGCCGGCCGAGCCGGGGATGCCGGACAGCGCCTCGAGGCCCGAGAGGCCCCGCTCGATCGTGTCCGCGACGAACTCGTCCCACGGCTCCCCGGCGGCGACCCGCACGAGCACGCCGCGCGAGCTCCGGTCGACCACGCGCACCCCGCGGGTACGCAGCAGCAGCACGGTTCCGGGGAATCCCGCGTCCCCGATCACGACGTTGCTCCCGCCGGCGAGGACGAGCACGGATTGCCCCGAGCCAGCGGCTGCCCGTACGGTTGCCACCACTTCATCCGTTTCGGACAGCACGGCCAGGGCGCCCGCGGGCCCGCCGAGGCGTAGCGTCGTGTACGCCCCCAGCGAACTGGCATGCGCTGTGGGTGCGGCGGTTGGGTGGTCAGCACTAACGTCAGGCACGACGTTCACCCTAGGCCGCGGGGCCACGGGTGGAATCCGGTGGTCCTCCTCGAGTGGGAGAAGGCTGATGAACAGGCTGCACGCGACGAAGGACTTCTGGCTCGCCGCCCTGCGCGCGGACGGGCCCGCGTTCCAGGACGCGGTCGCCGAGACCGGGCCCGAGGCCGCGGTGCCCTCGTGTCCGGGTTGGACGGTGGCCGACCTGGTCGAGCATGTCACCACCACCCTGCACTGGGTGCGCGAGCTGACGCCGCGCGGCGTGATCGACCGGCCCGCCGATCCGGTCATCCCCGATCCCCGGCCCGATTGGCCCGCGGCCCTCGACCAGCTGCGCCGGGAGATGACCGGAACGATCGAGACGCTCGACGCGCTCGACCCCGACCACCCGTCCTGGACCTGGCCGGCGCAGGCGCGCAAGGCCGGCTTCTGGCAGCGCCGGATGGCGCACGAGATCTCGGTGCACCGCTGGGACGCCGAGGCCGCGGCCGGTCGCGCCGTCCCGATCGAGACGAAGCTCGCCGCGGACGGCGTCAACGAGGTGATCGACACCTGGCTGCCGGCCGGCCGCCGCAAGGGCCCCACCGATCTGTACGGCGTAGTGCACCTTATCGCCACTGACGCGAGCTACGAGTGGTTCGTCCGGTTGCGCGGCGCGGGCATCGCGCTGCTGGACACCGGAACGATCCTGGATTCCGACGATCACCACCCCCGCGCGGAGGCCTCCGGCACCGCGAGCGACGTGCTGCTGGCGCTTATGGGACGGATCGATCCGGACAATCTGCACCTGACCGGCGACCCACGCCTGTTCAGCCCGCTCAGGGCCGGTTGAGGCGTCCCATAATCCGGACCGCGTTCCGCAACTTTCGGATGGCTCCCGAGAAGAGGATTGGCTCTACGCTGTACCGGTTAAGGGCGGTCGTTTCCGGCCGCCCGCCACAGTCCCGCCGCTGATCAAGCCGGTCGGCGCGGCCCGGCACGGCGGCGGCGGATCACGCAGGGAGCGGTGAAGGATGACGGCAACCGTCTCGGTGGAGTCGAGCGACAGACCACTGGCATCGGGGGCGCGGTTCCCGGACGGCTTCATCTGGGGCGCCGCGACGGCGTCTTACCAGATCGAGGGCGCGGTAAACGAGGACGGCCGCGGGCCGTCCATCTGGGACACGTTCAGCCGCACGCCGGACCGGGTGTACGCCGGGCACACCGGCGACGTGGCGTGCGACCACTACCACCGCTACGTCGAGGACGTCGCGATGATGGCCGGCCTCGGGCTGGCCTCGTACCGGTACTCGATCGCCTGGCCGCGCATTCAGCCCGACGGCACCGGTCCGGTCAACACCCGCGGACTGGACTTCTACGACCGGCTCACGGACGAGCTGATCGGCAAGGGCATCGACCCGGTCGTCACGCTGTACCACTGGGACCTGCCGCAGAGCCTCGAGGACCGCGGCGGCTGGACGGCCCGCGCCACCGCCGAGGCCTTCGCCGAGTACGCCCAGATCGTGCACGCCCGCCTCGGCGACCGGGTGCGCACCTGGACCACGCTGAACGAGCCGTGGTGCTCGGCGTACCTGGGCTACGGCAGCGGCCGCCACGCGCCGGGCGTCCGGAACCCGGCCGCGGTCTTCAAGGCCGTGCACCATCTGCTGCTCGGCCACGGCCTGGCCGCCCGCGCCCTGCGCTCGGCCGGTGCGCAGAGCGTCAGCATCACGCTGAACCCGGCCTCGGTCCTGCCGCTCGACCCGGAGAACTCCGCCGACCTCGAGGCCGCCCGCATCGTCGACGGCCTCAACAACCGGATCTTCCTCGACCCGCTGCTGCGCGGGCGGTACCCGGACGACATGCGCGAGCACATGGCCCGGTTCGTCGACCTGTCGTTCATCCAGGACGGCGACGAGGAGATCATCAACGCGCCCATCGACGTGCTGGGCGTCAACTTCTACACGCCGACGTACGTCTCGGCGAAGCCCGGCACGCCGGCCGCGCTGGACGCGCCGGGCACCGAGGGCGTCGCGTTCCGCGAGCCGGTCGGCCCGGTCACCGACATCGGCTGGCAGATCGAGCCGGCCGCGCTGACCCGGCTGCTGGACCGGATCCACCGCGACTACCCCGGCACGCCGATGATGATCACCGAGAACGGCGCGTCGTACTCCGACGGGCCGTCCGAGGACGGCGAGGTGCACGACACCGACCGCATCGAGTACCTCGACGGGCATCTGCGCGCGTGCTTGGATGCCATTTCCCACGGCGTTGACCTTCGGGGATACTTCGCGTGGTCGTTGATGGACAATTTCGAATGGGCCGAGGGGTACGCCAAGCGATTCGGTCTCGTGCACGTGGACTACACCACGCAGCAGCGGGTGCCGAAGGACAGCGCGCGGTGGTACCAGGAGGTGATCCGGCGAAACGGTCTCACCGACCGGGGCCGGATCGGGGAGTGAGCTGATGGTGACGCGGGAGCGACCGACTCTGGAGGCCGTGGCCAGGCGGGCCGGTGTCTCGAGGGCGACCGTCTCCCGCGTCGTCAACGGGTCGACCACGGTCGCCGTGGCGATCCGTGACGCGGTGAACCAGGCCGTCGAGGAGCTGGGCTACGTGCCCAACCAGGCCGCGCGCAGCCTGGTCACGCAGCGCACCGAGTCGATCGCGCTGATCCTGCCGGAGACGGCGAACCGGGTCTTCTCCGACGACCTGTTCTTCCCCGCGGTGATCCGCGGCGTGAGCATGGAGCTCGACGCGGCGGACAAGCAGCTGGTGCTGATGATGGCGGGCTCCGCGGCCAGCCACGACCGGGTCGAGCGGTACGCGATGGCGGGCCACGTCGACGGCGTCATGTTCGCCTCGATGCACGGCGCCGACCCGCTGCCCGGCGCGCTCGCCCGGCTCGGCATCCCGGTGGTCTGCAGCGGCCGCCCGATGACCCCGGCCGAGCTGCCGGTCCCGTACGTCGACGTGGACCACGTCGGCGGCGTCGGCAAGGCGGTCCGGCATCTGCTGGGTACCGGGCGGCGCAGGATCGCCACCATCGCCGGCCCGCAGGACATGATCGCCGGGATAGACCGGCTGACCGGCTACCAGGACACGCTGCGCGAGGCGGGGCTGCCCGAGCACGTCGCCGTCGGCGACTTCACCCGCGAGTCCGGCCTGCGCGCGATGCGCCAGCTGCTCGCCGACGACCCGGGCCTGGACGCGGTCTTCGTGGCCTCCGACATGATGGCCCACGGCGCACTGCAGGCGCTCAAGGACGCGGGCCGCCGGGTGCCGGAGGACGTCGCGGTGGTCGGCTTCGACGACTTCGAGATCAGCAGGCTCAGCGACCCGCCGCTGACCACGGTCCGCCAGCCGATAGTCGACATGGGCCGGACCATGGCGCGGCAGATGCTGGGCCTGGTCAACGAGCGACCGTCGGAGCCGGACGCCGTCGTCCTCCCCACCGAACTGGTGGTCCGGGCCTCCGCCTAGGCCGTGTCTCGTGGATCTCCTCGAGCAAGCGCGCCGCTGCACGGGTGGCCGGCGGTGCTCGTCGGCCGGCCGGCGGCGTGGACCGTGCCGCTCGCGAACGGGTGCCGGCCGACGTCGGCCGCACGATGCCGCGTCTTCACGCTCCGGAGTCACTACAACCATAAATATATTTAAGGTAAGTTTCCTGAACCCTCCGCCCGTCGCTTCTCGTAACTATCGGTGCTGCAACGAACAGCTGGACCTAGGGCGAAGGAGCGGTGCATGTACCGGAGGAGCAAGATCAGCGGACGGACCCGGAAGCTGGTGATCGCAGGTGCCGCCGCAGCGCTGCTCGGCTCGGCGCTCGCAGTCGGCACGGGGATGAGCCAGGCCGCCGAGTCCGGAGCCGGCTCCGGTGACATCAACGCTTTGGTGCCGGCGCTGGGTTTCAGCCCGGGCAATCCGAACGCGACGGCCGACCGCGTGGGCCCTACCGGGGTAAACGTTCCCGGTCGCTGCCCGCCCACTCAAGCCCAAGTGAACGCGCAGGTAGCGCTCAAGAATGCGAACCTTCCGAGTGGAACGGACCTCGAAAGCCGCATCCAACGTTTTGAAAAGACCTTGTCGGCGATTCAAGACTTGAAATGCCCCGCATCTTCCACGACTTTGCTGGGCCGCTTGAATTCCTTGACCGCGCTGCGCGGAAACGCGAACCGCGATAACGTCCTGCGTGGTTTGGGTTTGAACGAAACGCCAGCGGATAAAGCCGCCGCCGCAGGATCCGGTGACGCGGCCTCGAGTGGAGCGACGGGGAACGCCGGAGCCAGCTCCGGTGACATCAACGCTTTGGTGCCGGCGCTGGGTTTCAGCCCGGGCAATCCGAACGCGACGGCCGACCGCGTGGGCCCTACCGGGGTAAACGTTCCCGGTCGCTGCCCGCCCACTCAAGCCCAAGTGAACGCGCAGGTAGCGCTCAAGAATGCGAACCTTCCGAGTGGAACGGACCTCGAAAGCCGCATCCAACGTTTTGAAAAGACCTTGTCGGCGATTCAAGACTTGAAATGCCCCGCATCTTCCACGACTTTGCTGGGCCGCTTGAATTCCTTGACCGCGCTGCGCGGAAACGCGAACCGCGATAACGTCCTGCGTGGTTTGGGTTTGAACGAAACGCCAGCGGGCTAAAGCCGCGGACAGCGGCAACCTGATCCTTCGCGGATCCTGATCCACCGCACGGAACCGCCTCGCCGGAGGCCCTCGCACCACGGGGGGTCTCCGGCGCGTCCGTGTGTGGGCCATGTGCGCGGTGATCTTCAGCTACTTCGGCACGCTGACCGACCCCGGCGCTGAGGAGTATCGCGAGCCCCTCGCGCACCGCACCGGCGAGCTGCTCGGCGTCTGCCGGCCACGGTTCTGGGAGGCGTGGCCGGGAGCTTCGGCGAGCGCACCATCGAGGTCCACGGCGGGACGGAGAGCACGCTGAGGGCGGTGGCGCTTTCCTGCGGAGCGAACGGTCGGCATGGAGATCCGCGTGCCTGAACTGCCGTTCCCGCTGCGCTGGTCACCCGCACCGCAGAGCTGGGCCTACAAGGAGGGTGTGCTGACCGTCGCCGCCGGCCCGCGCACGGACCTCTTCACCAGCCCTGAGGAAGGATCGGTGCGCGCCGAGGCGCCGCTGCCGCTCGGCTCGTACCGGGGTGACTTCCAGTTCTCGGCGCTCGTCGCCCCGGCCTTCGGGGCCGCTTTCGACGCGGGTGCGCTGATCGTCCGGGAGGGCCCGGATCGCTGGCTCAAGCCGGCATTCGAGGCGCCGCCGGAAGGGGTCCCGATGGTGGTCTCGGTGGTGACCCGGGGATCCTCGGACGACGCGATCCACGAGACGCGGCCTAGAGGGACCGCACCGTCGTGATCTCGATGGGTAGTCCGAGGGAGCGGCGGGCGAGCAGGGTGCCGCCCACCACGGCGGCCGGCATCACCAGCACCGCGCCCAGCGGGATCAGGAAGCAGGCGAAGACGGCCACCCCGAAGCCGAGGGCGAGCGGGCGGTTGCCGCGCAGCGCGGCCCGGCGGTGGCGCAGGCGCTGACCGCGCCGCTGGAACGGCACGCCGGTCAGCTCGACCGCGAGCAGCCAGCCGCCGATCGTTGCGCCGATCACCGGGACCACGGTCTGTCCGACCACCGGGATGAAGCCGGCCACGAACAGCGGGATGCCGAAGAGGATGGACAGCCCGATCAGGCGCAGCGAGTCCACCAGGCTGCGGGCCAGCGAGCGGCCGAGGGACACCTCGACCTCGTCCGGCACGCCGCCGTAACGGGCCTCGACCAGACCGGAGATCTTCTCGTAGAACGGGTCGCCGATCAGCAGCGTGACGGCGGTGAAGGTGAGCACGCCGAACAGACCGCCGAGCCCGATCAGGGCCACGCCGGCCAGCACCCGGGTCAGGTTGCGGCTGACCTCCGACCAGTCGTCGGCGAACCAGGTGACCGTCGCGGACAGGTCGTCGACGTACGCGATCAGGGCGGCCAGCGCGGCCGCGTACAGCAGGCCGGCGATCAGCGCCGGGAGCAGGCCCAGGCCGAGGATCTTCGGGCTGCGCAGGACCAGGAGCAGGCCGCGGCCGAGCAGGCCCGCGCCGGCGGCGAACTCCCGCACGGCGCCGCCGGTCGCGGCGGCTCCCTGTTCGGCAACGGACCGCAGTTGGTTCGAATTACTCCCCACGGTCCGGGAGCTTAGGACCCCTGGGCCAGGTTCGGCTCGGCAGGGCCGGAGGCCTCCGGGTCGGTGCTCGCGCTCGGCGCCGTCGCGGACGGGCTCGGCGGGGGGATGACCATGGTCGGGGTCGGCACCGGGGGATTCAACAGCGTAAAGGTCGGCGAGGGCGATCCGGCGACCACGGTGGACGGTGCGGCGGCGCTCGGCACCGCGACCGCGGCCCGGTCCGCGACGGCCAGGGACGATTCCACGGCGACCGGCGTGGTGGCGGGCGGCGACGGCAACGCGGCGTTCGACTCGGACGCCGGCCTCGCGGCCCGCTCGGGCGCGTGGCCGATTCCGCCGGCGCCGCCGGGCGCGCTCAGCACCGGCGCTGCGGGTGCCGGCGAGCCGAGCGTCCAGCCGACCGTGACGGCGAACGGAAGCCCGAGGGTCACCAGGCCGAAAAAGATGGATTTGGGGGAAAGCGGCACGTCATGAACACCGTTTCAGTGCCCGAAAAGTTACGGCTCGGGCGATCTACCCACTTGATCGGGGATGTCCCGGTCCCGCGCGGCGTCGCGATCAGGCCGCGTTCAGGAAGGCGGAGACGCGTTCGCGCAGCTCCTTGCGCTTGGTCCAGAGCACCGCCGGCCGGTCGTAGACGTGCAGCTCGGCGTCGGGCAACAGCCCGGCGAGCCGCTCGGCGACGGGCGCGGGATGCACGTCGTCCCCCACGCACCCGATCACCAGCGCCCGGCCCCGGAACGCCGTCAGCGCCGAGGTGTCCGGCACCGCGGGCGCCCGCCACAGGGTGTCCAGCTCGGGCGCGAGCCCGTCGGTCAGCAACTGCTCGACCCGCTGCCGCAGATAGCTCCACCCCGTCGGCGTGTTACGCACCGACGGCGGCAGCTCGGGCTCGACGGCCTCCGCGACCAGCGCGGCCTCGCCCGACTCGATCGCGGCGAGCAGACGGGTCAGCCGCGCCTCGGCCTGCGGCGGCCGCACGCCGTCCAGCGGCGCGGGCAGATAGAGCACGATCCGTTCGAAGCGCCCGGGCGTGTCCGCGAGCAGCCGGCACAGCGCGCCGGCGCCCATGCTGACGCCGAGCGCCCGGGTGGCGCCGGACCGGTCGGCGACGGCCCGCAGGTCGTCGGCGAGATCGGCGAAGCTCCACGGTCCGGGCGGCGCGTCCGAGCGGCCGTGCCCGGCGAAGTGGAAGAAGACCCGCCGGCCGGTGACGCCGCTGCCGAGCGGGCGGGTGCCGGAGATGTCGCCGGCCAGCCCGTGCGCGAAGACCGTGACCGGCTCACCGACGCCCGTGACCAGCTGCTCCAGGCGTACGCCGGGCCGGGCCTCGATCAGCTCGGTCGGCGGCGACGGCAGGGTCGGCCGGCCGCCCCGCGGCGCGCTCGGGCCGGGGCCGGGATTCCGCGGGCCGCCGTCGGGAGGCGGCGGCCAGCGGAGACCCTTCACCAGAAGCCCTTGCCGTCCGAGAGGTCACGCAGGCCGGGCCGGACGTCGAGCAGGTAGATCAGCGCGGCGGCCACGCCGATGAGGCCGAACAGGCCGGTGGCACCACCGCCGACGCCGAGCAGCGTCAGGATGATGCAGACGGCGAGGATGGCCAGCCAGGCACCCTTGGGCAGGGTGCCGATCGCCTGGAAACCGTCGCCGCGCTGGGTCACGCAGTGGATGAGCGCGACAGCCTGCACGACCAACGACAGGATCGAGACGGCGAGGGCGATGAGACCCGCGACGTCGTCGTAGAAGATGGGTGTCGCGCTGTAGGCCATGACCGCCAGTCTATGCCGCGGGCCCCGGCTGACGCCGAGGCCCGCTGATCAAAGAGTTTCCGTGGTTACTTGCCGGCCGGGCGGGTCGCGCGCTTGCGCGGCTTCGGCGCGGACTCGGCGGCGGCGGCCTCGACGGCCTTCGGCTCCACCGTGGTCACCATGTCGGCGTTGACCACCTCGGCGGCCTCGACGACGCCGGTGCCGACCACGCGCTCGCCGTGCGCGACAAGCGAGGTGTAGACGGCGACGGCACGCTCCTGCGCGGCCGCGGCGAACGCGACGGCGCTCGCGGTGGCGGTCTCGCGCAGCTTGTCGAAGTCGGTGCTGGTGGCCGTCGTCTTGAGCGAGGCGGCCTTGGTGCTCGCCGTGTCGTTCGCGACCTTCAGCGAGGCGGCGGCGCGGTCGCTGAGGTCGGTGATGACCGCCGGCAGCTTGCGGAGCTGCTGGTAGGCCAGGTCACCGGCGCCGGCGGCGGCGTAGAGCGGCGAGGGGATACGGGTCTTGGTCTGCTCGGTGGTCACTTAATTACTCTCCTCGGGCTGGGTGGTGCTAGGTGGGGGAGCTGCACCGTCCTCGGCGACGGCCACGTCTGGAGTCGTGGGCGCCTGCCGGGCGGTCTCGTTTCGGAACGTCTCGTAGATCTGCGACAACGACTGCTTCTGGGCGATCGTCAGGTCGGGATCGACCGCGATGGCGGCCAGCACGCCCTGCTGGCCCTCCCCGTCGAGCAGGCCGGCACGCAGGTACATCGCGGGTGTCGACACCCGCAGCGCGCTGGCCAGTTGCTGCAGCACCTCGGCGCTGGGCTTGCGCAGGCCACGCTCGATCTGGCTGAGGTACGGGTTGCTCACGCCCGCCCGTTCGGCGAGCTGCCGCAGCGAGATCTTCGCGGTCTGCCGCAGGTCACGGATGAATCCACCGATGTCCTGAGGCAGGTCCTTTGGCGTGGCCATGCATTCGAAGGTAGCCCGCGGTGCTAGCTCCTGCAAGCACTTGCTTGCAGGAGCTAGCGTGAGTCGTGTCACCAGGCCGCGCGGACCTCGCCGATCCGTACGCCGCCGCCGAGCACCGGCACCGTGGCCAGGTCGTCCAGGATCGGCGCCGCGACGCCGAGCCGGCGCAGCGCGGACACCAGGATCGGCATCCGGGCCCGCATGGCGCCGTCCTCGATCTTGATGGCGACCGCGCCGGTGCCCTCGACCGCCACCGCGACCACGCCCTCGGCGCCGCCCTTGGCCAGCAGGCCGGGCACCCCCCGCATCAGCCGGGTGTCGTCCTCGCCGGTGCCCGCGACCAGCTCCGGGTCCGCGCGCATCGCGTCCGCGACCAGCCGCTCGAACGACGAGGGCGGTGCCTGCACCAGCCGCTGGAACCCGCGGGCCAGGGCGGTCAGCGAGAACCCGAACACCGGCGCGCCGCAGCCGTCGACCCCGGTCGCGGCGATCGGCTCGCCGACCAGGTCGGTCACCGCGGCGGCGATCGCCACCTGCAGCGGATGCTTCGGGCTCCGGTAGTCGTCCAGCGGCCACCCGTTCGCCACGCAGGTGGCCAGCATCCCGGCGTGCTTGCCGGAGCAGTTCATCAGGATCCGCTCGGGGCCGCGGCCGTCGCGCAGCACGATGTCCCGCTCGTTCTCCGACAGCGGCAGCGAGTCCGGGCAGCGCAGCGCGCCCTCGTCCAGGCCGGCGGCGCTCAGGATCTCGCGAACCCGGGCGACGTGGAACGGCTCGCCGAAGTGGCTGCCGCTGATCAGCGCGAGATCGGCCGAGTCGGCGGTACGCAGCCCGGCCCGCAGCATCCCCACCGTCTGGAACGGCTTGTTGGAGGAGCGGGGGAACATCGGGCCGGCCACCTCGCCGGCCGACGCGACCACCTGCCCGGCCGCGTCGAGCACCACCACCGAGCCGTGGTGCACCGACTCGACGAAGCCCGAGCGCACCACCTCCGCCAGGATCATCGGGCCGGCACCCCGAGCAGCTCGCGGGCCTCGGTGGTGATCAGCGGCGGCCGCTGCGCGAGCTGCGCGAAGCCGAACGCCCGGGCCACCAGCTGCATGTTCGACTCGACCGGCTGGCCCTTGCCGTACGTGATGGTGTCCTCCATGCCGACCCGCAGGTGCCCGCCCGCGGACAGCGAGGCGAGCATGACCGGGATCGTGCTGCGCCCGATGCCGGTGGCCGAGAACGTGGTGCCCGCGGGCAGGTCGCGGATCGCCTGCTCGCACGCGACCAGCGCCGCGGCGGTGCCGGGCATGCCGCCGGGCACGCCCATCACCAGGTCGACGTGCACATGGCCGCCGAACGGAAGCCCGTGCTTGCCGAGCAGGCGCTGCAGGGTGGTCAGCTGACCCAGGTCGAAGATCTCGTACTCCGGCACGATGCCCCGCTCCTGCATCCGGGTGTGCAGGTCGACGATGAAGTCCCAGCGGTTCATGAACACGCCGTCGCCGAAGTTGACGGTGCCCATCGTGCAGGACGCCATCTCCGGGCCGGCGTCGAGCACGGCCAGCCGGTCGGCCTCCGGGTCGGTCACGGCGCCGCCCGAGGAGAGCTGAATGATCAGGTCCGTCGCCTGCCTCAGCGCGGCCACCGTCGCGCGCAGCCGGCCCTGGTCCAGGCTGGGCTCGCCCGCGTCGTCGCGGATGTGGACGTGCACGATCGAGGCGCCGAGCGCCTCGCACTCCTTGGCGGTGGCCACGAGCTCGTCGATCGTCACCGGCAGCGCGGGTACGGCTGCCTTAGTGCTCTCCGCGCCGGTGGGCGCGACTGTGATGAGTGTCCCGGTCATGTCCGCGATCCTGCCATGCGGGACGGGCCTACGAGACGTCGATGGCGGCGGCCGACTCCCCGACCAGCAGTGACGCGTCGTCCGCGACGTTGCGCTTGAGCACGGCCAGGGCGATCATGCCCAGCTCGTAATGGCGGACCGCGGTGCCGACGAAGCCGACGGCGCGCCCGTCCAGGGTCACCGGGGTGCCCTGCGCGGGCGGCTGGTCGGTGGCGATCCCGTCGAGGTGCAGCAGCACCACGCGCCGCGGCGGCCGGCCCAGGTGGTGCACCCGGGCGATCGTCTCCTGGCCCCGGTAGCAGCCCTTGTCGAGGTGCACGGCGGGCGCGGTGAGGCCGGCCTCGGCCGGAATGGTCCGGTGATCGGTCTCCCAGCCCAGCCGCGGCTGCCGGTTGGCGACCCGGACGGCCTCGTAGGCCCACAGCCCGGCCCTCGGCACGTCGGCCAGCATCTCCAGCACCTCGTCGAGGGCGGAGCGGGGCACCAGCAGGTCGACGCCGAGCGGCACCCGGCGGGCGAGCGCACCGGCGCCGAACGGTCGTACGTCGTAAAGGGCGGTCGGCTCGGCCGGCACCTCGCCGGCGGCGAACTTCGGACCCGGCACCTCGAAGATCCGCGGCTCGGCCAAGTCGACGCCGAGGTGTGCCCGGGCCGCGGCGGCCGCCTGCGGCCCGACCAGCGACAGCACGGCCGTCTCGCCGGTCGCGTCGCGCGGCTCGACCCGGGTGAAGAAGCGCATCATCTCGAGGTACTTCAGCAGGCCGGCGCCCGCGCCGGGCTCGGTGTCCAGCCAGGCGGTCGTGCCGTCCTCGGCGACCAGGGCGTGCTGCTCGACGTGGCCGTGCGGGGAGAGCACCAGGAACTCGGTGCCCTGCCCGGGGCGCAAGCCGCTCAGGTGCTGGGTGGTCAGGGTGTGCAGCCAGCTCGCGCGCTCGTCGCCGGGCACCGCGATGACGTCCCGGTTGGACCGGTCGACCAGCCCGGCGGCGGTGTCGAGGACGCGCTGCTCGCGCATCGGGTCGCCGTAGTGCGCCGGCACGCCCGCGTCGGCGGAGCCGGGCTCGAGCTCCTCGATCAGAACCTTGGTCACGCCTGCGCCTCCCGGCAGTCGCCGCACTCGCCGAATAGCGAGACGTGGCCGACGTCGACCCGGAAGGCGCGGTCGGCGTGCAGCCGTTCGGTCACGGGCAGCATCACCGCGGGGTCGACCTCGTCGACCGAGCCGCAGTTGCGGCAGACGAGGTGCACGTGCTGGTCCTCGCCCGCCGGGTGGTAGGTCGGCGAGCCGTGCGACAGGTGGGTGTGGCTGACCAGGCTCAGGTCCTCGAGCAGCTCGAGGGTGCGGTAGACGGTGGTGATGTTGACGCCGGCGGCGCGTTCACGCACGGTGTGGTGAATCTGCTCCGGGGTCGCGTGGCCAAGCTCGTGCACGGCCTCCAGGATCAGCTGGCGCTGCGGAGTCAGGCGCAGGCCACGCTCCCGGAGCATCTCGGCAAGCGATGTGGCGGACACGTAACGAGCATAGTTCGCCCGGCTATACCCTCCGCGGCGTGAGCGAAAGCATTCTGGTGATTCCGGGCTCAGGCGCGGTGACCCCGACGGACCGCGGCCTGCTGTACGGCGAGGGCGTCTTCGAGACCCTGCACCTGCGCCCGTCGGGCCCCTGGCTGCTGGACCGCCACCTCGACCGGCTGCACCGCTCGGCGGCGCTGCTGGAACTGGCGCCGCCGCCCCGGGCCGAGCTGGCCGACCTGGCCGGCCGCGCGGCCGGGTCCTGGCACGGCGACGAGGGCGCCCTGCGGCTGATCGTCACCGCCGGACGGGCGTCCGGCAAGCCGGCGACCTACGCCACCGTCGGCCCGGTACCCGCGGCCGCACTCCGCGAGCGCCGCGAGGGCATCCGCGTGATCACGGCGGATCTGGGCGTCCGCTCGCGCCCGCCGTGGTCGCTTTCCGCGGCGAAGACGCTCTCCTACGCGGAGAACCTGGCGGCGCGGCGCTGGGCCGTGCGCCAGGGCGCCGACGATCTCCTCTGGCTGGACCCGGACGGGAGTGCGCTGGAGGCACCGACCGCCAGCCTGGTCTGGCTCGCCGGCGACACCCTGTGCACCGTTCCGCACGCGCAAACCGGCATCCTTGCGGGCACCACGGCGGCCGAGCTGCTCGAGCAGGCGCCGGCGCTCGGCCTGCGCGCGGAGGAGCGCATGATCACCGCCGACGGGCTGGCGGCGGCCGACGCCGTCTGGCTCGCGTCGTCGCTGCGTGGCCTGGCCGAGGTCCGGGCGCTCGATGGAGCGCGGCGGGCCGGGTCGCCCTGGACCCGGCGCCTGCTGACGCTGCTGGGCTTCGCCTAACCGCCGATGCGGATCAGCCGCGCGGACAGGTGCGGCCGCAGGGAGTGCCCCATCGCCGACATCTCCTGCGCGTAGAGCAGCGCGCCGTCGACGATGCCGAAGAGGCGGTGCCCGGCGGTCACCTCCTTGGCCGACGGCGTGCGGACGACCGCGTCCGTCGCCATCTCCAGCCGCGTGCCGTTCACCCGCCCGAGGTAAAGCTCCATCACCCCGGTCGGCGTCATCATCGTGGCTTCCATCTCGTCGCCGGGCCGGTCGTCGACCAGCACCGGCCGCCACCAGCCGATCTCGCGCCCGGCCATCCGGACCGGCTTGGAGTCCGCGTCGAGCAGCCAGGCCCGCGACTCGTACGCCAGGAAGGGGCGGCCGTCGTGGCTGATCCGGACCTCCTGCGCGAAATCGAAGTCCTCGATCTCGGGGAATCCGCCCTGGCCGCGGCCGCGCCAGAGTCCGATGAACGGCAGCAGGCCGAGCAGCGCGGGGTGCAGGTCGGGACCCTGCCGCAGGTCGTGCGTGTCCTCGTACGGGTACGCGTCGACCGGCGGCGCGTTCATCCAGGGCGGCGGACCCAGCGGGTTTTCCGTCTCACTCACCAGCGTCCCCTTGTAATGCGCATCGCCAGATAGCCCAAACCGCCCGCCAGCCCGCCGAACCCGGCGACCAGCAGACTCACGAACCCGACCTCGGTAACCATGACCCCGCCATCTTATGCTGACCGACATGGCCCGTTTGCTCGTCGTCAAGGCAACCGCCGGAGCGGACGCCCCGGAACGCTGCTCGCAGGCGTTCACGGTGGCCTCGACCGCGGCGGCGTCCGGCGTGGACGTGTCCCTCTGGCTCACCGGCGAGTCGACGTGGTTCGCGCTGCCCGGCCGCGCGGCCGAGTTCGACCTGCCGCACGCCGCACCCCTGCCGGGCCTGCTCGAGCTGCTGCTCACCTCGGGCCGGGTGACCGCCTGCACGCAGTGCGCCGCGCGCCGGGAGATCGGCCCGGACGACGTGCTGCCGGGCATCCGGATCGCGGGCGCCGCCGTCTTCGTCGAGGAGATCATGTCCGACGGCGCCCAAGCGGTCGTCTACTAGCTCGGCACGATCCGCCAGCGCTGGTTCGCGACGTTCAGGTCCGCCCACTGCGCGACCGGCGCGCCGTCCGCGGTCGAGGCGCCCGACACCTCCAGCAGCTTGCCGCTGTGCCGCGCGACGATCTCGAAGACGCCGGCCGAGACCCAGGCCAGCCGCCACTGCTGATTGGCCCCGCCGACGTAGTCCCACTGGGTCACCCGCGCGCCGTCCGCGGTGGAGACGCCGCTGACGTCCACGCACTTGCCGGTGAGGTTGCTGACGATCCGGAAGTGGCCGGCGCCCGCGTCCTCGAACCGCCACACGTGGTCGGCGGTCCCGGTCGGCGGCCACTGGGTGAGCTGCGCGCCGTTGGCCGACGACATGTTCTGGATGGCGAGCACCTTGTCGGTGTGCGTGACCTGCAGCTTGACGGTGCCGTCGGGGATCAGCCGCCAGTTGTGGTCGGCCGTGCCGTTGTCGGCGAACTGCTGCACGTTCGCGGAGTCGGCCGTGGACATGCCGGCCACGGCGAGGACCTTGCCGGAGTTGCGGTTCCGGATCCGCAGGTAGCCGGTGCCGTTGTCGACGAGCTGCCACAGGTGGTCGCCGGTGCCGTTGTCGTCGAACTGCACGACCTGCGCCGAGTCCGCCGTGGACATCTGGTCGACGCCGAGCACCTTGCCGGAGTTCACGCAGCGGATCCGCACGTAGCCGTCGCCGTTGTCGACGAGCTGCCACAGGTGGTCGGCCGTGCCGGTGTCCGCGAACTGCACGACCCGGGCGCTGTTCGCCTGCGACATCTGGTCGACGCCGAGGACCTTGCCGCTGTGCTGGTTCTGGATCCGGAACGCCACGCCGGGCGGCACCCACGGCCGGCCGGCGCCGATCGTGGGGAACGACGTGATCCGCAGCCGGGCCGCGCCCATCGGGATCAGGGTGACGGTCTCGGCCGGCTCGGCCGACGGGGTCGGGCTGTCCTGCAGCGGCGTCACGATCTGGTCGGAGTCGGCGGTCCAGGCCGGAATCCTGCGGGCCGGCGTGGTGATCCGGATCGGCGCGCCGGCGGGCGTGAACGGGTCGTTCGGGTTGCCCAGCCCGGTCGTCACCGCGAACGACGTGGCGCCGTCGAGGCCGTAGTTCCAGGCCGAGCCCGGGCGCACCTCGCTGGTCGGCCAGGCGTCCGTGCCGCCCTTGCGTGACCAGTTCTCGGTGATCGCCAGCGAGAACGTCAGGGCGCCGAAGCCGACCGACACCGCGTTGTGGTTGCCGCTCCAGGTCTTCACCGTCGTGCGCATCGGCAGCCGCAGCACGACCCGGTCACCGTTCGCCCAGGTCCGGCTGATCTTCGAGTACGCCGGCCCGGGCGCGACGGCCGCGGCGGCGCCGTTGACGGTGACCGCGGGCGCCGAACACCACCCCGGTATCCGCAGGTACAGCGGGAAGGCCAGGGCCTTCGGCGTGCTCACCGTGTACGTGATGGTGTCGGAGAACGGGTAGGTCGTGTCGGCGACGATCGTGACCGCCGTACCGTCGGCGACCCGGGCGGTGACCCGCGACGGGCCGTGCAGGTTCGCGACCAGGCCGGCGTCCGGGGTGGCCGCCCACATCTCCTCGACGTAGTAGGGCCAGCCCATGCCGTAGTTGTGCGGGCAGCACCGGTAGTTGTCGATGCCCAGCATGTACGCCTGCATCGGGAACCCGTTCTGGAACTGTGCCTGCCGGCCGGTGCGGTCCAGCTGCGCGATGCTGTTCGCGCTGGTGATGTAGTGGATGCCCTTCTGCTTCTGGTCCAGCGAGGCGGGCAGCGAGTTGAACGCCAGGTCCTCGACGCGGTCGGCCCAGACCGGGTCACCGGTGATCCGGCTCAGCATCTCGTGGCTGGCCATGAACTCGACGATGCCGCAGGTCTCGAAGCCCTGCCGCGGGTCGCCGAAGCCGGGCCGGGCGTTCTCGTCGCCGGCGAACCCGCCGCCGGGGAACTGCCCGTACGCGTTCATGATCGCGTTGTAGTCCTGGTAGCTGGCCTGCCGGTGCGCGGCGTCGCCGGACAGCACGGAGTAGACGGCCGGCTCGCGGAAGCCCTGCGCGAGGTTGACGTTGTGCGGCGACGGCAGGTTGTTCAGGTAGTTCGCCGAGTTCGCGTGGATCTTGTGGGCCAGGTCGATCAGGAACGCGTCGCCGGTGCGGTTGTAGGTCCAGAACACCACCTCGAGCGTGTCCGCCCAGCGGAAGCTGCCCCAGCTCTGCGAGAAGACGCTGGTCGGACGGCTGTTGACGTACTGGAAGAAGCGGGTCAGGAACGGCACGATCCGGGTGTCGCCGGTGAACTCCTGGTAGGTGCGGATCGCGTGCAGCATCGGCATGTGCGGCCAGAAGTCCGGGCCGTTGTTCAGGCTGGTGCGCAGGCCGGTCGGCCCGAAGAAGCCGTCGGACGCCTGGGTCGCCAGGACGCCGTCGATCCAGCGCCGGGTCTCGTTGATGACCCGGGTGTCGCCGGTGACGTAGCCCAGGCTGCTGAAGCCCTTGAGCCAGTACGGCAGCTCCTCCCAGCCGCCCAGGCTCGGGCGGATCCAGCCGGTGTTGTCGTACTGCAGGAAGTGCGAGATCTCGGTCATCCGCCCGTTGATGCCGTCCAGCTGGTAGCCGAGCTGGGTGGCGAGCCAGCCGGCGGCCCGGGTCTGCCCGGGCGCGAGCCGGATGAAGGCGTCGGGCCGCAGCGGCGAGCGGTTGACGACGTAGCCGGGCGCGGCGGCCCGCGCCGCCGAGCCGGTGATCAGTTCTGTTACCGCCGCGACGGCGGGCACGGCAACGGTTCCGGCCAGGAAGGTACGACGGTCCACAGCAGCCTCCGGGGGCGCGCCAGGGCGTGCACTCATGGTGGATTATGTTCGAATCCTTGCGTTAAAGGATCGTAAAACATCGATTCACGCATGTAAATGGATCGGGCGCCCGAATCTGGCAGGCTTGTTAACGACAGCCGGTGGTCGCGGTGACCCGCGCCGTGCCGTCGCCGTCGACGACCACCACGGACACCGCGCCGTCGCGGTACGCCAGCGCGTGCGGTTCGGCCTGCACGACGTCCGCGCCGCCGATCACCGACCGCAGCGCCCGGCCGAGATCCGCCGGTGCCGCCGGCCCGTCCGCCGTCACGGTCCTGGCCGTCCCGCCGCCGGGGCAGGCCACCTCGGCGGCCGTGGCACCGGCCCCGCTCACGCCGATCGCCTTCAGCGCCGCGCCGAACGCCGGCGGCGTCTCCACGGCGGCCGGGGGCGACGGCTCGAGGTCGACGCCCTTGGCCGTCGGCCGGCATCCGGTGGAGACCCGCAGCGTCAGGATGGTGGCGTCGGAGTCGGCCGCGGCGTCGACGCCGACGAACTCGCCGGCGTCGGCACGCAGGGCGTACCGGGTGCGGGCGGTGTTGCGCCGCACGGCGGCGTCGTAATCGGCCGGCATCGCCCGCGCGATCGCCTCCAGCGCCGCCGGCGCCTCGCCGGCGCGCACCCGGACCGTGACGTCCCGGCCGGCCTCGACCCCGTCCCACACCGGGGTGAGCGCGCAGGTGCGGTCGAACTCCAACGGGCCGAGCGTGACCACCCGGCCGGGCGCGTCGGCGGCGGCGAACACGTCGCCGGTGGCCCGCTCCAGCACGGGCAGCGCCTCGGCGATGTCCCGCTGCTCCGCCACGGTCGGCGGGTCGTGCCGCACGGACCAGGCCGCGAATCCGGCCAGCGCCAGCGCCCAGGCGACCACGATCGCGATGAGCCACCACCGCCGCTTGGGCCGCTCGGCGGCGACGGGCGGCGGCGGATATTGATACCCGGGCGGCTGACTCACGGCGCCAATGCTCGCATGCGCAGGGAAAACGAGGGCGGGGCCCCGGGTGGGGTCCCGCCCTTCGTCAACAGAGCGTGGGTCAGGCGGCGACGCCGAGGCCGACCTCGTTCAGACCGCGGGAGGCGTCGACGACCAGGTCGCCGTTGCCGTGCCGGGACAGCGCCCGCAGGGTCCAGCTGCCCGGCGCCGCGAAGAAGCGGAAGACGCCCTCGGGGGAGGTGACCACCTCGGCCGTGAACTCGCCGGTCGAGTCGAGCAGGCGGACGTATGCGCCGCCGACCGCGTCGCCGTCGGCGTTGGTCACGATGCCCGTGATCACCGTTTCCTTCTCGAGGTCGACGCTTGCCGGGATGGGAGCCGACTGGTCGGGCGCGGCGCAGCCGTCCGCGATGTTCGAGGGAGAGGTCATGGTCACGCCTTTCCGGGCTCGTCGCCGAGGGCGATCGGCACACCGATGAGGGAGCCGTACTCGGTCCACGAACCGTCGTAGTTCTTCACGTTCTCGTGGCCGAGCAGCTCCTTGAGCACGAACCAGGTGTGCGAGGAGCGCTCGCCGATGCGGCAGTAGGCGATCGTGTCCTTGCCGCCGTCCAGGCCGGCCTCACCGTAGATCTTGGCCAGCTCGTCGTCGGACTTGAACGTGCCGTCCTCGTTGGCCGCCTTGCTCCACGGCACGCTGATCGCGGTCGGGATGTGGCCGGCCCGCTGCGACTGCTCCTGCGGCAGGTGCGCCGGCGCGAGCAGCCGGCCCGCGAACTCGTCGGGGCTGCGCACGTCGACCAGGTTCTTCACGCCGATGGCCTTCACGACCTCGTCGCGGAAGGCGCGGATCTCCAGGTTCGGCGCCGACGCCTGGTACTGCGTCGCCGGGCGCGACGGCACGTCCTTGGAGTACGGGCGGGCGTCGAGCTCCCACTTCTTGCGGCCGCCGTCGATCAGCTTCACGTCGCCGTGGCCGTAGAGCTTGAAGTACCAGTACGCGTACGCCGCGAACCAGTTGTTGTTGCCGCCGTACAGGATCACGGTGTCGTCGTTGGAGATGCCGCGCGCGGACAGGAGCTGGGAGAACTGCTCCTGGTTGACGAAGTCACGGCGGACCGGGTCCTGCAGGTCGGCCTTCCAGTCGATCTTCACAGCGCCGGGGATGTGGCCGCCGTCGTAGGCGGTGGTGTCCTCGTCGACCTCGACGAAGACCACACCGGGCGTCTCGAGATTCTTCTCGGCCCAGTCGGCAGACACGAGTGCGTTGTCGCGACTCATCGGTTTACTCCCTTGGTCAGGTGAGATGGGGGTGAGTCGACGCGCGGAGGAATTTCGGTCGCACCCCGCGCGGGACCCTTGTTGGAACGGATCACGTTGGGTTGGGTGCGACGGCGCCACTGCCGGGCGGAAGGTCAGATCCTGCGCAGCTTGAATGGCCCCGTCAGATGACAGGGCGACACAGGCAGGCGGCCACGCGGCACAGGTCGACCGCGCGCCTCTTGGTGAGCAACAGGCTCATGCCGGTGACCCTACCAGCGGTTCCAGAGCCCGGAACACCGTCGACCACCATCCGGGAACGAGTCAGCGGTCACAGTCAGCCGGTGCTCAACGGCACGTCGCTCGCACCGGCGGTCACCACGAGGCCATCCGGGGTCGGCTCGACCTTCTGCACCTTCATGCCGAGCGGGAGGGCCGGCACCTTCAGGTCCACGGAGATCTGCCGCACCAGGCTGTCCACCACCCCGCGCACCAGCGGGAGGTTCGGCAGGCCCTCCGCGGTCACGTCGGCGAAGGTCACGCTGACCACGCCGTCGTTGACCGCGAGGTTCACCGTGCCGCTGGCGTTGAAGGTCTGGCCGAGCACCTTGATCGGCGCGGTGCCGATCAGCTTGCCGTCACGCTCGCTGAGCGTCAGGCCCTCCCGGCCGATCAGGTCGGCCAGGTTGGCGTACGTGATAGTGCCGGCGCCGGTGACCGTGCCCGCGACGATGTCGCCGGTGCCGCTGCGGAGCGTGTCCAGGGAGGCCTTCACGTCCTCGGCGCGGATGTCGAGCAGCTTCATGTCGATCTTCTTGCCGTTGCCGGCCGGCCCGGAGAAGTCGTTCAGCAGGATCCTGATCTCCTGGTAGTTGCCGGACAGCACCTGGGTCAGGAACGGCACGCCCTCGACGGTCACGTCCGGCGGCTGCGCCGTGGCCTCCTGCGTGTCCAGCTGCGAGACGACCCGGTCGGCGATGAGCTGCTCCGCGACGGACTTGCCGACCCGGTCCGCGACGAACAGCAGGCCGAGGAGCAGCACGAGCAGCACGCCAAGGACGATCATCAGCGTCCTGCCCCGGCGTTTACGCGGCTTCTCGGACTCGTACACCTGCGCCACTGCGGCCTCCCGGTCACCTCAAGTGGCACGGTATATGCCCAGCGCCCGGATTCCGACACCATGCCGCACTCCGACACCGCATCAGGTGAGGACGAAGACCGTCATCACGTACGCGGCCGGCAGGGCCAGGGCGAACGCGCCGAGCGGGCCCTGCATGTGCCGGGCCACCCAGAACGTGGGCGCCGACCCGGCCATCCGCCGGCCGGCCTCGGAGTAGTTGACCGCCAGGTCGACCAGCTCGGCGATGCCGGCCACGACGAAGCCGAGCACCGCGCCCTTGGCCGGGGTGAACGGCAGCACCAGCACGCTGCCGAGCACTGCCGCCGCGAGCGTGCCGAGCATCGCGCCGACGATGATGCCGGTCGCGCCGCGCGGCACCTGCGGCGCGATCCGCGGCTTCGGGAAGACCGCGTCGATCAGGTGCGAGGCCAGCACCGCGACGGCGCAGGCGGTCAGGCAGACCAGCACCGCCTGCGTGCCGACCGGCTTGCGGGTGAGGACGATCAACTGCGCGAACGACACCACGCCGACCACGATGAGCAGCGTGCCGCTGAGCGAGTCGCGGAAGCGCAGCCGGTCCTGCGACCGCAGCTGCTGGCCGACGACCGCGAGCACATAGCCGATCGCCGCGACGGCCAGCAGCGGCATGACGCCGGCCGACTCGCGGGAGACGGCCAGATAGTCGGCGACGGCCGCGGCGACCACGCAGACCCCGGCGACGGTGCCGGCGGCCGGCGGCCGGATCGCCATCGTGAACGCCAGGATGTAGAGCAGCTGCACCCCGAAGACCACGATCGCGTACGACAGGCGCGCGTCCGGCCCGGACGTCTGCGCGCCGAGGATCAGCCCGATGCCCAGCAGAGCCGCGAAGCCGGCGACCGCCACCGAGAGCTGGCGGCGCACCGGTACGACCGGGATCTCCTCGTCGAACTCCTCGTCCTCGTCGTCCTCACCCTGCTCGCCGCCGCGTTTGCCGATCAGCGAGGCGGGCTCGGGTGCGCCGGCGTAGAAGCCGGAGGAGGAACGGCCCGGCGCCGAACGGGCGATCTCCCGGGAGACGTCGTCGTCCCAGGAGTCGTTGTCGCGGTGCGCGGATGGTTGCACGCCTGCGATCGTGCCAGACCCGGGGCGAGGAGTACTCATCGCGGCCGGGTCATCCTGCCCGTCATCCGGTCATATCGCGGTAATCGACTCGGGTGAAAGGCTGGTTACGATCCGGCCGTTCGGTCACCTCAGGGGCGTAGTTCACATCACTCGGTGATCTGGCCGGGGTCCATGAGCTGGCGAATCGGATAAGGTACTCCCAGCCCACCCGTCGGTGACGCCGGGGATAAGTCCTTTCCGGTGGCTCAACCCTGAGTTGCGCAGACCGGGTCACCCGTGCGGCCTTCGTGCCGCGAGGATCGAGGTGAGTGTGGAAATCCTCCTGTTGGTGACGACGCGTGCCGGTGAGTCTTCCGCCGTGTTGCCCGCGCTGGACCTCCTGCCCCACTCGGTGCGCACCGCCCCCCGGGACGTGCGCACTCTGGTTTCCGGGCCGAGCCCGGACGCCGTGCTCGTCGATGCCCGCTCGGAGCTCTCCGAGGCCCGCGCGACCTGCCGGATGCTGCACGCCACCGGCATCGGCGTCCCGCTCATGGCCGTGGTCACCGAGGCCGGCCTGATCGCACTCAACGCCGACTGGGGTGTCGACGACGTCATCCTGGCCACGGCTGGTCCGGCCGAGGTCGAGGCCCGGCTTCGCCTCGCGGTCGGGCGCCTGACGAACGCGACCGCCGGCGCCGGCGGCTCGATCCGCGCCGGCGAGCTCAACATCGACCCTGACACCTACGCCGCCAAGCTCAAGGGCCGGCCGCTCGACCTCACCTACAAGGAGTTCGAGCTGCTGAAGTTCCTGGCGCAGCACCCCGGCCGGGTCTTCACCCGCGACCAGCTGCTGCGCGAGGTCTGGGGCTACGACTACTTCGGCGGCACCCGCACGGTCGACGTGCACGTGCGGCGGCTGCGGGCCAAGCTCGGCTCGGAGTACGAGTCGATGATCGGCACCGTTCGCCAGGTCGGCTACAAGTTCGTGGTTCCGCCGAGCGGCCGCAAGCTGCCCGACAACGAGCCCGTCTCGCTGCCGGTCTGAGCGCTCCCGCATGACTGAAGTCCGGCCTCTGGACCGGCTCTCCCCCGCCGAGGCGGCCGACGTGCTCACGTTGGCCGCTGCGGCGGCCGAGGCCGACGGCGTCCACCCGCTCTCCGAGGACGGCGTCCTCGGCCTGCGCGGCACCGGCCGGACCCACCTGCTCGCCTACCAGGACGGATCCCTCGCGGGCTACGCCTATGTCGACGATCTGTCGGGCGAGCTCGTGGTGCACCCCAAGCACCGGCGGCGCGGCGTCGGCACCGCGCTGCTCGCGGCCGCCGGCCCCCGGGCGCGGCAGTTCTGGGCGCACGGCGACGACGAGGGCGCCCGCGCCTTCGCCGAGGGGTCGGGCTTCGCCCGCTCGCGCGTCCTCTGGCAGATGCGGCGCGGCCTCGCCGACCTGCCCGCGGTCCCATTGCCCGACGACGTGACCGTGCGGGCCTTCGTGCCCGGCGCCGACGACGAGGCCTGGCTGGCGGTCAACTCCCGCGCCTTCGCGCACCACCCCGAGCAGGGCCGCTGGACCGCGGACGATCTGCGGCTGCGCCTCGCCGAGCCCTGGTTCGACCCGGCCGGCTTCCTGCTGGCGGTCGACCCGGCCGGCGAGTTGCTCGGTTTCCACTGGACCAAGGTTCACCCCGCCGAGGGCGGTGAGCCGGCGATCGGCGAGATCTACGTGCTCGGCGTCGACCCGGGCGGCCACCGCCGGGGCCTCGGCGCCGCCCTGAGCGTCGCCGGGCTGCACCACCTCGCGGGCCGCGGCCTGTCGCACGCGCTGCTCTACGTCGACGAATCGAACTCGGCCGCTGTCGCGCTCTACCGCCGGCTCGGCTTCGAGGTCCACTCGACCGATGTCATGTACAGCCGCCCGTAACCAACTCCCGTAGCGGGTTGTATCCGCGGCATCACCTTGCGTCCAAAGAGAACGCAGGATAACGCCCAAATCGGACGCAGAGCGCTGAGTTCACTTTACGGACAACCCCTCCTTGGCCAAAGGCCACCGCCCGGCGTCTACGTGTTCACCCTCCGTTCACTCTTGGCCGGGGAGCCGGTCACCTGGCGCTCCTAGCTTTCCGGGTGTGCCGATGAAAGTTCGGCCGGCCGGGACCTCGGAGCCCGGAGATGCGTTCAATTGAAGGGACACCCGTGAAGCTCCAGCGGTACTACGTTGCCGGCATTGCCTTGACCGCCGCGCTCGCACTCACCGCGTGCGGCTCTGACAACACCGACTCGCCCGCCGGGGCCGCGTCTGTCGCGCCCGGCAGCTGCACGGCGGGTCAGCTCACCGCGCAGGGCTCGTCGGCGCAGAAGAACGCCATGGACGAGTGGATCAAGACCTACCAGGGTCAGTGCGCGGACACGAAGATCGGATACGAGGGCACCGGCTCCGGCGCCGGCATCCAGGCGTTCATAGCCGGGACCGCCGACTTCGCCGGTTCCGACTCCGCCCTGAAGGAGGAGGAGCAGCCGCAGGCCGACGCCAAGTGCCCGGGCGGCCAGGCGCTCAACCTCCCGATGGTCATCGGCCCGATCGCGGTCGTCTACAACCTCGACGGCGTCGACGGCCTGCAGCTGTCGTCCCCGGTCCTTGCCAAGATCTTCGCCGGCAAGATCACGAAGTGGAACGACCCGGCCATCGCCGCCGAGAACTCCGGCGCGAAGCTGCCCGACGCCACGATCGCGTCGGTGCACCGCTCGGACGAGTCGGGCACGACCGACAACTTCACCAAGTACCTGAGCAAGACCGCCGAGGCGGACTGGACCTTCGGCAACGCCAAGGCGTGGAAGGCACCGGGCGGCACCGGCGCGGCCAAGTCCGACGGCGTGACCACCGCGGTCAAGAGCACGCCCGCCTCGATCTCCTACGTCGAGCTCTCCTACGCGGAGAACAGCGACCTGCAGAAGGCCAAGATCAAGAACGGTGCGGGCGAGTACACCGAGCTGACCGGCGAGAGCGCCGGCAAGACCATCGCGGGCGCCAAGGTCGCGGGCACCGGTGACGACCTGAAGCTCGACATCGACTACGCCACCACCGAGCCGGGCGCGTACCCGATCGTCCTGGTCACCTACGAGATCGCCTGCAGCAAGGGCAGCGCCAAGGCGGCCGCGATCAAGGGCTTCCTGACCTACACCGCGAGCACCGCCGGGCAGTCCGCGCTGGGCGAGCTGGGCTACGCCCCGCTGCCGGAGGCCGTTCGCGCCAAGGTCGAGGCCTCGGTCGCCAAGATCTCCTGACCGTTCGCACCGTATCCCATCCCCCTCTACACGACTGCGAGCGAGCGCATGGGTGACTATCCCTCCCGCTCGGCGAACGCCAGCGCCGGCGGATCGAGTGTGACTGCACGTCATGCCCGGTCCGCCGGCACCGGCGTACCGCCGATCCCTCCCGACGACTTCGACGGCCGCCGTTCGCCGCTCGGCGGCGGGGGCGCCCTGCCCAGGAAGTCGCGGTTCTCGATCGAGACCGGCTTCCGGGGAGTCAGCAAGGCCTCCGGCGCGATGGTGCTGGTCATCATCGTCGCCATCGCGATCTTCCTGATCTCGGAGGCGGTGCCCGCCCTGCAGGCGAACACCGAGAACTTCTTCACCTACAAGGCCTGGTTCCCCAACGACGCCGAGCCGAAGTTCGGCATCGCCGCGCTGGCCTTCGGCACCGTGCTGACGTCGACCATCGCGCTGATCCTGTCGGTGCCCATCGCCCTGGGCATCGCGCTCTTCCTCTCGCACTACGCGCCGAAGCGCCTCGCCACGCCGCTGGGCTTCACCGTCGACCTGCTCGCCGCGGTGCCCAGCGTCGTCTTCGGCCTCTGGGGCCGCGACGTCCTCATGGAGCCGGTACAGGAGCTCTCGGTCTGGCTGAACAAGTACTTCGGCTGGCTGCCGATCTTCGGCGGCGACGGGCCGTTCGGCCGCTCGGTCCTGCTCGGCAGCCTGGTGCTGGCGATCATGGTGCTGCCGATCATGACCTCGCTGTCCCGGGAGGTCTTTCAGCAGACCCCCGCCATGAACGAGGAGGCCGCCCTCGCCCTCGGCGCCACAAAGTGGGAGATGATCCGCACGGCCGTCCTGCCGTACGGCAAGCCCGGCGTCATCGCCGCGGTCATGCTCGGCCTGGGCCGCGCGCTCGGCGAGACCATCGCGCTGGCCATGACCCTCGGCATCGTCTTCAACATCTCGTTCAACCTGATCGAGAACGGCGGCAACAGCATCGCGGCCAACATCGCCAACACCTTCGGCGAGGCCAACGAGACCGGCCGCGGCGCGCTCATCGCCTCCGGCCTGGTGCTCTTCGCCATCACGCTGGTGGTCAACATGGCGGCGCGGGCGATCATCTACCGCCGCCGCGAGTTCCGGGACAGTGCGGCATGACCGAGCGCAGTGAGGGCCGCGAGGGCATGCCCAAGGGGAGCCGAGCATGAGTCTGCTGGAGAGTGAAGCCGCCGGCGTGGCGATGACGCCGGAACACATCCGGAGCAGGCGGCTGCCGCCGGCCACCAACCTCGGCGTCGCCGCCGCGGGGCTCGTCGTCGCCGCCGCGCTCGTGTTCGGCCTCGGCATCGGCGGCTGGGTCCTCGTCGTCGTGCTCGGCACGGTGTTCTACCTGGCCGGGCTCTACGCCGCGGCCACCCGCGTGGAGGGACGCCGCTCGGCCCGCGACCGCTTCTGGAAGACGCTGATCTACACGGCCTGCCTCCTGGCGGTACTCCCGCTCGCCGCGGTCGTCTGGACGCTGGTGACCAAGGGCATCGCCCGCCTGGACGGGAACTTCTTCGGCACCTCGATGAACAACATCGGCGCCCGGGACCCCGACGGCGGCGCGTACCACGCGATCGTCGGCACCCTCATGCAGGTCGGGCTCGCCACCCTGATGGCGGTGCCGCTCGGCGTGCTCGGCGCGATCTACCTGGTCGAGTACGGCCGCGGCCGGTTCGCCCTGACGGTCCGCTTCTTCGTCGACGTGATGACCGGCATCCCGTCGATCGTCGCCGGCCTCTTCATCCTGTCGTTCTGGGTGCTCAAGGTCAGCCCGATCTTCAACAACGGCACCCCGCGCTTCTCCGGGTTCGCCGCCTCGCTGGCGCTGACCGTGCTGATGCTGCCGACGATCGTGCGGTCGACCGAGGAGATGCTGCGGCTGGTGCCCGGGCCGCTGCGCGAGGGCGCGTACGCCCTGGGCGTTCCACAGTGGAAGACGATCCTCAAGGTCGTACTCCCCACCGCGCTGCCCGGCATCGTCACCGGCGTCATGCTCGCCGTCGCCCGCGCGGCCGGCGAGACGGCACCGGTGCTGCTCGTCGCCGGCGGCGCCGCGGCGATCAACTTCGACCCGTTCGCCGGCAACCAGTCCTCGCTGGCCCTCTTCGTCTACCAACAGGCCGGCGACGCGTCCAAGTACGCGCCGCAGCGGGCCTGGACGGCGGCCCTGACGCTGGTCGCCCTCGTGCTGGCGCTGACCGTAGCCGCCAAGCTCCTCGCCCGCCGCAACCGGCTGTCCTGAAAGGTGTCCCCCATGGCCAAGCGCATCGAGGCGAGGAACGTCTCGTCCTACTACGGCTCGTTCAAGGCGATCGACAACGTCTCCATGACCGTGGAGCCGAAGACGATCACCGCCCTGATCGGCCCGTCCGGCTGCGGCAAGTCGACGTTCCTGCGGTCCGTCAACCGCATGCACGAGGTGCTGCCCAACGCCCGCATCGAGGGCAGCCTGACGATCGACGACCAGAACATCTACGACGCCGACGTCGACGTCACCGCCGTGCGCCGCATGATCGGCATGGTCTTCCAGCGCCCCAACCCGTTCCCGACGATGTCGATCTACGAGAACGTGGTCGCCGGCCTCAAGCTCAACGGCGTGCGCAAGAAGTCGGTGCTCGACGAGGCCGCCGAGAAGTCGCTGAAGGCGGCGAACCTCTGGGACGAGGTCAAGGACCGCCTCGCCCGCCCCGGCGCCGGCCTCTCCGGCGGCCAGCAGCAGCGCCTCTGCATCGCCCGCACCATCGCGGTCGAGCCGCAGGTCGTGCTCATGGACGAGCCCTGCTCGGCGCTCGACCCGATCTCGACGCTGGCGATCGAGGACCTGATGTTCAAGCTGAAGGACCGCTTCACGATCATCATCGTCACGCACAACATGCAGCAGGCCGCCCGGGTCAGCGACAAGACCGGCTTCTTCTCGATCGAGAAGACCGGCGACCCCGGCCGCCTCATCGAGTACGACGACACGCAGAAGATCTTCAGCAACCCGTCCGAGCGCAAGACCGAGGACTACATCACCGGCCGCTTCGGCTGAACCGACGCCGCAGCCACCCGAAGGCCTCCCGGTAACCCCAGGAGGCCTTCGCGCCTTCGGGCTCAGGCCGGCGGCGCGGCTAGGGGATGTGCAGGATGGCGCCGTCGGGGGTCAGTTCGACGGTGGGCATGACCGGAGCGGCGGCGTCGCGGCCGGACGAGGCCGCGACGACCTCTTCGAGGCTTCCGTACGCGGACAGTTCGTTCAGCATCACCCGCGTAGGCGGGAGCATGGCCAGGCCGTTGGCGGCCGCCGGGCTGATCCAGGTGGTCCGGTCGGCCTCGCCGGACACGTCGCGCGCCGACTGCCCCACCGGGAGCAGGGCGACGAAGAACCAGGTGTCGAAGCGCTTGGGCTCGAACTCCGGCGTGATCCACCGGGCCCAGGGCAGCAGCAGGTCGTCGCGCAGCCGCAGGCCCCGCTTGTCCAGCAGGTCGGTCATCGTCAGCTCGCGGCGCTGCACGGCCGCGCGTTCGGCCTCCCACTCCGTACCGCTGACGTCGCCGACCGTGCGGTCCGGCTGCTCGCGCGGGCCGGCCAGCAGCACCCCGGCCTCCTCGAAGAGCTCGCGGGCCGCCGCGCCGACCACCGCCCGGGCCTCGGCCTCCGGCTCGCCCAGCCGGCGCGACCAGTCCTGCTTGAAGGTCTCGGGGCGGTCGTCGGGGTCGACGCCGCCGCCGGGGAACGCGTAGACGCCGCCGAAGACCATCGTGGTCGCGCGCCGTAGGACGTACACCTCGAAGGCCTCGGCCGCCGGCCGCAGGAGGACCACGGTGGCCGCGGGGCGCGCTGGTGCCGGGGTGCCGCGGAAATCTCGGGCCCGCTGCAGCATGGCCGCCGGCAGCGGCATGGATTCGCTCACCGTTCGATCCTGCCACCCGGGCCCGGAGGGCGATACGGTGCGATCATGACCGAGAAAGTTGTCCGCTGGGGCATCCTTGGTACCGGCGGTATCGCCTCGACATTCGCGACCGACCTGCTCCTCGTGCCCGGCGCCGAGCTCGCGGCCGTCGGCTCCCGTACCCCTGAAGCCGCGGCGGCGTTCGCCGGGCGGCACGGCTTCGCGCGTTCGCACGGCTCCTGGGCCGCACTCGCCGCCGACCCCGACGTCGACGTGATCTACGTGGCGACCCCGCACGCGGCGCACTTCGACGCGGCGATGACCTGTCTCGCGGGCGGCAAGGCCGTGCTCTGCGAGAAGCCGTTGACCCTCGATCTGCCCTCCTCGCAGCGGCTGGTGCAGGAGGCGCGCACCCGCGGCCTGTTCCTGATGGAGGCCATGTGGATGCGCCTCAACCCGGCGATCCGCCGCATCGTCGAGCTGATCGGCGAGGGCGCGATCGGCGAGGTGACCAACATCCACGCGGACTTCGGGCTGCAGGGTCCGTTCGAGGCGACGCACCGGCTGCGCGACCCCGCGATGGGCGGCGGCGCGCTGCTGGACCTGGGGGTGTACCCGCTCAACCTGGCGCACCTGATCCTCGGCCTGCCGTCCGCGGTGCGCAGCTGGGCGCGGCTGACGCCGGAGGGGGTCGACGACAACACCGGGATCCTGCTGGGCTGGGACTCCGGCGCGCTCGCGGCGCTGTCCTGCAGCCTGGTGAGCGAGACCCGCACCGCGGCGTCGATCACCGGCACGCTGGGCCGGATCGACCTGCCGCAGGGCTTCTTCGCGCCGCGCGGCTTCGTGCTGCACCGCGTCGGCGAGCCGACGGAGGACGTCTCGTTCCCGTTCCCGGGCAACGGCTACCAGTACGAGGCCGAGGAGGTGCAGCGCTGCCTGGCCGAGGGCCTGCTGGAGTGCCCGCTGATGCCGCACGCGACGACCCTGGAGATCATGGGCCTGATGGACTCCATCCGCGCCGAGCTCGGCGTCGTCTACTGAAACGGCGGGGCCCGGCCGGGCCCCGCCGTTCAGCTCAGCCGCCGAAGATCGGCCGCACCAGGAAGTAGACGAGGCAGGCGATCGCGGCCGCCGCCGGGAACGTGGTGATCCAGGCCATGATGATGTTGCCGGCCATGTTCCAGCGGACCGCGCTCAGCCGCTTCGTGGCGCCGACACCCATGATCGCCGAGGTGATCGTGTGCGTCGTCGAGATCGGCGCGTGCAGGACCAGCGCGTTGAAGAACAGCACGGAGCTCGCCACCGTCTCGGCCGCGAAGCCCTCCGCCGGGCCCAGGTCGATGATCTTGCGGCCCAGGGTGCGGATGATGCGCCAGCCGCCCGCGTAGGTACCGGCCGCCAGCACCGCGGCCGACGTCCAGAACACCCACCACGGGATCTCCGTCGCACTGTCCTGGAAGCCGCCCGTGTAGAGCGCCAGGACGATGATGCCCATGGTCTTCGCCGCGTCCTGCATGCCATGGCCGACCGACATGCCGGCCGCCGACACAGTCTGCGCGATCCGGAAGCCCCGGTTGAGCTTGCCCGGGTGGCCGCGGCGGAAGATCCACATGATCGCGACCATGACGATGAAACCGAGGATGAAGCCGACGAACGGCGACGCCACCATCGGGATCAGCACCTTCTCGACGATGGTGCCCCACTCGACCGTGCCGTGGCTGGCGAACAGCGTCGCGCCGACCAGGCCGCCGAAGAGCGCGTGCGACGAGGAGGACGGCAGGCCGAAGTACCAGGTGATCAGGTTCCAGACGATCGCGCCGACCACGCCGGCGAAGACCACGCCGAGGCTGGCGATGCCGGGCGGGAGCTTGACCAGGCCGTCGCCGACCGTCTTGGCTACCTCGGCGCCGAAGTGCGCGCCGACGAAGTTGCCGACCGCGGCCATCGCCAGGGCGACGCGCGGGGTCAGGGCCCGGGTGCTGACGCTGGTGGCGATGGCGTTCGCCGCGTCGTGAAAACCGTTGGTGTAGTCGAAGGCCATCGCGGCGATGATCACCGCGAGCACGGCTATGAGCTCGGGGGACAAGGCCTAGGACTCCTTGACCGTGATGGTCTCGACCGTGTTCGCCACGTGCTCGAAGGCGTCGCACGCGGCCTCGAGCTCGTCGGCGACCTCCTTCATCTTCAGGACCGTCAGCGCGTCGTACTCGCCGGAGAAGAGGCGGACCAGCAGCATCCGGTACGCCCGGTCGCCGTCGTTCTCCAGGCGGTTGATCTCGATCCAGTACTCCTCGAGATTCTTCATGCTCTTGAGCCGCGGCATCGCGTCCGCGGTGATCTTGGCCTGCTGGTCGAGCACGGTCACCAGCTCGTGCATCTCGCGCGGCAGCGACGGCAGCTCGGTGAGGCCGTACAGGTAGAGCAGGTTGCCGACCGCCTCGAGGTGGTCCATCACGTCATCGAGGTGCGAGCCCAGCTGGTAGATGTCCTCGCGGTCGAACGGCGTGATGAACGTCGAGTTGATCTTCTTGTACAGGGTGTGGGTGATCTCGTCGCTGTCGTGCTCGACGTCCGACAGGCGGTCGCTGACCGACTGCACGTCCGCGCCGGGCAGCGCGAGCTCGTTCAGCAGCCCGGTGCCCTTGACCAGGTTCTGGGCGGCCTTGCTGAACAGCTCGTAAAAGGCGCCCTCGGTGGGGCGGAAGGAGAACTTCACGGCGCGAACCTCGATCGAGGAGTGGACGAGACGGAGGAATGCTAGGTAACCCCTCCCCCGTTGCCGATCTCGCCTACCCCTGCTTAGCGGCAGTTCAAGGCTCGTTCACTCGCCGTTAACCTAAAATGCCGCCTATCTGGCTCTTTCAGACAGTCTGGGCGATGTCCGGTCGGGGAGCGGTCGGACGCGGGGTCGGCGTGAGCCGGCGCCCCACCGGGGCGGACGGCAGCCGTGGCGGGGCGGGACGGGTCACCGGATGCCGGCGCAGGTGCCGGGCCAGACCGGCCTGGTCGGCGTCGGCGATGACGTCGACACCGGCGGCGCCGAGCTCCGCCCAGACCGCCCGCCGGGCCCGCCGGGCGCCCTCGGGCAGCCCCGAGAACCGGACCGTGCGCCCGTCCTCGTGTGCGGCGCGCACCATCGCGTGCAGCAGGTGCCGCTCCTCGGCGGAGATCGGCTCGCGGCCGTCCCAGCCGAACCGCCGGTTCCACGCCTCGCTGACCATCGGCACCAGCGTCGGCGGCGCGGACGCGGTGCCGAGGTCGTCGAAGGTGCCGTCCGCGAACGCGTACCGGCGGCGCTGGCCGCCGAGCAGCTCCCGGACGTCGACGATGCCCGTGATGACCACCGTGACCGCGCCCGGGTCGAGGCGGCCGTCGACGCAGCGGCTCAGCAGCGGGGCGTGGTCGCGCAGCTGCTGATCGAGCATCCGGTACGCCCGCAGCAGCGTGTCGGCGTCCCGGTTCGGCCCGGTGAACTCGACGACGAGCCGGAACGGCACCCGCTGGTCACGGCAGAGCCGGCCGCCGCGCGCCTGCGCCCGGGCGAAGAGCGGCGAGAGCACCAGCCGGCGCAGCGTACGGCCGGGCTGCGGGGTTCCGGGGCCCATGAACAGCTCGCCGTGCGGCCCCGGCCGGACCGGCACGGTGAGGCCGGCGAGCCCGCGCCGCAGCACGTCGGGCAGCGGGTCAATGACCTGGTTGCCGACGAGCGCATGCCCGGCCGGCAGGTACGCCCGCGGACGCCGGGCCACCGCGACGCCCACGGTCGCCGCGCCGGCGGCACCCGTGACCCCGGCCAGACCGCCGAGGAGCGCCGCCACGTCGTTCGTCATCGCCTGCCCCCGCTTTCCGAGAACGCGAAATAGGACTAAATGGTCTTATAGCGCTACCACTGTGTCACATGAGACAGGTGTTACAGGGCAATCTGGCGCAGAATTCCTTCATGCCGTCTGAGGACTTCGAGGCCGAGCGGCCCCGGCTGCTCGCCGTCGCGTACCGGATGCTGGGCAGTCGGGCCGAGGCCGAGGACGTCGTCCAGGAGGCCTGGCTGCGCTACCACGCCGCCCGGGCGGACGAGATCCGCGACCCGCGCGCTTGGCTGACCACGGTCACCGGGCGCCTCTGCCTGGACGTGCTCAGGTCGGCCCGGGTACGCCGCGAGGCGTACCCCGGCCAGTGGCTGCCGGAGCCGGTCGTCTCGCCGCTGGACGACCCGGCCGAGAAGGTCGCGCAGCGGATGGACGTGAGCCTGGCGCTGCTCGTCGTGCTCGAGCGGCTGACGCCGGAGCAGCGGGTCGCGGTGGTGCTGCACGACGCGTTCGCGGCGCCGTTCGACGAGATCGCCGCCGTGCTCAACACCAGCCCCGGCGCGGCGCGCCAGCACGCCTCCCGGGGCCGGCGCGCGGTGGCCGAGGGGCAGTCCCGGCACACCGCGGACCTCGCCGAGCAGCGGGCGGTCCTCGAGGCGTTCCTCAAGGCGGCAGCCTCCGGCGACCTGTCCGCCCTCGCGGCCGTGCTCGCGCCCGAGGTCGTGGCGATCGGCGACGGGGGCGGCGTGGTCAACGCGGGCCGCAGGCCGGTACTCGGCGCGGACCGGGTGGCCCGCTTCTTCGTGGGCACCCTCGACCGGTTCGCCAGGGCAGGCGTCGACGTCATGATCGAGCCGGTTCTGGTGAACGGCGACGCCGGCGTGCTGCTCCGCGGCGACTACCCCGACGGGCGCCGGCTGTTCGCCGTGCTGGGCGTCGCCGTCGCGGACGGCCGCATCACGGCGATCTACAACCAGCTCAACCCCGACAAGCTCGGCTCAGTCGACGACCGCTGACAGCCATTTCCGGTACGCGGACGCGAACGGCTCGGAGCCGTCACCCAGAGCGGTGAAGAGGCGCCGGGCGGCGGCGTTCGCCTCCGTGACGACCTCGTCGGTGTAGCCGAAAGCGACCCGGTGCTCCTCGAACTCGTCCTCGTCCCGCAGCTCGATGAGCCCGGAGTCCCGCCGGCGCGAGACGTCGAGGTCCAGGTCGACGATGTGCACGGTGTCGCCCTCCCAGCGCGCGGGAGTCGCGACGTCGCAGTAGACCTCGCTGGTCCGCGGCGGCGGGTTGAACATGCCGGTCCACCAGGCGTTATGCGGGATGAGCAGGACGAACGGAATCTGCTCCACCGAGGGCTGGCCGTGGTATACGGAGACCGTGCCGCGTGTCACACCGACCCAGACTCCCAGGTCGTCCTCGTTGAGCCGGCGCGCGGGATAGTCCCGGTGAGCGGTGCCGTCGTACTTGGTGTAGACGACCCGGACAATCTCGCTCGGCATGACAAGACCCTAACGGTGACATGGTTTCGTCGGTGGTGGCGGGTACGGTCTCCGACGTGACCGCCGCGACCCGCAAGAAGGCAACCGCGTCCCAGCTTCTCGCCGCCGCCGTCGGTGCGGTGCCGGGTGGGTCATCCCGGCCGGGACAGGAGCAGATGGCCGCGGCCATCGAACGGGCGGTCAAGGAGCGCGAGCACCTGTTGGTGCAGGCCGGGACCGGCACCGGCAAGTCGCTCGCCTATCTGACCCCGGCCCTGCTGGTCGACGGCCCGGTGGTGGTCTCGACCGCGACGCTGGCCCTGCAGAACCAGCTGGTGGAGCACGACCTGCCCCGCCTGGCGGACGCGGTGGAGCCGGTGCTCGGCCGCCGGCCGACGTTCGCGGTCCTCAAGGGCCGGCACCACTACCTCTGCGCGGCCAAGCTCGAGCACGCCGACGAGGAGGCGCCGACCGACACCCTCTTCGACGACGCGCCGCCGAAGGCGACCCAGTGGCTGGGCGAGGCGGGCCGGCTGGGAAAGCAGATCCTCCGCGTGCAGCAGTGGGCGGAGAAGACCAAGACCGGTGACCGCGACGAGCTGGATCCCGGCGTGGACGAGACGGCCTGGCGCCAGGTCTCGATGCCGGCCCGCGACTGCGTCGGCGCGGCCCGCTGCCCATACGGCGCCGAGTGCTTCGCCGAGGCGTCCCGGGTCCGGGCCCGCGAGGCGGACATCGTGGTGACCAACCACAGCCTGCTCGCGGTCGACATGCTGGCCGAGCGCAACATCGTGCCACCGCACAAGCTGCTGATCGTGGACGAGGCACACGAGCTGGCCGACCGGGTCTCCTCGGCCGCGCAGGCGGAGCTGACCCCCGAGGCGATCGAGCGTGCCTCGAAACGGGCCCGGCCCCTGGTCTCGCCGGCCGCCGCGGAGTCGCTCGCCGAGGCGGCCGACTCGCTGACGGTCGGCCTCGGCGAGCTACCGGCGGGGCGCCTGACCACCGGCCTGCCCCCGCTGCTGCACCGGGCGATCCTGCTGGTCGACTCCGCGACCCGGGCGGCGCTCGACGCGATCGGCGACGTCAAGAACGACGACCCCGATCCGGTACGCAAGCAGCAGGCCAAGGCCGCCCTGGACGACCTCTCGACGACCGCGCAGCGCCTGCTGGAGGAGTCGGAGTTCGACGTGGCCTGGGTGGAGAAGTCCGACCTGGGCAACGGCCGTCGGGCGCTGGTCGTCGCGCCGCTCTCGGTGGCGGGCACCCTGTCCACCAGCCTCTACGCCGAGCGCACGGTGGTCGCCACCTCGGCGACGTTGACGCTGGGCGGCCGCTTCGACACCGTCGCCAGATCCCTCGGCCTGCCCCTGGCGGCCCCGGTACCGGCGGCCCGGGCGGCCGCCGCGCCCCCGGTCTCGGGCGACGGCTGGAGCTCCCTGGACGTCGGCTCGCCCTTCGACTACCCCCGCCAGGGCATCCTCTACGTGGCCGCGCACCTGCCGCGGCCGGCGGCGTCCGGCCTGCCGGACGCGGCCGGCGAGGAGCTCATCAAGCTGGTTTCGGCGCTCGGCGGCCGCACCCTCGGCCTGTTCTCGTCCCGGCGCGCCGCGACCCAGGCGGCGGAGCTGCTCCGGGCCCGCACCGACCTCCCGGTGCTGCTGCAGGGCGAGGAATCCCTGCCGATCCTGGTCCGCAAGTTCCGGGAGCAGCGGGAGAGCTGCCTGTTCGGCGTGATGTCCCTCTGGCAGGGCGTGGACGTGCCGGGCGACGCCTGCCAGCTGGTCGTGATCGACCGGCTGCCGTTCCCCCGCCCGGACGAGCCCCTGGCCGCCGCGCGCGCGGCCGCGGTGGACGCCGGCGGCGGCTCGGGCTTCGCCGCGGTGAGCGTCCCCATCGCGGCGGTCCGGCTGGCGCAGGGCGTCGGCCGCCTGATCCGCTCCACCGGCGACAAGGGCGTGGTGGCCGTCCTGGACTCGCGCCTGGAGACGGCGCGCGGCTACGGCGCCTTCCTCCGCCAGTCCCTCCCCCCGTTCTGGTACACGACCAGGCCGGAGGTGGCGCTCGGCGCCCTGAAGCGCCTCAGGTCGCCGGCTCCTCCGCGGTGACGATGACGGCATCCGGCGGCACCTCGGGTCTGCTCCGGGCCAGCCGCCGGACGCCCGTGTTCAGGACGGCGATCAGCGGCACGGCGACCAGCGCCCCGATGATCCCGGCCAGGACCACCCCGGAGGCGATTCCGATGATCACGACGAGCGGATGGATGGCGACCGCCCGTCCCATGATCAATGGCTGCAGGATGTGGCCCTCGACCTGCTGCACCAGGATCACCGCGCCCAGCACGATCAGGGCGATGACCCAACCCTCGTCCACGAGCGCGACCAGCACCGCGACCGCCCCGGAAACGCTCGCACCCACGATCGGGATGAACGCGCCCAGGAACACCAGCGCCGCCAGCGCGAACGCGAACTCGACGTCCAGGATCACCAGCGCCAGCCCGATACCGGTCGCGTCGATGAACGCCACCAGCACGGTCGCCCGCACGTAGGACCCGAGCGTCGACCAGGACGCGTCGCCGGCGTCCGACAGGCTCCATCGCACGTTGACCGGGAACAACCGCACCAGGAAACGCCAGATCTTGCGGCCGTCACGCAGGAAGAAGAACGTCGCGAACAGCACCAGCAACGCCCCGGTCATCACCTCGAACAGCGTCGTCGCGGTCGCCACGCCGGTCGCCGTGAGCGACGACGTGTTCGCGTTGACCCACTCCTCCGCCGAGTCGACCGCCTGCTTGACCTGGTCGTCCGACAGGTGCAGCGGCCCGTTGCGGGCCCAGCCCTGAATCTTCTCGACGCCCGAGATCGCCTTCGTGGTCAACGAACCCACGCCGTTGACGAACTGGTTGACCACCACCGTCAGCGTGCCGGCCACCGCCGCGATGCCGCAGATCAGGACCAGGAACGTCGCGAGCGACGGCGGCAGCCGGAACCGCCGCAGCCAGCCGACCGCCGGCGACAGCAGCGCGGACAGCAGCAGCGCGATGGCCAGCGGGATCACGACGATGCTGATGATGCCGATGAAGCGGAGCAGCACCCAGCCGAGGACCCCGACGACGATCAGCCGCCACGACCACGCCGCCGCGATCCGCAGCGAGTGCGGCACCTCGGCGTCGTCGCGGCTCGCGGTCGACTGGTCGTCGATCAACAGGTCAGGCGGAGGTATCTCGAACTCGGCCTCCTGGTCGTCGGGGGCGCGATCGCTCTCGACGCGCGCCGTGCGCACCGACTCGCGGCCCGCCTCGTACGCCCGGCGAAGGTTCTCCCGGACCCGTTCCAAGCGGCTCAACCCGCTTACCCCCTCGTCCGTCGTCACGCGGTTCCACCGTAGTCGAGACCGGCTCATCCGCACGTCAGGCTCCGGCGTACCGTCCTCTCGTGAGCACCGACACCCGCACCGAGGCCGGGCTGCCGATCCGGATGTTGCACGACCGCGTCCTCGTCCGGCTCGACGGGGGCGACGGCGAACGCCGCTCCAGCGCCGGCATCGTCATCCCCGCCACCGCAACGCTGGGCCGCCGCCTGTCCTGGGCCAAGGCAGTCGGCGTCGGGCCGAACGTGCGCTCGATCGTCCTCGGCGACCGGGTGCTCTTCGACCCGGAGGACCGCGCCGAGGTCGAGCTGCACGGCAAGGAGTACGTGCTGCTGCGCGAGCGCGACGTGCACGCCGTCGCGGCAACCCGCGTCGAGGCGGACGGAACCGGCCTGTACCTGTAGCGGCCATTTTCCGGTACGTCCACAGCGGACGTTCGCGTCAGTCGCCGCGCGGCGTCCCGTCGGCGGGACCGGGGTCGGGCGCCCGCTCGCCGGAGGGCCGGCGGTAGTCCGGTTCGGGCTGGTTCGCGGCGTCGTGTCCCTGGCGGGTGTAGTCGATCCAGGTCTCACCGGGAGCGGCGGGCCGGATCGGCGTGTCACCGGCACCGGCCGGGGCCTCCCCACGGGCGGGGCCGGCGGCCGGGTGGGCGCCCCCGGAGGCCTGGCCGGGTACGGGTGCTCCGGAGCCGGGCGCCGGGCCGCCGCCGGGCGGGCCGTAGGCGGGCCGGATGTGGCCGGCGGCCGGCGCGCCGTAGCCGGGCCCGGGGCTCTCCCCGTGGCCGTAGCCGGAGGTGTCCTGCCCCGGTCCGGGAGCACCGTAACCAGGCTGAACGCCATAACCCGGCGGGACGCCATAGCCAGGCTGAACGCCGTAACCAGGCTGGACGCCGTAGCCCGGCTGAGCGCTGTAGCCCGGCGGGACGCCATAGCCAGGCTGAGTGCCGGAGCCCGGCTGAGCGCTGTAGCCCGGCGGGACGCCATAGCCAGGCTGAGTGCCGGAGCCCGGCTGAGTGCCGTAGCCCGGCGGGACGCCATAGCCAGGCTGAGTGCCATAGCCGGGCTGAGTGCCATAGCCCGGCTGAGTGCCATAGCCCGGCTGAGCGCCATGCCCCGGCGGGACGCTGTAGCCCGGCGGGACGCCGTAGCCAGGCTGAGTGCCATAGCCCGGGGGTCCGTAGGCCGGGGCGCCGTAAGCCGGGGGTCCGTAGGCCGGAGGGCCGTAGGCCGGCGTGCCGGAAGCCGGGGCACCGTAGGACGGGGTGCCATAGGGCGAGGTGCCATAGGACGGGGAGCCGTAGCCCGGGGCGCCGGCCATCGCCGGGTAGGGGTTCGGTGGGAGGCGGACCGGGACCGGGACCACCGGTTCCTCCGGCGCGTTCACGGTGCGCGTCACCCCGTCCGGGAAGGCGATCTGATAGGCCATCCCGTCCCAGAACGCCTGCGGCATCTGCGGGTCCCGGCCGACGAAGATCGACCGGTAGTCCGTGATCGCCGTCAAAAGCCGGCGCTCCTCCTCCATCGACTTCCACTGCTCCGCCGGCGTGCGGTCCAGGCCGCGCTGCATCCGGTCCCGCAGCAGGGCGAGCTGGGTGCCCGCGAGCTGGAAGCCACGCATCGCCTTGACGCCCGCGTCCCCGGCCACCCGCTTGGCCCAGCGGCGCGCCGAGTGGCGGCGGCCGAGGCTGCCCAGCGTCGCCACCTCGGGCGGGGACAGCCAGCCCGCGCGAACGTAGCCCGGCAGGATCCGCTCGGTGAGCCGCCCCTCGTAGCTGCGCAGGGCGATCGCGAAGCCGACCACCAGGAAGAAGAACGGGACCATGAAGCCCAGGTAGCCGTACAGCATGATCAGGGTCTCGCCGGTGGCCACCGAGAGCGTCGGCAGCAGGTTGAACATGCCGTGCAGGATCATCGCGGCCAGCAGGCCCGCGATCGGGGCCAGCCACTTCACCCGGCGGTCCGCGGAGCGGGCGGCCAGGCCCATGCCGATGCCGGTCATCGAGGTGAAGAGCGGGTGCGCGAAGCCGGTGAACAGGATGCGCACGATGAAGATCAGGAAGAGGTTCTGGATGCCGGTCGCCGGGCCGTACTGGTCGACGCCCGAGGCGTAGCCGTGGCCACCCAGGTAGAGCACGTTCTCCACCATCGCGAAGCCCAGCGCGGAGAGTCCGCAGTAGACGATGCCATCCGTGATGCCGGACCACTCCCGGCGTCGGCGCCAGAGCAGCAGGAACGGCCCGAGCGCCTTCATCGACTCCTCGATGAACGGCGCGACGAGCACCGCCACCAGCGCGTCCGGCAGCCCGAGCCGGTCGAAGCCCCACGACGCCGCCGAGTTGACGCCGATCGCCACCAGGGTCGCCACCGCGGAGCCCCACGCGAAGCAGAAGATCAGATAGCGGGTCGGCTCCGGCTCGTACCGGTCCAGCCAGAGGAAGCACCCGACCAGGACCGGTACCGGCAGGATCGCCGCGACCAGGCCGACCGCCAGGCCGACGGGGCCGTTGCTGAAGCCCAGGATGACCAGCATCACGATCGCGCAGGCCGCGATGACGGTGATCACGGTGGCCAGCGGCAGCCAGCGACGCCATCCGGTCTGGCGCCCGGACGCCTTGCCGACCACCGCGTAGTCGGGCACGCCGTCCGGTGCGACAGCGGGCTCGGCGTCCGAGGCCGGGATCAGGCCGACCGTCGGCGCGGCGCCGGCGAGCGACCCCGGCCCAGCGAGCGACTCCGGCACAGCGTCCGAGGCCGGGAACAGGCCGACCGTCGGCGCGGCACCGGCGGCGTCGGTGTCCGCGGGCGCGGGCGCGGGCGCGGGCGGCAGCATCGACGGGCCCGGCTCCGGAGCGAAGGCCGAGGGTGACGGCGCGGCGGGATCCGGCGCCGGCCAGGGCGGCGCGGCGGGATCCGGCGCCGGCGAGGCCGGAGCCGCGGGGACGGGTGCCGGGTCGGGCGACCCGCCGGGAGCTACGTCGGCCATCCCGTCAGCGTAGCCACCCCGCCGCGCCCCGGCGGTCCCGCGGCGGCGCAATCGGATCAAGGACGCGAAATCCAGCCCGGGCCGGGGAGCCCGGGGTGCTTCCGGGCGGCATGCGCCCGCCCGTGCCGCCCGAACGCCCGCCGTACCAGGCGCGGTGCCTCCTCGTACTCGACGCCGGTCGCCCGGAGCAGGTCGGAGACCGTGGTGCGGATCTGCGCGACGACGACCCCGCCGGAGAAGCCGACCCCCTCGTCGTACGCCCGGCCGGACTCGGCCACCGCCCGCAGCGCGCGCTCCCGGGTCGCGACCGGCTCGACGCCCTTTCTCCACTCCGCGCGGAGCAGGTCGACGGCGTCGGCGAGCAGCAGCATCGACGCGGCCAGCGACTCCGGCGTCGGCTCCTCGTCGTCCAGCCCGGTCAGCACGCGACGGGCCAGCACCCGGACGTTGCGCAGCGCGTACGTCACCTCGTCGGCGCCCTCCAGGTACCGGTTCAACCGGCTGCGGGAGCGCCACCGGGCCGGCGCGAAGGCCACGTTCTCGCTGGCGGCGGAGGCCGCCTGATCGAAGGCGGTGAAGTCGCGCTCCGCGGCCCGTAGCCGGTCGAGCGCCTCGCGCACCGGATCGGTCTGCCCGACCCGCAGCCCCTCGGCGATCGCCCGCAGGCCCTCGGCGAGCTCCTCCAGCGCGGGCTCGGCGGCGCGGCGCACCACCTTCACCGGGTTGAGCGGCAGCAGCGTCATGACGGTCAGGCCGACCGCGCCGCCGATGAGCGCGTCGAAGAACCGGCTGAACGGCTGGCCGGGGAGCGTGGCCAGCGTCACGACCAGCACCGCCGACGAGGCGGACTGCACGACCAGGGGCGCGGCGGCGCCGACCGCCGTCGGCACCACGATGGCCAGCACGACGACCAGGGCGATCTGCCACCCGCCGCTGCCGATCAGCAGGATGAGCGCGTCGCCGACGCCGATGCCGACGGCGACGCCGACCACCAGCTCACCCATGCGCCGCGCCCGTTTGCCGGCCGAGGAGGCGAGCGTGACGACGGCGGCGGTCGGCGCGAAGAACGGGCTCTGCCGGTCGAGGACGTCGTACGCGATGAACCAGGCGAGCCCGGCCGCCACCCCGGCCTGCAGGGCGAGCGGGAAGACCGCCCGTACCCGGGAATAGCCGAGACCGGCACCGGAGCGGGACCGGCCGGGCAGTCCGGCGAGTGCGGCCGCGAGCCGAGCGCGTGCGCCGGCGACCGTCATGTCTGCGACCCTAACCGCGCGCATGCCAGGATTGCGCCGTGACGACGCATGTTGACCGTTGGGTGCTGGCGGCGCGCGGTGCCGGCGCCAGCGCCGGCGACCCGGACCTGGCCGCGGCCGGCGAGTACCTGCTGACCCGCTGGTCAGAGCCGCAACGGCAGTACCACACCGTGGCGCACCTGACCGCCGTGCTCGATGTGATCGACCGGCACGCCGACCTGGCGACGGCCCCGGACCGGGTCCGGCTCGCCGCCTGGCTGCACGACGCGGTCTACGACCCGCGTGCGCTCGGCGACGCCAACGAGCGCGACAGCGCGGAGTTCGCCGAGGGGCTGCTCGCGACGCTCGGGGTGCCGGCCGAGACGGCGGCGGAGGTGGCCCGGCTGGTCGGCCTGACGGCGGGGCACGCGACGGGCGAGGACGACCGCGACGGCGAGCTGCTCTGCGACGCCGACCTGGCGATCCTGGCGAGCGACCCGGACGGCTACGCGGCGTACACGGCCGCGATCCGCCGGGAGTACGCGCACGTGCCGGACGACGCCTTCCGCGGCGGCCGGGCGCAGGTGCTGAAGGCGCTGCTGGAGCTGCCCTCGATCTACCGGCACCCGCCGCTGCGGGCGGCCTGGGAGGACTTGGCGCGGGCGAATCTCGAGGCCGAGCTCAAGACGCTGAGCTGAACGACTTCGGGCTGAGGTGCTTCGGGCGGCGCAGGCCGGCGGCGCGCAGGCGGGCGGAGAGATCGCGGGACCGGACCAGCGTGGCGCCGAGCCAGAGCGCCGCCTGGAAGCGGGCGGCCGGGATGTCGTAGTGGTCCCGGTCGAACGCGCGCCGGGGCACGCCCAGCATCTCGGCGAAGACGTGCAGCTCGGCGTAGGAGAGGTCGCTGACCAGGTGGGACCAGAGCCGCCCCCGGCCCGGCCAGCGCGGCTCGTCGACGAGTATCAAAGATCGACTTCGAGCAGCTCCGTGCCCCGGTCGGCCGCGTAGCCCCGCACGTCGGGCACCCCGAGGCGGGCCGCGTCGGCGGTGAGGTCGTCCGGCATCTTCTGCGACTGCCGCTCGGCCTCGACCCGGGCCAGGTAGTGCTCGATCTCCCGGTCCTGGACCGCCTTGTCCCAGCCGAGCGCCTCGCCCATCACCGCGGCCGCGTGCGCGGCGGTCTCGGCGCCGCGGTGCGGCGTCTCGATCGAGATCCTGGTGCGCCGGGTCAGCACGTCGTCGAGGTGCAGGGCGCCCTCGGCCTGCGCCGCGTAGGCGACCTCGGCCGCCAGGTACTCGGGTGCGCCGGCGAGCGGCGTGGCCAGCTCCGGCTTCGCGGCGATCATGGCGAGCAGGTGCACGGTGAGGGTGCCGTACCGCTCGAGGAGGTGCTCGACGACGCCGGCGGTGACGCCGTGCCGGCGGGCGATGTCCTGCCGGTCGCGCCAGGCGGCGGCGAAGCCGTCGGCGCCGAGCAGCGGGAGCTGATCGGTGCGCGAGGGCCGCGCGGGCCCGCCGAGCCGGCGCACGGCCCGGTCGATGACGTCGGCGGCCATGACCCGGTAGGTCGTGTACTTGCCGCCGGCGACGAGCAGCAGCCCGAGCATCGGCTCGACGACCGCGTGCTCGCGCGACAGCTTCGAGGTGGAGTCGGCCTCGCCGGAGAGCAGCGGCCGCAGCCCGGCGTAGACGCCCTCGATGTCGTCGGTGGTGAGCGGCCGGTCGAGCACGGTGTTGACCTGGTCGAGCAGGTAGCTGATGTCGCGCGCGGAGGCGGCCGGGTGCGACCGGTCCAGCTGCCAGTCGGTGTCGGTGGTCCCGATGATCCAGTGCCCGCCCCACGGAATGACGAACAGCACCGAGGTCGGCGTGCGCAGGATCAGCCCGGCCTCGCCGGTGATAGCCGAGCGGGGCACGACGAGGTGCACGCCCTTGGAGGCCCGGACCCGCAGGCCCGGCCGCACGCCGACGTCGCTGAGCATGCGCGACAGGTCGTCGCTCCACACGCCGGTCGCGGCGACGACAGTGCGCGCCCGCACCTCGATCTCGGGCGAGTCGGGCGCCTCGAGATCGCGGACCCGGACCCCGACGACCTCCCGCGCCTCGCGGACGAAGCCGGTGACTCGGGCGCTGGTGACGACGGCGGCGCCGAGGCTGGCGGCGGTCCGGGCCAGGTTGACCACGAGCCGGGCGTCGTCGACCTGGCCGTCGTAGTAGCGGATGGCCCCGACGATCTTGTCGGCCTGCAGGCTGGGGAAGAGGTGCCGGGCGCCGTCGCGGGTCAGGTGGCGGTGCAGCGGCATGCCGCGCCCGCTGCCGAACACCCCGGCGAACGCGTCGTACGCGGCGACGCCGAGCCCGTAGTACGCCCGCTGCCAGACCCGCGCGGGCGGCGAGGCCGGGGGCAGCGGAACGAGGATCGGCACCGGCCGTACGAGATGCGGCGCGAGGCGGCTGGTGAGCAGGCCGCGCTCGGTCAGCGCCTCGTGCACGAGGTGCAGCTCGAGCTGCTCGAGGTAGCGCAGGCCGCCGTGGATCAGCTTGCTGGATCGGCTGGACGTGCCGGCGGCCAGGTCGCGGGCCTCGACCAGGGCGACGCTCAGGCCGCGCGAGGCGGCATCCAGCGCGGCGCCGGCGCCGGTGACCCCGCCGCCGATGACGAGGACGTCGAACTGTTCGTCGCGCAGCCGTCGCAGATCGGTGACGCGGCGGATCGGAGAGAGCCGGCCGGCGGCGTATCGGGAGACCGAGGGTGAGCGCACAACCCCCACGTTAGCGCCGACTTGTATCACCCCGGCGGATGAATATCACGGGTGATCCCGCCGTATACATCAAGTGACCAGGGCGCGAACCTGATCGAGCATCTCCGTCACCGATGCCGCGGGGTCCGTCACCGGGAACTGGACCGCGCGGATCGTCGCGGTCGGGTCGGCCAGCAGGGTCACCCGCTTGAAGCGATCGACGCCCGCCACCCGGAACGTCGGCAGCCGCAGGCCGGCGGCCAGCCTGCCTCCTGCGTCGCAGACCAGCGGGAACGGCAGCCGAGCGTGCGCCGCGAACGCCGCCAGCTGGTCCGGCCGCTGGGTGCTGACGCCCCTGATCTCGGCGCCGGCCGCGGCGAAGTCGGCGGCCCGGGCCGCGTACGTCATCGACTCCAGGGTGCAGCCGGGCGCGCCCGGGATGTCGGCCCAGCCCGGCGGGTAGTCCGTTGCGCCCGGCGCGAACGCGCCCGGGAAGAAATACAGGACCGTCCAGCCCGAGATCTCCGCCGGCACCTGGCGGCCGACCAGGGCGTGCACGCGATGGTGCTCCGCGGACTCCGGCCGCGCCGACGCCGTCAGCGAGCCGTCGCCGAGCACGTGGCGGGTGCCCCAGTCCTGCAGCGCGACCAGGACCGGGAGCAGCCCCTCGCCCTTCGGGGTCAGCAGGTAGTCGTAGCGGGGCGGGTGCTCCGAGTACGCGACCCGCCGCAGCACGCCGTGCTCGACCAGCGCCGACAGGCGTTCGGTCAGCGCCCGGCGGCTCACGCCCAGGGTGCGCTGCAGCGCCTCGAACCTGGTCACCCCGCCGGCCACGTCCCGGATCACCAGGAAGGTCCACCAGTCGGTGAGCACGCCGAGGGCCTGCTCGATGCCGCAGTCGGCATCAATGAACTCGACCCTTCGCACGCCCTCAACTATAGTCCGTTCCAAAATGAAACTGACTGGAACGGGGGTCGAGGACCGTGAGCGTCTTCTGGCGGTGGTGGGCGGCCGGGACAACCAGCGATCTCGGCTCGGCGGTCGGCGGCGTCGCGCTGCCCCTGACCGCGCTCACGGTCCTCGATGCGACGCCGTTCGAGATGGGGATGATCGCCGCGTCCGGCTATCTCGCCTGGATCGTCATCGGCCTGCCGGCCGGGGTCATCGTGCAGCGGCTGCCGCTGCGCGGCACCCAGGTCGGCGCCGACCTGATCCGCGCCGTCGCCGTCGCCTCGATCCCGGTGGCGTGGTGGTTCGGCCTGCTGACGATCGCCCAGCTGGTCCTCGTCGCGCTCGTGCTCAGCTTCGCGCACGTCGTCTTCTTCGTCGCCAACACCACGTTCCTGCCGGAGATCGTCGGCCGCGACCAGCTGCAGTCCCGCAACAGCCTGACCTCCGGCACGCACGCGACCACCCAGCTCGCCGGGCCCTCGCTCGGCGGCCTCGCGGTCCAGCTCCTCGGCGCGGTGCCGACCCTGCTCGTCGACGCCTTCAGCTATCTCGTCTCCGCCGCCCTGCTCCGGACCCTGCCGGCCCGGCGCGGCCGCGGACCCGACGAGCCGACGCCGATGAGCGCGATGATCCGCGAGGGCTGGGCGTTCGTGACCCGGCACCCGATGATGGGGCCGGCGATGTGGTCCGCGACCGCGTCGAACTTCGTCAACGGGGCCTACCTGGCGCTCTTCCCGCTCTACCTGGTGCGGGACCTGCACGCACCCGCCGCCGTGGTCGGCATTCTGCTGGCGGTCGACGGCGTCGGCACCCTGATCGGTGCGGCGCTGACGACCCGGGTCACCAACGCGCTCGGCACGGCCCGCGGGCTGATCATCCTGGGCTTCGTCGAGGCGGCCGGCGCGTTCGTCATTCCTGCGGCCACCGGCTGGGCGGCGTACGTGACGTTCACCGTCGGGGTGCTGATCTTCGCGGGCACCGGCGTGGTCTTCAGCGTCACCACCCGCACCTACCGGCAGATCGCCAGCCCGCCGGAGCTGCTGTCCCGGGTGATGGCGACGGTCCGCTTCGTCTCCTGGGGCGCCATACCCCTCGGCGGCCTGGCGGCGGGCGCCCTCGCCGGGCCGCTCGGCGCCCGGGCCACCCTGCTGGTCTTCGCGGCGGCCGCGGTCCTCGCGCCGCTGGCGCTCTACTTCTCACCCGTACGGGGCCGGCGGGACCTGCTCGATCCGGCCGTTACCGAACCGGCGGTGCCGGCCCGGTAGGTTCGGCGGTTGTGGACAGCGAGTTCTGGATCTCCGAACTGACCGACGACGACGTGCCCGCCGTGGTGGCCCTCTGCCGGACCGCGCTGGACCTGCCCGAGGACGCCGCCGACGCCGCCGAGATCGTGCTGCGTCTGCGCGAGACCACCGGCACCGACGGCTGGTCCGACGCACCACGCCGGCTCGCGGGCTTCATCGCGGTCCGGTCGGCCGGCCCGGGTCCGGCCGCGGCCGGCGCCGCGCTGTCGGGCGAGCCGGTCTCCGTCGCCGGCGGCCGGGTCATCGGGGTGGTGCTCGGTTCGGTGTCGCACCGGGACCCCTCGATCGGGCACGTCGACCTGGTCGCCGTCGACCCGCAGGACCGCCGCCGGGGCGTGGCCCGGGCGCTGATGGCCCGGATCGAGGGCGCGCTGGCCGGCCTCGGCGCCGGCGACGTGGTCATCGCCGGCAACGCGCCGTACTACGCCTGGCCCGGCATCGACGTGCGGTACACCCCGGCGATCTGCGCCGCCATGGCGTTCGGCTTCGAGCAGGACCAGCCGGCCTGGAACATGACGGTGGACACCGCCGCCGCCGAGCCGACCGCCGACCACGAGGCGCGGCTGGCCGGCGAGGGCATCGTCGTGCGGCGGGCCGGCGCCGAGGACGTGGCGGCGCTGGTCGGCTTCGCGCTGGCGAACTTCGGCCAGGGCTGGGCCGGCGAGATCACCCACTCGGTCGGGCGAGACCGGGCGGGCTGCCACCTCGCCCTGGCCAAGGACGGATCCATCCTGGGCTTCGCCGCGTACGGGTCGTCGCGGCCGGGCTGGTTCGGGCCGATGGGCACCGCCACCGCCGCCCGCGGCCTGGGCATCGGCGCCCTGCTGCTGCGCCGGTGCCTCGCCGACCAGCGGGCGGCCGGGCACGACCGGGTGCAGATCGGCTGGGTCGGGCCGCTGCCGTTCTACTCCAAGGCCGTCGGCGCCCGCGTCGAGCGCGTCTTCCTGCTGTACCGCAAGCAGCTCTGACCGGGTACGCGAAAAGGGCGGGCCGCCGAAGCGACCCGCCCTCTCTACGAGCTGGACTCAGAAGTCCATGTCCCCGCCGCCACCGGGGCCACCGGCCGGGGCCGGGTTCTTCTCCGGCTTGTCCGCCACGACCGCCTCGGTCGTGAGGAACAGAGCGGCGATCGACGCGGCGTTCTGCAGCGCCGAGCGGGTGACCTTGGCCGGGTCGATGATGCCCGCGGCCAGCAGGTCGACGTACTCGCCGCTCGCGGCGTTCAGGCCCCAACCCGCTTCGAGGTTGCGGACCTTCTCCACCACGACGCCGCCCTCGAGGCCGGCGTTGACGGCGATCTGGCGCAGCGGGGAGTCCAGCGCGACCTTGACGATGTTCGCGCCGGTGGCCTCGTCGCCCACCAGGTCGAGCTTGTCGAACGCGGACTTGCCGGCCTGCACGAGCGCGACGCCACCACCGGGGACGATGCCCTCCTCGACGGCCGCCTTCGCGTTGCGAACGGCGTCCTCGATGCGGTGCTTGCGCTCCTTGAGCTCGACCTCGGTCGCCGCGCCGACCTTGATGACCGCAACGCCGCCGGCCAGCTTGGCCAGGCGCTCCTGCAGCTTCTCGCGGTCGTAGTCGGAGTCCGACTTCTCGATCTCGGCGCGGATCTGGTTGACCCGGCCCTGGATCTGCTCGGCGTTGCCGGCACCGTCGACGATGGTCGTCTCGTCCTTGGTGATGACCACCTTGCGGGCCTGGCCCAGCAGGCTCAGGTCGGCGGCGTCGAGCTTGAGGCCGACCTCCTCGCTGATGACCGTGCCACCGGTGAGGATGGCGATGTCGTCCAGCATGGCCTTGCGGCGGTCGCCGAAGCCCGGCGCCTTGACGGCGACGGACTTGAAGGTGCCGCGCACCTTGTTGACGACGAGCGTGGCCAGGGCCTCGCCCTCGACGTCCTCGGCGATGATGATCAGCGGCTTGCCGCCCTGCATGACCTTCTCGAGGACGGGGAGCAGGTCCTTGACCGCGGAGATCTTGCTGTTCGCGATGAGGATGTACGGGTCGTCGAAGACGGCCTCCATACGCTCCGCGTCGGTCATGAAGTAGGCCGAGATGTAGCCCTTGTCGAAGCGCATGCCCTCGGTGAGCTCGAGCTCGAGCCCGAAGGTGTTGCTCTCCTCGACGGTGATGACGCCTTCCTTGCCGACCTTGTCCATGGCCTCGGCGATGATCTCGCCGACCGTGGAGTCACCGGCGGAGATGGAGGCGGTGGAGGCGATCTGCTCCTTGGTCTCCACGTCCTTGGCGAGCTGCGAGAGGGCCTCGGAGACGGCCGAGACGGCAGCCTCGATGCCCCGCTTGAGCGCCATCGGGTTCGCGCCGGCCGCGACGTTGCGCAGGCCCTCACGGACCAGGGCCTGGGCCAGGACGGTCGCCGTCGTCGTGCCGTCGCCGGCTACGTCGTCGGTCTTCTTGGCGACCTCCTTGACCAGCTCGGCGCCGATCTTCTCGAAGGTGCCCTCGAGCTCGATCTCCTTGGCGATCGACACACCATCGTTGGTGATGGTGGGAGCGCCCCACTTCTTCTCGAGCACGACGTTGCGGCCCTTGGGGCCGAGCGTCACCTTGACGGCGTCGGCGAGCTGGTTCATGCCACTCTCGAGGCCGCGACGAGCTTCCTCGTCAAATGCGATGATCTTGGCCATTCGGCTGTGTCCTCCTGGACATTCGCGGCGCCGGGCCGGTCCGGCCCGTGTTCCGCACGTTGAGAACGCTGCGGACGTCACCACCTGGCGATGTGACGTCCTCAGGTCGAGCCGGAAAGCCCGCGACGACCGGTCCCGTGCCCCGGCACCGATGGCGGTGCCGCTGCCGTGACCCCACCGTCCCGACCTGCTGGCACTCACGTGGCGCGAGTGCCAATCACTTGTTTAGCACTCTGATGGGGCGAGTGCAAGCAGAACGATCGGGGCCCGGGGCGCCCGGTTCGTGCGCGCACGAGGTCGTTTATCCGCGTCCTACTTGCCCCGTGCCGAGTGACCGGGTAGCAAGGCAACCATGACCAGCACCCTGGCACCGCCCGTCACCGTGCACCGGGTCACGCCCGGCGACGCGGCCCGGATGCGGGCGCTGCGGCTGGAGATGCTGGCCGACAGCCCGCTCGCGTTCCTGGAGACGGTGGCGCAGGCGGCGGCCCGGCCGCACGCCGACTTCCGGCGGCGCATCGTCCAGGCCTCCTCCGGCAGCCAGCTGGCCCAGTTCGTCGCGGACCCGGGCGGGCGGCTGATCGGCCACGCCGGCGGCACGGTGCTGCCCGAGGAGCCGGACGCGACGGTGATCTTCGCGGTCTACGTCACACCGGCGCACCGCGGCAGCGGCATGCTCGCCGAGTTGATCGAGGCGGTCGCGCAGTGGTCGGCCTCGATCGGGCGGAACGAGCTGATGCTCGAGGTGGTGGTCGGCAACGACCGGGCCGTCCGGGCGTACGAGCGGCTCGGTTTCGTGGACGGCGGGAAGCGGGTGCCGCACCCGGTCATCCCGGCCCTGACCGAGCTGCAGATGCGCCGCCGGGCCTGAGGCCGGTGACGAGGTGGGCTGGGCAACGGTCCGGACCGCGCTCACCGCGGTGAACGGCACCACGCTGGTCGGCCTCGGGCTCGCCGTACTCTGCGGCACCAGGATCCGCCGCGGGCCGGGCGGGATCCTGATCGCGGAGGGCTACCGCCGAAAGATGCCGCCCGCGACCTGCTTCACGGTCGGCTCGGTGATCATCACCCGGCGCACGGCCGACTGGCTGCTGCACGAGAGCCGGGCCGGCCTGCTCGCGCACGAGACCCGGCACGCCGGGCAGTACGCCGTGTTCGGCCCGCTGTTCTGGCCCGCGTACTGGGCCTGCTGCGGCTACTCCTGGGCGATGACCGGAACGGCCGGCACGCGCAACGCGTTCGAGCGGCATGCCGGGCTGGCACTGGGCGGTTACCGCGAGGCGCCGCTGCGGCCGGGCCTACGGCGACTGAGGCGCTGAGGCGGGAGAATTTGGTCGGGAGGACGGACGCACAGCGCCTCCGGCACTGGGTCGTTGGGCCCCTAGGAGATTGTCGCCAAGCTCAAAGGTGGGGCCACGTACGGCGTCACGTCCTCCCGCGTAGAGCATCCTGCCGACCCTGGGATCCTTCCGCAAGTCCTCAGGGGAAGGAATTCTCAACGTTGGGCAGATGTTTGACTACTCTGAGTTATCCGAGGAGGCCGGCGTCGCGGGCGCCGCGCAGCGACGGCTTGATCCGGTGAGTGGGTCCGACCTGCCCGGCGACGGCGTCCAGAGTCTTCAGTCCCTCGCCGGTGTTGAAGACGACGGTCTCCTTGTCGGGGTCCAGCCGGCCGCTCGCGACGAGCTTGCGGAGCACCGCGACGGTGACCCCGCCGGCGGTCTCGGCGAAGACGCCGGTGGTGCGGGCGAGCAGCTGGATGGCGTCGCGGATCTCGTCGTCGCCGGCGTAGTCCATCCAGCCGCCGGTGCGGGTCACGGCCTCGATCGCGTACGCGCCGGCGGCCGGGTCGCCGATGTTGAGCGACTTCGCGATGCCGGTCGGCTTGACCGGGATGATCTGGTCGGTGCCGTTGTGCAGGGCCGTGGCGATGGGGTTGCAGCCGGCCGACTGTGCACCGAAGACGGTCCAGCCGCCCTCGGGCGCCTCGACCAGGCCGATCTCCACGAGCTCGGTGAAGGCCTTGTCAATCTTGGTGAGCAGCTCGCCGCTGGCCATCGGCACGACCACCTGTGCGGGGATGCGCCAGCCGAGCTGCTCGGCGACCTCGTAACCCAGAGTCTTCGAACCCTCGGCGTAGAACGGCCGCACGTTCACGTTGACGAAGGCGGTGTCCTCGAACTCGTCGGTCTCGACGAGCTCGCCGCAGAGCCGGTTGACGTCGTCATAGGAGCCGTCGATCGCGACCAGGTCGCCGCCGTAGACGGCGGTGGTGATGACCTTGCCCTGCTCGAGGTCGCCGGGGATGAAGACGATGGAGGGCACCCCGGCGCGGGCGGCGTGCGCGGCGACGGAGTTGGCCAGGTTGCCGGTCGAGGCGCAGGCGAACCGGGTGAAGCCCAGCTCGCGGGCGGCGGTGAGCGCGACGGAGACGACCCGGTCCTTGAAGGAGTGCGTCGGGTTGGCGGAGTCGTCCTTGACCCAGAGCGGCGCGCGCAGGCCGACCTCGGCGGCCAGGGCGGCGGCGGCGACCAGCGGGGTCAGGCCGGGGTCGAGGGTGACCCGGCCGGCGGGATCCTGCCCGGTGGGAAGCAGGGCGGCGTAGCGCCAGATGTTCTGCGGGCCGGCCTCGATCTGCTCGCGGGTGACCTTGGCGAGGGCGGCGGGGTCGTAGGCGACCTCGAGGGGGCCGAAACACTCGTAACAGGCGTGCTGCGCGACGAGCGGGAATTCGGCGCCGCAGCCGCGGCAGACGAGGGCGCGGGCGGGGCTGAGGGACTTGCTGGGGGCGTCGACGGCCGACGTCATAATGAGGCCTTCCTCTCATCTTTCCCCGGGCGTCGTGCGACGCACATGGGGACGGAATTAGCACCTGCCGCACGCGGCCTCGTCATCGAGACATGCGCGGTGGTTGCCGGGGCGTCATCGGGCCGTTCCCTCAGCCCCTCTGGATGAGGTATTCAGTTGTGTTTCCAACACCTTACGACGCGGGCGGCGAAATCGGAGCCGACCGTCCCGAGGTGTGAGCGACGTCCTTCCCTCGCGATAGATGCCGGTCGATTGATTCACAGCATTCTCTGAGGTTGGTTCCCGGGCCGGGACCCTAGTCTCCATTGAAAGTCATGGATCTGTTGCCGACCGTTCACCTGGTCGCCACTCGGAAAGCCTTGAGGGAAGGGCCCCGTCATGCCTCGGCTAGCTCTGTTCGCGATCGACCTCGTTGCGGTCTGTCTGCTCGTCTTCGGGCTCTACTTCCCACGGCACCGCCGCCGCGATCTCGTCGTCGCGTACCTCGGTGTCAACGTCGGGGTGCTGGCCGTCGCCGGCTCGCTCAGCTCGAGCACCGTCGGGGCCGGGCTCGGGCTCGGGCTCTTCGGCGTGCTCTCGATCATCCGGCTGCGCTCGACCGAGCTGGACCAGCACGAGGTCGCCTACTACTTCTCCGCGCTGGCCCTGGGCATCCTCGGCCCGCTCGGCGGAGGCTCGGCCTGGCTCGCGCCCGGGATGATGGCGCTGATCCTCGCCGTCATGTACCTCGGGGACCACCCGCGGCTGTTCCGCGGCTACCGGCGCCAGGTCCTCGTCCTCGACTCGGCGATCACCGACGAGGTGGCCCTGGTCGCGAAGCTCGAGCAGCTGCTCGGCGCGCGGGTGCACGCCGTCTCGGTCGAGCGGGTGGACCTGGTCAACGAGACCACGGCGGTCGAGGTCCGCTACTCCCGCACGCCCGGCGCGGCGCCCGCCGGCGCCACCGGCCGCGAGGCCGCGACGGCGGGAACGCACAGGTGACCACGACACCCGCCCGGACCGTCGGCGACCGGCTGGACGGGCTGGCGGGGCTGGGGCCGATCGGGCTCGACGAGCTCACCGCGCAGGCCGAGTTGCAGGTCAGGCGGGACCGCAAGTACGTGCTCGCGCTCGACGACCTGGCCCGGCTGCTGCCGGCCATCGGCCGAGACGCCCGGATCCTCGACATCGACGGCATCCGGCTCTTTCGCTACGGCTCCGTCTATTTCGACACCGCCGACCTGCTCTGCTTCCGGCTCACCGCGCTGCGCCGGCGCCGCCGGTTCAAGATCCGGACGCGGACCTACCTCGACTCCGGAGGGTGTTGGCTCGAGGTCAAGACCGAGGGCGTGCGCGGCGGCACGGTCAAGACCCGGCTGGCGTACGAGCAGCGGCAGCAGGGCGACCTCGCACCCGGCCGCTGGTTCGTCGAGGCCGTCCTCGCGGAGCTCGGCGGCATCGCCGGGCTGTCCTTCGGGCCGGTGCTGACCACCCACTACCTGCGCAGCACCCTCTATCTCCCGGCCTCGCAGAGCCGGGTGACCATCGACGTCGACCTGTCCTGGGCCGATGTCGGCCGGGCCGGGCTGAGCCTGCCCGCGCTGGCCGTCGTCGAGACCAAGACGCGGGCCGCGGCCTGCGAGGTCGACCGCCTGCTCTGGGCCCGGGGTCACCGCCCGGCGTCCATCTCCAAGTACGCGACCGGCCTCGCCGCCCTGCGACCCGGCCTGCCGTCCGCGCCGTGGCGCCGCCTGCTGCGCCGCCACTTCCATCCCGCAGCACCGGCCGGCTCCGCGCCGGCCGCCGACCGAAGGACGTGAGATGCACCGATCCCCCCTCCTGATCGCCGCCGTGGCCGGCACCCTGGCCGTCGCGCCGGCACCGTGCCGGGCCGCGCCCGCTGCGGCACAGGCCCTGGCCGCGGGCCCCGCTGCGGCGCAGGCGCTGGCCGCCAACGCGGTCGACCACGACGAGCCCGCCGACCACACCTGGAGCGAGCAGAGCGTCGCCGCGGTGACGCTGACCGGCTCCGGCGCCACGTCCAGCGCGAGCGGCGTCTCGATCAGCGGAAGCACCGTCACGGTCACCGCCGCGGGCACGTACCGGTTCACCGGGTCGCTCACCAACGGCAGGATCGTCGTGAACAGCGCCGGCACCGGGATCGTGCGCCTGATCCTCAACGGCGTGACCATCGCCAACACGACCACCGCGCCGCTGTCGGTGACCGCCGCCGACGAGGTGATGGTGGTGCTGGCCGACGGGACGACCAACCGGCTCACCGATCCGGCGACCTACACGACCGCGGTGAACCCGGCCGCGGCGCTGTCCAGCGCCGCCGACCTGACCATCACCGGCAACGGCTCGCTGGCCGTGACGGGCAACGCCGCGGACGGCATCGCCAGCGACGACGGGCTGGTCATCGACGCGGGCACGATCACGGTCACGGCCAAGGACGACGGCGTACGCGGCCAGGACTACATCCTGCACACCGGCGGGACCCTGGGCGTCACGGCCGGCGGCGACGCCCTGAAGTCCGACGAGGACGCCGTCGCCACCGAGGGCTACATCTATCTGGCCGGCGGCGCCCGTACGCTCACGGCGCCCGGCGGCGACGGGGTCAGCGCGACCACCGACGTGATCGTCGCGGGCGGCAGCCTGACCGCGACCACCGGCGGCGGCAGCACGACGACGCCGGGCACGACCTCGACCAAAGGGCTCAAGGCCGACGTCAGCGTGGTGATCAGCGACGGTCAGGTCAGCCTCAACGCGTCCGACGACGGGATCAACTCCAACAACCTGGTCACCGTCGACGGCGGCACGCTGACGGCGGCCAGCGGCGACGACGCGGTGCACGCCGACACCGCCCTGACGATCTCCGCCGGCACGGTGACCGTGACCAGGTCGTACGAGGGTCTTGAGGCCATGCGGACCACCCTGGCCGGCGGCACGATCAACGTGACGGCGACCGACGACGCGGTGAACGCCGCGGAGGAAGGCGTCGACGAGAGGCAGGTCGCGCCGAACGCCTTTATCAAGGTCACCGGCGGGACGGTCACCGTCAACGGCGGCACCGACGGGCTGGACTCCAACGGCACCCTGGCCGTCTCCGGCGGCACGGTGATCGCCAACGGCTCGCCGACCCGCGGCGGCGGCGAGGGCGGTCTGGACTCCAACGGCGCGCTCACGATGACCGGCGGCTCGATCCTGGCGACCGGCATCACGGCGTCGACGAGCACGCTGCCGACCAGCGGCCAGGCCTGGGTCGCGTACTCGTTCAGCGCGAACCAGCCGGCCGGCACGGTCGTGCACCTGGCGACCGCGTCGGGCACGCAGCTGGCGTCGTTCCAGAGCACCCGGGTGCTCAAGGGCGTGATCTTCGATCTGAGCTCGCTGACCCGGGGCACCTCGTACCGGATCTACACGGGCGGCTCGGTGTCGGGCACGGCGGCCGGCGGCGGGCTCTACACCGGGGGAACCCTCTCCGGCAGTCAGGTCGGCACGGTGACGGCCGGTAGCGGCCGCGCCTGACCCCCGGATCGGCCGTGACCCCGCTTCCGCCGGGGTCACGGCCCCCGACGGTGGAACGACCTGGACTTGTGGCGGCGTGTGCGTAGGGTGACCGAGTTCAGTTCACCCAACGCGGGGAGGCTCGGCTTGAGCGCCGTCCTGGAGATTCAGGGTCTGGAGAAGACCTATCGCAGTCGGAAGGGGGTGCGGAAGGCCCTCGACGGCTTCGACATGGTCGTCGAGGCGGGGCAGGTGCACGGCTTCCTCGGGCCCAACGGCTCGGGCAAGACCACTACGCTGCGTACCCTGCTCGGGCTGATCAAGCCGAACGGTGGCCGGATGTCGATCCTCGGTCGCGAGGTGCCGCAGGCCCTGCCCGAGGTGATCGGCGCGATCGGCGCGATCGTGGAGAGCCCGCAGTTCTTCGCCAACTTCACCGCGCAGGACACCCTCTCCCTGCTGGCCGACGCGGGCGGCGTCAACCAGGCCCGGGTCACCGAGGTGTTCGAGCTGGTCGGGCTGCGGGACCGGGCGACGGACCGCGTCAAGACCTTCTCGCTGGGCATGAAGCAGCGCCTGGCCGTGGCGTCCGCCCTGCTCAAGAGCCCGACGCTGCTGATTCTCGACGAGCCGGCCAACGGCCTCGACCCGGGCGGCATCAGGGAGATGCGCACGCTGATGCGCAATCTCGCCGACAGCGGCATGACGGTGGTGGTCTCCAGCCACATCCTCGGCGAGATCCAGCTCATCTGCGACTCGGTCACGATCATCTCGGCCGGGCGCCGGGTGGCCGCCGGCACCGTCGCCGACGTGCTCGCCCAGCACCAGGCCGCAGCGGTACGCGTACGGGTCGAGTCGCCCGGCGACCTCGCCTCCTCCGCGGACGCGTTGCGGGAGATCGGCGCCCAGGTCGTCGTCGAGGCCGATCACCTCATGGTCAGCGGCGTCGCCCAGCCGGGCGCGATCACCCGTGCGCTCGCCGCCGGCGGCGTCTTCGTCAGCGAGCTGGCACCGGTCACCGTCGACCTGGAGAGCGTCTTCCTCGAGCTCACCGGCACCACGCCGGTCGAGGGCGTGTACCGCCAGATCGACGAGTCCGCGACGGCCCCGGCAACACAGAACGGCGGGTGGGGACAGTGAACCTCTTTCTGGCGGAGACGCGGCGGCTCGCCAAGCGCCGCTTCGCCCGGTTCCTGGTCATCGGCACGCTGCTCGTGCTGGCCGCGATCCTGGCCGGCACGTTCGTCACCAATCACTCGACCTCGGCCGAGGCACTCGCGGCAGCCCAGGCCGAGGCCGACCGGGACTACCGGCTCGCGCTGACGTCGGCCGCCGACGAGCTGCGGAACTGCCTGGCCGCCCGGGGTACGGCGGCCGCGGCGAACCACCCGCCCAGCTGCGACATCTACCAGCCGTCGCGGCGGGACTATCTCACCGAGTACTACCTGGAGGAGACGTTCAACTTCCGGGGCGAGTTCGGCGACATGATCATCACGCTGGCGGCCATGCTGGCGGTGATGGCCTTCCTGGTCGGCGCGACCTTCGTCGGTGCCGAGTGGAGCAGCGGCGGCATGATGAATCTGCTGCTCTGGCGCCCGCAGCGGCTCCAGGTACTCGGCACCAAGCTCGGCGCCCTGCTGGTGTGCCTGACCGCGCTGACCGTGCCGATATCGGCCGCCTGGACCGGGCTCTTCGTGGGGCTCGCGACCCTGCGCGGGACGATGTACTCGATGACGGCCGGTGCGTGGCAGTCGTTCGTGCTCATGGAGTTGCGCGGGCTGGTACTGGTGCTGGTCGCGGGCGCGATCGGCTTCGCTCTCGCCTCGATCGGCCGGCAGACGGCGATGGCGCTCGGCGCGGCGATCGGCGCCGTCATCGTGCTCCAGGTCGGCCTCTACGCCTTGCTGAGCCTGTCAGGTGCGCCGTTCGCCGATGCGTACCTCGCGCCGGTCTGGATCGGGGCCTGGATGGACAAGACCATCGAGTTGACCGACTGGGAGACCTGCGTCTACTCGAGCACGACAGGCTGCGTGAACGACACGTTCACGATCACCTGGCCGATGGCGGGCGGGGCGCTGGCGGCCCTGGCCGTTCTCGTTGTAGGGGCGGCCATGTGGACTATGCGTAGCAGGGATATTACGTAAGGTAGTTTCGGCTGGGTCAGGCACACACTCGGACGGCGGGGATCGGCGGCTGCCACTATGCTGGCGATCCCCTTCGTACATCTGTGCGTGCTCTCCCACCGCCCAGGAGCGCCATGCAGCCCGACGCCGAACTCAACCAGCAGGTCCCGGTGCCCCGCGAGGCCGAGGCCGCGCCGTCGCCCGCGCTCACCGACCGCGAGGTGGAGATCCTCGCGTTCGAGAGCAAGTGGTGGAAGCACGCCGGCGCCAAGGAGCAGGCGATCCGCGACGCGTTCGGCCTGTCCTCCACGCGCTACTACCAGCTGCTCAACGCCCTGCTGGACAACCCGGCGGCGCTGGAGCACGACCCGGTCCTCATCGGCCGGCTGCGCCGCCTGCGCTCGACCCGGGCACGCACCCGGCGGCGCTAGCCGGGCACGTGCGTCGAGGCGTACGCCTCCAGCCAGGCGACCTGCACCGGGTCCAGCGAGGCACGCACCCGGCCGCGGGCGACGCCGACGTGCGCCGCGGTCACCGTCGAGGCGTCCAGCGACTCGCGCATCGCGGCGAGCGCGGCCTCGCGGATCAGCGCGGCGCAGTCCGCGGCCGAGTAGCCCTCCAGCGCGGCGCCGAGCTCGTCGAGGTCCACCGCGCCGTCGAGCGGCACCGACCGGGCCGACGCCCGCAGGATCGCGGCGCGCGCAGCGGCGTCCGGCGGCGGCACGAAGACCAGGCGCTCCAGCCGGCCCGGGCGCAGCAACGCCGGGTCGATCAGGTCGGGCCGGTTCGTCGCGCCGATCACCACCACGTTGCGCAGCGACTCGACGCCGTCCAGCTCGGTCAGCAGCGCGGCGACCACCCGGTCGGTGGTGCCGCCGTCGGTGGCCTGGCCGCGGGTCGGCGCGAGCGCGTCGACCTCGTCCAGGAAGACCAGCGTCGGCGCGGCCTCCCGGGCCCGCCGGAACAGCTCCCGGACGGCCCGCTCGCTGTCGCCGACCCACTTGCTGAGCAGCTCGGCGCCCTTGACCGAGAGCACGTTCGCCTTACCGGTCCCGGCGATGGCCTTGACCAGGTACGTCTTGCCGCAGCCGGGCGGGCCGTACAGCAGGACGCCGCGCGGCGGCTGCACGCCGAGCCGGGCGAAGGTGTCCGGATAGGTCAGCGGCCACAGCACCGACTCGGTGAGGGTCTGCTTCACCTCGGCCATGTCGCCGACGTCGTCCAGGGTCACCTGCGCCACCTCGAGGGTCGACTCGGCCATCGAGGTCGGCCGGACCACGTCGAGCGCGGCCTCGAAGTCGGCCATCGCCACGGTCGGCGACTCGGCGTCCTTCTGGCGCAGGGCCGCGCGGACCCCGGCCTCGCGGGCCAGGGCACCCAGGTCGGCGGCGACGAACCCGGGCGTACGCCCGGAGACGTCGTCCAGCCGCACGTCCTCCGCGAGCGGCATGCCGCGGGTCAGCACCCGCAGCTGCTCGAGCCGCATCGCCGCGTCCGGCAGCGGCACCGCCAGCTGGACCGCGAGCAGGTCCGGCGCGCGCAGCCCGGGATCGACCGCCTCGGGCCGGCTCGTCGTGCACACCACCGCGCCGCCGGACTTCAGCAGCTCCGCGAGGATCTGCCGGAAGACGGTCGCCAGCGGGCCCGGGTCGTCACGGGGCGCGAGCGCCTCGACGTCGGCGACCAGCAGCACGGCCGGGCCGGCCGAGCGCACGTCGCGAGCCAGGCCGCGCAGCCGGGTCGCCGCGGAGTCGTTGGTCAGCGCGGCCAGCTCCGGCCCCCAGACCGACCGCACGCTCGCGCCGACCTCGGCGGCGACCGCGCGGACCAGCGCCGACTTGCCCGAGCCGGCCGGCCCGCTGACCAGCACGCCGAGCGAGACGGTGGTGCCGAGCCGGCCGAGCACCTCGCGGTGATGGAAGCCGAGGTCGAGCAGCTCGACGAGCTCCTGCGCCTGGGCCCGCAGGCCGGGCAGGTCGCCCAGGCTGGGCGGGGGCGTGTCCGGGTCGGTGGACGCCGGCCGGCCCGCCGCCGCGGGCGCGGCCTGATCGCGTACGGAGGAGAACTGCCCGTCCTGCCAGCCGACCACCGTGTCCATCGTGACCAGCGCGGACTCGCCGCCCTCGAGCGCGACCACGGTGAGCAGCGTGCTGGTCCAGGCGTAGCCGACCCGGTTCGCGAGGCTGCGCCGGGCGGCCTCGACCAGCGGCCGGTGGCCGGCGTCGGGCAGCACGTCCTGCGGCAGCAGCGAGACGTCGTCGCCCGCGGTGACCACCTTGCCGAGCAGGGCCAGGCGCAGCATCTCCGGCGAGACCACCGCGACGATCTCGGCCGGCCCGGCGAGGGTGACCCGCCGCGCCTCGACCACCGGAACGGGCGTGACCGTCACCTGGCCGCCGTCACGCAGGCCCAGGTTGCCGAGCACCAGGTCGTCGGCGTAGAGCAGGGCCCGGCTCGCCGTCGGCTCGGCCCGCGCGGCGATGCCGGCGGTGGTCCGGCGGCCGGCCAGCCGCAGCGGGTCGCCCGGGTTGACCGCGAGCGCCGCCATCACCTCGGGGTGCAGCCGGACGATGCCGCGGCGCGCGTCGAGCGCCGCGGGCCGCTGGGTGACGGTCAGCGTGAGGTCGTCTGGCACCGCTGGGGCCTCCGTATTGACGAGGGGACTAAGTTGACACGCTAGCCGCCGTTCGCTCCCCGGAAAGGCATCACCACGATGAGGTTCCGCCACGCCACTTTGGCCGTTGCCATGCTGACCGTGCTCGGCGTCGCCGGGTGCGGCGACGACTCGGACGACCGCGCCCTCGGCGCGTTCACCGACGGCGCGCCGGGCGGGCCGAGCGCGGCGGCGGATCCCGGCGCGCAGGTGGAGAGCACGTCCCAGGCGAAGCCCCTCGGCCCGCCGGACGTGCTGACGGCCGCCGGCATCGGGCCGTACGCGATCGGGTCGGCGCAGGGCGACCTGAAGAAGGCCGGCCTGTTCGGCAAGGTCAACACGAAGGCGACCTGCGCCACCACCAAGGGCCTCGGCAAGTACAACACCCCCGCGTTGGCGTTCACCGGCGGCAAGTTGGAGCGGCTGACGGTGACCAGCACGAAGGTCGCCACCCCGACGGGCGCGAAGGTCGGCACGAGCTACGCCGACCTCAAGGGCATGTACCCGAGCGGCAAGCAGCTCGACGACTGGGTCGGCGCGAGCGCCTGGTACGCCCTCGACGGCGGCAACGCCCTGCTCTTCCGGATCAAGAACGACAAGGTGGCCTCCATCGACGCCGGCGCGGGCCAGTCGGTGCGGTTCTTCTACACCGACAAGCAGGGCTGCTAGCGCCCGCGGCCACCTTCACAGCTCCTGCTCAGCAGGCCGCGGCTAGCGTGGGCGCATGCCTGCCCTGCCTGCCCGGCTACGCCGCGTCCTGCCCATAGCGACACGGCGCCGGGTGGTGTCCGGTTCGGTGGTCCTCGTCCTGGTCGCCGCCCTGGTCGGCTGGGCCGCCCTGCCCGAGCGCAAGTCCTGGACCGCCGTCGACCAGCGCCTGACCGTGCTCTCCGGGCCGACGGGCACCGAGCCGGTCGAGCTCGACACCCGCTTCTACCTGCCGTCCGGCGGCGACGCGAAGGTGCCGGCGGTGCTCCTGGCGCACGGCTTCGGCGGCACCAAGAACTCCGTGCGCGACGACGCGGAGTCGCTGGCCGACCGCGGCTACGCGGTGCTGACCTGGACCGCGCGGGGCTTCGGCACCAGCGGCGGGGAGATCCACCTGGACAGCCCCGACTACGAGGTCAAGGACGCCGCTCGGCTGCTGGACTGGCTGGCCGCGCAGCCGCGAGTGCTGACCGACGCGGCCGGCGACCCCCGGGTCGGCGTGGTCGGCGGCTCGTACGGCGGCGCGCTGGCGCTGCTGCTCGCCGCGCAGGACCAGCGGGTCGACGCGATCGTGCCGTTGATCACCTGGAACGACCTGGGCCGGGCGTTCTTCCCGCAGTCGGCCGCCGCGGTGCCCACGCCGGGCGTGTTCAAGAAGAGCTGGGCCGGCCTGTTCTTCGGCAGCGGCTCGTCGCCGGCCGGCGAATTCACCGGCGGTCCCGCCGCGGCGGCGCCGCCGCCGGCCGGCGCGGATCCCGCCTGCGGGCGCTTCGCCGCCGACGTCTGCGCCGCCTACCTGAAGATGGCCACGACCGGCACGCCGGACGACGCGACGAACGCGCTGCTGCGGCGCTCCAGCCCGGCCTCGGTCATCGACCGGATCAAGGCGCCGGCGCTGCTCATCCAGGGCGCGGTCGACACGCTGTTCCCGCTGTCGGAGGCGGACGCCAACGCCCGCGGCATCGCGGCGAACGGCACCCCGGTCCGGGTCGCCTGGTTCACCGGCGGCCACGACGGCGGCAGCGGACCGCAGACCGACCAGGACCGCACCAAGTTCCTGACCGTGCAGTGGCTCGACCACTACGTGCGCAAGAGCGGCGAGGCGCCGGCCAACAGCTTCACCTACTCGCGGGTGGCCGGCTTCAGCGCGCTGGACCGGGGCCTGGTCACCAACGGCTACTCCGACCCGACGTACCCCGGGCTGACCGGGACGGGCCGCGCGGACGTCGCCGTCGGCGGCCAAGCGCAGCGGATCGCCAACCCACCGAACGGCAACCCGGGCGCGCTCTCCTCGCTGCCCGGCATCGGCGGCCAGGTCAGCTCGCTGCTCGGCAGCGTGGCCGGCGACCTGCCCGGCCAGCACGCCGAGTTCGACTCGGCGCCGGTGCCGAGCGCGATCGAGGTGGTCGGCGCGCCGACCGTCCGGCTCCGGGTCGCCTCCCCGACCGGCTCGGCGACGGTGTTCGTGAAGCTCTTCGACGTCGACCCGAACGGCACGGCGACGCTCAGCGGCGGGCTCATCGCCCCGGTCCGGCTGACCGGCCTGCCCGCCGACGTCGCGACCGCGCCCGCGGTCACGGTGACGCTGCCGGCGATCGTGCGCCGGATCGACGCGGGCCACCTGGTCCGGGTCACGGTGGCGACCTCGGACCAGGCGTTCCTGACCCCGGCGGACCCGGTGACGTACACCGTCGCGGTCGAGCCGGCGGTCACCCTGCCGACGGTGGTGGGCACGCCGATCGCGAACCCGCAGGTGATCTGGCGGTACGTGCTGGCCGGCCTGATCGCGGTCATCGTGGCCGGGCTCGTCGTGGTCCTTGCGGTGCGCCGCCGCCGGCTGCGCCGCCAGGAGGCACCCACGATCGACGAGTACGCGGAGACGCCGCTGGTCGTCCGGGGGCTGCGCAAGGCGTACGGCGACGGGTTCGTCGCGGTGGAACGGGTGGACTTCACGGTCGAGCGTGGCCAGGTCGTCGGCCTGCTCGGCCCGAACGGCGCCGGCAAGACGACGACGCTGCGGGTGCTGATGGGCCTGACGATGCCGACCGAGGGCGACGCGCTGGTCTTCGGGCACCGCCTCGAGCCGGGCTCGCCGGTGCTGTCCCGGGTCGGCGCGCTGGTCGAGGGCCCCGGCTTCCTGCCGCACCTGACCGGCATGGAGAACCTGCGGGCGTACTGGCAGGCGACCGGGCGGCCGGACGAGGACGCCCGCTTCGACGAGGCCCTGGAGATCGCCGGGCTCGGCGACTCGGTGAACCGGCGTACCAAGAACTACAGCCACGGCATGCGGCAGCGGCTGGCGATCGCGCAGGCGATGCTCGGCCTGCCGGAGCTGCTGGTGCTCGACGAGCCGACGGACGGGCTCGACCCGCCGCAGATCGCGGAGATGCGGCAGGTGCTGCGCCGCTACGCGACGGACGGCCGGGCGGTGCTGGTCTCCAGCCACCTGCTCGCGGAGGTCGAGCAGACCTGCACGCACGCGGTGGTGGTCAACAAGGGCCGGATCGTGGCGTCCGGCCCGGTCGACGACATCGTCGGCGACTCGCCGTCGGTGCAGCTCGAGGTCTCCGATGTGGACGCCGCCGCGGCGGTGCTAGCCGGCCTCAACGTCCGCTCGGTGACGCCGGACGGCTCGTCCGGCCTGATCATCGACATGAACGGCACGCCGCGCGCGGAGGTGGTGGCCTCGCTGGTGCACGCCGGAGTGGGGGTGGACCGGGTGGTGCCACGCCGTCGGCTGGAGGACGCGTTCCTGGCCCTGGTCGGCGACAACTCACGAGGAAGTGGAGACCGATGAGCGCGGCCGCTACCGGCTACCGAGCGACGAAGACCCTGCCCCTGATGGCCGAGGTGCGCCGGCAGGCCTCACGCCGGCGTACCCAGCTGGCCCTGGGCTTCATGGTGCTGTTGCCGATCATCATCCTGCTGGCGTTCGAGTTCGGCGGGGACGGCGACGACGACAACGGCCGCGGCGCGTTCTCCAGCCTGGTCGAGCTGGCCACCTCCGGCGGCCTGAACTTCACCCTGTTCTGCATCGCCGTCTCGGCGGGCTTCCTGCTCGTCGTGGTGGTGGCCCTGTTCTGCGGCGACACGGTGGCGAGCGAGGCGAGCTGGGGCAGCCTGCGCTACCTGCTGGCGATCCCGGTGCCCCGGGCCCGGCTGCTCGGCGTGAAGCTGATCGTGGCGCTGGGCTACTCCCTGGTGGCGCTGCTCACGCTGGCCGGCACCGCCCTGCTGATCGGCACGCTGCGGTACGGCTGGCACCCGCTGGGCAGCACGGTCGCCGCGGAGATCCCGTCCGGCGAGGGTGTGCTGCGCCTGCTGGCCATCCTTGGGTACCTGGCGGTGGTGCTGCTGGTGGTCGCCGGCCTGGCCTTCCTGCTGTCGGTGCTGACCGACGCGGCGCTCGGCGCGGTGGGCGGCGCGGTCCTGCTGTGGATCCTGTCGAGCATCCTGGACCAGATCACCGCGCTCGGCTCGATCAGGAACTTCCTGCCGACGCACTTCAGCGACGCGTGGCTGGGCATGCTGTCGACGCCGATGCAGACGGACGACGTGGTGAAGGGCGCGATCTCGGCGATCTGTTACGCGACCGTCTTCTGGTCGCTGGCGTTCTACCGCTTCACCCGCAAGGACATCACCTCGTAGCCGCCGTGCGGCCCGCCGGTCGGCGGGCCGCACGCGCGGTCAGCTGTTCATGAGCGTGAGCATCTGCTGGATCTGGTCCGTGCGCGACAGCCGGACCCGCTCCGCGAGCGCCTTCGCCTCGGCGTTGCTGCCCTGGGTGGTCTCCAGCTTCGCCATCTCGACCGCGTTGTGCTGATGCGCGACGAACAGGCTCAGGAACGTCGTCTCGAACTTCGCACCCTTCGCCTTGCGCAGCGCCGCGATCTCCTCCGGCCCGGTGGCCGGCAGGCCGCCGTGGTCGGCGTGCGCGCTCGGCGCGTGGTCGACGGTGGTCGGCTTGGACCACTCGCCCAGCCAGCCGGTCATCAGCTTGAGCTCGTCGGACTGGGTCACGTCGATCGCCTTGGCCAGGGTGCGGAGCTCGGCGCGCGAGGCGCCCTTCTCGGCCAGGCGCACCATCTCCAGGCCCTGCTCGTGGTGCGCCACCATCATCTGGAGGTACATCACGTCGGTGTCGTTGTGCGCCCCGCCGGCCTGGAGCGCGGCCTCGGTGGCGACGGCCGTCGCCGGCGCGGTCGCGGGCGCCGTGCCGCAGCCCCCCAGCAGCAGGGCGGCGGCGATCGCGACCGCCGCGTGGCGCGGCCTCACAGCGGGAGCCAGAGGGCGAGGGTGAAGATCGACGGCTCCCAGCTGCGGATCGACGAGTGTCCCTGGCGGCACTTGTACCGCACGCCCTCGTAGGTGACCTCGTCGCCGGTGCGGTACGCGACGCCGGGCGCCCACGCCTTGCCGTCCCCGGCCGGCGCGGGCGCGTCCGTGATGGGCGCGGAGGTCGGTGCGGTGGTGGCCGGGGCGGTGGTCGCGGGCGCGGTCGGCGCGGGCGCGGTGGTGGGCGGCGTGGTGGCGCCGGAACCCGCGCCGCCGCCGACGTTGAGGTCGACGCAGCTGTAGAACGCGTTCGCGGTGTCACCGATGTTCCAGACCGCCAGGACCTTCTGCCGGCCGGGGAACGCGCCCAGGTCGATGTCGTGCGTGACCACCGCGTCCGGCTGGGCGTTGCCGCCGTCGACCGTGGCGACCTTCTTGCCGCCGATGAAGTACTCCCAGTTGCTGGTGCGATGGCGCGCCGTCATCACCCAGGTGAACGTCACCGTCCGGCCGACCGCCTTGGCCGGCCAGTTGCGGCCCTCGTCGGCGAGCACGGAGAAGCCGGCCACGCCGCCGTCGCAGGACTTGAGGCCCTTGGGGCCCTCGACGCTCTGCGGCTCGAACTGGATCTGGCCGCAGTTCGCCACCGCGCCCGACGCGCAGAGCGCCTGGCGGCTCGGCGGCGAGGAGACGTAGCCGTGCGCGAGGGCGGGCGCGGCGACGAACAGCGTCGAGCCGACCGCCCCGAGCGCCACCAGTGGATATGCGATCGACCTGCGCATCGTCATGGCTCCCAACGTGTCGTAAAGACTGTTTACGACGGGGACCGTAACGACGCGTTCCATAAAGCAGCCTTAACGGCTCCAGAAGGGATCATGAAGGTCCGCGGCGCCGCCGGCCGGCCACCCGCGGGCCCTGCTGCGCGGGACCCGTCTGCGGTACGCCGAGCAGCATCGCGATCCGCGCGCCGCCGAGCGGGCTGCGCTCGATGGTCAGCCTGCCGCCCGCCGCCTCGGCCACCCGGCGCACGATGTCGAGCCCGAGGCCGGAGGAGCCGGCCCCGCTGACCCCGCGCTGCACCGCGTTCGCCGGATCGCTGATGCCCGGGCCGGCGTCGTCGACGAGCAGGCCGGCCTCGGAGACGGTCACCCGGAACGCGACGCCCTCCGGCGTGTGCGCGAAGACGTTGCCGAGCAGGGCGTCGACGGCCAGGATCAGCTCGGTGCGCGGCAGCGGCACGGCCACCGGCCGGTCGCCGCCGACCACCTTCCACGGCCGCGCCTGGTCCTCGGCCAGCGCCGACCAGAACGCGAGCCGCTCGGCCAGCACCTCCACCAGGTCGGAGCGCTGCGCGCCGCGGGCCTCCACGCCGAGCCGGGCGCCCGCGATGATCGCCTCGAGCTCCTCGTCGAGCATGTCGCAGGCCTGCCGCATCCGGTCCGCGATCAGGCCCGGCGGCATGGTGTCCGCGTCGAGCCGCAGGGCGGTCAGCGGCGTGCGGAGCCGGTGCGACAGGTCCGCCGCCAACTCTCGCTCGGCGTCGAGCAGCCGGCGCAGGTCGCCGGCCATCGCGTTGAAGGCCAGCGCGGCGTCGCGCAGCTCCGGCGGCCCGGACGGCTGCACCCGGACGGCGAGCTCGCCGGCGCCGAGCCGGCGGCTGGAGGCGGCCAGCTCCCGGGTCGCGCGGACCAGGCGGGCGCCGAGCCGGTCCGCCACCAGCACCGACCCGCCGACCAGCACGACGGCGAGGCCGCCCAGCGCGAGCCAGGCCGGCCAGACCCCGCGGGTCATCTCGTCGTCGGGGACGAAGACCTCGATGACCACCGCGCGCCCGTCGCTGAGCACGCTCGGCTGCAGGTAGGCGATCCCGCCGGCCGCCGTGGCGGTCACCGGCCTGCGGTAGCGGTTGGCCGACGCGACGTCGGCGTCGGTGACGTGCGTCGCGCCGACCGGCGCGATGCCCGGCAGGTGCACGGCGAGCCGGCCCGCGCCGCCGGCGACGGTGCTGGCGACCGCGCTGGTCAGCAGCTGCGGGTCGGCGTCGACGGCGAGGGCCGCGACCATGGCCGCGGCCTGCTGGCGTGCGTCGCCGATGGCCCGGTCATGCGCGATCTGCCGGGTCGCGAACGTCAGCGGCACCAGGAAGGCCAGCGCGACCATCGACGTGATGGCCAGCGCCAGCCGGTTCAGCTCCCATCTCACTTCGGTTCGGCCATCATCACGCCGACACCGCGCACGGTGTGCAGGTAGCGCGGCGCCGCCGCCGTCTCGCCGAGCTTGCGGCGCAGCCAGGAGATGTGCACGTCGATCGTCTGCTCCTCGCCGATCCGCGCCTGGTTCCACACCTCGGCCAGCAGTTCGCGGCGGCTGATCACCTGCCCGGCCCGCTCGGCCAGGTAGGTCAGCACGTCGAACTCCCGCCGGGTCAGCTGCAGCGGCCGCCCGCCCAGCGCGGCCCGCCGCTGCCGGGGCTGGATGACCAGCTCACCCACCGTGATGGTGTTCGGCGCCATGTCGGCCGTCACCCGGGTGCGGCGCAGCACCGCCGCGATCCGGGCCAGGATGTGCCCCGCGGAGAACGGCTTGGTCACGTAGTCGTCGGCACCGGCGCTGAGCAGGGTGATGATGTCGGCCTCGGCGCGCCGCGCGGTCGCGACGATGACCGGCACCTCGGAGACCGAGCGCATCATCCGCAGGGCGTCGGCGCCGTCGATGTCGGGCAGGCCCAGGTCGAGGATGACCAGGTCCGGCCGCTCCTCGGTGAGGATCCTGAGCGCCTCGGCCGCCTGCGCGACCGGGCGCACGACGTGGCCGGCGTCGGTCAGCGCCCGGGTCAGGGCGGCCGAGATGTTCCGGTCGTCCTCGACAAGCAGAATCAGCGCCATGGGACAACAGTAGGGGGAAGTGCGATCATGGCCCACGTGCGATCTCCCCGAAGCCTGGTCCCGGTGCTCGGCTGGTGCGCCGCGACCCTGACCAGCGTCGCGCTGGCCTGGGTGGCGATGCTGCCGGTGCTGCGCGCCGCCACGCCGGACGAGAGCGCCGTGGTCTCCGTCGATCAGCTGCGCGATGCCGGCGTGGTGGAGCCGTCACCGCTGCCGGTCAGCCCGCCGCCGCCGGCGGAGGCGACCAGGCCGGACCCGACCACCGCCCCGCCGCGGACCGGCAGCGCCAAGCCCGGCGCCACCCCGGCCCGCACCTCGGCGAAGCCGACGGCGCGGGCCACGACCCCGGCCGCGCAGACCACGACCACCACCCAGGACGGCTGGACGGTGACCACGGACGGCGCGGGCGAGAAGACCTTTGTCCGCTCGTTCCGGGTCGAGGGCGGCACGGCGGTGATCCGGGTGACCGAGGGCGACGTGCGGGTGGTCACCGCGACGCCAAGCGACGGCTACTCGGTGGCGACCGTGCAGAACAGCCCGGACAACCTCGCGGTCTACTTCAACGAGGTCAACCACAGCTTCGTGATCCACGTGGTGTGGAACGTCGACCGGCCCTTCGCGGAGGTCAGCGAGATCGGGTGACAGCCGTCGGCGGGCCGTCGCCTCGATGACCGGCGGGATTCACCTGGGCGCCGCCTCGCCTGTCTAGCGTCCGGCCGATGACCTACGCGCCAGAGGTGAGCGTCGTCATCCCCACCCGCTCACGACCCGACCTGGTAACCCGCGCCGTCTCCGGCGTGCTGGCACAGACCATGGACGACCTGGAGGTCATCGTCGTCGTCGACGGTCCCGACGAGGGCACCGTCACCGCCCTCGCGGCGATACCCGACCGCCGCCTGCGGGTGCTGGTCCAGCCGTCGAAGGGCGGGGCGCCGCACGCCCGCAACACCGGCGCCCGGGCCGCGCGCGGGCGCTGGACGGCGATGCTGGACGACGACGACGAGTGGCTGCCCGCCAAGCTCGAGGTGCAGCTCAAGCTCGCGTACTCGGCCCGGGCGGCGACGCCGATCGTCGCGAGCCGGCTGCTCAACCGCACCCCGCGGGCCGAGTCGGTGATGCCGCGCCGGCTGCCCGGCCCGGACGAGCCGGTCAGCGAGTACCTGACCGTGCGCCGCGGCCTGTTCTACGGCGACGGCTTCATCCAGACCTCCACGATCCTGGCGCCGGCCGAGCTGTTCCACCGGGTCCCGTTCACCGTCGGGCTGCGCCGCCAGCAGGAGCTCGACTGGACCCTGCGGGCGGTACGCCACGACGACGTCGAGCTGATCGTCGCGCCGGACCCGCTGGTGATCTGGCACCAGGACGAGGACCGGGACCGCATCAGCCTCGAGATGCCGTGGCGGCAGCAGCTCGAGTGGCTGCGGCATAGCCGCGACCTGTTCACCCCGCGGGCGTACGCGGCGTTCACGATGAGCGTGCTGAGCTCGATGGCGGCGCCGACCCGCAGCCCGAAGGTCTTCGGCGAGCTGCTCCGCGAGGCCCGTACGCACGGCCGGCCCGGCGCGATCGACTACCTGACGTTCCTGCAGATCTGGGGCCTCCCGCCGGAGGTCCGGCACCGGCTGCGCGACAGGGTTCTCGGCCGCGGCCGGGCCACCCGGGCCGATGCCGCACGCTAGGGGTTATCCGCCGCCGCCAGGTCGGGTCGTGATCTGGCGCAGCGCCATGCTCTCCGGTTCCGAGACGTTCGTCCGCAACCACGGCCAGGCCCTGACCCGGTGGCGATCGGTGTATCTCGGCGCCACCAAGCAGGAATCGGCGCTGTCCGAGGAGTCGGACCTGGTCGTCTACCCGGACAGCGCGGCCGGGCGGCGCGCCTTCCTGCGGCTGCGGTTGACCGGCTCCTCGCCGCGGCTGACGCGGCTGCTCGGCCGGCTGCGGCCGGACCTGGTGCACGCGCACTTCGGCGGCGACGGCTGGCTGGTGAGCCACGCCGCGGCGCAGGCCGGCGCGCCGCTGCTCGTCACCGTGCACGGCCACGACGTGACCCGGCAGCCGGATTCCTCCGGTGTCCTCGGTGGACGGTACCGCCGCAACCTGCGCACGATGTTCGACCGGGCCGCCGTCGTGCTGGCCGTCTCGGAGCACATCCGCGGCAAGGCGATCGCGCTCGGCGCGGACCCGGAGAAGGTCCTGGTGCACCACACCGGCGTGCCGATCACCCCGGCGTGGGCGATGCCGAAGAGGTGGGACGTCGTCTTCGTCGGCCGGTTCGTCGAGAAGAAGGGCGTCGACGACCTCATCGACGCCCTCGGCGCGCTGCCGACGCCGCGACCGCGGGCGCTGCTGATCGGCGACGGGCCGCTGCGGGACAGGATGCGGGCGCGCGCGGCCGGGCTCGGGCTGGACGCCACCTTCCTCGGCGCGCAGACACCCGCGCAGGTGACCCGCCACCTGGCCGAGTCCCGCCTGCTCGCCGCGCCGTCCAAGACCGCCGCGGACGGCGACTCGGAGGGGCTGCCGACCACGATCCTGGAGGCGGCCGTGCAGGGCGTGCCCACCGTGTCGACCCGGCACAGCGGCATTCCCGAGGCGGTGGCGCACGGCGAGACGGGCCTGCTCGGCGCCGAGGGCGACAGCACGGCGATCGCGCACCACATCCAGAAGCTGCTCGGCAACCCGGGCCTGCGGGAGAGGCTCGGCCGCCAGGCCCGCGAGCGCGTCGAGACCCGGTTCGACCTGCTGCGGCAGTCCGACCGGCTCGAGCGGCTCTACGACGCTATCCGCGCGGACGCAGCACCCGGCGAGCGGTCCGCCGCGCCGCCCGGGCGCCGCTGAGCAGCGCCCGCGCGGGTGCCGTCGCGCCGAGCACCAGGTTGATCCGCTGCACGCGTTTCAGCTCCGCCTCGCGGTCGACGAGCATCCGCTCGTACCAGAGCTGCTTGGCCCTGGCCTGCGCCAGCTGGTCCGCCAGCCGGGACCGGGCGACCAGCAGCTCCCGGACGTCCGGGGCGGGCCGGCCCGGCGGCTCGGGCGGGTCGATCTCCCTGCCGGTCATCGCGGCCAGCGTGACGGCCAGCTCGGCCGGGCCCTCCGGCGCCGGCCACGGGTGCGGGTAGCCGCCGTCGATCAGGTCCGCGGCGAGACGCGCCAGCGCCGCGGCGGGGTCCTGCGCCGGGGCGAGCGCGGTGAACTCCCCGGCGGGGCCGACGACGACCTGGTCGGCCGGCACCCCGGCGGCCGGGCCGTCCAGCCAGGCGCCGAGCAGCTCACGCACGGCGGGCAGGTCCCGCTCGAGCGCGGCCCGCAACAAAAGATCATGGAGGGTACGCCCGGACGGCAGCTCCCGGCGCAGGTCGACGCCGGCACCGGCGGCCAGGATCCAGGCCGGCGCCAGTGCCGCCGCGGCGCCGTGCCGCAGCGCGCTGACCGCCAGCCGGCGCGGATCCGTCAACACCTGGTCGAGGGGCTCGACGGCCCGGGCCAGCAGCGCCGACAGCGCACCGCCGACCTCCTCGCGGTCCAGCTCGGCGGCCTCGAGTACCAGGGTCGGCGCGAGCGGGTCCGGGTAGGCCGCGTAGGCGACCGCCGCCCGGCCCAGGCGGTCACGCGCCCGGCCGAGCCCCGCCGGCCGGCTCGGGTCGTGCTCCCCGGCGACGGTCCAGTCCGCGTCGGCCGGCCGGCCCGGCGGCGCGACCAGCCGGTGCAGGCCGAGGTGGTTCTCGACGGTGAGCAGCAGGGTGCCGCCGGGCCGGAGCAGCTCGAGCAGCAGGTCGAGGGAGTCGCCCCAGGACGTCTCGACGCCCTCGGCCGAGGCGAGCGCCTCCAGGCCGGCCAGCGCGATCACCGTGTCGAACGGTGCCTCCGCGCCGAACTTGGCGAGGCCGCCGACGCAGACGGCGGCCGCGGGGAAGCGGGCCGCGAGCACCTCGCCGTCGGCGACGCCCCGGACCAGCAGCGTCAGGTCGTCGGCCGGGGCCAGGTCGATCAGCGCCGGGTCGTGCGGACCGGCGATGAGTGTCCGGCCGCGCGCCACGGCCAGCAGCCCAGCGAGCGCGGCGCCCCGCGCCGGCCCGGGGCCGTGCGCGCCGTCGAGGTCCGACCAGCGCAGCATCTCGTCGCCGAGCAGCCGCGGGTTCATCGGGCGCCACCGTTCGCCGTCTGCCAGCCGAGGATGCGGGTCAGCTCGGCCGGCGGGAGCAGGCGGTCGGCGCCGAGCTCGGCGACGGCGGTCTCCCGCGCCGCGACCGGGTCGACGAACGGACCGTGCAGCTCCGGCCACTGCCGCCGGATCCGCTCCGGCCCGCCGAACGCGAAGTCCTCGCCGTCGAGCTGCATCGGGTCGCCGTACACCGCCGGCTCGCAGCCGGCCAGGGCGCCGTAGAGGACCGCGCTGCACAGACGGTTGGACGCGACCCGGCGGTGCCGGCGCAGCTCGGCGGCCTGGCGCCGGAGGAACCGCGGGTCCAGGCGCTCCCACCGGCCGCCGCGGTAGCCGTGGCAGATGACCCGGAAGCCGGCGCGCTCGTAGCGCCGCCGCACGCTCGCGGTGCGGTACTCCTGCCAGTACAGGCAGACGGTGACCGGGCCGGGCTCGGTGTCCCGGATCTCGTCGATCAGCCGGGCGTGGTCACCGAGGACGTGCTGGCCCTCCCACCCGTGGAACGGGTACCAGATCGTGCCCTCGCGCCGTACGCCCGGATCCGGCTCCATCCGCAGCAGGTACGCCAGGGGCGAGCCGACGACGTAGGTCTCCCGCCGGCCGAGTGACCAGGCGCGCCGCCGGGTCCGCTCCGACCAGAGCAGCACCGGGGTGCCGGCCACGAACTCGTGGTCGGCGGCGAGGCCGTCACCGATGTTCCAGCCGTGCTGTAGGTAGCCGTGCATGCGCGGCGGGTCGGCGTCGTCCAGGCCGCAGTAGCCGGCCAGCACGTACGAATGCCCGTAGTAGTGGTTGGCGTGGTGCACGCCCCATCGCACACCGCGCGGGCGTCCGGTACGACAACGCCGGTCGTCCGCCAGGTGTCCGGCAGCCGATCAGGCGCAGACGACCTGCACGCCCGCGTCGCGGAAGCTCTCGATCAGCTCCGGCGGCGCCCCCGAGTCGGTGACCAGGGTCTCCACCTTGCTGATCGGGCAGATCCGGGCGAACGCGTGCCCGCCGAGCTTCGACGAGTCGGCGATCACCACGACGCGCTTGGCCCGGGCGACCATCAGGCTGTTCATCGCGGCCTCGCCCTCGTGGTGCGCCGCGGCGCCGAGCTCCACGTCGAGCGCGTCGACGCCGAGCAACACGATGTCGAGGGTCACCTCCTTGAGCAGCGCCCCGCCCAGCGGGCCGACCAGCTCGAACGACTGCGGGCGCACCACGCCGCCGGCCACCACGATCTTCATCCGCGAGCGGACCAGCAGCTCGTTGGCGATGTTGAGCGCGTTCGTGACGACGGTGAGCTGGGCGCCCTCGCCGCTGGTGTTGAGGTCGGGCCGCACCGCGAGGGCCCGGGCCACCTCGGTCATGGTCGTGCCGCCGTTGAGGCCGACGACCGTGCCGGGCACGACCAGGTTCGCCGCCGCCTCGCCGATGCGCTGCTTCTCCGCCGAGTGCTTGGCGCTCTTGTAGCGCAGCGGCAGGTCGTAGGAGACGCCGTTGGCGACCGCGCCGCCCCGGGTCCTGGTGATCATCTGCTGCTGGCCGAGCTGGTCGAAGTCCCGGCGGATGGTCGCCTGCGAGACGTCGAGCTTCTCGGCCGCGTCCTCGACGCTGACCCGGCCGCTCTCGGCGAGCAGCTCGAGCAGGGCATTCCACCGCGCGTACCGGTCCACCCGAGCTCCCTGCTGCACGTTTCGTGATAAGAGTGTGCACATTAGTGCGCGAAACCTCGCGAAGCAAAGAGAGTGCCTGCGCGAACACGCTACGGTGGTTGCGGACGCGGCGAGCTTCCAAGCAGAATAGCGCTCGAAATAGCGGTGAACCGAGCGCATCTGCGCAGGCGATTGAGGGAAAACTGCCATGAGTCACGTCAAGGTGGAAATCGCCAGCCAGCCCGAATGCTGGCTCCAGGCGGCCAAGCTGGCCGGCTCGCCCGGCCTGCCCGCGGCGGGTGAGCGGGTGGCGGTCGCCGGCTGCGGCACCTCCTGGTTCATGGCCAAGGCCTACGCCGCCCTGCGCGAGCAGGCCGGCCTCGGCGAGACCGACGCGTTCCAGGCGTCCGAGTTCCCGTTGGGCCGCGAATACGACCGGGTCGTCACGATCACCCGTTCCGGCACCACGACCGAGGTCATCGACCTGCTCGACGCCCTCGACGGCCGGACGCCGACCACGGTGATCACCGCCGCCGGCGAGGAGCCGGCCGCCGCGGTCGCCCGGGACGCGATCGTCCTCGACTTCGCCGACGAGCTCTCGGTGGTGCAGACCCGCTTCGCCACCAGCGCGCTCGCCCTGCTCCGGGCGCACCTCGGCACCGACATCGACCCGATCGCCGCGGACGCCGAGGTCGCGGTCCGGCTGCCGATGCCCGTGCACCCTTCGCTGGCACAGCAGATCACCTTCCTCGGCCGCGGCTGGACCATCGGTCTCGCCGAGGAGGCGGCGCTCAAGTGCCGCGAGTCCGCGATGTGGTGGGCCGAGGCGTACCCGGCGATGGACTACCGGCACGGCCCGATCTCCATCGCCGGCCCGGGCCGCGTGGTCTGGGCGTTCGGCGACATCCCGGCCAACCTGGCCGACGACGTCGAGGCGACCGGCGCGGCGTTCGTGCACAGCCGTTACAACGGCGGCTACGCCGCCCTCGGCAACTGGCGCGGCGGCCGGGCCCCGCTCGACCCGATGGCCGACCTGGTCGTCGCGCAGCGCGTCGCCGTGCTGCTCGCCACCAGCCAGGGGCTCGACCCCGACCACCCCCGCAACCTCACCCGCTCGGTCGTCCTGCCGTGACCGCACGACCGTGAGCGACGACGTCGTGGTGGCGCTGGATGTCGGCGGCACCGGAATGAAGTGCGCCCTGGTACGGCCCGGCGGCGCGGTGCACCACGCCGAGCGGCACCCGACGCTGGCCGCCCGCGGGCCGGAGGCGGTCACCGCGAACATCCTCGACGTCGCCGCCGGCCTGGCCGACCGGGCCCGCGCGGACGGGCTGCGGCCGGTCGCCGCCGGGGTCGCGGTGCCCGGCGTGGTGGACGAGGAGACCGGCACCGCCGTCTGGTCCAGCAACGTCGGCTTCCGCGACGTGCCGCTGCGCGACCTGGTCTCCGCCCGGCTGGGCCTGCCTGCGGCGCTCGGCCACGACGTCCGCGTCGGCGGGATGGCCGAGGCCCGCCTCGGCGCCGGCCGCGACGAGCGGCACGTGCTGTTCATCGCGATCGGCACCGGCATCGCCGCCGCGCACGTCATCGACGGCACCGCGCTCGGCGGCGCACACGGCGCGGCCGGCGAGGTCGGGCACGTCATCGTCCGGCCCGGCGGGCCGTCCTGCGGCTGCGGCGCCCGCGGCTGCCTCGAGGCGGTCGCCTCGGCCTCGGCGGTCGGCCGGCGCTACGTGGAGCTCTCCGGCATACCGGAGATCACCGCGTTCGACGTCGCCACCCGCGCCGCCGCCGGCGAGGAGCTGGCGAACTCCGTCTGGACCGAGGCGGTCGAGGCCTTCGCAGACGGGCTGCTCACCGCGCAGGCCCTCTACGACGCCGGGATCGTGGTGCTCGGCGGCGGGCTGGCCGAGGCCGGTGAGGCGTTGCTCGCGCCGCTGCGGATCGCGCTGGACGCCCGGATCACGTTCCACCGGATGCCGCGGATCGTGCGCGCGGCGCTCGGCGACACCGCGGGCTGCCTCGGCGCGGCCCTGCTCGCGCTCGACAGCCTGGGAGCACCCTCTTGACGGAGAAGATCAGCGGCCGCGTCGTCCGGCCCGGCGCCGTCGTGCCCGGGTACGTCGAGGTGGACGGGCCGGCGATCCTGTCCGTCATGGCGCGCGACGACGTGGGCGACGACATCATCGTCCCGGGCTTCGTGGACCTGCACTGTCACGGCGGCGGCGGGCACACCTTCACCCTGGGCGACCCGGCCGCCGCGCGCGCGGCGGCCGCGTTCCACCTGCGGCACGGCACCACGACGCTGCTCGCCAGCCTGGTCAGCTCCCCGTACCAGCTGATGCGCGACGCGACGGCGGCCTACCTGCCGCTGGTCGCCGACGGCGCGATCGCCGGCCTGCACTTCGAGGGGCCGTACCTGTCGCACGCGCGCTGCGGCGCACAGAACCCGGAGTACCTCCGCGAGCCGTCGCTGGAGGAGCTGACCGCCCTGGTCAAGCTCGGCGACGGCGCGGTCCGGATGGTCACCATCGCGCCGGAACTGCCCGGCGCCCTGGCCGCCGTCGAGTTCCTGGCCGGCAGCGGGGTGGTGGCGGCGCTGGGGCACACCGACGCGACGTACGAGCAGACCCTGGCCGGGGTGGCGGCCGGCGCGACCGTCGGCACCCACCTCTTCAACGGCATGCGCCCGGCGCACCACCGCGAGCCGGGCCCGGTCGTCGCGCTGCTGAACTCCCCCTCGATCGTCTGCGAGCTGGTCGCCGACGGCATCCACCTGCACGACGGGATGCTGCGCCTCGCGGCACACGCGGCCGGGCCGGACCGGGCGGCGCTGATCACGGACGCCATGGACGCGGCCGGCATGCCCGACGGCGAGTACGAGCTGGGCGGCCAGGCCGTCGCGGTGGCCGACCGGGTGGCGCGGCTGGTCCGGGACGGCTCGATCGCGGGCAGCACGCTGACGATGGACGAGGCGTTCCGGCGCGCGGTCGGCGCGGGCCTCGACCTGCCGACCGCGTCCGCGATGGCCGCCACGACGCCGGCCCGCGCGCTGGGTCTGGCGGATCAGGTGGGCGCGCTGGAGGCCGGCCTCCGCGCGGACCTGGTGGTGCTCGGCCCGGACCTGACGGTCAGGCGCGTGATGCGCGCAGGCGCCTGGGTCTGACCGCCCACTCGCCCGGGGCCGCCGGGCGGTCGAGGCCGGCGGGCCGGTCGATGCCGTTCGGCAGGTGCGGCAGCGGGATGGCGTCCCACGGAATCCGGGTCAGCACGCGGGCCAGGATCAGGCCGAGCAGCAGCCCGGCCACCGAGTCGGTGATCCAGTGGAAGGCCAGGTAGGTCGTGGTGACGAACACGATCGCCGGCGGCAGCACCCGCAGGGCCGCGTAGGCGCGCGGCGAGAGCGGCGGCCGGTCGAACGAGCGCAGCAGCGCGCTGAGCAGCAGCGCGATGACGGCGTACCAGGCCAGCGCGTTGGCGACGTGCCCGGACGGATAGCTCATCGCCAGCGGGCCGTCGGCGGCCGGATTGAACAGGATCTCCCGGTCCGGGCCGGCGAAGTGCGGTGCCGCGCGGTCCAGCCAGACCTTGAGCGGGCCGATCGTCACGAACGTCACCACGAATGCGACCACGATCACCAGCACCGGCCGCACCGATCGCCGCCGCCAGGCCACCAGGGCCGCCAGCAGGATCGAGGTCGACATCAGCACCTGGCCGCCCTGGCCCAGGTAGTTGAGCACCCGCAGGGTCCAGTACAGCGGCGCCGGACGGTTGGCGTCGACCCAGTCGGCCACCTGCACGTCGAGCGCGAGCAGGTGGCCGCGGGCGAGCGCCACGGTCAGTGCGACGAGGCCGCCGAGCAGGGCGGCGTCGAACCACCAGCCCCGGGGCCGTACGGGCATGAGCATGGCGCACACGGTACGTCAGAGATACGACCTGATCCTGCTGTTGAGCAGGTCGGCGCGGACGCCCGAGTTCGGGCAGCCGCCGAAGTGGTGCAGCGCGACCACCTTGTTGGTCTTGCGGGAGAGCACCGGGCTGCCGCTCGATCCGCCCTCGGTGTCGCAGTAGTAGGACACGTCAGAGTTCTGCGCGTACCCGTTGAAGGTCGGGTCGACCACCGCGCAGGTGCCCGCCGGCTCGCCGCGGCGCCCGGCGATCCGGGTCGGCTCGCCGGCCGGGTGCTGCGGCACGTAGAGCTCCTGGCCCCGGGCCGGCGGGACGGTGTCCAGGTTGAGGTAACCGAACTTCTGCACCGTGGCGAAGTTGCCCACGGTGAAGAGCGTGTAGTCCAGGACGTGCTCGGTGGCGAGCACCTTGTCGCCCCAGACCTTGGTCGGCTTGAAGACGTCGTAGCCGCCGCACTGCGCGCACTGGTAGTTGAACCAGACCTCGGTCTCGTACGCGGCCGCCGAGTTGTCGAAGCAGTGGTTGTTCGTCAGCATCCGGTTCTTGGTGCCGACCCGCCAGCCGGTGCAGAGCTCGGTGCCGTTGATCAGCAGCCGGGCGATCGCCTTCGACCGGGTGTAGGCCACCGGGTCGGCGGAGCGGTAGCAGACCGCGTCGGAGCTGGTGTCGGCGCCGCAGACGGACTCCTCCGCGCCGGTACGCCCCGGCCTGGTGAGGCTCTCCGACGGAATCCGGGCCTGCTCCTTGCGGGAGTAGCCGCGGGCGACCTGGTCCACGTTCACGCCGAGCCCGCCGAGCAGCGAGCCGACCAGATCACCGCCGCCGCGGTGCATCTCGACCACCGCGGTGTCGCCGGTGATCGACATGGCCCACCGGCTGGTGTCGGTGACGCCGTCGAGCAGCTTCGGCGCGTCGTAGCGGTAGGACTCCTCGCCCTCCGGGTCTGAAACCGTTACATAGTCCCCCGGAAGCATCGTCATGCGACCGAAGTGGACCTTGACGTACGACGCGGACGGGTAGTGCAGAACCTCGCGCTTCGGCGCGCCGTACCCGAGCAGCTTGTCGATCCGCAGCAGCTCGCCGACCTTCTGCCGGCCGTCGCCGCCCGCGAAGGCCGCGGACTCCCGCACCACCGGGCCGGACTCGCCCGGCGCGGGCGACGAGGACTTCGCCCCGGGCTTCGCGGACGACGGCCCGGGCGCCGGCGCACCGGCCGTCGAGCCGTTACCGCCGGTCGCGGCCGCGGGCTGCCGCGCTGCGGCGGGGTCGGCGGACGGGCCCGCACCCTCCTGCCAGGAACCGACCGGGCGAGCCCCCTCCGCCGAGAACCTCCATGCCGCCGCACTGGCCGTGCCGGCCAGCGCCAGGGCAGCACCCGCCCCGACGACGATGCTCACCACACGTCGCAAAATTCACTCCCGCCACTCTGGTCCGGCTGTCTCGCTTCTGTGTAACGAACCACGTGCGGCAGCGACGCGCGGCCCGCAACGTGCACACTTGCTGGGTGCGAATCACGTCCGCCCTTGTCGACCCGGCTCTGCTGGACCTGCCGTGGGGCGTGCCGCTCGAGGAGTGGCCCGCGTCTCACCTGGTCGCGCTGCCGCAGGGCATCTCGCGGCACGTCGTGCGGTTCGTCAAGCTCAACGACACCGTCTACGCGCTCAAGGAGACCCGCGAACGGATTGCCGAACGGGAGTACGACCTGCTCCGCGCCCTCGAGCGGATCGACTTCCCGGCCGTCGAGGCGGTCGCCGTCGTCACCGACCGGGTGGACGACGCGGGCGAGCCACTCGAGACGGTGCTGATCACGCGGCACCTGCAGTTCTCGCTGCCGTACCGGGCGCTCTTCTCGCACACGCTGCGGCCCGAGACGATGAACAGGCTGCTCGACGCGCTCGCCGCGCTGATCGTCCGGATGCACCTGACCGGCTTCTCCTGGGGCGACTGCTCGCTGTCCAACACGCTGTTCCGCCGCGACGCGGGCGCGTTCGCGGCCTACCTGGTCGACGCCGAGACCGGCAACCTGCACCCCCGGCTCTCCGAGGGCCAGCGCAGCGAGGACATCGAGATCCTGCGGCTGAACATCTTCGGCGAGTGCCTGGACCTGGAGGCCGCGGAGCTGCTGCACGAGGCGATCGACCCGGAGGCGGTGGTCGACGACATCGTGGCGCGCTACGAGCGGCTGTGGCACGAGGTGACCTACGAGCAGGAGGTCTCCCGCGACGCCCGGCACGACATCGAGGGGCGCATCCGGCGCCTCAACGACCTGGGCTTCGACGTCGCCGAGGTGGCGATGTCCACCGTGGACGGCGGCTACCGGGTCCGGCCGAAGGTGGTCGACGCCGGTTACCACACCCGGCGGCTGCTCCGCCTGACCGGCCTGGACGCCGAGGAGAACCAGGCCCGGCAGCTGCTCAACGACCTGGACACCTACCGCGCCGAGTCGGACCTGACCGAGGAGCAGCAGGCGGCGCACCGCTGGCTCACCGAGGTCTTCGAGCCGGTGGTCCGGGCGGTGCCGACACACCTGCGCCGCAAGCTCGAGCCGCAGGAGATCTTCTCGCAGATCATCCAGCACAAGTGGCTGCTGTCCGAGCAGTCCGGCCGCGACGTCGGCATGGCGCCCGCGGTCCAGTCGTACCTGACCGACGTGCTGGCACACAAGCCGGACGAGCAGGCCGTGCTGGGCCTGGAGGTCAGCGCCCTCTAGGCCGGCGCCTCGGCCGGGCCGGTCAGGCCCGGTGGCGGGCTGGCCTGCTCCACCAGGGCACGCAGGCCCGCGCGGCGGGCCACGATCATGATGCGGTCACCCGCCGCAAGCACCCGCCCGTGGTCCGGCGACCAGTCCACCCACTCCGAGCCGGCCGCCGACAGGCCGATCACGCGGGCGCTCAGCGGCCGGTCGGCCTGGCTCAGCGGCCGCCCGTCGAGCGGGGAGCCGGCGAAGACCCGCACCGCGGCGACCAGCAGCGCGTGCCGGTCGACCGGGATGGTGGCGAGCACCTCGCGCTCCAACATCGCCGCCGCGAAGGTCGGCGCCGCCAGCCGGGACACGCTGCGCGAGATGTCGATGTTGAAGGCCGTCTGCACCCGCTGTGCGAAGTCGTCGTCGAAGAGGCGCAGCACGACGCGGAGATCCGGGCGGACCGCGCGGGCGTTCAGCGCGGCCTGCAGGTTGGTGACGTCGTCGGTGGAGACGACCACCAGCGCCCGGCTCGTGGCGATCGACGCCGAGCGCAGCGTGTCCTCCCGCGCCGCGTCGCCGACGATGAACGGCACGCCCAGCTGCTGCGCGGCCTTCGAGCCGCGGGCGTCGGCCCGGCGGTCGATCGCCACCACGTCGACGCCGAGGTCGTTGAGCTGGCGCAGCACCCGGGTGCCGACGCTGCCGAGGCCGACGACCACGACGTGGTCCTCGTACTGCGCGGCGACCCGGCCGCTGTTGAGCTCGAGCCGGGCGTTCACCATGCCCTCGACCACCGCGGCGGTGACCAGCGGCAGCAGCGCGAGCCCGGCGATGGTCAGCACCAGCTGGGCGGCCTGCGCGACCGAGTTGCGCTGCACCTCCACATCGGACGATCCGACGACGGTCAGCAGCGTCACGTAGATCGACTGCCAGAACCCGTCGACCGGGTCGGCGTGCACCAGCACCGCGCCCGACACCACGGTGATGATCAGAGTGACCAGCACCGCAACGCCCAGCTTGCGGCTCAGCGCGGCCCGCAGCGCCCGGCCCATCACCCGCACCGGCCGGCGGCGCCGGCGTGCCCGGATCCGGCGCTGCGCGTCGACGACCGGCGCGGGACGGCCGGAGGCCTCGGCGAGCACCAGGTCCGTCGGCTGTCGCGCCTCCGGCGGCGGTTCCGCGGGCAGGACGTCGATGCGCCCGGCGCCGTCCGCGGCGGTCAGCGCGCAGACCAGCCGGTCCGGGCTCACCTCGCCGCGGCGCGCCACGTACAGGGTGCGGCCGGCGACGCGGAGGTGGGTCGGCGCCACCTCGCCCAGCGAGGCGGCCACGAACGCCGGCGCGGCCATCGCCGCGTCGGAGAGGACCGCGCAGTCGGCGAAGAGCCGGCGCACGCCGTACCCGAGACCGCTGTTGAACATCCGGATGACCAGGCGCAGGTCCGGCTCGACGGCCTGCGCGCAGAGCGCGGCGTGCAGGTTGACCACGTCGTCGGGCATCACCAGGCCGAGGGCGGCCGCGCCGGCGAGCCCCGCGTTGCGGAACGTGCGCTCGTCGAGCCGGTCGGCCCGGACGATCCGCACGCCGCGCAGGTTGGCCAGGTCGGGAACGTCGCCGCGCAGCGTGGTCGGCACGACCACGGTGAGCCGGATCCGGTGCCCGGCGTTCGCCAGCTCCTCGGCGACGGTGTAGACGAGCGAGTCGGCGCCGCAGATCACGAAGTGCGGCCGGCCGTCGGCGTTGCGCCGCAGGCGGGACACGAACGCGCGTCCGGTGGGTTCGCGATTGGGGTCGGCGGCCATGGTCCGCATCGTGCCAGGCGATCATCACCGGCGCTTGAACCCGTCGGCCCCCGAACCCTCCACGGAGGCCGGTCGTTGCCCTTTCCGAACGATTCGTCCCGAGTTTCGGCAGGAGAAAGATCAATGCGCAAGTGGTTCTACGCCGGGGCGGTGGTCGGCGGCGTCCTGCTGCTCGGCGCGGCACCCGCGCAGGCTGACGTGGTCCCCATTCAGACCGACGGGTTGCTGCAGGCGACCAACGGCCGGGGTGTCGGACTGGATCCGGCCGGCGGCCTCAACCTGGAGAGCCCGCTGGGCGGCGCCTCCCAGCTCCTGAGCTTCAGGCCGGGCCAGAACGCCGCCGACCTGCAGACCTCCGGATCGTCCCTTTCGGACATGCTGCCGCAGGACGGCCTCCTGCCGCAGGATGGTCTCCTGCCCCAGGACGGTCTCGCGCAGAACGAGGGCGGTAGGCCGACCGGTCGGTCGCAGGGCGCCGGCCTGGTTCCCGCGGGCTGGTCGGTGTCCGGCAGCGGCGCGAGCGTCGGCGGGCTGGCCGGGCGCCGGGTGGCCGGCAAGGCCGGCCAGGTCGGCCGGGTCGGCGGCGGCCTGCCGACCGGCAACCTGACCAGCATCATCCCGACCGGGCTGCTCGGCGGGAGCCTGCTCGGCGGCGGTCTGCTCGGCGGCGGTGGCGGCCTGCCGGCGGTCGGTTCGCGCAGCGAGTCGGCGCTGTTCGACGGCGGCCTGCCGCTGCTCGGCGGCCTCGGCGGCCTGATGCCGGTTAACGAGACGCCGGACAAGAAGAAGGCCGCCGACGACGGCGACGGCGACAAGGGCGGCGACGCGAACACCGGCACGGACACCGGCACGGACACCGACCGGGACGCCGACGACGTCGTCACCAGCATGCCGGCCGGCGGAACCGTGGTCGACCCGGCGACCGTCGACCCGGCCATCGACGAGCCCGTCCGGGACCCGCGGGTGCACGAGGAGCCGATCGACGACGAGGCAGGCGGCGACAGGCGGGCCTTCTCCAGCGGCGGCCGGCCGATCGCGGGCGAGGACGCGGACTTCAAGTAGGGCGTTACGACGTCGAGCCCGCCCCGGGCGTACCCGGGGCGGGCTCGACGCTTTCCGCGACCAGGTCCCAGTTGAGCAGCACGAACGGGGTCTCCTCGGTGGCGCCGGCCCGGCGGTAGGTGGCCTGGGCGGCCTCGTTGTCGGTCTCGGTGCCGACCCACATGCCGTAGCAGCCACGCTCGCGGGCGACGTCGGCCAGCGCCCGGACGAGGGCGGCGCCGATGCCCTGCAGCCGGGCGGCGGGCGCGACGCCGAGCTCGTAGACGAACATCTCCGTGCCCTTGTCCGGATGGGTCATCTCGACCCCGGAGATCATGCCGACCGCGCGGTCGTCGTCGTAGGCGAACAGCAGATGGTGGCCCGGGTGCGCGAGGAACTTCTCGGTCGCCGCCGCCAGCGGCGGCTCGTCGAAAAGGTCGGCGGCCCGGTGCACGGCCGCGGCGTCCTCGACCCGCTCGATGCGCATAGCGACACCCTAGGCGGGTTCGCGACCCGAGCATGGATCGGGACGGTCTTCCTTGGCTGGTGATGAAACGGTACCGTTCCATCGTCAATCAAGATCTTGGAAGGACCACCATGCCCCGAATCGCCTGGCCGGCGGCCGCCTGTGTCGCCCTGTCCACCATGGCCGCGGTCGGGACGGTCGCCTCTCCCGCGCTGGCGGCCGGCAGCGGGGTGGCCTCGGTGACCTCCGCCACGAAGGTCCAGTACAACGCGGCGAGCGGCAAGCAGAACAAGGTGGTGATCACGCGCTCCGGCAACACGATCACGATCGACGACAAGGTCGCGGTCAGCGCCGGCAAGGGCTGCAAGAAGGTCAAGGGCGACAAGACCAAGGTCAGGTGCACCACGAAGAAGGCACCCACCCGGGTCACGATCTACACCTACGGCCGCAACGACGTGATCGTCAACAACTCAAACGTGCGGATGAGCGCGTACAGCGGAACCGGCAATGACACCGTCACCGGCGGCTCCCTGGGCGACAAGATCCAGACCGGCAGCGGAAACGACAAGGCCGACGGCCGGGGCGGCAAGGACACCCTGTGGGGCATGACCGGCAATGACACCCTGCGCGGCGGCACCGGCGACGACAATCTGTGGGGCGCCGAGGGCAACGACAAGCTCTACGGCGACGCAGGCGGGGACATCCTCAGCGGCGAACTGGGCCGGGACCGCCTCGACGGCGGCGCGGACACCGACTGGCTCTACGGCGACGATCCCGAGCTCGGGATCGCCGCGGACGTCCTGCTCGGTGGGCCCGGCACCGACGTGGCCGGCTACACCGGCTACACCAAGGCGGTCGTCATCGACGCCGACGGCGTCAAGGGCGACGACGGGCAGGCCGGTGAGCACGACACCATCGGCGCCGACGTCGAGTCCCTCTTCGGCGGCTCCGGGAACGACCGGATCACCGGGGGCGCCGGGGACGGCTCGTTCATGGGCGGGGACGGCAACGACGTGATCCACGGCGGCGTCGGCAACGACTGGATCGTCGGCGGCGAGGGCAAGGACAAGATCTACGGCGATGCCGGCGACGACTCCCTGGACGGCGGCGACTACGACAAGCACGTCGTCGACCTGCTGAACGGTGGCAGCAACACCGAATACGGCGACCACTGCGAGAAGGCGAAGAAGGACACCCTGGTCGGCTGCGAAAACTGACGGCGGCCCCGACGCCCAAATCCGCGGACCTGGGTGGCTCCCCGGTCGGGGCATGCGATCCTGAGACAACAGGCCTGCCGCACGCGGTGAGTCGCGACCAGCTCGGCGGCCGCCGAGTTGCCGGGCCGAGGCTGGACGCGTGTCACCACTGGGATCAGCGGTTCGTGGGGGGCCGGTGGGACTCCTGACCGACAGCTGCCCGGCGTTCGGCCGCTGCTCCAGGGGGCCGCGATGAAGAAGGGTCATTGGTGGAGCGCCCGCGCTCACCGGTGGCGGGCGTGGGTTGTCGCGTCCGCAGTGCTGATGATCATCGTCGGCGGTGTCGCGGACCTCATGACATCACCGCAGGTCGTGCTGTTCGGGATTGTCGCGATGGCGCCGGTCCTGGCCGCGGTGGCGGCGCGCCCCTGGGTGGTGGCCGCCGTCGGGGCGTTCGCTCTGCTGGTGGCGTGGACCGTGTCGTCATGGCAGGGGTTGTCCGGGACCGCCGACCAGGTGCTTAGGCTCTGGATGATCGCCGGGACAACCGTGCTCAGCATGGCCGTCGCCCGCCATCAGCAGGTCCTGGAGCAGCGCGGCTACCAGGCGGCCGAGAACAAGTCGGCGCACGCCGCCATCGTGGAATCCTCGGAGGACGGGATCTTCACCATCGACCTCGAGGGCACGATCACCACCTGGAACGACAGCGCGGCGCGAATCTCCGGCCTGACGGCATCGGAGGTGCTCGGACGCGACGTCACCATGCTGGTCATGCCGGAGCTGGCGAAGATCGTGCCGAGCCTCCTGGCCCGGCTGGCCGCCGGCGAGCGCGTGAGCGTGCTGGATACCCGACGGGTCCGCAAGGACGGCACCTTCTACGACGTGTCGACGAGCGTGTCGCCGGTGCGTGGCCAGGATGGCGCCGTGGTGGGCTCCGCCATCATCTCGCGCGACATCACCGCCCAGAAACACCTCCTCGAACGCTCCGCCGGCGCGGAACGGCTGGAGAGCCTCGGCCAGCTCGCCGGCGGCATCGCACACGACTTCAACAACCTGCTCGCGATCATCCTCAACTACGTCGACTTCGCCCTGGAGCATGCCACCGACCCGGACCTGCGAAACGACCTCCTCCGCGCCCGCGACGGCGGCGAGCGCGCCCGCAACCTGACCCGGCAACTGCTCCTCTTCGCCCGCCAGGAATCCGCCAACGCGGAACTCATCGACCTCAACGCCGTGATCGGTGAGACCCGCGCGCTGCTCGAGCGCACCATCGGCGCACACATCGACCTGCTCGCCCACACGGCCGAGCGGCCCCTCACCGTCCGGGCCGACCGAAGCCGCCTGGAACAGATCCTGCTCAACCTCGTGATCAACGCCCGCGACGCGATGCCCGGCGGCGGCATGATCGTCATGGCGGCCGGCGCGGTCGACCTTCCCGACGACCCGGACCGGCGACCACCGCTGGCCGCCGGCTCCTACGCCCAGCTCCAGGTGACCGACACCGGCAGCGGTATGTCCCCGGAGATCGCCGCGCGCATCTTCGAGCCCTTCTTCAGCACCAAGGCCAAGCAGCACGGCACCGGCCTCGGGCTGGCCACCGTGTACGGCATCGTCACCGAGGCCGGCGGCACCGTCACCGTCACCTCCGAACCCGGCGCCGGCACCACGTTCCACATCCTGCTGCCCCTGGCCGACACGGAAGAACCGGCCCCGGCCGGCACCTCGGCGCCGCTACCCCGCGGTGACGGCCGGCACATCCTGCTGGCCGAGGACGACATCGAGGTACGCCGGGTCGCCAGCCGCATCCTCGAACGCCACGGCTACCGGGTCGCCACCGCCGGGCATGGCCGGGCCGCCCTCGACCAGCTCGGCCGGGCGCCGTTCGACCTGCTGATCACCGACGTCATCATGCCCGAGATGTCCGGCCTGGAGCTCATCGACGAGGTCCGCCGGTGGTACCCGGCGATGCCGGTACTGCTGGTCTCCGGCTACGCCGAGGACATCGCCAAGGTGCACCGCCTGCGCGCCGAGGGGGTCCCGATGATCCACAAACCGTTCACCGCCCGGGAACTGCTCCACGCCGTCCACCAGGCGGCCACCGACGCCAGATCGACGCCTGCCCACCCTTGACGCACCGTGCGTGCTCGCGGAGCCCCCGGTCGGAATCGAACCGACGACATCCTGTTTACAAGACAGGTGCTCTGGCCAACTGAGCTACAGGGGCGCGCGAACAGCATACCGGCTGACGATCGGGCAGGCTGAGCACCCTTTGCCGGGCGCGACCTTGGCAGTTGCGAAAAAAAGCCTTACGGTGGCGGTCGTGTGGCCTGGCCACACAGTTCCTCCCACTCGGATCGTCCGGCACGTTCCTGCCGGTGGAAAGGAAGTCGATTCACCATGGCTACGGTCACCTACGAGAAGGCCTCCCGGATCTATCCCGGGCAGGAGCGCCCCGCGGTCAACGAGCTGGACCTCGAGATCGGCGACGGCGAGTTCCTGGTCCTCGTCGGCCCCTCCGGTTGCGGCAAGTCCACCAGCCTGCGCATGCTCGCCGGCCTGGAGGACGTGGACCGGGGACGCATCCTCATCCAGGGCAAGGACGTCACGAACCTCCCCCCGAAGTCCCGCGACATCGCGATGGTCTTCCAGAACTACGCGCTGTACCCGCACATGTCGGTGTACGAGAACATGGCGTTCGCCCTGAAGCTGCGCAAGACCCCGAAGGCGGAGATCGACCGCCGGGTCAAGGAGGCCGCCCAGCTGCTGCAGCTGGACGAGTACCTGAGCCGCAAGCCGAAGGCGCTCTCCGGCGGTCAGCGCCAGCGCGTCGCGATGGGCCGCGCGATCGTGCGTGAGCCGCAGGTCTTCCTCATGGACGAGCCGCTGTCGAACCTCGACGCCAAGCTGCGCGTACAGACCCGTTCGCAGATCGCGACGCTGCAGGCCAAGCTGGGCATCACCACCGTCTACGTGACCCACGACCAGGTCGAGGCCATGACGATGGGCCACCGGGTGGCGGTCATGCTCGACGGCGTGCTGCAGCAGTGCGACACCCCCCGGGTGCTGTACGACAACCCGGGCAACGTCTTCGTCGCCGGCTTCATCGGCTCCCCGGCCATGAACCTCAAGACCGTCCCGCTGACCGAGTCGGGTGCGGCGTTCGCCGAGCTCGCCGTGCCGCTGACCCGCGAGCAGGTCGCGGCCGCCAAGGACGAGGGCGGCAAGGTGACCATCGGCTTCCGGCCCGAGGCGACCGACCTGGTCTCCCCGACCGAGGGTGGCCTGCCGATCGTCGTCGACCTGGTCGAGGACCTCGGCTCGGACGCCAACGTCTACGGCCACGCGGCCCTCGACGGCGGCCAGGAGCGGTTCGTGGTCCGCACCGACCGGCGCTCGATGCCGACCATGGGCGAGACCGTGTTCATCAAGCCCGAGGCCAACCACGTGCACGTGTTCCACGCCGGCACCGGCCAGCGGATCTGATCCGAGGCAAGCGTCAGTAGAAGGGCGGTTCCCCACCTGGGGGCCGCCCTTCTCCGCGTCCGGCGTCAGCCGGCGAAGCGCTGGATGACGAAGTCCTCGGCGGCGACGCAGGCCAGATGGCTCGTGTCCCACGAGCAGGTCGACGACCGGATCCCGTCGAGCGAGCCGAGCGGCACGGGGTCGTCGCCGAGGTGCTCGCCGGCGAGCCCCGGGTCGTCGGCCGAGGTGGAGAGCGCCTTCGAGAACTGCAGCAGGTTGCCGCCGTCGAGCCGGCCGACGACCCCGCCCCGGGTCCACGCCACGCGGCCGTCGGCGTCGAGCAGGCTGGTCTGCTCCGGCGACGTGTTCCGGGTGGCGAGCACGGCCTCGCCGACGGGTACGAGCCCGTTGACGTCGGCGACCGTCCGGCGCCACGCGGTGCCCTTCCCGGTGGCGTCGACCGCCACCACCCGCGCGGTCTTGGCGTCGGACCCCGTCGTCTCGACCACGCAGATCCGGTCGGCGCCGCAGGCGGTCAGGTGGTCGAACCGGGTGTTCGCGTTCGGCGCCGTGTAGAGCACCGTCGGCTCGTCCAGCTTCGCCAGGTCGTAGGCGACCAGCCGGTGCGAGTCGCCGGACTCGGACACGACGAGCCGGCCGTTGTGCGCGACCACCTCGTCGTCCGGGTCGGCCACGCTCTGCCGCGGCCCGGCCGACACGTCGCCGGTCGACACGTCGATGACGCGGGCGGACCGGTCGGCGCCGATCTGCACGATCCGCTCGTCGTCGTCGAGCGGCTCGGCGAACGGCACCCCGGCGACGGTCGCGGGCCCGGCGAGGTCGGCCTCGGTGGTCGCCGCGATGACCTTGGTGGTCGTCGTGCCGTACTCGGATCTGGGGGTCTTCAGCTCCCAGCCGACCTTGCCCTGGTCGCCGACCTTCAGCCCGACGAGCCTGTTCTCCGTCCGGTCGACGAGCACCACCTTGTCGCCGGCGAAGACCAGGCCGTCGTCGCGGCCGACGGAGCGGTCCCACAGCTTGCCGCCCTTGCCGGGGTCGAGCAGCACCATGCGCCGCGTGCTGGTGACCGAGTCGGTGTCGGTGATCGCGACCACCGCGTCCGGCAGCGTGAAGAAGTGCTCCCAGCGGGCGGCGGTGCCGGCCTCGACGCTGCTCCAGGCCTTCTCGCCGCTGTCGGTGACGGCCGCGACGACGCCGAGCGTCCCCTTGTCGTCGGCGCTGGCGAAGTAGGCCCGCCCGCCGCGCAGGGCCGTCGCGTTGAACGCCGAGGTGACGGGCGCGACGGGCTTGATCCGGTGCTCGTCGGTGAGCGGGCGATAGTCCAGCGCGGGATAGCCGGGCCAGAGCCGCACGACGGCGGTCGCGGCGATCCCGAGCACCGCGACGGTCACCGCCGCGACGATCCAAAGGCCCTTCCTCCGGTACGCGGGGAGCTTCGGCGCGGGCTCGGGTTGCGTGGAGGCGAGCCAGGTACCGCCCGGGGGCGACACCGGGCCGGCGGGGGCGGGCGAATGCGGTGCGCCGGAGACCGGGTGGACGACCGGCCCGCCCGCGTTGCCGAACGCGGCCGCCTCCCCGGTGGCCCACGGGTCGACGGGCTCGGCGTAGTTCGGCTCATCCCCACCGGGCCGGGCCGCCGACGGAGGCGCGCCGTTGCCGCTCGCGGGCGACTGCCGGGGCTGTGGCGGGGCCGAGACCGGCGGGGCCGAAGCGGGCGGGGCCGAAGCGGGCGGGGCCGAAGCGGGCGGGGCCGAAGCGGGCGCCTCGGACGGACCGGTCGGGCCGCCGGATGCCATCGTGTCCGTCGCCGGGGGAACCGCGGCCGCCCGCATCGGCTCGGCCGGCGTCCGCGCCGCGTCCGCGCCGACCGCAGGGGCCGCGGCGGCCGGCGTCGCGCTCGCGGCCTGCCCGGACAGGGCACCGGCCGCGATGATGGCGCCCTCGGCGACCGGCAGCTCGGGCTGCTCCAGCACCGTCGGCGCGATGCCCAGCTCGCTGTGCAGCAGCCGGGCCACCAGCGGCACCCGGGACGAGCCGCCGACCAGGAACAACCCGGCCAGGTCGGCCGGGTTCAGGCCCGCGGCGCGCAGCACCGAGCCCGCCTCGGCCACCCCGCGGCGCAGCAGCGGCCCGGCGGCCGTCTCGAACTCCTCGCGGGTCAGCCGCACCGCCTGCTCGACCCCCGGCACCGGCACCGGGGCGAGGGCCGTGCGGGACAGCATCTCCTTGGCACCGCGTACGTCTTCCCAGAACTGCCGCCGGGCCCGCCACTGCGCGAGCGTGACCGGCTCGGTCAGCGCGGCCCAGGCCGCGGGCTCGTCCTTCTCCAGCGTCGCGCCCAGGTGCGCGACCAGGGCCGCGTCGAGGTCGAGACCGCCCAGGTCGTCGACGCCGCCGGACGCGGCGACCGCGAAGCGCGGCTGGCCCTGCGGCGTGACGCCCTCGTTGCGGACGACGGCGATGTCCAGCGTGCCGCCGCCGAAGTCGAAGACCGCGAGCGCCGACCCGACCGGCACCGGGCGGCGCAGGACGTCCGCGAAGTAGCGGGCCGCCGCGATCGGCTCGGCCACCAGCCGGGTCGCCGGCGGCCAGCCCGCGCGGGCCAGGGCGGTGGTCAGCACCGCCCGGCGGCGCGAGCCCCACGCCGCCGGATAGGTCAGCACCGCGGGCGGCAGGAAGCCCGTCGCGGCGACGGCCTCCCGGGCCACCGCGGCCAGCAGCGCCGCCAGCAGGTCGGCCGTCGGCACCTCGGCGCCGCCGAGCAGCACCGTCTCGGCGTCGACGTGCCGCTTCGGGTTCGGCTCGAGGCGGCCCGGCTCGGCCTGGCCGAGGCGGACCGCGTCACGGCCGACGTGCAGCCGGCCCGTCGTGTCGAGATAGCCGGCCGAGGGCAGCAGCGGCTGGCCGTCGAAGAGCAGCGGCCGGGTACGGCCGTCCGGCCAGCGCAGCATCGCGACCGTGTGCGACGTGCCCAGGTCGACGCCGAGCACAAAGCCGTCGGTCATTGCCCCCTGCACCTCCGCCACCGGTTACCCGGCCCGTCACGTTACAGGCAGTGCGCGCCTACCCGTATACGCGGCGGCGGGCGACCTCGGCCAGGGTGACCGCGGCGGCGACGCTGGCGTTCAGCGACTCCACTTCGGACATCATCGGAATGCTCACCCGCAGGTCGCAGGTCTCGCCGACCAGGCGGGACAGGCCGCGCCCCTCGGAGCCGACCACGACGAGCAGCGGGCCGACCGCGGCCTCGAGCTGGTAGAGGTCCGTCTCGCCGTCGGCGTCCAGCCCGATCGCGGTGAAACCGGCCTGCTGGGCGGCCTTGATCGCCCGGGTCAGGTTGACCACCTGCGACACCGGCACCCGCGCGGCCGCGCCGGCGCTGGTGCGCCAGGCGGTCGCGGTGATGCCGGCCGCCCGGCGCTCGGTCATGAAGACGCCGTGCGCGCCGAACGCGGCAACCGAACGGATCACGGCACCCAGGTTGCGCGGGTCCGTCACCCCGTCGAGGGCGACCAGCAGCGGCGCGGTCTGCTCCATCGCCGCGGCCACGAGGTCGTCGAAGTTCTCGTACGCGAACGGCGGCACCTGGAGGCCGACGCCCTGGTGCAGGACGCCGCCGGTCATCCGGTCGAGCTCGAGCCGGCTGATCTCCAGGATCGGGATGCCCCGGTCACCGGCCGTCCGGACGATCTCGGAGACCCGGTCGTCGATGTCGATGCCGTGCGCCACGTAGAGGGCCGTCGCCGGAATCGCCGCGCGCAGCGCCTCGGTCACCGGGTTGCGGCCGAGCAGCAGCTCCGGGCCCTCCTTGGTCGGGTTCGACCGGCGTCCGGGCGCGACCCTCGGCCCGCTGCGGCCCTGCACCCGGCCGCCGCGCTGCGGAGCCGGCCGGCCGGTGGCGCGGCCGCCACCCCGGCCCCAGGTGGTGTCCTTGCTGCCCGGGATGCCGACCTTGGGCGCCCGGCCCTCGGCGGCGGCGGCGCGCCGCTCCTTGTCCTGCTTGCGGGCGGTCTTGTCGGGGAGCTTCTCGGTGCCCGAGTAGCCCTTGTGCCACGGACGCTCGTCGGCGGGCAGCGTCTTGCCCCGGCCCTTCAGGCCCGCCCGGTTCTTGCCGCCGGACCCGGCCGACGCACCCTTCTTGGAGGTGACGCGCTTGCTCGCGTTGAAGGAATTTCCCGGCATCAGTGCTGCTCTCCTACCGTCCAGCGCGGCCCGGCCGGAGTGTCCTCCACCTGAACTCCCGCGTTCTTGAGCTGGTCGCGGACCGAATCGGCCGCCGCCCAGTCCTTGCGTGCCCGCGCCTGCGCGCGTTGATCGAGTGCGAGGGCCACCAGCGAGTCGACGACCGGCTTGAGGTCGCCGCCGCCCTCGCCCTCGTGCCACGCGGCGTCGAGCGGGTCGAGGCCGAGGACGCCGAGCATGGCACGCACCGCGGTCAGCGCGGCGCGCACGCCCGTCTCGTCGTTCGCGGCCAGCGCGGTGTTGCCCTCGCGGATCGTGTCGTGCACGACGGCCAGCGCCGCCGACGTGTTGAGGTCGTCGTTCATCGCCGCGGCGAACTCCGGCGGCACCTCTTTCGGGCGGCCGGCGCCGACGACCTCGACGGCCCGGTGCACGAAGCCCTCGATCCTCCGGTACGCCGTCGCGGCCTCGCGCAGCGCGTCGTCGGAGTAGTCGATGCGCGAGCGGTAGTGCGGCACGCCGAGGTAGTAGCGCAGCTCGACCGGCCGGATGCCCATCTCCAGCACGGCCCGCACGTCGATGACGTTGCCCAGCGACTTGCTCATCTTGGCCTCGCCGAGGTTGAGCAGCGCGTGGTGCACCCAGTAGCGGGCGAACGGCAGCCCGCCCGAGCGGGACTGGGCGATCTCGTTCTCGTGGTGCGGGAAGGTCAGGTCGAGCCCGCCGCCGTGGATGTCGAACTCGGCGCCGAGGTAGCGCCGGGCCATCGCGGAGCACTCGATGTGCCAGCCGGGCCGGCCGCGGCCCCACGGCGAGGCCCAGGAGGCGTCGCCGGGCTCGTCGGCCTTGACGCCCTTCCACAGGGCGAAGTCGGCCGGGTGCCGCTTGCCCCGCTCGGGCGTGCCGCCGGCGGACAGCATGTCCTCCGGCCGCTGGCCGGAGAGCGAGCCGTACTCCTTGAAGCTGGGCACGTCGAAGTAGACGTCGCCGTTGCCCTCGGCCGACTCGTAGGCGTGGCCGCGCTCGATCAGCTCGCGGATCAGCTCGTGCATCTCGGTGATGTGCGCGGTGGCGAGCGGCTCGTAGGTCGGCGGCAGCACGTTGAGCGAGCTGTAGTCGGCGTCGAGGACGAGCTTGTTCGCGTACGCGATCGCCCAGAAGGGCCGGCCCGACTCCAGCGACTTCGTGAGGATCTTGTCGTCGACGTCGGTGATGTTGCGGATGAAGGTGACCTCGAAGCCGATGTGCAGCAACCAGCGGCGCAACACGTCGTAGTTGACGGCGGAGCGCAGGTGCCCGATGTGCGGTATCGACTGCACGGTGAGGCCGCACAGGTAGATACCGACCTGACCGGGCGTCATCGGGACGAAGTCCCGGACGGATCGGGTCGCGGTGTCATGTAGGCGGAGCGTCACCGTACAAGGGTACCGACCGTCGCGAGCGGGCGACGTCCCGCCCGAGAGCGGGTTATCCACAGGGTCATCCACAGGCCCCGCGGGGGTGGGTCAGGGCCGGGTCATCCGCAGCACGTCCAGCGTCGCGTCCAGCTCCTCCTCGGTCAGCACCCCGCTGGCGACGTGGCCCCGCTCGATCACCACCGCCCGGATGGTCTTGTTCTCCTTCAGCGCCTGCTTCGCGATCGCGGCCGCCTCGTCGTAGCCGAGGTACCGGTTCAGCGGCGTGACGATCGACGGCGAACCCTCGGCGTACCCGCGCACCACGTCGTGGTTGACCTCGAGGCCCGCGATGCAGCGGTCCGCGAGCATCCGCGCCGCGGCGGCCAGCAGCTTGATCGACTCGAGCAGGTTGCGGGCCATCACCGGGAGCATGACGTTGAGCTCGAAGTCGCCCTGGCTGCCGGCGAACGCCACGGCCGCGTCGTTGCCGATGACCTGCGCCGCCACCTGGCGCACCGACTCGGGCACCACCGGGTTCACCTTGCCCGGCATGATCGACGAACCCGGCTGTAGGTCGGGCAGGCGCAGCTCGCGCAGGCCGGCGCGCGGGCCGGATCCCATCCAGCGGATGTCGTTGACGATCTTGTAGAGGCTGACCGCGACGACCCGCAGCTGCCCGGACGTCTCGACCAGCGCGTCCCGGGCGCCCTGTGCCTCGAAGTGGTTGCGCGCCTCGCTCAGCGGCAGCCCGGTCACCTTCTTGAGCAGCAGGATGACGGCGGGCGCGAAGCCCGGCGGCGTGTTGACCCCGGTGCCGACCGCGGTGCCGCCCAGCGGCAGCTCGGCGAGCCGCGGCAGCGCGTCGGTCAGCCGGTCGATGCCGTTCTGCACCTGCGCCGCGTACCCGGAGAACTCCTGGCCCAGGGTGACCGGCGTCGCGTCCATCAGGTGCGTCCGGCCCGCCTTGACCACCTCCGACCAGTCGTTCGCCTTCGCGGCCAAGGCGACCACCAGGTGGTCCAGGGCCGGGATCAGGCTGCTGGTGACGGCCTCGGCGGCGGCCAGGTGGATCGACGACGGGAAGACGTCGTTGCTGGACTGCGAGGCGTTGACGTGGTCGTTCGGGTGCACCGCCCGGCCCAGCTCGCGCGACGCGAGCGTCGCGATGACCTCGTTGGCGTTCATGTTCGACGACGTGCCCGAGCCGGTCTGGAACACATCGATCGGGAACTGGTCGTCGAAACCACCGTGCGCGACGTGCGCCGCGGCCTTCATGATCGCCGTCGCGACATCCCCATCCAGTACGCCCAGAGCGGCGTTGACCTGCGCCGCCGCGCCCTTGATCTGGGCCAGGGCCCGGATGTGCGAGGACTCGATCCCACGCCCGGAGATCGGGAAGTTCTCCACCGCCCGCTGGGTCTGCGCCCGCCACAGGGCGTCGGCCGGCACGCGGACCTCGCCCATCGTGTCGCGCTCGATCCGGTAACCGCTCTCGTCAGTCGTCGTCACGATTCCATCCTGCCCCCGTCGCCCGGGGACCGCAGTCGATCCGTGCCACTCTCCAGCGCCGCCAGCCGCCTCCCGACGTCGAGCCGCTCCGGCACCCCCATCCGGGTGAAGAGCTCCAGCGCCTGCCCCCAGTAGATCCGGGCGGCGGCGGGATCGTCCTGCGCCGCGCAGAGGGATCCCAGCCCGGCCAGCGCCGTCGCCCGCTCGAACGGGAACCGGTTGTCCATCAGCTTCAGCGCCCGCTCGTAGCTCTCCCGGGCACTCCTGGCCTCACCCGACGCCAGCAGCACCTCGCCCTGGTAGCTGCGGCACAGCCCCTCGTGGCGGCGGTTCTCGATGCGCTCGGCGATGGCGAGGGCCTGCCGGAGCAGGTCGAGCGCCGCCTCGGTCCGACCCTCCGCGTGGTAGACCAGCGCCATCTCGGCCAGCGCCTCCGACTCGCCGCTCGCGTAACCCTCCGCGCGGTAGAGCCGAAGCGCCGCCGTCAGCATGCGCCGCGTGACCTCGACGCGCGCACCGAGCTTCCGCTTGACCATCGCAAGGTGCAGGAAGACGGTGGCGACGCCGACGGTCTCCCGCATCTCGATCGCCAGCTGGAGGCGGAGCCGGAAGAACCGCTGCGCCTGCTCCAGCTCGCCGAGCCGCAAATGGCCGAGGCCGGCGCAGTTGTAGCGCAGCGCGACGTTCATCCGGTCGTCGCGGTAGGCCTTGACCCGCAGGCCCCGCTGCGTGTCGCTGATCTCGATCATCTCGGCGAAGCGGCCCTGCGTGTCGTAGACGGCGCCGAGATTGCCCAGCACCGTGGACAGGCCAAGGTCGTCGCCCAGTCCGCGCCGCAGCCGGGCGGCCTCCTCCAGGAGCGTGCGGGCCTCGTCCTGGCGACCGCGCCGATGGGCGCAGGACGCGAGATAGTTGGCGGACGTCGCCACCGCGGCCTGGTCGCCGAGGTCCCGCGCCACCGTCAGCCCGCGACCCAGCAGCAGCTCGAGCTCGCTCATGTAGCCCCGCACGTACAGGTGCCGCCAGGCCGCCCGGGGCAGCCGCCAGGCGAAGTCCGGCCGGTCGATGGCCAGGCCCGCGTCGACGAACGCGGGCAGGTAAGGCCGCTCCCGCTCGATGTGCCGGCTGGGGTCCGCGAGCGCGGCCAGCAGGTCGGGCCGGTCCGGCCGATCGAGCCGCAGGTCGCGGTCGAGGTGTTCGCGGCGGGGCAGCGGGTTCGTGGCCGCGATCGCGTGCAGGTGGAAGTCGAGCAGGGCGGCGACGGCGGCGCGGCGCTCGGCGGCCGGAATCTCCCCGGCCAGGGCCGCGGCGTACTGCCGCAGCAAGTCGTGCAGCCGGAACAACTCCGGCTCCGGCTCCTCGATCAGATTCACGTCCACCAGGTCGTCCAGGACGTCCTGCGCCCGGTCCCGCGGCAGCCCGGTCAGCGCCGCCACCGCCAGCGTCTCGAACCGCTCTCCCGGGTGCAGACCGAGCAGCCGGAACACCCGCTGCGCGGGCTCGCTCAGCTGCCGGTAGGAGAGTGCGAAGGCGCTTGCCACCGTCCGGTCCTCGGCCGCCAGCTCCGGCAACACCGACTCTCCCAGCCGCCGGACCAGGTCCGTCACCCGCCACCGCGGCCGGTGCGCCAGCCGGGAACCGGCCAGCCGGATCGCCAGGGGCAGCCGCCCGCAGCGCTGCACCACCTCCAGCGCCGCGGTCGGCTCCGCGGCCACCCGGAAACCGACGATCTTCTCCAGCAGCACGTACGCCTCGGACGCGCTCAGCACCGGCAGCGACTCCAGGCGCACGCTGTCGAGGCCGGCCAGCCGGCGCCGGCTGGTGATCAGACCCAGGCTTCCCGCCGAGGTGGGCAGCAGACTCGTGATCTGCGCGCTCGATGCCGCGTTGTCGAGAACGACCAGCGCCCGGCGCCGGCTGAGCTCGGTCCGCCACAGCGCGACCCGCTCGACCAGGCCCGCCGGTATCAGCTCCGCCTGCACGCCGAGCTGGCGCAGCAGGATCAGCAGCGCGGCGCCCGTCTCGAGCGGCTCGTTCTCGCTGTGTCCCTGCAGGTCCAGAAAGAGGTGGGCGTCCGGGTAGCCGTCGCCGACTTGGCTCGCGACGTGCAGCGCCAGCGTCGTCTTGCCGCAGCCGGCCATGCCGTCGATCATCACCAGGGCCGGGCCGTCGGCGGCGCCCGCCGCCGCGGCGGCGACCAGCCGGCGGACCGCGTCCTCGCGCCCGGTGAAGTCACCGACGGTGCGTGGCAGGCAGCGCACCGGGGCCGGCGACGGCACCGCCGCGGGCGCGATGTCGCCGGTCAGGACGCGCCGCTGCATCTCCTGCAACGCCGGACCGGGGTCGATACCCAGCTCGGTCTGTAGCAGTTCGCAGATCCGGCGGTACTCGGCCAGCGCGTCGGCCTGCCGGCCGATCCGGCACAGCGACAACATCAGCTGCCCCCGCAAGCGCTCGCGCAGCGGGAACCGCTCCACCAGCCCGGTCAGCTCGGCCACCAGATTGGGATCGCCGCCGCCGGCTAGCTCGAGTTCGGCCCAGTCCTCGGTCGCGACGGCGTGCCGCTCGTCCAGGGCGGCGGCGCGGTGCCGGACCGCGGGGGCGTCGAGTCCGGTCAGCGCCGGTCCCCGCCACAGCGCGAGCGCCTCCCGGAGGGACTTGCGGGCGGCGTCGGCATCGGCGCCCGCGACCGCCCGCGCCTGATCGACCAACCGGGTGAACACGGCGGCGTCGAGGTCGTCGTCGCCGAGCCGGATGCCGTACCCGGCGGGGTCGGTCAGGATCGCGCCCGGCGGCAGGTCGCGCCGCAGCCGGGAGACGCAGGTCTGCAGCTGGCCGCGCGCGGTGGCCGGCGGGCCGTCCTCCCAGACCGCGTCGATCAGGACATCCGCGCCGACGATCCGGCCCGGGTGCAGCAGGAGCATCGCCAGCACGACCCGGTCGCGGGCGGCGGTGATCGCCACCTCCCGCCCGGCAGCGGTCACGGAGAGGGCACCCAGAATGCCGAATCGCATCAGGCCACCCCCCGGTTCCGCCCGTCGAGGGATAGACGATAACGAACGCGGGCTCGGCGGGCGGCCCCGACGAGAGCCGTACGACAGCGGAACGAGAGCGACATCACCCAGCCTGTTCGGCAGGCCGTTCCGCTCCGGATGTCTCGACATCGCCCCAGACGGTGCGGAACGGCTTCGAACGGGGGCGTCCAGCTCGTCCGGCGCGGTGTCGCGGGCGGGCTGTTCGCGTATGGAGGATTACTCCCGGTTGGACGACGCCCGGGGCGGAACGTATCGTCGCGAAGGGTTTGGACCCCCCGACGAACAGGACTCTGTCATGCGAAGCGCCCTCCTCGCCGTCACCCTGTGCGGCCTGCTCCTCACCGGAGCCGCCTGCGGCAGCGGCGGCGACAGCGGCACGGAGAACATCGCAGAGGCACCCGCGGTGGACGTCACAGCACCGGCGACCACCGTCGCGGCGCCGAACTACTACGCGAACACCCGCATTGTCTGCACCGCGGTCAACAAGATCTTCGACGCGGACGTCGCCGAGTTCGGCACCGCGATGGGCCGGATGATCGCCTACAAGGAGGCGAAGCAGGCCGACGAGGCCGAGCTGGCCCGCAAGGCCGCGAGCAAGGAGCTCAAGGACGTCGGCGACAAGATCCGCAAGGAGACCGCGAAGGCCGAGGATCCCGACCTCAAGGCCGCGGGCCAGGTCTCGGCGACCAAGTTCTCCAAGAGCGCCGCGGACAAGGGCCTCTTCGACAAGGTCAAGACCACGACGGACCTGAACAAGACCCTGCTGGCGAAGATGCCGGACTGGATGGACCCGGTCGCCGGCCTCTGCGCCACCTGAGGCTATCCGGCCTCGACGCCCGCGGAGCGCAGGATCCGACGCACCTGCTCCCGGGAGTAGCCCGAGGCCGCCATCACGTCGACCTGGCGGACGCCCGCGAGGGTCGCCCGGACGATCTCCTGGCCCAGCCGCTCCCGGGCGGCGGGAACCTCCGCGCGGGCCTCGGCGACGCGTTGCTGGGCCTCGGTCACGGCGTCCTGCGCGGCCCGGTAGGCACGCGCCGCGTCCTCAAGGTCACTCAGCACGCCAGCGAGTCAAGCACCCGCGAGCGTGAGGCCACGCGAGAACCGGCGCAGATGGCCTCCTGCGGGTGACCGAAGAGGCCACATGGCACTACGGTATGGGGCACCCGTTGATCGGCACCGGCCGGTGCCCCGACCGACCCCGGAGGTCGACCCCGCCGTGACCGCACCCGATCTGGCCGTCTCGTTCCGGGACGGAGACGCGCCCCGCGCGCTGGCCGACCGGCCGCTCGCCTTCGCGCACCGGCACACCCGGGGCTGGACCCTGAACCTGGCCGGCGCGGGCCCCACCGAGCACCCGACCTTCGACGCGGTGGCCGACACGGTGGTCCGCGCGACCCGGGTCCGCCGCCTCCTGATCGTCTGGCCCGGCCTGGACGGGCCGTGACCTAGGTGCGGTTGCCCACCTGAAGAACGGTCTTGGGGCGGGTCACGTCGGCGAAGAAGTCGTTGCCCTTGTCGTCCACGACGATGAACGCCGGGAAGTCCTCGACATCGATCTTCCAGACCGCTTCCATGCCCAGCTCGGGGTACTCCAGCACCTCGACGTGCCGGATGCAGTCCTGCGCCAGCCGGGCCGCCGGGCCGCCGATCGAGCCGAGGTAGAAGCCGCCGTGGCTCTGGCAGGCCTTGGTCACCTGGCCGGAGCGGTTGCCCTTGGCCAGCATCACCAGCGAGCCGCCCGCGGCCTGGAACTTCTCCACGTAGGCGTCCATCCGGCCGGCCGTGGTCGGCCCGAACGAGCCGGACGCGTAGCCCTCGGGAGTCTTCGCCGGGCCCGCGTAGTAGACCGGGTGGTCCCGCAGGTACTGCGGCATCGGCTCGCCCGCGTCGAGGCGCTCGGCGATCTTCGCGTGCGCGATGTCGCGGGCGACGACCAGCGAGCCGGTCAGCGACAGCCGGGTCTTGACCGGGTACTCGCTCAGCTGGGCACGGATCTCGGCCATCGGTCGGTTGAGGTCGACGCGGACTACCTCGTCGGTCTCCAGCGTCTCGTCGGTCACGTCCGGCAGGAAGCGCGCGGGGTCCGGCTCGAGGCGCTCGAGCCACACCCCGGACGGGGTGATCTTCGCGAGCGCCTGGCGGTCGGCCGAGCAGGAGACCGCGATCGCCACCGGGCAGGAGGCGCCGTGCCGGGGCAGCCGGATCACCCGGACGTCGTGGCAGAAGTACCGGCCGCCGAACTGGGCGCCGATGCCGAAGTCGCGGGTCAGCTCGAGGACGGCCGCTTCGAGCTCGACGTCGCGGAAGCCGTGCGCGGTCATCGAGCCGGCGCGCGGCAGGTTATCCAGGTACTTGGCGCTGGCCAGCTTCGCGGTCTTGAGCGCGTACTCGGCGCTGGTGCCGCCGATGACGATGGCCAGGTGGTACGGCGGGCACGCGGACGTGCCGATGAGCCGCAGCTTCTCGTCCAGGAACTCCATCATCCGCGCCGGGTTCAGCAGCGCCTTGGTCTCCTGGTACAGGTACGACTTGTTGGCCGAACCGCCGCCCTTGGCCATGAACAGGAACTTGTACGCGTCCGGCTGGCCGCCCGGGTCTTCGGCGTAGAGCTCGATCTGCGCGGGCAGGTTGGAGCCGGTGTTGCGCTCGTCCCACATCGTCAGCGGCGCGAGCTGCGAGTAGCGCAGGTTCAGCCGGGTGTACGCCTGGTAGACGCCGAGGGCGATGGCCTGCTCGTCGGCGCCGTCGGTCAGCACGTGCCGTCCGCGCTTGCCCATGACGATCGCCGTGCCGGTGTCCTGGCACATCGGCAGCACGCCACCGGCCGAGATGTTCGCGTTGCGCAGCAGGTCCCGGGCGACGAAGCGGTCGTTCGGCGACGCCTTCGGGTCGTCGATGATCGCGCGCAGCTGCGCCAGGTGCGCGGGGCGCAGGAAGTGGGCGATGTCGTGCATCGCCTCGGCGGTCAGGAGCGTCAGCGCGCTCGGGTCGACGGTGAGAAACCGTCGGCCGCCGGGCCCCTCGACCACGTCGACGCCCTCGTCCGAGAGCAGTCGGTACTCGGTCAGGTCGTCAGCTTGCGGCAACAGCGGCGAATACGAGAAAGCGGCGGCTCTGCTCATGACGGGCAAGCCTAGGCCAGCGTGTGCACCAGGCGCGAACCAACCGGGTCACGCCCGGATACCGGTTCGATCAACCCGCCGGCGAGCCGCCGAACGGGAGGTAGGCCATGTCCCTGCCGGAGACCAGGATCATGCCGCCGCGGCCGACCGCGAAGACCTTCGCATCGGTACGCGCCTGCGTCAGCACGCCGCCGGTACGCGGACTCACCGCGACCACCCGGAACGGCTTCGTCTCGGCCACCACCGCCGCGTACGGCGTCAGCGCCGCCTGCGCGCCGGGGGTGACCGCCCGCCGCCAGCCGGCCCGGCCGCGGCCGAACGAGCGGGCCGCCAGGGTCGCCTGGTCCGAGCTGCGGATCAGCGCGTACGAGTCGTCGACGGCGAGCACGGTCTGCCCCTTCTCGCCGTGCCAGAGCACCCGCCCGTCGTGCGCGGCGATCAGCTCCTGCCGGCCGACCGGGTCGACGCCAAGCACGACGTCCTGGCCGCCGGCCGGGTCCCGGTCCTGCTTGCAGGCCGAGCCGTTGTCGGCCGTGCGCAGGTTGAGCCCGTCGCGCTGCCACACCGCCTGCCCGTTGGGCGGGTCGTGCGCGACGACGCCGTAGTAGCAGGTGCCGTCGCGCGCCTCGCCGGTGACCGTGAGCACCCGGGCGCCAACGACGGTGACGCGCTGGTCCCGGCCCGGCGTCCGGGTCTGCACGACCCGGCCCTGCGCGGTGTCGATCACCTGGATCCGGCCGTCGCCGGGCAGCCCGATGAGGTTGGGCAGCGGTCTCGGCCCGGCCGCGCCCTCGGCGAACTGCGACGAGGTGAGCGGCTGGGTGTCGGGCAGGTCGGGGTTCGACGCGTTGAGCACGAAGCCGATGCCCGGCGCGGCGATCGTCCACATCGGCCGGCTGCCGCGCGGTTCCCAGGCGCTGAGCTCGCAGTCGCCGGCGCCGGCGCAGCGCAGGTCGAGCACGGCGTCGGCGTACGTCCAGACGGCCGTCGCCTCGGTGTCCCGGCGCCGGACCGCGCCGGTGGCCGGGTCGAGCACCTCGTAGCCCTTGGTCAGCAGCCGCCCGACGACCACCACCGCGTCACTGTCGCCGCCGGCGACGCCGGCCCAGTCGGCGTCCGACTTCCAGAGCTTCACCCCGGCGGTGATCCCGTACGCCTCGACCGAGGTGCGGTACTCGACGACGACCGCGCCGCCGCTGATCGTGACGCTGCGCGGTGAGCCGCCGATGGTCGTCTGCCAGCTGGCGACACCCTCGGCGATCGGATCGCTCTGGTTGATCCAGGACCAGATCTTCGGGAACGGATTCCACACCCCGGTGGTGGCCAGGACGATGACGACCACGACGCCGACCAGCGCGTAGCCCTTCGCCGACCCGCCGGAAGCCACGCGGACACGGTAACGAGATCGACATGCCTCGACGATGAGCCCGAAAAGCCCGTGTCGAGTTGCTATGCCCCGCTTGCCGCCTTGACCAGCGGCATCGTGCGGTAGGGAATCTGCTCGGCCAGCGCGATGATCGTCGACGCCCGCAGGATCCCCTCGTAGGCCAGGATGGTGTCGATCACCCGCTGCAGGTCGGCGTTAGAGCGCGCCACGATCCGGCACATCAGGTCGCCGCTGCCGGTGATCGTGTGCGCCTCCAGGACCTCCGGGATGTCGGCCAGGTGGGTGGTGACGGCGGTGTGGCCGTACCGCTGACTGATCTCCAGGGTCACGAAGCTCATCACGCCGTAGCCGATCGCGGCGGGTGAGACGTCCGGGCCGAAGCCACGGATCGCGCCGCGCGCGGTCAGCTTGTCGAGGCGGGCCTGCGCCGTGCCGCGGGCGACCGCGAGCCGGCGCGACAGCTCGAGCACGCCGATCCGCGGCTCCTCGGCGAGCAGCGCGAGCAGGCGGCCGTCGAGGGCATCTAGTTGGACATCCTGTATAGCCATGTTGCCTGTGCACTCTACCGAATGCGCATACTGACCAGCAATTTTTTCCACTATTGCCCACGGCGCGGCAACGAGCAAGCCTCTGCACATGACCCAGGTGATGGAAAACGCCCAAGAGACCGTCGACGTGTTCCCCGTCAAGGGCGTCGACCATCTCCAGTTCCTGGTCGGCAACGCCAAGCAGGCCGCCCACTACTACTCGACCGCCTTCGGGATGACCTGCGTGGCGTACCGCGGGCCGGAGCAGGGCTACCGCGACCAGGCCGAGTACGTGCTGGTCAGCGGTTCGGCGCGGTTCGTGGTCACGGGCGCGGTGCACGCCGGCGCCCCGGGCTCCGAGCACGTCGCCAAGCACAGCGACGGCGTGCGCGACATCGCCCTCGCCGTACCGGACGTGGACAAGGCCTACGCGCACGCGCTCTCCGCCGGCGCCCGCGGCGTCACCGAGCCGCACGACGTCTGCGACGAGCACGGGATCGTCCGGCTGGCGTCCATCGCCGCGTACGGCGACACCATCCACACCCTGGTCGACCGGTCGAAGTACGACGGCCCGTTCCTGCCCGGCTTCGTGGCCCGCGACCCGATCGTCGACCGGCGGCCCGCGATCGACGCCGGCCTGCAGCCCAAGCGCTTCTTCCAGGCCGTCGACCACGTGGTCGGCAACGTCGAGCTCGGCAAGATGGACGAGTGGGTCGCGTTCTACGGCCGCGTGATGGGCTTCACCAACATGGCCGAGTTCATCGGCGACGACATCGCCACCGACTACTCGGCGCTGATGTCCAAGGTCGTCGCCGACGGCACCCGCAAGGTCAAGTTCCCGCTCAACGAGCCCGCCGTCTCCAAGCGCAAGTCGCAGATCGACGAGTACCTCGAGTTCTACGGCGGCCCGGGCGCCCAGCACATCGCGGTGGCGACCAACGACATCCTGGCCAGCGTCGACGCCATGCGCGCCGCCGGCGTCGAGTTCCTCGCCACCCCCGACTCGTACTACGACGACCCGGAGCTGCGCGCCCGGATCGGCGAGGTCCGGGCGCCGATCGAGGAGCTGAAGAAGCGCGCGATCCTGGTCGACCGGGACGAGGACGGCTACCTGCTGCAGATCTTCACACGGCCGGTGCAGGACCGCCCGACGGTCTTCTTCGAGCTGATCGAGCGGCACGGCTCGCTCGGATTCGGCAAGGGCAACTTCAAGGCCCTGTTCGAGGCCATCGAGCGGGAGCAAGAGCTGCGCGGAAACCTGTAACACTGTCTCCGTGACGCAAGCCAACGACGATCTGGTGCGGGCCGCGGCCCACCCGCCTGTGGGTGGGCCGGTCCGCCCCCCGGTGCCGCCGCAGGCCGGTGGCCCGCCCAGGGGCGGCCCACCGCCGCCCCCTCAGTACGGGTACCACGGGCCGCCGCGGCAGCCGTACCGGTGGCAGCCGCCGCCGCTGGCGCCGGACGGGCGGCCGCTGGCCGACTTCGCCACGAGGCTGCTGTCGTACCTCATCGACTACGCGATCATGACCGGCGTCATGATGGTCGTCCTCGTGCCCGCCGCGGTCGTCTTCATGTTCAAGGTGATGCCGGACTTCGACGAGGCACTGGACAGCCCGGCCCCCCTCGACTTCGGCGAGGTGGTGGTGCCGTTCCTGCTGCTCGAGCTCGGACTGCTCGTGCTGACGCTGGTGGGCTACTACGTCTACAACGTCGAGATGATGTTCCGGAGCGGCCAGACCGTCGGCAAGAAGCTGATGAAGATCAGGGTGGTCCCGCTCACGCCCGGCGCGGCACTGACCCGCGGCATGGCCGCGAAGCGGTACCTCATCGAGTACATCTGCGGGGTGTTCGTGCCGTTCTTCGCCTACCTGGACGGCCTCTGGCAGCTCTGGGACAAGCCCTTCCAGCAGACCCTGCACGACAAGGTCGCCAAGACCGTCGTGGTAAAGGTTGCGCCATGACTTCGCTGCCTGCCGGTTGGTACAAGGACCCGGCCGACCCGTCGACCCAGCGCTGGTGGGACGGCGACGGCTGGCTGGGCAAGGCCATACCGGCCGACGCGACCCCGCCCGACGGGCCACCGCCCGCCGAGGAGGAGGAGGACGAGACTCCCGAGCCCGCCGCTCCGGCACCGGCGTCGCCGGCTCAGACCGCTCAGCCCGTTCAGCCGGCTCAGCCCGACGCGCAGCTCGCCGGCGGTCCGCCGCCGGGTTATCAGCAGCCGCCGCCGGGATGGACCCTGCCGCCGCCGGGCGGTACGCCCCCGCCGCAGGGCTGGCAGCCGCCGCCCGGATATCCGCAGCCGCCGGCCGGCTGGCAGCCACCGCCGGGCTGGGTGCCGCCGCCCGGCTGGGTGCCGCACGCCTACGCGTACAAGGTGCAGGCCCGCCCGCACGGTCTTCCGCTGGCCGGCGTCGGTCAGCGCTTCGTCGCCCGGATCGTCGACATCCTCGCCCTGCTGGTCCTGAACGTCGTGGTCAACGGCTGGCTGGCGTACCAGTGGTGGCTCGAGGTCGAGCCGGTCTTCCGCTCCGCGATGGCCGACCCGTTCGCCACCCCCGAGCCGGTCTCGCCCCGCTCGAGCTATCTGGTCCTCACGATGCTCCTCATCGCGACGGCGCTCTGGTTCGCCTACGAGGTGCCGGCCCTGGCCAACAGCGGACAGACCCTCGGCAAGCGCCTGCTCCAGGTCAAGGTCGTGAAGCTGGAGGACACCGAGCCGCTGGGCTTCGGCCGGGCGTTCCGGCGCTGGTTCCGGTTCGGCATGTGGACGCCGCTGTGGAGCTGCTACGGCGTCGGCTTCCTGGTTCAGCTGGCCATGTCGGCGTCGGTCCTCTTCGACCAGCAGCTGCACCAGGGTTGGCACGACAAGTCGGCCGCGACGGTGGTCGTCGCGGTGCCGCCGGGTCGGCCGGAACAGCAGGTAAAGGCGGCGCCCGACCACGCCGACGACTCCACCGGAGGACAGAGATGAGCAGGTTGACCCGCGCCGACCTGGAGGCGCTGCCCGCGTACGTGCCGGGGCGCAACGTCGCCGACCTGGCCCGCGAGCTGGGCATCGCGGAGGCGATCAAGCTGGCCAGCAACGAGGTGCCGTTCGGGCCGCTGCCGGGCGTCGCGGAGGCGGTGGCCAAGGCGGTCACGGAGTCGCACCGCTACCCCGACATGGGCGTGATCGCGCTCCGTGGCCGGCTCGCGGAACGCTACGGAGTGGACCCCGACCGCATCGTCACCGGCTGCGGCTCGGTGGCGCTGGCCGAGCACCTGGCCAAGGCGACCTGCCTGCCGGGCGACGAGATCGTCTACTCGTGGCGCTCGTTCGAGGCCTACCCGATCATCGCGGCGGGCGTCGGCGCGACGAGCATCCGCGTCCCGAACACCCCGGAGCACGGCCACGACCTGCAGGCGATGGCCGACGCGATCACCGACCGCACCCGCCTGGTGATCGTCTGCAACCCGAACAACCCGACCGGCACGAGCGTACGCAGGCAGGAGCTGGACCGCTTCCTGTCCCGGGTCCCGTCGGACGTGCTGGTGGTCCTGGACGAGGCCTACCGCGAGTTCGTGACCGACGAGCAGGTGCCGGACGGCCTGGAGGCCTACGGCGACCGCGCGAACGTCGTCGTCCTGCGCACCATGTCCAAGGCCTGGGGCCTGGCCGGGCTGCGGGTCGGCTTCCTGGTGGCCCAGCCCGAGGTCGCGGCGGCGATCCGCAAGGTGCTGACCCCGTTCTCGACCAGCGCGGTCGCGCAGGCGGCGGCGCTCGCGGCGCTGGACGCGGAGGCCGAGGTGACCCGCCGCTGCGCGCTGGTCATCACGGAGCGCGAGCGGGTCACCGAGGCGCTCCGCAAGCTCTACCCGGACGTGCCGACCAGCCAGTCGAACTTCGTCTGGCTCCCGCTCGGCGACGGCGCTCTCGACTTCGGCGCGGCCTGCGAGAAGCAGGGCGTGATCGTCCGCCCGTTCGCGGGCGACGGCGTCCGCGTCACGATCGGCACACCGGAGGAGAACGACGCCTTCCTGGCGGCGGCTGAGGCGGCCCGGTAGGCAGAGCGGCCTGAGCGGCGCGAGCACAGCCTCGCGCCGCTCAAGCCGGCGCGGGGACCTCCTCGGGCGCCGGGAGGTGTGCCGGGAAGGTCCGCCGGGACGCCATCACCACCAGCACCGCCGCCAGGGCGAGCACCGCGGCCAGCGCCGGCAGCCAGGCCAGCAGGCCGGCCCGGACGAAACGCTCGCCGAGCAGCGCACCGGCGCCGATGCCGACCTGGAACGCGACGACATAGACCGCCGAGGCCGCGTCGCGGGCATCGGGCGCGACGCGCAGGATCGCGGCCTGCAGGATCACCGGCGTCGCCGTGAACACGCCGCCCCAGGCCAGCGCCGCGAGCACCGTCGGCACCGCGCCCAGCACCGGGATCAGCACCACCAGCGACGCGATCATGACGCCCCCGAGGGCGACGAGCAGCGTCCGGGGATGCCGGTCGACGAACCGCCCGACGATCCAGGTGCCGAACAGGCCGGCCGCGCCGTAACCGAGCAGCAGCGCGCTCAGCCCGGCACCCTCCAGGCCGCCGTCGCGCCGCACCAGCGGCGCGAGGTAGGTGTAGGCCGCGAAGTGCCCGGTCACCAGGACCGCCGTGACCAGGCAGACCACCGCGACCGGCCCGCGGCGAATGATCCTGATCGAGGCCTTGAGCTGTGCGCCCACCCGGACGGCCAGGTCCTGGGGCAGCGCCGGCAGCCTCGGTAGCACCGCGACCACCGCTACCGCGCAGATCGCGCCCGCGCCGGCCAGCACCGCGAGCGCGACCCGCCAGCCGAGCCACTGGCCCAGCGCGGTGCTCAGCGGCACGCCCAGCACGATCGCCAGCGAGTTGCCGAGGAAGACCAGCGCCGTCGCCCGGCCGGCGCTGCCCGGCGGCACCAGCCGGGCCGCCACCGGGGCGATCGTCGACCAGAAAACGCCGTGCGCCACGGCGCAGATCAGGCGCGACAGGGTGAGGATCGTGAACGTTGCCGCGAAAACGGCGTTGAGCTGGGAGATTGCAAAGATCGCCACGGTCGCGGCGATGAGCAGGTGTCGCGGTACCCGCATGGTGAGCGCGGTCAGCGGGATGGTGGACAGCGCCGCCACGACGGCGTAGCTGGTGAGCAGCAGACCGACGTCCGCCTCGCTGACCGACAGTCCGTCCGCGATCTGCGGGAGCAGCCCGACCGGGATGGTCTCCGCGGTGACATAGACGAAGCAGGATGCGCCGAGCACGAACAGCGCGCCGCGGTGTTTCATCGACCGACAATAAACTCCTGTTCCGAGCAAAAGAAGGGGGAACGCTGTGACGACGCGCGCAACCGAGCTGTTGCGGGTGGTGCACGCCCGACCCGGAGTCACCCGCGCCGACGCGGCCCGGATGATCGGCGTCGGCACCGGCGCCGCCACGGAACTGGTCGGCCGGCTCGGGCAGGCCCAGCTGCTCGCCGAGGGGCCGACGGCGCCGAGCGGCGCCCGGGGCCGCCCGACGACCGCGCTGATCCCGCACCCGCGCGGGCCGCTGATCGCCGCCGCCTCGATCACCCACGAATCCTGGCGGGTGGACGTGGTCGAGCTGGGCGGCAGCGTCCTGGCCACGGCGGGCGAGGAGCTCGCCGGCCGGGGCGGCGACGAGGTGGTCGCGGCGCTGGGCGCGGCGGTGCAGCGCCTGCGCCTGGAGCACGGCGACCGGATCCGCGGCATCGGCATCTCGGTGCCGGGCACGGTCTCCCGCGATCTGATGCTGGACGCGAGCCAGCTCGGCTGGCACGAAGTCGACCTGGCGGCCGCCTGGCCGCGGGCCGAGACGTTCGTGGCGGGCAACGACGCCACCCTCGCCGCGTCGGCCGAGTCCCGGCGCGGCGTGGCCGTCGGTGCGGCGGTGGCGCTGCACCTGCGCATCGAGGCCGGCCTCGGCGGCGCGGTAGTGGACGGCGGCAAGGTGCTGATCGGCGCGCTGGGCGCGTCCGGCGAGTTCGGCCACATGCCGTTCGGCGACCCGGCGGTCCGCTGCCCGTGCGGCGCGTACGGCTGCTGGGGCACCGCCGTCGACGGCTCGGCGCTGGCCCGCCTGCTCGGCCACGCCGCGCCCCGGGACCCGGTCTCCTACGCCCGCCGGATCATCAACTCGCCGGAACCGGGGCCGGTTGCCGCGACGGCGGCCGTGGCGACGGCCCTGGGCCGGGGCATCGCGGGCCTGGTCAACGGCCTGGACGCCGACCTGGTGACGCTCGGCGGCCTGGGCGTCGACCTGCTGGCGGCGGCGCCGGAGCGGATCGCCGCCGCGTACGGCGCCGGCCTGATGGACTTCCGCCGCGCGGCGCCACCGCCCGTGCTGCCGGCCCTGCTCGGCGACGACGGCCCGATCGCGGGCGCGGCCGAGGAGGCCTGGACGGCCCTGCTGACCCGCCTGGTGTAGCTAGAGCGCGGCGATGATCACCGGGTCCATCGTGTAGTAGTGGTTCGGCTCGTCCGGGTCGGTGCCCGCCGCCGGCCGCAGGCGCTCGATCGCCACGTAGCCGTCCGTGAGCTGCCAGGCGTGCGGCTTCCAGGCGTCCACCCGCTCCTTCGCCACGTACAGCGGGAAGGTCGCACGCTGCGCCCCGGTCGCCGCGTCCACGATGACCAGCCGGTCGTCCGGGGTGAGCAGCACGGCCTTGCCGGCGCGGACCCCGAGCACCCGCGCCGCGCCGTCCCACCGCCACAGCTCGCGGCCCGCGCGCGTGGCGGTCACCGCGACGCCCGACGCGGTGAGCACCAGGTCGCCCGCGGCGGTCGCGGCGGGGTCGTCGAGCGCCGGCGCGCGTTCGGGTCGCCGGCCGGCGACCAGCCAGCCCTGCCCGGACGCGTCGCGCAGGCCCGCGCACCCGGAGCGGGCCACGTCGCAGCCGGTCGCGGTCGACGGCCCGGCGGGCCAGCCCGGCACCGCGCCGCCGGAGATCACGTCCCAGGCCCCGGTGCCGCAGACGTACCGGCCGCCGGCGGTCACGAAGCCGTCGGCGCAGCCCGGCGGCAGCTCGACCGACCAGCGCTGCGCGCCGTCCGCGATCGCCCGGGCGGTCAGCCGCCGCCCGTCGGTGACCAGCACGCTCGTGCCGGCGATGTGCAGCCCCGGCGGCGCCCAGACCGCGGCCGACCCGGTCCGCCCCGCGAAGCCTTCCGCGGGGGGCCCGCCGGAGCGCCACACGAGCGTTCCGGTACGCCCGTCGAGCGCCACCAGGTCACCGTCCGACCAACGGGTGACCACCGTCGTGCCGGCCGCCACCACCCCGGTCAGCCGCTCCGGCCAGCGCCGGTACGACCACCGCGGCGTGTACATCGTCCGCGCCTCGACCGGGGCATCCGCCTTGACCAGGCGATCGGCCGCGTAGACCCGGATCCGGTCGTCGACGATCAGCGGCGCCATGGAGGTCTTGCCGGTGACTCCAGCCGGGAGCGTCACCGCGACCGGGTACGGGTCGACGGCCGGCTCGAGGACCTCCGCCGGCGCCAGCATCCGCCAGCCGACGGCGCCCGCGGCGAGCAGCACGGCCAGGGCGGCGACGGCGTACGGGAGCTTCCTGATCACGCCTGCGACGATAGGTCAGGCCGCGGCGGCCAGGTCGTCCAGGTCGCGCCGCAGCGCGCCCTCGACCGTACGCGCGGCCAGCCCGCCGAAGACCAGCGCGAGGAAACGTCCCGCCGGCGCGGTGGGGGTGCCGTCCTGCACGACGGCGACCATCGTGCCGCCGCGATGCCGGCCCGCGGTCACCGCGACGAACGTGTACGTCATCCGGTATTCCGCGCCGATGCCCGGCGAGGCGACGACGAAGCGCTCGGGCACGACGCACTCCTCAACGTGGAACTCCTCGGTGATCTCCCCGCCGTCCGCCATGGTGCGGGTCTCGCGCCACACCGTTCCCGCGCGGAAGGGTCCGGGGGTGAGCACCTCGACGGCGCTCACCGTCGACAGCCAGCCGCGGCGCCCGGGCAGGTCGGTGAAGACACGCCACACGGCCGCGACCGGCGCCTCGACCAACCGTGTCACCTCGACCGTCGACATTGCGTGACCTCCCGGATACAAGGTACGGGCAGTTTCCGGTCAGCGACAGACGGTTCCGCTTACCGCGCCGAGCCCGAGCGGCCTGCCGTCCGGGCCGGGCGCGGTGGCGCCGATCGTCACGGTGTCGCCGTCGAGCAGGAAGTCGCGGGTCGAACCGTCGTCGAGCTTGACCGGCTCGGCGCCGTTCCAGGTGAGCTCGAGGAACGAGCCGGCCTCGCGGCGGGCCGGGCCGGAGACGGTGCCGGAGGCGAAGAGGTCCCCGGTCCGCACGCCCGCGCCGTTGACGGTCAGGTGCGCGAGCTGCTGCGCGGGCGTCCAGTACAGCTGGGCGAACGGCGGCGAGCTGACCGGGGTGCCGTTCCACTCGACCGTCAGGGCCAGGTCCAGCCCGTCGCCGGGCGGCGTCAGGTAGGCGGCCGGCGCCGGATGCTGCGCCACGGCCGGCACCAGCGCGCCGGCGAGCGCCTCGAGCGGCACCACCCACGGCGACACCGACGTCGCGAACGACTTGCCGAGGAACGGCCCGAGCGGCTGGTATTCGAAGGCCTGGATGTCCCGCGCCGACCAGTCGTTGACCAGGACCACGCCGAAGACGTGCTCGGCGAAGTCGGTGGTGCGGATCCGGCTGCCGGGCAGGCCGACCACGAAGCCGACCTCGGCCTCGACGTCGAGGCGCCGGGTCGGGCCGAACTCGCCGGGGCCGAGCTGCCCGGCGGGCCGGCTGATCGGGGTGCCCGAGACGACGACGGTGCCGGCGCGGCCGTGGTAGCCGACCGGCAGGTGCTTCCAGTTGGGCTGCAGGCCGGGCCGGTCCGGCCGCAGGATCCGGCCGACGTTCGTGGCGTGGTGCTCGCTGGAGTAGAAGTCCGTGTAGTCGGCCACCTCGAACGGCAGGTGCAGCTCCACCTCCGTCAGCGGCACGGCCGGCAGCGTCGGCGCCAGCTCGACGACCCGGGCCCGGACCGCCATCCACTGCGGACGCCCGAGGGACATCAGCACGTTGAGCGACGGCCGGCACAGCGCGCCGCCGGCCAGGATCAGCTCCGCCGACTCGGCCCGGGACAGGTCGAGCACGGCGTCGCCCAGCCGGACGCCGATCCGCCGCACCCCGTCGGGCCCGCTGAACACGCCGTACGGAAGGTTGCGCAGGTCGAAGAGGGTCACTCGTAGCCGCCGTTGATCAGGCCGAGGCGGATCAGCTCGGTCAACGGCTCCAGCACGTTGGGCGCGCCGAAGCCGACCCAGAGCGGCCGCGGCTCGTCGCGGCGGACCCGGGCCGGCTCGATCAGCGGCACCGGATGCGTCGCGCCCAGCACCTCGGCCACCTCGGCCACCTCGGCGCCGTCGGCCGCCGCGGCGGACGCGACCAGCACGTTCAGGAATCCGTGGTGGGTGAAGCCGGTCTCGGGGTCGGTGTGCCGCAGCGCGTGCCGCAGCCCGGCGGCGAGCTTGAACGGCAGGGCCCGGTCGCGGCAGGCGCAGATGACCGCGGCGAGCTCGACCGGGGTCGGGAACAGCTCGGCGGCGAGCCCGCCGACCCGGAACTTCGGCGCGATCCGCCATCCCTCGGCGCGCTGCCCGGCCACGGTGTCCAGGCCCGCCAGCAGGCCCCAGCTCAGCGGGATCTCCGCGTACACGTCGAGGTCGGGCTCGGCGGCGGCGAGCCTGCCGAGCGCGCCCAGGCCGGGCTGCGGGTCCTCACCGCGGCGCGCGACCGCCGCCTCGACCGCGCCGACCACGGCCCCGGCGGACCGCAGCTTGGCGACCACGGCGGGCAGGGCGCCGAGCGCGGCGTCGTTCACGACGCCGACCGCGAGCCCGCCCGGGGACAAATCAAGATCAACAGCCGACGACGGTACGAGCAACGAGCCGACAAGTCCGGCGTACCAGGCGTCGCGGTGCTTTCCGTGCACCTCGAGCACCTCGCGGAACCCGAAGACGCCGGGTGGAAGCAGGGACGCGTCGTCGACGAGCCCTGCGAACAGCGGCGGCACGAGGGTTGACACGAACTGAACCTAATGGACGTTCCGAGGACCGGACAGCTCCGTCCGTAATGTCAGTTTTCTTAGAGGTGGTGGCCGGATCGTGTCCGGCCACCACCCTTTCCTCCCCCGGAGCGGTCGTCATCCGATGTGGTAACGGTCCCCGTAGATCGAGAAGTCAAGCGGGGTGTTCAGGTCGAGGTTGCCGTTGCGCAGGAACACCCGCTGGGCGGTGTCGATGCGGGTGACGTCCTCGTGCGCCGCCTCCTTCTTCATCTCGACGACGCGCTCGTCCAGGAACGCGTCGAGCCACGCGGTCTCGTTGCCGCCCTGCGCCGGCGGCCGGGCCCGGCGCAGCGCCCGGTCGCGAATCGAGCGCATGCCCTCGTAGCCGTGCACGACCGCGGCGTCGTAGTAGGCGAACTGGCCCAGCGCCCGCACCCCGTCGGCCTTGCCGTCGCGCACCGACGGGTTGAAGTAGACCCGGTCGCGCTCGGACTCCTGCGCGGCCCGGAACACCGGGTCGGCCGCCGCCGACCGCCAGTCGCCGGTGAAGCCCGGGTCGAGGCCCGCGTGCGACGAGCTGCCGTTGACGTTGCGCAGCGCCGGCAGGTACCTGGCCAGCACGTTGCCCGGCTTGGTCGCCGTGTACGCCTCGACCAGCTCCAGCATGTCTCCGGTGCCGGAGCAGAAGCCGATGATGCCGGCGGTGTAGCCACGCCCGTCGCCGATGTCCTCGATGTACGAGAACTGCGCGCGCCAGTCCAGCGAGGAGTTCTCGGCCGCGGAGACGATCTGCATCGCCACGTCCTTCTTCGCCGGGTTGTCCAGGTTCACCCCGCTACCCGTCGGGGCAGTGGTCGGCGTCGTGGTTCCGCCAGGCAGCGTCCACCGCTGGTTCGCGCCCGTGCCGCAGGACCAGATCTGCAGCCGGTTGCCGTTGGCCGAGCTGTTGTTCGGCGCGTCGAGGCACTTGCCGGAGCCGGTGTTGACCAGCGTGCCGTTCGCCGCGGCGGCCCACTTCTGCGCGGCCGTGCCGTTGCAGTCGTACAGCTGGATCCGGGTGCCGTCCGCGGTGCCGGCCGCCGTGACGTCCAGGCACTTGCCCAGCGCCTTGATCGAGTTGTCGGCGTTGCCGACGGTCCAGGTCTGCGCGCTGGTGCCGTTGCAGTCGTACAGCTGGATGGCGGTGCCGTTCGCGCTGCTCGCGGCGGCGACGTCGACGCACTTGCCGCCGAGGCCCCGGATCGGGCCGGCGGTCGCGGCGCTGGCCGGCAGGAGCCCGAAGGCGAGGCCGGCGGCGGGGATCAGCACGCCGACGAGGGAGTAGGCGATCGCCCTCGTCCGGCGGCGGCGCGGGGGGTCGGGGATGGGGATGGTCATGGCGCTCCTCGAGGGGGTTGAGGCGGTGGCGCGCGGGATGAAGCCATCGATGACCGGCATGGGGGATCGGTCGTCGCGGCGATGAGTGGTCACGCTAGGTCAGTTAAGATGATTAATCAATAGCCGTCAATTGATGCCTGGGGACCGATATGCCCGGCGATTGAGGCCGTGTCGGAGCAGCCGCGCGGCCCAGGGGCGCACGCAGCGCAACCGGGGATTGACAGCACGGGCCGCTTATTGTTAACTGACTTGCCAATCACCCGGGAGGGCCGCGTGCCGAGACTGGCGGGATCGTCCAAGCTGCTGCGCGCCATGAACGAGAGCGCGGCGCTCGCCCACCTGCTCGAGCCCGGCATGCTCACCCGCGCCGACCTGCGCAGGCTCACCGCGCTGTCCACCCCGACCATCTCCGAGGTGCTGCGCCGGCTCACGGACGCCGGGCTGGTGACCGTCGTCGGTCACAACAGCGGCCGGCCGGGGCCGAACGCGGAGATCTACGCCGCGAACCCGGACGCGGCGTATGCCGCCGCGGTTTCCGTCCGCGACATCGGCGCGAGCGGGGCACCCTCGGTCGTCGGCGCGCTCTGCGACCTGACCGGAGCCGTGCGGGCCCGGATCGAGTCGCGGATCGACTTCCTGCGCACCGACCCGAAAACCGCCCTGGTCGAGGTGGTCGCCGAGCTGCGCGCGAAGGCGGGCGTACCCGCCGAGCGCGTCAGCCACGTGCAGCTCGGCGTGGCCGGCTCCTACGACAGCGGCGCCGAGACCATCCACCACGTCGACGTGCCCGGCTTCGGCCGCGCCGGCCTGGTGCCGGAGATCGCCGAGGCGCTCGGCACCCACGTCGGCGTCGACAACGACGTCAACCTCGCCGCGGTCGCCGAGCGGCGCCGGGGCGTCGGGCGGCAGGCGGACGGCTTCGCCCTGCTCTGGCTGAGCCAGGAGGGCCTCGGCCTGGCCATCGACATCGGCGGCACGCTGCTGCGCGGCGCGCGCGGCGGCGCGGGCGAGATCGGCTACATGCCGCTGTACGCGCCGGACTCCACCCACCGCAAGGTCGACCTGCAGGACCTGGTCGGCGGCGCGGCCATCCTGGCGCTGGGTCAGGACCACGGCGTCGCCGGCCGCACCCCGCTCGAGGTCGTCCTCGCCGCCGCGGCCGACCCGGGTGCCGGCGAGTTCATCGCGCAGCTGGCCGACCGGATCGCGGTCGGCCTCGCCGCCGTGATCGCCGTGCTCGACCCGCCGCTGGTCGTCCTGGCCGGCCCGGTCGCACAGGCCGGCGGGCAGACCCTGCTCGACGCGGTCACCGGGGCACTGCACCGCGCCGCCCCGCTGGAGAGCACCGTCGCCGTCACCACGATCGACGACGACGCCGTGCTGCTCGGCGCCCTGGACGCCGGGCTCGGCGCGGTCCGCGGGGCGCTCATCGCCGCCATCCGCGACAACCAGGCCTGAGGTCCGGCACTCAGGTGCGCTGCGTCAGTACCAGGATCTCGGCGAGGCCGGCCAGGACCATCGCGATGATCAGCGGGACCACCCCGCCGAACACGGTGAACCCCAGCAGCCCGAGCGGCGCCAGGAACATCGCGTAACCGGCGACGGCCAGCCGGCGCGAGGTGACCGAGACGCGGTGCAGCGCCGCGCCCATCGGCTCCGGCAGGGCCCGCGCCAGCCACCAGCCGACGGCGACCAGCACCGCGACGCCGATGAAGCCGGCCCACGTCCGGGCGACCCCGGTGCTGGCCAGCGTCATCACGGCGGCGAGGACCGCGGCGATCAGCACGCCGTTGCTGCCGTAGAGCACGGCCTGGCGGAAGGCGTCGAGCGTGACCGACGAGGTGTCCAGCACCGGGCCGCGCGGCAGGCTCACGTCGGGCGCGGGCGCCGACGGATCGGCCGGCGCCGGCACCGGCAGCGCCGCGTCGGCCAGACCCTCGAGGGCCAACGCCCAGCGCCGCCGCTCGAGCCGGACGACGCCGACGTCGCGCTGGGCTTCGCCGATGACGGGGTCCAGGTCGAGGGACTCGCCGTAGGCGCGCTGCGCGAGGGCGAAGAGCCGCAGCCGGGCGGCGACCACGGCCAGCACCAGGTGCGCCTCGGCATCGGTCGGCGCCAGCCGCACCCCGTTCCAGGCGGCGTTGAGCGCCTCCTGCCCGTTGCGCGACTCGCTGAGCAGCGCCGCGCCGGTGCGCTGCGCGTACGGGTCCTCGGGCCAGGCCGACAGGATGGAGATCGCCACCTGGGCCGCCTCGCCGAACCGCCGGTCGTCGGCGAGCGCCATGGCCCGCACCGCGAGTGGACCGATCGTCCCGGGCGCGGCCGCGACGGCCCGGTCGGCGGCGGCCAGCGCGTCGGCCGGCTGCTCCGCGATCACATGCACCCGGGCCAGGGTGCTCAGCAGCCCGGGGTCGTCGGGCGCGGCCGACAGGCCCGCCGCGATCTCGCCGACCGCCTCGTCGTAGCGGCCGAGATCGGCCATCAGGAGGGCCCGCTGCCGGTACTCCTCGGGGGTGGTCTCCGGCTCGGACTGCGACGTGGGCTCACTGGACACCCATCGAGGGTAGGGCCTGCGCCGTGAGTTCGGCGTGTGTGGGGTGAGCCGGCGGATCGGCTCAGGACCCCGGCGGCCCGGTCTCGGTGGCGATCTCGTAGACGAGCGCGGTGGCGATGGCGGCGAGGCCCTCGCCCCGGCCGGTGAGACCCAGCCCGTCGGTGGTCGTGCCGGAGACGGTGACCGGCGCGCCGACCGCCTCGGAGAGGACCTGCTGCGCCTCCGCGCGGCGCATGCCGATCTTCGGACGGTTGCCGATGACCTGGATCGAGACGTTGCCGACCGCGTAGCCGTGTACCCGCAGCCGCCGCGCCGTCTCGGCGAGCAGGGTCACCCCGGCGGCGCCGGCCCACTCGGGCTCGTCGGTGCCGAAGTTGCTGCCGAGGTCGCCGAGCCCGGCCGCGCTCAGCATCGCGTCGCAGGCGGCGTGCGCGGCCACGTCGGCGTCGGAGTGCCCGGACAGCCCGGACTCGCCCGGCCACATGAGGCCGGCCACCCAGCACACCCGGTCGGGATCGAAGGCGTGCACGTCCGTGCCGATGCCGACGCGCTGACTCAGAGGGCTCACCGCGTCAGGCTACGTGGAGCAGCGCCTCGGCGATCACCAGGTCCAGCGGACGGGTGATCTTCATGGCCAGCTCGGACCCGGGCACGCAGGTGACCGGCACGCCGGCCTTCTCCACCATCCCGGCGTCGTCGGTGTGCGCGGCCAGCCCGGCGGCGTGCGCCGCGGCGAGCACGTCGCGCCGGAAGCCCTGCGGCGTCTGCACGCTGCGCAGCACGGCCCGGTCGACGGTGCCGAGCACCACCTCGGCCGACCCGGGCGCCCCCGCACCGGCGGACCCGACCTCCTTGATGGTGTCCACCACGGGCAGGACCGGGATCACCGCCGCGCATCCGCCACGGACGGCGGCCGCGACCGACTCGACCAGCTCGGGCGGGGTGAGGGCGCGGGCGGCGTCGTGCACGAGCACGACGCCGACGTCCTGGGGCACGGCGGCCAGCGCCGCGGCGACGGAGTGCTGCCGCTCGGCGCCGCCGGCGACGACGGTCACCGGCGCGACCGGGGCGAGCAGGGCACGGACCGCCTCGACGTCCGCGGCCGGCGCGGCGACGACGATCAGGCGCACCGAAGGTGCGGCGGCGACGCGGCGCACGGCGTGCACGAGCAGGGGCTCGCCCGCCAGCAGGCGCAGGGCCTTCGGCCCGCCCGGGCCGAGGCGCAGGCCGGCGCCCGCCGCCGGAACGAGGACCGCGACGTCACCGCGAGCATTGAGCTGCGCGGTCACGTCGCGGTCCTGTTCGGCTGATAACACAGGTGGGGGTGGTGCACAGAGGTGGTGGGGACGTCAGGCCTCGGTGAGCACCTTGTCGAGGAGGACTTCCGCCTCGTCCTTGGTGCTCTTCTCGGCGAGGGCCACCTCGCCGACGAGGATGTCGCGGGCCTTGGCGAGCATGCGCTTCTCCCCAGCCGAGAGACCACGCTCACGCTCGCGACGCCAAAGGTCGCGAACGACCTCGGCTACCTTGAGCGGGTTACCGGACGCGAGCTTCTCAAGATTGGCCTTGTAACGCCGCGACCAGTTGGTCGGCTCCTCGGTGTGCGGCGCGCGGAGGACGTCGAAGACCTTGCCCAGGCCTTCCTCGCCGACCACTTCACGCACGCCGACGATCTCGGCGTTCTCAGCGGGCACGCGGACCGTCAGGTCGCCCTGGGCGACCCGAAGGACGAGGTAAAGCTTCTCCACGCCCTTGATAGTTCTAGTCTCGATTGCCTCGATGAGTGCGGCCCCGTGGTGGGGGTAAACAACGGTCTCGCCGACACTGAAAACCATAGGTTCGAAACCCCTTTCGCTGTGTCTAGGGTAACACGCTCAGGCAGCGATGTCCCACCCCGGCCGTGACTGTTAGTGCAGCTCAGAGGGCCTGTGAGCCGTCTTTCTACCGCTTGACATGCGAGCGAAGACCTGCCTCGGTCACCGAGGGTGATCGCAGCGTAACGACTCGAACCAGCGAGTCGGAAATTCCGGACCTGAAGCCTTTGCGAGGTCAAGCTTATCGCTTGGGACGGAGAGCGCCCACCACTGGCGGTCGGCCCCTCGGGTGGGGGAGGCTGGACGAAGGTCCCCGGCCACGCGAGACTTTCCGGCAGGGGGGAGGGTGAATCGTGGGCAGTTTGAGCGACAACGGTGGCAACTGGCCACCAGATGGCGGTTCCCCTGACGGCCTGCCCGACCTCCCCGAGGAGTGGGGCGTCATCGTCATCCCGGACGACCTCTCGGAGCTGTCCGAGGAGGTCACCGCCGTCCAGGACGAGCTGCGCCGGTCTCAGCCGCAGACCCGCTGGCAGCGGTTCACGCAGCGCCCGGGCATGCGCGCGCTGCGCCGCGCCGGCGCCGCCAGCCTCCGCGCACCGGTCCTGATCATCTCCATGGCGGTCCTGGTGACCGTCGCCAGCCTCTTCGCCTCCGCGTGGCCCGGGCCGGCCCGCTCACCCGCGACCCAGCGCACCGCCACCACGACCGACGACAAGGGCGACACGCTGCCCGCGCTCGAGCTGATCGGCACGGACGGGCGGACCGTCCCGCTCCGCGGGCAGTTACCCGCCGTGGTCCTGCTCACCGACGGTTGCGAATGCGACCGGTTGGTCGCCGACACCGCCGCGGCGGTAAAGCCCGAAATCGCCGTTGTGACGGTTGTCTCCGGCGCCGCTCCGGGACAGACCGGCGGCGCGCCGCCTACCGGGGCGACCCCGCAGGCGCAGGGCACGGCCGTCCGCGCGCTCCGCGACCCGACCGGCGAGCTCCGGGCCGGGTTCGAGCTCGGCCCGCCCGACGGCACCGCGGCGGCGCTGCTGGTCAACCGGGGCGGCGAGATCGTCCGCAAGGTGCCCCGAACCGTCTCGATCGAGGACCTCCGGCCGGACCTGGCCCGGCTCTGACGCCGCGCGCCGACCGCCCCCGGGCGGCCGGTCAGTACGCGCGGGTGCGGACCACCCGCCAGCGGAAGACCGCCGGCCCGTCCGTCTCGGCCGATACCGCCATGTAGAACTCGTCGGCCAGCCCGACCGTCAGCTCGACGGGCTGCGGCTCGCCCTGTCCGCACCGCACCGCCCGGCCCGAGTCGACGCCCTGCGTACTGAGCCGGACCCGGACCTGCCCGTCGCCGACGCAGAGCATCGCCAGCGCGTATGAGCCGCCGCGGACCGATGTGCTGCGCTCGGTGCGCACGCCGGCGGCCAGCACCATGGTCTCCGCCTCCGACTGCAGGGACAGGTCGGGCAGCAGCCGCTCGACGGTCTCGCGGCCCGCCGTGACCGCCGGATCCTCACCCGTCTCGGGCGCGGCCCGGACGAACCACAGCAGCCCGGCGAGGAGCAAGGCCGCGGCGAGACCGTAAATGGTCACGCTCCTCGCCCGGTCCCCCGTCACGCCTCAAGTCTCCAGCAGGACGCCGTAAAGCGTCAGCCCGGGACCGAATGCCAGCAGCACCACCCGCCGGGGCGGCGCCGGGCGCCGGCGGAGCGCGTCCAGCACCAGCAGCACGGTCGGCGACGAGCAGTTGCCGCGGGTGGCCAGCACCTCGCGGGAGGCGGCCAGCGCCTCGGCCGGCAGCCCGAGCCGGTCCTGGACCACGTCGAGGATCCTCGGGCCGCCGGGGTGCACCGCCCAGCCGTCGATGTCGCCGATCGACAGGCCGTGGCGGCCGAGCAGGTCGTCGACCATGGCACGGACGTGCGCCGACAGCACGTCCGGCACCTGCGCCGAGAGGCCCATGCGGAAGCCGAGGTCCGTGACGTCCCAGGTCATGTGGCCGGCCGTGGTGGTGTCGGTGAGCGCGATGACGTCGCGCACGGCGTACCCGCCGGGGGTCTCGGCCGGGGTGAGCACGACGGCGGCCGCGGCGTCCGAGAAGAGCGCGTGCGAGACGATCTGCTGAATGTCCGCCCGCGGATCGCTCGGCTGCAGGTGCAGGCTGGTCAGCTCGGCGCAGAGCAGCAGTGCCGGGCGGCCGCGGGCGGCGACGAAGTCGGCCGCCGTGCCCAGGCCGGGCAGCGCCGCGTAGCAGCCCATGTGCCCGACGAAGAGGCGCTGCAGCGACGCCGCCATGCCCATGTCCCGGGCCAGCAGGATGTCGATGCCCGGCGTCGCGTAGCCGGTGCAGGAGCAGACCACGAACAGGCCCAGCTCGTCGGCGGCGATCCCGGCCTCGGTGAGCGCCCGGCCGACCGCCTCCTTGGCCAGCGGCATGGCCTCCACCTGGTAGCGGCGCATCCGGCGCTCGGTCGACCAGCCGGAGATGTCCTCCAGCAACGGGCTGACCGCGGCCTGCCGGGTGCGCACGCCGGAGTTGGCGAAGATCCGCTCGGCCAGGGTCCGGCGGGCGCCCGCGTAGCGCCCGGAGAAGAAGTTCTCCCACAACTCGCTCTGCGTCGCCGACGGCGGCAGTGCCGTGCCGATCCCGGCGATCGTCACCCGACCGATTCTCTTCACTTGTGCCTCCCACGTGCCGACTCGCCAAGCTGGTAGCTACCTACGCGGATCACCACCGCGGGGCCGATCCTTGCGAGTCCGGGTCACCTCCGAGCGCCTCGACGCCGAGCCAGTCCGCGCACACGTCGGACGTCGCGGGCTGCAGCGAGCCGGCCCGGGCGTCGCGGTAGATGCGTTCCAGCGGATGCCCGCGCCGCATCGCCGACGTGCCGGCGGCCTCCAGCATCGACGCGGCGACCTCGGCGGCGGTGGTGCCCGCGATCAGCTTGGCCCGCCACACCCAGCGGTTGGTCGCCGCGTCGCCGGGATTCTCGTCGACCCGCCGGGCCGCCTCCATGACCGTCAGGTGCGCCGCCGCGACCGCCGCGTCGGCCCGGCCGATCCGGGCCCGCACGGCCGGCAGCTGCCCCAGGTTGCGCGCGTTGACGTGCGCGACCGCCGCGTCGACCGCCGCACGGGCGACGCCGACGTAAACGGCCGCGTAGCTGGCCACCATCCACTGCGGAGCGAGCTGGGCGATCACCACCGCCAGCCCCTCGACGCCGCCGAGCAGCGCGGTCTCCGGCACGGTGACATCGACGTGCACGTCGTGCGAGCCGGTCGCGCGCATGCCGAGCGCGTCCCACGTCGGCTCGACCGTCAGCCCGTCGCCCGCGGGGACCAGGAACTGCGAGACCTGCGCCGGGTCGGCGGCGCTGCGGGCCGCCACCAGGTAGGCGTCCGCGTGCCCGGCGCCCGAGCAGAACGTCTTGGCGCCCTTGATGTGGAAGCCCTCGCCCGTCCGCTCGTAGGTGGTGGTCAGCTGCGAGAGCCGGGAGCCGGCGCCGCGCTCGCTCATCGCCACCGCGTACCAGCTGCCCTCGGCGGCCGAGCGCAGAAAGCCGTCGCGGGCCTCGAGCGCCGCCGGCGGCAGGCCGAGCGCCTCGCCCAGTTCGTCGGTGACGCCGCTGAGCGCGCCGGTGACCGACGCGTGCATGTTGAAGATCAGAGCGGTCGCGCCGTTGCCGCGGGCCAGCTCGTACGCGATCGCCGCGTAGTCGGCGAAGCCCGCGCCGGCACCGCCGAGGCGCTCCGGGACCATCAGTCCGAACAGGCCGGAGCGGCGCAGGTCGGCGAAGTCGTCCGCCGGGAACGAGCCGTCCCGGTCATGATCGGCCGCGCGCGCCGCGAACCTCTCCGCGAGCCGTCGTGCCTCCGCTGCGGTCACCGGGTTTCCTCTCCCTGTTTGCGGCCCATGCCCTGATAGACCACGGCGGTGGACCGGGACGGGATCATCCGGCCCAGCGGCCGGCGCCGGGTGCCGACCGGCAGGAACAGCCAGCGGAGCAGCCCGGCCGTGCTCGGGCGCAGGCCGCGGACCCGCAGCCGGACGCCGTGCCGGGCGCATTCGGTGGTCAGCTCGCCCGGGTCGACGAACAGGTCGGGGTCGTGGATGCCGACCGGAGCCGCGCCGAAGCGCTCACCGAGGGTCACCGTGACGAACCGGCTCACCGCGGTGTCGTTCACCGTGTCGAGCACCAGCAGCCCGCCCGGGCGAAGCACCCGGCACAGCTCGGACACCGCGCCGGGCAAGTCACCCACGTGCTCGAGGATCTCGCCGGCGACCACCACGTCGGCCGCGCCGTCTGCCAGCGGCAGGGCCGTGATGTCACCGGCCACCGGGATCACCCCACGGTCCGCCGACTGCTCCAGCCCCGAGCGGCGCAGGTCGACCCCGACGTGCCGGTAGCCGAGCCGCTCGACGTGCGGCGCCAGCAGGCCGCCGCCGCAGCCCGCGTCGACCAGGACGGCACCGGCCCGGCCGGCCGGGGGCACCAGGGCGCCGCGGGCCGCCGCCAGCCAGTGCAGGAGCTCGAAGGTCCCGCCGGGCCGCCACCACTCGCCGGCAAGGTCGTCGTATTGGCGGGGGTCGTTGCGCGGCAGCAGACGCATGGGATCGAGCGTGGCATGCGCGGGTCAGAACCACCACACTGCTTTCATGTCCGGACCGGTCGCTCTACTCAAGGCCTCCCACCCCGAACCGGGCGGCGCCGTCACGCTGGCCATGACCCTGCTCGCCGTCGGCGTCGGGCACCGGGGCTGGAGCGTGCTCGGCGTCGCCGCCGCGATCGGCGCGACCCAGCTCTCGGTCGGCTGGGTCAACGACTGGCTGGACGCCGACCGGGACCGGGTGGCGGGGCGCACGGACAAGCCGGTGGCCTCGGGCGCCGTCTCCCGCCGTACCGTGGGAATCGCGGGCCTGATCGCCTCCCTGGCCATTCCCCTGCTGGGTCTGCCGTTCGGCCCGGCCGCGACGGCCTGCATCACCCTGGTCGGCGTGTTCGCGCTGCTCTATGACTGGCCGTTGAAGTCCACGCCGCTGTCGGTGCTGCCCTATCTGGTGGCGTTCGGCCTGATGCCCGCGTTCGTGGTGATCGCGCTGCCCGGCCACCCCTGGCCGCCGGCCTGGCTGGTCGCCGCCGGCGCGCTGCTCGGCGGCGGCGCGCACTTCGCCAACGTACTGCCGGACCTGGACGACGACGCCGCGACCGGCGTCGTCGGCCTGCCGCACCGCATCGGCGCGACCGGCTCACAGATAGCCGCCGGGTGCCTGCTGCTGGCGGCGACCCTCACCCTGGTGCTCGGGCCGCCCGGGCCGCCGTCGTGGGCGGGCATCGCGGCCGCCGCGGCCGCCGCGGTGGTCCTTCCCCTCGGCTGGTACGCGGGCCGGCGCGCGCAGCGCGCGGGCGGGCGGCAGGTGGCGATGTTCCGCTCGGTCATCGTCGTCGCCCTGCTGGATGTGGTCCTGCTCGTCCTCAGCGGCCGGGTGCTGTGAATGGACGGGTCGGCGTACGCGCCGGATCTACGCCCTCTAGGCTGATCGCGGAGCCTTACCTGAAATTTGCCGCGTTTCTTGGAGGACTGTGATGCGCTCGCTGGGATCCCGCCGCGCCGCCCTCGCCACGGGTGTCGCCGCGGTGGCCGCCGTCGCGCTCGCCGGTTGCAGCGCCGGCCAGGTTGCCGAGACCGCGAACAAGAGGCCCTCGAACATGGGTGTCAACGCGGCCAACTCCGACGGCAGCATCCTGATCCGCAACCTCGCGGTGCAGTACCCCGGTACGACGGGCTACGCGGCCGGCGAGAACGCGCCGCTGGAGCTGGGCCTCTTCAACCAGACCCGGCAGTCGATCACGGTGCTGGTGAGCAGCCGACCGGCGCCCTCCGGCGCCGGCGAGACCGAGGGGGCCGCCGCGATCGTCTCCGCGCGCTCCGTCGGCCTGACCGGCGGCCCCGCCGCTTCGGCGAAGCCCGCGGCCGAGCCCTCCGCCGAGCCCTCCGCCAGCGGGCCGCAGCCGGAACCCGGTGTCAAGGCGAGCGCGAGCCCGTCGGCGTCCGCCGCCGGGCCTGCCGGCCCGGTCTTCCGGCCGGCGCGGATCGAGGTCGCGCCGCTGAGCTCGGTCACGTTCCTGCCGGGCGACATCGTGCAGCTGCAGGCCATCGGCCTCGCCGGCAAGCTGGCGCCGGGCCAGGCGCTGAACCTGGTCTTCGAGTTCAGCAACGGCGCGAACGAACTCGTCCTGCAGGCCCCGGTCGGCATCCCGCTGACCCCGGCCTCGCGCGGCCCCGGCCTCGAGTCGCACGAGGAGTAACCCCGGTTTGTCGTACCGCCCGGCTAGCGTGACCGCGTGACGACTTCCCGCACCCCGTCCCGCGCCCGCTCTGAGCCGCGACCCGCCTATCAGTGCGACGCCTGCGGCCACCAGCCTCCCAAATGGCTCGGCCGCTGCCCGGAGTGCAACGAGTGGGGCTCGGTCATCGAGTCCACGATGACCGGTCCGGTGGTGGCCGGGCGCGTGGTCAGCTCCCGGCTGCCGTCCGAGCCGGCCCGTCCCATCGCGACGATCAGCGCCGCGCCCGCCAAGGCGGTGCCCAGCGGCGTCGGCGAGCTCGACCGGGTCCTCGGCGGCGGGCTGGTGCCGGGCGCCGTGGTGCTGCTGGCCGGCGAGCCCGGGGTCGGCAAGTCGACCCTGCTGCTCGACGTCGCACAGCAGTGGGCGGCCGGCACGAGCACGCCGTCGCTGGTGGTCAGCGGCGAGGAGTCGGTCAGCCAGGTCCGGCTGCGCGCCGAGCGGCTCGGCGCGCTGCACGACAACCTCTACCTCGCCTCCGAGAGCGACCTCGGCGCGGTGCTCGGCCACCTCGACGCGGTCAAGCCCGGCCTGCTCATCATCGACTCGGTGCAGACCATCTCCGCCCCCGGCACCGAGGGGGTGCCGGGCGGCGTGACCCAGGTCCGCGCCGTGACCGCCGCGCTGGTCAGCATCGCCAAGGAGCGCGGCGTCGCCACCGTCCTGGTGGGGCACGTCACCAAGGACGGCTCGGTCGCCGGCCCCCGGGTCCTCGAGCACCTGGTCGACGTGGTGCTGCACTTCGAGGGCGACAAGCACTCGTCGCTGCGCCTGGTCCGCGGCGTGAAGAACCGCTACGGCCCGGCCGACGAGGTGGGCTGCTTCGAGATGCACGAGAGCGGCATCGTCAGCCTCGCCGACCCGTCCGGGCTGTTCCTGACCCGCTACAACGAGCCGGTGCCCGGCACCTGCGTCACGGTGGCGATGGAGGGCCGCCGGGCGATGGTGACCGAGGTGCAGGCCCTGATCGGCGCGCAGGTGCAGGGCTCGCCCCGGCGGACCGTCTCGGGCCTCGACAGCGCCCGGCTGGCCATGGTGCTGGCCGTGCTGCAGCGCCGGATGGAAAAGATCAAGCTGCACGACCGGGAGGTCTTCGCGGCGACGGTCGGCGGCATCCGGGTCACCGAGCCCTCGGCCGACCTGGCCATGGCGCTCGCGGTCGCGTCCGGCGCGCTCAACCTGGCGATGGCGCCACACCTGGTGGCGATCGGCGAGGTCGGGCTGACCGGGGAGGTGCGCCGGGTCGGCGCGGTGGGCCGGCGGCTGGCCGAGGCGGCCCGACTCGGGTTCCGCTTCGCGCTCGTCCCGCCCGGCTGCGGGCCCGCCGAGGGTGACAGCGCGCCCAAGGGCATGCGCGTCGTCGAGGTCGGCGACCTGCAGACCGCGGTGCAGTGGGCGGCCCGGGCGTCAGCCGAATGACGCTCGCCTTTCGATTACACGCAGTGACGCCAGATAACGCTATGGAGCATCGACCGAACCACGACTCGTTGACCTGGATGGCAGTTCGTAGAATGTACAGGTGCCGCTCGACCGCGAGGCCTCATCCCACCGCTATGCCGGCGGCGCTGCCGCCGGCGTCAACGGCTCGGCAGCCCGTCCGATGAACACGACGGCGCCGGGCCTCACCGGCGGCGGAGTCAGCGGCGATCCGTTGCGCGCCAACCTCGCGCTGATGGCGCCGGGCACCGCGCTGCGCGACGGCCTCGAACGCATCCTCCGCGGGCGCACCGGCGCGCTGATCGTGCTCGGCTACGACGCGACGGTGGAGACGATCTGCACCGGCGGCTTCCCGCTCGACGTCGAGTTCTCCGCGACCCGCCTGCGCGAGCTGTGCAAGATGGACGGCGCGGTCGTGCTCTCCAGCGACGGCACCCGCATCGTCCGCGCCGCCGTGCACCTGATGCCCGACCCGGGCATCCACTCCGAGGAGTCGGGCACCCGGCACCGCACGGCCGAGCGCGTCGCCAAGCAGTCCGGCTTCCCGGTGATCTCGGTCAGCCAGTCGATGCACATCATCGGCCTCTACGTGAACGGCCAGCGCCACGTCCTGGACGACTCGGCGGCCATCCTCTCCCGCGCCAACCAGGCCCTGGCCACTCTCGAGCGCTACAAGCTGCGCCTCGACGAGGTCTCGGGCACGCTGTCGGCGCTCGAGATCGAGGACCTGGTCACGGTCCGCGACGCGGTGGCGGTGGTGCAGCGCCTCGAGATGGTGCGCCGGATCGCCGACGAGATCTCCGGCTACGTGGTCGAGCTGGGCACGGACGGCCGGCTGCTCGCCCTGCAGCTCGACGAGCTGATGGCGGGCGTCGACTCCGACCGCACCCTGGTCATCCGCGACTACCTGCCGACCGGCCGCAAGGCCCGCACGCTGGACGAGGCGCTGGTCGAGCTCGACCTGCTGACCGCCACCGAGATGATCGACCTGGTCGCGGTGGCCAAGGCGATCGGCTACCCGGGCGCCTCCGACGCGCTCGACGCCGCGGTGAGCCCGCGCGGCTTCCGGCTGCTGGCCAAGGTTCCCCGGCTCCCGGCCCAGATCGTCGAGCGACTGGTCGACCACTTCGGCAGCCTGCAGCGCCTGCTCGGCGCGACGGTGGAGGACCTGCAGGCGGTCGAGGGCGTCGGCGACGCCCGGGCGCGCGGCGTCCGCGAGGGCCTCTCCCGCCTCGCCGAGGCCTCGATCCTCGAGCGCTACGTCTGAACCGTCCCCGGCGACCGGGGACGGTCCGGGTCAGGCCGTGATCTCGAGCAGGACCGGTTCGCTGACCTTCGCGCCCAACCGACCGTGCACCTGGTACTGCGCCGCGGGCGGCGCGGTGCCGGCGGCCAGGCCGGCCGAGCACCTGTTCGACTGCTTGCCGTTCCAGGTCACGTTGTAGGTGCGCTCGTCGTTCGGCGAGAACGGCCGGAGCTCGGAGCCCTTGGTCGTGCTGCAGGTGTCCGACGACCAGATCTTCTTCGCGCCGTACATGATGTAGAGCTCCTGCAGGTCGGCGCCGACGTCCCGGGAGCAGGTACGGGCCGAGGTATTCTTGATCTTCAGGCGGATCGCCAGCGGCACGCCGCGGCGCACCGTCGCGGCCTCCGGCACCGGGATCACGGACATCTCCGCGTCCGTGCAGACACCGCTCGCGGCCGCGTTGACGTTCGTATCGTCGCCGGTGCCGGTGCCGGTGCCATTGCCGGTTCCCGCGGAGGGGCCGGCGCCCGGGCCGGTGGCGGTCAGCTCACCCGGGTCCGGCAGGGACGGGTTGCCCGCGCCCGGGCCCGGGTCGGTGAAGGAAGGCTCCTCGTCCGGCGTCGATGCCGCGGGAGCCGGGGTCGGGGCCTTGGATGACGCCGAGCCCGTGCCGCGCCTGTCGTCCTCGCCCCCGCCGGAGCAGGAAACGAACAACACGATGACGCCGAGCAGCAGTGCACCGAGCACCACAGCACGACGCCGCCAGTACACGGCGGCAGGAAGGGGACCAACCGTCGCACGCATGATGGGTTGCACCGTACGCCCAGGCGCCCTTCACGACGCCGCGACGCGCCGGTCCCGCGACACCGACTCGCCGACAAATCGTTAGAGATAGACCTTGCGCTGGTACACGGCGTGCGCGCCGGCGACCCGATCGAGGAATAGTTTTCCGGCACAGTGATCGATCTCGTGCTGCAGGGCCCGCGCCTCGAACGCGTCGGTGGTCAGCCGGACCGCCGCGCCCGTACCCGGGAGGACGGCCTCGACCACGACGCGGCCGGCGCGTTTCACGTCGCCGGTCAGGTCCGGCACGGACATGCAGCCCTCCCGGCCCAGCCGCCACCGGCTCGCCTCGACGACCCGGGCGTTGCACAGCACGAACGTGCCGTGCGAGGTCGCCGTCTTCGGGTGCTGGGTCACGTCGACGGCGAAGACCTGCGCGCCGACGCCGACCTGCGGCGCGGCGAGGCCCACGCAGCCCGGCGAGACCCGCATCGTGGCCACCAGGTCCGCGGCGAGCTGCACGACCTCGGGATCCTGCGGGTCGACCTCGGCGCCGACGCCGCTCAGCACGCCCGCCGGCGCGGTCACCACCGGCAGCACGCGTCCGTCGACGCCGAGGACGTCGGGCTTCCAGTCGGCCAGGACGTCGCTCACAACAGGTCCGACTCGGCGCGGCGCAGGGTCACCTCGACGCCCAGTTCGTCCGCCGCCTCGGCGAGGTGCGCCGCGAGGCCGTCGGCGACGCCCGGCGGCAGGTCGACCTCGGCGATCAGCACGTAGAGCGGGCCGGTCAGCCGGGTGGTGAGGTCGGTGATGTTGCCGCCGGACGCGGCGACCACCCGGGTGACGGCCGCGACGATGCCGAGCCGGTCGGCGCCGTGGACGCTCACCAGGTACGGCTCGCCGGCGACCTCCGCGTCCGCCTCCTGCTCGACCACCCGGACGGTGGAGATCAGGTCGCCGAGCGGCGCCAGGGCCTTCTCGACGTCCGCGGCGGCGGGCCCGGTGCAGATCAGGGTCATCGCGAAATGACCACGCAGCCGGGTCATCGTGGAGTCGGACAGGTTCGCCCCGACCCCGGCGAGGGCCTCGGAGACCTCCGCGATGATGCCGGTCCGGTCGGTACCGATGACGGTGATGGCAAGCTCGTTCACCCCGGCATCTTAAGCTGGGCGGGCTATGACGCTCGCCGACTCGGTCATTCAGTGGTACGACAGGAACGCCCGCGACCTGCCCTGGCGGGTGCCCGGCACCAGCGCCTGGGCGGTGCTGGTCAGCGAGGTGATGCTCCAGCAGACGCCGGTGGTGCGGGTGACGCCGGCCTGGCAGGCCTGGATGCTGCGCTGGCCGAACCCGGCCGCGCTGGCCGAGGATCCCCCGTCCGAGGCGATCCGGATGTGGGGCCGGCTGGGCTACCCTCGCCGGGCGATGCGGCTGCACGCCTGCGCAGTGGCGCTCGTGGAGCGGCACGGCGGGCGGGTGCCGGACGATCTCGATCAACTGCTGGCGCTGCCCGGTGTCGGCACCTACACGGCCCGGGCGGTGGCGACCTTCGCGTACGGGCAGCGTCACCCGGTCGTGGACACCAACGTGCGCCGGGTGGTGTCCCGGGCGGTCGCCGGCGACCCGGACGCGGGACCGGCCACGACCACGGCGGACCTGGCGGCGATGGCCGAGCTGCTGCCGCTGGATCCGGCCCGGGCGGCCCGGGCGAGCATCGCGTTCATGGAGCTCGGCGCGATCGTCTGCACGGCGCGCTCCCCGCGCTGCGCGGACTGCCCGTTCGAGGCGGTCTGCGCCTGGCGCCGCAGCGGGGCACCCGCCCCGACGGGCCCGACCCGCAGACCGCAGCGGTACGCGGGCACCGACCGCCAGGTCCGGGGCCTGCTGATGGAGGTGCTGCGGCACGCCACCGGCCCGGTGCCACGGCAGCGGCTGGACGCGGTCTGGGTCGACGAGGCGCAGCGGGCCCGCGCCCTGGCCGGCCTCGTCGCGGACGGCCTGGTGGAACCCCTCGACTCGGACGCGGACCGCTTCGTCCTCGCCGGCGACCACCCACCCCGCTTCCCACCGCTCACCTGAACCGCTTCTCGGCCCGGTAGGCGCTGTAGCCGCCGCGGCCGGGCCGGCCGCTCGCTACCGGTCAGCCGGAAGAGCGGCCGACGCGGCGATCGTCTCCGCGAGGTCCGGGGCGAGGGGGTAGGGGCGCTCCGGCGGGAGCAGCGCAGGGTCGCGGGTGGATTGGACCCGGTGCGCGAGTTCGGTGACGTCGCGGATGGCCACCGTCCACTCGTCCACGTAGCGGTCGGCCGCCTCGCCGCTCAGGCCCAGCTGCAGCGACCGGTGCGGCAGCGCGCCCAGCTGGATCGACCGTTCCGGGTCCCATTGCACCCGGACCGGGCTGCGCCGCAGCCGCCGCGACCACTCGGCACGGTCCTCCGCGTCGCCGTGATCGGCTTCGCCGTGCCCGTAGGAGCTGAGGCACGCGCGGGCGAGTGCCCACTCGAACCCGGCGCGGGTGATCTCCACGGCGAGCACCCGCTCCTGCCCAGGCTTCGCGCCCCATCCGCAGCGGTACATCATCCACAGGAACGACGGCTTGACCCAGGTCATCCGCTCGCGCTTGAACGGCGGCACGAAGCGGCCCGCGCGGACCGCGGCCTCGGCGATGTCCGGCCGGTACGCCTGGTAGACGGTGATCGTCGCGGGGGTGTAGACGGCCCGGATCTCCCGCTGGGGAACTGCCATGCGTCGATGATCAGCGAAGTGGCGTACCGAAGCGAGCCGTTTAACGCGCGAAACGGCCCGGCACCTCGAGGGTGCCGGGCCGCTGCTCAGTCGGTGCTGCCTACTCCTCCGCGGAGGCCGCGCCGAGGTCGGCGGGCACCGCGTCGGGGACCACGGCGCCGCGGTCGGCTCCCGTGAAGGTCAGCTTGGACTTCTCGATGTTCTGCGGGTCGCCCTCGCAGTCCACCACCACGATCTGGCCGGGGCGCAGCTCGTTGAAGAGGATCTGCTCGGAGAGGGTGTCCTCCAGGTCGCGCTGGATCGTCCGGCGCAGCGGCCGGGCGCCGAGGACCGGGTCGAAGCCCTTCTTCGCCAGGTACTTCTTCGCGTTGTCGGTCAGCTCGAGGCCCATGTCCTTGTTCTTGAGCTGGGTCTCGATCCGGGCGGTGAAGATGTCCACGATGTGCAGGATCTCGTCCTGGCGCAGCTGGTGGAAGACGATCGTGTCGTCGATGCGGTTCAGGAACTCCGGGCGGAAGTGCTGCTTCAGCTCGTCGTTGACCTTGACCTTCATCCGGTCGTAGTTGCTCTCCACGTCCTCGGAGGCCTGGAAGCCCAGCGACACCGCCTTGGCCACGTCGCGCGTGCCGAGGTTGGTGGTCAGGATGATCACCGTGTTCTTGAAGTCCACGATGCGGCCCTGACCGTCGGTGAGGCGGCCGTCCTCCAGGATCTGCAGGAGCGTGTTGAACACGTCCGGGTGCGCCTTCTCGATCTCGTCGAAGAGGACCACGGAGAACGGCTTGCGGCGGACCTTCTCGGTCAGCTGGCCGCCCTCGTCGTAGCCGACGTAGCCGGGAGGGGCACCGACGAGCCGGGACACCGTGTAGCGGTCGTGGAACTCGGACATGTCGAGCTGGATCAGCGCGTCCTCGGAGCCGAAGAGGAACTCCGCGAGCGCCTTGGAGAGCTCGGTCTTACCGACGCCGGACGGGCCGGCGAAGATGAACGAGCCCGAGGGCCGCTTCGGGTCCTTCAGGCCGGCGCGGGTACGCCGGATCGCCTTCGAGACCGCCTTGACGGCGTCCTCCTGGCCGATGACGCGCTTGTGGAGCTCGTCCTCCATGCGCAGCAGCCGGGAGGTCTCCTCCTCGGTCAGCTTGTAGACCGGGATGCCGGTCCAGTTGCCCAGGACCTCGGCGATCTGCTCGTCGTCGACCTCGGACACCACGTCCAGGTCGCCGGCCTTCCACTCCTTCTCCCGCTGCGCCTTCTGCCCGAGGAGCTGCTTCTCCTTGTCGCGCAGCTGCGCGGCCCGCTCGAAGTCCTGCGCGTCGATCGCGGACTCCTTGTCGCGGCGCACCTGGGCGATGCGCTCGTCGAAGTCGCGCAGGTCCGGCGGCGCGGTCATCCGGCGGATGCGCATCCGGGCGCCGGCCTCGTCGATCAGGTCGATCGCCTTGTCCGGCAGGAAGCGGTCCGAGATGTAGCGGTCGGCCAGCGTCGCCGCGGCCACCAGGGCGGCGTCGGTGATGCTGATCCGGTGGTGCGCCTCGTAGCGGTCGCGCAGACCCTTGAGGATCTCGATGGTGTGCGCCAGCGACGGCTCACCCACCTGGATGGGCTGGAAGCGGCGCTCGAGCGCGGCGTCCTTCTCGAGGTGCTTGCGGTACTCGTCCAGGGTGGTCGCGCCGATGGTCTGCAGCTCACCACGCGCCAGCATGGGCTTGAGGATCGAGGCGGCGTCGATGGCGCCCTCGGCGGCACCCGCACCGACCAGGGTGTGGATCTCGTCGATGAACAGGATGATGTCGCCGCGCGTGCGGATCTCCTTGAGCACCTTCTTGAGGCGCTCCTCGAAGTCACCGCGGTAGCGGGAGCCGGCGACCAGCGCGCCGAGGTCGAGCGTGTAGAGCTGCTTGTCCTTGAGCGTCTCGGGCACCTCGCCCTTGACGATGGACTGCGACAGCCCCTCGACGACGGCCGTCTTGCCGACGCCGGGCTCTCCGATCAGCACCGGGTTGTTCTTGGTGCGGCGGGAGAGCACCTGCATGACCCGCTCGATTTCCTTCTCCCGGCCGATGACCGGGTCGAGCTTGCCCTCGCGGGCGGCCTGGGTCAGGTTGCGTCCGAACTGGTCGAGCACCAGGCTGGTCGACGGGGCGGCCTCGCCCGCGGCGGCGCCGGCTGCCGCCGGCTCCTTGCCCTGGTAGCCCGAGAGCAGCTGGATGACCTGCTGGCGGACCCGGTTGAGGTCGGCGCCGAGCTTGACCAGCACCTGGGCGGCGACGCCCTCGCCCTCGCGGATCAGCCCGAGCAGGATGTGCTCCGTGCCGATGTAGTTGTGGCCGAGCTGCAGGGCCTCGCGCAGCGAGAGCTCCAGCACCTTCTTGGCCCGCGGCGTGAACGGGATGTGCCCGCTCGGCGCCTGCTGACCCTGGCCGATGATCTCTTCGACCTGCTGCCGGACCCCCTCGAGGGAGATGCCGAGGCTCTCGAGAGCCTTCGCGGCGACGCCTTCGCCCTCGTGGATCAGGCCGAGCAGGATGTGCTCTGTCCCGATGTAGTTGTGGTTGAGCATCCGGGCCTCTTCTTGGGCCAGGACGACAACCCGTCGCGCTCGGTCGGTGAACCGCTCGAACATGCCCTCGTGCTCCTCACGTGCCGTGCGCCAATGAACTGGCGGGGCCAGCGCACGGGTATCGGTGATTCCCGTGCTCTCCTACTCTATCGCCGTCGGGAGACTCTGCCGGGCCCTCGAGCCCTGTCGGGACGTCCTGCGCCGATGTTCTCCCCAACTTCGCACGCTCAACGGCTGTTCCCCACCCTTGGGGAGTACGCGCACAGCGAAATCCACCGCCTCGCGAGGTCCATCCACAGCCTGTGGACAACGCCTTCTGCCCTGTGGATAACTTACGCAGAATCGGCGGGGAGCGAGCCGAAAGCAGCAGGGTCCGCGGCGCCGAACGCGCCACGGACCCTGCCTGCGTCGGATCGGCTCAGCGGCCGGGACCCTTCACGTGGAACTCGTCCACGATCTCCTGCGGGATGCGCCCCCGGTCGGAGATGTCCTTGCCGGCCTTCTTCGCCCACTCCCGGATCGCCTTGTTCTGCTCCCGGTCGGCGGTCGCGCCGCCACGGCCGCGGGCAGCACGCCCGCCGACGACGACACCACCGCGCGCGGCCTTCGAACCCGCGCCCACGTACGGGGCGAAGACTTCCCGCAATTTCGCCGCGTTCTTGTCGGACAGGTCGATCTCGTACTGAATGCCGTCGAGGGCGAACTTGACCGTCTCCTCGGCGTCACCGCCGTCGAGGTCATCGACCAGCTTGTGAATGATCTGCTTGGCCACGCGCCGTTATCCTCTCGAACACAGGTTCTCTATCCACGCAATCACGTGAACAATAACGCGCGGGCCGCGTGTTCCGTCAATGGCGGGTAGTCGATTGACGTGGACGCGACGCAAATCGTGTGCCCGCGGCTACTCCGGGCGCACCAACGGGAACAGGATCGTTTCGCGAATGCCCAGGCCGGTCAGCGCCATCAGCAGCCGGTCGATTCCCATTCCCATCCCGCCGGTGGGCGGCATTCCGTACTCCATCGCACGCAGGAAATCCTCGTCGAGCTGCATAGCCTCCGCGTCGCCCCCGGCGGCGAGCAGCGACTGCGCGGTCAGCCGCTCGCGCTGCACCACCGGGTCGATCAGCTCCGAGTAGGCGGTCGCCAGCTCGAAGCCCATGACGTAGAGGTCCCACTTCTCGGTCAGGCCCGGCGTCTCCCGGTGCCCGCGGGTCAGCGGCGCGGTCTCCTCCGGATAGTCCCGCACGAACGTCGGCGCCTGCAGCGTCGGCTGGACGAGATGCTCGAAGAGTTCCTCGGCCAGCTTGCCCGGGCCCCACTTCGGGTCGACCGCGAGGTCGTGCTTCTCCGCGTACCGCTGTAGCTGCGCCAGATCGGTCTGCACTGTCACTTCTTCGCCGAGCGCCGCGGAGAGGGAACCGAACAGGGTGACCGATGCCCACTCCCCGCCGAGATCCAACTCGGTGCCGTCGAAGTGGGTGACGATGTGTGATCCGGCGATCGCTTCGGCGGCCTCCTGAATCCACTCACGCGTCTGCCGCTGCATCTCGTTGTAGTCGGCATACGCCTGGTAGGCCTCGAGCATCGCGAACTCCGGCGAGTGCGTGGAATCCATGCCCTCATTGCGGAAGTTACGGTTGATCTCGAAGACGCGTTCGATGCCGCCGACCGCGGCGCGCTTCAAAAACAGTTCCGGCGCGATACGCAGATAGAGATCTATATCGAGTGCGTTGCTGTGCGTCACAAACGGGCGGGCCGTCGCGCCGCCGTGCAGCAACTGCAACATCGGCGTTTCCACTTCGAGATAATTGCGCCGGAAGAGCGACTCGCGCAGGCTGCGTACCGTAGTCGCCCGGGCCCGGACGATCTCCCGGGCCTGCGGGCGGACGATCAGATCGACATAACGCTGCCGGACCCGGGTCTCCTCGCTGAGCGGCTTGTGCGCGACCGGAAGCGGGCGCAGGGCCTTGGCCGTCATGGTCCAGGAATCGGCGAGAACGGACAGCTCACCGCGGCGGCTGGTGATCACCTCGCCGGCGATCCCGACCAGGTCGCCCAGGTCGACGGCGCGCTTCCACTGCTCGAGGGCCTCGGCGCCGACCTTGTCGAGGGAGAGCATGGCCTGCAGCTCGGTGCCGTCACCGTCGCGCAGCGTGGCGAAGCAGAGCTTCCCGCCGTTGCGCACGAAGATCACCCGGCCGGTGATGCCGACCTTGTCCCCCGACGCCGTGTCGGTCTCGAGCTCCGCGTACCGGGCGCGGACCTCGGCGAGCGTCGCGGTGCGGTCGAAACCGACCGGGTACGGCTCGATGCCGTCGGCCAGCAGCCGGTCCCGCTTCGACCGGCGGACCCGCATCTGTTCGGGAAGGTCCTCGGCGGGGTCAACTGCGGGATTCTGCTCGGTCACGGCACGACTCTCTGTGGAAGACGACATCTCGGGGTTCCGGAAAGCCTACTAAGCCATCCTCAGACGTTCCGCTCATATACCATCCGCAGCCCGATCAGCGTGATCATCGGCTCGTGCGCGGTGATGGTCCGGCACTCGTCCTTGACCAGCCAGGCGAGCCCGCCGGTGGCGATGACCGAGCGCACGCCGCCCAGCTCGGCGGTCATCAGGTCGACGATCCGGTCGACCTGCCCGGCGACGCCGAAATAGAGGCCGGACTGCAGGCACTCGACGGTGTTCTTGCCGATCACCGAGCGCGGCTTGGCCGGCTCGACCTTGCGCAGCTGCGCCGCGCGGGCGGCGAGCGCGTCGAAGGAGATCTCGATGCCGGGCGCGAACGCGCCGCCGAGGAATTCACCCCGGGCGCTGATCACGTCGAAGTTCGTCGTCGTGCCGAAGTCCACCACGATCGAGGGACCCCCGTAGAGCGCGTGCGCCGCGAGGGTGTTGACCACCCGGTCGGCGCCGACCTCCTTGGGGTTGTCGATGGCGAGCTGCACCCCGGTCTTCACGCCCGGCTCGACGATGACATTGGGCAGGTCGGCGTAGTAGCGCCCGAGCATCGTGCGCAGCGAGCGCAGCGCGGCCGGCACGGTGGAGCAGGCCGCCACCCCGGTGATCTCCACGGCGTCCCCGGCCAGCAGGCCGCGGAACATCAGACCGAGCTCGTCGGCGGTGGACCGGGCGTCGGTCTTGATCCGCCAACTGTGAACGAGCTTGTCCCCGTCAAACGTAGCGAGAACAGTGTTCGTGTTTCCGATGTCGATGCAGAGCAGCACGGAGGGAGCCTAATTCAACGCGCCCGGGGATCTCTCGGCGGCGGCCGACGGGTGAAACGCATATTCGAAGGTACGGGCGCCGGGGCCGGGCAACCGCAACACCGGCGACCACGCCACCCGGCTTGATTGCCGCGCCGCGTGGGCCGCCCACCCCGGGCGGCCCAAGCTCACGTGCAGAGACCCGGCGACCTTGCGGTCAGCGCACGCGGAGGTCGAGCGCGATGTCGAGGATCGGGGACGAGTGGGTCAGTCCGCCGACCGAGAGGTAGTCGACGCCGGTGGTCGCGTAGGCCTTCGCGGTTGCGAGCGTCAGGTTGCCGGTGGCTTCCAGCTCGGCTCGGTCACCCACTGCCGACACCACCTCGCGTAGCAGGTCCGGGGCCATGTTGTCGCAGAGAAGGAAGTCCGCGCCTGCCTCCACTGCCTCCTGGGCCTCGGCCACCGTGGTGATCTCGACCTGGACGGGCACGTCCGGGAAGGTGGAGCGGACCAGGCGGTAGGCGGCGGTGATGCCGCCGGCCGCGAGCTTGTGGTTGTCCTTGATCATGGCGACGTCGTAGAGGCCCATGCGCTTGTTCGTGCCGCCGCCGGCCCGGACCGCGTACTTCTCCAGGACGCGCAGGCCCGGTGTCGTCTTGCGGGTGTCCAGCACGGTCGCCTTCGTGCCCGCCAGCTCGTCGGCCCACCTGCGGGTGTGGGTCGCGACGCCGGACATCCGGCAGAGCAGGTTGAGCGCGGTGCGCTCGGCGGTGAGCAGGGACCGGGTCGGGCCGGTGACCACCGCGAGGACGTCGCCGCGGGCCACCCGGGCGCCCTCCTCGACCCGCTGGTCGAACTCGGCGGTGCCGCCGGAGGTCGCCGCGAAGACCAGCGCCGCGACCGGCAGGCCGGCCACCACGCCGGGTGCGCGGGCGATCAGCTCGGCCGTGTCGACCTGGCCGGCCGGGATCGTCGCCTCGCTGGTCACGTCGCGGGGCGGGTCGCCGAGGTCCTCGGCGAGCGCCGTGTAGACGATCCGCTCGACCTCCGCGAGGTCCAGCCCGATCACGCCCTCGGTGCGGTCGGTCATGCTCTGCCCGCCCTTCGGCATGCCCTCCTGGCCCTCACTGCGCTCGGTGCAGTCGGTCATGCCATCTCCTCGAAGGTCTGGGTCAGGTGGCCGCCGGCGTCGATGGCGCCGAGCAGGTGGCCGCGCCATTCGTCCGCCGCGTTCGGGTGGTCCTCGCGCCAGTGGCAGCCCCGCGTCTCGCGCCGCTCGGAGGCCGAGGCGACGAGCGCGCTCGCCACGGTCAGCAGGTTGGTCGCCTCCCAGGCCGCGTTGCGCGGCACGCCGCGCTGCTCGCCGAGGCGGGCCAGTTCCTTGGCCGTGACGGCGAGCGAGTCCGCCGAGCGCAGCACCCCGGCGCCGCGGGTCATCGCCCGCTGGAGGTCGCCGCGGATCGCTGGGGCGACGACCCAGCCCGGTCCGCCGGCCGGCGGCGCCGGGTCCGCCTGCGGCGGCAGCTCGCGGGCGATGTCGTCGGCGATGCGCCGGGCGAAGACCAGGCCCTCCAGCAGCGAGTTGCTCGCCAGCCGGTTCGCGCCGTGCACGCCGGTGCAGGCCACCTCGCCGCAGGCGTAGAGGCCCGGGATCGAGGTGCGGCCGTGCAGGTCGGTGCGGACGCCGCCGGAGGCGTAGTGCGCCGCCGGTGCCACCGGGATCAGCTCGGTCGCCGGGTCGATCCCGGCGGCCCGGGTGGACGCCACGATCGTCGGGAAGCGCTGCTCGAGGAACTCCCGGCCCAGGTGCCGGGCGTCCAGGTAGACATGGTCGGCGCCGGTGGCGCGCAGCACCCGGTGGATGCCCTTGGCGACGATGTCGCGCGGCGCCAGCTCGGCGAGCTCGTGCTGGCCGACCATGAACCGCTTGCCGGCCTCGTCGACCAGGTGTGCGCCCTCGCCGCGCAGCGCCTCGGAGATCAGCGGGCGCTGCACCGAGGTCACGCTCGCCGTCACGAACGACGTCGGGTGGAACTGGACGAACTCCACGTCGTTGACCTTGGCGCCGGCCCGCAGCGCGAGCGCGACGCCGTCGCCGGTCGAGACCGCCGGGTTGGTGGTGGAGGCGAAGATCTGGCCCATCCCGCCGGTGGCCAGCACCACCGCCCGGGCCAGGATCGCGCCGACGCCGTCCTCGCTGCCCTCGCCGAGTACGTGCAGCGTGATGCCGCAGGCCCGGCCGTCGGCCGCGCGCAGCAGGTCCAGCACCAGGGCGTGCTCGACCAGCCTGATCCACGGGTCCCGGCGCACCGCCTCGTGCAGGGCGCGCTGCACCTCGGCGCCGGTGGCGTCGCCGCCGGCGTGCACGATCCGGTCGGCGCGGTGGCCGCCCTCGCGGGTCAGCATCAGCGACCCGTCGACGTTGCGGTCGAACTCGGCGCCGATCCGCATCAGCTCCCGGATCCGCGCCGGCCCCTCCTCGACGAGCACCCGCACGGCCGCGGGGTCGCACAGGCCGACCCCGGCGATCTCGGTGTCGAAGGCGTGCGCCTCCGGCGTGTCGAGGGGGTCGAGCACGGCCGCGATGCCGCCCTGCGCCCAGCGGGTGGACCCGTCGTCGATGTTGACCTTGGTGACCACGGTGACGTGCAGGCCGGCCTCGCGCAGGTAGAGGGCGGCGGTGAGGCCCGCGACGCCGGAGCCGACAACCAGCACGTCGGTGGTCTCGGTCCAGCCGGGCTCGGCGGCGGCCAGGCGGCGCGGGAGCACCGGAAGGTCGGCAGAATGCGACATGGCCTCAGTCAACCCCGCCCGCCCGGCGAAATCACGGCCGGGGGTCAATAAGTGCCGGGCGTTACTGATACTGGACGGGCAGGGCCTTTGGGCCCTTGCCCTTCAGCGAGGTCGTGAGGTTGGCGCCGTCGACCCACAGGTAGCAGCGCACGTACCGATCGCCCAGCGCCCAGACGTCGTCGCCACCGGGCAGCGAGATCACCCCGGCCCGGTACTTCAGGTCGGCGTCGTCGGGCACGCCGACGTACGAGGCGATCAGGCCCCGGCAGCCCTCGTGGAACTCGTCCCAGTCCTTGGTCGTCTTCGGGTAGCCGCGGTCGCCCGCGTTCCAGACGCCGACGAACTCGGAGTTGTGCTTGGTGTCGCACGGCACGCTGGGCATCGAGGCGATCTCGCCCGCCCGGTCCAGCAGCGCGGTGTAGCAGGTCAGCAGCAGCGGGGACTTCGGGTCCTTGAGCGCGTCGCGCAGCGTGCCGACCCGCTGTACCAGCCCGCCGTCGTCCTCGATCGAGCTGCTGACCAGCACCTCGCAGCGGAACCAGCGGGCGCCGCCCGCCCAGGCGGCCGCGGTCGGCTGGGTGACGCCGACCCACAGCCGGGCGGTGCGCCACGGCGCCCCGACGTACTCGGTCGTCTTGCGGTCGCAGGTCTGGTACGCCGCCCGGGCGGCGGCCGAGTCCGGCGCGGGCGGCTCGTCCGCGTCGGCGGCCGGGCTCGGATAGGTGCCCACGTAGACGGTCTCGGTGCGGTGCTTGAGCTTGCAGGCGACCACCTCGTAGGTGGCCCGGGCGCCGGCGGTCGAGAAGTTGGCGAGGTGGCAGGTCTGCGCCGCGGGCGTGAAGCCGGTCGGCGCGCCGATCGCACCCCAGCCCTCGGTGAGGTCACCGTCGACGCCGGCGGGGTAGCCGCAGCCGCCGGCCGCCAGGACGGCGGACAGGCTCAGCGCGGCCGCGATCGCCCAGCGCTTGTATGACCGCCGCCGAGGCGAGTGCATGAAACCCGAGCCTCCCCAGGGCCGCCGATGTCCGATTTGTCAATCATATGGCAATCGGTTCGGCGGCCACGCGGCTTCGGCCCCCGCGGACCGGTCCGGCCGTCAGGCGGCGTTGCCGAGCAGGACCGGCACGTTGTCGATCAGGCGGGTGGTGCCCACCTTGGCGGCGACCAGCAGCCGGGCCGCGCCGTCGACCGGGGGCACACCCAGCAGCGGGTCGGTCAGGGCCAGGTAGTCGACCTGCACGCCGGGCTCGTCGGCGAGGATCTTGCCGGCCGCCTCCAGCGCGCTCTGCGCGTCGCTCTGCGCCGCGCCCTCGCGCAGGGCGTGCGAGAGCGCGAGTGCGGCCCGCCGCTGCTCGGCCGAGAGGTAGCGGTTGCGGCTGGACAGGGCCAGGCCGTCGGTCTCCCGTACGGTCGGCACGCCGATGATCTCCGCGCCGATCTCCAGGTCGCGGACCATCCGGCGGATCAGGGACAGCTGCTGGAAGTCCTTCTCGCCGAAGAACGCCAGGTCGGCGCGGGTCAGCATGAGCAGCTTGGCGACGACGGTGAGCATCCCGGAGAAGTGCCCGGGCCGGCTCGCGCCCTCCAGGATCGTGCCCATCGGCCCGGCTTCCAGGGTCACCTGCGGCGTGCCGCCGGGGTACATCTCGTCGCGGTCCGGGGCGAATACCAGGTCGACCCCCTCGGCCCGGCAGGCCTCGAGGTCGGCCGCCAGCGTGCGCGGGTACTTGTCGAAGTCCTCGTTCGGGCCGAACTGCAGCGGGTTCACGAAGATCGTGACGAGCACGAAGTCGCCGCGCTCGCGGGCCTCGCGCATCAGCTGGCGGTGGCCCTCGTGCAGGGCGCCCATGGTCATCACGACGGCCACCCGGCCGGGCGCGGCGGCCCGGGCGGCGGCGAGCTCGGCGCGGGTGTGTACGAGCGCGGTCATGCTGTGCCCTCCTTCGGCATGCCCTCCTGGCCCTTGCTCCGCTGCGGTGCAGTCGGTCATGCCAAGCTCCCTACGGTCGCCGGTGCGGTCGCGTGCGCGCCCGCCTGAGCAAGAACGTCCAGCAGCAGCGCCGCGTCCTGCGGCCGCAGCCGCCCGGCGGCGATGGCCCGGTCGGCGGTGCGCCGGGCCAGAGCGAGATAGGCCGGCGCGGACTGCGGCGCGACGCGGTCCAGGTGCTTGCGCACGGTCCCGGCGTCGCCGCGGGAGACCGGCCCGGTGAGCGCGGCGTCGCCGAGCAGCAGGGCGTTGTCCAGCGCGGCGTGCAGCAGCGGCGACAGGACCGCCTCCGGGTGCTCGACGCCGGCGGCGCGCAGCAGGTCGGCGGCCTCGTTGACGAGCGTGACCAGGTGGTTCGCGCCGTGCGCGAGGGCGGCGTGATAGAGCGGCCGGGCGTCCTCGGCGACCCACTCGGGGATGCCGCCGAGGTCGGTGACCAGCCGCGACGCGAAGGCGCGGTCCCGCGCGGTGACGCCCCAGGCGATGCCGGGCAGCCGCTCGAGGTCGGCGTCCGCGCCCGTGAAGGTCATCGCCGGGTGCAGCGCGATGCCGTCGGTGTCGCCGAGGACGGCCAGGCCGTGCGCGCCCGAGGTGTGCGCGACGGTCGTGCCGGCGCGCAGGGATCCGGTGGCGGCCAGGCCGGAGACGACCCCGGCCAGATGATCGTCGGGAACGGAGAGCAGCAGCAGATCGGTGGCGGCGCGGGCGACCTCGTCCGCGGGGAGGATCCCGGCCCGCGGAAGCAGCCGGCGGGCCCGCTCACGGGAGGCGGCGGAGACGGCCGCGACGGCGACCACGTGGTGTCCGGCGGCCTCGAGGGCGGCACCGAGCACCGCACCCACCCGCCCGGCGCCGACAACGCCTACGACCAGGGCATTCGCACGCTTTCCGGCGCGCGGCAGAGCGCTCATTTACAGATCCAGTCCTCGCGAAAGGGGTACCGGTCGACCGCAATTATGCGCCGATGTAACAGGCGTGTGACAAGAGCGTGTGAACAACCGCACCGGCGTTTTGCGCCTAGATTGGCGGACGTGACAAACGTCGGCTGGCGCTCCGCGATGGCGGGGGCACTGTACGGAACCGGGGGCTTCTTCACCCGCGCGGCCGAGGGCCCCGCGGACCACTTCCGGACGAGCGTGCACGCCTCCCCGCTGTTCGCGAGCGCCCTGCTGCGGCTGATCCGGCGGGTGGACTCGGCGCTGGGCGGCCCGGACCGCCTGGACGTGGTCGACGTGGGCGCCGGCCGCGGCGAGCTGCTCGCCGCCCTGCGCGCCCTGGTGAACGCCGACCCGGCCGCGGGGGCTCGTGGCCTCGCCGCGCGGATCCGCTTCACCGGCGTCGAGATCGCACCGCGGCCCGCCGGGCTGCCCCGCGAGATCGGCTGGCGGCGCGACGTGCCGGAGCAGCTCATCGGGGTGCTGCTGGCGACCGAATGGCTGGACAACGTGCCGCTCGACGTCGCCGAGATCGACACCGAGGGGCGGCTGCGCCGGGTGCTCGTCGACCGGGTGACCGGGCTGGAGTCGCTCGGGCCGGACGTCGGCGCCGCCGACCGCTTCTGGGCCGCGCGGTGGTGGCCGGACGCCGGTCTCGGCGACCGGATCGAGATCGGCTGGCCCCGCGACACCGCCTGGGCCGATGCCGTCGGCGCGCTGCGGTTCGGCTGCGCGCTGGCCGTCGACTACGGGCACCTGCGCGCGGCCCGGCCGCCGCTGGGCACCCTGACCGGCTACCGGGACGGGCGGCAGATCGAGCCGGTGCCCGACGGCACCTGCGACATCACGGCACACGTCGCCGTGGACTCCGCCGCGGCCGCGGCCGGGACCGCGTACCGGATCATCGGCCAGCGCGAGGCGCTGCGCGGCCTCGGTGTCGACGGCGGCCGACCGGCGCTCGACCTGGCGCGCACGGACCCGGCGGGATATCTGCGGGCGCTGAGCGCGGCGGGCGCCGCCGCCGAACTCACCGACCCCGCCGGGCTGGGCGGGCACTGGTGGCTGCTGCACGAGGTCGGCATCGAGCTTCGTGGGACGATGCTGCCGTGAGCGAGCTGCAGGAGATGACGGTCGGCACCGGGTCCGGGCTGGAGACGGCCGACATGGTGCTCAACATCGGCCCGCAGCACCCGTCGACGCACGGCGTGCTGCGACTCAAGCTCACCCTGGACGGTGAGCGGGTGACCGCCTGCGAACCGATCGTCGGCTACATGCACCGCGGCGCCGAGAAGCTGTTCGAGGTGCGCGACTACCGGCAGATCATCGTGCTGGCCAACCGGCACGACTGGCTGTCGGCCTTCAGCAACGAGCTCGGCGTCGCGCTCGCCGTCGAGCGGCTCATGGGCATCGAGGTTCCCGAGCGCGCGACCTGGCTGCGGATGGCCCTCGCCGAGCTGAACCGGGTGCTCAACCACCTGATGTTCCTCGGCTCGTACCCGCTGGAGATCGGCGCGATCACGCCGATGTTCTACGCCTTCCGGGAGCGGGAGACGCTGCAGGCGGTCATGGAGGAGGTCTCCGGCGGCCGGATCCACTACATGTTCAACCGCGTCGGCGGGCTCAAGGAGGAGGTGCCGGCGGGCTGGACCGGCCGGGCCCGGGAGGCGATCGACAAGGTGCGCCGCCGGATGCCGGACATCGACCGGCTGATCCGCGGCAACGACATCTTCCTCGCCCGCACGGTCGGCGTCGGGGTGCTGACCGCCGAGCAGGCGGCGGCGTACGGCGCGTCCGGGCCGGTGGCGCGGGCCAGCGGCCTCGACATCGACCTGCGGCGCGACGAGCCGTACCTGGCCTACGACCAGCTCGACGTTCCGGTGGTGACCCGGACGGCCGGTGACTGCCACTCGCGCTTCGAGGTGCTGCTGGATCAGGTGTACGTCTCCCTCGACCTGGCGCAGGCCTGCCTGGACCGGGTCGACCAGATCGGCGGGCCGGTGAACGTGCGCCTGCCGAAGGTGGTCAAGGCGCCGGAGGGCCACACGTACGCCTGGACGGAGAACCCGCTGGGCATCAACGGCTACTACCTGGTGTCCCGCGGCGAGAAGACGCCCTGGCGGCTGAAGCTGAGAACGGCGTCCTACGCGAACGTGCAGGCGCTGGCGACGCTGATCCCGGGGTGCCTGGTGCCGGACCTGATCGCGATCCTCGGGTCGATGTTCTTCGTGGTCGGGGACATCGACAAGTAGCGGGCCTACCAGCGGCCGTATTCGCCCGGGGCGCGGTCGCTCCGGCCGTTACGGGCGGCCATGGGGTCCGGGCCGAACTGGTCGGCGTGGCCGGCCGGCTGACCATATGCGGTCCCCCTGCCGTAAGCGGTTCCCTGGCCATACACGGCTGCCTGCTCAAAGGCGGCGCCCTGGTCGTAGCCGCCCACCTGCGCGTAGCCATCCGACTGGTCGTAGCCATCCGACTGGGCGTAGCCGCCCACCTGGTCGTAGCCGGCCGCCTCGGCGTAGCCGCCCGCCATGCCGTAGCCGTCCGACTGGTCATAGCCCGCCGACTGGGCGTAGCCGCCCACCTGGTCGTAGCCGCCCACCTCGTCGTAGCCGGCCGCCTCGTCGTAGCCGGCCGCCTGGCCGTAGGCGGCTTCCGCGGCGAAGCCGGTGTTCTGCCACCCCGCGTCCTGCCAGGCGGCGTCGTTCCCGGCGGCCGGCTCGGAGTAGCCGTAGTCGTAGCCGCCGTTCGCGGACGCCTGGTGGCCGCCGTAGGGGCCGTAGCCGTCGGCGCCGCCGTGGCCCGCCTGGTCGCTGATTCCGAAGCGGGCCAGGTCGGTGCCCGTGTCGGGTGCCGCGTGCCGCCGTGACGGCCGCTGCTCGACCGCCGCCGCGGGCCCGGCGTCGTAGTCGTCGCCGTCCTCGGTGACCGGCCCGAACTCGGAGGCCTGCCAGTACTCGGCGCTCGCGCCCCGCTCCGCCCAGGCCGAACCGGATTGTCCCAGCTCGTAGCCGCCGGCCCGGCGCTGCGCGGGCGGGAGGACACCGCCCTGGAAGACCAGATCCACCTGGGAGATCGGCCCACCACGGGAGACCTCACCCGCCGGGGCCGTGCCGTGCCCGTTCCGGGGGTGCGCCCCGCCCGAGGACGGCGCGACCGAGGCGACGCGGGCCCGCGGAATCACGCCGTTCGCCACCGGGCCGGCTCCGACATGTCCGCCCCGTGCGGACCCGGATCCGGCGCCGGAACCCGCCGAGGCCGAGGCGACGCGGGCCGAGCCGACCCGGGCCGAACCCACGGAAGCCGAACCGACGGACGCCGAACCCATCGGGGCCGAGCCCATCGGGGCCGAGCCCATCGGGGCCGAGCCCATCGGGGCCGAACCGGCGGAGGCCGAGCCGACCCGGGCCGAACCCACGGAAGCCGAGCCGACGGAGGCCAATCCCGTCACGGGCTGAGCAACGGGCGCGGACACCGAGGCCGCGGCCGCGACGCGGGCGACCCCGCCGGCGCTGACCGAAGCGGCGGCCGTCGCCGGCACGCGGGCGCCGGCCGGGTGCACGGACCCCGGCACCGGCCCACCCGGGCGGGACCCGGGAACCGGCCCGCCCATGCGGCCACCGGCGCCGGGCCCGACGGGCGGGCTGACGGGGCGGCCCACGACCGCGGCGGCGGCAACGGCGACTCCCGCCGGCCGGGCCGCCGACGGCGGCGCCGGTGGGAGGCCCGCGACCGGGGAGCCCGCCGCGCGCAGGCGGGTGATCTCGTCCTGGAGCACCTGCACCCGGTGACCCGTCGCGCGGGCCGCCGCGGCGATCTCCTCGCGGAACCGCTCGCGCAGGCCGTCGACCTCGGCCGCGACCCGCTCCTCGACGTCCATGCGGTGCAGCACCGGATCGTTTCTGATCAGCATCGACGCGCCCATCAGCACGACGCAGACCGCGAGCAGCAGCGCCGCGACGCGGGCCGAGCCGACGCCGCCGCCGAGCAGCACGATGAGCGCGGCGACCGGGGCCATGACGACGCCGGCCCAGATCAGCGCCGTGATGAGGCGCGCTGAGTGCTGCGCCTCGGGGTCCCGGTCAGGCATGGTCGCAGATGCTACCGAGAGTGGTGCCCGTCACGAAACGGGTGGACGCCGGGCTCCCGCGATCGGGTGCCCGGCGTCCGTGACGCATCAGCCTGTGCGCAATTTCAACCTGGCCTATGGCCGGCCGCATCCGGGCCGTCGGCCGCCGCCGGGAGTTGCCGCCCTGGCCACGTTGAAAAAGGCTCAGTCATCAACCGGCCGCGAGGGCTCCGTCCGAGCTGAAGACGAGGCCGACGCTGATCGTCCCCTGCTTGAGGCCGGTCTTGGTGAGCGGACCGCCCGCGTCCAGGGAGCTGAACTCGCCCGCCTTGAAGCCGTAGGTCTCGACCAGGCCCTGCTGGCACTTCGGCCGCTGCGGGCACTCCGCCGGGCCGCCGAGGATGGTGGCCGCGCCCGAGCACTTGGCGGCGAGGTCCGAGAGGGTCTTGACGCCGTACTTGGTGGCGAACGCCTCGGTGACGGCGAACGCGTTCTGGTCCTGCGCCGCGGAGGCCTTGCCGAAGACCAGGCCCACCTTGTCGCCGAGCGCGGTCAGGTTGGTCATCGTGGTCTCGAGCTCCGGCGAGGACGGGTCCTTGGCGTCCTTGCCCTCGACCTTGCCCGAGAGGAACGTCGCCAGGGTGGCCGCGTACTCCGGGACGACGTCGATGTCGCCCTTCTCCAGGGCCGGCTCGTAGAGCTCGCGGTTGCCGATCTGCTGCACCTCGACCTTGTAGCCCGCCGCCGTCAGAGCGATCTTGTAGAGCTCGCCGAGGGTCGCGTTCTCGCTGAAGTTGGCGGCGCCGACCTTCAGGTCGCCGCCGGGCCCCTTCTCGATGCCCGCGGTGATGTTGTTGGCGGCCGCGAACTCCTCGGCCGCGGTCTTCGAGGACTTGCGGTCGACGTCGACGGCCTTGTTGAGCTCGATCAGCTTGGTCGTGTCGAGCGCCGCGGAGACCTTGTCGAGCGCCGCGACGAGCTGCGGCGACGAGGACTTCTTGTGAATCGCCGGGACGATGTTGTCGGTGTTCTGCAGGTGCTTGTCGTCGGTGAGGACGACCAGGGTGTCGCCGGCAACGGGTGCGCAGCCGGCGCCGGCCGCGGCGCTCGGGGGCGCCTCGGTGCCGGAGGAGCCGGACTCACCACAGCCGGCGAGGATGACGGCGGCCGTCATGAGGGTGCCGGCCGTCAGGAGGAGTTGTCGGTGCATTACTGCCGCCTTCTGTGTCCCGGCACGGCGGACTGCCGCGCCGCGTGTCCGACGGGCAGTCGGTGTTCGATGCCCGCGTGGTTTGGCCACACACATTCCTACCCGCAGGGTGTGACATCTTGCGTAACGATGCGGGACCGTTACCCGGCGGGCGCCGCCGCGGTCGGCCGGGCTCGCCGCCCGGTCCGTAGTGGAGGCGGTGTCACCAGCCTTTGTACGCCCGCCAGCAGCGCCTCGACCAGCAATGCGACCAGCGCCACAACGAGGGCCCCGGCCACGATCTGCCCGGCGCCGCCGTTGCTGATGCCGATGCCGAAGCCGGCCAGGATGATCTCGCCGAGCCCGCCGCCGTTGACGAACGCGGCCAGCCCGGCCGTGGCCACCACCTGCACGGCCGCCGTCCGCAACCCGGCCGCGAGGTACGGCACCGCGAGCGGCAGCTCGACCCGGCGGAGCAGCTGCCCGCCGGACAGGCCCATGCCCCGCGCGGCGTCCCGCGTCTCGGGATCGATCTGCCGCAGCCCCGTGTACGCGTTCGCCAGCAGCGGCGGCACCGCGAAGACGGCCAGCGCCACCACGACGGGCGGCTTGCCGAAGCCCAGCGGGGTCAGCGGCAGGATGGTCAGCATCGCCAGCGTCGGTAGCGCCAGGGTCAGGTTGGCCAGCACGACGACCCCGCCGCCGCCGCGCCCGCGGTGGCCGAGCCAGATGCCGAGCGGCCAGGCGACGACGCAGCCCAGCAGCACCGCCCACGCGCAGATGATCAGATGCTCCGCGAGCCGGTCGAGCAGCCCGCCGGGGTTGGTCCAGTTGAGCGGGTCGTTGAGCCAGACGAAGCCCTCTTGGAGGTAGTTCACAGCTTCCGCTCCCGCGTCCAGGGCGTCAGCACCCGTCCCAGCCCGGCAAGGAGCAGGTCGAGCACCAGGGCCAGGCCGACGCAGAGGATGGTGCCGGTCATGATCTCGGCCTTGTAGAAGTTGTTCCGGAAGCCGCCGAGGATCATGTCGCCGAGTCCGCCCCGGCCGATCAACGCGCCGACCGTGACCAGCGCGACCGTCGACACCGTCGCGAGCCGCAGGCCGGTGAGGATGCCGGGCAGCGCCAGCGGCAGCTCGATGCGCCACAGCCGGCCGAGGCGCCCGTAGCCCATGCCAGCCGCGGCGTCGCGCACCTCGCCGGGCACCTGGGTGAGCCCGGCCAGCGAGTTGCGCACGAGCACCAGCAGGGCGTACAGCACGAGCGCGATCAGGACCGCGGTGTCGGTCGTGGTGCCGACCGCGGGGGCGAGCAGGGCGAGAAGCGCCAGCGACGGAATCGTGTACAGGATGCCGGAGAGTGCGAGAATCGGGCCGGTCAGCGGTCGCCACCAGTAGGAGACGACCGCAAGCGGCAGTGCGACGATCAACGCGATGATCACCGCACGCGCGGTGAGACCCACGTGGAACTGCAGTGCGGCGAGGATCTCATCGGCGTTGTCGTGGACGTAGCGCCACGAGAACCACGGATTTCCCGGCCCGTCATCAGCGGGGGCGGCCAGGGGCCACGCAGGCGCCGGGCCCCTCGACAGGAAGGACATACGTGGACGCTACCGCGATCAAGGACTCCGGTGCCCGCCGGAGCGCGGCGTCTATCACGCTCGCGAACCTCGGCAAGGTCTATCCGGACGGCACGGTAGCGGTCGGCGACATCAGCCTGGAGGTGCCGGCGGGCGAGCTGGTCGTGCTGATCGGCCCGTCGGGCTGCGGCAAGTCCACCGTGCTTCGGATGATCAATCGGCTGATCGAGCCGTCCAAGGGCCGGGTCCTGATCGACGGCGAGGACGTCTCGGCGCAGGATCCGGTCGAGCTGCGCCGGCAGATCGGCTACGTGATCCAGAACGTCGGGCTCTTTCCGCATCAGACGATCCGCACGAACGTCGGCACGGTGCCGCGGCTGCTCGGCTGGGACCGCAAGCGGATCAGGTCCCGCGCCGACGAGCTGCTCGACCTGGTCGGCCTCGACCCGGCGCGGCACGGCGGCCGCTACCCGCACGAGCTCTCCGGCGGTCAGCGTCAGCGGGTCGGCGTGGCCCGCGCGCTCGCCGCGGATCCGGTGGTGCTGCTCATGGACGAGCCGTTCTCCGCGGTGGACCCGATCGTGCGCGGCCGGCTGCAGGAGGAGTTCCTCCGGCTGCAGGCCACGGTCCGCAAGACCATCGTGCTGGTCACCCACGACATCGACGAGGCGGTACGGCTCGGCGACCGGATCGCGGTGCTGGCCGAGGGCGGCCACCTGCTGCAGTACGCGACCCCGGCCGAGCTGCTGAGCCGGCCGGCGTCACCGGCGGTGCGCGAGTTCGTCGGCGCCGATCGAGGCATCCGCCGGCTGGCGGTCACCCCGGTCCGGGACGCGATGCGCCCGATCGGACACGTCGAGGAGATCTCCCGGCTGCCCACGGTGGACCTGTCCGGCACCCTCCACGACGCGCTCGCGGTGATGCTGACCAGCGACGCTCTCAACGTCATCGTGGTCGACGACGGCACGCCGGTCGGCGCCGTCTCGCGTTCGGCGCTCTTCGACGTGCCCAACGAGGATGCCGCCGCCCTTGCCTGACCTGACCACCCGGCCCGCGGGCCGGGTGGCACGGCCGTCCGGCTAACGGGTTCCTCGGCGTCCGCCGAGGGTGGCGATGCCGACGATCCAGCCGACGAAGAGGCCGTAGGCGGCGCCCTCCCCGGCGGTACGGAACGCGCCGAGCAGCGACGGGTTGGCCAGGAACAGGGTGGTCAGCAGCGCGGCGAAGCCGGCGGCGAAGATGTACGCCGCCCAGCCGGCGAAGAACTGGCTGAGGGTGCCGCGGGCGCGGGCCAGCTGCGAGCCGGGCAGCAGGTAGAGGAAGAGCAGGGTCAGCACGACGACCAGGATCGCCCGGAGATCGGTGATCAGGATCGAGCGCAGCGAGTCGTCGGAGTCGAAGCGCCAGTGTGGCCACGCGAGCAGGCGCAGCCACCAGCCTCCGGCGGTGTCGGGGTTGGTGTTGTCGGCGGCCCAGTCGGCGTACCAGGGGCTGCCGAAGACCAGGACCAGTATCAGCGCGGCGAGCGTGCCCGCACCGGGCGCGGTTTTGTAGCGGTTGGTGAGAGCCATGAATCCGTTATTGCCCAGCGGATTCCGGTCGCCAAACGCGCGGAAGCTGATATCCGTGAATGCGTCCCTTGCGGGGGAATCAGTGCTTTTGCAGGTAGTCGATGAACGCCGCCCGCAACAGCGGCTCCTGCTCGCCGAAGCCGTGCCCGGTCAGCTCGCGCCACAGCGCGACCGCCTCGTCGATGGTCGGGCCGACCGAGTTCGGCGCGCCGTCCAGCGATTCGGCCTCGTCCGCGTCCGGCAGGTGCCGGAACACCGACCAGAAGAACTTGAGGTCGCGCCGCTCGCGGGCCTTCGCGAAGGCGCGCTCGCGCAGCTCCTCGGTAGGCAGGGCGTCAAGCTCGGCGAAGGTCGAGTCGGTCATGGTGTCAGCATAGGGCGGACTTCCGAGTGATCAGCGGGCGCTTCCCCACGGGCCCTCGTCCCAGCGACCCGCGGTGGTCTCCGGCGGGGTCGCCGAGGTCGCCCACGTCTCCGGCATGTCGGGCGACCAGGTGGTGCCCGACGACGCGGCGGCGTTCCAGTCCTCGCCGACTGCGGGCACCGGCAGCGGGCGCCCGTACGTCTCGACCAGCCGGCTCACGATCAGCCCGGCGGCGATCGTGCAGCCCGCGATGGCGAACAGCGCGATGTCGAGGTCGCGCCGCTCCGCGTAGTCGATGAACAGCGTGACGCCGGCGACCGCGAGCAGGGTGCCGAAGATGCCGCCGCGCCGGCCGTACGCGCTGGTGCCGGCGAGCAGGGCGGTGCCGAACGCGATGCCGGTCCACTCCAGCCCGGTGCCGGGGCGGATCGGCGCGCTCGACTGCGCCGCCATCAGGATGCCGGCGCCGACCGCGAACGCCGAGGAGAGCACGAACGCGGCGATCACCGGCAGCGCCGCCGCGGCACCCCGGCGCACCGCCGGATCGCCGTACGGGCGCAGCCGGCCGACCATCCGGCGGATCGGCGTGACCGTGCCGAGCGCGCCGCCGATGACCGCGAGCAGCGCGAAGCCGCCGAAGAGGTAGAACGCGTGGTCCGACGGGTCGTAGCCGCCCTGCACGGCGACCGGCGCCGTGCGCAGCTGGTCGTAGACGACCACGCCCATGGCCGCGCCGAGCGACGCGATCCAGCCGGGCACGTGCAGGACGATCACGAACAGCGCCACCACCAGGCCGCCGCCGGCGGCGATGATCAGCGCCGGCAGGGCGGCCTGGACCAGGCCCTCGTCGCCGTTCTCGGCGAAGTGCAGCGCGCCGGCGAGCGCGATCGGGCCGAGCGCGAGATTCGGTACGCCGGCCCGCAGCGTCAGCCCGGCGCCGAGGGCGAGCAGGCCGATCGCGGCGCCCGAGATCAGCAGCGTGTCCAGGGCGGGCCGGCGCAGGCCGGCCGGATCGAGCCGGTAGAGCAGGAAGGCGATCGCGGCCACCGCCAGCAGCAGGAGGATCTCCCAGCCGATGTGGATGCCGAGCCGGTCCCGCCCGCCGTCGTCCGGCCCGTCGCCGCGCAGCGGCTCGGTCACCGGCTCGTCGCCGCCGAGCTCGACGTCTTCGGGATCGAGGTCGCGGCGGCCGGTGCGATAGTCCGGGGTCACCACGCCGGCCCGGTACGCGGCCGGGTTGCTTGCCGCCCGGTCGCTCGTGTCACGACGATATGTCGTGTCGTCGTAGGCCATCACGCGCCTCCTTCGCCGCGGCACAGCATACGTAGGCGAACCGGTTTCGGTTCAAGTACTGAACCGCTAAAGATCAGGGCCGACCGGCGGACCGATCCGACTCGCCACCGTCCTTCTGATCGGGCCGTTCCGGAACCCGGCAGGAGCGCTCGAGCCACAACGCCGCGCAGACCAGCGCCAACGAGGCGACCACCCCGCCGACAGCCGCCGGAATGTCGTCGCGGGCGGCCCGGGTCGGCTCGAGCCACAACCAGGCCAGCAGGCCGGCGGAGAAGCCCCCGAAGAGGGCACCGGCCAGCGAGGACGCCTTGGCGAGCACCGCGTAGCGGGCCACCGCGAGCGGGTCGACGCGCGGCGCGCCGGGCTTGTGCTGGATCCGGGCGCCGGTGTTCTGCGCGAGGAAGGCCTCGGCGATCGCCAGCGCCGCGAGCACCATGATCGGAAACCACGGCAGCCGCGGCATCTGCGCGTAGAACGAGCTCAGCAGAAGCCAGCCGACCGCGGCCGCGGCCAGCCCGGCGACCACCAGCGTCGAGATGCTGGTCGGCCGCAACGACGGATCTGGCGTTCCACCGCCGGGGGTGCTGCTCACTCCTGTGACTCTAACGGCAGATCGGGCCGCGGGGTCAGTGCGTTCGCGTCGGCGGTCAGCTCCGGCGAGTTCAACAGGTCGGTGACCCAGCCGTGTCCGGGCAGCCGGGCGTACGGCTGCAGGTCGAGCCAGGGCTTGAGGACGAACGCGCGCAGGTGCGCCCGAGGATGCGGGAGGGTCAGCTCCGCGTCGTCGCTGAGCACCGGCGTGCCGTCCTCCTGCCAGGCCGCGATGACGTCGACGTCGAGCGTGCGCGGCCCGAACCGCCGCCGCGGATCGCGGACCCGGTCGGCGGCCCGCTCCAGCTCCCGGGCCCGCTCCAGCCAGTCGGCCGGGCCCGCCGCCGGGTCGGCGACCAGCAGGACCGCGTTCAGGTACGCCGGCTGGTCGGCATCGCCCCACGGCGGCGTCTCGTACACCCCGGAGGCCAGCACGACGCTGCCGCCCAGGCCCGCGACGGCGCCGGTCAGGTGCGCGTACCGGTCGCCGAGGTTGCTGCCCAGCGAGAGGATCGCCCGGGTCATCGGGTGCGCCGGACGGTGACCGACACGTCGGCGAACTCGTGCGGAATCGGCGCCTGCGGCTTGTGCACGGTGACCGTCGCGGCGGCGACCCGGGCGTCGGCCAGGCAGACCGTCGCGAGCCGGTCGGCCAGGGTCTCGATCAGGTTGACCGGCTCGCCCGTGATCACCTCGACCAGGGCGCCGGCCAGCTCGCCGTAGTGGACGGTGTCGGCGACGTCGTCGGTCGTCGCGGCCCGGGCCAGGTCCAGCTCCAGCTCGACGTCGACCACGAAGTCCTGGCCGTCGCGCCGCTCGAAGTCGTACACGCCGTGGTGGCCCCGGGCCTTGAGGCCGCCCAGTCTGATGCGGTCGCTCACCGCGAACCCCCGGAATCTGATCTTTGGAAACGCGGGCTGCCGGTGGCGCGCCACACGGCCAGCGCGTCGACGGTCGCGCGCACGTCGTGCACGCGGACGCCCCAGGCCCCCGCGGCGACGGCCAGCACGGACGTCGCTATCGTCGCCGCCTCGCGGCCGTCGACACCCCGCGGCTCGCCGTCGGGCCCGGCGAGCAACCGGCCGAGGTAGGTCTTGCGGCTCGCCGCGAAGAGCACCGGACGGCCCAGCGCGACCAGCTCGCCGAGGTGCGCGCTGAGCGCCCAGTTGTGCTCGGCGTGCTTGGCGAAGCCGATGCCCGGGTCGAGGATCAGCCGCCCGGGGTCGACGCCGGCCGCGACCGCGTCGTCCACCCGCTGCAGCAGCTCGTCGCGGACCTCGGCGACGACGTCGGTGTAGGTGGCCAGGTCGAGCATCCGGCGGGAGTGGCCGCGCCAGTGCATGAGCACCCACGGGCAGCCGGCGTCCGCGACGACGGCGGCCATGCCCGGGTCGGCCAGGCCGCCGGAGACGTCGTTGACCACCACCGCGCCCGCCGCGAGGGCGGCCGCGGCGACCTCGGCCCGGGTCGTGTCGATGCTCAGCGGAACCCCGGCGGCGGCCAGCTCCTTGATCACCGGCAGCACCCGGGCGATCTCGGTCGGGCCGTCCACCCGCTCGGCACCCGGACGGGTGGATTCGCCACCGATGTCGATGAGGTCGGCACCCTCCCCGCGCAGCCGCACGCCGTACGCGACGGCCGCGTCGACGTCGGCGAAGCGGCCCCCGTCGGAGAACGAATCCGGGGTGACGTTGAGTACGCCCATCACTACCGGGTGATCTTGCTGGAGCAACCTGGCACCACTGACCTGAACCGAAGTGGTGCTATCGCTCGTGTCGGTCACAGCAAGACGGTACCGGCCCGAGGGTTTTCGAACAGGCGTACGATCGCACATGACTCATGTTCAGTCACGCCTTTACCTTCGGTAACGAATCGGGCAGCTTGTAGGTAAGAAGTACGGCCCGTACTCTTCAGACCTGGGCATCATTGAAGGACCGAAGAGAGCAGACGGGCTTTGGGTAGGACAGGAGCGCCCCGAACAGCTCACTCGACGTGGTGAGCTGGAAGTAGCACCATATGGGCGTTGCCGTCAGCGAGGCTTTATAACTGCAGTGTGCTCGGCGCCCTCACGCCAGGCACCCGGGAGGTTTACCGATGATCGCCACAGAGCTCGTCGCGCAGGTCGCGGCAACCCTAAATCAGGGCACCCTGGCGGCCCCCGATCCCAAGGGCATCAACACCGAGGGTGTCGTCACCTTCTTCGCCAGCAACATCGCACCGATCCTGCTGGCCGTCCTCGGCGTCATCTTCATCGGCCGGGCGAGCCGCGGCGAGATCTCCAAGGTGCTGACCAGTTCCGCGATCGCCATCGTCGGCCTCGCCTTCATCGCGGGCGCGGCGACGCTGTTCTTCGTCGGCGACTTCCTCATCGACCTCATCTTCACCTGAGGCCGCGGGCGGAAACATGCGGCTGCGCACCGATGACGACATCTACCGGGCACGCCTGGTCTATCTGGGCCCGCCCGGATACACCCTGCCCCTGCACCTGCCATATGCGCAGTACGGAATGTTCGTCCTACTAGTACCTTTGTTCGTCTTTTTGCATTACATGCTGACCTGGGAGTTCGACGCGTTCCCCGCCTGGGAGATCGCCCTGGCCATGGTCACCACGTCCTACGTGTTCCGGCACGTCGACCCCGACCGCCCCGCCCGCATGGTCATCCGTACCGCGCTCACCGACTGGCGCCGCACCCGCGAGCCGGCCGTCGAACAGCGCGACCCGAGACTTGTCGCCACGCGCATCCGGGTTCGGGAGGAGTTGGTATGACCAGTTTCGCCTCTCACGCTGCATGCCCGAACGGGGCCCGTTCATGACCGCTACCCCACCGCCCGGGCATTCCCGCGCGGACGCCCCCATTACGGGCAGGCAGAGTAACGGTGTGCGACCAGACCATTACTCTCCAGATGAGAATCTTGAGCAGGTGCCCGGCCCCGGGCACGGCGCGGTGGCGGTGTTCCAGGCGCCGCAGCCGGTCCGGCCGCGCACCAACGGCGGCCCGCAGGTCGACCCCATGGACATCGATTCGCCGTTCCTCGACCTCTTCGGCGGCGCCCCGGCCGCGAACCCGGTACCGGGCCCGGCCGCACCGGTCGAGCCGCCGCCCGACGACCCGGACGCCGACTTCGACTTCGGCTTCGACTTCGACGGCGCGGACCAGCGCCGTCAGACGTCCGCGCCGCCCGCCGCCGGCACCGGGGTCGCTCCCGGCACCGGGGTCGCTCCCGTCGCCTCTGTCGCTCCCGTCGCCGAGACGCCCGGGCCCGGTTCGCTGGTCGCGCCCCCGCCGCCGGTGCCGCCGCCGAGCGACCTGCGCCCCACCGACGCGCCCGTCTCTCCCTTCATGCGTGCACCGGTCGGGCCGCAGGCCGACTTCTACGACGAGCGCGAGGCGCCCGAGTCCGACTTCGACGACTGGCCGGAGGAGGCCCGCCCCGGCGCGCTGCCGGTGGTCGCCGCGGCGCCCGTCGCGCAACGGCCCGACCCCGCGCCCGTCCTGCCCGTGCAGACCCCGCCGCTCTGGCAGACGGTCGCGCCGCCCGGCGTGACGCCGGCACGCCCGGTCGAGTCGTACGGCGCCATGGTTCCCGGGTCCGAGGTGCACGCCGACCTGCCCGCGACGATGCCGGAACGGGCGCCGGCCACCCGCGAGAAGGCACCCGCCAAGCGCAAGGGCCGCAAGAACAAGGACCGCGACGAGCCGAGGAACCTGCCGGTGGTCCGCCCGAAGGCCACCCAGCCGCGCCCGCACAAGCTCAAGTTCAACGACCGCGACCCCGCCATCGAGCTGGAGATCAGCGAGATCGCCGGGCACCTGACGTTCACCCAGGGCACGGTCACGGCCTGGTACTCGCTGCCCGAGGTGCGCTGGGCCTTCCGGCCCGACGCCGAGCGCGAGGCGCTGCTCGCCGCGATCTCCGAGCAGTACGCGGGCCTGGCCGGCTTCCGGCTGCACCTGCGCCGCACCAACCGGCCCTTCCCGGCCGACGAGTGGGCCCGCACGGTCGACTCGCACACGGCGAAGCCGCTGCCCGACGTCTCCGGCGCCACCTCGTGGTCGGACCACCTCGTCTCGGCGCAGCGCCACCTGCTCTCCGTCAACCACGCCGAGGGACAGACCTACCTGGGCGTCACGTTCGCCCGCCGCTCACTCGGCGACACGTTCTCCGAGCGCATCCTGCGGATGTTCGGAAAGGGCACCTCCGACTCGGAACGCCGCAAGCTCGGCCGCACGGTCGAGCAGTTCGACGAGGTGCTGAACGCGTTCGGCATGCGCGGCCGCCGGGTCACCCCGCCCGAGCTGGAGTGGCTGCTGTTCCGCTCGGTCGCGCTCTGCATGGCCCCGCCCGGCCCGCTCTCCCCGATCTCGAACGGCCACTGGGAGCGCGGCGACCTGCTGGCCCTGACCGAGCAGGTCGAGCGCTACCGCACCCCGTACGGCTCGACCGTGAAGCTGGTCAACCGGATGACCGGCGAGGAGCGGCACGTCGCCGTCCTCTCCGTGGGCCGGATGGAGCCGCTGGAGATCCCGGAGAAGCACGAGCCGTGGATGCACTTCCACGAGCGCCTGCCGTGGCCGATGGAGCTCTCCTCACGCATCGACATCCTCGGCTCCAACAGCTCCTTCAAGAACCTCGAGCACCGGCTCCGCATGATCCGCTCCCAGCAGCTCGACTACGCCGAGCACGGCATCGACGCCCCGCCGGAGCTGGAGCGTCTCGCCAAGCGTGCGCTGGTCATCGGCGACGAGATGACCACCGGCCTGCCGGTCGAGTCCGCCCGGGCACACGGCTGGCACCGGATCGCGGTCGGCGGCCGCAGCCGCGAGGAGTGCCTGGAACGGGCCCGGCGCCTGATCCAGCTCTACTCCCGCGAGCTGCGCATCTCGCTGCAACACCCGAAGAACCAGGACCAGCTGGCCCGCGAGTTCATCCCCGGCGAGCCGATCGCCAACACCGGCTACGTGCGCCGGATGCCGGTCAAGCTGCTGGCCGCGGCGCTGCCGCAGGCCGCGTCCAACGTCGGCGACCGCCGTGGCGACCTGATCGGCCGCACCTCCGGAACCTGCCGGCGCCCGGTCTTCCTCGACCTGCACTTCCCGATGGAGGTGCGCGAGCGCTCCGGCCTCGGCGTGCTGGTGGCCGAACCCGGCGGTGGAAAGTCGACGCTGATGGGCGCGCTCGGCTACCTGAACGCGCGCCGCGGCGTCCAGGTGACCCTGCTCGACCCGTCCGGCCCGCTGGCGCGGCTGTGCGCGATGCCGGAGCTGCGGCCGTACTCGCGGGTGCTGAACCTGACCGGTTCGGAGCAGGGGACGCTGGCGCCGTACTCGCTGATCCCGACCCCGGTCCGCACCGAGTTCCCGACCGGCCCCGCCGGCGACCGGGAGTACGAGATCGCGGTCTCCAACGCCCGCGCCGAGCGCCGCATGCTGGTGCAGGACATCTGCTCCATGCTGGTGCCTCCCCAGGTGGCCAAGGAGGCGACCACCGCGACCCTGCTGCGGCACGCGGTCCGCCAGGTGCCGGCCGAGGAGACCTCGACGCTCGACGACGTGGTCGCCACCCTGCAGACCCTCGACGAGAACGGCGCCGAGCTGGCCAACCTGCTGCTCGACACCGCCGAGATGCCCCTGGCCCTGCTCTTCTTCGGCCGCCCGCCCGAGCACCTGCTCGGCGCCGACTCGGCGCTCACCGTCATCACGATGGCCGGCCTGCGCCTGCCGGACCTGAAGATCGAGCGCGAGTACTGGTCGGCGGAGGAGTCCCTGGCCCTGCCGATGCTGCACACGGCGCACCGCCTCGCGGTCCGACGCTGCTACGGCGGCTCGATGTCGGCCCGCAAGATGGTCGGCCTCGACGAGGCGCACTTCATGGAGGGCTGGCGCTCGGGCCGGTCGTTCCTGGTCCGCCTCGCCCGCGACTCCCGCAAGTGGAACCTGGCGGCGTTCGTGGCCTCGCAGAACCCGCGCGACATCCTCGGCCTGGACGTACAGAACCTGGTGTCGACCGTCTTCGTCGGCCGCATCGCCGAGGACCAGGAGATCGCCTCCGAGGCGCTGCGACTGCTCCGGGTCCCGGTGCACGACGGCTACGAGGCGACACTGGCCTCGCTCTCCCAGGCCGACGCGTCGTCGTCGACCCGGCTCGGCTTCCGCGAGTTCGTGATGCGCGACGTCGACGGCCGGGTCCAGAAGGTCCGGGTCGACGTGTCTTACGTGGACGGCCTGCTCGAGCACCTGGACACGACGCCGACGGCGGCAAAGGCGACACCGACGGCCATTTCGTCGCTCACAGACCTGGAGGTCTGAAAATGGTCCGGCGGGGGTGCGCACTGGTACTGACGGTGCTGGTAGCGGCTGTGGCGAGCATCGCCTGGGCAGTTGCCGCACCGTCGCCCGCCTCGGCCGGCCCCCTCCGCGCACCAGGCGGCGCCTGCAGCGTCGAGGAGTGGAGCAAGGACATCCCCGGCTGTGTGAAACGGCTCCAAGACGTCGCCGCTGACCGGGCGACGTGCCTCAAGGCCCCCACGCCCAGCACCCCTGATTCCGGCCTCGCCGGTTGGTTCGTCGAACGTCCCGAGTCATCGAAGTTGAACGGCCCCCAGGGCATCTACAGCCAGTACGGCTATGCCGGTTACAGCTACACGACCTTCGACCTGGACGGTGGCTGCGCATCGACGCTGACCGAGCCGGGATCCAAGTTCGAGACGACGGTGGCCAACGGCGAGTTCATGATCGCTACCGCGGTGATCGGTGCGTCCAACGCGCTACGGGAGCGCGCCTGGGATCCGGAACAGCTCTGGGGCTGGGCAGACCCGCTGGTCGACCAGGCCACGAAGGCCGTATACGAGAAGGTCTTCAGCGTCTTCGGCGTGATCACGCTCGCCGTCGTCGGTCTTTACCTGATCTGGCGCTCGCAGCAGGCCGACATGGGTGCGGCGACGACAACGGTCGGTTGGGCGATTCTCATCATGGTCGCCGTGACGGCGATTGCCGCGTGGCCGGTCAAGTCCGCGAACATCGCCGACCAAACCCTGATCACGACGCTCGGAGTCGTCCATGACGCGGTGGGCCCGCGTCCCCAGACCGGTAATACCACCAGCTGTAAGTTGGGCGACTCGGAAGCTTGCCAGGACAACAGGCCACCCGCGGTCCGGGCGAGCGACACCTCGACCGAGACGATGCTCTATCGCAACTGGGTCCGTGGTCTTCTGGGCTCCGCCGACAGCACCACCGCCCAGAAATATGGCCGAGCGCTCTACGACGCCCGCTCGATCAGCTGGCGGGAGGCCGAACGGATTCGGCAGAACCCGGATACCCGGCCGGCCATCCTCTCGGGCAAGAGCGACCAGTGGAAGAAGATCTCTGAGCAGATCAAGACTGAGGATCCGGAGGCCTACGACTACCTGCAGGGAACGAACGGGATGGACCGGATCGGCGCGGGCTTCATCGCCGTGCTCGCGTCGCTCATGTTCGCGATGTTCGACCTCACCGCTTCCCTGCTCGTGTTGTTGGGCTTCCTGATCTTCCGGTGGGCCGTCATCGCCGCTCCCATCCTGGGCACCGTCGGCCTGTTGCGTCCTGCCAGCTCGGGCATCCGACGGCTCGGCAACGCCGTGGTGGCGGCGGTCTTCAACATCGCGATCTTCGGTACCGGCGCGGCCATCTACCTTTTCGCGGTTGACCTGATCATGAACACCAGCAGCCTCGCCGGCTGGTTGCAGGTGGTTCTCGTCTGGCTGGTCGGTATCGTGGGCTGGCTGCTGCTGCGACCATACCGACGGATCACCCAGCTCGGTGGCAAGGACAGCACTGCCGCGATCACCTCGGCCGGTTCTTGGCACCGGCGATTCTTCCGGGACGTGCGCGAGGCCGCAAAGCTCGACGTGGCGGATGCCGGCGGGACGAACGAGCCCCGGCTCGGCAAGGGCCGCACGGTCTACGTCGACCAGACCAATCTGCGCCCCGAGGCCCGGCTGGAGGACCCGGCGCACAACTCGGGCGGGTCGCTGGTCCCGGTTCCCGATCGCGGTAGCAGCACCCCGGTCAGACCGGATGGCAACGAGTCGACTCGGGACACCGCGGAGTCGGGCGGTCGAGCACCGGCACAGGTCACAGCCGCGGCTCACTCGCGCCGGAACTCCACCTGGACGGAGCCCGATGTCGCCGAACGTCCCGCCGCCTTCGCGATCTATCGACCAGAGACCGGTAGCACCACCCGGGAAGAGCCGGCCGCGCCGCGGATCCGCTCCGAGGCGAAGTGATCGGCCGTGTCCGGATTCATGGAACGCAGCCTCACCGGACTCTTCCGGTCCCGTTGGGGCGTGGCATTCGTAATCGCACTGCTGGTGCTGGCGATCGTCGGGATCGGCCGCGTCTTCTCCGACGGCTCTACCGCAGAGTCGCTCACCGATCCCATCCCGGTGGCACCGACAGCCAGCATTGATCCCAGCCATGACGACGACGGCGTGATAGTCAACGACGAACCGCCACCCTCTCCCACCACCAGCCCAGGCGGTGCCGAACCGGAGGCAGTGGCATATGCCTTCGCCGCGGCCTGGGTGGACCACAAGAACGTGTCAGCGAAGACCTGGCACGATGGGCTCGTCCCGAACGCGACCGAGGACCTCTCCAACGACCTGAACGGCGTCGACCCGGCAGACGTGCCGGCCGACAAGGTAGTGGGACGCCCCACCTTGGTGCCGATCGGTGATGGACTGGTCAACGCGGTCGTGACGGTTGACAGCGGAAAGCTGACTCTGCAGCTGGTAGCGCCGGACGGACGCTGGCTGGTCGACGACATCGACTGGGACGGTCGATGAATCGGCCGCGGCCCCGGGTGGTGGCCCTCCTTGTCGCCCTCACCGCCACGCTGGTACTGCTGTGCTGTGGCGGCGCCGTCAGCGCGCTCTTCCTGGGAGCGTTCGACAACCCCAAGGAGGAGAACTTCAGCCTGCTCGGGGGCAACTGCGGCGCCGGCGGGCCGGTCGATCCGGAGGGCAAGCTGCCCAACGTCGGCTCCTACAGCAAAGAGCAGATGAAGAACGCGGCGATCATCATCAACGTTGGAAAGCAGCTCGGGCTGCCGCCGCGAGCGTGGGTGATCGCGGTGGCGACGGCGATGCAGGAGTCAAACCTGCGGAATCTCGGCCATCTCGGCGAGCGCAACGATCACGACTCGCTCGGGCTCTTCCAGCAGCGACCGAGCAGCGGCTGGGGTTCGCCGGCGCAGGTCACCAATCCGGTCTACTCGGCGACGAAGTTCTACAACAAGCTGAAGACGGTCAGCAACTGGCAGAGCCTGCCACTGACCCGGGCAGCCCAACGGGTGCAGATCAGCGCCTACCCTGGCGCCTATGCCAAGCACGAGCCGATCGCGACCCAGATCGTGAACCTGCTCGCCGACGGTGCGGCGAACGCCGTCGGCAACTCGGTGGACATGGTGTGCGCCTCGGTCGGCCAGGTGTCCGCCTCCGGCTGGACCAGCCCATTGGCAGCCAGCGGAAAAGGCCTGAAGAGAAGTCAGAAGATGGTGGTGGGATCGGGCTTCCGAACCGTCAGCCGGCCGAACCACCAAGGTGTCGACCTCATCATCGGCACCGGTAACCCTGTCCACTCGGTGGCGAGCGGGGTCGTCTCTCGGGTCAAGTGCGACGAGACGTTCAGCGGCAAGAAGGACTGTGACGTGGCCGGCTATCCCGGCAAGGGCGGCTGTGGCTGGATGCTGGAGATCCGGCATGCCGGCAACGTCATGACTCGCTATTGCCATCTGGTCCAGCGGCCGAAGCTGCAGCCGGGCGACAAGGTCGCGGCCGGGCAGATCGTGGCCCTGAGCGGCACCAGCGGCAACTCCTCGGGCCCGCACCTGCACTTCGAGGTGCACCTGAACAACGACCGGTCCAGTGCCAGCGCGGTGGATCCGGTGCGGTTCATGGCTGAGCGTGGCTCACCGTTGGGTGCGTCGCAATGACCGGTCACCCCATGCCTGATCCGTTCGCCGAATCCGGATGGACCACCGATCCACCGCGGCCGTTGGTGCCAGCGCCGGCCACCATGACTGGGCAGTTGCGCGGCCGTCGAGTGCTTATCGGGCTGCCCGGCCATGGCTGGCGCGGTGACCTGCGCGCGGATGAGAAGGTCGTGCAGGGTAGCCGCACCTACGTGCCCGTGATGTCGGAAGCGGAGTGGTATCGCGCCGAGGCCGAGCAGACCGAAATCTTCGCCCCGCTGGTGCCGGTCGAGCGGGTCTGGGTCGAGGACCTCGGGATAGCCGGACCGGCGATGGGGATCGGCGACGTCGTCTCCCGGCTCGTCTCCCTGGACGAGCCGCCGCGGCGGAACCCGGTCCCCGCGCTGGACGCGGGCGCCCTCACCGGCCGACGGGTCATCCACCTGATGGACGACGGCGGCGAGCGGCGCGACCTGCGAGCCGTCACGGAGCTGCACACCAGCAATGACGGCGACATCTGTGCCCGTGTCACGACCGAGCTGGACTGGTACAGATGGGGATGGAGCGGCACGGCACCGGCGACACTGGAGATCCCGGTGCATCTGCTCTGGCTGGAGTAGGGCTCAAACCACCTCGGTGGCGCCACAGACTCGCCAACCGCCCTCGTCCACCACCGAGAATTGCCACGGCTTGGTGACCTGTTCGCTGTCGTCGGCAATGGTGCGGGTCAAGTCGACATCGACCGTTCCGCGCGAGCCTGACGTGGACACCGTCAGGCCTTCCCAGACCACCTGGATTTTGATCGAGAACCGGCTCTCACGGCTCTGCAGATCAGTCCGGAAAGCCTCAATACGCGTCAGATCCAGGCCGTTGTCGCAGGTGAAAAGCTCCGCTTCCTTATCATCCCTATTGACCAGGTATGCACGTAAGAACTGGTCAACCACCGCATCCGGCTTGCTTCGTTCGATCTTGGTGGCCTCGTCGTAGGACGAGATGAAGACGCCGACCCCGCCCAGGCACAGCAGCGCCAGAATGCCCGCCCCCATCGCCAGAAAGAGGCGCAGCCTGCGGTTTCGTGACTCTCCCTGCGGACGCGCCGCCCCCGGCTGCGGGGGCGCGGGCTGCGGGGACGAGTTAGGCGGCTGCACCCTTCCACATTAATGCGTCCCACCGCGCCGCATCCGCTGTGGACTTCCGGGCCGGATCCCCCCACGAAAGGCTCTCTTTCGGGGGTATCCGCCGACCCGCCTCCAACCCCAGAACCCCTCACCGACCCTCCCGCACCCCGTCCACCGCCCGTTCACGGCCCGTTCGTTCCCCTGAGGAGTGGCTGAGCCCCGCCGCACCCGTACTGGGAGGATTGAGCCAGGACCGGTGCAAGGTACGGTTTGAGCGCACACACGGAGGTGAGGCGGTGGAGTCGACGGGGCGCATCGATCAGGCCGCTGCCCTGCACCGCCAAGCGGAGGCCGCCGCGCAGGCGGCCGCCGCCGCCCTGGAGTCGGAGGCGCCCACCGCCGCCGACCCGCTCGAGCAGCACCACCTGGCCGAGGAGCTGCGGGCCGCCGCCAGCGAGCTCACGCCGGGCTGGCTCGGCGCGCCGCTGGACGCCCAGTCCGCGAACACGCCGCTCGGTGGCGAGTTCCCGCCGCAGTTCGTCCGGCTCGGGACCGCGCAGCCGCTCGATGATGCCCGTTTTCCCGCCGTCATACCGCTGCTCGGCTCCGGTCACCTGACCGTCGACGCCGACGCCCGTGACCCGCGGGTGGCCGGCCTGCTGCGCTGCCTGCTGTTGCGCCTGCTGGCCGCCGCGCCCGCCGGCTCGCTGCTGGTCCGCGCGGTCGACGGGACCGGGGGCGGCACGGTCTTCTCGCCGTTCTCGGCGCTGGCGGACGCCGGCCTGTTGTCGCCGACGGCCACCGACCGGGTCGCGCTGCGCGAGATGCTGACCGAGGCCGAGAAGTGGCTGCGCCCGGTGCGGGGCGGCGCCGTCCGCCGCAGCCGGCGCGACCGGATGATGCTGCTGGTCATCGCGAGCCTGCCGGAGCTCACCGAGGGCGCCGACCTGGTCCGGATCGCCGCGCTGGCGCAGCAGGGCCCGGAGTCGGGGCTGCACCTGATCGTCGCCGGCTGGCCGCCGCCGCCGCTGACCGCGGAGACCACCCAGGCGCCGCTGCCGCGGACGACCCAGGTTTCGCTGCGCAACCCGTACGCGGTGATCGGTAATCCGCCCGGCGCGACGTTCGGGTCGATGCCGGAGGCGGTCTGGCTCAACGCCCCGGTCTTCCTCGACGAGGATCCGCCGCCGCACCTGGTCGACGCCGTCTGCCGGGAGCTGGCGGCCCACTCGGCCGCCGCGTCGCAGGTGACGCTCGCCGACCTGCTGCCGGAGCCGTCCGAGGAGATCTGGAGCGGGGACGCCGCCGACGGGCTCGGCACCACCATCGGTCATGACGGCGAGACGCCGGTGGTGCTGCGGTTCAACGACCTGACTCCGCACTGGATGGTCGGCGGCCGGTCCGGCGCCGGCAAGACCGCCCTGCTCATCAACGTCCTGTACGGCCTCGGCGCCCGGTACAGCCCCGACGAGCTGGGCCTCTACCTGCTCGACTTCAAGGAGGGCGTCTCCTTCGCCGAGTTCGTGCCGACCCGGCGGGACCGCACCTGGCTGCCGCACGCGCGGGCCGTCGGCGTCGAGTCCGACCGGGAGTACGGCCTGGCCGTGCTGCGCGAACTGGACGCTGAGATGACCCGCCGCTCGGTGGCGTACAAGCGGGCCGGGGTGACCCGGTTCGCGGATCTGCGGGCGGTCGCGGCCGAGGAGGGCCGGGGCCGGCCGATGCCGCGGATTCTCTGCGTGATCGACGAGTTCCAGGTGCTGCTGGCCGGCAACGACCCGATGGCGAACGAGGCGGTGCAGCTGCTGGAGTCGCTGGCCCGCAAGGGCCGCTCGTACGGCATTCACCTGATCCTGGCCAGCCAGACCGTCCTCGGCGTCGAGGCGCTGTACGCGAAGCGCGACTCGATCTTCGGCCAGTTCCCGGTCCGCCTCGCGCTGCCGGGCGGCGGCGACGTGCTCGAGCCGACGAACGACTCGGCGGCCGGCCTGCCGCTGGGCACGGCCGTCGTCAACACGGCCGGCGGCCTCGGCGGCCCGCGGGGCGCGACCCGCGGTCACGAGCGCATCGTGCGCTTCCCCGACCCGCACGCCGACCGCGAGCTCCTCAGCGACCTGCGGCACCGGCTGTGGGGCGCGCGCGACCCGGAGTCGGCCGCCCCGCGCATCTTCGCCGGCTACGCACACCAGCACCTCGCCGACGACCCGACCTACCGGGCCGCGCTCGCGGGCCGGGCCGGGCGCCCGGCTGCGCTGGTCGGCCGGGTCATCGACGTCAACCTGTCCACGGCGACGTTCCCGCTGGACGCCTCGCCGGGGCGGCATCTGGCCGTCTTCGGCTCGCGCGCGGACGGGGCTCAGGTGCTGGACGCCGCCGCCCGTAGCGTCGCCGCGTTCCACTCACCTCGTACCGTCAGGTTTGTGATCTCGTCGCTCGTCGCCGAGGGTGACGAGCTGGCCAAGGATCTCGCCGTGGAGATCGGCCACCGCCAGGAGGTCGTCGTCGTCGACGCGGCCGGCCTGGCCGCGGAGCTGGATGTGGACCGGCCCGGCTATCGGGTGGTGTTCGGCATGGACGCCGCCGGCCCGGGCAGCCTGCCGGGGCTGCGGCGGCTGCTGCGGGATGGTCCGGGCCGCGGCGTGCACCTGCTGTCGTGGTGGCGGGGGCTGCGCCGGTTCAACGAGGAGACCGGCGGCAGCGCGGGCCGCGAGGACGTCGCCGGCCTGGTCTTCCTGAACTGTTCGGGGCAGGACGTTTCGCTGATGCTCGGCAAGCCGCTGGACTGGCAGCCGAGGGAGAACCGCGCGCTGCTGCACGACCGGCACACCGACCGCACGGTGACGATCGTGCCGTTCGTGCAGCCGGAGAGCGACTCGGGAGGGCCCGGATGACGGAGCCGCAGGGCGCCTGGGCCGACTACGTGGCGGCGGCGCAGCGCCTCGACGCCGTGCGGCGGGCCGCGAGCACCGCGGCGGGCGCGCAGGCGGCGACCGTCTCGGCCGCGCGGCAGGAGCTGGCCTCGGTACGCGCACGCCTGGCGCCGCAGCGCGCCCGGCTGGTGCAGGATCTGGGCGTACCGGAGCAGGCGCTGGCGCCGCACCCGGCCGAGCGGGCGCTGGCGGCCCAGGGTGTCGCCGCGGGCCCGGAGGCGATCCTGGCCACGCTGCGGCAGGCGCGCGGCACCGCCGACGCCGCCGACGCCGCGATGGTGCCCTCGAACGTGGCGCCCTGGCGGCCGTGGGCCCGCAACCTGCTGGTGTACGGGCCGTTCGCGGCGGCCGTGCTGATCGTGCAGATAGTGCTCTACCTGATCGCCCCGTCCGGCTCCGTGCCCACGTACGCGCTGCTGTGCGGGCTCAGCATGCCGGTACTCGCGTTCGGGCTGGGCTGGCTGACGATCGGTTTCGTGTACGGCGGCGGTCCGGCCAAGGTGGACCGTACGCCGATCGTCGGCGCGATCGCCTGCCTGACACCCGTGCTGCTGACCTGCATGGGAGTCGGCCTGCTCGCGTTCATCAGGTGAGGGAGCCGTAGTGACCAGCGTCGAAGAGATCAAGGCCAACGTCGCCGCGTCGGTCGACGGCACCCAGCGCGCGGTGTCCGGCATCCAGCAGGTCGCCGACCAGCTGGACGAGGCGCTGACCCGGCTGCGGCTGACCGCGGTCGGCTCGTTCCATCCGTCGATCGCGACGGCCATCGCGCAGCTGGAGCAGGCGCAGACCCGCCTGGACGAGGCGCAGACGCTGGCCCGGTCGGCGATGGACAGCGCGGACACCTACCGCATGATCGTCTGACTCAGTCCGGCAGGGCCGCGGTCAGGTCGATCTCGACCAGCTGACCGTTGTAGCCGAGCGAGGCCACGCCGAGCAGCGTGCTGGCGGTGGTGAAGGCGGGCGCGAGGGCGGAGGCCATGAGCCGCTGCCACACCCCCGCGAGGACGCCGCTGTCCGGGCTGACGACGTAGACGATCGAGCGGGCGACGTCGGACGGCTTGGCGCCGGCGGCCTCGAGGACGGCGAGGCAGTTCGCGATGACCTGGTCGGTCTGCGCGGGAAAGTCGCCGGGGCCGACGACCTGGCCGGCGAGGTCGAGCGGGCACTGTCCGGCGAGGTGGGCCAGGCGGCCGGCCGAGGTGATGGTGACGTGGCTGTACCCGGCCGGTTCGTGCACGGTAGACGGGTTGTATTTCTCGATCATCGCGCCAGTATGGCGAAGCGGCCGCGGCTCAGCGCGCGTTTATCAACGCCATCGCCTCGGCGCGGACCTTGCCGTCGGTCTGGAACGCGCCGCGCACCGCCGAGGTGACCGTGCGGGCGCCGGTCTTGCGGATGCCGCGCATCTCCATGCACATGTGTTCGCACTCGAGGACCACTATGACGCCGCGGGGGCCGAGCTTCTCCATCAGCAGGTCGGCGATCTGCGAGGTGAGCCGCTCCTGCACCTGTGGCCGGCGGGCGAAGACCTCGACGAGCCGGGCCAGCTTCGACAGGCCGGTGATCCGGCCGTCGGCGCCCGGGATGTAGCCGACGTGCGCCACGCCCTTGAACGGCAGCAGGTGGTGCTCGCAGAGGCTCATCATCTCGATGTCGCGGACGAGCACGAGCTCCTCGTGGTTCGCCTCGAACGACGTGGTGAGCACCTTGCCCGGATCGACCCGCAGACCGGCGAAGAGCTCCGCGTAGGCCCGGGCCACCCGGGCGGGCGTGCGGGCCAGGCCGTCGCGGTCCGGGTCCTCACCGATGGCGATGAGGATCTCCCGAACCGCTTTCTCGATCCGGGCGAGGTCGACGGCCTGCTCGACCGGGGTACCGGTGAGCTTGCCGTCGACCAGACGCGCGGCGAGGTAGTCGGGCTCGTCGTCGGAGTCGTTGGGCTCCGTCGAGCTTGCGTCGGCGATCAGAGGCTGCCTTCCACCGAGCCGTTCGGCGTCGAGCCCGCGCTCGGGTTCACTCCGCCGACGGCGACCTGACCATCGGCCTCGGCCTGCGCCTTGAGCTGGTCGCGCTCGGCCGGGGTGAGGACCGGGGGCGCCTCCGACGGGAGCCGCTTACCGAATCCGTTGAACGGGGACATGGGCGGCCGCTTCGCCACTCGCTCGCAGATGCGGTTCATGTCCTCCTGGGTGATGGTCTCCTTCTCCATCAGCTCCAGGACCATGTTGTCGAGGACGTCGCGGTACTCGACCAGGATCTCCCACGCCTCGTCGTGCGCCAGCTCGATCAGCGCACGGACCTCGCTGTCGATCTCGGCGGCGACGGCGTCGGAGTAGTCCTTCTCGTGGCCCATGTTGCGGCCCATGAACGGCTCGTCGCCGCTGGTGCCGTACTTGACCGCGCCGAGCTTCGAGCTCATGCCGTACTGGGTGACCATGGCGCGGGCCAGGCCGGAGGCCTTCTCGATGTCGTTGCCGGCGCCGGTGGTCGGCTCGTGGAAGACGAGCTCCTCAGCAGCGCGGCCGCCGAGCGCGTACGCCAGCGTGTCGATCATCTCGGCCCGGGTCTGGGTGTACTTGTCCTCGGTCGGCAGGACCAGGGTGTGCCCGAGCGAGCGGCCGCGGGGCAGGATCGTCACCTTGTGCACGGGCGCGGAGTGCGGCAGCGCGTACGCCACCAGCGCGTGGCCGCCCTCGTGGTAGGCGGTGATCTTCTTCTCGTTGTCGCTCATCGCGCGCGAGCGCCGCTCCGGGCCGGCGATGACCCGGTCGATCGCTTCCTCGAGGAAGAAGTTCGAGATGGCCCGCTTCTCGTTGCGGGCCGTCAGCAGCGCGGCCTCGTTGATCACGTTGGCCAGGTCGGCACCCGAGAAGCCGGGTGTGCGCCGGGCCACCGAGTCGAGGTCGACGTCGGGCGTGAACGGCTTGCCCTTGGCGTGCACCCGCAGGATGGCCTTGCGGCCCTCCATGTCCGGGTTGTCCACCGGGATCTGCCGGTCGAAGCGGCCCGGGCGCAGCAGCGCCGGGTCGAGGATGTCGGGCCGGTTGGTGGCGGCGATGAGGATGACGCCACCCTTGGTGTCGAAGCCGTCCATCTCGACGAGCAGCTGGTTGAGCGTCTGCTCGCGCTCGTCGTGGCCGCCGCCCATGCCGGCGCCGCGGTGCCGGCCGACCGCGTCGATCTCGTCGACGAAGACGATGGCCGGCGCGTTCGCCTTGGCCTGCTCGAAGAGGTCGCGGACGCGGCTGGCGCCGACGCCGACGAACATCTCGACGAAGTCCGAACCGGAGATCGAGTAGAACGGCACGCCGGCCTCACCCGCGACGGCGCGCGCCAGCAGGGTCTTGCCCGTGCCGGGCTGGCCGAAGAGCAGCACGCCCTTGGGGATCTTGGCGCCGAGTGCCTGGTACTTCGCCGGGTTCTGCAGGAAGTCCTTGATCTCCTGTAGCTCCTCGACGGCCTCGTCGGCACCCGCCACGTCGGCGAAGGTCGTCTTGGGCATGTCCTTGGTCAGCATCTTGGCCTTGGACTTGCCGAAGTTGAGGACCCGGGAGCCGCCGCCCTGCATCTGCGACATGAACAGCAGCAGCAGGATGACGAGGATCGCGACCGGCAGCAGGCTGAACAGCAGGTTCAGCAGGACGCCGTCGCCGGAGACGGTGGCGTCGACCGTTCCGGTGACCCGGCCGGCCTTCTTCGCCTCCTGGGCGGCGTTCCAGACCTCGTCCCCGACCTCGTACGGGTACTGGGTCTCGATCTTGTCCGTGGTCTTGCCGTCGAACCGCTCGGGCGTCGCCAGTTCGAGTTGGAGCGTCTGCTCCTTGTCCTTCTGGATGACGTTCTTTATGCCGGGCTGGTTGAGTCGCTCGAGGACCACCGAAGTGTCAACGCGCTGGTAGCTCGGACCATTGGTGAAGAATGTGCTCAGCGCAATCGCACCGATGATCACCAGAATGATCCAGACCACCGGGCGGCGGAAGAAACGCGTACGTTCCATACTGTTGTCGGGCGCCTGATGCGCCCGGACCCTCCTGATCGGCGTCCTGGTCACCTGGGTTGACGTGTCTCCACGACCGGCTACCGTGTCAAGGCATCCTGGCTGCGGAGACGCTGCCGGATCGAGGGCCCCGGGCCGTACCGGCCAACCGCGCCGGCCCGACCGCGGGCGATCCGACCCTCCGACGCTCGTGACACTGCGCCATCGGTCACTCGACCGTACACCGTGGGTGCCTCTTCCGGCTCCGTCAGCCCAGCCCGTGCGACCCCCGTGGTCACGGCGGTTCCGCACTGAGCGGCCGGATTAATACGATCAAAACCGGACAATACAGCGCAGCGATGGGTCCGGCATCCGATTCCTGAGAGTCGGCTGGGAGTACGTTCAGCTACGGGCGTAGACCTCGGGCTTGAGCACTCCCACGTACGGCACCTCGCGGTAGCGCTCCGCGAAGTCCAGTCCGTAACCGACCACGAATTCGCTGGGGATGTCGAAGCCGACGTACTTGGTCGGCACCGGCACCTTGATCGCCTCCGGCTTGCGGAACAGCGCCACCACCTCGACGCTCTCCGGCTGGCGCGACCGCAGGTACTTCATCAGCCAGGACAGGGTCAGGCCGGAGTCGACGATGTCCTCGACGATCACCACGTGCCGGCCGGTGATGTCGCGGTCCAGGTCCTTGAGGATGCGCACCACCCCGGAGGACGTGGTGCCCGAGCCGTAGGAGGAGACCGCCATGAACTCCATCTCGGAGGAGGGGCCCTGCCGGCCCAGCGCACGCGCGAAGTCCGCCATGAACATGACCGCGCCCTTGAGCACGCAGACCAGGAGAATGCCGCCCTCGGCGTCCGCGTAGTCCGCGGCGACCTGTTTAGCGAGCTCTTCGGTCTTCTCGCGGATCTGATCCTCGGAGATGATCACGCGGTCGATGTCGGCGTCGTACCAAGAGCCCTCTGCCATTCGCCTAGCGTGCCGTATGAAGGTGGCCTCGCGTGGGCGGGGGCGGCGGTAAGACCCCGCCCAACTGCTGGTTATGGGGCTATTCGGCCCAGGTGTCCGGACCGGGTCGCCAGACCGTGAGGACTGTCACACGTCGACCCGTACGAGGTCGCCCGCCCGGCGGCCCACGACGATCCCGCCGGGCAGCGCGGTCGGTCCCTGGCCGTGCCAGCCGGTGACCAGGGCGTCCAGGGCGACGACGTGCCGGTGCGAGAGCGCCGCGCCGGGCGCGCCCAGCTCGCCGGCCCAGGCGTGCAACACCCGGGTCCGGATGGCCGGCGGCAGCTCCGACAGGGCCGTGACCGACAAGCCGGCCGGCGAGCGACAGGCCGCCAGCGCCGCGCGGGCCACCCCGTCGAGGTACGCGACGTCCGCGGCGACCAGTCCCGCGGTCCGGGCCAGGTTCGCGACCACGCCGGGCCCGACGGCGGCGATCAGCGCCGGCAGGGCGTCCGCCCGCACCCGGGACCGGGTGTACGCGGGGTCGATGTTGTGCGGGTCCTCCCAGGCCACCAGCCCGAGGGCGGCGCAGGCCTTGCGGGTCTCGGCCCGCGAGACGTCCAGCAGCGGCCGGACCAGGATCCCCCGCCGGTACGGCATGCCGGACAGCCCGCGCGGCCCGGCGCCGCGGGCGAGCGCGAGCAGCAGGGTCTCGGCCTGGTCGTCGCGGGTGTGCCCGAGCAGCACGGCCGGCGCGCCGGTCCGCCGCGCGACCGCGGAGAGCACCTCGTAGCGCGCGTCCCGCGCCGCCGCCTCCGGCCCGCCGGGTCGCCCGGCCACCTCGACGCGGGCGACCTCGACGGGATCCAGCCCGACCGACCGGGCCCAGCCCGCCACGTCCGCGGCGCGGGCCGCCGAACCGTCCTGCAGCCCATGGTCGACCGTCACCAGCCCGGCGCGTACGCCCAGGCGGGATGCGACGAACGCGGTCGCCGCCGCGAGCGCCAGCGAGTCGGCCCCGCCCGAGCAGGCGACCAGGACGAGCCCCGCGCCCTGCTCCGCGATCGGGTGCAGGGCGCGCCGGACGGCGGCACGTACGGTCGCTACCGGAGGCGGGATCCTGGCCATCCGGTCACGCTATGACGGCAGGCCGACCGGGCCGTGCACCCGGGCCACCCAGGCGTCCGGGTCGCTGAGCTCGTCGAGCCGGGGCAGGGTCAGCGGCGAGCTGAAGATCTTGTTGAAGCCGGCCATGCCGACCCGCTCCACGACGCCGTGCACGAACTTGTGGCCCTCCGCGTACTGCCGCATCTTGACCTCGATGCCGAGCAGCCGGCGGATCGCCTTCTCCAGCGGGTTGCCGCCCGCGCGGCGCTGGTTGAACTTCGAGCGGATCGACTCGACCGACGGGATGACCTCGGGGCCGACGCCGTCCATGACGAACTCGGCGTGCCCCTCCAGCAGCGTCATCAGCGCGGTCAGCCGGTCGAGGACCGCCTTCTGCGCCGGGGTCTGCACGATGTCGAGGACCGACGACCGGCTGTCCGGGTCGCGCAGCGCGTCGGAGAGCGTCGCCACGCCGCGGCGCAGCCGCTCGAGGATGTGCTCGCCGCTCTGCGACGCGTCGACGAACGCCTGCACCTCGCCGAGGAAGTAGCCGCGCATCCACGGCACGGCCGTGAACTGGGTGCGGTGGGTGACCTCGTGCAGGCAGACCCAGAGCCGGAAGTCGCGGGGGTCGGCGCCGAGCTTGCGCTCGACCTCGACGATGTTGGGCGCGTTCAGCAGCAGCTGGCCCGGCTCGGACGAGAAGACCTCGTACTGCCCGAGGACGCGGCCCGACAGGTAGGCCAGCACGGTGCCCGCCTGCACGCCGGTGACCCGGGAGCCGATCGCGTCGGCGACCCCGCCCGGCTGCTTGCCGCCGGACAGGCGGGTGACCAGGGGAATGATCACCTCACGGAGGCCGGAGATGTTGACCGCGGCCCAGTCCTTGCGGTCGACGACCCGCACCGGCGGGGCCTCGATCTGGGGCGTGAGCCCGGTGTATGCCGCGACGTGGCCCGCGGCCTCGTCGGTCAGATCGCGCAGCTGGGCCACCACCTGCATGGCTTCCTCGTAGGACACCGCGGGCCCGGATTTCGACAGCGCGCCCGCGGTGGCGGCGGCCAGATCCCAATCAACGAACTGCGCCATGCAGACCACCGTACTCGCGCGTTTCCACCGGACCGCCCTGAGAAAGCCCCCGGACGGCCCGGAGAAAACCCCTAGTTACACCCGCAGGTGACAAGCTTCGCCGCAATCTTGTCGAGCGCCTGACGTGCGGCGATGGACTCGCCGGTGGCGTCCGCCAGGATCGCGAAGACCAGCAGCCGGCCGTCCTTGGTGACCAGTTCGCCGGAGATCGCATTGACCCCGGTGAGCGAGCCGGTCTTGGCCCGGACCACGCCCTGCCCGACCTGGTTCGCGGACGGCACGACGAAGCGCCGCTCCAGCGTGCCGGACCAGCCGGCCACCGGCAGGCCGCCGAACATGGCACTCAGCTCGGGGTGCTCGCCGCCGGCGGCGAGGGTCAGCGTGTCGGTGAGCAGCTTCGGGCTGATCCGGTTCCGCCGGGACAGTCCGCTGCCGTCGGAGAGCTCCACCTGGTCCGTGGACAGACCCAGCTCGCCGAGCTTGGTGATCGTCGCCGCGGCGCCGCCCTCGAACGAGGCCTCCGCGTCCGCGGCCAGCGCGACCTGCCGGGCCATCGCCTCGGCGATCACGTTGTCGCTCTGCTCCAGCATCCAGTCGACCACGCGCACCAGCGGCGGCGACTCGACCTTGCCCAGCTCGGCGCCGGCGGCCAGGGTGGCCGCGGCCGAGGGCGCCGCCGAGGAGGCCGCGGGCGCGGCGGCCGCCGGCGCCGTGCCCTTGCTCACCGCACCGGCCGGCAGGCCGAGGTGCTTGGCGAACGCCCGGCCGGCCGCGCCGGCCGGGTCGGCGAAGCGCGGATCGCCGCCGAACTCGTTGTGCACGGGCTTGATCCGCCCGGCGTTGGTCATCAGCGGCTGGATCCGCGCGACCTGGCCGCCACCGATGACGTCGCCGTCCCAGCCCTTGGCGGTCAGCGGGCCCTCGTACAGCGAGGTGTCGACGATGACCTTGGTGATCGGCCGGGCGCCCATCGCCTTCTCGACCTGCGCGGCGAGCTTGTCGAGCCGGGCCGCACCCGGGAACTGGCCCTTGGCGTCCACCGACAGCGTCGGGTCGCCGCCGCCGACGAGCACGACCTCGCCGGGCTCCGCGCCGGCCACCACGCGGGTGGTCAGGCGGTGCGCCGTGCCCCGCGCGGCCAGCACGGCAGCGGCGGTCAGCAGCTTGGTGGTGGAGGCGGGGATGGTGCCGGTCTCGGCATTCTGCGCGAAAAGCGACTCACCGGTCACGGTGTCGACCACGGAGACGTTGACCGAGGATCCAAGCACCGCGGCATCGACCAGCGGACCGATCGCCGCCTTCACGCCCTCGGGGGTCGGTGCGGCGCCGGAGGTGCCGACGGCAGCCAGGACGGGCGTCGGCGTCGGATCGGGCGTCGGCGCAATCGTGGGAGCGGTGGTCGGATCAGCCGCCAGCCAGCGATCCACCGGCCCAGGGCGGGTTATTACGGCGCCCGCCACGACGGCCAACAACAAGATCAAAGAGAGGACCGAAAATATTACGGTACGCCGCCGACCAGTACCCGGCTTCGCCGCTACCGGCGTTTGAGCTGAGCGATCCCCAAGGCCGAGGGATTCGCCGCCGGGCTGATCCGGTGATCCGGCCACAATCCCCTGCGCCATCCCCTGTACCGGCTGAGGCGCCGGCGCCCCGTGCACCTGCGGGGCAGGAATGTTGAGCGGGACCGCAGCGCGCCCGTAGGTGTTCCCTGCAGGACGCGGCGCCGCCGACGCCGGCCCGCCAATCGTCCCTGGCGGCGACGCAGCGGGCGGTCCAGCAGAGAGCCCGGAGGGCGACCCAGCGGGTGACCCAGCGGGCGACCCAGCGGGCGACCCAGCAGGGAACCCGGAAGGCGACCCAGCAGGAAGCCCGGAAGGCCCACCCGCCGGCCTGACGGGCGGCGGTGCGGCAGGAAGCCCGGGAGGAGGCCCACCCATCGGCCTGACGGGCGACCCGGCAGGCGGCGCAACAGGAGGCGACCCCATAGGCGGCACAGACGCCGACCCAACGGACGGCGCAGCCGCAGCTCCGGCAGGCGGCACAGCAGAAGACCCGGCTGGCGGCACAGCTGCCGACCCAGCAGGCGGCGCGGCTGGAGACCCGACAGGCGGCACAGCCGCCGACCTAACGGGCGGCGCAGCTGGAGATCCGGCGGGCGGTGCAGCTGGATACCCGGCCGGCGGCGCAGCTGGAGATCCGGCGGGCGGCGCAGCTGGATACCCGGCGGGCAGGGCAGCCTGAGGCCCGGCGGGCGGGGCAGCAGGCGGCTGGGCTACGGGCCTTGCGGGCGGTCCGACCCACGGGCCGACCAACGGCCGAGCGGGCGATCCGGCAGGCGTCCCGCCAGGCGATCCGGGCTGCTGCCCGGCTGGCGCGCCGTGCGGTCCGGGCTGCTGCCCGGGTGGCGTGCCGGGTTGTCCGGCTGGCGCGCCAGGTTGTCTGGCTGGCGTGCCAGGTTGTCCGGCTGGCGCGCTGGGCTGTCCGGCTGGCGTGCCGGGGTGTCCGGCTGGCGCGCCGGGCTGCTGTCCGGCAGGCGCGCCTGGGTGCTGTCCGGCTGGCGCGCCGGGCTGCGGTGCGGCAGGCGGCTGAGCAGGCGACCCAGCCGACGACCTGAGCGGCGACACGGGCGGTGCCCCCGGGGGTGACCTGAGCGGTGACACGGGCGGCGCCCCGGCGGGCGGCCTGACCGGCGAAACGGGTGAAAGATTGGCCGGCGTCCCAGAAGGTGGGACAGGAGGCGGGCCGGCGGGCGGCCTCAGTGGTGACACGGGCGGCGGGGCGGCCGGCGTCCCAGACGGCGGGACGGCTGGCGGCCGGAGCGGTGATCTGGGCGGCGGGCCGCCGGGCGACACACCGGGCGGCCGGGCGGCCGGTCCGGGCGGCGGCCCGACCGGCGCCTCGGCCTGCGATTCAGCAGTTGGCGCGGCGGGCGCGGCGGCCGGCGGGACGCTCGCTCGCCCTACCGGCGAGCGGCCCTTTTCCGGCTCGGACACGCTGTCGTACTCGGGAGTGTTCTGTGAATCTTGCCTCCCCACGAGCCCCTCCTCCGTACGTGGCGTCAGACTTAGGGGAGACTACAAACATCCGGCACACCGGCGCGCGCGGATCCTGTGGGGGCTCTGTCACTCCCCGCTCCGCCACCGCGTCCCACCGGGTCCGACTGCGGGGCTGAACAAGGGAGCGAACCATGGATTTCGACGTTTTGGTTGAGATCCCCAAGGGCCAGCGGAACAAGTATGAGGTCGACCACAAGACCGGCCGGATCCGGCTGGACCGGACGCTCTTCACTGCGACGCAGTACCCGGCCGACTACGGGTACATCGAGGGCACCCTCGGGCAGGACGGCGACCCTCTGGACGCCCTGGTCCTGATCCAGGAGCCGACGTTCCCGGGCTGCCTCGTGCGGTCGCGGGCGATCGGCATGTACCGGATGACCGACGAGAAGGGCCGCGACGACAAGGTCCTCTGCGTCCCCTACGAGGACCCGCGCCAGGAGCACCTGCGCGACATCCACCACCTGGGCGAGTTCGACCGGATGGAGATCCAGCACTTCTTCACGGTCTACAAGGACCTCGAGCCGGGCAAGTCGGTCGAGGGCGCGACCTGGGTCGGCCGGGTCGAGGCCGAGGAGGAGATCCGCGCGTCGTTCAAGCGCGCGGAGGCCGCCGAGCCGCACGACGAGGATCACTGACGTTCACCGCGAGCGCGGCGGCCGGGTTTCTCCCGGACCGCCGCGCTTCGCCGTCTCCGGTCAGATGTTGATGTTGCTGGCCATGCCGTAGAGGCCGACGACGGCGCAGGCCACCGGGATGACCGCCACGACGGCGAGGGTGTCCAGCACGTCGGCGAAGCGGCCCAGGTAGGGCGACGGCGCCCGGCGGGTCCAGGTCGCGCCGGCGGCGACGGTCGCCAGCGCCATCAGCAGCGTGGTCACGACCAGGCCGAGCAGCATCGCCTCGCCGGCGCCCCAGAGCAGGTCCAGGCCGAGCACGAAGAGCCCGAACAGCCCGGCCGAGATCAGCGGCAGCCGCTGGCGCAGCGTCACGAAGAGCCGCGAGCGCAGCAGCAGCGCCGCGACGGCGAGGCCCATCAGGATCCGGGCGGAGAGCCCGCCGGACGAGGCCAGCACCACGAACGCGCCCGCGCAGAGCAGCGCGTGCCCGATCAGCAGGCCGGTGAGCAGCTCCTCGGTGCGGCTGACCGCGGCGAAGACCCGGGCCCGGTCGGGGCGCTCCCGCGCGGCGTCCAGGGCGGCGTTTCCCGCGGCGGCGCCGGTGAAGCCCTGCTCGGCCTCGCTGCCGGTGGGCAGGGTGACCGGCGGCGTCGGCATCTTGCCGAACCGGATGGCCAGCAGCGGCAGCGCGCCGATGCCGCAGACCAGCGCCGACAGCAGCACGGCCGCGGCGCCGGCCGCCGAGGTGACCAGGCTGGTCAGCGCGGCGAGGGCGCCGAACAGGCCGACCATGATGCCGGCGGCGAAGACCCGGAACGAGGCGGCGACGCCGACCCCGCCGAGCGCGGCGAGCAGCAGCAGCGCCATCGACCCGGCGAGCAGCTCGGGGCCACCGATCCAGGGCAGCAGTGCGAGGACGCCGGCCGGGTCGGTGGCGCCGGAGGAGACCAGCGCGGCGCCGCCCGCGAACGCGTACGGCAGGGCGCAGCCGCCGAGGACCGCCCCGGTGCGCGCGTCGCCGTACGCCCGGGAGGCCGTGATGCCGGCGAGCGCGAGCAGCAGGCCGACGCCGAGCCCGAAGAAGGCCGCGCCGCCCAGGGCCGGCCCGGTGACCAGCACCGCGATCAGGCCGAGCGAGAGCAGCACCGCGCAGCCGGCCAGCGTGGCCGTCCGGGTGGCGGCCGGTGTCCAGATCGTGCCGCGGCGCCGGGCGCCCTCGGCGATCGCCTCGACGACGTCGTCGTACTCCAGCTCGGGCCAGTTGTCCCGGGCCGGCACCAGGTGCAGCACCTCGCCGTCGCGGACGCCCTGCGGGAAGAGGCCCTGCGAGGTGGCGAGCGCGACGCCGTCGGTGCGGCGCAGCAGCCAGCCGCCGTGCTTCTCGCCGTCGTCGGCCAGTCCCTCGCCGGCGTGCCGCAGCACCTCGGGCAGCAGCTCGGCGAGGGGTACGTGCTCGGGCAGCGCGACATCGACCCGGCGCTGCGGCGCACTGATGGTGACCCGTGCCAACCCAACGGTCATGCTGAGCCCGCCTCTCGCCTGCCCTCACGCCCCGCAATCGATCATGGTCTTTATTTCCCGTCGACGATGCCGAGGCTGCGGAACCAGGGCGACTTTACCTAGCATGAGGGCTGCACGGTGACCGGTCGACGGTCGTGTGGACCGGGCAAGCCACCACCCGCCTATGTGGATCTATCACCCAAGGCTCGTGGTAGCGGATGAAGGGGATAGTTCGCAATGAGCACGGTGGTGATCAAGCGAGCGGCGCGCCGGCCGGCGCCGGAGATCCCGACCGGCGAGCTCGCCGTCGACCCGCCGCCCGAGATCCCACAGGCGGCCGGCGGCCGCTGGACGCAGGCGCTGATGGTGCTGCCCATGCTCGGCGGCTCGGTGGCGATGGCGATGATGATGGGCCGCGGCGGTGGCGGCGCCTTCACCTATGTGGTCGGTGGCCTCTTCGGCCTCTCCTCGCTGGCCATGCTCGCCACCTCGTTCGGCGGCGGCGGCGCGCCCAAGAAGGCCGAGATGATGGCCGCCCGCCGCGAGTACCTGCGCCACCTCTCCAGCCTGCGCCGCCGGGTCCGGGACACCGCGAGCCGGCAGCGGATCGGCCTCTTCTACCGCCATCCCGACCCGGCGCAACTCTGGTCGACCGCCGACAGCCACCGGGTCTGGGAGCGCCGCTCGGCCGATCCCGACTTCGGCGTGGTCCGGCTCGCCGTCGGCCCGCAGACCCTGGCCACCCCGCTGATCCCGCCGGTGACCCGGCCGCTCGAGGACCTCGAGCCGATGACGGCGGGCGCGCTGCGCCGTTTCCTCGACGCCTACTCCGTGGTGCCCGACCTGCCGGTCGCGGTGTCGCTGCGCGGCTTCGCCCGCGTCTTCGTGCGCGGCCAGGGCACCGCCGGCGCGGCCGACGCGCGCGCACTGACCCGGGCCGTGCTCACCCAGCTCGCCGTCTTCCACGCGCCCGACGACCTGATCATCGCGGTCTGCGCCGGCCCCGAGCGCCGCGCGATGTGGGAGTGGGTCAAGTGGCTGCCGCACAACCTGCACCCGTCCCGGACCGACCGGCTCGGCCCGGTGCGGCTCGTCGCCAGCGCCGGTCCCGACCTGGAGAAGCTGCTCGAGGACGTGATCGGCAACCGGCCCCGGTTCAACCCGGCCGGCGCGAGCACCAGCCGCCCGCACGTCGTGATCGTGCTGGACGGCGCCGACCTCAAGGGCGCCACCCAGCTCGACGACGGCATCGCCGGCGTGACGGTGCTCGACCTCGACGACGTGCCGCCGCGCCTGCTCGACCGCTCGCTGCTGGTCCTCGAGGTGCGGCCGGGCGGCGCGGGGCGGCGCGAGCTGCACACGTACGCGATGGACCACGCGGCCGACGTCGGCACGCCGGACCGGCTCAGCGAGGAGGAGGCCGAGGCGGTCGCCCGGCGGCTGGCGCCGCTGCGCCTCGCCGCGATGTCGAAGTCCTCCGACACCCCGCTGGCCGCCGAGATGGGCCTGGCCGAGCTGCTCAACCTCGGCGACCCCGACTCGTTCAGCGTCGCGCGGGCCTGGCTGCCCCGGCCCAACCGGGACAAGCTGCGGGTGCCGATCGGTCTCGGCGCCGACGGCGGCGCGATCGAGCTGGACCTCAAGGAGTCGGCGCAGGACGGCATGGGCCCGCACGGCCTGCTCATCGGCGCCACCGGCTCCGGCAAGTCCGAGCTGCTGCGCACGCTGGTGCTGGCGCTCGCCGCGACGCACTCCTCCGAGACGCTGAACTTCGTGCTGGTCGACTTCAAGGGCGGCGCGACGTTCTCCTCGCTGGACCGGCTGCCGCACACCGCCGCCGTCATCACCAACCTCGCCGACGAGCTGCCGCTGGTCGACCGCATGGTCGACGCCATCGACGGCGAGCTGATCCGGCGCCAGGAGCTGCTGCGCCGGGCCGGCAACTACGCCAGCCTGCGCGACTACGAGAAGGCCCGGTCCGGCGGCGCCGCGCTGCCGCCGCTGCCGTCGCTGCTGGTCATCTGCGACGAGTTCTCCGAGCTGCTCTCGGCGAAGCCCGACTTCATCGACCTGTTCGTCCAGATCGGACGGCTGGGCCGCTCGCTCGGCGTGCACCTGCTGCTGGCCAGCCAGCGCCTCGAGGAGGGCCGGCTGCGCGGCCTGGACACGCACCTGTCGTACCGGATCGGCCTGCGGACCTTCTCGGCGCTGGAGTCACGGGCGGTGCTCGGCGTGCCGGACGCGTACGAGCTGCCCCGCTCGCCCGGGCACGGCTACCTCAAGTTCGGCACCGAGCCGCTGATCCGGTTCAAGGCCGCCTATGTGTCCGGCGCGTTCCGCAAGGCGGGCGGCCGCGGCGCCGGCGCGGACGGCGAGGGCGCGGCGCCGCAGGTGTTGTCGTACTCCACGCACTACCTGCCGGTGCCCAAGCCGGTGCGGCCCGCGCAGCCCGAGCCCGAGGAGACCCCGGAGGGCGAGAGCCTGCTGGACGTCATGGTGGCCCGGCTCGGCGGCCAGGGCCCGCCGGCGCACCAGGTCTGGCTGCCGCCGCTGAACAAGTCCGCGGCGCTCGACGAGCTGCTCGGCCCGGTCTCCGTCGATCCCGCCCGCGGCCTGGCCTTCGCGAACCCCGAGCTGCACGGCGCCCTGCGGGTGCCGATCGCCCTGATCGACAAGCCGCGCGAGCAGTTGCGCGACGTGATGTGGCTGCAGCTCGGCGGCGGCGCCGGCCACGTCGCGGTCGTCGGCGGCGCGCAGTCCGGCAAGTCGACGGCGCTGCGCTCGCTGATCTGCGGGCTGGCGCTCACCCACACCCCGGCCGAGGTGCAGGTCTACTGCCTCGACTTCGGCGGCGGCTCGCTGGGCACGCTCAAGGACCTGCCGCACGTCGGCGGCGTGTACGGGCGGCTCGACTCGGTCGGCGTCCGGCGTACGGTCGGCGAGGTCTCGACGCTGCTCAACGACCGGGAGCGGCTCTTCGGCGAGCTCGGCGTCGACTCCATGTCGTCGTACCGGCGGCGAAGGGCGACGCAGGCCGGGCTCGACAACGGCGCGGACGCCGACCCCTTCGGCGACGTGTTCCTCGTGGTCGACGGCTGGTCGACGCTGCGCCAGGACTACGACGAGCTCGAGGGCGTCATCACCGACATCGCCACCCGCGGCCTCTCCTACGGCATCCACGTGGTCACCAGCGCGCCGCGGTGGATGGACTACCGGCCCGCGATCCGCGACCTCTTCGGCTCCCGGGTCGAGCTGCGCCTCGGCGACCCGTCCGACTCGACGGTCAACCGGCGGGCCGCGGTCAACGTGCCGGAGAAGGCCGGCCGCGGCCTCGTCGAGCACCCGACGGACAAGAACAAGAGCCTGCACCTGCTGACCGTGCGCCCCGAGCTGAGCGGCACCGGCGAGACGGCCGAGCTGGTCAAGATGATCGCCGCCAACTGGTCCGGTGCGCCGGCGCCGCGGGTGCGGCTGCTGCCGCCGTCCCTGCCGTACGCGGACATCGACCTGGCGCGGTCGACCGGCCTGCGCCTGCCGATCGGCATCGCCGAGTCGGACCTGCAACCCGTCGAGATCGACTTCGCGGGCGACCCGCACTTCCTGCTCTTCGGCGACGCCGAGTGCGGCAAGTCGTCGTTCCTGCGCGCGCTCGCCACCTCGGTCACGCGGCGGTTCGCGCCCGAGGAGGCCCGGATCATCCTGGTCGACTACCGGCGGAGCCTGATGGACCTGCCCGAGTCCGACCACCGCATCGGGTACGGCATCCAGGCGCAGAAGACGCTCGAGCTGATGCAGTCCGTGGCCGGCTACATGGAGCGCCGCCTGCCCGGGCCCGAGGTGACGGCGCAGCAGCTGCGCGAGCGGTCGTGGTGGACCGGTCCGGAGCTGTTCGTGCTCGTCGACGACTACGACCTGATCGCGGCGGGCCCGACCAACCCGCTCGAGCCGATCCTGGAGTACCTGGCGCAGGCCCGCGACGTCGGCCTGCACCTGGTCGTGACCCGGCGGGCCGGCGGCGCCAGCCGGGCGATGTACGACCCGGTCATCCAGCAGCTGCGGGAGCTGTCGTCACCGGGCCTGGTGATGTCGGGGCCGAGCGACGAGGGCACGCTCATCGGCCCGATCCGGCCCACGACGATGCCACCTGGCCGTGGTCGGCTGATGACTCGGCGTGAAGGTGTGCGCCTGATTCAGCTGTCCCACCTGCCTCCGTACTAACCTGCGTGGCGGATCCGTCACACATCTGGTGCGATCTGCATCGACAGACCTCAGCAACAACGCTCGGATTCGGAGTAACCTCCCTCCATCGACCGTCCCTCACCAGAATGGTCATGCCGCCAGTGAGCGCAGTAAGCGAAGCAGCGAGCGCGTCCCGCCGACCAGGGCGCGACGCTTCCACACGCAGTCCGGCCCGCGGTGGTGCCCGTTGGTGAGGGCACGGGGCCTGCCGCTGAGGCTGGCCGCCGTGACCGCCGCCGCCGGGCTGTGCGTCGGCCTGAGCGGGACCCCGGCGCTGGCCGAGCCCGCCGTCCGGCCGGTCGCCGCGCCGCTCGCGAACCCGCTCGCGGATCCCCTGGACACCCCCGAGCCCTGGATCGGTGACTCGGTCCGGGCCGAGCAGTGGCACCTGAAGACGCTGAACGTCGCCGGCGCCTGGACGTACTCGGCCGGCGCGGGTGTCACCGTCGCGGTCATCGACTCCGGCGTCGACGCCGACCACGTCGACCTGCAGGGTCAGGTGCTGCCCGGCCTCGACCTGGTCGACTCCGGCGGCGACGGCGACACCGACCTGGTCGGCCACGGCACCACGGTCTCGGCGATCATCGCGGGCCGCGGCGACGACGACGCCGGCGTGGTCGGCATCGCCCCGAAGGCCAAGATCCTCCCGATCCGCGTCCTGGACCGGGAGAACCGCTACGACGACGCGATGATCGTGGCCAAGGGCGTCCGCTGGGCGGTCGACCACGGCGCCCGGGTCGTCAACCTCTCCCTCGGCGGAAACGGCAGCAGCCCGGCCCTGGCCGCGGCGCTGGACTACGCGTTCGCCAAGGACGTGGTCGTGGTGGCCTGCACGGGCAACGCGAGCGCCTCGGCCTCCTCGACCACCGGGGTCTGGTACCCGGCCCGCGAGCCGGGCGTCATCGCGGTGGCGGGCATGGAGAAGGACGGCGACGTCCTGTGGTCCGGCTCGATCACCGGCAAGGAGACGGTCGTGTCGGCACCGGCGACGCAGCTGGTCGGCGCCCGGCCGGACGGCTATTGGCGGGTGCAGGGCACGAGCTTCGCGGCGCCGATGGTCTCGGGCACGGCGGCGCTGATCCGCTCCCGCTGGCCGGACATGTCGGCGGGCGAGGTGGTCAACCGCATCGTCAAGACCGCGAAGGACCGCGGCCCGAAGGGCCACGACGCCCAGTACGGCTACGGCATGATCGACCCGACGGCCGCGCTGACCGCCGAGATCCCGACCGTGCTGCGCAACCCGCTGGACAACACGGCGTCGCCGGGCATCGCCCGCTTCGGCAGCGCCCCGGTGTCGGGCCAGGCCCAGTCGGCGCCGGACACCGCGGCCGCGGTCGGCACCAAGGCGCCGGGCGTCAATGCCGGCTCGGCGGCCCGGGCCGGCGACATGAACGTCTCGGCCGCCGGTCGCGGCTGGTGGGCGGCCGGCGTGCTGTTCCTGGTCTCGGTGGTGGCGGCCCTGCTGACCTTCCGCCGCTTCGCCAGCCTCGCCTAGTGGCCTGACGGCCCGCGCACCGTAGCGGGCCACCCACCCGGCGGCAGCCGTCCGGCACCCGCCGCCCGCAGCCGCCCCCCGTCGGCTGGGACCGGGGATGCGGTCGGCCGAGCGCGGCTATCTGGCCTCAGGCGCAGTCGCCGGTCTTGACGCCCCGGGTGCGCGCCACGCCCAGGTTGGCCGTGCCCGCCGCCTCCGACGCGGTCAGCGCGAAACCCGTCGTCTGGTCGTCCGCCGCCGCCGCGAAGATCACGCCGAGCACGTCGCCGTTCGGGGCGACCAGGGGCCCGCCCGAGTTGCCGCTGCGGACCTTGGCGAAGATCGTGTAGATCTCCCGGGTCACGTCGCCCGAGTCGTAGATGTCCGGCCCGGTGATGTTGCTGACGTCGCGGACCCGGGCCGACTGCGCGTTGTAGGGGCCGTCCAGCGGATAGCCGAGCACTATCGCGTTCGCGCCGGTCGCCGCCTGCTTCTTGACGAAGGGCATCACCGGTGCCCGCAGGCCCGGCACGTAGATGACCGCCAGGTCGCGCTCCGGGTCGTAGACCACGACCTTGCCGTCCAGCCGGTCGTCGGCGGTCTCCACCTGCACGGTGCGGGTGCCCGCCACCACGTGGGCGTTCGTCATGATGCGCTCGTCGGCGTAGACGAAGCCCGAGCCCTCGATGCGGCGCGAGCAGCTCGGCGCGGTGCCCAGCACCTTGATCACCGACCGCCGGGAGTTGACGACCACCTGCGACTTCGCCAGCGCCGGATCCGGCGCCGCGACCTCGCGGGCGTTGGTGCGGGCCAGGCCGCCGAAGACGTCCGGGAAGCCGTTGGTGTTGAGCGACTCGCGCAGGCCGGCCGAGAGCGCCTGCGCCTGGTCCGGCATCAGCGTGTTGATGCCGTTCAGCACGGCGCTGCTGCGCACCTGCTTGTTGATGGCCGGGAACGGCGTAGAGCCGAGCGGCACGGCGATCAGCCACGCGACGACCAGCACGGCGACCAGCGAGACCACCGCACCGCCGGCGTCGTCCAGCCGCTGCAGCGGCGGGCTCGAGATCGAGTGGCGCAGCCGGGTGCCCAGCCAGCCCGCCAGCGTCTGTCCGAGCACGGCAAGGGCGAATATCGCGACCAGCGAGACGACCAGCCGGATGGTGTCGTCGTTGAACTGGTTCGCGATCAGCGGGCCGACCTGCAGGCCGATCAGGGCGCCGCTGAAGAAGCCCCCGAAGGACAGCGCCCCGATGACGAAGCCCTGCCGGTAGCCGCTGATGGCGAAGACCAGCATGAGCAGGATCAGGAATCCATCGACCACATGCACTCGCTCAGAGTAGAAGTGACAGTCACGTAACCACCTCATCCGAGGCGGACGGCACCGCGACCGGGGTATCGGGCAGTCTGACGAGCCGGCCGGGCTCCCATGGCCGGGCCCAGCCCGCCATGTCCAGCAGGGCCGAGATGACGCCGGCGGTGAAGCCCCAGACGAGCATTCCCCGGACCTGGAACGCGGGGCCGACCCAGCCGCTCGGGTGGCGTACCCGGATCCGGTTCTCCGGGTCGACCAGCTCGGCGATCGGCAGCCGGGCGACGTGTGCGACCTCGGCGGGCTGCCGCGGGTGCACCGGGTGCGGCGCGTGCCACCAGGCCAGCACGGGTGTCACCACGAACCGGCTGACCGGGATGTACAGCTCGGGCAGCGCCATCAGCACGGTCGCGCTCGCCGGGTCGAGGCCGACCTCCTCGTCGGCCTCCCGCAGCGCGGTGGCGGCCGCGTCCCGATCGGCCGGGTCGGCCGCGCCGCCCGGGAAGGCGGGCTGGCCGGCATGGTTGCGCATGGTCGCGGCCCGCTGCAGGACCAGCAGGTCGGGCTCGCCCGGGCGATCCTCACCCAGCAGCACCAGTACGGCGCTCGCCCGCCCACCGCTCGCGGGCGTGCGCAGCGGGGTGAAGTCCTCGGTACGCGCGGCGTCGGCCCGGGTCAGCAGCGGCTCCCACCAACCGGGGAGGCCCTCCGGGCGCTCGGTCACTCGGTCACCGTCACACCGGTATGTGCGCGCACCAGGTCGCCGAGGGCGGGCCGGTCGAGCGGCTTGCCGGCGTAGACGTAACGGCCGCCGTCGGCGCCGACGAAGACGGTGACCGGCAGGTTGACCTTGCCGAGCCCGGTGAGCAGCTTCTGCTCGGGGTCGAACAGCGTCGGGATCGACAGCCCTCGGTCCGCGGCGAACGAGGCGCCGGCGTCCCGGCTGTCGCGGGTGTCGACGCCGACCACGTGCAGGCGCCCGGCGGTCAGGTCGGCGAGTTCCTGCATCAACGGCAGCTCCTCGCGGCACGGCGCGCACCACGAGGCCCACAGGCTGATTACCGCGGGTCCGCGCAGCCCCGCGAGCGTGAAGCTGTCCCCGCCTGTGAAACAGGGCAGGGAGACCGGCGGAAGATCCGCGGCTGCCCCGGACGGGGAAGCGGCGGTCCCGGACGGGGAAGCGGCGGTCCCGGACGGGGAAGCGGCGGTCCCGGACTGGGAAGCGGCAGTCGCGGGCGAGGAAGCGGTGGTCGCCGACGGGGATGCGGCGACGCCGGCCGGGGGGTCGGTGAGCGCCGAGCAGCCGGCGAACGGCGATGCCGCGCCCTCGTCGGCCTGTCGCGGCGGCGCCTCGGTCGCCGTGCACGCGGCAAGCAGCAGCGCCAGGGGCGGCATGAGCCACCGCGCCGGCCGGCCCCGGACTCGGCTCACGGCGCCTCCGGCGTCGCGATGGCCGCGGCCGGCACCAGCGCGGGGTCGACGCCCGCGTGCGCGGCCAACTCCCGGGCGCGAGGGCCCTTGAGTAGCCGAGCCGCCGGCGCCGCCTCGGTCGGCCCGGTGCCGTAGGAGGGGCAGAGCTTCGCCAGGGTGCACGCGCCACAGGCCGGCTTGCGCGCGTGGCAGACCCGGCGCCCGTGGAAGATGATCCGGTGCGACAGCATGGTCCAGTCGCGCTTCTCGACCAGCTCGGCGACCAGGAACTCGATCTTGACCGGGTCCTCCTCGCTGACCCAGCCGAAGCGGTTGACCAGCCGCCGGAAGTGGGTGTCGACCGTGATGCCCGGTACGTCGAAGGCGTTGCCGAGGATGACGTTCGCCGTCTTGCGGCCGATGCCCGGGAGCGCGACCAGCTGCTCCAGCCGGCCGGGCAGCTCGCCGTCGTGCCGCTCGACCAGCGCCTGACCCAACTTGATCAGCGAATCGGTCTTCGCCCGGAAGAAGCCGGTCGGCCGGAGGATCTCCTCGAGCCGGCCGCGGTCCGCGGCGGCGTAGTCGGCCGCGGTCACGTACTTGGCGAAGACGGTCGGGGTGACCTCGTTGACCTTCTTGTCCGTGCACTGCGCCGACAGGATCGTCGCGACCGCGAGCTGCAGCGGCGTCTTGAAGTCCAGCTCGCAGTGGGCGTCCGGGTGCGCCTCGGCCAGCTCTCTGGCCATCTTGCGGGCCCGGCGTTTACGTCCGATCGGGGTCTCGCCCGCGAAGCGCTTCGCCGACCGGGCGAGCAGGGCCGCACCGGCGGGGGCGACGATGGCAGGACGGCTCACGCGAGCAAGAGTACGTCGCACCACCGACCGCATCGGGTCATGTACCCGTCAGTCCGGCGGCGCGATGGATCCGTCCTCACCGATGGTCGCGGCGGTGTCACCGAAGTCGGCCGCCGTCAGGTCCCGGACGCGGGCCAGGCCGCGCTCGTTCTCGCTGTCCCGGACCGGCTTGCCGGCCGAGTTCATGAACGTCGACAGGAACTTGCCGCCGGCGAACTCGCCCTCCCGGGTCAGCGAGACGTGCAGGACGCCGCCGTACTTGAGCACGCCGTCGCTGCTGAGCGTCCGGCCGCCGCCGGCGAAGTTGCCCAGGCTGTATGCGATCAGCCTGCCCTTGTAGAACTCCATGCCGCGCAGCACGTGCGGCCCGTGCCCGACGACCGCGTCCGCGCCCGCGTCGATGACCGCGTGGGAGAACTTGATCGGGTCGCCCCGGTTCTCGCCGAAGAAGGTTTCGTTGCCCGGTTTCACGTGGCCCTTGTCCGAGCCCTCGGCGCCCATGTGCACCTGCACCACGACGAGGTCGGCCTGGCCCGCGGCCTCCTTGACCACGGCCCGCGCCGCGTCCAGGTCGTTCAGCGGGTTCGCGCCCGCGTACGAGGAGAAGCCCACGACCGCGACCCGCACGCCCTTGACCTCGGCGACGGTGATCTGGTCCTGGGCCCCGGTGTGCTTGAGCCCGGCCTTCTCGAGCGCCTCGACGGTGTTGCGGTACCCCTGGACGCCGAAGTCCTTGGAGTGGTTGTTCGCCGTGTTCATCAGCTCGAAGCCGGCGTCGACCAGGTGGTCGGCGTAGCCGGGGGGCGAGCGGAAGGCGAAGCAGTTGGGGCGCGGCGGCGTACCGCACTTCGAGGAGCCGGTGTCGCCGGTGAGCGGCTGCTCGAGGTTGCCCATCACCAGGTCGGACTTCAGGGCGTCGCGCACCGAGTCGAAGAAGCCCTCGCCGTCGCCGGCCGGCAGCTTGTTCGGCGCGCTGCCCATGATGATGTCGCCGGTCGCCGAGAACGTGATCGACTCACCGACCGCCGCGGACTCCGTCTCGGGGGCCTCGGCGGGGGCCGAGCCGGGCACCGAGGACGGCGGCACCTTCCAGACCGGGGCGCCGACCTCCTGCGAGCCGCGATCCGCCAGGGCTACGCCGCCGAGTGCGGCGCTCGCGAGGACGGCGGCCGCGATGGTCACGGTCAGAATCGGGCGGCCGAACAGACCGCGCCGCGGGGGCTGGGCATTCATCGACGGGAACGATACCGTCGGCTGGCAGGCGGGGGCGACCATCGAACGGCCGGTCCTTGCTCACCGGGAGCGACGATTCTTCGGACCCGGGCGGCACGACCGGTTACGCTGCGAGATCTGGATCGAGGGGTGCCCGCCCGGTTGAGGCCCGCGTGCGCCTAGACTGATCGTGCGCGGCGAAACGCGTAGTCGGAGGTACAGCGATGGATGAGGTACTGGCTCGCAGCGGGATCTTCCAGGGCGTTGACCCGGAGGCTGCCGAGGCGCTCGCCAAGGAGATGGAGACGATCGAGTTCCGCAAGGGCGACATCGTCTTCAATGAGGGCGAGGCGGGTGACAGCCTTTACATCGTTCTCTCCGGCAAGATCAAGCTTGGTCGGCGCGCGGCGGACGGCCGGCAGAACCTGGTCTCGATCATGGGTCCGTCGGACATGCTCGGTGAGCTGTCGCTGTTCGACCCCGGTCCGCGGACGGCGACTGCCACCGCGGTCACCGACACGCGCCTGGCGCGACTGAAGAAGTCGTCGCTGCGCCCGTGGTTGAACAACCGGCCGGAGATCGCCGAGCAGCTGCTGCGGGTGCTCGCCCGCAGGCTGCGCCGGACGAACGACGCCCTCGCGGACCTGATCTTCACCGACGTGCCCGGCCGGGTGGCGAAGAACCTGCTCCAGATGGCGGGCCGGTTCGGCACCCGGGACGGCGGCGTCCTGCGGGTCACGCACGACCTGACCCAGGAGGAGCTGGCGCAGCTCGTCGGCGCCTCGCGGGAGACGGTCAACAAGGCGCTCGCGGACTTCGCGTCCCGCGCCTGGCTGCGGCTCGACGGCAAGAGCGTCATCATTCTCGACCCGGAGCGCCTGGCCCGCCGAGCGCGGGTCTGACCGCCTGGCGGGACCATCCGGTTCCGCCAGGCGAAACCAGGTCAAGCACGACAGGGGCCGTCCTTATGGGCGGCCCCTTGAATGCGTGTGCGCGCACCTGATCAGGGGACAAAGCCGCCGCACCATGATCCGTGTCGCACCCGGTCGGCCGCTCGTTACGGAGGTGGTCGAGAGGCACTACACGGGTGAAAGGGCGCGGGCTTTGAACATGGTGGCGGGCACGCAGCGCAGCGAAAGCCGTGCGGGCACGGCAGAGGTGACACCGTGACCGTGCTCGCCACCGCGATCGACCCGCGCACCCCCGCCTACCTGGAGAGCCGCAGCGCAATGCTGGAGCGGCTGGTCGAGCTCGAGGCCGCGCTGGAGGCGGCCCGCGCGGGTGGCGGCGAGAAGTGGGTCACCAGGCATCACGCCCGCGGCAAGCTGCTGCCACGGGAACGGGTCGAGATGCTCCTCGACCAGGACAGCCCGTTCCTCGAGCTGTCCCCGGTCGCGGCCTGGGGCTCGGAGTTCCCGGTCGGCGCGAGCGTCGTCACCGGCATCGGCGTGGTCGAGGGCGTCGAGTGCGTGGTCATCGCCAACGACCCGACGGTGGACGGGGGCGCCGTCAACCCGTACACGGTGGAGAAGATCAGGCGGGCCGCCCGGATCGCGTCGGTGAACCGCATGCCGCTGGTGAATCTGGTGGAATCGACGGGCGCGGCAGCGCCGGCGGGTCCGCCGCCGGGCAGCGCCATCGCCCGCGACCTCAGCCAGCTCACCGCGGACCGGGTGCCGACGGTCTGCGTGGTCTTCGGGGCGACGACCGGGGACGCGGCCTACCTGCCCGCGCTCTCCGACTACACGATCATGGTGCGCGGGCACGCGAAGATGCTCACCATCCACCCGCAGCCGGTCCGCGCGGCCGGGGCGAACGGCCGGCCCGCACCCGAGGTGCGCAGCACGCCGACCGTGCCGGCCGGGGTCACCGGCCCGGCCGACCAGCTGGCCGAGGACGAACGGGACGGGCTGCGGCTGGCCCGGCAGTGCGTGCGCCGGTTCAACTGGCGCAAGCGCGGCCCCGCGCCGCGGCACTGCCTGCCGAACCCGCCGAAGTACGACGCCGAGGACCTGCTGACCCTGGCCGGCGCCGACCCGGCGACGGTGTTCGAGCCGCGCGAGGTGCTCGCCCGGATCCTGGACGGCAGCGACTTCGACGAGTTCAAGCCGACTCAGGGCACGGCGCTGGTGACCGGCTGGGGCGAGCTGCACGGTTACCCGATCGGCGTGCTCGCCAACCTGGGCGGCGCGTTCTCACCGGCCGAGACCCAGAAGGCCGTGCACTTCATCCAGCTCGCCAACGCCACCGCGACGTCGCTGCTGTTCGTGCAGTACACGGGCGCGCCGGCCGCCGAGGCGCACGAGGCCGCGGATGTCCGGCACGGTGCCCCGCTGGTGCACGCCGTCGCGAAGTCGACGGTGCCGCACCTGACCCTGATGATCGGGGGCACCCCCGCCGAGGAGGCGGGCGGCATCTACGGCCGGGCCTACGAGCCGCGGTTCCTCTTCAGCTGGCCGGTGGAGCGACCCGTGGAGGGCTCGGGCCCGGGCGGCAAGCTGCCCGACGACGGCGTGATCGACCCCCGCGACACCCGTACGGTGCTCGGGCTCTGCCTGTCCGCGGTGCACAGCGCGGCCGTCGAGGGCGCTGAGCACGTCGGCGTCTTCCGACCCTGAAGTAGTCCCTGAAGTCCTGAGAGGCAGACCCGTGATCCGACGTCTTCTGGTGGCCAACCGCGGCGAGATCGCCCGCCGGGTGTTCTCCACCTGCCGCCTGGTCGGCATCGAGACGGTCGCCGTCTACTCCGATGCCGACTCCGACGCCCAGCACGTCACCGAGGCGGACTACGCCGTCCACCTCTCCGGCGGAACCGCGGCCTCGACGTATCTGCGTGGCGACCTGATCATCGCCGCCGCCCGGCGGGCCGGCGCGAACGCCATCCATCCCGGCGACGGTGCGCTCGCCGAGGACCCGGAGTTCGCCGCGGCGGTCGCGGACGCCGGGATGATCTGGGTCGGCCCGCCGGCTAAGACGCTCGGCATGCTGCACAGCAAGATCGAGACCAAGGCCGTGGTCGCGGAGGCCGGCGTACCGGTGCTGCCGACGGCGACCGACCCGGAGAAGATCACCGACTTCCCCGTGCTCATCAAGCCGGACAGCGGCCGTGGCGGCCAGGGCATGCGGGTGGTGCGCGACCCGCACACCCTCGCCGAGGCGGTCGCCTCGACCCGGCAGGAGATCGGCGACGAGATCTTCTGCGAGCCGTACGTGGAGAACGTCCGGCACATCGAGGTGCCGATCATCGCGGACACGCACGGCGCGGTGGTGCCGTTCGGCGAGCGCGAGTGCTCGGTGCAGCGCCGCTACCAGAAGATCATCGAGGAGACGCCGTCGCCGGCGGTCGACCCCGCGCTGCGCGAGGAGCTGTGCCGGGCGGCGATCATCGCGGTCCGGGCCATCGGGTACGTCGGCGCGGGCGCGGTCGAGTTCCTGCTCGACTCCGAGGGCGACTTCTGGTTCCTCGAGCTGACGCCGAGCCTGCAGGTGGAGCACGCGGTCACCGAGTGCGTCTCCGGATACGACCTCGTCCGGCTGCAGCTGCTCGTCTCCGAGGGCGGCCACCTGCCGATGCCGGGGCCGCCGCCGATCCGCGGGCACGCCATCGAGGTGCGGATCTGCGCCGAGGATCCCGCGTACGCGTGGCTGCCCGCGTCCGGCACCCTGCACCGGTTCGGCGTACCCGATGTGGCGGGCTCCTTCCGGCCGCTGCCGCAGCCGGGGCTGCGCCTGGATACCGGCGTGACGGACGGCTCGGTGGTCGGCCTGCAGGGCGACTCGATGCTGGCCAAGCTAGTGGCCTGGGCGCCGACCCGGCAGGAGGCGGCGCGCATGCTCGCGTCGGCGCTGACCCGGACCCAGCTGCACGGCGTCGTCACCAACCGGGATCTGCTGGTCCGGGTGCTGCGGCACCAGGCGTTCCGGGCGGGCGACGTGGACACCGGCTTCCTGGACCGGCACCCCGAGGTGTTCGCGCCGCTGCTGTCGTCCGTGGACGCGGTGCGGATCTCCTGCCTGGCCGCGGCGCTGGCCGGCGCCGCCGCCCGGCGGGCGAGCGCACCCGTGCTCGCCTCCCTGCCCTCGGGCTGGCGCAACGTCCCGTCCGGCTCGCAGACCGCCGTCTACGACGGCCCGGCCGGCCCGGTCGAGGTCGGCTACCGGATGAACCGGCACGGCGAGCTGGCCGGCTGGTGGGTCCGCTCGGTCGACCCGGAGGAGCTGGACCTCGCCGGCCTCGGCCAGGCACCGACGCTCGACGACCATCCGCCGACGACGGTCGTGCACGCCGACGGCGGCCGGGTCGACCTCGACGTCAACGGGATCCGGCTGAGCCTCAAGGTGCACCGGGTCGGCGACATCTCCTACGTGGACAGCCCGGAGGGCTCGGTCACGCTGCGCGAACTGTCCCGCTTCCCGCTGCCGTCCTCGGAGGCCACCGAGGGCTCGCTGATCGCACCGCTGCCCGGCGCCGTCCGCCGGGTGCTGGTGGTGCCGGGCCAGCGGGTGCGGGCCGGCGAGCTGCTGCTCACGCTGGAGGCGATGAAGCTCGAGCACCCGGTGCACGCCCCGTCGGCCGGGGTGGTCGCCTCGCTGCCGGTGCGCCCGGGCGCGGAGGTCGACACGGGCGAACTGCTGGCCGTCCTCGACCCCGAGTAAGGCCTCAGCCGCGGGCCAGCACCGGCCCGCGGAGCTGGTCGGCGCCCTGGCCGGCCAGGCACCGGAACACCCGGTCCGCGGCGGTCGGCGGCAGCACTGACAGCGCCCACTCGGCGCCGTCGGTGCGGGTCGTGGTCCGGCGGAACATCGCCCGGCTGCACACCGTGCGCACGGTCCGGTCGGCGGTGACGGCGACCCGGTCCTCCGACCGCACGCCGGCCGGCAGTTCGCCGATCGCGAAGACCTCCCAGCTGTGCGGCAGCGAGCAGGCGACCCGCCGCGCGGCCGGGCCGCCGTCGGTGCGCCGGGTGTAGCACTCGACCTCGTCGGGGCAGTGCGCCTTGCCGTGGGCGCAGCCCGGCAGCCGGGACAGCGCGACCGGAACGGTGGAGGCGGCGGCGGCCCCCGAGAGCCGGCCGGCCAGCGAACGCATCATCGGCCCCTGTGACGAGGCCAGCAGCGCACCGCCGATCGAGGCTCCCAGCAGCAGGAACACGCCGAAGCCGCCGAACAGCCACTTCCGCTTGCCGCGCTTGCGCGGGTCGGTGGTGTGCACGGTCGGCGTCTCGTCACCGCCCTGCACGTCGCGGGTGGGCGAGACCGGCGGGCGCGGGCGCGGGTCCGCCGGCATGGGCCGGGGCACCGGCGGCTGGAACGTCGACGCGCGGTAGATCGTCGGCGCCGGCTGCCCGCCGGCCGGCCCGAGGTGCAGCCCGGTGAGCAGCTCGCGGAGCTGCGCCGCGGTGGGGCGGGCCCGGGGATCGTTGGCCATCCCGTACCGGAGGATCTCGGTGAGCGCCCGGGGCACGCCCGGCAGCTCCGGGATCGGCTGGTGGAAGAGGTCCATCAGCGTGATCAGGCTGGGGCTGCGCTCGGACTCCCAGCGGGGCGGCCGGCCGCGCATGACCGCGTAGAGGGTGGCGCAGAGCGCGTAGACGTCGACCGCGCCGGACGGCTCGGCGTGCGAGAACATCTCCGGCGGGGCGTAGGCCGGGGTGAGCACCTCGAGGGTGACCGACGAGTCGCGCATCTCGCCGAGCACGGCCAGCCCGAAGTCGGCGAGCACGGCGGGGTTGAAGTGCGAGTACAGGATGTTGGCCGGCTTGACGTCGCGGTGCAGCACCCCGTTCGCGTGCGAGTGCACCAGCGCGTCGGCGATCTTGACGCCGAGGTCGCGTGCCTCGGTCGCGCCGAGCGGGGAGACCCGCATCCGGTCCAGGTACGACCCGTCGCAGAGCTCCATGATCAGGTACGGGTGCTGGTCGACGGTCACGCCGACGTCGAAGAGGTCGACGACGTGCGGGTGCGACGACATCCGCCCGGCGGCCTTCGCCTCGCGCAGGAACCGCGCCTGGTCCCGGGCGTTGTCGAGGGTCCGGTTCTCCACCTTGATGGCGACGTCGCGGCCCACCGAATCCTGGGTGGCGCGGTAGACGGTTGCGTACCCACCGCGCGCCATTACCGACAAGCCGGACATGCCTGGCACATACGGCGCGGGCAGACGGCCGGGCGGGGTGTCGGTCACGGCTTAGAAAATACGCGACCGGTGGTCGGGTTCATCCCGGCACGTCAGACGCGTACGCGACAGATTCCGGCGGTTCCACCGTGGAGTGCGCCAATGCATCACGAAGTTCCCTGGCTGCGACCCGCTCGCTCAACTGCTCGGTCGAGTGCGCGAGCAGCACGGCCTCCTCCGCGGCGACCCGGGCCTCGGCCATCGCGCCGGCCGCCGCGTTCACCCGGGCGAGGACCATCGCCGCGACGACGCCGCTGCGTACGTCCTCGGCCGGAACCTCCCGCGCGCGCCGGATCCAGGTCGCCGCGTCCTCGATCCGCCCGTCGGCGAGCAGCGCGGACGCGTACGAGACCAGCGACTGCCGCCGCGAGAAGAGCAGCGAGCCGCCGGTGTCGCTCGCGATCGGCGCCAGCAGCCCGACGGCGGTGGCGGAGTCGCCGGCCCGCAGGCGCGCCTCGGCGAGCAGCACCCGCGGCCCGACCTGCGCCGGCGCGAGCGGATTGTGTGGCTCCACCGCGATCATCACCCGGCGGGCGTCGGCCTCGGCCGCGTCGGCGTCGCCGCGGTGCAGCGCCACGAAGCCGCGCAGCGTGCCGGCCATGCCGAGCAGCAGCGGGTGGCCGGTGCGGGCGGCGAACTCGAGCGCGTCGGTGAGCAGATCCTCGGCGTGCTCGGGCTCGTTCAGGCCCCGGGCGATCGCGCCGCGCACGACCAGGGCGAGCCCGCGGCCCCAGTCGTCGGAGACCGCCGCGAAGTCCCGGTACGCCCGGCGCGCCTCGGCGTCGGCCTCGGCCAGGTCGCCCAGCTCGGCGGCCGCGTACGCCTCGACGGCCCGCAGCGTGCCCACCGCCCAGCCCTCGCCGACCCGGTCGCCGAACGGCAGGAAGATCCGGGCCAGCCGCCGCGACTCGTGCAGCCGCCCGGCCAGCAGCCGCGCGAAGGCCGTCGTGCCGCGCAGCCAGGACCGCCCCACCGGGTCGCCCAGCTCGGCGAAGAGCCGGGCGGCCCGGCCGAGAACGGCGTCGGTGCCCGCGAAGTCGCCCCGGGTGGTGGTCACCCAGGCCAGGTTCTGCAGCGCCCAGGCCTGCCCGTGCCGGTCGCCCGCCGCGAGCGTCACCTGGTAGGCCGCCGCGAACCGGCTGCTCGCCTGGCTCAGCTTGCCGGCCAGGAAGTCGGCCATGCCGAGCCGGCGCATGGCGTTGGCGCGCTCGGGGGCCAGCTCGGCCGCGGTGGCCACGTCCAGCGCCTGCTGCCAGGCCGAGATCGCCCGCGAGGTGTCGCCGAGCGCCTCCTCCGCGCGGCCGACGACCAGCAGGGCCTCGGCGCGGCACACCGGCTCGTCGTCCGCGCTCGCGGCGATCTTCTCGCCGTAGGCGAGCGCCTCCGACGCCCGGCCGAGGCGCAGCAGCGCGCGGGCGTGCACGAGCTGGTCGGAGAGGGGCAGGCCGCCCCGGGCGATGGCGGCGGCGCGCTCCGCGTACTGGATGGAGGCGGCCGGCTCGATGTTGGCCAGCGCCCGGCGGGCCATCCGGCCGAGGGCGGCGACTCCCAGCGGTATCACGTCGCGGGCCGCGGCGTCCGGGCGCAGCCGGACGGCGTCGGCCAGCTCGATCGCGCACTCGGCGTGGGTGGCGACGAACGCGTCCCGCTCGTTCTCGCCGAGGCTGAGCCGCCCGGCGCCGTCGTAGCCGAGCGCCGTGACGGTCTCGGGCGCCGCCCAGCGGGCCAGGTACGCGTGCCGGTCGGCGAGGTCGGCCTTGCCCAGCCCCGCGTACGCGGCCTCGCGCATCAGCGGGGTGCTGAAGGCGTACCCGCCGCGGACGCGGTGCAGCATGCGGCGCTGCAGCAGCTCGTCGACCGCGCGCTCGAGCTCGACCGCCGCGACCGCGACCGGCCGGGTGTCGCCGGCCGCGCGCCGCTCGCGCAGCGCCTCGATGACGCCGGTCGGCACGGTGTCCCCGACGACGGCCGCGTCGCGCAGCACCGAGCGCGGCTCGGTCGGCAGCGCGTCGATACGGGCCGCCAGGACGGCGGCGAGGTCGCGGGAGAGCAGCTGGCTGCCCATCGAGCCGGCCGCGAGGTGCCACCGGCCGGCCGCGTTGGCGCCGACGGCCGGCATCAGCGCGCCCCGCTCCATCAGCAGCGTCACGAGCTCGGCCAGGTAGAACGCGTTGCCCTGCGCGGTGGCGAGCAGCCGGTCCGCGTCGGCCTGCGGCAGCTTGCCGCCGTTGAGGTAGGAGGTGAGCAGCCGGGCCGCGTCCGCGCCGCGCAGCGGCGGCAGCGTGTGGATCTCGGCGTCGGCGAGCCGGGTCAGCGCGCCGGCGGTGCGCACCAGCTCCGGGCGGCCGAGCAGCAGCAGGACCACCGGACCATCCAGGCGGGAGAGCACCGCGCCGAGCGCGTCGATCGTCTCAGCGGTCGCGTCGTGCAGGTCGTCGACGATGACGACCAGCGGCGCCTCCCGGGCCAGGGCGCTGAGCAGCCCCGCGACCGCGATCGGGATGGTCTCCGTCTCCGGCCGCGCACCGCCGGCCGGCTGGTACTCGGCCACCGCGGCCGGGCCGACCGGGTTGACCGGCGTCTCGCCGTAGCCGAGCAGCCCGAGCAGCCGGTCGATGTCGATCTCGGGCCCGCCGCCGTCGCGGCCGAGCCGGGTGACCAGCTTGCGCAGCCGCTCCTCGACGACCGGGCGGGTGATCGTCGCCGCCACGTCCTTCGGCAGGCCGACGGACTTGCGGACCAGGTCGGCCAGCGGCGCGAAGCGGCGCCGCTCGCCGAACGCGCGGCAGCGGGCGCGCAGCACCCGGGCGCCGGTGTGCCCGGCGAACCGGCCCGCGCCGACGTCGTAGCCGGCCGCGAAGCGCTTGACCTCGGCCGCGAACCGGGTCTTGCCGATGCCGGCCTCGGCGGTCATCACCATCACCCGGGGCGTGCCGGAGTCGACGACCTCGGCGATGCGGCCGGACACCCGGCCCAGCTCGGTCTCCCGGCCGACGAACGGCGCCTCGTCGCCGAGGCCGGACCGGGTGCCGGGCGCGTCGTGCAGGCCGAGCAGCTCGTACGCCGGCACCGGCTCGCGCTTGCCCTTGAGCCGCAGCGCCCGCAGCTGCCGCCAGGAGGCGACGTGCCGGGTGCCGGCCGAGGTGCGCGCCCCCGCGTAGACCGCGCCGACGGCGGCGGCGTCGGCGAGCCGGGCGGCCGTGTTCACGGTGTCGCCGATGACCGTGTACTCGATCGAGGCCTGGATGCCGGCGACGACCTCGCCGGTGTTGAGGCCGACGCGCAGGCCGAGCGGGGCGCCGCCGCCGCGCTCGTCGTCCAGCACCCGCCGCACGGCCCGCTGCATGCTCAGGGCGGCCCGCACCGCACGCTCGGCATCGTCCTCGTGCGCCACCGGCGCGCCGAAGACGGCCATGATGCCGTCGCCGGTGAGCTTGTCGACGTGGCCGCCGAAGGTCTTGACCGCGCCGGCCAGCGCGGCGAGCACCCGGTCGGTGACCGCGCCGACCCGCTCGGGATCCAGGTCCTCGGACCAGGACGTGAAGTCGGAGAGGTCGCCGAAGAGCACGGTGACGATGCGCCGCTCCGCCGCGGGCAGCGTGGCGGCGGCGGGCAGCGCGGCACCGCAGTTGTGGCAGAAACGGGCACCGGGCACGGCGACGGTTCCACACACGGGACAGGTCACAGCGGGTCCAACTGTTCCAAGGGTCGCTGTGATTCCCGCCTCAGGTACTCGAGTTGCGCGCGCACCGACCACTCGGCCGCGAAACGGACACCGGGTGCGATGTCGGGGTACACGGCGGCGACGACCGCCTCCGGCGAGTCGGCTCCGGCGGCGACCGCGGCCCGCACCTGGGCGAGCCGCTCGCGGCGGTGGTCGAGATAGGACCGCGCGACCGCGGCGCAGTCGTCCAGCGCCGGGCCGTGCCCGGGCAGCATCAAGATTTTCTCGTACGCCGTGAGCGCACCGAGGCTCGTCAGGTACGCGCCCAGGTCGCCGTCCGGCCACGCCACCACGGTCGTGCCCCGGCCCAGCATGGTGTCGCCGGTGAACACGACGCGCTCGCCCGCGCACTCCACCAGGAAGCACACCGAGTCGGCGGTGTGCCCGGGGGTGTCCAGCACGCGGATCTCCAGGCCGGCGGCGCCGAGCGACTCGTCCCGGTCCAGCGGGCCCGCGCCGACGCCGTGCCGCGGGTCGGCCGCCAGCACGTGGACACCGCCCAGGAGCTCGGAGAGGCGGGCGGCGCCCTCCACGTGGTCATGGTGACCGTGAGTGACGAGAATGAACAGGAACGGCCCTTGTTCGGCGATCCGGGCGAGATGTCCCTCGTCCAGCGGGCCGGGGTCGATCACGACCGCGAATTCCTCGCCCGGCGCGCGCAGAACCCAGGTATTGGTTCCGTCCAGCGTCATCGGACCCGGATTGGGCGCACGCAGCAGCGTCACCCAGCCCGGCAACTGCTCGACCTCGGCGGGCACCATGCTGGGAATCTTACGTCGCGCCGCGCTGAGCCGCCGGGACCGCAGGTGCGATCCGGTCACCGGCGGTCACCACAGCCGGTCTGGGTCAGGCGATCTCCGCGATGACCTCGACCTCGACCGGCGCGCCCAGCGGCAGCGCGATGACGCCGACGGCGCTGCGCGCGTGCCGGCCGAGCTCGCCGAGCACCTCGCCGAAGAGCTCCGAGGCGCCGTTGACCACGGCGGGCTGGCCGGTGAAGCCGTCCGCCGACGCCACGAAGCCGGTCACCTTGACGATCTTGACGAGCCGGCCGAGGCCGACCAGCGAGTCGATCGCGGCGAGGGCGTTCAGCGCGCAGTAGCGGGCCAGCTCGGTGCCCTGCTCGACGGTGACGTCCTCGCCGACCTTGCCGACGTACGGCAGCTTGCCGTCGACCATCGGCAGCTGGCCGGAGACGTAGACGTAGTTGCCGGACTGCACGGCCGGCACGTAGGAGGCCAGCGGCGGCACGACGGTCGGCAGCGTGAGGCCCAGCTCGGCCAGGCGCGCGTACGCGTCCGCGCCGCCCTCGCCGGTCACCGGCGTCGGCGCCGTCACGACTTCGCCCGCTTCATGTACGCCACCAGCTGCTCGGGATTCGGGCCCGGCACGACCTGCACCAGCTCCCAGCCGTCCTCGCCCCAGTTGTCGAGGATCTGCTTGGTCGCGTGGACCAGCAGCGGCACGGTCACGTACTCCCACTTCTGCATTGCTCGTCCAGCTCCCTGTCGCTCGTGCTCGGGGCTCGCGCCCGTCGACTTCGGCGACAGCCTATCCAGGCCGCCGGAGCCGCCTCGCGACTGTCCGGATTTCGTTACCCTGAGCAGGGGCGACGACCTAGGGGGCACGATGACGCAATCGCCGCGGGGCGAGCCCACGCGCGCGTCCTCGATCGCCGCCGCGGACGCCCCGGACTTCATCGACTTCATCGACGACCCGACGGCCGAGATGTCCGAATGGCCGCCGGTCGGCGCCTATCCCGGCGAGCCCGGCTATCCGCCCGACGCGGAGCCGCCCACGGTGCCCAACGAGGTCCTCGAGGGCGACGTCGTCTGGCATCAGCCGCCGCCGACCGGGCCGTTCCACGCCCGGCACGAGAAGCCGGGCGAATGGCGTGCCACGCCGCCGGAGCACCTGGCCTGGGAGCACTCGCCGCCCGCCGAGGTGCAGCCGGGCGTGCAGCGCGAAGAGCCGACCGAGGCCATCGCGCTGAGCATGCTGCCGCAGCCCTGGCAGGTGCCGTTCGATCCGCACACGACCGAGACCACGATGCCGGTGCTCACCCCGGCGGCGCGGCGGCGGCGCACCGGCCTGCGGGTCTCGGTCGCCCTGGTGCTCACCCTGCTGATCTTCGTCGGCGGCGCGGTGTCGGCCGCCCTGCTGCTGCGCGAGGGCGACAGCGGCAAGGGCGAGCCCGACCCGGTCACGGCGGTCAACACGTTCCTGACCGCGGTCTACGTGCAGCAGGACGCGGCGGCGGCCGCGGAGGTCGTCTGCCGCGAGGCCCTGGACCAGGAGCAGCTCAACGACCGGGTCGACCAGATCAAGGGGTACGCGAACGAGTACGACGCGCCGACGTTCAGCTGGACCGACCCGGCGGTCACGCGGCAGACCGACGACCGGGCGACGGTCGTGGTGCCGCTCACGATGACCACCGACGACGAGAAGACGGCGCAGCAGCAGCTCACCTTCACCGTGATCCGCAAGACCGACTGGCTCGTCTGCGACGTGAGCGGCTGAGCCGACCCGCGGCGGAAAACCCATGCAAGTTCGCTTTGGGAGCCGACGCCGTACCCTCGATCAGGTGGCTAGCAACGATTGGCCGGCGCGGCTTCACGTCGTCACCGGCAAGGGTGGTACCGGCAAGACCACTGTTGCCGCGGCGCTGGCGCTCGGGCTGGCCGCCGGCGGGCACCGCACGCTGCTCGTGGAGGTCGAGGGCCGGCAGGGCATCGCGCAGCTGTTCGGCATCGACCCGCTGCCGTACAGCGAGCGCCGCATCGCCACCCCGGTCCGGGGCGACGGCGAGGTCCGCGCGCTGGCGGTGGACGCCGAGGAAGCGCTGCTGGAGTACCTCGACATGTTCTACAAGCTCGGCGCGGCCGGCCGGGCCCTGCGCCGGATCGGCGCGATCGACTTCGCCACCACGATCGCGCCCGGCCTGCGCGACGTCCTGCTCACCGGCAAGGTGAAGGAGGCGACCACCCGGTCCGCCGACGGCCGGCGGGTGTACGACGCGGTGGTCCTCGACGCGCCGCCGACCGGCCGGATCGGCCGCTTCCTCAACGTGACGGCGGAGACCGCCCGGCTGGCGAAGGTCGGTCCGATCAAGACGCAGAGCGACGGGGTCGCGTCGCTGCTGCGCTCGCCGATCACCTCCGTGCACGTGGTGACGCTGCTCGAGGAGATGCCGGTGCAGGAGAGCGTCGACGCGATCGCCGAGCTGTCCGCGCTGCACCTCCCGGTCGGCCGGATCATCGTGAACGGCGCCCGGCCGCCCCTGCTCGCGTCCGGCCGGGTCACCAAGACCGAGCTCAAGCGCGGGCTGGCCGCCGCCGGCCTGCCGTCGGACGCGGCGACGGTCAACGGCCTGCACGCCGAGGCGAAGGCGCACCTGACCCGCCGCGAGCTGGAGGAATCGCTGCGGGCGGAGCTGGCCGAGCTGGGACGCCCGATGGTCGAGCTGCCGCTGCTCGCCGGCGGCGTCGACCAGGACGGCCTGCACGAGCTGGCCGCCCTGCTGATGGCTGTCTGACCCGCCACACGCCGCGGCGCTCCGCGCCGCGCGGGGGCTACGAGTCAGTACGCTCGAAACGTGCCTGCCGACCGCACCGCCCCCCGCCTGGACGTCGACGCCCTGCTGGCCGACCCGGCCATCCGGATCGTGGTCTGCTGCGGCGCCGGCGGCGTCGGCAAGACGACCACCGCCGCGGCCCTCGGCCTGCGCGCCGCCGAGCAGCACGGCCGCCGCACGGTGGTGCTGACCATCGACCCCGCCCGCCGGCTGGCCCAGTCGATGGGCCTGACCGAGCTGGACAACACGCCGCGGCAGGTCAAGGGCATCGACACCGAGGCGACCGGCGGCGAGCTGCACGCGATGATGCTCGACATGAAGCGCACGTTCGACGACGTCGTGCAGGCGCACACATCGCCGCAGCGCGCCGCGGAGATCTTCGCGAACCCGTTCTACCAGGCCATGAGCTCCACGTTCTCCGGAACCCAGGAGTACATGGCGATGGAGAAGCTGGGGCAGCTGCGGGCCGGCGACGACTGGGACCTGATCGTCGTCGACACCCCGCCGTCGCGCTCGGCGCTGGACTTCCTCGACGCGCCGGCCCGGCTGTCGCGCTTCCTGGACGGCCGGATGCTGCGCATGCTGATGGCGCCCGCGCGCGGCGGGCGCAGCATGTTCAGCCTGGTCACGGCCTCGTTCGGGATCTTCTCCCGGGCCGTGCAGAAGATCCTGGGCGCCCAGCTGCTGACCGACCTGTCCGGCTTCGTGGCGGCCCTGGACTCGATGTTCGGCGGCTTCCGGCAGCGCGCCGACGAGACGTACCGGATCCTGCAGGACCCGCAGACCGCGTTCCTGCTGGTCGCGGCCCCGGAGCGGGACGCGATCGGCGAGGCGGCGCACTTCGCGGAGCGGCTGGTCGCCGAGCGCATGCCGCTCGCGGGCCTGGTGCTCAATCGCACCCACAGCACCACGCTGAAGACCGTCACGCTGGAGGCGGCGCAGGCCGCGGCGCTCGCGCTGGACGCGGCCGGCGACCAGCCGGCGACCGCGGACGCGCTGCGGATCCACGCGGCCCTGCTGCGCCTGGTCGAACGCGAGCTCGGCGTCGCCGCCCAGTTCACCGACGCCTTCCCCCAGGTGCCGACGGTGGCCGTGAAGGCGCAGCCCGCCGATGTGCACGACGTCGACGGGCTGCGGACAATCGGTGCTGCGCTCGCCTGAGACGGATCAGCGGGTGGAGACCAGTACCTTGTCTGCGCCCTTCTCGCGGAGCGCGGCTTCGAACATCTTCCGCCAGCTCGCCACGTGCGGGTGCCGGCGCAGCAGCGCGCGGCGCTCCCGCTCGGTCATGCCACCCCAGACGCCGAACTCGATCCGGTTGTCCAGCGCATCGGCAAGGCACTCGTAGCGGACCGGGCAGCTGCGGCAGATCCTCTTCGCCACGTTCTGCTCGGCGCCCTGCACGAAGAGTGCGTCAGGGTCGCCACTCTGACACGCCGCCATGCTGGGCCAGTCGCTGATCATTCCCATCTGTCCACGTCCCCCCTTGCTTCCCCCTGACATCTGACGGCCCATGTCCCCCAAGTCGCGCAGACGCCGTGCGATAGCTCGCCGGATCATCATGCTCTGTAGTCAGGCAATTACGCAACGTTGTCCCTCAAAAACGTATACCTCGGTATTTCCCGGCATCCCGGTCCTACCGGACAGTGAGAAAGTTCGGGGAAGTTCGCCGGAAACGCCACGCAGTGGCCAGGGAAGGGGCAGAATCATTCTGGGCAAACTTGACCATCTCTGCGCTCGATCACGTGCGTTATTCGCGTACCCTGCTCGGGTGACCTCCTGGATGCGCAGACGCGATCACAACATCTTCGCGAACGCGACCTCGCTGCTGATCTGTGGCCTGCTCGCGGGCGTTGTCGTGGCCGCCGCCGCCTTCCCGGCGGTCGCCATGTCCGGCCTCGCGGCCAAGGCCGGCGGCGAGACGTTCGCCAGCCTGCCCAGCGAGCTCCGGCAGGCGACCGCCCCACAGATCACCCGAATCTTCGCGTCTGACAACAAGACACAGATCTCGGTCTTCTACGACGAGTTCCGCAGCGACGTCCCGCTGAAGGACATCTCGAAGAACATGCAGAACGCGATCATCGCGGCCGAGGATCACGAGTTCTACCAGCACAACGGCGTCGACCTGAAGGGTGTCGCCCGGGCGATCGTCAGCAACAAGAGCGGCAAGACCCAGCAGGGCGCCTCGACGCTGACCATGCAGCTGGTCCGGATGACCCTGGCCTACTCGGCGACCAGCCCTCAGGAGGTCGTCGACGCCACCAAGGACACGCCGAAGCGCAAGATCACCGAGATGAAGTACGCGATGCAGATCGAGAAGGAGCTCAGCAAGGAGAAGATCCTTGAGGGCTACCTGAACGCCGCGCCCTTCGGAAACGGCGCGTACGGCGTGTACGCCGCCAGTCAGGTCTACTTCAGCAAGAAGCCCAAGGATCTGACGATCGCCGAGTCCGCGCTGCTGGCCAGCATGGTGAAGGCGCCCACCGCGTTCAACCCGACGACCGCCAGCGGCTACCCGCAGGCGCTCGACCGCCGCAACTACGTCATCAACGACATGATGGAGATCGGCCTCATCAGCGCGGAGGACGCGCGCAAGGCCCAGGCGACGAAGATCAGCCGCACGGTCAAGCGTCCCGGCAACGGCTGCGTCTCGGTTGCCAAGAACAACTGGGGCTTCTTCTGCGACTACTTCTACCGCTGGTGGCTCAGCCAGCAGGCCTTCGGCGCGACCACGTACGACCGTGAGCGGCGCCTGAAGAGCGGCGGCTACCGCGTGCAGACGTCGATGGACATCAAGGCCCAGCAGGCGGCCCGCAAGAACATCGGCGAGCACATCTCGGAGAAGAACAAGAACGCCCTCCTGCTCGCCGGCATCCAGCCGGGCACCGGCCGGGTCCGCGCCCTGGCGGCCAACCGCAAGTTCAAGCTGGACGACCCCGACAACCCGCAGAACAAGATCTCCTCGGACCCGCGCAAGGCGAAGAAGAAGATCCGCGGCACGTACCCGAACACGACCAACCCGCTGCTCAGCGGCGGTGGCGACATCACCGGCTACCAGGCCGGCTCGGTGTTCAAGATGTTCACCATGGTCGCGGCGCTCGAGAACGGCTACCCGCTCGCCTACTCCATCAACGCGCCCGCCAAGTACGTCTCGAAGTACCGCATCGCGCCCGGCCGCTCCACCTGCAACGGCATCTACTACTGCCCGAGCAACTCCGGCGGCAGAGCCGGCGGCGTCACCAACATGTGGACCGGCTTCAGCCGGTCGATCAACACGTTCTTCGTGCCGCTGCAGGAACGGGTCGGCGCCGAGAAGGTGGTCGACGTGGCCCAGCGCTTCGGCGTGCAGTTCCGGGCCAAGAGCGACGCCGACTTCGCGTCGAACAAGGCCGCGGCACACCAGTGGGGCGCCTTCACCCTCGGCGTCTCGTCGTCGACCCCGCTGGAGATGGCGAACGCGTACGCGACCCTCGCCGGCGACGGCATGTACTGCTCGCCCACCCCGGTGCAGCAGATCACGTCGAAGGACGGCGAAAAGATCGACGTAGGCAAGCCGCACTGCACCCGCGCCACCTCACCCGACGTGGCCCGCGCGGCGCTCGACGCGGCCCGCTGCCCGGTCGGCGACAGCGCGCAGCTCGGCAGCTGCGGCGGCAGCCGTACGGCGGCGCAGGCGTACTACACGATCCGGCACCCGATCTACGGCAAGTCCGGCACCACCGACAACGACAAGACCGCCGCGCTGATCATCGGCAGCAGCTCGCTGACGATCGCCGGCTACCTGGTCAACCCGGACTACCAGGACCACAAGGACCGCCTGTCGCACTCCATCGTGAACCCCGCGGTCTGGGACACGATGGACGACTTCCTCAAGGGCAAACCGAAGGTCGAGTTCAAGAAGCCCGGCAGCAGAAAGATCGCCGAAGGCGACCAGCGCTCGATCCCGGACGTGGAATGCGCGACCGTCTCCGCCGCGCTGTCCCGGGTCCAGGGCGCCGGCTTCACCGCCTCGGTCGACAACACCGAGGTCGAGTCTGACTGCCCGAAGGGCACGGTCGCCGGCACGAACCCGAGCGGCCGGACCATCAAGGGCGGCTACGTCAGCATCGAGATCAGCAAGGGCAACGGCAAGAAACCCGGCGATCCCGATGACCCGGAAAAGCCGAAGCCACCGGGCCGAAGATGACAACGCGGGCGGGTCACCCTTGGGTGACCCGCCCGCTTCAGCTCCGATGCCGCCGTACGGCGGCCGCCCTCAACCCAGCCGCTTGCGCACCGCCGCGGCGACCCGGCCACCCTCGGCCCGCCCGGCGACAGCGGCCTGCGCCGCCTTCATCGCCGGCCCCATCTGCGCCTTCCCGGTGAAGCCACCCGCCAGCAGCGCGCCCGCGACCAGCCCGTCGATCTCCTCGTCGGTCAGCTGCACCGGCAGGTACCGGTCCAGGATCTCGCCCTCGGCGTTCTCCTTGGCGGCCTGATCCGTGCGGCCGGCCCCCGCGAAGGCGTTCGCGGCCTCGCGCCGCTTCTTCGCCTCCTTGGCCAGCACGCCGAGCACCTCGTCATCGCTGAGAACCTTCGCGGCGTCCCCGGCCGTCTCCGCGTTACTCACGGCGGTCAAAGCCATCCGCAGCGTCGACGTGGTCAGCTCGTCACGCCCCTTCATGGCGGCGTGCAGGTCATCCTTCAGGCGGTCCTTCAGCGTTCCCATGGACGACCAAACTACTCTGGCCGTCATGCGCAAGCGCTCCTTTATCGCCCTGGCCGCCGGCCTCACCGCCGTCGGCGGCGCCACCCTCGCCTACGCCTCCCTGGTCGAACGCAACATGTTCACCCTGCGCCGCTTCGACGTCCCGGTGCTGGAACCCGACGCCGAACCGCTGCGCATCCTGCACATCTCGGACCTGCACATGATGCCGGACCAGCGCCGCAAGCAGGACTGGGTGGCCGCCCTCCGCGGCACCGACCCGGACCTGGTGATCACCACCGGCGACAACATGGCAGCACCGGACGCCATCCCCGGAGTCCTGCGCGCCCTCAACCCGCTCCTCGGCCTACCCGGCGCCTTCGTCTTCGGCTCGAACGACTACCGCGGCCCGATCTGGAAGAACCCCCTGCAGTACCTGCTCCCGGAGCGCGAATACCAGCAGGGCGTCGACCTGCCCGCCGAGGAACTCCGCGCCGCCTTAGCCGACGCAGGCTGGGCCGACCTGAACAACGCAAGAACAACCATCAAGGCCGGCGGCCGCTCGATCGAACTGGCCGGCGTCGACGACCCACACGTCGACCGTGACGACTACCCCTCGGTGGCCGGCCCCATCACCGCCGGCGCCGACCTGCACATCGGCGTGACACACACCCCCGCCTCCCGGGTACTCGACCCGATGGCGGCGGACGGCTTCAACCTCCTGCTGGCCGGCCACACCCACGGCGGCCAGGTCTGCGTACCCGGCTACGGCGCCCTCACCACCAACTGCGACCTACCACCCGCAATGGCCAAGGGCCTGCACCGCTGGCCCGGCTCGGAAGCGTGGCTGCACGTCTCGGCCGGCCTCGGCACCCACCCGACGGCCCCGGTCCGATTCGCCTGCCGCCCGGAGGCCAGCATTCTGACTCTGACACCGCGCTGACCTGCGGTTTCCCGGCCCGGGGATACCGATTTCGCGACCGCCGGGCCGTCCGCTAGTATTGCTGAGCACGCTCGGGGTGTGGCGCAGCTTGGTAGCGCGCTTCGTTCGGGACGAAGAGGCCGTCGGTTCAAATCCGGCCACCCCGACCCTTGAAACACCAGCTCAGGGCTGGTCTCTCAAACGAGAGACCGGCCCTGAACTGTTTCCCGTCCCACTCCTGGGAGTGGATCCTGACAACTCACTCCCCGACCTCTCCGGCGAGCTTCCAGGAGCTGGTCCAGGACGACGACCGGGGAGCCCGACGCCATCGCCGGCCGCGCATCCAGGGCCGCCTCCCACTAGCCGGCCAAATGGGCGAGAATTGGCAACTCTCAGGACGGCCGGGTAGCTCGGAGCCCGACGAACCGCCTTCAAGGGATCGTCCTTCGGCTTCCGTCACTCACGGCCAGATCATCTCAAGTCCGCTACCGGTCGAGGGCGGACGGCAGGTGGGCGGTGCTCACAGCCCGGCGAGAGGCTTCGTGGCCAGGGGCGGGGTCGAACCGCCGACCTTCCGATTTTCAGTCAGGCACCACGATGTTGTCCGGCGGCAGCACTCCATTGGTGCCATCTGCCTCTGAACCCGTCGCCGAGCCCTCCGGTGGCGACTCCGTCCAGGTCCATACCGACGGCGAGGGAAAGCTGCTGGGAGATGTGGATACCGCAGGAGTCGGCACGGGCTTCGGCTCGGTGCAGCCCGACAGCGTTGCCAGTCCGGCGAATACGGCGACTCCGGCGAGCAGCAAGCGACACGCGGCAGACATGACTCTTACATCGGCACCCTCGGTGGCGGGGTGAGCGACTGCGCGGAAGCCATTGCTCAACCCCATGCCCGGAGCTTCCGTTGATGGCATCCGCTTCCCTCAGGTTCGGGCTGCCCTTGCCGATGTTGCGGCCCGTGACAGCGAGGTATCCGTGGCCCCGCGTGATAGCCGTGCTCCTCGGCATCGCGGCGATCTTGGTCGCGTTGGTCGTCGTGACGAACCGATACGGACAGGAGCGGGGAGCGGCCGATATCAACCGCCGCGCTGATGGGCCCGGCGAGTTCGGCACAGATCTTCTCGCCCGCGACATAGTCGAGCGCTCGCCGTTTGTCGGATCGGTTCCCCTCGGCGAGGAGCTGACCATGAGGGGCGATTCCGGCTTCATGGCGCGGGTCCGGGTCCTCCGCGGAATCGATGCGGCGTCCTATACGGTGTGGGTTCGAAACGGTGGGACGGAGCCGTTCGATGGTTCATTCTCGACGGGCGGCGCAGTGCTGTTCACCGACCAGCACAAGTTGTTACGGCCCGAGGTACGAACCCTCTCGACAGGGACTGCCGAGCCGTCCGCGATTGGCTCAGACGGCGAAGCTGACCTTGCTCTCACCTTCAAGATCCCAGCGCAGGAACGGCCCAGTTCGCTAGTGCTCACCCTCCACCTCGGGCAGTACAACCCGCACGCGCTATGGACCCTGACCCCCTGATCCAGTCGGAATCTCGGTCAGAGGTCGCGTCAGAACGACGGTGCCGGTCGTTCGGCTGCGTGCTGAATCGGCTAATGGCAGAGCGCGAGCAGCTTGATACCCGCGCCGCACGAGACGATCAGGGCGATCGTGACGGCGAGCAGGGCGCGGACGACGGTCAAGCCTGCCTCACGGCCGTTCCAGGTGACCGGAAGCAGCTGCTCCACGACGACCGCGAACAGCCAGCCGAGCAGCAGCAGCGGGTAAACCAGGTCCCAGGCTTCGTTGGAGAACGCGCTGGCGTTGCCGCTGCCGCCGTAGTTCGGGCAGTCGCGCACGTCGGTAGCCGGCCGGAGCGCCACCGTCAACATCGCGAGCAGGGCACCGCCTACCAGCAGTGCCCAGAAGCCGGCCAGCGGAGCCCGGCGCTTCGCCAGTCCGGCACGCTCGCCTTCAAAGAAGAAGATCGTCGGCTCCCTGCGTTGCGGTGTTCAAGGCACCGATGAAAGCACGTCCCGTCCACATTGATCAGGTCAGTGGCGAAAGGATCCGGCCGTGCGGGTCGGTCAGTGACTGGCCTTCAGGCCGATCACGCCGCCGATGATCAGGGTCAGAAAGACGATCTTCATGGGCGAGACCGACTCGGTGCCGGCGGCCATCGCGTACACGACGGTGAGGACGGCGCCGATGCCGACCCAGACGGCGTAGGCGGTGCCGACCGGCAGGGTGCGCATCGCGTACGCCAGGCCGGCCATGCTGGCGATGATCGCGACGGAGAAAACCACAGATGGGACGATCCGGGTGAAACCCTGGGTCTTGCCCAAGGCCGTGGCCCAGACCGCTTCGAGGACACCGGACAGCACGAGTACGAGCCAGGACATCAGAGTCTCCCGCGCGCCGTCTTGTCGCTGACCGGGTACGGCACCCTCGTCCGGGAGCCCGTGCGAGCTCTACTACCCAAGCTGTCACCAACGGGCGCGCTAACGCAATGTCAGGTCAGTCACCGTTTGGTGAGCAGATCGGGCAGGTCCGCAGGGGCCTGCCGGAGCGCGTCGGAACCGGTGCCCCGCGCCAGGACTCGCCGGCAGCCGTCCAGCTCAACGTAGATCTCGCCCGGCATCAGCAGGGCGAAGCGGCTGGCCGGGGTGTCGCAGGCTCGCACCGGCCCGGCCGCCTTGATCCGCCGTTTGACGACCGGCCAACGCCCCTCGGGCAGCAGTTCCCGGGAGACGATCTCACCGCGCGGCTTGTCGCCGCCCCGCTCGTCCGCCGGGACCCGGTAGACGCACACGTTCACCAGAGCACCGTCGAACGGCAGGTCGGCCAGGTCGACGGCGGGCCTCGCGGCGCCGTCGGCACCGGTCACCCACACCATGTCGGCCCATTCATCACCGCATCCGGTCACCGCGGCCTCGGCCGATTCCACCTCCTGGAGTACGCGGGTGGAGATGCGATTCCGCGGCGCCCCCTCGATGGCCTTCATGACCTCCGCGCGGGGGCCGCCACAGGCCTCGCGGGGAAGCCCCGGACGTATCCACCGGCCCGCGGCGTCGAGCAGCGCCAGCCATGGCGGGAGGACGAGCATCCTGTTGCAGGCGATGTCGGCCGAATCGTCATCGTCGAAGGGCTGCGGCAGATCGTCAGGCAGCCGTAGCGCGGTGAGCAGCGCCGCCATGTCGCTGACCCGGTCCTCGGTGGCGACCAGATCCGCGCCGCCGTCCGGTCGACGCTGTGGCTCCCGCCCGCAGATGACGGCGGCCACCGGGCGGAAGGTGTCGGCGAGTTGGGGCATCGTCAGCACGTCGCTCTGGGTGAACTGGCGCTGTGCGGACGGTTCGTTGTCGCATGACCGCCAGCGCGGGTGGACCTGCGGTTCACCCCACAACCGCGGGTCAAGATTGGGCACGGCCGGCTGCGCCGCATCGCTCGCCCGGCCGGTACTGCCGAAGGCCGAGAGGGTGAGCAGCATGGCGACCGCGAGCGCGGCGCGACATCGACCCTCGTTCATGACGCAAGGCTAGAACAGCCAGGCCAGCGACCGATTACTGCCGCACGATGCTCAGCACGCCGGCCACGACGACGGCCACAGCGGTGAGGACGATGAGCACCTCACCGGTGACGGCGACCGCTCTGCGCCAGCCGTGACGCGTCTGCTTGAGGCCCGCGGCGAACTTCGTCGCCTGCTCGATCTGCCCCAACGGCGTAAACGCACTGTGCGCGGGCTGGGGAAGGCCATCCCAAGCCTGCGATTCGGCCTTGCTGACGGCGTCCATACCGCCAGTATGCGTTCGATAGTCAAGGCGAATCGTCAAACTACGGCGTGAAATATTCAGACATCACCCGGCTCCACGGAAAGAGCGTGCCGGAAGAGGCCGCGCGGGTCCCAGCGGGCCTTGATCCGCTGGAGGCGGGGATAGTTGTCCTTGTAATACAGGGTGCTGGCCGGCACCCCGGAGGTGGTCCACGCCGGGTCGGCCAGGTCGACGTCCGGATAGTTGATGTAGGAGCCGTCGTTGACCTCACCGGGCACCGGCACGCCGCCGGTCTCCGCGTAGACGTCGCGGTAGAACCTGCGTACCCAGGCGAGGTTCGCCGCGTCGTCGGCCTGGTCGGCCCAGATCGTCTGGTAGATCGCCTTCATGACCGTGTCGCGCTGGGCGACCGCGGTGGCGGCCGGCGGCACCGTGTTGACCTGCCCGCCGTACCCGAGCAGCAGCACGCCGGCTCCCGGGCCGGCGGCGGGGTCGGTCAGGTTGCGGTAGACGGCGGCGAGCTGCCGGTCGGTCGGCGCGCGGCGGAAGTAGCCGGCTTTGATCTTGTAACGCCGGCTGTTCGCGTCGCCTGGCTCGCCGGTGCCGGGCCAGGTCAGCTTGTGCAGCCACGACGCCGTCTGCCGGCCGGTGAAGGCCGGGTCGACGCCGGCACCGGCGCCCACCGCGGCCAGGAATTCGGTCGCGAGGTCGTCGGCGCCGGGCAGGTCGGCGTCGATCTGCCCGACCAGCGTGAGGTAGCCGGTGCTGGGGTGCATGAGAAGGAAGATCCCGTAGACCCCGGTCCCCGGCGAGCCGGGCGCGCTGTTGCGCTCGTGCCAGGTACCGAAGTTGCGCACCAGCGTGGTGAACGCCGCCTCGGTCATGCCCTCCCACGACCAGGCGGCCGCGCACTCGAGCATGTTCTTCGGCGCGGGCGGCAGCAGCCGGGACGGGTCGCCGGTGGCGCCCGGCGTGCGTAGCCAGTAGCGAGTAGCCACGCCGAAGTTGCCGCCGCCACCGCCGGTGTGTGCCCACCAGAGGTCGTGGTGGGGGTCGTCCGGCTCGCTGGTGGCGATCACCGCCCGGGCGGTGTTCCGGTCGGCCACCACGACCTCGACGGCGTGCAGGTAGTCGACCACCGAGCCGTATCGGCGCGAAAGCGGACCATACCCGCCGCCGGCGAAGTGCCCGCCGGCGCCGACGGCCGGGCAGCCGCCACCGGGGATCGTCACGCCCCAGCCCTTGAACAGCGTCCGGTAGACCCGCCCCAGCGTGGCGCCGGGCTGCACCACGAACGCGCGCATACGCGGGTCGTAGCCGACGTCGTCCATCGGGGACAGATCAAGCAGCGTGCGTACCGCGGGGTCGGCGGTGAAGTTCTCGAAGCAGTGGCCGCCGCTGCGCGCGGCGACCCGCCGCCCGGCCCGCATCGCCTCGGTCACGGCGCGGACGACCTGATCGGTCGAGCCGGCCACGCGGATCTCGTCGGGCCGGCCGGCGAAGCGGAAGTTGTTGCCCCGCAGCAGGCTTTCGTATCGCCGGTCGGCCGGGCCGATCCGCACCGCCCCCGGCTCGCCGGCCGCGGCCGGGCGACCGTCCACACCGGCTCCCAGCACGCCGCCCGCGACGGCACCCGCCCCGGCCAGCAGCGCGCGACGGCTCACGTGTTCGTGCTCCGAATGGCCCATCCCGTTCCCCCTCCGGCTGACTTCCTCGGCAACCTCATGGTCGCAGCAAGCCGGCCGGAGCGCATCGACCGATCTCGCTATGGGTCGACTGGGGCGATCGGGAACTCATACGGTGTCCGCATGATTAGAACCGCGCCGCTGGCGCTGTTGCTCGCCGCGGCGTTCCTCGTCGGTTGCACGTCGACCCCGCCGGAGCAGGAGATCGTCCGCAGCGGAAAGAACGTGCGGATCGAGCGGATGGACCACCTCGGCGTGGTCGAGGAGGGCTACTGGGTCAACGAGGAGACCAAGGACATCAGCCCTGGCGAGTCGCCGGACGCCCCGTGGCAGCAGGGTGTGGCACGGCTGTCGCAACCGGACTTCGATCGCCTGCTCGACAGCAACGACTGGCTGCCGGTCAGCACCTCGCCGATCATCCCGATCGACCTGAAGGGCAAGCTCGACGCCGGCGATACCTGGCTCCTGGGGCACGACGGAGACGACGTCTACTACCTGGAGTCGGACACCCGCTTCGTACTCTTCCTGGTCCGGGAGTAGCCGGGCCACGAGGCCCGGCTACCTCGACCAGGTACGCGCTAGGACAGGTCGGCCCGGGTGAGCAGTGCGCGCAGCGTGATGCCGTCGGCCGCCAGCGCCTCGGCGCCGCCCTCCTGGCGGTCGATCACGCAGAGCGCGTGGTCGACATGGGCGCCGAGCTTGCGCAGCTCGCCGGTGGAGATGACCACCTGGCCGCCGGACGTCACCACGTCCTCGACCACCAGGACCCGCCGGCCGGCCACCTCCGCGCCCTCGGCCAGGCGGGCCGTGCCGTACTTCTTCGCCTCCTTGCGCACGAACGCGCACGGCAGCTTGGCGTGCCTGCCCAGGGCCGTCACCACCGCGATGCCGCCCATCTCGAGACCGGCCAGCACCTCGGTGCCGTCGGGGATGAGCGCCGCCATCTGCTCGGCGAGCCGGTCCAGCAGCACCGGGTCGGACTCGAACTGGTACTTGTCGAAATACTCGGTGGCGGTCCGGCCGGAGCGCAGAACGAACTCGCCGGTCAGTCGGCTCACGTCGCGGACCTGCCGCGCAAGGTCAGAGTCAGTCACAAGGCAACAGCCTGTCAGGCCCGGTCCGGGCGGGCGAAGGCGGCCCGGGCCCGGCTCAGTTCCCGCCCGGAACTGCCGAATCGGGAGGTATGCAGACTGCCCCGGGACGAGGGTTCGGCGCCGGTCACGACTCACAGGTCCCGGTGTGAACATGCCTACCTCGTCGACACATCAGCTGACCGAGTACTTCACGGCCGTCACCGCGTCGGCCGACGAGGACACGGCGATCGCCGTCGCGGTCGAACGCGCCGTCGAGATGGTCGCGGCCGAGGCCGGCGCGGTCGTCCTCGGCGAGGAGGTGCGCGGCGAGCGGGGTTTCGGCGCCGAGGCGCCGGTGCAGGGCCTGCTGGCGCTGGCCGACGCGCCCGGCACGCTGTCGGTGCCGAGCCTCGGTGACCGCTACGCCGTGTCCAGCGCCCTCGGCTCGGACCTGGCCGGCGCGCTGATCATGGCCCGGGAGGGCGACCCGTTCGGCGAGCCGGAGCGCCAGATCCTCGACGGCCTGGCGCAGGGGCTCGGCCTGGCCATGCGCAGCATCCGGGTGCTGCGCGGCGAGCGGACCGTGCGGGTGGAGCGCGAGCGGGAGGCCGCCGACCGCCTGGTGCTGCTGGAGCAGGCGCAGACCCGGCGGCAGCTGGTCGAGTCGCTGCTGGCGATCCAGCGGGAGATCTCGAGCCGCAAGTCGCTGCCGGAGATTCTGGACGCCGTCACGGCCGGCACCGGGCTGCTGCTCGGCGGCGTACCGGTCGCGCTGATCCTGGCCGAGGCGGGCCGGGACCGCCGGCTGACCGTCGCGTCGACCTCCGGCGCCGGTGACCACGACTTCATCGACCCCGAGGGCCCGCAGACCGAGGCCCGCGTCGCGATGTCGACCTCCAACGTGATCATGCGCGCGGCGGTTCCCGGCCATCCGGAGCGGGGCACGGTTCTCGCCGCCCCGGTGCGGGTCACCGGGGAGATGTCCGGCAGCCTTGTCGCCCGGCTGCCCAGCGCCCCCGAGGCCTCCCGCGAGTTGCGTGACTTGCTGGCCGCGTTCGCGCAGCAGGTCAGCCTCGCGCTGACCGATGCCCGTACGGTCGAGGCGGTCCGCGAGGCGCACCACGACTCGGTGACCGGCCTGCCGAATCGCGGCCTGTTCCTGAAGATCTCCAACCGGGTGCTGGCGGCGCGGGGCGAGCCGACCGAGCCGACCAGCGTGCTCTTCATCGACCTGGACCGGTTCAAGGCGGTCAACGACAGCCTCGGCCACGAGGCCGGCGACGAGCTGCTGGCCTCGGTGGCCGACCGGATCAAGGGCTGCGTCCGGGCCAGCGACACCACCGCCCGGCTCGGCGGCGACGAGTTCGCGGTGCTGCTGCACGATTCGCCCGTCGAGTCGGCCACCGCGATCGGCGAGCGGGTGATCGCCGCGATCAAGGAACCGTTCCGGATCTCGGGGCGGGACGTCTTCATCGGCGCGAGCGTGGGCGTCGCGGCCAGCCGGGAGCCGTCCGCGGACTCCAAGAGCCTGCTGAACAAGGCCGACCTGGCCATGTACCGCGCCAAGAAGGCGGGCACCGGACGGGTCGTGGTCTACGAGCCGCACATGCACACCGAGGCGCTCGACTACCTGAGCCTGCACGGCGACCTGCAGTACGCGATGCACGAGGACCAGTTCCGCCTCCAGTACCAGCCCCTGGTCCGCCTGGACACGGGCGAGATCGCCGGCGTGGAGGCGCTCGTACGCTGGCACAGCCCGACCCGCGGCCTGGTGCTGCCGACCGACTTCATCCCGATCGCGGAGGAGTCCGGCCTGATCGCGGAGATCGGCCAGTGGGTGCTGGAGTCGAGCGCGAACCAGGTCGCGGCCTGGCGCCGGATCAACCCCGATCTGACGCTCAACGTGAACGTCTCGGGCCATCAGCTCCGGCACCGGCAGTTCGCCACGAACGTGACCCGGGCGCTGGCCGTGGCCGGCATGCCGGCGAGCGCGGTGACCCTCGAGCTGACCGAGTCGGTGCTGATGAACGACTCCGAGGCGGCGATGGCGTCGCTGGCGAGCCTGCGGGAGATGGGCGTACAGCTCTCCATCGACGACTTCGGCACCGGCTATTCGTCGCTGGCCTACCTGCGGGAACTGCCGGTCAACGAATTGAAGATCGACCGCGCGTTCGTCGACCGGGTGGAGTCGACGACCGAGGATCTGGCGCTGGTGCGCACGATCGTCGACCTCGGGCACATCCTCGGGCTGCGGGTCGTCGCCGAGGGCATCGAGAGCCCAGAACAGCTCGCCGCGCTGCGTCGCCTGGGCTGCTCGTACGGGCAGGGGCATCACCTGTGCCGGCCGGTCGACCCCGTGGATATGCCCGGAATCCTGACAGACAAACCGATAACACCCGCTGCCTGACAACGGGGTCACTCGTACGCGTCATTGATTAGTTGGGTTGCCTGGGGCCGGAGCCATTTCAGCTATTTTGCGGGCTATAGACCGAAATACGCTGAGAGGCTCGCCGTGACACCCTTCGCCCTGCTATTCCTACTGGCCCTCGCCGGGTCGTCCTGCTTCGCCCTCGGACGCGCCCTCGGACGCGGTGAACGCTACGAAAAGGGTTATCGCGAGGGCTTTCGCGATGGCGAGACCGGCTCGCTGGCCCGCGCGGCACGCCTGATCCAGTTCAACGAGCGCCGGTCGATCGCGCCGGCGCTCGAGTCGATGCTGGTGCCCAGCCCCGTACCGCAGCAGCCGCCCGCCCGATCGGTCAGCCCGGCCGTCGTCGGGGTCCCGGCCCGTCCGCAACTCGCCCTTTAGAAAGAGCGCGGAGGGTACGGCCGAACCGGCCGCACCCTCCGTGTTTCCGGGATCTGCTCAGCAGTAGAGGTTGCCGCCGGGGCTCACTCCCAGAATGCCCGCGAACCGGTTGTACGCGTCAACGCGGCTCTGCACCTGCGCGGGGTTGCCGCCGTTGCACTCCAGCGAGCCGTTGATGCTGCGGATCGTCTCGCCGAAGCCACGGCCGTTGACCATGGCGTCGTGCGGGGTCATCGTGCCCGGGCCGCGCTGGGTCATCCAGTACCAGACGGCGGTCTGGTACGCCACCGATGACTCGTTCTTGACCCGGTCCGGGTTGTTCAGCAGGTCGATGCCGAGCGCGTCGCCGGCCGCCTTGTAGTTGAAGTTCCAGCTCAGCTGGATCGGCCCGCGCCCGTGGTACGCGGACTGACCGGCCGGGCAGCCGTACGGCTGCGAGCGGTCGCAGTAGAGCGGCCAGTTCGCCTGGTTGATCTCCTCGACGTAGACCAGCCCGCCGGACTCGTGGTTGACGTTCGCCAGGAAGGCCGCGGCCTCCTGCTTCTTCACCGTGTCGCTGCCGGTGGTGGTGAACGCCGGGTACTTCTTGATCGCGTCGATCAGGCCGGCGTACGAGTAGAACCCGATCCGGTTCGGGAACATCTGGTTGAACTGGGCCTCGCTGACCGGGAAGCCGCCCGATCCGCCGCCGCCGGGCGGCGGGGTGGTACCGCCGCCGCTGCAGTTGTAGACCTCCCAGTACCAGGTGCTGATGACCGGGTCGTAGCCCGGGTTCTCGTACTTGGCCCGGTAGTAGTTGCCGTTCGTGTACCTGACGATCGAGCCGGCCGCGTAGTACTGGCCCGCCGCCCAGTTCGGGTAGTTGCAGGACGTGCCGGGCGGTGGCGTGGTGCCGCCGCCGCAGGAACCGTTGTCGGCCCAGACGCCGGAGCCGCCGGTGCTTGGCGTCTCGCCCTGGGTCCACCACTTGGCGGTCCAGTTGTGGCTGTTGTAGGAGGCGCGCATGCCGCCGGTGTAGACCGCGGAGCTGTTGTACGCGCCGACGCAGGCCTCGGCCGCGTTCGACGCCGTCATGGGCAGCAGGGCCGCGGCGGCACCGACCACGGCGACGCCGAGGGTAGCCGCGATCGACAGGAGCCGTTTTTTGGACATGGCTCACCTTCCGTACGTGGGGGGACGCACCGGTGCGAGTGGTACGGGGATTCGCATTGACTCAACTAGATACCCGGGCCGCGAGTCAATATCTGTTAAGAAACTTCAGAAAATATTCTGGCGCGACTCCGCCGATCGACCCGAGCGGGGATCAGGAGGACGACTTGGCGAACTCCGCGGCGAGCAACTCCGCGATCTGCACCGTGTTCAGCGCCGCGCCCTTGCGCATGTTGTCGCCCGTGATGAAGAGATCCAGCGCGCGCGGGTCGTCCATCGCCCGGCGGATCCGGCCGACCCAGGACGGGTCCGTGCCGACCGCGTCGATCGGCATCGGGTACTCGCCCGCCTCCGGGTCGTCGACGAGGATCACGCCGGGGGCGTTGCGCAGCACCTGGCGGGCGCCCTCCGCGTCCAGCTCCGAGCCGAAGACGGCGTGCACCGCGATCGAGTGGCCGGTCACCACGGGCACCCGTACGCAGGTCGCCGAGACCTTGAGGTCGGGCAGCCGGAGGATCTTGCGGGACTCGTTGCGGAGCTTCAGCTCCTCCGACGACCAGCCGTCCGCGGCGAGGTCGCCGGACCACGGGACCACGTTCAGCGCCAGCGGCGCGGTGAAGGGTCCGAGATCGTCGCCGATCGCCTGCCGCACGTTGCCCGGGCGCGAGCCGAGCAGCCGGTCGCCGGCCACCTTGCTGAGCTGGTCGTGCAGGGTGTCCACGCCGATCTGCCCGGCGCCCGAGACCGCCTGGTAGGACGCCAGGACCAGCTCGCGCAGGCCGTACTCGCGGTGCAGCGGCGCGATGGCCATGATCATGGCCATCGTCGTGCAGTTGGCGTTGGAGACGATGCCGCGCGGGCGGCGACCCAGCGCGTCCTGGTTGACCTCGGGCACGACCAGCGGGACGTCGGGATCCATCCGGAAGGCCGACGAGTTGTCCACGACCGTGACCCCGCGCTCGACCGCGACCGGCGCCCAGGCCCGCGACACGTCGTCGGGCACGTCGAACATGGCCACGTCGACGCCGTCGAAGGAGTCCGCGGTCAGCTCCTGGACGACCAGCTCCTCGCCCCGGCAGGACAGCACCTTGCCGGCCGACCGCGCGGACGCGATCAGCCGGATCTCGCCCCAGACGTTGCGGCGCGAGCTGAGCAGCTCACGCATGACCGTGCCGACGGAGCCGGTGGCCCCGACGACGGCGAGCGTGGGCTGCGTCATCCGCCGCTTACCGGCCGGTGCCGGCGTAGACGACGGCCGTCTCCGAGCCGCCCAGCTCGAAGGTGTCGTGCACGGCGCGGACCGCGGTGTCGAGGTCGCTGTCGCGGCAGACGACGGACACCCGGATCTCCGAGGTCGAGATCATCTCGATGTTGACGCCGGCCTCGCCGATGCAGGCGAAGAACGACGCGGCGACGCCCGGGTGCGAGCGCATGCCGGCACCGATCAGCGAGACCTTGCCGACGTGGTCGTCGAAGAGCAGCCCCTTGAAGCGGGTCTGCTCCTTGATCTTGTCGAGCGCGGCCATCGCGGTGGGGCCGTCGGCCTTCGGCAGCGTGAACGAGATGTCGGTGCGCCCGGTGCCCTCGGTCGACACGTTCTGGACGATCATGTCGATGTTGATCTCGGCCTGGGCGACCGTCTCGAAGATCCGGCCGGCCGCGCCGGGCTCGTCCGGCACGCCGACGATCGTGATCTTCGCCTCGCTGCGGTCGTGGGCGACCCCGGTGATCAGCGCTTGTTCCACTCCCGCGTCCTCCATCGATCCGGTGACCAGCGTGCCCTGCTTGTTCGAGTACGAAGAGCGTACGTGGATCGGCACCTTGAACCGGCGCGCGTACTCCACGCATCGCAACATCAGCACCTTCGCCCCGCCCGCGGCCAGCTCCAGCATCTCCTCGTAGGTGATCTGGCTGATGTGCCGGGCGTTCGAGACGATGCGCGGATCGGCGGTGAAGACGCCGTCGACGTCGGTGTAGATCTCACACACGTCGGCGTGCAGCGCGGCCGCCAGCGCGACCGCGGTGGTGTCGGAGCCGCCGCGGCCCAGCGTGGTGATGTCCTTGGTGTCCTGGGAGACGCCCTGGAAGCCGGCGACGATCGCGATCGCGCCCTCGTCCAGCGCGGTACGCAGCCGGCCCGGCGTCACGTCGATGATCCGCGCCCGCCCGTGCACGGACGTGGTCAGCACGCCGGCCTGCGAGCCCGTGTAGGAGCGGGCCTCGTAGCCGAGGTTGTGAATCGCCATCGCCAGCAGCGCCATCGAGATGCGCTCGCCGGCGGTCAGCAGCATGTCCAGCTCACGGCCGGGCGGCAGCGGGCTCACCTGGTTGGCCAGGTCCAGCAGGTTGTCGGTGGTGTCGCCCATGGCCGACACCACGACGACCACGTCGTGCCCCGCCTTGCGCGCGGCCACGATCCGCTCCGCCACCCGCTTGATGCGCTCGGCATCGCCGACGGACGAACCGCCGTACTTCTGCACCATCAGGGCCACGGCAGCCGGCTCCCTTCCACCCACACGTGCCGACGCCGCCCGGCCTGTAGATCCAGTTCAGGCCAGGCGGCGCCGGTCAGGTCAATCGAGCCCCCAGACTAGCGGCGGCCGTCCCGCCCGCCGACATGCGATCCCAGATTCCGGCCCGGTGAGTGCCGCGACACGCCGGGAAAGGGTTCGACTGCCCGCAACGACCGGTCCGAGGGTCGAGAGGCGAGAATGTCTCGATGCGCTCCCGCAACGCCACGCGTGTCCTCCCCGCGCTGGTCGCCGCCCTGCTGACCGCCGGCGCGGCCGCCTGCGAGGGTTCGGCGCCCGTGCCGGAGCCGCCCGCCGCGCCGCCGTCGTCCGGGCCGCCGCCGGCCGAGGACGCCCGGATCGAGCTCGCCGCGCGGGCCGCGGCCGCCGAGGACCACCGCTTCGCGGCGCTGTACACCCTCGAGGTGCAGGGCCAGGCGCCCCGCACGGTGCTGGCGACGGTGGCCGTCGACGGCAGCTGGCGGGTGGACATCCCGTCCGGCGCGCTCGGCGGGACGGCGGACGTATCGATCGTGCAGACCGCGGCCGGCGTCTTCCAGTGCGCGCTCGCGTCGGCGGCCAACCCGATCGCCCCGTCCTGCGTGCGGGTCGCCGACAAGGGCAAGCGCGTACCGAAGAAGTACGACCCGAAGATCGAACGGGTGTTCCGGCAGTGGCTGCCGGTCTTCACCGACCGCCAGTCCGCCCTGTCCGTGACCGCCGCCGCGCCGCTCAAGGGCTCGTCCGGCAGCTGCTATTCGGTCGACACGATCTCCACGTCGCTCTCCGCCCCCGTCGACGTCGGCATCTACTGCTACGCCGCCGACGGCCTGCTCACCGCGGCCCGGGTCAATTTCGGCCGGCTGACGATCTCCAGCCCGGCGGCCGCACCGCCGCCGACGATCGACCTGCCCGGCCCGGTGACCGCCGGCGAGCCGATGGGCATGACGGCGCCCCCGCCCCCGCCGGTGACCGTCGATCCGTCGACGCCGTCCGTGCCGGCCCCGTCCGCGTGATCCCGGCCCGCTGACCCTGCGGTTCCCACGATCCGGGCGTAGGGTTAACAGGATCCGGGTTGATCACGTAGGGTGACGTTCGACATGTGGCACGCGCTTCTTCTTCGCTGCCGCGACGAGGCCCCATCACAGGCCGGCACCTCGTCGCGGAGTTGACGCGCGCCGGTCGGTCCTCGAACTGACCACTTCACAGGAGCCAGCACATGTCTTCCGACGTAACTGCCGATCCCATCGCGCGCCAGCGTCCCAGCCGGATGCCGTTCGAGCGCTACCAGCCGTACCAGAAACAGTTCGCCGTCGACCTGCCCGACCGGCAGTGGCCGGGCCGGCGCATCGAGACCGCGCCGCGCTGGTGCGCCGTCGACCTGCGCGACGGCAACCAGGCCCTGATCGACCCGATGTCCCCCGAGCGCAAGCGCCGCATGTTCAACCTGCTGGTCGCGATGGGCTACAAGGAGATCGAGGTCGGCTTCCCGGCCGCCAGCCAGACCGACTTCGACTTCGTCCGCCAGCTCATCGAGCAGGACCTGATCCCGGACGACGTCACCATCCAGGTCCTGGTGCAGTGCCGCGAGCACCTGATCGACCGCACCTTCGAGTCGATCCGCGGCGCCAAGCGCGCCATCGTGCACTTCTACAACTCGACCTCGACGCTGCAGCGCCGGGTGGTGTTCGGCCTGGAGAAGGACGGCATCACCGACATCGCCACCACCGGCGCCCGGCTCTGCCAGAAGTACGCGGAGATCCACACCCCGGACACCGAGATCTTCTACGAGTACTCCCCCGAGTCCTACACGGGCACCGAGCTGGAGTACGCGCTGGAGATCTGCTCGGCGGTGATCGACGTGATCGACCCGACGCCGGACCGCCCGCTGATCATCAACCTGCCGGCCACCGTCGAGATGGCCACCCCCAACGTGTACGCGGACTCCATCGAGTGGATGCACCGCCACCTGCCGCGCCGCGAGAGCATCATCCTGAGCCTGCACCCGCACAACGACCGGGGCACCGCCGTCGCCGCCGCCGAGCTCGGCGTGCTGGCCGGCGCCGACCGCGTCGAGGGCTGCCTGTTCGGCAACGGCGAGCGCACCGGCAACGTCGACCTGGTCACGCTGGGGCTGAACCTCTTCTCCCAGGGCATCGACCCGATGATCGACTTCTCGGACATCGACGAGATCAAGCGCGCGGTCGAGTACTGCAACCAGCTGCCCGTGCACGAGCGGCACCCGTACGTCGGCGACCTGGTCTACACCGCGTTCTCCGGCTCGCACCAGGACGCGATCAAGAAGGGCTTCACCGCCCTGCACGCCGACGCGGGCGAGGCCGGCGTCGAGGTGGACGCGTTCACCTGGGGCGTGCCGTACCTGCCGATCGACCCCAAGGACGTCGGGCGCAGCTACGAGGCCGTCATCCGGGTCAACTCGCAGTCCGGCAAGGGCGGCGTGGCTTACATCATGAAGGAGGAGCACAAGTTCGACCTGCCGCGGCGGCTGCAGATCGAGTTCTCCGGCGTGGTGCAGCACTTCACCGAGGCCGAGGGCGGCGAGGTCGGCCCCGAGGCGATGTGGGACATCTTCGCCGGCGAATACCTGGTCTCGCACCAGCAGTTCGGCATCCTCGACTTCGAGGACTACTCGACGGCCACCGTCGACGGCAAGGTCGAGATCGACGCGGAGGTCCGGCACCGCGGCACCCGGCGGCCCATCGTCGGCGTCGGCAACGGCCCGATCGACGCGTACGTGCAGGCGCTGCAGCCGCTGGCGATCCAGGTCCGGGTGCTCGACTACGCCGAGCACGCGCTCTCCTCCGGCGGTGACGCGCAGGCCGCCGCGTACGTGGAGTGCGAGGTCAACGGCCGTACCGTCTGGGGCGTCGGGCTCGACGCGAACATCGTCACCGCTTCGATCAAGGCCGTGACGAGCGCGGTGAACCGGGCACGCTGAACCGCGCGCTGATCGATGTCCGCGCGCCGTCCGGGTCAGCCCGGGCGGCGCGCGGAACGTATCCGGCACGGATGACGAGCCGCGCGAAGCGGGCGCGCCGCGCATACGCTTGAGGGGTGCCCCCTCACCCCGCTCCTCAGTGGATCATTCGCGCCGCCGCCGCCCTGCTCATCCTGACCACCGCCACGGCCTGCGAGGTCACCGTCGACCCGGGCGGCTCCGCGCCCGGCGGCGCCTCGACCCGTGACACCGGCGACGCCGGGGACTCCGGGGCGCTGCTCGACAAGCTGAAGGTCGCCAAGGCCGGCTCGATGCGCGGATACAGCCGGGAGAAGTTCCCGCACTGGCGCAGCGCCGGCAGCAACTGCGACGTCCGCGACACCGTGCTCAAGCGCGACGGCACCAAGGTCAAATTCTCCGGCTGCAACGTCGTCGCCGGCACCTGGGTCAGCGTGTACGACGGCGACCGGATCGCCGACCCGAGCAAGGTCGACATCGACCACATGGTCCCGCTGGCCAACGCCTGGCGTTCGGGCGCCGCCGCCTGGACCACGCAGGAGCGCGAGGACTTCGCAAACGATCTCGACGACCCGCAGCTGCTGGCGGTTTCGGCGTCCTCGAACCGGGCAAAGGGCGACCAGGACCCGTCGACCTGGAAGCCCGAGCGGACCGACGCCTGGTGCGTGTACGCACAGGACTGGATCACGGTGAAGGCCAAGTGGAAGCTCACCGTGACCACCGCCGAGAAGTCCGCGCTGACCGACATGCTGGAGAGATGCGCATGACCAAATCAACCGACATCACCGCAGGTCAGGGCGGGGTGATGACCGACGAGGTCGGCGTCATCACCGGCGACCTGACCCTGCGGACCGAACTCTCCGGCGATCAGGCCAAGGTCAGCGTCCAGTACCGCGACGCCGACGAGTGGTACGCCGTCACGGGCGCGACGGCGACCCTCAAGGACCCGGCCGACCTGGACGCCGTCCACGCCATCGCGGTCGGCATCCTGAACCGCCCCGAGGGCTGACCCGCCGCCTCAGGCCGAGGTCTTGGCGGGAGCGCGTCCCGCCACGGTCTCGTCCTCGGCGATCGGGAAGTGGCAGGCGGTCTGGTGCGACGCCGGGTCGTCGAGGCGGGCCACCAGCGGCGGCTCCTCGGTCGCGCAGATGTCCTGCGCCTTCCAGCAGCGGGTGCGGAACCGGCAGCCGGACGGCGGGTTGATCGGGCTCGGCACGTCGCCGGTCAACAGCACCCGCTCGCGCTGGGTGCGGTCGCGCCGGCGCGGGTCGGGCACCGGCACCGCGGAGAGCAGGGCCACCGTGTACGGGTGCCGCGGGTTCTTGTACAGCGACTCCCGGTCGGCGATCTCCACCACCTTGCCGAGGTACATGACCGCGACCCGGTCGGAGATGTGCCGCACCACGGACAGGTCGTGCGCGATGAACACGTAGGTCAGGCCGAACTCGTCCTGCAGGTCGTCGAGCAGGTTGACCACCTGCGCCTGGATCGACACGTCCAGCGCGGAGACCGGCTCGTCGGCGATGATCAGCTTGGGCCGCAGCGCCAGGGTGCGGGCGATGCCGATGCGCTGGCGCTGACCGCCGGAGAACTCGTGCGGGTACCGGTTGTAGTGCTCGGGGCTGAGCCCGACCAGCTTCAGCAGGTCCTGCACGGCCCGCTTCACGCCGTGCTCGGTCTTGACGCCCTGGATCCGCAGCGGCGCGCCGACGATCGAGCCGACGGTGTGCCGCGGGTTCAGCGACGAGAACGGGTCCTGGAAGATCATCTGCATGTCGCGGCGCAGCGGCCGAAGCTGCCCCTGCCGCAGGTGCGCGATGTCGCGGCCGTCCAGCTCGATCGAGCCGGCGGTCGGCTCGAGCAGCCGGGTCAGCAGCCGGCCGGTGGTCGACTTGCCGCAACCGGACTCGCCGACCAGGCCGAGCGTCTCGCCCCGGTACACCTCGAAGTCGATGCCGTCGACCGCGCGCACGGCGCCGACCTTGCGCTGCAGCAGGCCCTTGGTGATCGGGAAGTGCTTCTCCAGCCCCTTCACCTTCAGCAGGGCGTCGCCTCGCTCGCTCATCACGCCTCCAGCTTCGGCTTGATCTCTTGCAGCCAGATCCGCTGGCGCTCTTCCGTCGGCAGGTGGCAGCGCACCAGGTGCTTGCTGCCGCCGGCCCGGTTCAGCTCCGGCTGAACCGTGGTGCCCAGGCCCGCCGTCCGATCCTCATAGGCACAACGAGGATTGAACGCGCAGCCGGTAGGCAGGTTGATCAGCGACGGCGGCAGACCCGGGATGGGCACGAGCCGGTCCAGGTTGGGGCGGTCCATGCGCGGCATGGACCCGAGCAGACCCCAGGTGTACGGGTGCTCGGGGCGGTCGAAGATCGTGGTGGCCTCGGCGAACTCGATGCACCTGCCGCCGTACATGACCAGCACGTCGTCGGCGAGCTCGGCGACGACGCCGAGGTCGTGGGTGATGACGATCAGCGCCGAGTTGAACTCCGCCTGCAGATCGTGCATCAGGTCCAGGATCTGCGCCTGCACTGTCACGTCGAGCGCGGTGGTCGGCTCGTCGGCGATCAGCAGCTGCGGGTCGTTGACCAGCGCCATGGCGATCATCGCGCGCTGGCGCATGCCGCCGGAGAACTGGTGCGGGTAGTCGTCGACCCGGCGGTCCGGCTGCGGGATGCCGACCCGGCCCAGCATGTCCACCGTGTGCTTGCGGGCGACCTTCTTGGACACGTTGTGGTGCACCTGGTACGCCTCGACGATCTGCTTACCGACCGTGTAGTACGGGTGCATCGCGGACAGCGGGTCCTGGAAGATCATCGCGAGCTTGTTGCCACGCAGCTTGCGGACGGTCTCCGCGCCGGCGCTGACGATCTCCTCGCCGTCCAGCCAGATCTCGCCCGAGACCTGGGCGTTGCGCTTGTTGTAGATGCCCATGATGCCCAGGCTGGTGACCGACTTGCCGGAGCCCGACTCCCCGACGATGCCCAGCGTGCGGCCGCGTTCCAGGGAGAAGTTCAGCCCGTCGACGCTGCGTACCAGGCCGTCTTCGGTCGGGAAGTGGATCTTGAGGTCTTTGACCTCGAGGAATGGCTGTCCGCCGGACATCAGCCCACCCTCACTCTCGGGTCGACGACCGCGTAGAACAGGTCGACGATCAGGTTGGCGATGACGACGAAGAACGCCGCCATGAGGGTCACGCCGAGCACCTTCGGCAGGTCGTTGTTGTTGATCGCGTCGACCGCGTACTTGCCGAGGCCGGGCAGGGAGAACACCTGCTCGGTCAGGACGGCGCCGCCGAGCAGCAGACCGAAGTCCAGGCCGAAGATGGTCAGGATGGGGGTGAGCGTGGCACGCAGGCCGTGCTTGATGTTCACGTCACGTTCCCGCAGGCCCTTGGCCCGGGCGGTACGGATGTAGTCCTCGCCCATGGTGTCGAGCATGCCGGCGCGCGTCAGTCGCGCGTACTGGGCCGAGAACTGCAGCGCCAGCACCAGCCAGGGCAGCAACAGGGCGTACGCCCAGTCGATCGGGCTCTCGGTGAACGGCGTGTAGGTGCCGCCCGGCGCCGTCCAGCCGAGCTTGTAGCTGAACACCAGCAGGCTGATCATGCCGGTGAAGAAGATGGGGAGGGAGACGCCGGCGAGCGAGAAGGTCATCGCGGCGCGGTCCAGCAGCGAGCCGCGGCGCAGCGCGGACACGACGCCGGTGGAGAGCCCGAACAGCAGCCAGAGGAACGACGCGCCGACCGCGAGCGACAGCGTCACCGGCAGCCGGTCGAGCAGGTCCGGCCACACCGGCTGCTTGGTGATGAAGGAGTAGCCGAAGCAGGGCGCGGGGCAGTGCTCCACGCCGGAGCCGTAGTCGTACTCGGAGCCGAGGAAGATGCCCTTGACCCAGCGGCCGTACTGCAGCCACAGCGGGTCGTAGAAGCCCAGCTTGTGCGCGATGAGGTTGACCGTCTCCGGAGTCGCTGCCCGCCCGACGTACCGGGTGGCCAGCGTCTCCGGGGTCGACCCCACCAGGCGCGGAACCAGGTAGAAGATCGCGAACGTGGCGGCGCTGACGATGAAGAGCAGCACGACGGCCGCAAAGAGACGCCTGATGATGTATGTGATCACGGAGCCCGGCTGTAGCGGCCGGCCCGGGTCGCCCCGGGCCGGCCGCCTGCTGCCTTCACCTACCTAGCTGATGGAGAAGTGGCGGAGAGGTTTACGCGACGCCGAGCGACAGGTAGTCGTACATGCTGTACGCCTCGCTGACGAAGACGTTGGAGAGACGCTTCGGCCGGATCATCAGGCTCTTCGCGTAGACGCCCGGCAGGATCACCGCCTCTTCCATGACGCGCTTGTCGATCGGGCCCCACTGCGCGTCGCGCTTGGCCGTGTCGGTCTCGGCGACCGCCGCGTCCAGCATCTGGTCCACCTGCGGGATCCGGACGCTGGTGTTGGACGAGCCACCGGTCTCCCGGATGACCCGGCTGTCCACGATCTGCGACAGGAAGCCGAAGCCGTCGTTCCAGTCCGCACCCCAGCCGTTGGTGACCAGGCCGAGCTTGTTGGCCTTCACGTACGGCGGGTTGCCGGCGTACTGCGAGAAGTAGTCACCCTGCGGGAACGGCTTCAGCGTGAGCTTGATGCCGACCCGGGCCAGCGACTGCTGCAGCGACTCGGCGGTCGCCTTCTCCTTGGGCCGCTCGGCGCGGTAACCCATGTTCGTCTCGAAGCCGTTCGGCTGGCCACAGGCGGCGAGAGCGGCCTTGGCCTTCTCCACGTCACCGGTGTTGTCGGCGCCGGCCGGGTAGAGGTCGAACTTCTCGTAGCCCGGGATCATCGGGGGCAGGATCGTCGTGGCGATGTCGCCACCGGCCAGCGGGCCGCCGTAAGCGGTCTGGTAGCCGGTCTTGTCCGCGGCGAACTCGACGGCCTTGCGGCACTCGATGTTGTCCAGCGGCGCCACGGTCGGGTTGATCGAGGTGTACCAGAGCCGGGCGAGGACCGGGTTGTCGGTCTGCGCCTTGAGCGCCGGGTCACCGACGACGCGTCCGAGGGCCGCCGGCTGCACGCCGGTGCCCACGACGTCGAGGTCGAGGTCGCCGGAGAGCAGACGGTTGTCGATGTCGTCCGCGTTGACGTTCAGCGAGACCTCGTAGCCGTCCGGCAGCGCCTTACGGTTCGGGTCGGTCGTCTGGTCCCAGTTCGGGTTGCGCTTGAGCGAGAAGTTCTTGCCCAGGTTGTTCTGGTCGAACATGTACGGCCCGGACGAGACCACGTGCTCCTTGTACTTGGCACCGGTGTCCTTGGCCGCCGGGACCGGAACGGTCTGCGGAAGCGCCGCCAGGTAGTCGAAGCCGCCGAACGCCGACTTCAGGTGGAAGACGATGGTGCTGTCATCCGGGGTGGTGATCGCCGAGTCGGTGTTCACACCCTTCGACTTGTACGGACCCTTGTAGCCCTCCGGGAGGTTCAGGAACCCCTCGAAGTAGGCCGGGCCGTTCGGGAACGTCTCCTTGTCGATGGAGCGCAGAACCGCGTACTTGACGTCGGCGGCCTTGACCTCCGCGCCGTCCTCGAACTTGACGCCCTTGCGGATCTTGTACGTCCAGGTCTTGCCGCCGTCCGACGGCACACCCAGGCCCTCGGCGAGGTCGGGGGTGACCGTGTTGCCTTCCGCACCCGGGACGGGCTTGAACATGAGCAGACCACGGCCGTACAGGCGGAGGAAGTTCCACGAGTAGCCGTAGTAGGTCTCACCGGGGTCGACGGTGTCCCAGTCGCCGGAGTTGGCGAGCTTGATGGTGCCGCCCTTCTTCTCGGAAGGGTTGAACACCTTGGTCATGGCCGCGTTGAACTCGGCCTTGCTCGAGCTGGTCGAACCATTGGTGTCGTCGCTACCACCACATGCGGCGGCGGACAACGACAGTGCAAGCGCGGCCGTACCGGCCACCAGCACCTTTGACTTTCGGATCACTTGTAGCAACCTCCCTGGTGGAACGGTCCGGGTCCGGACCGCGCAGCTGGAGTGAAAGTCACGAAGCGCATCTCAGCGCTTGCCCTTCGGGTCGAGCGCATCGCGCAGGCCGTCACCGAAAAGGTTGAAGGAGAGCACGGTAATGAAGATCGCTATGCCCGGGAAGAACATGAAATGCCAGATCGTGTAGAACTGCGCGGCACCCGCCAACATGCCGCCCCAGCTCGCCGTTGGCGCCCGGATGCCGACGCCGAGGAATGACAGCGCGGCCTCGAACAGGATGTTCGTCGGGATCAGCAGCGTGGCGTAGACGAGGATCGGCCCGATCAGGTTCGGCATCATCTCCTTGAAGATGATGTACGGGCTGCGCGCACCCAGGCTGCGGGCCGCGTCGACGAACTCCCGCTCCCGAAGCGACAGTGTCTGGCCCCGGACGATGCGCCCGATGTACGGCCAGCTGAAGAAGCCGATGATGAAGATCAGCAGGGCGATGCGCAACGAGTCGCCGGTGAGGCCGAACGCCGTGTCCGGGATGACGCCCGCCAGCGCGATCGAGAAGACCAGCAGCGGGAACGCCAGGAAGACGTCCATGGCCCGGCTGATCAGCGCGTCCACCCAGCCGCCGAAGTAGCCGGCGATGACGCCGAGCGTCGAGCCGATGACGACGGAGACCAGCGTCGCGAGGAACGCGATCAGCAGCGAGATGCGGGCGCCGTAGACGATCCGGCTGAAGATGTCGCGGCCGTTCTGCGGCTCGACCCCGAAGAGATGGTCGGCGCTGATACCGGTGCCGCCGTAAGGCGCCAGCGTGCTCGTGTCGATCAGCTTCTGGTGGAACTCGTTCGGCGGCGAACCGAGAAGATCGACGATCCACGGCGCGAAGATCGCCACCAGGATCAGGAAGATAACGACGTACCCGCCGCCCATGGCGACGCGGTCGCGCTTGAGCCGGTTCCAGGCGATGCGGCCGAGCGAGCGGCCCTCGATCGCCTTGGCACCCTCAGCGGGGTCCGCAGCGATCGGAACCTGCGTGCCGGGTCCAACGACCATGGAGCGTCGGTCCTTTCCCCGGCCACCGGCCACGGCGCCTAGGCCGAACCGCGGCAGCGCCGCCGGATCGGACCGGCCCCCGCAGCGCGGGCAACCGATCGGTTGTCGCGAACGTGGGTAACTGCGTCCCCGTGCCGGCGATGGTGGTCGCCGGTGTGGACGCATAGAACCAGCGGACGGGTTAAGCCGCCGCCGTGAGAGGAACGCTCACGTATTCCTGCTCACTGGTCAATAGGCTGTAGGTGCTTTTACCAAGTCCTGGCCACGTTGTGACGGGGGCGTGACCTGGTAACCCACGTCACACGCAACATCGGCCCGCGCCGGCATCACCAGCGACTAGGGCATCACCCGTCCCACCAGCCGTTTCGGCCGGCACAAGGCGTCGCTCGGCCCCCGCCACCAGCCCAGCCGGCCCGCGCGAAGGCGCCCGTCCGGCCCACCCCGACACCCCGCGCGGCCCCCGCCACCGGGCCCGGCCGACCCTCGAACTGCGAATCACTCGGCTTCCGCTGTGGCCCACGCCGTCGTCACGCCGACAATCCCACCGACTCACGCAGGAGGCGCCGATGCCCCTCCTGCCAGCGAAAGGACCGGAGTTCGCGAGGGTCCGGCGGCACATCAGCAACATCTGTCACCCGGCCTGACGACCATCGTGGACGGCGTCGAGCGGGCCTGGGTGCCGATCCCGCCGACCGAGCCGGCTGAACCCGGTTTTGGGGAGCACGGACCTGGCAGGGTGGGGGTGGCCGCTCATGAGCCGCCAGGCGATTGGCCGCCCCCGCCCGGCCTCGGCGTGAGCGACGGTCGGCGCCATGCAACCAGGCACGACATGGTCCTGCTTTTGATCTGGCCCTTAAAGTCACACCCCGGTCACACGGCTCTGCGGCCCTCGAAGGCTCGGCCGAGAGTGATCTCGTCGGCGTATTCGAGGTCGCCGCCGACCGGCAGGCCGCTGGCCAGGCGCGTGACGGTGATGCCCATCGGCTTGACCATGATCGCGAGGTAGGTGGCCGTGGCCTCGCCCTCGGTGTTCGGATCCGTGGCGAGGATCAGCTCCTTCACCTCGCCGGTGCCGAGCCGGATCATCAACTCCCGGATCCGCAGGTTGTCGGGGCCGATGCCCTCGAGCGGATTGATGGCGCCACCCAGGACGTGGTACCGACCGCGGAACTCACCGGTCCGCTCGATCGCGACGACGTCCTTGGGTTCCTCGACGACACAGAGCACGTCGTTGCCGCGACGGGTGTCGCGGCAGACCCGGCACTGCTCGGACTCGGCGACGTTGAAGCAGGTCGTGCAGAAGCGGACCTGCTCCTTGACCTTGCGCAAGGCGTTGGCCAGCCGCGTCACGTCGGCGGGATCGGCGGACAGGACGTGGAAGGCGATCCGCTGTGCGCTCTTCGGGCCGACGCCCGGCAGCCGCCCCAGCTCGTCGATCAGGTCCTGGATGGCGCCCTCGTACACGGGCTCAGAATCCCGGGAGGGAGAGGCCGCCGAGACCGCCGGTGGCCGGACCCATCTTCTGCTCGGTCAGCTCGCGCACCGCCTCCGACCCGTTGTGGATCGCGGCGAGGACGAGGTCCTCGAGCGTCTCGATGTCCTCGGGGTCGACGGCCTTCGGATCAATCTTGATCGACTTGAACTCGCCCAGGCCCGTCACCACGACGGTGACCAGGCCGCCGCCGGCGGTGCCGGTCACCTCGGCCTCGGCGAGCTCGGCCTGCGCCTGCGCGACCTGCTGCTGCATCTTCTGCGCCTGCTTCATGATCTGCTGCATGTTCGGCTGTCCACCGGGGCGCATCGCTTAGCTCCTTATTGAAAGGGATAGTCGCGTCCATTGTCCCGCGCGCCACACAGGCCGCACGGAACCGGGTCAGGACTCGCTGATCTTCTCGGCGCCGAGCGCGTCGCGAAGCAACTGCACGGCCTGCTGCTCGCTGCTCTGGCGCGCGGTCCGCTCGTCGATCACGTCGTCGAGGGGCTCGTCACCGGGATCGAAGCCCTCGAAGGCCGGGCCGCCGCCGTAACCCGGCGAGGTACCCCGCCCCTGAGCGACACCCCGACCCTGAGCGGCACCATGACCTTGGGCCGCACCATGACCTTGGGTGGCACCGCGGCCTTGGGCCGCACCGTGGCCTTGGGCCGCGCCGGGCCGCACCGGGCCGTCGTACTCGGGGTCGTAGGGCGCTTCCTCCGTCGGCGAGCCGTCGGACCAGGCGTCGTTCCTGTTCGCCGCGGCGCTGCCGCCGCCACGGTTCGCCGCCGCGTTGCCGCGCCCCGCGCCCGCCGCCGCCGCGCGGGCCGCGGCGAGACCGCTGGACGTCGGCCGCCCGGCCCCGGCCGGCGGCGCGGAGGCCGCCGCGGGCGTGGCGTTGCGCGCCGCCGCGAGGTCACCACCCGCCGCGCCCTGGCCCGGGGCGCCTGCGGTCGCAAACCCGCCGCGCTCACCAGCCCCCGGCGCCGCCGGGGACGGGCTTGGGGGTTCAAGTCCCCCCTCGGACACCGCACCAGGGTTCGCGGAACCGTCGAAGCCCCGGCCACCGGCCGGGCCGTCAAAATCCGGTGCGCCCGCCGACCCGCTCTGCCCGACGCTCGGATCCGCGGGCCCACCAGCGCCGGCATCCCGGTCGCCCGCCGCCGCGCCGCCCAGCCTGGCCGGCTCCGGCCATTCGTCGTCCGTGGCCGAAGGGGTAACCGCCGCTGCCGCCGCCGCGTGCCCACCCGGTCGCGCCGGTTCCGGCCACTCGTCGCTGTCATCGCTCGGCGCGCCCGCGCTCTGCGCAGCCTCACGGCCGGCCGCCGCGGCACGCGGCGCCGCCTCGCGCTGCCGCGTGGCGCCGCCCGCGGCCTGCGTCTGCGCGCCACCCGCAGCCTGCGTCTGCCCGCCGCCCGCGGCCTGCGTCTGCCCGCCGCCCGCGGCCTGCGTCTGCCCGCCGCGCCCGGCGAGATCGTCCGGAGCGCCCTGGCCCTGCGGCGCCCGTTGCGCCGGGCCGGGTGACCCGCCCTGCGGACCACGCGGTGCGGGGCCGGAGCCGGGAGACGGGCCGCCCTCGCCCGCCACGTCGCAGCGGATCTGCCAGCGGCCACCGAGCGCCTCGTAGAGGGCGTCGGAGAGCAGGGCCGGCTCGGCCGCGACCATCTTGGCGTGCGCCGGGAAGCGGAACGTGAGCACCACGGTCTGGCCGTCGAGGTCGCGGACGGTCGCGCCCTGCGCGAGCGCGGCGATCTTCTTACTCTTCCGCCCGACGGCGACCATGATCTCGGGCCAGACCTCCCGGATGGACGCGACGGAGAGCTCGCCGGGCGCCCCGATGTCGTCACCGCCGGGCTCCACCGGTGCGTCCGGCATGATGCCCGCGGGCTCCGGCTGCCGAGCGGCCGGCGTCCGGCGAAGCTCCTGCAGGGGCGGCGCAGCCTCAGCCGACACGGACGGCGCCCCGGAGACCTGCGCCGAGCCCGGCACGGCCGAAACCGGACCAGCCAGACCCGGACCTGCCAGACCCGGACCACCCAGATCCGGACCACCCAGATCCGCACCCGCCAGATCCGCACCCGCCAGATCCGAGCCCGCGAAACCGGAACCCGCCAGGCCAGGATCCGTTAGGCCACGATCCGCCGATTCAGGATCTGCCAGGCCACGATCCGCCAGTTCAGGATCGGCGAAACCAGAGGGCACAGCCGAAACCGACGCCGCCGAACCGGACGGCACCGCCGAAACGGGAGTGGCCGAGCCGGGCATCGCCGAGACCGGGGCGGCGGACGCCGCCGCATCGCCCTCGGTGTGCACCGTGGCGGGCACGGCAGAGACGGGATCGGCAGACCCCGCCGCAATGCCCCCTACGGACGCCGAGCCAACGGTCGCACCCGGAACAGAATCCACGCCGCCCACAGCGGCCGAACCGACGGCCCCGGACGCGACGCCCCCGACCCCCACCAGGCCCACACTGCCCTGCGCCGCGCCATCCTGCGCGAGACCACCCTGCCCGGCACCAGCCTGCGCTACACCAGCGTGCCCAAGATCGCCCTGCGCGGCACCAACCTGCCCGGGACCGCCCTGCGCAACACCAGCCTGCGCGGACCCGCCCTGCGCGGTCGAACCGGGCGCCGGTGCGCGTCGACCCGCCGCCGCGGCCGCCGCGCGGGCCGCCGAGATCCCGCCGCCACCGCCGCCACTCGCGGCGGGTGCCGCCGCGGTCGGCGCGGCCTGCGGAGAGTCGTGCTGCGCACCGACCGCGTCGCCGCTCAGCGTGAGCCGCCGCTCCATGCGCTCCAGCCGCTGCAGCAGCGCGCCACTCGAATCGTCCGCGCCCGGCAGCAGCATCCGGGCCGTGATCAGCTCGAGGAGCAGTCGCGGCGCGGTCGTGCCGCGCATCTCCACCAGGCCGTTGTGCACGATGTCGGCGCACCGGGACAGGGTGGCCGGCCCGAGCCGGGTCGCCTGGGCGCCCATCTGGTCGAGCTGGTCGGCCGGCCCGTCGATCAGGCCCTTGCTCACCGCGTCCGGAATCTGCTGCAGGATGATCAGGTCGCGGAAGCGTTCGAGCAGGTCGGAGGCGAAGCGCCGGGCATCGTGGCCGGCCTCGGCCACGCGGTCGATGGTCTGGTAGGCGGCCGCACCGTCCCCCGCGGCGAGCGCGTCGCACATCTCGTCGATCAGCGCGCCGTCGGTGACGCCGAGCAACTGCACCGCCCGGCCGTAGTCGACGCCCTCGGGCCCGGCGCCGGCGATGAGCTGGTCGAGCACGGACAGGGTGTCCCGGGCGCTGCCGCCGCCGGCCCGGACGACCAGCGGGAGCACCGCCGGGTCGACGTGCACGCCCTCCGCCTCGGTGAGCTGCTGGAGATAGGGCCGCAGCACCGCGGGCGGGATCAGCCGGAACGGATAGTGGTGGGTGCGCGAGCGGATCGTGCCGAGCACCTTCTCCGGCTCGGTCGTCGCGAAGATGAACTTGACGTAGTCCGGCGGCTCCTCGACGAGCTTGAGCAGCGCGTTGAAGCCGGCCGACGAGACCATGTGCGCCTCGTCGATGACGTAGATCTTGTAGCGGCTGCTCGCCGGCGCGAAGAACGCCTTCTCCCGCAGGTCACGGGCGTCGTCGACGCCGCCGTGGCTGGCCGCGTCGATCTCGATGACGTCGATCGACCCGGCGCCGTCGTTGGCGAGCGACTTGCAGGAAGCACAGACCCCGCACGGCTCGGGCGTGGGACCCTGCTCACAGTTGAGGGAGCGGGCGAGGATGCGCGCGCTCGACGTCTTGCCGCAGCCGCGCGGACCGGAGAAGAGATAGGCATGGTGCAGCCGGCCGCTGCGCAGCGCCTGCGACAACGGCTCGGTGACGTGCTCCTGCCCGATGACCTCGGCGAAGGTCCGCGGCCTGTACTTGCGGTAGAGGGCTAGTGCCACTCCTGCCACCTCCTGGACGACCGCGCCATTCTCCGTCGAGGGTGTGACAAGAACAAACCGCGTCCCGCGTTGGTGGGTACGAGGAAAGCAAGGACCCCCCGTGCACCCGCCAGAGCTCGCTTATCCTTGCTGCCTTCCGGCCCTGGGGAGGTTCACAAGATGACGCCGCACGAGGGGCTGCGGACTAGAGTACCCGGCGCCCGCCGACGCGCCGCCCCGCCCTCCCGCCGAAGGGGACACCGACGGGTCTGTATCCTGTCGGACGGAGGATTCGCCTAGAGGCCTAGGGCGCACGCTTGGAAAGCGTGTTGGGGGAAACCCCTCACGAGTTCGAATCTCGTATCCTCCGCCAGCTTGACCAGGCAAACGCTAGGGCCGACCCCCAAGGGGATCGGCCCTTCTGCGTGAGTGGTCTCAGTTGCCCGTCAGGCGGCCTCCGAACCGCCGTCCCGCTCCCCCGCAGGGTCGGCGGCCGGCATCTCGGCAGGCTTCCGGATGGGGGCCGCCCCCGCTTGGCGATGTCTGCCCGGATCGGGTCGGTCATGTGCTGGCACCAGGCCGCCATGCCTGGAGGTTGAGCAGCACCCGGGCGTCGTGCGAGCGGCCGTCACGTAGACCAGCGTCGCGCAGGATCTGCTTCCATCCGTGGTAGTCGGTTTCGGCGTCGTGAATACCCATCCGCCTTCCCCCCGCTGTTGGGCCGCCTTGGGCATGAGTCGACGGGGACAGGATGGCGCCAGTGAGGTTGGAGTGGCTGAGGACCTCGAGGTCGAGCCGAACGCGGGGATGACTTTGGACCTTCGGGCGTGTCGGACCTCCGAAAACGATGTTGTACTCGCCCGGCAATTCAGCCGTCTCGCAGTGCCTTGATACGAGCGACAGCTCTCGGTCTTTTCGTCGCTGTCGTGAGATCGCGTTAACCGTCGAAGGAAGCGTTGATGAATCTCCGCAGCACCGGTTTACCGCCGTGGGTTCGGCGAGTTGCTGCGGCGGCAACCCTCATGGTCGCCCTCATGTTGACGCTGCATTTCCGCGCGAACCTTGTCGTTGAGCGCACCGCCGTTGGTGACGAGGCGTTGTTCTCGATGGCGCGGGAGCTTTGCGGCGGCGCCGAGAGCACAGCCGTCGACCCGTATCCGGGTTCGCGGGCAAGCTGGGCGTGTGAGTCGGGGCGGTTCACCCGTGAGGCCAGCGCCAAAGAATTCCTCATTGGTGCAGGGTTCTTCATCGATCCGCAGCAGCCGGTAAGGGGCGTTGCCTGGCAGGTGCGGGCGGAGCGCGATGGCGTGCAGATCACCGTTGTCAGCGCCACCCCGGCCGTGCTGGAGCTGCATGCCGTTAAGCGTTGGCCGGGCCTGTTGGGATGATCTCCATCGGCGGCGCGACGGATGTTCGCGTGTCCCGGCTCTGGACAGGAGCGGACGCTTCTCGCGGCGAATCTGATCCTTTCTTCGATGCTCTCCATCGTCACCATCGGAACCCTGTCCGATAGCGGTGTCATCGGTGAGACCCCGACGCGGATATTGATCGGCGTGCTGGCCGCAGTGGTTGTGCTGTCAGCCATCAGCGCCCTAGCAATCTATTGGTTCAACCAGCCGAAATTCCTCGTCCCCCCGCGTTTGCGGAGGGAGCGGGGAAGATGGCGACAGAACCACAGAGGTTAGGATTGTCAGTAATTCCGGGCCGTGCCACTGGCACCTCAGTGGCACCGTCCCGCCCGATCGACTGCACCACACGAATGTGGCCCGCCGGCATCCCGGCGGGCCACATTTTCGCGCTCGTCAGTTGTAGGACTCGCAGTCGATCGCGGTGTCCTCGGCGTCGTGGGTCCGGCAGTTGTCGCCGGTGGCGGTCAGGTTCTCGCCCCCGTTCAGGCTGTCCGCGCCGTCGCCGTACCAGCCTGCGTTGAGATTGTCGTCGCCGGCGTCGCCGTAGATGGTGTCGCGTCCGAGTTCGCCCTCGAGCCGGTCGTTGCCGGCGCCGCCGCGCAGCACGTCGTCGCCGAAGTAGCCGAGGATCTCGTTGTCGGCCGCGTTGCCGGTCAGCCGGTCCGAGCCCTGGCCGCCCTGGATGTCCTCCACGTCCACGCCGACCGTGTCGTGCTCGCCGGGCAGGCCGTCGTCGCGGGCGGCGCCGTCGAGGTCCACGGTCACCGGCTTGCTGTAGCTGCCGTAGTCCACCTGGTCACGGCCGGGGCCACCGAGCAGCACGTCCGCGGCCACGCTGTCGCCGCTGTCGCCGGCGAGGCCGTCGTCCCCCGGCCCGCCTTCGAGCCGGTCGGCACCGAAATCGCCGGAGAGGTAGTCGTTGCCGGCACCGCCCAGCAGGGTGTCGTTGCCGGCGTTGCCGAACAGCCCGTTGGCGCCCGCCGAGCCGACCAGGCGGTCGTTGCCGCGGCCGCCGACGATGCCCTCGACGTCCGTGGCCAGGGTGTCGTGCTCGCCGGCCTGGCCGTCGTCGCCGGTGGCGCCGTCGAGGTCCGCAATGATCGCCTTGGACCGGCCGGCGTACTGCACGTAATCGGAGCCGCTTCCGCCGCTCAGCAGGTCGGCGTCGGACCGGCCGGCGAGCGGGTTGAAGCCCTCCTCGAGAGAGTCGTCACCGGGACCGCCGTACACCCGGTCGTTTTCGGAATCGCCGTACAGGTGGTCGTTGCCCGCCTCACCGTAGAGCCGGTCGTTGCCGTCGTTGCCGCGCACATAGTCGTTGCCGGCACCGCCGTACAGGTAATCGGCGCCTTCGTGGCCGTCGATGTCGTCGTTGCCGCCGCCGCCCCAGATCTTGTCGTTGCCGGCGTCGCCCCGCAGGTAGTCCGCCCGGGGACCGCCGGTGAGGCGGTCGACGCCGGTGCCACCGGTCGCGGTCATCGGCAGGTCGGTGCGGTTGGCCACCGAGTCGTTCCGGGAGCCGAGGTACACCTGTACCCGGGTCGGCGCCTTCCCGGTGGTGCAGCGCACCTTGGTCTTGTCGCCCTTGACCGCCTTGCAGCCCTTGCCGGCCTTCACCGCGACCTTGTCATCGATCGTGATCGTGTTCCCGGAGCGGGTCACCACGACCTTGTTCTGCTTGCCGGTGGCGGCCGTGTACCGCACCTTCGTGCCGCTGACCGTGGCCACGCCGGCGCCGGCGGCCTCGGCGGGAGCGGCGAGCGCTCCCACGGAGACGGTCGTGAGCAGCGCCAAGCCGGCGCGAGCCGACCACATGGACCGGGACATCTGAATCCTCCCCGTACGTCGGCGACCGCAACGGCCACACACGACGTGGGGATCATAGAACGCTACCGTCTCGACGTCACGCGCCGGATCGAGATCGACCAATTGTCTGCCCTGGGAGTCCTAGCGCGCTCGCCGGCCGGCCGGGTACGGCGGCAGAGGGCAATTGCCGGTTCTGGATCCGGACGCCGGGCACCATGGCTATCGTTCCAGTAGGGGAGGTGCCCGCACGCCCGTTTGCAGACGCAACGGTGGGGGGAGGACCAGGTGAGCACTACCCTCGCGGACCTGCCCGACATCAACGATCTCGTCGACGTCACGCTCGACTCGCGGCCCGAGCCGCTCGCCGCGGTGATCAGTGCTGTCACGGCCGACACCGTGCTGCTGCGCGAGCCGATGGATCGCACCGGGCGGATGGTGCGACCCGATACCGGCGAGCGCGGCCTGCTCGTCTGGGGCGAGGGCAGCCAGCTCCGGCAGGCACCCATCGCGGTCCTGGAGACCAACGGCAGCCCCGCACCGACCTGGCTGGTCCGCCTGACCGCGCAGGCGGAGCGGACCCAACGACGCTCCTTCGTACGGGCCAACGTGAGCCTGCCCGTCGTGGTGCGGCACGCCGGCGTCGATCTCGAGGTCACCGCCGTCGACCTCAGCGAGGGCGGGATGCGCTGCTACTACACGGGTACGGAAATCAACTTCGGCCGCGGGGACGAGGTTGTCGCGGCGTTCGAGACGGGGCGGGAGCTCTCCGCCACGGCCATGGTGGTCCGCATGCAGCGCGGCGACGAGGAGAGGCCCACCGAACTCGGGCTCCGGTTCGCGGACCTGAAGATGGGCGAGGCCGACGACATCCGCAGGTACGTCTTCCGCCAGCTGCTCGAGCAGCGGCGACGCGGCACGGACTGACAGTCGCTCGATCAGCGGCGGCGCGCCGCACGGACTGACAGCTGCTCGGACAGCGGCGGCGCGCGGCGCGGACTGACCTAAAGCTGCGCCGCGGCGATCGCGTCGTCCACCTCCGGGAAGATCGCGAAGTACTTGCTCAGCCCGACGGTGTCCAGCAGCGTGGACAGGAACTGGTTCGCGCCGGCAAAGCTCAGCCACCCGCCCCGCGCGGTGATGACCTGCTTGGCGGTGATGAAGGCGCTGAGCCCGACGGAGTCACAGAATTTAAGGTCGTTGAGATCGACGACGATCCGCGGCACCGGGCGTTCGAGCAGGTCCGCGAGCAGTTTGTGCAGTTGGTTTGCGGTATTGGCATCGAGCTCGCCGCTCAGGCGCAGCACGGCGACATCGGAACGGGTGTCAGTCACAGTGGCCTGCATGGGACATCACTTTCGTCCTTGTTGGGTGGATTCACAGGCTAGATCAACCCGGACGACCGCTAGCGGACAGTTCGTCCGCCGGTTCACTTGGGCGGTGTGGCGTAGCGCAGCCGGATCCCGCTGAACTCCGCGGAGCTGGCGACCACCTCGTCCATGAACGCCAGCAGGTTCACGACCAGCCGCAACTGGATGCCCGCGGCCTCGTGCAACGAGAGCAGGTCGCCGACCGGCTCCGCCGGGCCGAGCGGTGTCACCGTCGTGGTCGCGACCATCGCGTGCGGGTTCGGCATGCCGAAAGGCTCGAAGGACCCAGCATCGAATCGGTACGCGAAAAGGCGCACCGACCGCAGCGCCGGCAGCCAGCCGTACTCGATCGCATGAACGCGCCCGCCCGAGAGCAGGCGGCGGTCGGCGGCCGTGGTCCCGGGGCCGGGCCAGGCGAGCACCCGGGGGCAGTCACGCGGAAACCAGTACGCGGGTGCCTGCTCGGCATCGACCGCCCACACGTACGCCTCGGGCTGTCGCGCCGTTGCCGCGACGTGTGGCACGAAGGTTTCGATGCGCGGGTCTTCGGAGAAGTGCAGGACCTGACCGGGCGCGGGACGCATGATCGAGATTTAGCACATCGGGCCGGACCCCGCGGGGTCCGGCCCGATCGAAAATCGCGGCTGGCCGAGAAGTTCAAGCATGCGGCGCAGCCCGGCTCCTGGCGCCTAGAGCTTGCGCCACTGCCAGCGTGGCCCGCGCCACGCGTCGGCCAGGATCAGCGCGGACGCCTTTCCCGGACACTGCTGCACCTTGGATTTGCCCTGAGGCCCGCCCATCTGAGCTTCGACCTCCCAGACTTCTCCGTCGGTGCGGACGTAGACATCCCGGCGCGCGAGCCGGATGTCACCATTCCACCAGTGATGCTCAACTCTCACCTGACCAACCTTAGGGCAGACATCGACACCTCTGCGCGAGGCCGTCTTGTGAATCTTTTTCGCCGCCAGGTTAGGACGGGTTGTCCGATCCGGTGGATTCCGGCGCAACGCCTTGCAAAGACGCGACATATTAGGGCGGCGTATTCGCTGTCACTTTGAGTAATCTTCCCAGGTACCAACGCCGGCCCGCCAGGGACGAAACGGTCACAACGCCCACCTGTCACCTGATCAGCGAATTTGATCATGGCGTCGGAGCCGCGGAATACTACCGATCTCGGGCGTGACGACCCGTCGGGCCAGCAAAACTTGACACGGTGCGTGATCGACGACAAAGAGCGCACAAAGTGCGAAACCATGCTAAACACACCGGCTACGCGAGCTGGCACCGTGGGGTCGGCGCACCGAGCGGACGACGGCCACCCGCGCCGGCCGCGCCACCTCCCGGCGAGATCGCCGAAGATGCCGGGCGGCGGCCACACCCGGCCGGCACGATTCGGCCTCTGCCAGCGGAAACCGCGGGTCCACGGTTCCACCCGGCCGCACATCGCCGCCGCCGCGGAGACAGGCCCGGTACGCGGCGCGGCGGCGCGCGGCCAGGGTCGCGCACGGCGCCGGAACACGCCCGTCGGCCGCACGCGGATCGCGTCGGAACCCCCGCGACCAGACCCTCGGACTTACCCAGAGTGACGCAACAGCGACCGGACGCCGGGGTGGCGCCGCCAGAGCGTCGAGCGGAAGCAAATTCACCCGTCCAGGGCGGGTGACCCCCCGCCGGTGGGCGTGGAATCCGGCGCTGGGCGGCGGGCGCAGGAGAACGCGGGCCTGGCGTAGCGTCGGCTCATGCTCCGTCGATGGACTCTCGCGGGTGCGGTCCTGCTCGCCGGCGCCGCGCTCGGTATCGCCACCGGCTCCGTGGCCGTCGTCGTGGTCTTCGCGGCCCTGGCGGCGATCGGCTCGCCGCTGATCTTTCCCCGCCCGGTGACCCAGGCCGAGATCCAGCGCCGAGGCGCCGAAAACGGCCGCGCTGTCATCTACTGGCGCCCGGGCTGCCCGTTCTGCGTGCGCCTGCGGGCAACCCTCGGCCCGGTCGGCCGGAAGGCCGACTGGGTGGACATCTGGCGGGACCCGGAGGCCGCCGCGGCGGTACGCGCGGTGGCCGACGGCAACGAGACGGTCCCGACGGTCGTCCTCGCCGGCGTGCCACACGTCAACCCCGACCCGCTGTGGCTACGCAAGCAACTGCTCGCCGACTGAACAGGCGCTGCGCTACCTGGCGGGACGAACGCCGAACGAGACGGTAGGGAACCGGAACGGTCAGCCGGCGGTACTGGGGCCGGCAGCGGGCTCGTCGGTGCCGATGCCGCAGGCCCGGAAGACGTCCATCAGGCCCTTCGGCTGGGGAATCCCGAAGGTCTCGGCCGCCTGCTGGTGGTCGTCCGCCATCGCGACAAACGTGTCCGCCGCGATCTCGCGAAAGACGCTCGCCTGCGCCCGGTAATACGCCGCCTAAATCCGCTGGCGCTCTTCCTCCGGTAGCGGCGCGCCCTTGCGCTTGCTCTCCATCGCCCGCCGCATCTCCTGCGCCTCGGGCCCGGCCGAGCGGTTGCTCGGAGAGAACGACTGGGTCAACGCCACCTTGTACCGCTCACACGATTTCGAGGTCAGTGAACTCGGCACTGCCCGGACCACCGTATTCGGTGCAATCATGCGCGACCGCACGCGAACGAGACCGGAGCGCCGCGATCCGCGCCCGAAGCTCGTCGCCGAGCTCCGGGCCGGCAACGAATTCAACAGCCATGCGGCCATCTTGCAGGGCGCAGCCGCTCAGGTTCCCTCGATCCCGATCGTCAGCGGCATCACGACGACACTCGTGAACTGTCCGTCGCCGTCCTGCTCGGTCAGCACCAGGTATCCGGGGAACGGGTTCGCGTCCCTGGTGAAGTTGGCATTCGCCTGCCAGTCCAAGTCCGGGTCGATGTTCTCCGACCAGCTGGTCAACTCCTTGGAGTTGCGGGCGTCCAGTAGGCGTACCCGCGCCGTGTCGTCGGTTTGGGGCCGGAAGTTGACCGACAGCGGCGGGTTGACCGCGCCGTTCGGCTCGGGGTGGCGCACGGTGGTGCGCGGCGACTGCATTGCCTGCACGCCCCACGCCCCGCCGTCGGCGTCCCGGCGCAGGCTCACCGTGCCGAGCACGCTCCCATTCCGGTTAGTGACCTTGACCAGCCGTGCCTCGCCCCGGTTGTCCTGTTCGACCGAGAAGGCCAGGTCGGACGTGGGGACGCCGAGTTCGTCGAGGAACTGCTCGGCGGCCGGTCCCGGATCATCGGTCGCTGGTCCCGTTCCGGTCTTCCCGTTCACCAGGGCCTGCGGCCAGATGATCGGATAGTCGGCGGTCGCGCCGGCCGTGGGTATGTCGCTGTCCGAGCGATGGTTCACCGTCACCGCGGCGACCACCATGAGTGTGACTGCCAGCGCCGCCATGGCCGTTATCAGGAAACGCTTCCGCACGGCTGCCTTTCGCCCTTGGGTCCGCTCCGCGATTCGTTGCCATCCGTCACCGCTGAGCTGTATCGAATCCGAGACCAAAACTGAGACCAGACAGAGAGACGCCCGGTGGCTCACTTGGAGTCACCGGGCGTCTGCCCTGCTTGCTGGCGGTGGTGAAGGGATTTGAACCCTTGGAGGGCTTGCACCCTCACACGCTTTCGAGGCGTGCTCCTTAGGCCGCTCGGACACACCACCGCGAAGTAGGTTACCCGACGCCCGCCGAGCCTCGCGGCCGGGTCGGCTCCTGTGCCGAACCTTGAGGTCATCGCGCCTTGGGCCGGCCCGCCTGGCAGGATCCAGGTCATGAGTGTGCACATCGGCGCGCAGCCGGGCGACATTGCCGAGCGGGTCCTCCTACCGGGTGACCCGATGCGGGCGAAGTGGATCGCCGAAACGTTCCTGAAGGATCCCGTCTGCTACACGCAGGTGCGGGGCATGCTGGGATTCACCGGCACCTGGCAGGGCGTGCCCGTCTCCGTGCAGGGTTCCGGCATGGGGATGCCCTCGGCCTCCATCTACACCCACGAACTGATCAACGAGTACGGCGTCAAGTCCGTGATCCGGATCGGTTCCTGCGGGGCGCTCGCCGAGGACCTTCAGCTCGGTGACGTCATCGCCGCCATCGGATCCGCCACGGACTCGAACATGAACCGGGTCCGGTTCGACGGGCTCATCGACTACGCGCCGGTCGCGGACTTCTCGCTGCTGCGCACGGCGGCCGACGTGGCCGAGCGGCGGGGCATCGCGCTGCGGGTCGGTCCGATCCTGGCCGCGGACGCGTTCTACACCGACCGTCCCGACCTCTACGACACGCTCTGCGACTACGGCGTGCTCGCCGTCGAGATGGAGTCCGCCGCCATCTACACGATCGCGGCCCGCTACGGCGCCAAGGCGCTGACCATCCTGACGGTCAGCGACCACATCAAGCGCGGCGAGAAGATGGACTCCGCACAGCGCGAGCAGGGCTTCTCCGACATGGTGCAGATCGGCTTGGACACCGCGATCAGCTAAGGCCGGAAGAACGTGCGCAGCATCGCCGCGCACTCGTCCTCCAGAATGCCCGCATAGACCTCCGGGCGATGGTTCAGGCGCCGGTCCCGGACCACGTCCCAGAGGGAGCCCACCGCGCCCGTCTTCGGCTCCCAGGCCCCGAACACGAGCCGCGAAACCCGGGCCAGCACCAGCGCCCCGGCGCACATCGTGCACGGCTCCAGCGTCACCACCAGGGTGCAGCCCTCGAGACGCCAGCTTCCGGTGAGCACGGCGGCCCGTCGCAGCGCGATGATCTCCGCGTGCGCGGTCGGGTCGCCGTTCAGCTCGCGCTCGTTGCCGGCCGCGGCCAGCTCCGTGCCGTCCGGGTCGTAGACGACGGCGCCGACCGGCACGTCCTCCGACGACGCGGATGCGACCGACAGCGCCCGCCGCATCCACTCCTCGTGCTTCGGACGGAGCATCAGGCCTCGCGCAGCTCTTCCATCTCGTCGCCGCAGCCCAGCTTCTGGCAGATCTCCGCGGTGACGTCCGCCGGCAGCATGCCCTCCAGCCCGCACAGCGTCAGCAGCCGGTGCGAGCCCACCCCGAGATCGGTCAGGATCTCGACGTCGCCGACCGGGTCGGCGTCGGGGTCCGCGGCCGGGCGGTCCTCCTCGTCGTCCGAGCCGGGCCTGGGCGTCGCCAGGTCGTCCAGCTCGAGCGCGGGCGTCTCGATGTCGGCTAGCAGCAGCGCACCGAGGCGCGACTCGTCGGCGTAGGCCGAGTCGGAGCCGAACACGCGCAGGTCCTCGCCCTCGTCGAGGCGCAGAATCACCAGGTACTGATCGTCGGCCTCGACGAAGAGCAGCGACAGCTCTGCGTCCGGCTCGGCGTCGCGCAGCCGGTCCACGACCTCGTCCAGGTCGGCAAGGCCGGTGAGCTCCAGCTCCGACGCCGTCCACCCGTTCTTGCCCCGAACGACGGCGGCAGCGAAAATCGACACGAATCCCCCCACGGAACTGTGGTCCTCAGCGCCTGACGGTAGCCGTTGGCGCGGCGCAAGTGCAGCGCCACGCCCCGAAGGAGGCCAAAGCCGGAAAACTCAGTTCGCGTGGCGGCGGCGGTTCGCGATCAACTCGCGGAGCCGGGCGCCGCGCAGGCGCTGTGGCTGGCTGTGCTCGCGAGCCGACTTCGCATCGGCCAGGGCCGCCAGTAGCTCAAGGCGGCGACGGCGGCGATCCGGGTCGAGCCGTTGCGGTACGTGGGCCATGAGCCCGAGCGTGCCCAGCGGCGCGACGTTCGTCAAGGCCAAGTGCGTTGCGCCACCACAGGTACACGTTTCGTCGATGACACACCGGCTCAGAGCTGGACATTCACCACAGCGGCCAGTCGCTTGTGGTGATCCATCGCACTGCGACGACAGCGGCGGCTATCGATAGACCGACGGCGGCGGAGAGGGCGACCCCGGTGGCCGCGCCGCGGTCGCCGAGCACGGCCAGCACGGCGGCGACGGCCCAGGCCGAGATCGCGGCGGCGATCGTCCACCACGCGTAGCTGAGCAGGTCCCGGCCGAGGACGCCGAAGAGCGTGAACCAGACCAGGGTCGCGCCGGCGCCGGCGAGCAGCGGCCCGGCGCCGACCGGGTGCGGCTCGCGGTAGACCGGACGCGGCGGCGGGCCGGGCGGCAGCCCGCGGGGCGGCGGCGGGCGACCGGGCAGCCAGCCGGCGGGCGGCTGGGCCGCGGCGGGCCAGGCTCCGTGCTGTTCGGCCATGGTCGCACCCCTCCATCCGGTTCGCCGGCGCGTGACGGCCAGCCTATCCAGGATCGGTAGGTCGGCGCCGATGGATGACTTCTGCCAGTATGGCCCGGTGGTTTCCCTGCGCCTGCTCCCCGCCCTGACCGTCGCGGCCTGCTCGCTCGCCGCCTGCGGCTCGCCCGCCGGCACGCCGTCGGCGACGGTGACGCCCGAGTTCGTGGTGCCGTCGCCGACGGTCGCCGCGGACGCGGCCACCCCGGAGAGCGCCGCCGGGGGCGCCCTGAGCGCGGCGCCGACGACGACCGCGGCACCGACGACGAGCGCGGCGCCGACGAGCAAGGCGCCGGTGCGGGTGAAGTACGTCTTCCCGGTGAAGGCGTCGAACGTGGCGTTCCACCCGACCCACTCGAAATATCCCGCGACGGACATCTTCGCCGACTGCGGCGAGCCCGCGGTGGCCACGACGAGCGGCGTCGTGCTCGAGGTGAGCCGCACGGACGCGTACGTGAAGGGAAAGCCGGACGGGCCGCTCAACGGCGGCCTCTCGGTCTCGATCGCCGGCGATGACGGCGTGCGCTACTACGGCTCGCACCTGAGCAAGATCGCGTCCGGGATCGACGCGGGCGTCCGGGTCGAGGCGGGGCAGCGGCTCGGCGACGTCGGCCGCACCGGCAACGCCAACGGCGTGTGCCACCTGCACTACGGGATCTCGCCGCCGTGCGCCGGCACCGGCGACTGGAAGGTCCGCCGCGGCGTGATCTGGCCGGCGGACTACCTGAAGTCCTGGCGCAAGAACGGCGGCAAGAGCCCGGTGTCCGAGGTCGCGGCCTGGAAGAAGGCGCACGACTGCAAGGCCTGAGCAAGGGGACGGGGCCGCATCCCTCGCCCAAAGGGATGCGGCCCCGCGGTGCGGAGTAATGCCTAGTGCTGAGCGGCCTCAGCTGAACTGCACGAAACGCTTCTGTGTCCGCCCGCCGATCGTGGTGAAGGCGCCGCCGGCCGCCACGGCGGCGAGGCTGGGATTGACGGCCATCGCGAGGACGCCCTCGATGCCGTTGCCGTCGGCGGCCCAGTCGCGCAGGTGGCCGTCGCCGACCGCGAGCCCCACGAGCTTCACCCGGTCGTCGGCGCCGTCGACGCACACGCCGTTCGTGCCCGTCCGGGCCGTCCGGCAGGCCGCGTCGAAGTGCCCGCCGACGTAGACCGTGTCGCCCAGCACCCCGATGGCCTGCGCGTCGCCGTCGAACGTCGCGGTCCAGCGCGTGCCGCCGGTGAGGCTGTACGCGGTCGCCGTGCCGCCGCGGCCGCCGTTGGCGGTGTACACCCCGCCCGCGGTGACCGCGATGGCGAAGGTGATGACCGGCGACCTCGGCCGGAAACCTGTGACGATCTTGGCGGCGGTCGGGTCGAGGGCGACCAGCCGGTCGTAACCGGCGGTGTTGTTGACCTTGCGGAACCTGCCGCCGGCGTAGATCCGCCCGGCGCCGGCCGCCAGCGACTCGACCTGGTTGTCGACGGTCGGCTTCCACTTGCCGTCCAGGGCGCCGGTGCTCAGGTCGAACGCGGCCAGCCCGGATCGGGCCTGCCCGTCGACCCCCGTGACCGTCCCGCCGAGGTAGAGCCGGCCGTTGCCGGCCACCAGCGCGTACGGCCGGCCGTCGATCGCGTGGTCGAACGTGGCGGACGGCGCCCCGCTGCGGGCGTCGAGCCGGGCGAGGCTGTCCCGCCGCTGCCCGCCGACGGTGCCGAAGTCGCCGCCGACGTAGACGGAGGAGCCGCTGACCGCCAGCGCCTTGACCCGACCGTCCGCGGCGGGCGCCCAGGGCAGCAACTCGCCGGTCACCGCGTCGACCGCCGCCAACCTGGACCGCTTGACCAGCTTGCCGTTGACGAGCGCGGCGGTGAAGTCGCCGCCGATATAGACGGTGTTGCCGAGGTAGGCCACCGCGAGGACGGCCCCGTTGAAGCCCGGCACGGCGTCCGGTGTCTCGGAGGGTGCCGCCTTCGCCGGCGTCGTCAGCGTCGCGAGGACGGCACACACGATGCCGAGGACGAGAAGTTTGCCCCTGTACGTCACATGATCAACGTAAACGTGTCGATCACCGCCACCCAGTGGCGAAACGGACGAAAAGCAACACGTCCTTACGGCTGATATCGAAGGGGTGTGCAAGAGTCTCCGGCGTGAATGTCGCGGTCATCGGACTCGGTCTCATCGGCGGCTCCCTGCTGCGGGCCCTCGCGTCGGACGGACACCGGGTCACCGGCTACGACGCCGGCGCTGACACCCGCGAGGTCGCCCGGTCCCTGGCGAAGTCGTCCGGGAGCACCGACGCCTGGCGGGTGGCCGACAGCGTCGCCGAGGCCGTCGCGGGCACCGAGGTCGCCGTGCTCGCGGTCCCGCTGCCGGCGATACCCGGCGTCCTGGCCGAGCTCCTCGGTTACCCCGGGCTGATCACCGACGTCACCTCGGTCAAGGGGCCGGTGCGGGACCTGATCGGCGGCCGCCGGTTCGTCGGCGGCCATCCGATGGCGGGCAAGGAGTCCTCGGGCTTCCCGGCGAGCGATCCGCGGCTCTTCGACGGCTGCGCCTGGGTGCTCTGCCTCGAGCCGGACGACACCGACCCGGCCGACTGGCTGACCCTCGCCCGGTTGTTCACCCGGCTCGGTGCGCGCGTCGTGCCGGTGACCGCCGCGGAACACGACCGGGCGGTGGCCGGGATCAGCCACGTGCCGCACCTGCTGGCCGCCGCGCTCAGCGGCGTACTGGCCGGCAACCCGCTGGCCGGCACGCTGGCGGCCGGATCGTTCCGGGACGGTACCCGGGTGGCCGCGACCCGGCCCGAGCTGATCGCGGCCATGTGCGGCGGTAACGCGCCCGCGGTGCGCCGGGTGCTGGCGGGAGTCATCGAAGACCTGCAGTCCTTCGCCCGGGAGCTGGAGCTCGACGACCCGATCCCGGCGCTGACCGCCGGGCTGCGGCCGTACGGCGAGCTGCGGCGGGCCTGGCCGCCACAACCCGGCGAGCCGGTCGAGGTCGCCGCCGACGTCGAGGCGCTGCTGGCGCTGGGCCGGGCCGGCGGCTGGGTCACTGCGACAAAAGACGATTACGGCCGGAAACTGACCGCAATGGTTCCTAGGCTGAGGCGGTAAGCCCGGACAACAGGACAGGAGACAGGCCAATGCCTGGTCAGGTCGGTGCCATCGCCAACGAGCAGGAGGGCCTGCTCGCCTACCTCGCCCAGATGCGCTACGTCATCAGGCTCACCGCGCACGGGCTCACGCCCGAGCAGCTGCGCGCGGCGCCGACCGCGAGCGAACTGACCATCGGCGGCCTGATCAAGCACTGCGCGTCGACCGAGGAGAACTGGATCGACACGGTACGCCGGGAGCCGCGCGAGCTGGACTTCCAGGCCTACGCCGACAACTTCGCCCTGCGCGACGACGAGACGATCGAGGACGTCTTCGCGAACTACGACCGGATCGCCGCCCGGACCGAGCAGACCATCGCCGAGATCGCGGACCTCGGGCAGGACGTGCCGGTCGACCACTCGGTGCCGTGGAACCCGAAGGACCTGGACAACTGGTCGGTCCGCTGGGTGCTGCTGCACCTGATCCAGGAGACGGCCCGGCACGCGGGGCACGCCGACATCATCCGCGAGGCCCTGGACGGCGGCACCGCGTACCCGATCATGGCCGCCGCCGAGGGCTGGCCGGAATCGCCGTGGATCAAGCCCTGGAAGCCGGCGGCGGGGCAGCTGGCCTAAAGACGTTCGCCGCGGTCGAGGCGGACCACCCGCCGGTCCGTCACGATCGCGGTGACCAGGTCGTGCGGCGTCACGTCGAAGGCCGGGTTCACCGCGTCCGAGTAGCCGGTGACCTCGGCCGCGCCGCGGTCCTCGATCTCCACCGCGGCGCCGTCCGGGGTGCCGGCGTCCACCGTCGACTCCGGCGCGACCACGACGAACGGGAGGCCCGCGCGGCGCGCGCCGAGCGCGTGCGCGTAGCTGCCGATCTTGTTGATCACGTCGCCGTTCGCGCAGATCCGGTCCGCGCCCAGGATCACCGCGTCGGCCTCGCCCCGGGCCAGCAGGAACGGGCCGGCCGAGTCGACCGCGACCCGGAAGTCGATGCCCGCCTCGCGCAGCTCCCACGCGGTCAGCCGGGCGCCCTGCAGCAGCGGCCGCGTCTCGCTGGCGATCACCGCGGCGAGCGCGCCGCGGCGGTGCAGCTCGGTCACCACGCCCAGCGCCGTGCCCCCGGTCACCGCCGCGAGGCGCCCGGTGTTGCAGTGGGTCAGCAGCCGGGGCCGCGGGCCGCAGAGCTCGACGATCAGGTCGGCGCCGAGCGCGGCCATGGCGGCCGAGGCGGCGATCTCCTCGTCGCGCACCGCGCACGCCTCCGCCAGCACGGCGTCCGGCCCCTGCGGGAGCCGGGCCGCGGCCCGCCGGGCACCGGACGCGAGGTTCACCGCCGTCGGACGGGCGTGCTCCACCTGGCGTACGGCGTCGGCGAGCGCCGCGTCGTCGCCGGCGAACTGCCGGGCCGCGAGCGCCACCCCGAAGGCGCCGGCGACGCCCAGCGCGGGTGCGCCGCGGACCGCCAGCGACCGGATCGCCGCGACCAGCTCGGCGACCGTGGCCAGCCGCAGCACCCGCAGCTCATCCGGCAGCGCCGTCTGGTCGATGATCTCGATGGCGCCGTCCGCCCAGTCGATGGTCCGCATGCGGGCAGCCTAAGCCGCGGTGCGTTCCACGATCCGGTCGAGGAGCGCGAGCAGGGCGTCCTGGCTCTTGCCGAGCTCCTCGCCCGTCCAGCGGCCCTCCAGCGGGAGCACCGAGCCGCCGTGCAGACGCAGCTCGGCCCGCACCGGGCTGCGCTTGGTGATCGTCACCGAGGCGATCTCCTCGTACGGCAGGAAGTGGTAGCGCTTGGCGAGCTCCTCGGCCGGTCCCGAGCTGATCAGCGACTTCAGCCGGTCCTTGCCGTTGTCGGTCGACTTGGGCCCGGGCACGAAGACGAAGCCGCGGTCGAGCAGGATCACGTCGGTGTGCACGCCGTCGACCTTGAAGTTGGCCAGGGCGCCGACGACGTCCGCGCCGGTCGCCGTCGCGGCCCGCTCGACGATCGCGGCCGCCTCGACCCGGACGCCGGCCTCGGCGAGCCGGGCGCGGGCCTGCTCGACGGTGTCCGGCGAGACCGCCAGCTTCGCCGGCTCCTCGAAGTCGACCTCGGCGCCGTCCGCGTCGGTCAGGCTGACCGGCGCCGTCCACGAGTGCCGCCAGTACGCGGCGCCGGACCGGACCGCGGCGAGCACGAACAGCATGTCCATCATGGCGGCGAACCGGACCGCCGCCTCCTCGCGGGTGACGTCCGGGTGGAACTCCTCGGCGAGCTCGCCGAGCCGGCCGGCGGCCACCAGGTCGAAGAGGGTGCCGAGGCCCGGGTCGGCGACGCCGGTGAGCCGGCCGAGCGAGCGGAAGATCCGGTCGGCGTTGCGCTGCAGGCGCGCGGTGGCGACCGCGGCGGTGAACTCGGGCCAGGGCAGCACCTGCCGGCTGCCGACCTCGACAACGGCCTGCTGCAGGGCGACGCCGGCGACGGCGATCGACGGCAGCAGCGCACCGGCCGGCCGGCCGTCGACCGGGTGCGGCGCCTGCGGGGCGGCGCGCATGGCCGCGATCCGCTCGGTGTTCGACGGGTGGGTGTCCCAGCGCGACCGGTGCTCCTCGGGCTCCTCGCCGCGCATCTTCGCCAGCTCCTCGTGGCGGGCGGCGACCAGCGCGCCGAAGCCGCCGAAGATGTCGTCCGGCGCGAAGCCCGCCTCCCAGCCCCACGCCACGTACGAGCCGAAGTAGAAGTCCCAGGCCGCGTCGATGACCGGCAGCTCGCGCAGCGCGGAGGTGGCGACCTCCGGGCCGGCCACCCGCACCGAGGCGCGGTCGGCGTCGAGCTCCTGGCGCCGCGAGGCGGCGTTGTCGACGAGCAGGTAGAGCCGCGCGTAGCCGCGGAAGACCCAGCCGACCGGGTTCCAAGGCCCGATCCGGCCGATCGTGTGCCCGATCGCGAGCCGCCCCCGGTACGCGACCGCGCCCAGCCGCGTGTGCCGCCCGGAGTAGTGCCCCAGCTCGTGCGCGACGACCGAGCGCAGCTGGTCGACGGAGAGCGCCTGCAGCAGCGGCATGCCCAGGTAGAGCCGGCGCCGGCCGCCGATGAGCCCGAGCAGCCGGGCGTCCTCGCTGACCGCCGCGTTGACCTCCGGCACCAGCCGGATCTCGTCGGGCGTCCGGGTGCCGACCTCGGTGGCCAGGGTCTGCACGAGGCCCCACAGCTCGGGAGCGTCGTGCGGCGCGACAATCAGCCCGTGCATCGGCTCGGGCCGGGTACGGATCGCCCGCCACAGGCCGACCGCGGTCGCGCCGACGGCGAACAGCAGGGGCAGGCCGAGCTTGAGGCCGATGGTCGCGTTCGACTCGACGGAGACCCAGACCACCAGGGCCAGCACGGCCACGAGCTGTAGCAGCGCGACGACGTAGAAGCCGAGCAGCATGAATACGGACGCGGCGGCGCGCAGCATGACGTTTCCTCCCCGTGGCAACGCCCGGCAGACCGGACAGGGCAGGGAAGATACCGATCAAGATTCACCCCGGCAACCCCGTCCGCGCCGGCCTGCGGCTCTACTCTGGGCGGCATGGCATCCCGTGATCCGGTCGCCGATCTGCGGCGCATCGCCTTCCTGCTGGAGCGCGCGAACGAGGCGACGTACCGGGTAAAGGCCTTCCGGTCGGCGGCCGCGACCGTCGCGGCCCTGCCCGCGGCGGAGCTGGAGCAGCGCGTGGCCGCCGGCACGCTGGCCGAGCTGTCCGGGGTCGGCGAGGTCACCGCGCGCTGCGTCGCCGAGTCGTTCAACGGCGAGGAACCCGTCTACCTGCGGCGCGTCGAGTCCACCGAGGGCACCGACCTGCAGGGCGCGGCCGCGGCACTGCGGGAGGCGCTGCGCGGCGACTGCCACGCGCACTCCGACTGGTCGGACGGCGGCTCGCCGATCGAGGAGATGGCGCTCGCGGCGGTCGAGCTCGGCCACGAGTACCTGGTGCTCACGGATCACTCGCCGCGGCTCACCGTGGCCCGAGGGCTGACCGCCGAGCGCCTGCGCCGGCAGCTCGACCACGTGGCCAAGCTGAACGCCGCGCTGCCGGAGGGCTTCCGGATTCTCACCGGCATCGAGGTGGACATCCTCGCCGACGGGTCGCTCGACCAGGAGGACGAGCTGCTCGCCCGCCTGGACGTGGTGGTCGGCTCGGTGCACAGCAATTTGCGCGACGACTCGGCGAAGATGACCCGCCGGATGCTGGCCGCGATCGCCAACCCGCATCTCGACATCCTCGGCCACCTCACCGGCCGCAAGGTCGCGGCGAGCGGCGCCGGCGACAAGGGGCACCGGGCCGGGCGGACCCGGCCGCCCAGCGACTTCGACGTCAAGGCCGTTCTCGGCGCCTGCGTCGAGCACGGCAAGGCCGTGGAGATCAATTCGCGGCCGGACCGCCTCGATCCGCCGAAGCGGATGCTCACCGTCGCGGTCGAGGCCGGTTGTCTGTTCAGCATCGACACCGACGCGCACGCGCCGGGCCAGCTCGACTGGCTCCGGTACGGGTGCGAGCGCGCGGCGCTCTGCGGCGTACCGGTGGATCGGGTGGTGAACTCCTGGCCGGCCGACCGCCTGCTGGAGTGGACCGCGGGCCACGCATCGGGGAATTAGGGCGGCGTGGCGGCTCCGGGTTCACGTAGGGTTCGGCGGGTGGGACAGATTGATGACCTCGCGAATCGCTACGTCGACGATTGGGCTCCGCTCAACCCGTCCGGCGCCACCTTCATCGGCGTGCCCGGCCACGACGACAAACTCGACGACCTGTCGCCGGAGGGTTTCGAGGCGCACGCCGAGCTGACCCGGCGCACGCTGGCCGAGCTGGACCCGATCGAGCCGGCGACCGAGGCGGAGAACGTCGCCAAGGACGCCATGCAGGAGCGGCTGGGTCTCGAGCTGGCCCGCCTGGAGGCCGGCGACGTCGCGAGCGGCGTGAACGTGATCGCGAGCCCGGTGCACGAGCTGCGCATGGTCTTCGACCTCATGCCGACCCAGGGCGAGGAGGCGCTCGCCAACATCTCGGCGCGCCTGGCCGCCTTCCCCCGGGCCCTGGAGCAGTACCGGCGCACGCTGCTCGAGCAGGCCGCCAAGGGCAACGTCAGCGCGAGCGTGCAGCTGGTCGAGGTCGGCGAGCAGTGCGCCGCGTGGACGGATCCGGCCCGCGACAACTTCTTCCACCGGCTCGCCGACGGGCTCGAGGCCGACGGGGCGCTCGCGGCCGACCTGCGGCGCAATGCCGCCGCGGCGACCGCGGCGACGGCCGAGTTCGGCGAGTTCCTGCGTACGGAGCTGGCTCCGCTCGGCCGCGACAAGCAGGCGGCCGGCCCGGAGCGGTACGACCGCGCCTCGCAGTACTTCCTCGGCGCGCGGGTCGATCAGCAGGAGACCTACGCCTGGGGCTTCGAGGAGCTGGCCCGGCTCGAGGCCGAGATGCGCGCCGTCGCGGCGCAGATCGTCGGCCCCGGCGCGAGCGTCGACGAGGCCGTCGCGGCGCTCGACGCCGACCCGGCCCGCCGCATCGCGGGCAAGGAGGCGTTCCGGGACTGGATGCAGGCGCTGGCCGACAAGGCGGTGTCGGAGCTGAACGGCACCCACTTCGACATTCCCGAGCCGGTGCTGACGATCGAGTGCTGCACGGCACCGACCAGCGACGGCGGCATCTACTACACCGCGCCGAGCGAGGACTTCAGCCGCCCGGGGCGGATGTGGTGGGCCGTGCCCGAGGGCATGACGGAGTTCTCCACCTGGCGCGAGGCCACCACCGTGTATCACGAGGGCGTGCCGGGCCATCACCTGCAGATCGGGCAGACGCTCTACCGCGCCGAGCTGCTCAACCGCTGGCAGCGGCTGCTCTGCTTCTGCTCCGGGCACGCCGAGGGCTGGGCCCTGTACGCCGAGCGCCTCATGGACGACCTCGGCTACCTGGCCGACCCGGGTGACCGGCTCGGCATGCTCGACGCGCAGGCGCTGCGGGCCAGCCGGGTGATCGTGGACATCGGCATGCACCTGGAGCTGGAGATCCCCCGCGACAACCCGTTCGGCTTCCACCCGGGCGAGCGCTGGACGCCGGAGCTGGGCTGGGAGTTCCTGCGTGCGCACACCCGGATGGACGAGGAGGTGCTGCGCTTCGAGTGGAAGCGTTACCTCGGCTGGCCCGGGCAGGCCCCGTCCTACAAGGTCGGCGAGCGGATCTGGCTGCAGGCCCGGGACGACGCGCGGGCCCGCAAGGGCGCCGACTTCGACCTCAAGGCGTTCCACCGCGACGCGCTCAACCTCGGCGCGCTGGGCCTGGACCCGCTCCGTAAGGCGCTCGACCGGCTCTGAGCACCTGCTCCGCGCCTCGCAACGGCCCGCCCGGCTCTCCGCCGGGCGGGCATTCTCAGGAAATGGTCCAAATCGCGGGACGTTCAGCGTGTGCGCCTGATCACTCTGAGCAAGATTCTCGCACTACGTAATGTATTCGTTACCAAACGGTGACTGCTGCGGGGCTCCCAGATCCATTCCATTGTGGAACGCTCGGGCTACGTCGGCCGTTGCGTCATATCGGCCATGCCGTGCGCACGGCCGCCGCACCCCGCCGCTGCTGGGGGCCGTTTTTCTCCGCGTAGTACAACCACTGCGCCCGGTAGGCGTATCCCCCGATCAGCCGAGCCAACTCTGACCCTTGGAAAGGGGTCGCATGAATATTTCTCGGTTAGATTGACCCGGATCGGTTGCGCCCGCACGGCTACGGAGGGTAGCCGCCAAAACGGTCTATCGCGGATGCATGGCGGAGGAATTGGCAATGTCAGTCTCGGTGGACAACCGACGAACACGTCTGCGCCCTGCGCTCGCGGCTGTTCTGACGGTCCTGATCCTCGTCCCGGCGGCGATCCTCTTCGCCCGAGTCTGGGGCACCCTCTCCGACGAGCGGGACAGCACGGAGCTCGAGAAGCAGGGTGTCGAGTACGTCGCCGCGTTGGCGCCGCTGGTCAGCTCGCTCGCCGAGGCGCAGTCCTCGGCGCTGGCGGGCGTCGCGGCCGCGCCGGGCTCGCTGAACGCCGCCGTCAACGGTGTCGCCGCCGTCGATCAGCGCCTCGGCCAGACCCTGGGCACCCGGGAGCGCTGGACCGACCTGCGCGACAAGATCGACAAGCTGCCGAAGGCCCCCAGCAGCCCGCTGCTCGTCTTCCAGGCACACGTCGAGGTCACCGACCTCGCGCTCGCCCTCTACAACACCGTGCGCGACAACTCCGAGCTGGCCCGCGACCCCGACAACGACATCTCGCACCTGCAGCAGGCCGTCGCGGTCGACCTGCCCGCCGCCGTCGTGCAGGTCAGCCGCATGGGCGACCTCAGCCAGCTGGTCGCCGAGGCGACACCGCAGCTGCGTACCCAGCTCGCGCCGCAGTTCGGCGCCGCCGTGCAGTCGGTCAACTCGACGGTCAACAGCCTGACCGACAACCTGCAGGCCGCGGTCGACGACACCGGCAGCACCACCCTGAGCGGCGAGCTGGTCAGCGGGCTGGACTCGTTCCGCCGGGGCGTGGAGTCGCTGACCCGCGGCGCCAACCCGGGCGGCGTCCCCAACACGGCCACCATGGCGACCGCGCAGAGCCAGCTGCAGGTCTCCCTCGCGAACCTCTCCGGCATCGTCTCGCGCGAGATGACGGCGCTGCTCGACGACCGGACGGACGACCTGGACTCGCAGGCGCTGGTGGCCCTGGCCGCGGCCGGCGCGGCCGTCCTGCTCATCGCCGCCGCGGTCGTGACGACGCTGACCGGCCGGAATCGCCGGGGACCGGAGCAGACCACCGAATCGGCATCGGCCGGGCGCGAGCCCGGCGCGACAACGCCCGCGTACGGCGACGACAACGCGACATGGCGGGAGCGATCCGGTGCTCTTCGGTAGGTTCCGCATCCTCGGCAAGCTCACGCTGCTCGTCCTCGTGCCGCTGATCGGCGTCGTCGCGCTCGCCGTGCCGATCGTCGTCAACCGCGTCGACGTCGCCCGGGACGCGCAGTCGATCTCCGACAAGGTCGAGCTCGCCACCCGGGTCGGTTCGGCGGTGCAGGAGCTGCAGGAGGAGCGCCTGCTCTCCGTCGGCTATCTGTTCGGCCTGATCCAGGCGCCGGAGCTGGTCGTGCAGAGCGCCAAGACGACCGATCGCATCCAGGGGCTCAAGCGCCTCGACCAGCCGGCCACGCCGGAACTGCTCGACGCCGTCGACGGCCTGAAGCGGCTGGACACCACCCGGGCCAGCGTCATCAACCGGACCATCCGGCCCGACCTGATCGTCACCGAGTTCACCGCGGTCATCACGCCGTTCTTCGACGCGATGGCGCTGTCGAAGAGCGCCGACCTGACCACCTCGACGGGCGGACAGGTCTACGCCCTCGAGCAGTCCCTGCGCACCGACGACATGGTCAGCCAGGCCATCGCCTACCTGACCGCCGCCGCGGTGACCAAGAACGCCTCGCTGGTCGGCCTCTTCTACACCACGCTGGCGCAGCTGCGGCTGGTCATCAGCAGCGCGCGGCCGTACTTCACGGACGGCCAGTACAAGCTCTACCTCGGCGCGCTGGAGGCGTTCTCCTCCCGGGTCGGCAACCGGTTCCTCGTCGCGGCCGCCACCGACCCGGACGCGGCCGTCCGGCTGCTGAACCCGAAGACGCTCTTCCCGGCGATGCGTTCGGTCATCGTCCTCGGCGGCTTCGTGGAGAAGCGGGTCGCCGCGGACGTCGACGTCGCGGTCGAGGACAGCCGGGACAGCGCCCTGCGGGTCGCCGGCGTCGTCGGCGGCGGCACCGTGATCCTGCTGCTGGTGGTGGTCGCGCTGTCGCTGATGATGGCCCGCGCCGTCGCCCGGCCGCTGCGCCGCCTCACCTTCTCCGCCGACCGGATCGCCCGCGCCGCGGAAACCGAGCTCGAGCGGGTCGCCGACGACGACCTCGAGCACGCCCGGGCGATCCGCCTCGACCCCGTCGACGTGCAGGCACAGGACGAGATCGGCGACCTGGCCCGGGCCTTCGACCGGGTGCAGAACACCGCCGCCAAGCTGGTGGAGCGGCAGGTGGCCGGCCGGCGCAACGTCGCGCAGATGTTCGGCCACGTCGGTCGCCGTACCCAGAACCTGGTCGGCCGCCAGCTCGCCCTGATCGACAGCCTGGAGCGCCGCGAGACCGACAGCGACCGCCTGCGGGAGCTGTACCGCCTCGACCACCTCTCCAGCCGCCTGCGCCGCAACGCGTCCAGCCTGGTCGTGCTCTCCGGTGCCGTCGGCGCGAACGACCACATGGCCCCGATGCCGCTCTCCGACGTCGTCCGGCTGGCCCTCGCCGAGATCGAGGACTACACCCGCGTCGACATCGAGGTGCCCGAGGAGATCGTGATCGTGCCGGCCGTCCTGGCCGACCTCACGCTGCTGCTGGCGGAGCTGATGGAGAACGCGACGTCGTTCTCACCGCCGCACACCCGGGTCAAGATCACCGGCGCGGAGCTGCGCGGCGGCGCCCGGCTCGCGATCATCGACCAGGGCCTGGGCCTGACCCCCGAGCGGATCGCCGAGGAGAACTCCCGGCTGACCCACCGCGAGCGCCTCGACCTGGCGCCCAGTGAGGTGCTCGGCCTGTTCGTGGTCGGCCGCCTCGCCCGGCGGCACGGCATCGAGGTCACCCTCGCCGACACCCCCGAGGGCGGGATCACCGTCTGGGTCGACCTCGGCCCGGAGCACCTCCTGGCGGCGCCCGAGCCGCTGCCGAGCATCCGGCTCGGTCCGATCCAGGCGACCGTGCCCAGCCACCACACCGAGTTCGGCCCGCTGCTCGCCGGCTCGTCGGGCCGCTCGGTACCGGGCAGCGCGCTGCCGTTCGACGCCAACGTGCTGAACCGGGCCACGAAGACCCTCGAGGCCGGCCGGTCGTGGAACGCGTTCGCGCCGGTCCGTGCCGCCGCGCCCGCGCTCGAGGCGGCGCCGCACGGCAGCCCGGCGCAGTCGGTGCCGCAGCTGCCGGCGCCGCGGCCCGCCAGCCTGGCGGCGGCGCCGTACATGTCCGGCTCGCCCGTCGCCGGGCGCTTCCCTCCGCTGGAACTCCCCTCGGCGGGCCGGTTCGCCGAGCCCGAGCCGGCCATCGTCGTAGAGGGACCGATCGTCATGTCAACGCCCTCCGACGCCATCCAGCTGCCGCACCAGCGGCTCGAGCCCCTCGCCGACCAGCGGCCGGCCCAGCCGCACGCCCCGGAGGCGCGCAACGCCGCGCCCGCCGCCGGCCCGCTGCGCCGCCGCGTGCCCGGCAACCAGATGCCGCTCGAGGCCGGGCCCCGGCCGACGGCCGCCCCGACGCCCACCTCGGACGACGCGCTCGCGGCCCGAGAGGCGTTCGACGCCTTCGAGGAGGGCGTGTCGCGCGCGCAGTGGGACGTCATCGAGCAGGACATGTCCTCGCCGCCCGCCGCCGGGCACCCGCCGCTGACCCGCCGGGTGCCGGGCGCGACGCTGCCGGCCACCGATTCCCCGAAGACCCCGGCGCCGGCCTCCCCGCCACAGCCGCTCGACCCGGAAGCCGCCCGGGCCGCGATGGAGCAGTTCGAATTCGGCGTCGCACGCGCCATGAGTGAAACGCAGCCACTACCCGAGGGACAACCGCGATGACTTCCCCCTTCCCCACCGAAACCGGCAACGGTCAGGACTTTGCGCAGTCCCAGCTGAGCGCCGAGGCGAAGACCTTCAACTGGTTGCTGGACTCGTTCACGTCCGGCACCGCGGGAGTCGTCGAAGCGATCGCCGTCTCCTCCGACGGCCTGCTCATGGCGATGTCGGCGATCAAGGACCGGCCCAACGCCGAGCGCCTTGCCGCGGTCGTCTCGGGCCTGACCAGCCTCGCCGGCGGCGCGGCCAGCTGGTACGCGCTGGGCAGCCTCAACCGCGTCATCATCGACATGGCGGACGGCTACCTGCTGGTGACCGCGATCAGCGCCGGCTCCGTGCTCGGCGTCATCGCGGACCGGACCGCCAACCTCGGCACCCTCGCGTACGAGATGACGCTCTTCGCCACCCGCGCGGGTGGCGCCCTCAGCCCGCGACTCATCGCTGAATTGAAGAACGCCGTCCAGCAATGAGGCATTCGGCCGACCCCGACGACCCGGAACACCCGGCGGCGCCAGGTGTCCGGCCGTTCCTGCACAGCGCCGGCTCCGGCGGGCGGCACCAGGCGGCGCTGCCGGCGGTGCCGCACCAGCCCGCGGTGCCCGCGCCCCCGCCGGGCGAGCAGACCACGTCGCTGCGGCCGTTCGTCATCACGTCCGGCCGCGTCGACGGGCTCGACCCGAACGTCGGCCTGGAGACCCAGGTGAGTACCCACCCGGGCGCGCTGTCCGCGCGCCTCTCACCCGAGCAGCGGGCGATCGTGCACCTCTGCGACGAGCCGCTGTCGGTCGCGGAGATCTCCGCCCGGCTCCGGATGCACCTCGGCGTCACCCGGATCCTCGTCGGCGATCTGAGTGCCGCCGGGCACCTGGACGTTCACGTGTTGGACAGCGAATTCCCCGACCCTGAGACCATCATGCGAGTGATCCGTGGACTTCGATCCATATCCTGACGGCAGGGCCTTCGGCTCTGCGCGCGTGCCCGACGCGCCGCGGCGGGCCAAGCCCCCCGTACCGGTCAAGATCATCGTGGCCGGCGGCTTCGGCGTGGGCAAGACGACCACTGTCGGCGCCATCTCGGAGATCTCCCCGCTGACCACCGAGGCCGAGATGACGCTGGCCGGGGTCGGCGTCGACGACCCGGGCCAGGCGGCCGGCAAGACCACCACCACCATCGCGATGGACTTCGGCTGCGTCACGATCGACCAGACCCTGAAGCTGTACCTGTTCGGCACGCCCGGTCAGACCCGCTTCGCGTTCATGTGGGACGACCTGGTGCGCGGGGCCCTCGGCGCCCTCGTCGTGGTCGATACGACCCGGATTGATGACTGTTATCCCGCCGTGGACTACTTTGAGCGGGCGGGCCTGCCGTTCGTGGTCGGCGTCAACACCTTCGACGGGCAGCTAGGCTACAACCTGGACGAGGTGCGCTGGGCCCTTGCCGTGCGTGACGAGGTGCCGGTTGTCCAGTTTGACGCCCGTTTTCGGGGATCGGTGCGGGATGCTCTGCTCGTGGTGCTCGACCAGGCCCTCGACAAGGCCATGAAGATGAGAACGTCGTAAGGTGTTCGCCGACTCGCTCCGTGCCCGGTTCCCAAACCACCCGTCGAGCGGGCAAAGTGAGTACGGGCAACTGCGTGTGACGGGAGGACGGTGACGTGCGAGGCGGATTAGACGACGCGCTCGACAAGCTGGCGCGCCGGGATGAGCTGCGTCGTCGTGCCGCGGGGGAGGTCAACGGCACCCCGCCGTCGGTGACGGAGCTGGTCGAGGCGATCGCCGCTGTCGTCGGCCGCTATCCCGAGCTCGGCGTGACGGTGGGTGTCGAGGGCGCCGGTGATCCGGTGCTCCTGCACTTCGCGGTCGAGGACGGCATCGTGCAGGTCAGCGCGGACAACTCGGTGGCCGATCGGGTCGCCGAGGCGGCACCGACCTCGCCGCGGCACGCGGACTTCGACATCGACCCCGAGGACCCGGAGCCCTACACCCCGCCGTACGGCTACGTGTTCGAGCAGCCGGTGGACCAGGGCTACGACCGCTACGCCGAGCCCGCGGGGCCGCGCGCCCAGGATACGTTCGCGCCGCACCCGTTCGCGGCGACCCCGCCGCCCCCGGTCCCGCCGCAGACGAGCCGCCGCGCCCACGCGGAGCAGCACCGCGCGCCGGAGGAGCCGGTCGCGGCCCGGCGCGGCGCACACCAGCCGGTGCCGGAGCAGCGTGGCATGCCGGCCCCGCTGCCGGAGCCGATCCCGCTGCAGGTCGACACCACCGAGGAGACGGAGATCGCCGCGAAGCGCCTGGCGGCGCTGCTGCGCGACAACCCGTCCCTGCTGCGCTCGCAGGAGTGAAACGGCAGTAAGCAGGAGTGAAACCGGCGCCGCCACGAGGCGGCGCCGGTAACGCCGCTCAGCCCTTCGGGCCCAGCTTCCCGATCGCCTTCTCCACGCCGGCGACCCGGTCGGCGAGCAGCCCCACCGCGCCGACCGCCCTGGACATCGGGTCGTCGGCCGCGCCGCCCAGCGCCTGGTCGCGCACGTAGGCCGCCTTGACCTCGGCCCAGCGCTCCGCCTGCTCCGGCGTGAGCCGCCCGCGCAGCTCGGCCAGCTTCAGCAGGTTCGCCTCCGCGCCCGTCGTCAGCGTCTGCGCCTCGCCGCGGTAGTGGTCGTCGATGACCGTCTCCAGCTCGGCGTCGTTCATCACCGGGACGATCCGCTCGGCCAGCTTGTTCATGTTGCGGTACGAGCCCTGCAGCTTGAACGGCGGCTCGGTGCGCCCGGCGTCGGCCTGCCCCGCCGAGGCGATGTAGGCCCGGTTGTTGTTCAGCACGATCCGCTGCACCCGGCGCATCTTGCGCAGCACCGACAGCACCTGCTCCAGCTCCGTCGCCGAGTACGGGTGGCTGAGCCGGTCCGGCCGCACCGACTCGTCGCCCTCGGCGAGCCGGACCAGCAGCGGCAGGTCGGCCCGGTCGCGGGACGACAGCGGCGCCAGCACGGTGTTCGACGTCAGCGCGTTCTCCAGGTACGACATCTCGAACACGTCGTCGCGGCCCGCGAGCACGTCGCCGAGGTTCCACACGTCGGCCCGGTTGGCCAGCATGTCCGGGATCCGGAACCGCTGACCGCTCTCCGTGTACGGGTTGCCGGCCATGCACACCGCGAACCGCTTGCCCCGCATGTCGTACGTGCGGGTCCGGCCCTCCCAGACGCCCTCCATCCGGCGCTGCGCGTCGCAGAGCGAGATGAACTTCTGCAGCAGCTCCGGCGAGGTGTGCTGGATGTCGTCGAGATAGAGCAGGACGTTGTTGCCCAGCTCCAGCGCGAACGAGATCTTCTCGATCTCCTGCCGCGCCGTCGCGTTCGGCGCCTGCGCCGGGTCGAGCGAGGTGACGTCGTGCCCGAGCGCCGGGCCATTGACCTTGACGAAGACCAGGCCGAGGCGGTTGGCGACGTACTCCATCAGCGTCGTCTTGCCGTAGCCGGGCGGCGAGATCAGCAGCAGCAGGCCGGACTGGTCGGTGCGCTTGGCGTCGCCGGCCGCGCCGAGCTGCCGGGCCAGGTTGTCGCCGATCAGCGGCAGATAGACCTCGTCCAGCAGCCGGTTGCGCACGAACGCGCTCATCACGCCGGGCTTGAACTCGTCCAGCCGCAGCCGCTCGCGTTCGGCGGCGGCCAGGGCCGTCCGCTGCTTCTGGTACGCCCGGTACGCCGGCACCGCGGCCGCCCGGAACGCACCTGTACGGGTCAGCACCTCGTCCAGCCGCAGCTCGATCGCGCGATCGACGATGCGGGGATGCGCGCCGAGCAGCCCGCCGACGGTCGCGGTCAGCGCCGCCGCCGAGTCGTGCCGGGTCAGCGACGAGCCGGTCAGCTCAAGGGCGACGGCCTCGGCGAGGTCCTCAGCCGCACCGGCACCGGGCTGCGCGGCCAGGAACGCGGTCAGCCAGGCCGTCACGAGCTGCCGCCGCGCGGTGAGGTCGCCGGCCAGGGCACGCAGGTCGTCGGCGTAGTCGCGGGCGGCCGCCGCCGGTCCGCTGCCCAGAGCGCGGTGGAACCGCTCGACCAGCGCGCGGGCGCCGGTGCCGGTGACGAACCCGGCCGGCGTGCTCGCCAGCTCCTCCACCAGATACTCGCCGACCAGCGGATCCGCGCCCGCGGCCGCGCTGAGCTCCGCGCACAGCTCGGGCAGCGCGGAGCCGGCCGAGCCGAACATCTCCCGGGCCCGGACCAGCGACGACGCGCGCCGCGCCCAGGCCGTCTTGTCGCCCTCGCCGAAGGCCCAGAACAGCTGCGCCTCGGCGCGTACCGGGCCGGGATAGCGCAGCAGGCCGGCGGCGGCGCTCAGCCGGACCAGGGTCTCCAGGATCAGCGCGGCGTCGGCGTCGTGCACGCCGCGCTCGTACCCCTCGTCGTAGCGGGCCTCGGCGGCCCGGCGCACGACGTCGATCAGCGTGCCGCCGGCCGCGGCCGCCGCGACCCCGGCCGGATCGTCGGCGAGCAGCGCCGCGGCGAGGTGCTCGCCGCGATAGACCGACGGCGTCTCGGAGACGACGGTCTGGCTCCAGAACGGCCGGGTCGCCGCGAACGACTCGTCCCGCACCGGGGCGCGGTAGTCGGTGCCGGTGACGGCGAACGCCAGGTCGGGCCCGTCCGGCACCAGCGTCAGGTCGATGGCCTGGGTGTTCACCGCGAACGTGTGCCGACCCAGGCGGATCGTGGCGCCGCCCTCGCCGTACAGGTCGAGCCGGTCGCGCAGGGACCGGCCGGCCTCCTGCCGGGCCGCCTTGACGCGCCCGTCCAGCTCCTCGGCCCGGACGGTGTCGCCGAGGGTACGCAGCTCGCCCGCGACCGAGCGCAGCTTGCCGACCATCGGATCGGTGGCGAAGTAGGTGTTGACCTCGTCGAGGGTGGCCAGCCCGGCGACCCGGCGCTGCACGCTGGCGAGCGTGCGCTGTGCCGAGTCGACCAGCCGGTCGGCCCGCCGGGCCCGGTCGTCGAGCAGCGCCTGCCGGCGGGCCGCGAACGCCTCGTACACCTCGGAGCGCTTGGCGCTGAGCTGGTCGATGAAGTCGTCGAAGTCGCCGAACCGCGACTCCAGCGCCTCGACTTGGAGCATCAGTTTGGCGACCTGCTCGTCGCTGTGCTCCGGGGTGTCCGCGGCGGCGAGCCCGGCGGTGACGGACTGGCCGAGCAGGGCGAACTCCGCGGCGAACGCGGCCCGGCCCTCGACCGCGGCGAGTTCGCGGCGGCGGGAGTCCAGGGTGGCCCGGGCGCGGTTGACGCCGCCGAGCACCTCGCCGATCCGCTCCAGGATGGCGACCCGCACTGTCGCGTCCGCGATGTCGAGGCCGCCGACCACGTCGGTGACGATCTGCAGCCCGTCGGCCTGCTCGGTGAGCCGCTCCGCGACGGGCGCGGCCTCGGCGACGGTGGCGATACCGGCCGCGTCGGCGACCAGCTGCTCCACCGACTGCTGGTAGCTGGCGAAGGCGTCCTCGCGCTGCAGGAACTCGACGGCCCGCCGGGCGGTCGACTCGACCTCGGCGGCGAGGTCGCGCTCGAGGCCGTCGAGCCGGGCCAGGTCGACGTAGCGCAGCTCGCGCAGCGTCACGATCCGGCCCTGCGCCTGCCGCAGCGTGGCGAGCTGCCCGATCCAGGCGTCGGTCGTGGTCGGCACCTCGCCGCGGGCCCGGCGGATCAGCGACGCGGTCGCCGCGGCGGCCTCGTCGACCGCGGCGGTGGCCTGCCCGGTCAGCGCCTGCACGGACTCGTACTCGTCCAGCACCTGCTCGGCGGTCGCGCGCACCTCGGACAGCGGGGTGCGCAGGTCGCCGAGGTCACGCTCGCCGAGCCAGTGGTAGTGGTCGAAGAGCCGGGTGCAGGCGGCGATGATCGCCTCGAACACCGCGGCGGACGGGGTCATCTCGTCGACCATCCGGGCCACCGAGAGCGCGTCGGCGATGCCCCGGACCAGGTCCGCGTTGCCGACCCGGTCGAGCGGCCCGCTGCCGACGGGCTGCGCCGCCGCGTAGGTGTCCGACACGTACGGCGTCTGCCACACCTGCATCGGGTGCACCCGCGACGGCTCGTCCGTCAGGTGCCGGAAGGCGATCAGCGTGCCGTCGTCGAAGAGCGAGTACCCGTGGCAGGCGATCGGCGTGGCGACCTCCTTGCGGATCACGTTGTACGGCAGCAGCAGATACCGCCCGGCCGCCCGGGCGTGGAAGACGTAGAGCACGTCCTCGCCGTTGACCGAGCGCACGACCCGCTCGAACTCGAGATCGGCCACGTCCGCGTCGAACGTCTTGGCCACCCCGGTCGCCAGGTAGTAGCCGCCCGGGAAGATCACGCCCTGGTCCTCGGGCAGCCGCTGGCAGGCCTGCCCGATCCCGTCGAGACGCCGCACGTCCCTGGTCCGGGTGTTGAAGACCAGGTACCGCTGCCGGGTCTCCTTGTACGGCAGCACCCGCAGCAGGATCAGCGGGCCGACCCGGGCGTACGCGATCTCCGCGTCGGCGAGGCTCTGCAGCGGCTCGTCCACCGGCTCGGAGTAGACGCCCTCGCCGTCCTCGGTGTTGTTCTCCACCTTGACGGTGAGGTTTCCCCCCACCGTCTCCACGAAGACCTCGTCCTCGATGGTGACGTGCGGGTGCCGGCCCAGCACGTGGTGCTCCCGGGTGGTGAGCACCCACTCGAAGTCGTGCGACGGCGGGAAGACGTGGTCGCGTTCGCCGCGGCTGTCCACGTACGACACGCCGTCGGCGCCGACCTTCCAGCGCAGCACCTTCAGGTCATCGACGCGGGCACCGGTCTGGAAGACGGCCAGGACCATGCCCTCCAGCCGGCGCAGCTGCAGCAGGTGCGTCTCGCGGTAGTAGCGGTACAGCTCCGCGAAGTCGCGCTGGAAGGCCGGGTCGTCGAGCAGCCCGGGCAGCGTCGCGCCGGCGTCGAAGCGGAACGCGTCGCCGTCGCGGCCGAAGCCGTGCACGGCGAACACGTCCGAGACCGCCGTCTCGGTCTTCAGCCCGATGAAGACGTTGTAGCCGAACAGCATCGCGCCGCCGACCTGCACGATGTCGCGCGGGACGCAGTTGTTGTCGGTGCGGATGCGCTCGGCGCCGAGCAGCCGCATCTGCTGCCCGCCGAAGGTCTCCACCCGGCGGGCGTTCAGCTCCTCGGCCCGCTCGGCCAGCTCCTTGGCCTGGCTGCCGAGCCGGCCGCGCAGCACCTCATAGGTGCCGGCGTCCAGGGCGCCGGCGTCGAGGACGGCCGTCACCGCTGGGCCACCACCGTGCCGTTGGCCGGCCCGCCGGTCAGGGCCGCGAGCTCGGTGTCCGCGACGCCCAGCTTCTTGGCCGCCGCGAGCAGCTCACGCAGCTTGCCCGCGTCGTTGCCGCCGGCCTTGATCTGCTGGGTGAGGAACGCGGCCAGGGTCAGGTTCGCGACGTCGCCGGTCGACACCGAGCCGAGCAGCCGGCCCAGGTCGTCGGCGATGTTCGCCTCGCCGTTGAGGTAGCGCGCGCCGAGGCCCTGCGCGACGGTCGAGTGGTCGATGAAGCCGTCCAGGCTCTTGCCCATCGTGATCGAGCCGAGCAGCTTGTCGAAGAAGACCGAGTCACCGCCGACGATGTCGATGTTCGCCTTCTCCAGCCCGGCGGCGACGACCATGGCCTGCGACTCGGCGATCTCCTTGTGCACGTTGATGCCGGCCAGCCGGATCTCCTTCTCCATCTCGAGCCGGATCCGGTACTCCTCGTGCTCGCGGGTGACCTCGTCGAGCGCGCCCATCGCGGCGGCCTTCTCGGTGAGGCCCTCGGCCTCGCCCTTCAGTCGCTCGCGGATCGCCTCGGCGGCGACCAGGGCCTTCTCCCGCTCGACAGCGGCCTCGGCGCGCCCGGTCCGCTCGAGCACCTCGGCCTCGACGCGGCCGGTCTTCTCGAGCACGTCGGCGTTGCGCTCGCGGACCTGGACGTCGGCGAGGCCGGCGGCGGCCGCCTCGGCCTGCGTACCCTCGGCCAGCCGGATCTTGGCGCGGGCGTCGAGCTCGGCGGTCTGCTGGCGGGTCTCGGCCAGCAGCAGCTCCTCGCGGGCCTTGAACTTGGCCGCGGCCTCCGCGGCCTCGGCCGCCTTGATGTCCTTGACCAGGTGCTCCTGCGCCTCGGCCTCGGCCGCGATGATGACGGCCTGGCGGGTGCGCTCGGCCTCCTCGACGACCCGGAGGCGCTTGATGTTCTCCTCCTGCTCGGCGACGGTCTTCTCGACCGCGATGCGCTCGCGGATCACCTCGGCGATCGCCCGCTTCTCGCCCTCGACCTCCTTGTTCTTGGAGATCGTGGAGAGCTCGGTCTCCCGCTCGCGGCCGATGACCTCGAGCATCCGGTCCTTCTCGATGCGCTCGGTCTCGATCGCGATGACCCGCTCGCGGTTCTTCTCGGCGACCGCGATCTCCCGGTTCTTGTTCTCCTGCTGCACGCCGAGCTGCTGGGCGGTGCGCAGGTTCGCGCCCTCGGCGCGGAGCCGCTCCTCGGCCTGCGCGAGGACGATCTCCGCCTCCTCCCGGGCCCGGATGGTCTCGATCTCGCGGCGCTGCTTGATCTCCGCGTCCGCCTGCCGGCGCTCCAGCTCGAGGATCGCCTCGCGGGCGTCCACGTTCTGGCGGGTGATCTCCTTCTCCTCGTTGCGCCGGTAGTCGTTGGTGCGGACCGCCTCGATCGCGGTCAGCTCGGTGATCTTCCGGATGCCCTGCGCGTCCAGGATGTTCTTCGGGTCGAGCGAGATCATCGGCGTCTGCTCGAGGAAGTCGATGGCCGCGTCCTCGAGGCTGTAGCCGTTGAGGTCGGTGCCGATCACCTCGATGATCTGGTCCCGGAACTCGTGGCGCTTGGTGTAGAGATCCACGAAGTCGAGCTGCTTGCCGACCGTCTTGAGTGCCTCGGAGAACTTGGCGCTGAACAGCTCCTGCAGCGTCTGCTCGCTGCTGGCGCGGGTGGTGCCGATCGCCTGCGCGACCTTGATGACGTCCTCGGTGGTCTTGTTGACCCGGACGAAGAACGTGATCCGGATGTCGGCGCGGATGTTGTCGCGGCAGATCAGGCCCTCACGCCCGGTACGCGAGATCTCGATCGTCTTCACCGAGATGTCCATGAACTCGGCCTTGTGCAGGACCGGCAGCACGACGGCGCCGGTGAAGGTCACGTCAACGCGGCGGACCTTGGACACGATGAGTGCCCTGCCCTGTTCGACCTTGCGGAACATGCGGGCGAAGAAGAACGCGGCGCCAAGGACGACGAGGAGTACGACGGCGATGAGCACGCCGAAGCCGGTGGAGATCACGTCCATGTGTGAGTCCTTTGTTGTCGTTACTGGTCAGGGCTCGTGGCGATGTCGGCCGGGACAACCCAGAAGAACTCGCCGTCGGCATCGAAGTCGAAGATCAGGGCGACGGATCCCGCGCGCAGCTCGTCGTCGCCGGGCGTGCGGACCTGCACGATCGCGGACGAGCCGTCGGGCGAGTGCACCTCGGCCTGCCCGAACGTCGCGGTGACACGGCCGGTGCGTACCACACAGGTGAGGCCGACGAAGTCGGCGCGGGAGGGTTCGGCTCCGGCGGGCATGAACCGCCGCAGGAGCAGCACGGCCAGGCGAGCGAGCACCCAGGCGAGGACGAGCGAGCCGGCCAGGACGAGCGCGGCCGGCACCGCGCCGAGCAGTACGCCGCCGGCCAGGCTGGCGAACCAGGCGACGGCGATGAGCAGGGAGAGCACGATCGAGGCCGGCACACCGGCGAGGCCGAGGACACTGAGGAAGCCGGCGTCCCCGCCGTCACCCTCCGGGTCGGCGCCGCCGGCGATGACCACGATCCAGTACCCGATGACGACGATCAGAAGTGGGGTGAGGACGACTGCGGGAAAACTGAGCGCAGCATCCAGAAACCCGCCCATCAATCCGCCCCGTTTCCCCATGTCAACGCGACCGCAATCCGTCGCCTGAGCTGGCGACCTTATCCCTTGCGGTGACACCGATGATGACAGCACCTGTCAATGTCCACCGCACCCGCTGAGACGACAATCCGTCACCCTTTCGGCCGAATCCCGACTCGCGGGCACTCATTGTCACTCTGCGCAATGCGCCGTGATCCACTGTCACGAGGCGGTTTGCGCCAATTACGCCGCGCCTGAGATGTCTGACATGGTCCGAAAGGTCAATTCAGGGCAACGCTGCGTCCACCGACCTTGCATCACGCTGAGTAGCGACTAAGGTCCTGTACGTCCCGCCCGGAAGAAGGCCCCCCGATGTCGCCTCCCGAAGTGCACCTGGTCTGCGGCACCCGCCCGCAGGCCGTCCGGCTCGCGCCGGTCGCGGTGGCGATGCGCGAGGCCGGCCTGGTCACGCCCGTCGTGGTCGCCGGCGGCCGGTACCCGGCGATGGTCGGCCAGGCGTTCGCCGCCTTCGGCCTGGCCCCGGATGTCACGCTGCGCGTCGAGCGCGGCGCCGGCAGCCGTGCCGAGCTGCGCACCGAGATGATCCGCCGGCTCGACGCGCTGTGGACCGAACGGCCCCCGGCCGCCGCGCTCGTGCAGGGCGACACCACGACCAGCCTGGCCGGCGCGCTCGCCGCGTGCTGGCGGCGCATACCCGTCGTGCACCTCGAGGCCGGGCTGCGCTCGGACGATCTCGGCTCGTCGTTCCCCGAGGAGGCCGACCGCCGCCTGATCACCCAGGTCGCCGCCCTGCACCTCACGCCGACGCCGCACGCCGCGATGAACCTGCTCGACGAGGACGTGGCCACCGGCGACGTGCTGATCACCGGCAACACCGTCGTCGACGCGGCCCTCGCGATCGCCCGGCGCCGGCCGCCGTTCGAGAACCCCGAGATCGCCGCCGCGCGGGCAGCCGCGACGGGCCGCCGGCTGATCGTCGTGGCCGTGCACCGGCGCGAGTCGTGGGGCGCCCCGCTGGACCGCGTGCTGGCCGCGGTACGCCGGCTCGTCGAGCGGTACGCCGACCTCGACGTGATCCTGCCGGCACACCCCAACCCGGCCGTCCGCGCCCAGGTACACGCCGGGCTCGGCGGCGTGGACCGGGTCACGATCACCGGCCCGCTGCCGTACCCGGACCTGTCCCGGCTGCTCTCCGAGTCCTATCTCGTGCTCACCGACTCCGCCGACATCCAGCAGGAGGCGCCCTCGTTCGGCGTGCCGGCCCTGGTGCCGCGGGAGACCACCGAGCTGCTCGTCGAGCAGGCCTCCGCGCTGCTCGACAGCCGGGTCCGCCGGGACGCGATGACCGCGGGCGGAAACCCGTACGGCGACGGCCTCGCCGCCCGCCGCGCGGCGCAGGCCGTCGCGGCGCTGCTCGGCCTCGCCGACCACCCCGACCCGATGCCCGCCCTCGGGTCGCACGCCGCCGCGTACGGCGCGTTCTAAAGGAGCCCGCCGATGTCAGGTACGGCAGAGCTGGTCGCGTTCTACGCCCGGTCCTGGATCAACCGCGACCGGTCCGCCGCCCGCCGGATGATCGCCCCGGACGCGGAGATCGAGTGGAACCTCGACGCCGCGGTCGACGACGAGGAGCTGGTGCAGACGCTGCACCGGATCGCCGCGTTCGCCGACTCCGTCACGGTCGTCTCGACGACCTGCGCCGGCGACCGCGCCGCCCTGGTCTACGACTGCGCCGCACCCTTCGGGACGGTGCGGATGGCCGAGTTCGTCACGGTCGCCGGCGGCACCGTCAGCGAGATCCGCCAGGTGTACGACGTCGTGGCGCTGCGCCGCTACTTCCCCGGGCTGCTGGACGAGGACTGATCCCGGACGGGCAGCACCTCGTCGAGCAGCTCGAAGAGCTTCTCCCAGTGCCGGCTCTCCGCGGGGGCGTCGTAGGCGGCGGCGTCCGACATCGTGAAGCCGTGCGCGGCCCCGGCGTAGATCTCGGAGCGGAACCGCACGCCCGCGGCGTCCAGGGCGGCCTCGAGCCGGTCGATCTGCTCCTGCGGCATCGCGTGATCGTGGTCGGCGTGCGCGAAGTACACCTGGCCGGTGATCCGGCCGGCCCTCAGGTGCGGGCTGTCCGGCTCCTCGGTGGCCAGCTGCCCGCCGTGGAAGCCGGCCAGCCCCACGATCCGCTCCGGGTACGCCCCGATGGCCCGGAACGCGTTGGTGCCGCCCATGCAGTAGCCGACGACGGCTACCGGCCCGGCCGCGACGCCGTCCTGCTCGGCCAGGAAGTCCAGGTAGGCGCCGGTGTCCCGGGTGATCGCGGCGGTGTCCAGCTCCCGCATCAGCGGCATCATCGCGCCGATGATCTCGCGGCGCTGCCCGGGGTCACCGAGCCCGGCGAGATCGATGAGGGGCGCGCGGCCGCCGCGGTAGAGCAGATTGGGCGCCAGCACGGCGTAGCCCCGCTCGGCGATCCGCCCGGCCATCTCGAACAGCCGCGGGCGCAGGCCGAACGCGTCCATGTAGAACAGCACGCCCGGCCAGGGCCCGGCCCCGCCGGGTCGCACGAGGTACGCGTCGGCGACCCCGTCCTCGGTCCGCACGTCCACCATCGTCCCGCGCATGACTGCCTCCTTCTGCTTCAGGGAAACTTAAGAACTTTCCCCTCTTTCTTTAATGCACCCACCGTAAGGATCAACTCCGTCGGTTACCCCTTCGATCGGAGTCATCCATGAAACGCAGCCGCCTTCGTCTCTCCATATACCTGACCGCGGCGCTGCTCGCGGGGGGCGGGGGCGCCGTTGCCGCGGTCGCGGCGACGGCACCCGCCGCCCCGGCCGGCGGTGGGCTGACGGCCACGTTCAGTAAGGACTCCGAGTGGGACTCGGGCTACCAGGCCCGCTACACGATCAAGAACACCGGCGGCACCGCCGTGTCCGGCTGGCGGCTCACGTTCGCCCTCCCACCGGGCACGAAGCTGGGCAGCTTCTGGGACGCCGACATCACCACCTCGGGCACCGGCTCGGTCGCCGCGAACCGCGGCTACAACGCCACCATCGCGGCCGGGGCCAGCACCGAGTTCGGCTTCGTCGTCGCCGGGCGCGGCGCACCGACCGGCTGCACGATCAACGGCGTGAGCTGCGGCGGCGCCGCGCCGACCACCGCGCCGACCACCGCACCGACGACCAACCCTCCCACCACCGCGCCGACCACGAAACCGCCGGCCACGACGCCGACCACGACGCCGCCGACCGCACCGACGACGAGCGCCCCGCCGGCCTCGGGCGGCAACGTGCTCGTGGCCCCGTACGTGGACATGGGTCTGCTCTCCGGCTCCGGGACCACGCTGGCCCAGCTCGCCGCCGCCGGCAACGTGAAGTCCTACACGCTCGCGTTCGTCACCGGCGCCGGCTGCAAGGCCAGCTGGTTCGGCGCGTTCGACCCGCGCGGCGGGCAGTTCGGCGACCAGATCAAGGCCCTGCGGGCGGCCGGCGGCGACGTGAAGGTGTCGTTCGGCGGCGCGACCGGCGTCGAGCTGGCGACCGCGTGCACCGACGTGAAGGCACTGCAGGCCGAGTACCAGGCCGTCGTCTCCGCGTACGACCTGAAGTACATCGACCTCGATATCGAGGGCGCGGCCGTGGCCGACCCCGCCTCGATCGCCCGCCGCTCGACGGCGCTGGCCGCGCTGCAGAAGGCCAACCCCGGCCTGAAGATCTCGCTGACCCTGCCGGTGTTGCCGGAGGGCCTCACCGGCGACGGCCTCGCCGTGGTCCGGTCGGCCAAGAGCGCCGGCGTCGACCTCGACCTGGTCAACATCATGGCGATGGACTACGGCCGCGCCGGACAGGACTACGGCGACCTCGCGATCAGCGCGGTCAAGTCGACCAAGGACCAGCTCAAGTCGATCTACGGCAACAGCGACGCGGCGGCCTTCAAGATGGTCGGCGTCACGCCGATGCTCGGCAAGAACGACGACAACGGCACCTTCGGCCAGAGCGACGCCCGCGACCTGGTCGCCTTCGCCTCGGCCAACCACGTCGGCTTCGTCTCCTTCTGGGAGACCAACCGCGACCGCAACGCCTGCACCGGCGCGCTGTTCCAGTGCACGAACGTGGCGCAGTCCCCGTTCGAGTTCAGCAAGATCTTCGCCGCCTTCAAGGGCTGAGATCTTCCACCCGGCCGCGCGGCGCTGAGAGCCCCCACTCTCGGCGCCGCGCCCTGGTGAGCGGGGTCAGGCCGCGACCGCGGCCTCGGCGAGCTGGTCGGCGGTCGGCCGCAGTCGCGGCGCACCGAGGGCGATCGCGATGTTGACCGCCGCGAAGAGCGCCGCGATCAGCAGGCCGCGCTCGAAGCCGCCGACGAGCGCGTCCTGCGGAACGGTTCCGGCGGCCAGCAGGCCCTCCACGTGCGAGGTCGCCACCGTCGTGATCACCGCAAGGCCCAGCACGCCGCCGACCTGATACCCCGCGTTGACCACGCCCGACGCCGCGCCGGCCTGCTCGTGGTCGACGTCCGCCACCGCCGCGATCGACGCCGGCGTGCCCACCGCGATGATGCCGATCCCGAACAGGATCAGGCCGGGCATGATCGTCGCGGCGTACGAGCCGGTGGCGTCCGCGCCGGAGAGCAGCAGCAGGCCGACCACGCTGAGCGCCGCGCCGGCGAACTGCACCGGCCGGGTTCCGAAGCGGGTGACCGCCTGCGCCGACACCACCGCGCTCGCGATCGCCGCGATGCCCATCGGCAGGAACTGCAGGCCGGTCTCCAGCGCGGTCAGGCCGCGGACCTGCTGCAGGAAGATCGCGGTGAGGAAGAACATCGCGAGGAACGCCGCGCCGTTGAGCGCGAGCGCCAGCACCGACGTGGTCAGCCCCCGCGAGCGGAACAGGCTGAGCGGCACCAGCGGGGCCGCCGAGCGCGACTCGACGCCGACGAAGGCGGCCAACAGTGCCAGGCCCCCGGCGAGCAGCGCGACCACCTGGAACGACGTCCAGCCCTGCGACTCGGCCCGGATCACGCCGAGCACGATCGACAGCAGGCCGGCAGTGCTCAGCAGCGCGCCCGCCAGGTCGAAGGTGCGCGTACCCGTCGAGGTGGCCCGGGATTCGCGGACGAAGAGCGGGACGACCGCCGCCAGCGCGACCGCGATCGGGACGTTGACCAGGAAGATCCACCGCCAGCCGAGCGAGTCGACCAGCAGGCCGCCGGCGATCACGCCGAGCGTGCCGCCGAGGCCGGCGAGGCCGCCCCAGACGCCCATCGCGATGTTGCGCTCGCGGCCCTTCGCGTAGGTCACGGTGAGGATCGCGAACGCGGCCGGCGACAGCAGCGCGCCGCCGAGGCCCTGCACCGCGCGCAGCACGACCAGCTGCTCGGGGTTCTGCGCCAGGCCGGCGCTCAGCGAGGTCACCCCGAAGATCAGCAGGCCGACGACGAAGAGCCGGCGGCGCCCGAGCAGGTCGGCGGCCCGGCCGCCGAGGAGCAGAAAACCACCGAAGAGCAGCGTGTACGCGCTGACGACCCATGGCAGCCCGGACGCCGAGAAGCCGAGGTCCTGCTGGATGTCGGGCAGCGCCACGTTCACGATCGTCACGTCGAGCACGACCATGAACTGGGCCAGCGCCAGCACGGCCAGGGTCGACCAGGGATTGCGTTGCACCAGTCCCACCTCCCACACGCGCGCCGCCCTATGCGGCGTACATGTACACCGTAGATGTACGGCGTATAGGAGAGTCAAGCGGCCATCGTGCCGAAAGGTGTGACGAAGAACGCTTGGGCTCAGCGGCGAATGCCGCGGACGCCCTGAACCAGGAGATCGAGATTGAGCGCGAAGTACTCGTCGGTGTCGCGGCAGACCACCAGGTCCGGCCCGGCCGCGATGACGTTGGGGTAGCGCTCCGGCGACAGCGACTCCAACCGCGCCCGCTTGTCGCGGATCAGCTGGTCCCGGTCCTCGCCGGCCGGCCACGAGCCGGGCGTCGGGTCGGACGCGACGAGCGCGACGATCCCGCACATCAGGAACGTGCCGACCTCCGCCGCCTTGCCGGCCGCGAAGCCCGCCTGCCGCAACTGCTCCAGCACCCGCTCGGCGACCCGCAGGCCGGCCTCGGACGCGAGGATCCGGCGCAGGGCCAGGCCCGCGAACGCGGGGTGCGGGCGGATCGCCGCCAGGAACGCGCGCAGGACGTCGTGCAGGTGCTCGTCCCAGCCGCCGTCGCCCGGCTCGGGCAGCTCGACCGCCGCGATCAGGTAGTCGGCGAGGCCGTCGAGCAGGCTGTCCTTGTCGTTGAAGTGCCAGTACATGGCCATCGGCGTCACGCCGTGCTCCTGGGCCAGCCGGCGGATGGTCACGGCCTCGAGCCCCTCGGCGTCGGCAAGGGACACCGCGCTGACGACGATCGCGTCCCGGCTCAGGCGCGTCCGGGTCGCATCGCTCCGCTTGGCCATTGGACAACTGTACGACGTACATGAGCCGGGTCCGGCGGCGGCGCGAGGCGGATCACGTCCGCAACTCTGGGATCAGTGGTCACGCATCGCTACGCTTTGGAAACAGAGAGCTATTCAACATTTGGGCTCAAGTATGGGCGCCCTGTGTCGATGATCGCGGTGACAACGAGAGAGGGGTGTGCTGATGGAGCCACGCGTAATCGACGCCGACCAGCTGTCGGCCGCCCTCACCGAGCTCGAGGACCGCTACCTCTGGGACGCCGGCGCCTCGCTCGAGCTCTCGATCGCGTACGAGGAACAGGCACACGAGCTCGGCGACGAGCGGCTCGTGACCCGCGCCCGGCTCTGCCAGGCGAACATGCTGAACCGCAAGGGCGAGGTCGCCGCCGCGGCCCGCCAGATCTGGCAGATCCACAAGTGGGCCACCGAGCACGACGACACCGTCATGCAGGCGCGCACCCACCTGGTCTGGGCCAACATCCACCGGCACCTGGGCGACGCCGCCCAGTCTCTCGAGCACTCCGTGCTCGCCGTCGAGCTGCTCGACGACAACGCGACCCCGCACATGCAGGTGTGGCACCGCGCCAAGCTGGCCGACGCGCTCGGCCGCTCCGGCTCGATGGAGGCGGCCCGCCAGCGCTACGCGCAGGCCGAGGAGCTCACGATCGAGTTCGGCCTGCCCAACCTGCTCATGGGCATGCTCAACAACTACGCGTACACCGAGTACGCGTACGGCGAGAACGCCCGGGCCCAGGCGGTCGCGGAGCGGTTGCAGGAGGTCGCCGAGCGCCACGGCTTCGAGCTCGATCCCGCGACGCTGGACACCATCAGCGCCATCGAGATCGAGAACGGGGACTACCTGTCGGCCGAGCAGACGCTGCGCGAGGCGGTCCGGCGCCACGCCACCGGCGGCTACGAGGACGCCGACGCGCTAGCGGAGTACATGCTCTCGCTCGCGCGTGCGCAGCGCTTCCTGCGGGCGACCGACCGCGCGCAGGTCAGCCTCGACGCCTCGCGCGCCCTCTGCGTCGAGCGCGGTCTCGGCGACGTACTCGTCCGGGTGCATCAGGAGCAGTCCGAGCTGCACGCCGCGCGCGGCGAGTTCGCGGAGGCGTTCGCCGTACACAAGGACTTCTTCGCCGCGCACAACGCGCTGCACTCGTCGCAGCGGGAGGCACAGGCCCGCACCCGTCAGGCGATGTTCGAGACGACCGAGGCCCGGCAGGAGGCCGCGCGGTTCCGCGAGCAGGCCCGCCGCGACCCGCTGACCGGCCTGCGCAACCGGCGCTACCTCGACGAGCAGCTGCCGGACCTGATCGAGGCCGGCATCCCGCTGACCGTGGCGATCGTCGACCTGGACCACTTCAAGCGGATCAACGACCAGCTCTCGCACGACGTCGGCGACCAGGTGCTGGTGCTGGTGGCGAAGCTGCTGGAGACCGAGCTGGCGGCGGTGTGCGCGGACGGCTTCGTGGCCCGGATGGGCGGCGAGGAGTTCCTGGCGGTGCTGCCGGGCCTCGGCGCGGCGGACGCGACCGGGCAGCTCGACGGCGTCCGGCGGGCGGTCTCCGGGTACGACTGGGCCGAGCTGACCCAGGGCCTGCCCGTCACCGTGAGCATCGGCGTCGCGGACATCGGCGACGTGCTCATACCGAGCCAGGCCAACCTGCTGTCCTCAGCGGACCGGAACCTCTACGTGGCCAAGCACGCCGGCCGCGACCAGGTCGTCTCGGGACCGCAGCGCGACGCCTGCGATCGGTCCTATCGCGACAGTGTGTCCGCGGCCTGACACCCTGTGCGCTCAGCGATTTCGGTCGAGCCACAGGATCGATAATGATCATCTTCTGCCGCTAGGCTGGCCACCTGAAGACTCTTCACGGCCAGGGGTGGCCTAGATCAGGAGGCGGTCGTGACGCAGGACAGCGGTGCCAATTCGCCGGCCGAAGTGGCGCCGCCCGGCGTCAACATCAACGTGCCGCACTCGGCACGGATGTACGACTACTGGCTGGGCGGCAAGGACAACTTCGCGGTCGACCGGGCCGTCGCCGAGGCGATCATGCAGGCCATCCCGGGCATGCGCTACATGGCCGGCGAGAACCGCAAGTTCGTGCACCGCGCGGCCCGCGACCTGGTCGCCAAGGAGGGTGTCCGCCAGTTCCTCGACATCGGCACCGGCATCCCGACCCGGCCGAACCTGCACGAGATCGCCCAGGAGCTCGCCCCCGAGGCTCGGGTCGTCTACGTCGACAACGACCCGATCGTCCTGGTGCACGCCCGCGCCCTGATGATCAGCTCGGAGGAGGGCCGCAGCGAGTACATCTCGGCGGACCTGCGTGAGCCGCAGTCGATCCTGCGCGATCAGGTGCTGGCGGAGACGCTGGACCTGACCCAGCCGGTCGGCCTGACCATGATCGCGATCCTGATGCTGTTGTCGGACGCGGACGACCCCTGGGCGCTGGTGGCGCAGCTGCGCGACGCGATGCCGTCGGGCAGCCTGCTGGCGATCACCCACCCGACGGCCGACTTCAACCCGGCGGAGATGGACCAGGCCGTCGCGGCGGCGACCGGCGCGGGCATGACGCTGGTGGCCCGCACCCGCGCGGAGGTCCAGCGCTTCTTCGGCGACTGGGAGATGCTCGACCCGGGCCTGGTTCCGGTGTCGAGCTGGCGCCCCGACGAGCCGGTCGAGAACCCCGAGGCGGCCTACTACTGGGCGGGCGTGGCCCGCAAACCGTGAGCCACCGGCGACGCCGCCTCACCCGTTCGGGTTGGGGCGGCGTTTCTGTTTTCCCCGCCAATCGCCGGAAAGGACGCGCCGGCTGGGCGTCGACCATGGAGGGTCGCTCACCCTAACCGGCCGGGCGATCCGGCACGGGGGAACCGGACCGCCCGGCCGGAGTCGGGCGACGCGCGGTGCTGCGCGCGCGCTTGGAGCGACGCCGTCGACCGGCGTCGCTCCGGGTAAGGCCTCAGGGCCGCAGTCGCGGCCGCTTCCTCGATGGCGGATGGGGCAGCCGGCCGGCCCGGACCAGCACCTGCCGGCGGGCGCGCTCCCGGCCCGCCTGGTCGATCACCATGCCCTCGACCTCGAGCCAGGTGTCGCCCTCGTAAGGGATCGGCTTCGCCCATTCGACCCGGTCGACCCGCAACGTCAACGGCCCGATCCCGTAGCAGTAGTCCGCCTCGGCGAAGACGTGCACCGGCCAGCGGGGAACGGCCGGCTGGAGGCGTCCACTGCGGATGATCGGGGCGGCCGCCGACCAGGCCTTGCGGCCGGGCGCCGCCCCGGCGCGCCGCCGGCGGGCGCAGTGGACGTGCTCAGTGATTCGCGTCGGGATCACCGCCGTCGTTTGGGTCCCCGTCGACCGGGGAAATACTGTCCGATCGGGTCAATGCATAGCGGACCCCGCCGAAACGCTGGGTCACGGTGGTGGCGCGGGTCGAGGCGGCCTCCATGCCCGACGACGGGAGTTCGTCCCGGTAGGCGAGGTTTCCACGTTCGGCCGTCTCGGATTGGTGCGGGCCGGCGTTCGGGACCGTCATGCGTCTTCCTCCCGCTCGGGTACGGGTCGTATAGGCATTTCCGCCACCGACCCGTCACTCAAAGATGTCACCCTCCGTGACCCACTTTCAGTGGGGCTCGTGCGTTATCATGCTCACAATCATGTGAGAACGCAAGGCCGAATGCACGTGCATTTGCACAGCAGGTAGCCGGCGTGACACACATCGCCGGTCCCCGCGACCGGTCAACCGTTAGGGAGCCAAGTAATGACGCGCATTGTTAATGGCATGCCCGCCGGCAAGTTGGTGGGCGTGACCTGGCAGAAGAGCGGCCGGAGCAACCCCAGCGGCAACTGTGTCGAGTGCGCCGCACTCCCGGACGGCAGCATCGCCATGCGGAATTCGCGTGACCCGGAGGGCGCCGCGCTCATCTACACCGCCGCGGAGATCGAGGCCTTCCTCGGCGGCGTCCGCGATGGGGACTTCGACAACCTGCTTCGCTGAGTCACCCGGGCGGGTGACTCACTCAAAGTGATGAAGCAGCGACCGGATGGTCAGGCGAGCCTGCCCACCTCGTGAAGCAGCTTGCCCAGGATCTCCTGGGTGTGGTTCGGCGGCTCCGCGTCGATGCAGACGCGTTCCATGGCGATCGCGTAGTGGTCGACGTCGTCGCGCTTGTCCAGATAGATGGCGCTAGTGAGCTGCTCGACGTAGACCACGTCGGGCAGCTCCGGCTCCGGGAACCGCAGGATCGCGAACGGTCCGCCCGCCGCGGCGTGGCCGCCCGCGTTGAACGGAATGATCTGCAGCCGCACGTTCGGCTTCTTCGCCGCCTCGATGAGCGTCTCGATCTGGGCGCGCATGACGTCGGGGCCGCCGATGGGCCGGCGCAGCACCGCCTCGTCGATGACCGCCCACAGCTGCGGCGGCTCGAGCCGGTTCAGGATCTGCTGACGCTGCCGGCGGAGCTCGACCCGGCGATCGATCTCGTCGGCGTTCGCGCCCGCGTGGCCGAGCAGGATGACGGCCCTGGCGTACTCCGGCGTCTGCAGCAGGCCCGGCACGAACTGGATCTCGTACGTCCGGATCAGTGTCGCGGCGGCCTCGAGGCCCAGATAGGACTGGAACCAGGGCGGCAGGATGTCGCCGTAGTGGTGCCACCAGCCGGGGTTGTTGGCCTGCCGGGCCAGGCCCAGCAGCGCCTCGCGCTCGGCGAGGTCCCGCACGCCGTACATGCTCAGCAGGTCGGCGACGTCGCGCTCCTTGAAGCTGACGCGGCCCAGCTCCATCCGGCTGATCTTCGAACCCGATGCGCGGATCTCGTAACCCGCGTCCTCCCGGCTGATGCCCTTGCCCTCGCGCAGCCGCCTCAGCTGGGCACCGAGCAGGATGCGCAGCACGGTGGGGCCGCTGTTCGGCGACTCCTCCTGCGTACCGGCGCTCACCTTGCTCCTATCGGTCGGCCTCTGGGATGCAAGTTGCAGCCCCTTCGCCCCAGAGCATCCTAAGGGGGAGATCGTTCGCCGGGAAACCGATCGATCGGACACCCCCACCACCCGCACGTGCCGGATGCACGTGCAGACGGCCTTGCGGACGCACTGGATCCCGAGCATGATATCTGACAGGCGGTTGCCAGGGTGCTGACGGAGCGTGCTGAATCTTTGAACCATTCAGCAGCGCGCTCGGTTCGCGCGCCGGCAGTCGCCACGGCCCGTCCGACGACCCGAGTCCCAGGAACCAGGAGGCTCTCGATGTCGACCCCGTCCATCGCCCCGCTGCAACGTGATCCGGCCGACGTGGCGCCGGCCGACAGCTACCAGAAGGCCGACCCCGTCTGGGTCTACCGCGACGGCTGGCGCGCCGGCGTGATCGAGGCGGCCTCACCCCGCGCCGTCACGGTCACCTACCGGCCCGGCTCCCACCGCGGCACCGGGGTGGACACCTTCACGGCCTCCCACGTGACGTCCCGCGCCGACGAGGATCCCGCCCTCGACCGCGGCGACACCAACAAGCTGGCGATGCGCCGGCCGCGCATCGGCCACGACGGCGCGTTCGCCATGGGCGGTCCGACCCCGTGACAGGGGCCGTCGCCCTCGCCGCCCTGATCGGACTGGCCAGCCTGCTCGCGGGCGTGGCACTCGGCTGGTATCTGCGCCGCACCAACGACTGGTGCGCACACTGCGGAGACCAGTTGAGCTGCGAAAGCTGCGGCAGCAAGGCGGCCTGGCCCCGGCCGAGCGAGTCCGAGACGCTGGCAAGCTGACGGCTAGCGCCAGCGGTCTCCGGTGAGCCGCTCGTAGACCTCGACATACCGGTTTCGGGTCGCCTCGACGACCTCGTCCGGGATCTCCGGTCCGGGCGCGGTGCGATCCCATCCGGTCAATGAGGACGACCAGTCCCGCAGGAACTGCTTGTCTAGGTACCGCTGCGTCCCGCCGGGCTGCCACTCGTCGGCCGCCCAGAACCGCGACGAGTCCGGGGTCAGCAGCTCGTCGCCGAGCTTCAGGGCCCCGCCGGACACCCCGAGCTCGATCTTCGTGTCGGCGATGATGATCCCCTTGGCGGCGGCGATCTCGGAGCCCCGCCGGTACACCTCGAGGGTGATCCGCCGCAGCTCGGCCGCGACGTCCGGCCCGACCGACGCCTCGACGTCGCCGTAGGTGATGAACTCGTCGTGCCCCTCACCCGGTGCGACCTTCGTGGTCGGGGTGAACACGGGCTCGGCGAGCCGGGACCCCTCGATCAGTCCGGGCTCGAGCACCACGCCGGAAACGGCGCCGTCCTTCTCGTACTCCTTGAGCCCCGAGCCGGCCAGATAACCGCGGGCGATGCACTCCACCATGACCATCTCGAGGCGCTCGCAGCGGACCGCCCGCCCGGCCCACTCCGCGGGAACATCGGTGGCGGAGATCACGTGGTTCGGCACGACGTCGGAGAGCTGGTCGAACCACCACAGCGAGAGCTGGGTGAGGATCTTCCCCTTGTCGGGGATCGCGGTGGGCAGAACCACGTCGTAGATCGAGACCCGATCAGAGGCGACGAGCAGGATGTCGTCGCCGTCGGCGTAGACCTCCCGGACCTTCCCCGAGTGCAACAGCTCCACGAGTTCCCCTTAGCCGCGTGTGACTCCAACGCCGATCACGCTATCGGACGCCGAGTCCGACTCAGCGCGCGTACCCGAAGACGGCGTTTCCCCTGGTCAGATAGATCCAGCCGGCCGTGACGACGACATTGCCCCGCTCCAGGGTGCCGATCTGCTTGCCGGACGAGGCCACCGCTCCGTTCGCCGCGTTGACGATCCCCAGTGGCTTGCCCCCGCCGACGGCCGTGTAGAGCAGCCCACCGGCCCGGACCGGCTGCCCGGTGCCGGCCCCCAAGCGCGCCGCCCAGGCGTGCCTGCCGGTTCGGGCGTTCAATGCCTCGATCCCGTTGGTGTCCACTCGGTACACCCGCCGGCCGTCGGCCGCGACCTGGGTGCTCGCGCCCTTCGCCGCCGTCCACTGCACCGAGCCGTCGGCCGAGCTGACGCAGACCAGCGCGCCACCAGCGCCGGTGGCGTAGAAGCGGTCACCGGCCGGGTTCGCCGCCTCCGCGTTCCAGGCGGTCGGCCTGCTCCACAGTGTTCCGCCCGTCGTCGCCGACACCGCCCGGGTCTCCGTGCCCGAGGTGCTGCCGACCAGCACCCGTCCGCCCGCCGACACTCCCGACGACCGGAAGTCGTCCAGGCTCCAGCGTCTCGCGCCGTCGCTCGCCCGGACGCCGATCACCTGCGGGGTGTCGGACGCCGACGCGCCGGACACCACCGCGGTCCCCTTGTCGACGACCAGCGATGCCAGCGGAATGGTGGTGATCGTGCGCCAGGCCTGCCGGCCGGTGACCAGGTTCAGTGCCATGATCGCGCCGTTCGGGTCGCTCTGCGACTGGCAGCCGTGGTTCGCCGCGAGCAGCAGCCCGCCGGCCACGGCGAGGCGCGGCGTGCTCTCGTCCTCCGGGTTCGCCCAGGTGTGTCGCCAGGACAGCCTGCCCGTCGCGGCCTGGTACGCGGCGATGCCCTTGCCGTCCGTCACGAATACCCGGCCACCGGAGACCAGCGGTTCCGACGGACCCGAGCACGACCACTGCTCCGAGGTCGCCAACGCCGACGTCCAGCGGAGCCCGACGGAGTTGACGCTGCCGACGTTGATCACCGACTCGCCCGGGTTGTAGTACGTGTTCCCGGCGCCGTAGCCGGGCTGCGCCCAGTCCTGGACGGCGGCGGCCGCGGCGGGGGTGGAAAGCGTCGCGGCGGCTAGCAGCGTGGCGGCACAGAGTCGGACATACACGGATCCTCCACAGGGGCTTTCGCGGCATTTATGGATCTAAAGTAGGCTGCCGCCGCCGAGCGCAGGGCGACAACGTGAAACGGCAAGGCTCATGGGCGACCGCCGCCACTCTTACCGGTTACGCCCTTTCGCAACTTGCATGGAGCGCGTCGCCCGGAGCAGCGCCCGTTCGACGTCGGCGTCGTCGAGTTGGCCGAAGTCGTCGTACCACTGCCCGACGGCGGAGAAGTGTTCCGGCGCGTGCAGGCAGACCACCGCGTCGGCGTCGCCGGCGAGCAGGTCGCGAGCCTCCCGGGAGCACACCGGCACGGCCAGCACCAGCCGGTACGGGTGCCGCCCGCGCAGCCAGCCGATCGCGGCCCGCGCGGTGACGCCGGTGGCCAGGCCGTCGTCGACCACCACGACGCTGCGGCCCGTCACGTCCGGCGCCGCCCGGCCGGCCCGGTAGCGGTCGGTGCGCCGGGCCAGCTCGGCGCGCTCGGCGGCGACGGTGTCGGCCAGGTCGTCCTCGGTCAGGCCGAGGTACCCCAGGATGGACCGGTCGAAGATCGGCGGGCCGTCCTCGGCGATCGCGCCGACGCCGTACTCGCTATGGCCGGGAGCGCCGATCTTGCGGGCGATCACCAGGTCCAGGTCGGCGCCGAGCCGCTCGGCGACCGGCACGGCGACCGGAACACCGCCCCGCGGCAGCGCCAGCACCACCGGCGGGCCGGCGTCGGCCGGCACCTGCCGCGCGACCTCCTCGGCGAGCGCCCGGCCCGCCGCGTCCCGATTCGCGAAGATCATCGCTGCGCCCCCGTCGCCGGCGTCCGGCGGTCGCGGAGCAGGTAGTCGCCGAACCAGCGCCCGGCCTGCTCGGCGACCTGCTCCAACGCGCCCGGCTCCTCGAACAGGTGCGTGGCGGTCGGGATGATCCGCAGTTCGGTCGGCGCCCGCAGGTAGTTGCGGGCCCGCTCGTTGAGATCGCGGACCTCCGCGTCGCGCTCACCGACGATCAGCAGCGTCGGCGCCTCGACCTCGGCCAGGGCCGGGCCGGCGAGGTCGGGACGGCCGCCGCGGGACACCACCGCACGGATCGCGTCGGGCCGCGCGGCGGCGGCGACCAGCGCCGCGGCCGCCCCCGTGCTCGCACCGAACAGGCCGACCGGCAGCGCCGCGGTACCGGGCCGGGTCCGCAGCCAGTCGACGATCCCGACCAGGCGGTCGGCGAGCAGCCCGATATCGAAGCGCAACCGCCGGGTACGCGCGTCGTCCTCCTCCTCCGCGCCGGTGAGCAGGTCGACCAGCAGCGTCGCGAGGCCCCTGTCGTTCAGCGCCTCGGCGACGGCCCGGTTGCGCGGACTGTGCCGCGAACTGCCGCTCCCGTGCGCGAACAGCACCAGCCCGCCGGCACCGTCGGGCAGCCGCAGATCTCCGTCGAGCTCCACGCCCGCCGCCGCGATCCGGCCGGCCGTCGTCCACGTGGTCATCCGCCTCTCCCTTGCCTCGTCGGACTCCGGAGGGATGAGAGCTGACCTAGGTTTTGTGCCCGCTTAGTCCGATTTTAAACCGCCTTAGCTGACCTTGCGACCCAGGTAGGCGGCCAGCCGGTCCAGGGCGGGCGCGTCGTCGTCGACCGGCTGCGGCGGCGCGAACGGGCTGCGGTCCGACCGCACCGCCCGCATCGCGGCCAGGCTGAACGCGAGGGTCTGCTCCACCACGTCCTCGGGGAAGTCGGCGTGCCGGCCGGTGGCGCGGGCGAGGTCCCAGCCGTGCACCATCACGTCGGCGATCCGCAGGTTCAGCGCGACCGCGCCGGGCACCCGGCCGAACGGTATCTCGACGACCCGCTCCAGCGCGCCCGGCGCTCGGAACGCGGCGAGCAGTCGCTCGGCGCTGTCCGCGTAGTCGTCCGGCTGCCCACCCTGCCCCGACAAGGCCGCCGCGAACAGCGCATTGCCGCGGACGAGGTGATCGACCAGGGCGCGGACGTCCCACTCCGCGCAGGGCGTCGGATCGGTCCATTGATCCGGGGTGATGCCGGAGATCAGGCGGCCGGTCCGCTCGACGACATCGGCAAGCTGGTCAACGGTTGCCTCGCTCATGTTTCCCCCCCATGTGGACGCCCTCGGAGCATACGGTCACCGGGTGCGAAATCACTCCAGCCGACGACCCGCCACCGGCCCGGACCGGCACCGCAGCATCGTCGACCTGCACCTCGTCGTCCACCGCGGCGACCCGCGCCGGATCCTGCTGCTGCGGCGGGCCAACACCGGCTACGGCGACGGCCTGCTCCACCTGCCGTCCGGCCACCTCGAGCCCGGCGAATCGATCATCGACGGTGTGATCCGGGAGGCCCGCGAGGAGACCGGCATCGACGTCGCCCCCGGCGACCTGCGGTTCCTGCACGTGATGCACCACGCGGGCGAGGTCGGCACCGATCGGATCGGCTTCTTCTTCGCCGCGTCCGCCTGGACCGGCGAGCCGCACAACGCAGAACCCGGCAAGTGCTCCGAGCTCGTCTGGGCCGACCCGCACGACCTGCCGGCCGACACGATCCCGTACCCCGCCGCCGGGATTCACCGGGGCGGACGCGGGGTCGCCTGCTCGACCTACGGGTTCGGCCCGGACATCGAGATGTGAGAGGGGGCCGGCACACCGCCGGCCCCCTCTTCTCGCTAGCGCACCAGCGCCCGCTCCCCGACCTCGAACCGGATCGTCTCCAGCGGAGACAGCGACCCGTCGATGAACTCACGCTGGACGTAGAGCGTGTTGGCGCCGGCCCGGTCCGGGGTGTACGAGACGGTGGTCTCCCACGCCGCCGAGTCGCGGGCCGACTCCTGCACCGGACCGTCGTTGACGTGCCACAGGTACTTGGTGGTCTCGTCGTTGAGGTCGTACGCGGAGAATCCGAACTGACCGGGCACCCCGACGCCGCCCTGCGGATCGCCGGAGTCCGCCGGCCACGGGTTGGTGACCTCGACGCGCGGGTTCCGCAGGTTGAGCGACACGGACTTGGTGTCGGATTCGGTGCCGTCGGCGGTCAGGCTGGTCGCGATGATCAAGACGTCGGCCCAGTCGCCGCCCCGGCCCTCGGGCACGTCGTAGGAGATGGTCGCCGTGCCGTCCGCACCGACCGGGACGGTCCGCACCGGGTCTTCCTCGCCGTCGTACTGGTTGCCGACCGAGTACCGGAGCGTGGTCGCGCCTTCCTGCGTCGCGGTGAGGGTGATCGTCACCGGCCGCCCCATCACCGCGTCTTCACCGAACGGGCCCCGCGAGGTGATCCGCGGAGCGGAGTTGACGTGGACGACGGACGTGGTCGGCGGGGTGAGCGTCCCGTCGTCCAGCCTCGCCCACACCTTGATCGTGTTGTCCCCGGCGCGGGTCGGCACCACCTCGAAGTCCACCCACGGCGCGTCGAGAGTCTGCTCCGGGCCGCCGTCGAAGCTGTAGACGATGGCCACCGCGTTCGGCAGATCCGACCAGGCGCTCACGCTGACCGGGTCGCCGACCTGCGGGTCGGAGGTGTGCACGTAGACGCGGGGATGCGTGTCTACGACGGAGAACGACACCTGGGTCGGCCGCGACTGGTTGCCCCGCCCGTCCACCGAGTACACGGTGATCGTGTAGTAGCCGCCCGCCTCCGGCGTCCACGGCAGCACGGCGCTTCCGTCCGGACCGGCGTCGATCTCCTTCTGGTCGCCGTCGCCGAAGTCGTAGCGGTAGGACTGCACGTCGGTGGTCCGCGGGGCGAACGTGAACGAGCCGGGGTGGCCGGCGACCGGCGAGTTCGGCCAGGCGAACTCGGCGGAACTGACCTTCGGCGCGTCGCTGACCCCGATCTGCACGGTGTCCGAGCCGATCATCTTCCGGCCCGCGTACGCGCGCGACACCACCGCCTTGCTGCCGACGCTGTCGAACACCAGATCACCCTCGCCCCGGCCGTCGACCGCCGGCACCCGGGTCTCCGGGCCGCCGTCGATCGCGTACCCGAACTCGGTGACCTCGGCCGCCCGCGAGTAGAGCTTGATGTGGCTGGTCAGGCCCACCCCGTTCATCTCGATCTCGGCGGACGGCGCGGTGTTGCGAACCATGTACTGGTATTCGGTCCACTCACCTCGGTTGCCGGCGGCGTCCACCGCGGCGACCTTGAGCGAGCCCGGACCCCAGTAGCGCGGGGTGATGGTGACCTTCGCCCTGCCACCGCGGTGGTTGGCGACCACGCGCTCACCCAGGCGGCCGTCGTTCTGATTCCATTCGAAGCCGGTGATCTCGGTGTCGCCGGCCGCGTCGAACACGAAGGTGCCGGGCACGCCCGGACCGCCGGTACCCGGGTAGTCAACGCTGGGGTACTTCTTGGAGAACACGATCGGCTTGGTCTTGGGCGCCGTGGTGTCGACGGTGAAATAGCAGGTCCTGCCCCACGGCCCGGCGTCGTCGTTGTCGCGGCCCTGCGCCGTCCAGGCGACGACGGTGCCGTCCGCGATCCCACCGCCCAGGCTCGGGCCCTGGGTCTCCGTGCGCTGATCCGGGCGGTCGACCGGCCAGTACGCGTACCAGACTTGGGGGCGGTCCTGCGGGTCGGCGTCCGTGACGGTGGCCTGGGCCTGCATCCGCAGACCGGCCGACGGGTGCTTGTCGATCGTCCCGCAGCCCGCGTCCGGGTACTTCAGCTTCAGCCCGCTGACCTTGGGCGCGTGGTTGGCGGCGTAGCTCATCCGCGCCTGACTCATCGTCCGGCCGATCCTGGCGTCGCCCTCGCTGCCGGCTTTGACGCGTACCTCGACCGTGACGGTCTTCTCGCCGCGGCCGAGCGCCGCCTGCACCGCGGGGATCATGTCGATCTGCACGTACGCGCCCGGGCAGATCACGCCGTTGCCGTGGGACCGCTCACCCAGCAACTCGAGTTCCTTCGGCGGGTGCTGCCACGTGGTGGCGGTGGTGACCGGCCTGGTCCGCCACACCTCGATCGGCGCGACCTGCGAGCAGTCGTTGACCGTACGCTCGTAGGTGAAGAAGGTCACCCGGTGCAGGACCTGGCCCTTCAACGGCGTCAGGTCGAAAGTGAAGTACGCACGACCGGTGTGCGTGAGGCCCGACGGGTCCTCCTTGCTACCGATGAGGTAGTCACCGGACGGGTTCGTGTCCGGTGTGGAGGGCTGCGCCTTGTCGGTGTATGCCCACGCGGTCGGCGAAAGGGTGTCGTAGTTCTCGGCCAGAGCTGGGCTGGCGGTCAAGCCGACGAGAGCCGTGCTGGCGCTCAACGCGGCAGCGGCCGCGGACAGCAGCGTCCGGAGGGTGCGGTGCATGATGTGTACTCCCCGTGTCCCCCGGATCCCCATGCCCCTGGGAAGGGAGGCAGCTATCGGGGGCGAGGGAGCCTAACATCGATGACCATGCCATGCCATCCGTGCTATTCGAGGAAGTTCGACCAGCCGATGTGTGGCGCGTCGAGCTTGAGCAACTCGGCTCGCAGGTCCACGCCGGAGTAGGCCTTGACGTAGGACCACGCGTCGTCGCCGACATACGCCTCGCCGCGGGCGCGAAACTCGGCGATGATGCGCTGCTGAATCCGAAGAGCCTGCGCCCGGACCGGCAGGTAATACATGATCCGAACCGGCACGTATCCCGCACCGACGATCGCCAGGATCTTGTTGTGCTCTTTCCTGATGTGGTCGCCATCGGTCGTGGCGTCACGCCATTTGATCTCGTGCGCCTTGTTGTCGACCTTGGTGTAGCAGTCGATCTCGAACTGTGCCGGGCTGCTGGAGACCGTGTTCGGTAGCAGCAGCCGGGACCCGTCGCCGACCTCCGACAGGCAGATCTGCGTCGCCGCCTCCAGGAGCGCACCCGCGTACTTGTACACGAATCGGCCGACGTTCTGGTACAGGTCGATCTTCGCGCACTCGGCGGCCGGCACCCCGAGAATTCGATACAGCTCCTGATGGCTGGTGTCGTCGCCGTTCAGTTCCAGGCGCCGGGCCTCCACCTGACGAGCCAGCGCATCGCGAGTGCGAACCGCGAGCTCCCGCAACCTCGCCTCGATCGTCACCGCGTAATCAACCACCGGCCGAGCTCGGTCGCCGCGTTCTCCCGCCGATGTCGCGAATGGCGGCCTCGATACGCAGCCCCACCCCGACGAACACGAGCAGACCGGCGACGGCCAGATACCCGACGTGCGGCCTGCTCGCGGCCACGAGACCGACCAGCAGTCCGGCCACGATGAACCACACGCCCGCCACCTGCACGGCGGCGCCCACCTCTTTGCTCCGCTCACCCACGGCAGCGACGATAGGCCATCGACACCCGGCCGGCGCCCCAAGCTGCAGTTGACCCACGCGCCGGGCCGCCCGCGAGTGGATGGCCCGGCGGTGTGCCCTGCGATCAGCGGGTTCCGGTGACGACCAGCATTTCGCAGGGGCCGGTGAATCCGGTTGGTCCCTCGAACTGGCCGAGTGCCTGCTCGATCTCGGCCCAGGCGGCCTCCCGCTCCGCGACCTCCAGGCCGCCGAGCATCTGGTGCAGTGCGCCGAACGAATCGCGTTCGAAGCGTACGCACTCGGCGGCGCTCGCCATCGTCACCGGCGACGGCACCGCCTCGACCGTGACGTCCCGGAACCCGGCCGCGCCGAACGCCTGCTCGGCCGCGCCCGGCGCGCCCAGGCTGAACGGGCCGGGCTGGCCCGGAAGAGGCGGCGGCAGCTGTGCCCGGCGGCGGATGATGCCGACCGGGATGGCGAAGAAGCCGTTGCGGTCGGCGGTGGAGTAGACGACCGAGGAGAACTTGCCGCCGGGCCGCAGCGCCGCGCGGATGCCGGACAGGGCCGCCTGCTGGTCCGGGAAGTAGATGAGCCCGACGCGGGAGACGGCCGCGTCGAAGTCGGCGCCGTCGAGGCCGAGCCGTTCGCCGTCGCGTTCGGCGGTGGTGACGTTGCCGAGGCCGGCGTCGGTCGCGGCCTTGGCGGCGTACTCCAGGATCGCCGGGGCGATGTCGGTGGCCAGCACCTCGCCGTCGGGGCCGGCCCGGTGTGCGGCGGCGAGGGTCTGCCCGCCAGCGCCCGCGGCGATGTCCAGCACCCGGCTGCCCTTGGTCACGCCGGCGGCGTCGAGCATCCGCTCGGTGGCCGGGCCGAGCCAGCGTTCGATGGTCGGCCCCCAGCGGTGCCAGGCCTCGGCCGCGTCCTGCCACTGGGCGCGGGTGGTCTCCTTGTACTGCCGCGGGTCGAACGTGGTGGCCATGGGTACCTCCGGTGTTGTCGGTGGGATGACACCCGTACCGCGCCAGAACGGGCCTGGCGAGCCGCCAGAAACCGGCTGGCAGGGTGACAATCCCCGGGTGGTTCTCTTCGTCGGCCGGACCGAGCCGCTGGCCCGGCTCAGCGCGGTCCACCAGGCGGCTGCGGCATCGGCCGGCCCGGCCGGGCGCCGGCCCGGCCTGGTCCTGGTCACCGGCCAGGCGGGGATCGGGAAGACCGCGCTGCTGACCCGGTACGCCGCGGACGCGACGGCCCGCGGCGCGACGGTGGTGTGGGGCACGTGCTGGGACGGCGATCAGGCACCCGCCTGGTGGCCGTGGACGCAGGCGCTGCGCACGTTGCTGGACCGGCACGACGGCCTGCGCACCGACCTGGATCCGGCGCTGGCCGCGATCCTGCCGGCGCCGGCCGCCGCGTCGCCGGTCGAGGCCGCGGCCGATGCCGGGCAGTTCCAGATCTTCGACGCGGTCGGTCGCCTGCTCGGCCTGGCCGGCGCCGCCGAGCCGGTGGTCGTCCTCCTCGATGACCTGCAGTGGGCCGACCGGTCGACGGTCGACCTGCTGCGGTTCCTGGCGCACCAGCCGCGTACCGGTGGGGTGGTTCTGGTCGGCGCGTACCGGCCGGGTGAGGCGCGCGACGTCGTCGCGGCGGCACTGGCCGAGCTCTCCAACGCCGCCGAGCTGGTGCCGCTCGGCGGGCTGCCGCCCGCGGACGTCACCGACCTGGTCCGCACGATCGCCGGGGACTCGGCGGCGGCGGACTGGGCCGGACCGGTGTACGAGCGCAGCGGCGGGCACCCTTTCTTCGCCGGGGAGTTGTGCCGGCTGCTCGCCGCCGGCGGCGACGACGCCTGGCGCGCCGCGGTGCCGGTCGCGGTCCGCGAGGCGATCGGCAGCCGGCTGGCCCGTCTGCCGGCGGCGTGCGCGGAGCTGCTGGACGCGGCGGCGGTCGGCGGCTCGGTGCTGCTGCCCGACGTGCTCGCCGAGGTGACCGGGTCACCGCCGACCACGGTGTTCGAGCTGATCGACCGCGCGGCCGCCGCCGGCGTGCTGATGTCGGCGGGCCCCAAGTTCGCACACGACCTGTACCGCGAGACGATCCTCGCCGCCCTGCCGCCGGCCCGCCGGTTGGAGCTGCACCACCGGACGGCGGTCGCGCTGGCGCACCGGTACGAGCGGGGCAGCCAGGTGTTCCCGGCGGACCTGGCCCGGCACTTCGCCGCGGCCGTACCGCTGGCCGGCGCCGGACCGGCGCTGAGCTGGGCGCGGGCCGCCGCCGACGCCGACCGGGCCGGGTACGCGTTCACCGACGCCGCCGGGCAGCTGGCCCGGGCGCGGGCGGCCGTCACCGACGCCGGCGACCGCCTCACCGCCGCCGAGCTGGTCCTGCTGCTCACCGAGGAGGCCGACCTGCGGCTGCGCGGCGGTGACGCCGGTACGGCGCGGGCGCTGCTGGACACCGCCTGGGCGCGGGCGACGCCGACCGGTGACGCCGCCCTGCTCGGCGCGGTCGCCCTTGGCCTGGACCGGATCGGCGCACGGTTCGCGATGCCGCGGACCGACCTGATCGCCGTGCTGGAGACCGCCCGGTCCGCGCTGGCCGGCGCGGGCAGCTCGACCGAGGCGCAGGTGACCGCGGCGATCGCCCGGCAGCTGCAGCATTCCGTCTCGATGGATCGTCGGCAGGCGGGTCCGCTGGCCGAGCGGGCGGTGGCGATCGCCCGCGGCCTGGACGACCCGGCCACCCTCGCCAACTGCCTGCTCGCGCAGCACGACACGCTCTGGACCGCCGGGACGGCCGGCCCGCGGCAGGCGATCGCGACGGAGATCGCGGAGCTGGCCCGGCGCACCGGCGACCAGGAGCGGCACGCGCAGGCGCTGCTGCTCACGGCGACCGCGCAGCTGGAGTCGGGTTCGGCGGCGTTCCGGGCGACGCTGAGCCAGTACCGCTACATCACCGAGCAACTGCGCCAGCCGCGCCAGACCTACAACCTGCGGATCCGCGACGCGGCGCTGGCCCTGCTCGACGGCGACATCGACCGCGGCGAGCGGCTCGCGGACGAGGCCGCCGCACTGGGCGAGGCGGTAGGCGACGGCGACACCGGAAACGTGCGGATGTCGCAGCGGCTGGAGATCACCCGGTGCCGGGCCGACCCGGCCGAGCTACGGGCGACCGCCGCGGCCGCCGTCGACTGGTGGATCGGCGCACCGGCGCACGCGCACGCCGTCGCCGCCGGCTTCTTCGCCCGGGCCGGTGACCTCGGCGCCGCCCGCCGCGAGGTGGACACCGTGCTGGCCCTGGAGGACTGGCGGACCGACCGCTCGTACCTCTGGTCGGTGTTCGTCGGCGAGCTGGCGACCGCCGCGATCGCCCTGGCCGACCGGCCGCTCTGCGCGCGGCTGCTGGACGACCTGCTCCCGCACGCGGAGACCTGCGCGGTCAACGCCGCCCTGGTCTGTTTCATGGGCGCACACGCACACCGGGTCGGGCTGCTGTATGCGGCGCTCGGCGACCAGCCGGCGGCCGACCGGTGGCTGCGCCGGGCGCTGGAGGTGCACCGGCAGCTCGGCGCGCAGGCTTGGGAGGCCGAGACCCGGGCGGCGCTGGCCGGGCTGCCGCTCGCGGACGGGCCGGTCACGCTGCGCCGCTCCGGCGATCTCTGGACGGCCGGCTTCCGGGGGCACACCGCCTATCTCCGCGACGCCAAGGGCCTGCACGACCTGGCGACCCTGCTCGACCGGCCCGGTGCGGCCGTGCCCGCGGTGCAGCTGGCCAACCGGGCGTACCCGGCGGAATCGAGCGGCCAGGACCCGGTGCTCGACCGGCGGGCGCTGCAGGAGTACCGGCAGCGGCTGGCCGAGCTCGCCGAGGAGCTGGACACCGCGCAGGCCCTGAGCGACGAGGCCCGCCGCCGGCGCGCCACCGACGAACGGGAACAGCTGCTCGCGGAGCTGCGCCGGGCCACCCGGCCCGGCGGGGCCTCCCGGCCGCTGGGGCCGAGCGCCGCCGAGCGCGCCCGCAAGGCCGTCACGGCCCGACTGCGCGACGCCATCCGCCGCATCGCCGAGGTCCATCCCGACCTCGGCGACCACCTGGACCGCACCGTCCACACCGGCTCCACCTGCCGGTACGACCCGCAGGGCGAAGGTCAACGCCGATAGGTACGGGTGGAGCTGTACTTGACGTTGCCGGCCTTGTCGTACGCCCGCACCCGCACGGTGAACTTCTTGCCGTACTTCTTCGGGTTCACCGTGAACGAGTAACCGGCCTTGGTGTCGGTCGCCACGACCTTGCCGTTGACCAGCAACTGCACCTTGGCGATCCCGTACGTGTCGCTCGCCTTGGCGGTGACCGTGAACTTCTTCTTGACCTTCGCCTTGTTCTTCGGCGCCTTGGCGATCGACACCGTCGGCACCTTGTTGTCCACGATGAGGGGCCGCCGCACGACCCGCTCGTTGCCGGCCGCGTCGATGGCGCGCCAGCCGAGCGTGTACTTCCCGTCCGGCACGTCCCGGCTGTCGATGGTGACCGTGCGGGAGTTCGAGCCGTAGATCCGCTGTTGCAGCGGGCTGTCCAGCAGGGCCTCGAAGGCGACGAACGGGCTGGCGTCCTTGAAGCCGGTCAGGGAGACCTTGAAGCTGCCCCGGACCGCGCCGCCCGCGGTGGTGCTGCCGGTGATCACCGGCCGGTCGTTGTCGACGGTGACCGTCCTGGTCAGCGCCGTCACGTTGCCCACCTTGTCCCGTACCCGGACCGTCATGTCGGTCTTGCCGTTCGGGAGCTTGGCGTTCCAGCCCAGATCGAGGTTGCCGCCGCCGGTGAGGTCCTTCGACGAGACCACCACGCCGCCGACGATCAGCTCGGAGCCGAGGACGAAGACGTCGTCGTCCGCGTCGACGGCGAGTTCGCCGCCCTGGCCGATGTAGCCGTCCTTGCGCGGGAAGCGGACGGTCAGCCCGGTCGGCGCGTTGTTGTCGACGTGGACCGTCATGCCGTCGGTGGTCGACGAGCCGGTGGCCGTGGTGGCCCGGGTACTCAGGTCAACCAGTCCGTCGAGGCCCCTGGTGTCCCAGTCGATGCCCCAGGGCGCGGCGGTGTCGGTGCCGACCTCCGTGCCGTCGGCGAACAGCGTCAGGCTGGTGACGGCGGACAGGTCCTGGCCCTGCCCCGGAAGGAAGGTCACCGGCGTGACGCCGCCGACCCAGAACTCCTCGGTTTCCGCGAAGACCTTCGGCACCGAGCCCGCGGCGAGCGCGGGTGGGGCGGCGATCAGCGAGGCGGCGAGTGCGGCCGCGGTGACCAGTCCGGTGTGCCGGAGTTTGAGGTACACAGCATTCCTCTCAGCGGCGGTAGGTTCGCTTGGTCGAGTACTTGACGTTCCCGGCCTTGTCGTAGGCGCGGAGTTGCACGGTGAATTTCTTGCCGTACTTCTTCGGGTTCAGCTTGAAGGCGTAGGCCGCCCTGGTGTCGGTGGCGACCACCTTGCCGTTGACCAGCAGCTGCACCTTGGCGATGCCGTTGCGGTCGCTCGACTTGGCGGTCAGCGAGACGGTCTTGCCGAGCTTCGCCTTGTTCTTCGGCGCGCTCTTGAACGACACGGCGGGCGCCGTGTTGTCGACGGTCACGGTCCGCTTGACGTACGCGGAGTTGCCGAGCTGGTCGATGACCTGCCAGGTCACCGTCCGCGCGCCGTCCTTGCCGGACTTGAGCCGCACGCTCGTCCGCTGGCCGGCGAGGTGGTCCGCACCGGCGATGCCGGTGAAGGCGACCCCGTTGCGGTCCGCTGCCTTGATCGAGGTGACGAACGTGGTGCCGCGGACGAGCGACTTCTCGGCCGGGGACACGGTCGCCGCCGGCGCCGCCTTGTCGATGTTGACCGGGAAGGACTTCGACCCGACGTTGCCGAGGGCGTCCCAGACGCGGAGCTCCAGGTTCGCGGTGGGCGCCGCGATCGCCCGGGTGTCCCACTGGAGCTGCGGCGAGGTCGCGGCGAGGGAGCCGTTCACCCACCATTCGGTACGCACGATCGGCGACTGGTCGGTGACGGTGGCCTCCACCCGGCTGTTCGCGCCGACCCAGCCGCCGCCGTTGTCCAGCCGGCTCGACGAGTAGTCGCTGGCGGAGCGCACCTCCGCGATGATCGGCTTCGCGTCGTCGACCACGTATTCCGTGCACCCGCTCCACAGGTTGCCGGCCCGGTCCGCGGCCTGGAAACACGGCGGCGTGGCCCCTACCGTGGCGTTCCAGGTCCAGGACCAGGGCGCCTCGGTGAGCGTGGCCAGGACGGCGCCGCCGGTGCCTTCGCTCACCTTGACGGTCACCACGTCGCCGGGCACGCCGGTCAGCTCGATCGCGACCGGGCCCGGTCGGATCGGCGTCCGGGTCGCCGAGGCGAAGCCGAACCTGGGCGGCAGGTTGTCAACGTGCACCGTAGTGGTGACCGGATCGCTGGCGTTACCGGCCGCGTCGAACGCGCGCAGGGTGATCTCGGCGTCGAACTCGTTCCAGGGGCGGGATGTGGTGTTCGCCTTGCAGTACCAAAGCGATGACTTCGGATCTGGTCTGCAGGTGGCCCAGGTGTTGGACTCGCCCGGCGTAACTACGGTCGCATCCAGCCGGGTTGCCCGGACGTTGTCGGTCACGGTCGGAAAGAACTCGATGAGCGCCCGTGCCGGCCGGTCCGCCGCGATGCCGGTGCTCACGATCACCGGCGCGGTCGTGTCCACGCTCGCGGCCACCGACAGCGGCGAATTGTTGTTCGACCTGTCCAGGTCGTTGAGGAAACGCTCGCACCGGCAGTCCGGGTTCACCTCGACCGACCCGGCGCCGTCGGCGACGACGCTGTCGATCCGCAGGGAGAACGTCCAGGTCTTGGTCGCGCCGACCTTGAATCGGATCGCGGTCTCGCACTGGTACCGCTTCGAGCCCACGGGCCAGTTGGTGCAGCCGGGCGCGCTGACCACCGAGGTCCCGGCCGGAACGACGACGGCGACGTAGCCGGGGGACAGGCCGGAGAGGGACCCGTCCAGCGTCGCCGGGCCGTTGTTGTGCACGCCGACCTCGGCCTCCACAACCTGACCGACCGTTCCGCTGACCGCGTCGCCGACGGCGACCAGGTCCGCGCCGTTGTCTCCGGTGATGGTGACCTCGAGGTACTGCCAGGGGTCGGCCGGCGAGTTCTCGCCGAGCTTGTCGCCCTCCTGCAGTCGCAGCTCGGCGCCGCCGCCGGCGGTGCCGGCCGGCTGCTGATACTCGGCCAACGTCTGCCACTTGAACTGGCCGAGCATGAAGCCGGGCGCGTACGCGTCCGCGCCGGACCGGAGGGGCATGACCACCCGGTACGACTTACCCGGTTCCAGCGTCTGGTCGAAGGTGCAGCCCAGCGTCCGCCCGGAGTCGTAGACGCAGTTGGCGAACTGCTCGGTGGCCTCGAAGCCGTTGGCGCGCGCGAAGTGGATGGCGACGCCGTCGACGGCCGTGTCACCGGCGTTGGTGACCGACAGGGTCGCGGCGAAACCCTCGCCGACCGCGGCGCTGAATTCCTGCGTCGCGCCGGCGACCAGGGACGGTTCGTCGGCGGCGTACGCCGGCATCGCCAGGCCCGCGACCAAAACCGCCGAGGCGGTCAGCGCGGTGAGAACCCGGCGGGAAAAGGCTCGATACAACGGTTCCCCCATGGAACATCAGTTGTCGTGGATATTAGTGATCCGCCGAGCCGCGCGCAGTCCCTTATGGAGCACGCGCCGTACGTCGTATCGACAGACGTAACCGACGCGCGCAGCCTATATCGATCCACACGAAAGAATGATCATCCGAACGGACGATCCACACCCGTCCCGTCGAAACGCCTACGACCCCACGCCAGCCCGATCGAGGCCAGGAAAGGGCGATGGCCCCCCACTGCCGTGGGAGGCCATATCCGGTGGTGCGCCCGAAGGGACTCGAACCCCGACCTTCTGCCGGCTGGGCTATCGGGTCAGCTTCTGCTTCTTGACCTTGGACTCCGACTGGTTGCCGTTCTTGTCGACGGCGGCGTAGAAGACGTACAGCGTGCCCTTCTTGAGGCCCTTGATCTTGATCTGCCAGGTGTTCTTCGCGGTCGGTCGCACCTCGATCGTCCGCGTCTTGTTCAGGGCCTGGTTGAGCGACTTCGCCTTGGTCCACTTCTTGCCGGTGTAGTAGTACCACTTGCCGCCCCGCTGCTGGATGAAGGCGGCGCCCACCGCGGCCGTCCCCCGGCCCCGGTCACTGACCTTGCCCTTCACGGTGCGCCAGGACGACACGTACGTCGGCTTCTTGGGCTTGGTCACCGAGACCTGCGGGGCGATCTCGTCGAACGCGGCGTAGATGCTGCCGATCTCCCGGCCGTAGGCCTCACCCGCCGCATTGGTCAGCAGGACGGTTACATACCAGCTCGTCGAGCTGGTGTAGTAGTGCTTGACCTGCTTGGTCGTCCGGCTGACCGTGGTGTCCTTACCATCGCCCCACCACACCCGGACCTTGGTGACATCGCTGGGGATGTCGGCCAGGGTGACGATCGCGGGGTCGCCGATGTACACCTCCTTTTTGACGATCTTGTACGTGCCGGGCATCTTCACCACGGTGACCGTGGCCGTGCCCACGAACACCCCGGACGACGAGTTGCCCGCCCGGTCGGTGACCCGGACGGTCACGGTGTACGACCCGGGATTGAAGAACCGGTGCGGCTCCGGCTTCTCGTCGCCGTCGACGTACGTGAAGCCCCCGTCCCCCCAGTCGATGTACTGGCGGATGTCCTGCTGGGCCGAGACGTCGTCGGAGACCTCCAGCGGGGTCAGGGTGGCGCTCTGACCGTCCCAGAGTTTGGTGAAGTCGAGCTGGTAGCGCCCGACCGGCGCGGTGACGTCCGGGTCGTCGGCCATCGCGGGCGTGCCGGCGGCCAGCCCCGCGACGGCACCCAGGGCCACGGTGATCAGCGCGGACACCGCGCGGTGTTTCAGAAGTCGCATGTGGTTCTCCCGAGAGACGTCACGAAGGGAATGCCGTGCGAACCTGACGGCCTCACGGGTCAGCGGAGCCCGCCCGGCACCGGGCCGGGCCAGTACTGCTCGGAGTACTCGCAGCTCGCCGTGGTGTCGGCCTCGCTCGCGTAGCAGTTGTCCCCCTTCTCGGTGGCGTTGTCGCCGCCGTCCAGGTGGTCCGTCTCCGTGCTGAGGCCGCCGCCGGTGTCCAGCCAGTCGTCGCCGGCCTCGCCCCACAGCGTGTCGTTGCCGTCATCGCCGGAGAGCAGGTCGTCGCCGGCGCCGCCGCGGAGCACGTCGTTGCCGGTCTCGCCGAACAGCCGGTTGGCGGAAGCGTTGCCGGTCAGGTGGTCCGAGCCCTGGCCACCGACGACCATCTCGACGTCCGAGCCGACCGTGTCGTGCTCACCGGCCTGGCCGTCGTCCCGGGACGCGCCGTCCAGGTCGACGGTGATCGGCCGGGCGTAGCCGAAGTAGTCGACGGTGTCCTGGCCGGCTCCGCCGAGCAGGACGTCCGCGACGGCGCTCGCCGAGTCGTAGTCGCCCACCAGCGCGTCATTGCCGTCGCCGCCCTCGATCCGGTCCTGGCCGTCCCCGCCGACGAGGTAGTCGTTGCCGCCCAGGCCGCGCAGGGTGTCGTTGCCGAGGCCGCCGGTCAAACTGTCATACCCGCCGTGGCCGGTCAGCCGGTCGTTGCCGTCGCCGCCCTCGATCCCCTCGAGATCGGCCAGCAGCGTGTCGTGCTCGCCCGTCTGACCGTCGTCACCCTTGGCACCGTCGAGATCCGCGGTGATCGCCCGGGTCCGGCCCTGGTACGAGACGAAGTCGACGCCACTACCCCCGCTGACCAGGTCGGAGCCGCTGGTGGCGTACGGGATCGGGTTTTGGTAGAGCCGGTCCTCGCCGGCCCCGCCGTACTCGCGGTCGTTCCCCGGCCCGCCGTCGATCGCATCGCGGCCGGCCTCGCCGTACAGGCGGTCGTTGCCTTCGTAGCCGTCGAGAGAGTCGTCGCCGGCCCCGCCGTGCAGCCGATCGGCACCGAGCTCGCCGTAGAGATGATCGTTACCCGCGCCGGCCCAGATCTGATCGTTGCCGTCGCCGCCGGTCAGCGAGTCGGCACGCGGACCGCCGTAAAGCTTGTCGTTGCCGTCACCACCTCGCGCGGAGAGCGGCAGGTCGGACTTGTTGACCACGGAGTCGTTCTTGGCGCCCAGCGAGACACTGACCCGGGTCGGTGTCTTGCCGGTGGTGCAGCGAACCTTCGACGTGTTGACCTTCTTGCAACCCTTGCCAGGCTTGACGGCCACCACATCGTCGATCGTGACGGTTCGCCCGGAGCGGGTGATCACGACCTTGTTCGTCTTGTTGGACCCTGCGGTGAAGACCACCTTGGTGCCCTTGACCGATGCGACGCCGGTGGCGGCCGCTTGCGCCGGCGCGGCGAGAACGCCAACCGCGGCAGTGGAGGTGAGCAGGGCCAGGCCGGCCCTGGACAGCCAGAGTGAGCGGGACATCGACAAACTCCCCCGTGTCAGAAACTGATCAGGATCATAGATGTCTTTCAAGGTTTGGACGATCCCGTTTCGTCGTTCCCGCAACTCGACTTCCGTGACGAACCTTTCAGATGATCAAGATCGGTCCGGATCTCTCGTATTCTGCGCTGGCCCGCAAGGGAATCGATCGATACGGGGTAACTCCATGCGTCTTGTCCGGACCGCCCTCGCGGCCACCGTCCTCGCCGGCTCCACTGCCGTGGCCTTCGGCATCTCGGTCGGCACGGCAGCGGCCGACACCGATGAGAAACTGCCCATCACCTCGTTCGGCGACATCGCCGTCGACGCCGTCCACAAGCGGGTCTTCATCAGCGATCCCGACTCCGGGAAGGTCGTGGCCACCACTTATCAGGGCCACAAGCTCGGGGAGCTGAGCGGTCTCGCCGGCGTCACCGGCCTGGCGCTCTCCGCCGACTCGAACCTGCTCTACGCCGCGGCGCAGGCGGATCACGCGGTCGTGGCGCTCACCACCGAAACCGTGACCGAGGCGGCCCGCTATCCCGTTCCGGCCACCGTGGCGCTCTCCGACCTCGCCGCGCCGGTCAACGGCAAGATCTGGTTCTCGGCCAAGGTCGGCTTCGACGGCACCTTCGGGTCGGTGGACACGGCCACGGACAAGGTCGACCTGTACGACGCCGACGTCATCGGCCTCAGCGAGCCTCCGGCGCTTTCGAGCGGATCCTCCGCTCCGGGCCTGCTGGTCGTCGGAAAGGTCAGCGGCTCGGGCGGAAACGCCCTAGTGTACGACGTCTCGTCCGGTGCCGCCGAACTGAAGCTCACGACCAGCGTGTTCGGCGAGTACGGCAAGGACGTGGCGATCGCCGGGGACGGCGCACACCTGATCCATCTGGTGTCTGGCAAAGTCTTCCGGACCGCCATCGCCGACGGCTCCCAGGCCAGAGTCTGGCCCGGTCTCAGTTCCCTCAGCGGTGTCGACGTCGCTCAGGACGGCCGGGTCGCGATTTCGTCCATGAACGCCACTCCGGAAACCGACGTCTACATCTACCGGGACGGTGCCGACACGCCCGAGTCGTCGTTCGCCCTGCCCGCACCGGCCAGCCGCAGCGATCACTCGGTGCTGAACCGAAGCATCACCTGGGAACCGGGCGGGTCACGTCTCTTCGCCGTCACCGGCGACCACGCCGACGAGTACTGGCTCTACACCCTGAACGACCCCGACCCGGTCGTCCCCGACCCGACCGTCCCGCCGATCCCGGACCCGGTGTACCCGCGGATCCAGCTTCAGATTCCAGCCAGCGGCCGGCCGAACATGCCGGTCACCCTGACCGGCACCATCAGCGTGAACGGCTCGCCGCTGCCGACGGGCACCGAGTTGACCGTGAGCCGGGACTACAACGTGGCGCCGGGGAAGACCCGACTGGGCACCGTCAGGACGAATGCCGCGGGCGCCTTCAGCTTCACCGACACTCCGACCGTTGAGGGCTTCGCGGCGTACCTAGTCGAGTACGCCGGTGACGACACATACGCGGCGGTCGTTGAGATCACCACCATCGACATCAGGCGGCTCGAGCCGAAACTTGCCCTCACCCGCAGCCCCAGCAGCAACGTCCACTCCTACGGAACCACGGTGAACCTCACCGCCACGCTCGGTACCACGCACAAGAACCGGGTGGTGGAATTCTGGATCGACCCGTCCGGCACCGACCAGCCGAAGCGACTGATCAAGCGGGTGGCCGTCAACGCGGCGGGTAAGGCCAGCGCGTCCGTCAAGCTCACCCGCAACAGCAGGGTGTTCGCCGCCTTCACCGGTGATGACCACTACTACGCCAAGTCGGTGCCGGTCCAGCTGTATACGGGTGTCAGCGCCAGCACCAAACTGAGCCGGCACTACAAGACGGCGAAGATCGGGAAGACGAAGTATCAGTACTTCAGGAAGTCGAAGGATCCACTGATCACGCACACCGTGACCGCCTACCCGGGCCGCAAGGTGCGCACCATCATCCAGGTGCGGTCGGGCGGATCGTGGCAGTTGTGGTCGAGCCGGGACACGAAGCTCAGCAGTACCGGCAAGGCGTCCTTCACGTTCGTCACCGGTGCCCGGGTCGGCAAGCGGTTCCGGGTGCGGGTCGAGTACCTGAACGGAAAATCCGGGGACAGCCTCAACCACACCACCGCGGGTGCCTGGAAGTACTTCACCTACACCAAGTGACGGGTGCGGCCCGAACCGCGTTAAAGAGAAAACCCGGGCTTGGGTACGGGCGGAGCACCCGTACCCAAGCCTCCCGTCATTCCCCGGTCTGCTCGCAGCCGACCAGCTCGCCCGTGCCGCGATATCCGGGCACACAGCGGTCGTAGTCCGCCCCGCCGTCGAGCAGGTAGCGGCTGTACGTCTCGTAGCCGTCACCGTGCAGCACGTCGTCGCCGGCCTCGCCGTAGAGCTTGTCGACGCCCGTACGCGAACCGTCGTCGCTGTGCAGCTCGTCGTTGCCGCCACCGCCGTTGATCACGTCGGCGCCCGCGCCACCACGGATCAGGTTCGGCCCGGAGGTGCCGATGAGCAGGTCGTCGCCCCAGCCACCGGCGAGGTCCTCGACGTCGGTGCGGATGGTGTCCCGCTCGCCCGCCGAACCGTCGTCGCCGACCACACCGTCCGCGTCCAGCACGACCCGCACCAGCCGGTAGTAGTAGGCCGCCAGGTCCTTGCCACTGCCGCCGGCCATCAGGTCGCTGCCGTAGTCACCGCTCAGCTCGTCGTCACCGGCGTCGCCGTAGAGCTTGTCGTTGCCGTCGCCGCCGGTCAGCTGGTCGTTTCCGGCTCGGCCGACGAGCGTGTCGTTGCCCTCGCCGCCGTTGATCGAGTTGGCGAGGGCGTTGCCGGCGAGCCAGTCGTTGCCGCTGCCGCCTTCGAGCGCCTCCACGTCCGTACCGATCGAGTCCTTCTCGCCGGCCTCGCCGTCGTCGCCCTTGGCACCGTCGGCGTCCGCCACGATCCGCTTGGTGCGGTAGTAGGCGACCGAGTCCGAGTCGGCGCCGCCGCGGATCGTGTCCGAGCCCCGACCGTAGGACTTGTTCTGGACGAACGAGTCGCCGCCGCCGTCGCCGTAGAGCGTGTCCTTGCCAGCGCCCTCGTCGAACAGATCGCTGTCCGCGCCGCCGCGCGCCACGTCGTTGCCACCGCCCGGGCTGAGCCGGTCCTGGCCGGCGTCGCCGTAGAGGTAGTCGGTGTTCTCGCCACCCCTGAGGTCGTCGTCGCCGGCCCCGCCGTGGATCTCGTTACGTCCGAACCCGGCGTAGACGTAGTCGTTGCCGCCACCGGCGAAGACGACGTCGTTGCCGTCATCGGCGTAGAGATTGTCGCCGCGCGGCCCGCCGGTGATCCGGTTGTTGCCGGAGCCGGCCCGGACCGTGATGCCGAGGTCGGTCTTGTTGACGATCGTGTCGTTCTTGTCCTTGGTGCGGACGCTCAGCCAGGTCGGCTTCTTCTTCGGGGTGCACCGGACCTTGGTCTTGTCACCCTTGACCGCCTTGCAGCCCTTGCCGGCCTTGATCGCCACCCGGTCGTCGATCGTGATCGTGTTCCCGGAGCGCGTCAGCACCACGCGGTTCGTCTGCTTGGCGGCGGCGACGAACTGCACCCGGGTCGTGTCCTCGACCGTGGCGACGCCGGTCTTCGCGGCGGCGCCGGCGGGCGTGCCCACCATCGTCACGGCCGCGACCGAGGCCACCGCGACGCCGATCCGTACGACGTTCCTCACCGGGCGATCTCCCATCCGTAGTGCGCGCCGAGGACGCCGAGGAACCGGCCGTTCGTGACGTTTCCGGAGCCCAGGCCCTTGGCGCCGCCGTAGAGCCGGGTCACCGATCCGGAGCCGTAGCCCTTCGTGTCGCCGGTGACCTGCTCGTCCGGACTACTGACGGCCGCGTCGAACCCGCCGGTGCCGTTGAGGTTGAGCAGAGCCACGGACGATCCGAAGTGGTCGCCGCTTTCCACGCTGTCCGGCACACCCGCCGAGTTCTGGGTGATCGTCTGCGAACCGACGCCGGTCAGACCCTTCTTGGAGCCCTTGAGCAGCACCACCGAGCCGGCGTCCTTCTTCGAGCCGATGCCCTCGTTCGGCACACCGACCAGCACGTCCGCGCGCTTGTCACCGGTCACGTCGCCGACCGCGATCGACGAGCCGAACCGGTCGTCGCTCTCCGCGGCGCCCTCGACACCCTTGCTGTTCTGGGAGATCACGATGACGCCCTTGGCGGAGAGCCCGGTCTTGCGGCCGGCCAGGCTGACCACGAGACCCGGGTTGATGTGACCGCCGACCTGCGCGCTCGAGTTGCCGTCGATCACCTCGCCGTACCCGTCACCGGTCGTGTCACCGATCGCGAGGTTCTCGCCGAGGTACCAGGCGTAGGTGTCGCGCAGCTTCGCGGTGAGGCTCACCTGCCGGCCGTTCACGGTCGTGACCTTCTTGAACGAGACGCCCGAGGCGGAACCCCAGAACTGGGTGATCACACCGCTGCCCTCGTACGAGGTGCCGTCGTCCTCCTGCGGAGCGCCGATCACGAGCTCCGCGTACTTGTTCTTGTCGATCTTCCCGATCGCGAGACTCCTGCCGAAGTGGTCCCGCGTCTCCGGGCCGCCCGGCACACCGCCGGTGGCCTGGCTGATCCAGGTGGCGCCGGAGGTGACGATGCCGGAGGCGCTGCCCTTGAGCACCACGACCGCGCCGGACTCCTTCTTGCCGCCGGCCTTCTTGAGCGGGATGCCGATCGCGAGCTCGTCACGGCCGTCGCCGGTGATGTCGCCGGCGGCCAGGGCGGCGCCGAACTGGTCGCCCTCCGCGGCGGTGCCCGGCACGCCTGCGGAGCTCTGGTTGATGTGCTTGACGGCATTCGGCTGAAGACCGCCCGGGCCACCCGGGAAGATCCAGACCGAGCCGGACCGGTATCCCATCAGGCGCAGGTCAGCCTCGTAGGAGTCGGCCACCGCGAGGTCGTCGTACCGGTCGCCGTTGAAGTTGCCGGTAACCATCTCGGTGCCGAAGTTGCCGCTGCCGGGCGGGTCCTCGGTGTTGAGCTGATCCCGGTGCGGTGCGGAGGAATAGGAGACGGACACGCCGTTCCAGTGGTGCACCGCCAGGTCGTCGCGGCCGTCGCCGTCGAAGTCGGAGCGGGTCACGCCCTTGCCGGTGACCGGCGTGGTTTTGACGGGGGTGCGCTCGTGGAAGAGAACGGCGCCGTCTCGGATGATTTCAGAAGCGGTGTTCGCAGCCTCGGCCGGGGACGCTGTCAGGAAAGTGGTGACCATCCCCGCGACGAGCACACCATATGCGTACTTCACTGGTGCTCCTCTGGTCAGGAGCACGAGAGTACGGGCGTGACCGTGAATGATCAACAGACTTTGATGGGGATACGGGCGATTAGCCCGTACCTCCATGATTGTTCTTTTATGCGCGCGGCCCGGACAACAAGAAGGGCCTGACCCGCGTTTCCGCGATTCAGACCCATCTCAAACTGGTGCGCCCGAAGGGACTCGAACCCCTGACCTTCTGATCCGTAAATTTGAGTCGCCGCGTCTCGATGGTCCAGATCGGTTCGGATCATGGCCGCCACCACCCGGCAGGCATTCAATCTCGTACGCGTCCGTAGCTGATCGCCTCGGTGGCTCTCGGCGGTGGCTCCCAACTGCGGGGGTCGCTTCAGGTCAGTCGTCGTCTCGGACTCGGGACCGCGCCTGCTGGACCAACTCCTCGTTGTGCCTGAAATCGGAAGGTCGGCGGTTCGCCCCCGCCCCTGGCCACCAAGCCTCTCGCCGGGCTTTGAGCACCGCCCACCTGCGGAAACGCACGGTGGTCGTTCTGCTGTCCGGGGCTGACAAACCGCGGTGTTGTTGTCCCGTGGATACCGCAGATTTCCCATGATCACCGTTATGAGTCGCACGCTCGCTGCACGCCACCGCTCCGCCTTGAGCCATCCCGTCCGCCCGAGGCTCCCGCTGGGGGCATTAGTCGGTATCGCGTTCGTAGCGACACACCCCGTGCAACCAGTAGTCGAAATAACTCTCTACGGCTTCGTGGTCGTGGGGGTCGAGTGCCAGCCATGCCTGGGCGGCGCGGACCATCTCCGCCTTGGCGGCAGGTTCCTCGTCGGGTTTGCGCTCGGCCCAGTCGGTGAGTGCGCCCCAGAGCGCACACATGTTTCCTGACAGCGTGCCCGCCTCCAGGGTGCCGAGGGAAACGCTCCAGAGTTCCACGCCGACCTGGTACGGGTCGTCCGCGGTGATGAGCTGCGCGGTCAGCGCTTCGATGCGCCGCAGGTACATGGCCACAGTGTCATCGGGTGCGGAGCTGCTCATGCGGGAAGGATCGCAGATCCTACGAGCCAAGGATCAACGTCGTCGGTGGTGCGGCCCGCGCTTGCGCGGCGCCTTGATTCAGAAGAGATCAATTCGGCAGTGCTCCACGCGAAGGTGGATGTCCTCCGTCGGGCATCGGCGAGGACACGGGGAAGCGCCTGCAGGACCGCGTGCGGGCCGCCTTGCTCACGACCGAGGACGAACAACGGACCGAGGTCCTTGAGCCGCTACTCAAGATGTTCGTGTAATCCCCGCGACCGGGAGGGGTTCAGGCGTCGGCCATCAACTTCCTGAACCTAGACCTGTCGCACATCAGTTGTCGGGTCACATCACGAAGGTGGATTGTCCCGTGACGGCTGATGCTTGACACCTGCCGTGCGACGCTAGCGCTGCTTCGTTACTCGGTGATCAGGGCGCGTTCCACCGGGACCGGTTGACCCTCTCGCACTTCCAGGACTACCCGTCGGCCCAGTGGCCGCGCCAGGTTCACCTTGGCGGTGCGTTTGTAGCCCTCAAGCGTGCACATCTCGTTGGCAGCGTGAGGCTGCGCGATCACGATGACTACGACGGCTCTGGCAGATTCGACGGCCTCCGCGTGGTAGTCGGCACCACAGGGTTCGGTCGCCGGGCCGCCCGCGCCGGTGAAGGTGACGCTCAGCTGGGTGCCAGCCGGTGCTCCCCTCGCCGCTTCGATGGAAAGGCCCGGCGGTGGGCTGTCGGCATCCCACGGTGGCGGGCTGACCTCAACAGATGCCGACGGACCGGCTGCAACAGCTGCCTTGTCGTAACGATCAAGAGCCTGGCCGGCCTGTTGCCGGAGTTCGCCGAGGCTTTCCCCCTTGGCCAGCGGGACCTCATCGTCACTGATGTCGTCAGCGTTGCAACCGCTGAGCAGCGCTGCGACTAGGGACGCTGCCGCAGCACATAACTTCCACCGCCGCTGAGCCATCCGGCTCACCTCCCTGGCTACCCGGACTGTCTCGCCACCGGACGCGACGGCACGCTGGCCGAGCTTGCGAGCCCAGGAGACCCGAAATCACGTCATGACGGTCACCCAGTGTAAAGATCGAGATCCAAAGGCCTAGGCCAACCGTCAACCATCACCTGGGACTAGGCATCCACGAAGGTGGATGTACTCCGTCGACTGATGTGCAACACGGATCCGCCACGTGATACACGACAGCTAAACGCGCCCTGCCGGCGGCAGAACGCTTGCAGTCGATGACTTCCAGAATCCCGGTGGCTCCCAGCGTGGCTCCCGCGGAGCTCAGTGAGCAGAAGCGTGAGTATGAGAAAAGCCCTTCACCGCGCCGTTGTGGCCGGTGAAGGGCCTTGTCTTGCTGGTGCGCCCGAAGGGACTCGAACCCCTAACCTTCTGATCCGTAGGTGGTCCAACGCAGAGATCCCCGAGGATACGAGAGGCTACGCAAGCCCTCTGACCTGCATGAGTGTCCTTCCATGCCCTCGTGTGACCGCGCAGATACCCCGGGATTTCGCAACGGATCATGCAACGGAGCTTCGCCCCGCAGGCCTGCAACTTGAGCCCGCCGACAACGGTCCGCGCGGCGACAAGAAAACGCGGGCGAGCCCAGCCCCCGCCCGCACCCTCAACCCATCCCGTTTCCAGCTCCACTACGCAACAGGTCCGCGTCCCTGGCCGGCTGCCCCCGAGTTGCCGTCCATCCAACCGCGGAGATACACGACGTTCTCATCGGCGGCAAGCCTATGGAGAGCTGCAACCTCACGCTGGGTTGCTTCGATCGCCTCCGTGAACTCCGACCGCGTGGCGGACAACGCCGCGTGGGCCGCCACGGTTCGCCGATACAGGCAGATGGCCACCGCGCCAACTCCTGCCAATTTCAGACCGAGCACGGCCCATGACTCGATTCGACTCACCTTGTCGGTCATCACTCCATCTACACCCCCGTGTACCTCGACGCCCGAAATATCGAACGAGCCAGATCGTACAAGCGAAGTCCCACTTCAACGGCACTACTTAGAACACATGTACGAACCAACCCTAGCGCGCGGACAAAACCGCCGAGAACTCCAGAACCTGATCAAAGTCGGGCAGAATTCGCCAGCCGTCGGGCAAATTGCGAGTGATGTTCTGACAGTCCACACCCGACAGAGGGTCGCGGAGGCAAGCGGCAACCTTCACCCGCCCAACAAGGCCGCCTCACGGACCAGACCTGCCATCCGCGCTGCGCCCGAGTCGTCGTACTGCTGAAGGGTCGAACGGTGTCGGATTGACGGCGGTAGCCACAGAGCTGGCGCGCAGACGGACATTGATCCGCGCTGCACAGCAGGGGCGCCCACGCTCTGTGGGCACCCCTGTTGTGACACCGCGAACCTCGACTGGAGGGCACCCCGGGGGTGAGCCGCTATTAGCGCACGGCAAGCGCGACCACACTGAGACCAACTGCTGCGACTCCGAGGACGGCGGCGACTATCGGTAGCGACACCTTTCGGCTGTGTGGAGCGCGACCCACAAATAGGCGAACTGGTTGTTCTCGGTCTATTCGGGTCCATATTAGGCCAGCAGCGTCTGTAAACTTGATCTCCACCTTGGAGTCAGCCCTTGCATCCTTTTCGCCGATCCCGATGGGCGATCCTAGATCAAAACCACCGCGAACGTCCTCACTTCGCATGACATCTGCAACTCGATCGATCAACCCATCAGGTAGCCAATCCCCGAAAATCCTGATGGACACATCCATGATCAAAGAATCGCTGTGGTTTTCGACACTCCAGCCAATCCCCCTGAAGGGGCCTGAATCTGGCTCGGAAATGTCGTCTTTCGTGGCTCGGGAGAGATTGATGATCCTGCCGACGACAAGCCGAGCTTGAGCCCCGGCCTGGTCCTCCTGATCCTCGCGGCGTACGCGGATCTCGTGGCGGAGTAGCCAGCCGGTGAAGACCAGCGCGCCGGTGGACACCACGAGGCTGAGGATGTTTCCCCATCCCTGCATCCAGTCGGTTACCGAGGGAGTGTCAGCCGCAAGCACAGCGTCAGGGTATCGGCTGATGGCCACGCCTACAGCCGGCCTCGGCGATGCCGCTCTAGTTGCCTCAGGAACCCGATCGCTTGTGTCTCGTCCTGGTGGGTTCCGATCGTGTGCTCAATGGACGCTTCGGGAAGCCATGATTGCCACCACCCGTTCGGGTGGTTGGGGATCGGTGCGACGTAGCCGATCAACGGTTCGTACTCGCCTGTGACGGGCCTCCGCTGCGTCGTTTCTGCCGTGCTTGGTGCCACCTTTTGACCTCTCCGGGCGCGAGCGAAGGTAGGAGGTTAAAGCCCGGCTCGGCGGGAATCACGGGGGGAAGTCCCCGCCGAGCCGGGCGGTCCGCATGAATCAGACGTAGTCCGGTTCAAGCTCGCTCTTGGCCACGCCAAGTAGCTCGGAGGCCAGTCCCTTTGCGTCGGTCTCGCTGAGCCAAGCGATCAGGTTGTCGCGCGCCGTTTCGACCTCTTCTGTGAGGGCGTCCTCGTCGACGATGCGGCCCGGTGCGATTACCTGCCGCAGCGGAAGTGACTCGATCGCGGCCTGAGTCAACTTCTCGCTGATCCAGAAGCCGGTGCGCTCGCGTACCACGAACGTTAGGTGGACGCTCTCCTCGGGCAGGTCGAACGCATGCGGATTGTGTGCCCACCCGCGCGGCAGGACTAGGACTTGGCCGGGTTTCAGCACGATTTCCTCGTCAGGCCCCTTGGTCTTCCACCGCTCGATCTGGTCGCCGATCGGTGTCCGGTTGGACGCCTTGTAAGCGCGGTGCGGTTCCTCCACCACGGGGTGCCAGATCTGCCATGTTTTCCGGCCCGATGCCTGGTAGACGATGGCCATGTTCTGATCCCAGTGGTAGTCAAGCCCTTGGGTGCCTCCCGGAGTCAGGAACGCGGAGACGTAGCAGCCAAACCCGGTTTCCTGCTGGATCGTCCGGCACATGGCGTGCAGCGGCGGATACCAGCGATCGAGGTTGCGCAATTGGAAGCTGAACCCGCGCCCCCGCCACATCGTGACCTTGGACGGGTCCAGCTTGCCGGCCGTCGTGTACCCCCGTGGGTGGCGCGCGGCGCCGTCCTTGATGACGTTGACCTCGTCACCCGGTGCGCAGCCGGTGTCGATGTACGTGTTGAGGAGCTTTGCGTTGACGATGTTCGGAAGGACACTGTCGGGCGGAACCTGGTAGACCGTCGGCTTAGTCGGCCAGGTCGTCATCATTTCCTCGACCGTGGCGTCGTCGAACAGCATTCTGAGGGACATTCCAACCTCCGGATACAGGGATAGTCAGGTCCGCGGCGGCAATGGGCATGGGATCTCGGGAAAGTGTGTGTTCGGACAACAGATGGCGCTGTAAGAGACGAAGGCGCCACCGGTGCTGGTCCAATAACCCCAACTGGCATCCACGCCATTGATCAGCGCATCGCGGGAGGTCTTTCGCCGAGCCTCCACGCCCACATCACTGGCGACGGGTACCCAACCTGCAACAGCGGGAAAGCCTCCGTCACCGGTCAGGGGTGGGTGCTGTAGGTAGGTGCTCGCCATCCACCCGATCGCCTCGTCGGGATCGGTCCAGGTGCGATCTTGAGTCGTAGCAGTTCGGCGCAGAAGGTAATGGCCGAGATGCAACGGCGGCAGCGCGGACCGCATGAATTCCTGGCGATCAGGAGTGCCGAGCGCACCGGGCCGGCGAAGGAATTCGTTCCTCAGATCCTTACCCGGCCCTGTCCAGATGTACCCGTGCCAGTGCCGCTGCGCTGCGGTCATGCGGTCTATCTGCCTCTCGTTAGGTGGGCGGGCCGCCCTTCGGCGGCCCACCCGATGAACTGGCCTTGCGGGTCAGGCGTTGTCGCCCTCGCCGGTGATGGCGGCGATGAAGTCCTTCATCTCCGCGGCGCTGAACCGCAGCTCCGGGCCGGCCGCCCCGAGCTTGGTGTCGCGGATGGCGTAGGCGCCCGGCTGCTGGGGGATGTCCGCGTACGAGACGCAGCCCTCCAAGGTGAGGCCGTTGCCGCCGCAGCGCGTCTGGAACGCGTCGTCGGGGATCTCGACCGAGTACAGGTCGTTCTTGGGCATGGCATGCTCTCCTTACGTGTGCTTCCGCGGGGTCCGTCCTCGCGGGTGGTGCACTGGCCCCGGTTCGGCCGTCGATCGTTTCCAGGGAGGCGGCCGGGCCGGGCGTCTTGTTTGAACGGATTGGTACCTACCGGAGTTGGGCGGCGAGCCCAGGCTCGTCGGTCCAGCCGATGAACCGCCCGTACAGGTCAGGCGGCAGTCCGCCCGTGCCCGCGGCGCAATCGTCGATCGCCTCGATCAGGCACGAGCCGAGATAGACGGCGAGACCAGTGGGGAATTTCTGGTACTGCTCGGCAAGCTCGACCTTGGCGACGGCGCACGGCCACGACTCGCCGCACACCTTGCAATCCCAGCCCGGCCGTATGCCTTGGTGCTCCGTGCGGGGGACCAGCATCAGGCGCTCCCTCTCGACCGAAGTTCCTGCGCCGGAGTGAGCGTGCCCGCCCGGCCGACCTGGAACAGCGGTTTCGTGTTCGCGTTCCAAGCCGGAGTACACGACGGAGGGTCACTGACCGATGTGCGCGTTCGGTACTCCTCGCGCTGCCGGACCGCTGCCATCCACGCCTCGATGCAAGGCCAAGGCAGGCCACATGTGCAGCGTGGCCGGTGGAAGAGCCGCCACCAGTTGCGCTTCCTCTTGCGATGCTGCATTGCGCCTCCTACGGTTGCCAGCCGGTAGGGCCGCGATCACCATTGGTCACGAACAGCATTGTTCGCCGGTAACTCAGCGGTCTATGACGTGGCAATGACGTCAGACGGACGCGTAGGCACCGAACAGACTTCTCCGTGTCGCTCACGTTGCAAAGTGGGCACTCGGGTATAGGAGACCTACCGTTGGGCAGGCAGAAGCCGTGACGGACGGGCGGGGTGGTGAAGATGGCCAGCAGGAAGCCGCGCAAGACGTTCTTGGCCATGATCGTCGATGGCGACACCCGTTCGCATGACGAGATCGTCAAGGCATGGAGCGGTCACGCGTCCGTCTTGCGTGAGGACGCAACGCTGACGGTGCGTCAGTTTGCGCGATGGCTCCGCGGCGACCTCATCGAGTTGCCACACCCTGCGGCCCGCCGCGTGTCAGAGAGTTTCTGGGGCAAGCCCATTGCTGTACTCCTCGGCCCCCCGCCAGCAGCCCCCGTCCCTACCGCTACGGCGCCAATTGAGCCACCGGCAGACGCCGGCTCAGATCTTAGGACGCTATTAATGAACGCCGCTCACGAGTCAGGCGACCACGCCGCCACCGCTGGTGTTTACGCCGACGACGCATCGATTGAAACCTTGCGTGACCGAGTCATTGCAGCCGCTCATGACTATGCGACCGTGCCGCCTCTGGAACTGCACGGGAAGCTCATTCGCATCCGGAATACGGTTTACCAACTGCTCGACCGCACAAGCCAGCCCGCCCAAGAGACAGACCTCTACCAGGTCGCAAGCTTGGCATGTTCCCTGCTGGGCGGAATCAGCCTTGACCTGGGCGTTCCGGAGGCCGCGGCGGAGCAAGCCCGCTCCGGGGCGACTTACGGCCGTCTGATCGGCAATCGCATGGCTGAGGCGTTCGCGTACTCCGTACAATGCACCGCGGCCATCTGGACCGGACAGCCTGCTCGTGGTGCCATGCACGCAAGCCGGGGCCTTGATCTGGTTGGTCAGGGTCCGCTTGCCGCTCGTCTTCACGCTGTCCATGCCCGCTGCCTTGGTATGCAGGGGCTCGCCACAGAAGCCGGCGATGAACTCGACCGCGCTCTCGATGCCTACGCCGAGCCCGGTGACGAGATTGTCGGAGGTGAATTCGGTTTCGACCGAGCCCGGTTGGCATTCAGTGCCGGGTCGACCTATATCGCTCTGGACGACGGCGACAACGCCGCTATCCATTCGAGTCAGGCGGTCGAGCTGTACAAACAGGCGTCAGCCGAAAACCGCTGGTCCGGCGGCATCAATGGTGCTCGGGCCGACCTGGTCACCGCCCACGTGCTTGCGCGCGACCTGGCGCAGGCCCGAGCGGCTCTACAGCCAATCCTTGCGCTTGACCAGGGCCTCCGTACCTATCCGATCATGCAACGACTTCTCCGAGTTCGGCCTGAGCTGACCGCAAGTCACTTCCGTGGCAGCCCCGATGCACGTGACCTTTCAGGAGCAATTGAGCACTTCATCGGCGGTGGACGATCTTACGCCTTGCCTGCGGGCTCGGACTGAGCCGGAAACGTCTCGCGATCGTCAACCGCGCCAGCCTTTTGGGCTGCGTCGAGCAACGCAGCTTCCTTGCGAGGCTCTATCCCGTGTTCAGCGTCGCGCTCGTGCTCGACCGCCCGGCCTCCCGACGATAGCCACGCCCAGGTGTCGTGCACGGTTTCGGCAAGGGGCCGGCACGCCAGGCCCGCCGCCGTGGCACGTTGGGTGTCCACCGCCCACGTGCCCGGCGGCACTCGCCACAAGGGCAGCTCCGTCCACTGCTGCACATTCTGAGCGGCGAGCCACTGATCATTGGTCCAAAGGAGTTCGCCGCTACCGCCCGTGGCGGCCAAGCAGGCGATCAGCAGGTCACGGTATGTCCGATCGGTTGGAGCGGCGGCGTTGTAGGTGCCGGCGCCGCCGCCGGCGATCTGGTCCAACACGAAGGTCGCCAGGTCACGAACGTCGATCGGCTGGATCACTCGGTCCGCCCTGCCCGGAGCGAGGATCTGGCCACCTCGGAGTGCTCTGCCGAGCCACCACTTGAGGCGTCCCACGTATTCGTGCGGCCCGAGCACCACGCCGGGCCGCAAGATCAAGCTCTGGTCGGCGCCGAACTCACGACGGATTGCAGCTTCGCACCCGACCTTCATCGGTCCGTAGGCGTGGGACGGCCCGTCTCCTGAGCCCATGTCTGGATCGCCTTCATGGAGCGGCGAGGACTCGGTTACCGGCTCGGCCGGCCATCCTGCGTACGCGCTAACGCTGGAAACGAATACATATTTGCGTGTGGCCCGTTGCAGTGCGCGCGCGGCGTCGCGGACCATCGTGGGCACGCTGCCCGCCACATCAATCGCTGCGTCCCAGGGTCCCTCACTTGCCAGACGCGCTAGATCCTCGCCGTTCTCACGATCCCCATGAATGGTCCGAACGCCGTCCGGTGGTGTGGACGATCGACCTCGGTTAAACACGGTGACGTTCCAGTCTCTTGCCACGGCATCTTCTGCGATGACGCGCCCGACGAACCAAGAGCCACCCAGGATCAGAAGGTTCACGCTCTGATCCTGCATGATCTGCCGGGCGAGGGCTAGCTGTTCTGACCACGGACGTTGGTGACGGGGAGATCTTGAAATAGGTGAGGGCCTTCGGGTTCGGTGTGGATTGCGACGTCCTACCCCGAACCTGCGGAGGCCCTCATGCCCCACCGTAATGCACCCTTGTCCGAGACCGGCAGACTGCGCCTGGCCCGCTGTGTGGTCGACGACAGATGGCCACTGCGCCGGGCCGCGGAACGCTTCCAGGTATCAGCGACCACGGCGAAACGCTGGGCCGACCGTTACCGCAGCGACGGCCCCACAGCAATGGCCGACCACTCGTCACGCCCGCACCACAGCCCGGCCCGGACCCCGACACGCACCGAACGGCGGATCATCAAGATCCGCGTCCTCCGCCGCTGGGGCCCCGCCCGCATCGCCTATCTGCTGGGCCTGAACCCGGCCACCGTGCACCGCATCCTGACCCGCTACCACCTCGCCCGGCTCACCCACCTCGACCGGGCCACCGGCCAGCCGATCCGCCGCTACGAACACGAACAGCCCGGCGACCTCATCCACGTCGACATCAAGAAACTCGGCAACATCCCCGACGGCGGCGGCCACAAGATCCACGGCCGGGCCGGCGGCACACGCCACAGCCGCGCCCACCGCGATCCCCACCGGCCCCGGAAACTGACCAACCGGCCGAACCTGGGCTACCAATACCTGCACAACGCCGTCGACGACCATTCCCGGCTCGCCTACACCGAGATCCTGCCCGACGAGACCCGCGAGAGCGCTACAGCGTTCTGGCAACGCGCCCACGCCTTCTTCACCACCGCCGGCATCACCGTCAGGCGGGTACTGACCGACAACGGCGCCTGCTACCGCTCACACCTCTGGCGAGACACCCTCACCACGTCTGGGATCACGCACAAACGAACCCGGCCCTACCGGCCACAAACCAACGGCAAGGTCGAACGCTACAACCGCACCATGCTCGACGAATGGGCCTACGCCCGCCCATACACCAGCGAGACCGAACGCCGTCAAGCATTACCCGACTGGATCCACACCTACAATCACCACCGCGGACACACCGCACTCAACGGCCTGCCACCAGCCAGCCGCGTCCCCAACCTCACGGGTCAGTACAGCTAGCGGGCCTGGAACGCAAGAATGCGGCCGACCCCTGACGGGGCCGGCCGCTTTCGTGAGTGTGTTCAACGCTGGTAGGTGGGCTGTCCGGTGGGTGCGCCGAGCGAGAGCAGGGATCGGCCGGTCGCCTTGCCCGAAGCGGGCGGGGCCGCCGTCGCCGGGGACGTGTTCCTTGCGGGCGATGGGCACCATGCAGTGCATGAGGTTCTGGGAGCGGCTACATTCCGCCAGCTACGCCGTCGCGTTCGTCATCTACGCCGGCGCGACCTTGCTCCTTTGTGCTGTCGGCGCGGCGTGTACGTGGCGGGTCTTCTAAGTGCCGCCTGGCGGGTGGTACAACCCCCGGGTGAACGCAGAATGGCGGCCGGCCCCTTCCGGGGCCGGCCGCCTTCGTGTGGTCGTGGTCAGTGCTTGTAGGAGGGCTGCCCGGTGGGCACGCCGAGGGAGAGCAGGTAGCGGCCGATGTTCCGGGCGATCCGGGCCGGGCGGCCAGGTCCGGGTCGGGCTTCGAGCCAGCGGCCGGCTTCGTAGACGAGTGCGCCGGCGAGCAGGCCGCCGGCGAGTGTCATGGTGGCCGAGGTGGGCCGGTAGCCGGTGGTCTGCTCGACGATGTCGAGTACGGGGCCGGCGTGCACGATGACGGCGGCGATCAGGTGGCCGACGAACATGGGCCACAGGGTGCGTAGCCGCGCGGCGAGCTTGTCGGTGAGTACTGCGGTCGGGGTGGGGTTTGGCAACGGTGGTCCCTTCCGGGGGTTAGGGCGTGCCGGGTGGGCAGGCCCGGCATGGTGTGGCGCGCAGTTCGGCGAGTTCGTCGGTGCGCGCTTGGAGCTGGGTGCGGAGTTCGGCGAGCTCGGCGAGGGCCCGGTCGCGTTCGCTGGTGACGCGGTCGAGTTCGGCGGTGCGGTGGCGCAGCGCCTCATCCAGCGCGGCGACTCGCTGTTCGAGTGATCCGACTTGTGCGGTCAGCCGGGCGACTTCGGTTTCGAGCCGTTCGACGATCCGGCCGTAGATCCGTTCGGTGATCTCGTCGGCTTGGGCCTCGCTCAGGTCGGCGGTCGCCCGGCGTTGCCGGCGGCCGACCAGCACGCCGGCGAGCGTGCCGAGCAGGGCCAGGGCCGCGACGGCGAGTTCGGTCACCGCACGTCGAGCAGCTCGGACCAGGTGACGGGGCCGATGACCCGGTCGACGGTGATGCGCGCCCGACGCTGGGCGGCGGCGACCGCGGCCGCGGTGTTGTCGCCGTAGTCGCCGTCTTCCTTCAGGCGGTAGCCCATGACGTTGAGCAGGGCCTGTGCGCGCTTGACGCCGGCGCCGGCGGACCCGTGGCGCAGGGTGGGCAGAGCCTTCACGATCTTCTCCGTTGTGGTCGGCGCCGGCGTTGTCGGCGGGGTGGGGGTGTTCGGGCGGCCGAGCTTGGCGAGGCCGTCGTTGACGGCCTTGAACAGGCGGTCCCACGGGAAGTGCGGCCCGGGGTCGGTGTGGGTGGTGTGGCCCCATGCCCGGCGTGCGTCGTCGTGGGCGTAGAACGCCTTGACCTTGGGGTTGCGCCGCATCTCGGCGACGCTGGCCCGGCGCACTTGGAAGCCGGCGAGGTCGGGGTCGTTGCGGATGATCCATGCCAGTGCCAGGCCGAGGCGATCCCACGCGACGTTGGCGAGCCACCATGTACGCGGCTTGCCGTTGGCGCCGACGATCTCGACCGCGTAGGCGTTCTCGTTGCCCTGGCGTGATCCGACGTGGCCGGCCTTGTCGGTGAGTTCGAGCGACTGGGTGACGCTGTCGGCATCGGCGTACAGGTGGGAGCTCACGCCGTCGGTGCGCCGGCGCGCGTAGTTCGCCTCGGCGGTGTCGGACGCGTTGTTGGACGTGTTGTGGATGCAGATGCCGTACTTGCGGCCGTCGGTGTCGTGGTAGTCGTTGCGGCCTTCGACGAACTGAATGCCGGGGATGCGCGCGGGCGTGCTGGCCACAGGTGGCCTCCTTGAAGGGATGCGGGCATGACAAAGGCCCGCCACGAGCAGTTCGGGCGGGCGGGTGGTTGCGGTGCGATGTTCAGGCGAGTCGGTACGCCTTGATCAGCGATCCGGGCTGGACGAACGTGGGATTCGCGGCGTCCGCGGTGCTCTGCGCCCAGCGCAGGGCGATGTTCCCGGCGGAGGTGCCGACCGCGACGAGGGCGGTTTCGAGCATCTGCGAGGAGAAGTTGCCGGCGTTGCGGGGCAGGCCGAACGTGATGGCGGTGCCGAAGCTGTGGACACCCCAGCGTGAGGTGGTGTTGTCCGCGTCGGCTTGCGTCGCGGCGCTGCTGCCGGGGCCGTGCACCCGGCGGCCCCCGGCGGTGCCGGCCGGGACGGTCCAGTCGGTCCGGATCTTCGCGGTGTTGGTGCCGGACACGATGAGGTGCATTTCGATCCACCAGCGGGAGTTCGCCGGGACGGGGAGGACCAGGTCGACGTCTGCGACGAGCGCGGTGTTGTTGCGTCCGACGGTGTCGGTCTTCTCGATGAAGGTCGGCAATGCTGCTTGGAGCATCGTTTCGGTGATCTCTTCCCCGGCGGGGGTGTCCGGGTAGCGGTAGGTGGTCAACGGTCGGGCCTCCCTACAGGGCTACGCGGGCGGGCCGCCACATCCGCACCGGTGTACCGGCGGGCTGCGGTTTGACGACCCGGTTTCTCGATCGGCGCACGGTGATCGGTTGCGGGCTGGTGGTCTCGACCGTGCTGGTGTCGACGGCGATCGGGTGGTCGATCGTGAAGACGTTCGACGCGGGCGGGGTGCCGCCGATCCGCACCCGGATGCGGCCGGTTGCCGTGTTCGCCGGCGAGGTGATCGGCTTCGCCAGGTGGGTCCAGACGCCGGCGTCGAGGGTGAACGGCGCGTCGCCCATGCCTCCGGTGGTGATGTAGACGCCGGAGGAGTCGAAGAACTCGACCGTGACGCGCACGTCGGACCAGCCGGCCGACGAGTGCACCCACGCCGCGACCAGGTAGGCCGTGTTCGGTGCGTAGGCGACGCCGACCCGGTTGGAGATGTTGCGGGCGGTCACCGTGGCCACGTCACCCGGCGGGGTGAGCACGAGTGCGCCGGTGCCGCGCTTGGCGAACCCGGGCGACCACGCGACGCTGCCGCCGTCCGGTGCGCCCCATCCCTCGACGTTGTCGTCGAAGGTGTACCCCTCATCGACGAATCCCGGGCCGAGAGCTTGCACCCGCTCACCGCCGACGTTGAGGTCGAGCGGGTACGAGGCCACATTCGTCGTCCAGGTGCCGGCGGTGTTGGCGAGCTCCAGGACAGCGCCGAGCGCGTCGACGGGGTCGGCGAGCGTGGTGGTGGCCGAGCCGATCCGGGCGGTACCAATGGTACCGACTTGCCAGGGCCGCGCCGGGGAGCAGTTGAGCGTGACGACGAACTCGAACACGCTCAGGGCCATGGTGTAGCCCTCGACGATGAGGTCGACCTCGTCGCCGAGCACCTCGTCGGGCGGGTTGACGATGGTGACCCGCGACCCGACCCGCAATGACAGGATCTTGGCGAACAGTTCGGGCCGGGCGGCGACGTCGAGCACGATCCGCGGCCAGCGCATCTCATCGTTGACGCCGAGGGAGAGCCGCCAGTTGGCGTGCGCGACGAGCCGGGTGTCGTCGGGCAGGTTCAGCGTGGCCGAGTCGTCGTAGCGGCCGTTCGCGTCGATGTGGGCCTGGTCGATGGCGCGGGCCGAGCTGCCGCCGTCGCGGCTGATCGTCCAGTCGTTGCGCACGAGCGCGTCGTCGTCGGTGGGCTCCGGCGGTTCACCGACATCCCCCTCACCGCCACCGCCACCGCCACCGCCACCGCCACCGCCACCGCCACCGCCACCGCCACCGCCACCGTCGCTGTCGTCGCCGGTGGTGACCATGTCGAAGTCGAGCCCCAGGTCGACGCCGGCGTTGAACTTGGCGCCGCGCGGCTTGTACGCCAGACCGGCGCCGAGCTCGCGCAGCGTGCCCATGTCGGCTTTCTCGGCCTCGCGGACCAGTTCGATGAACGCCGCGGGTCGCTGCCGGCCGAGGGGTTCGGAGTCGCCGGGCTCGATGAAGACCGGTACGCCCTCCTCGCCGCACAGCCGACGGATCCGGTCGGCTGCCCGCTCGCGCAAATACCCCCACGCCGCGGTGATGAAGTCGTAGGAGACGAACTCAAGGTCGGGATGCGCGGCGTAGATCATGTGCCCGACGAGTCCGTTGATCCAGCCGGTAGCGCCGGTCAGCTTGGCCTGTGACACCGTGCCCGGCGTGCCCGGGTAGGTGGCGGTACCGACGTTGACGCCGAGGCCGTAGAACGTCACGACCGCCGGGTCGACCAGGGGGTAAAGCCAGCACTCAAACGACGTGTTCGCGCCGCTGCGGGTGAGCTTGACCTGGTAGGCCATCCACCGGCGGGGGTCGATATTCGCCGGGGTGATCACGGCCGCCGAGCCGAGCACGACCGTCCCGTCGGCGTTCAGGCCGCGGCAGGTGAAGGTGTCGACGGAGATCAGGAACTCCCACGCCTTGACGGTGCCGCCCGGCGTTTCCAGCCGAAAAAGCTGGAACTCGACCGGGGGCAGCGCGGACAGCTTGACGAAGATGACGAACGCCCACCCGTCAGGTGCGGTGTGCGGCGGCGCCTTCGCGGTGACGGTGGCGGCCGCCGACATCGTCGCTACCGTGGTCGCCCCGGGAAGGCTGTCGTCCTCGCCGAACGTCACACCCCGCGTGTTGGCCGGCGGGGAGCCGGTGACCAGCGACGCGGCGAACACGTCGGAGTCTTCGCCGTCCTCGAACGGGATGTAGATCCGCGGCTGGTTGGCGAGCATCTGGCGCACCAAAGGTGAGCGCAGCGGTGCCGGGCCTTGCGCCAGCCGGCGCAGCACCCCGGCGGCCACGATCGGCGTCCAGGCGTCGCGGCCGGTGATGTCCCACCGCGGGGGCCATTCCGGGACGGTGCCGGTCATCAGGTCGAACTCGCCGGCGAAGTCGTCGACGAGCACGTGCGGCGCCGTGTCGGTGTTCCCGGCGCCGGCGCTCGCGCGCAGGCCGATCGTGCCCGGGGTGACCATTTCGCTGATCGTCCGGGCGATGTGCCAGCCGGCCGGCTCCACGCTCGTGGTGGCGTTCCAGCCCTTAATGCTGACGTAGTTGCCTTGCAGCCGAAACCGCAGCCGGTACGTGTCGCCGATGTTGTGCGCAAGCACGGTCGCCGCGGTGTTGAGCAGGTAGAGCCGCCCGTCGGCGCGGGCCACGTACAACACGATGTTGATCCCGGCGCCGGCGGTGAAGGCCAGCGACGCGACGTAGCCGGTCCAGGTGGTCCCGGCGATGTGCCGGTAGCGGGCCGTGGTCCCGGCGTTGATCGGGCCACCGGCAGGTGTGTACGGCACCCGCACGGTGATCGTGACGTCGGAGTCGAGCGCGGCCAGGCCGTCAATCTGCGGCCGGCGGGAGAACGCCTGATCGGGCAGGTCGACACGTAGGGTGCCGCCGGCGACGGTGTAGTCGCCGGCGGCGCCGCCGAGCACGATCCAGTCTTGCCCGGTGTCGGTGGTGCCGAGCCCGGCCGCGACGGTGCGGTCGAAAGTGTCGGTGACGCCGTCGAGCGCGACCCTGATCGGGGTGTTGCGGCGCAGGTTCGGATACCACCGGCCCATCGGGTTACGGGTCGAGTAGTGTCCGCCCTTGTTGTTGATGCTCATGCCGGCCTTGCTGGCGTCGATCGTGGCGCCCTCGTCGGCCCGGCCTACCTCGATGCTGATGCCGTCGCGGACCAGCACGTCGCCGGTGATGTTGACCCACTGCCACACGGTGGGGTCGCCGGCCGGGTTGGCACCCGGCGCGGCGTACACCTTGACCGGCAAAGGGGTTGCGGGGAACGCGGGCACCGTTCACCCCCTTTCACCGGGTTGCGGGGATGAGGTTGTCGACGCGAATCCACTTACGGATCAGGCGTTTGAGCTCGCCGTCGCCGCCGCGGACGTCGACGACGATCCGCAGCACCCCGCCGCCCGCACCTGCGCGGCTGCCGCGCAGCGGCTCGACGGACGCGCCGGCGGGTAGCCAGACGCGTTCCATGCCTCGCTCGCCGACGTTGGCGAAGCCGGCGGTGCGGGCGGTGCCGCCGGTCGCCAGGTACGGAATGTTCGGGGTGTTGATCGAGATCCCGGGTACGGAGACGCCAGCGAACGAGAACCCGGGTAGCCCGATGCTGAAGTTGTTCCACTTGGCGATCACCCAGTTCAGGGCGGCGCGGAAGCCGGACTTCAGGCCGGACCAGATGCCCGACAGGCTCGCACCGATCCGGCCGGGGATCTTGCGGAAGAAGCCGACCAGCGAATCCCAGTTCTTGACGATCCAGCGGATGGCCAGACCGACCGGCCCAGTCAGGATCGACAGCAGCAACGGCCAGTTCTTGCGCACCCACGACCAACCGCCCTTGATCGCGCCCCACACTGCGGAGAAGGCGCCGGTCACGATCTTGCGGAAGGTCGCCGACCGGGTCCACAGCAGGTACAGGCCGGCGGCGACGGCGACCAAGGCGATCACGATCAGGCCGAGCGGGTTGGCGGACATGGCCACGTTGAGCAGCCATTGACCGGCCGCCGCCGCCTTGGTCGCGGCTGAGGTCGCCACGAGCGCGACCTTTTGCGCGACCATGCCGACCACGGCGCGGCCGCGGGCCAGCACGCCGCCGTTGGTCGCCGCGGTGTCCGCGGTCGTGGCGATGGCGCTGCCGCGGCTGGCCGCCGCGACTTGCGCGTGCGCGGTGGTGTTGGCGCGCAGCGCGGCCGTGAGACGCCAGTTGGTCGCCACCTCGACGGCCTTGAGCGGGATCGACGCCACGGCGACGAGGTTCCCGGCGACCTGTGCGGTCTTGACGATGGCGAACCCTGCCGCCAGGTAGGGCAGCATCGCGGCCAGCTTGCCGGAGTTGTCGGCGAGGAACCCCATCACGACGCGGGTCACGTCGAGGGTGTCGCGCAGCGACCCGCCGCCGCCGGACGCGTCCGCCATGGACGCGCGGAAGTTGCCGAACGCCGCCGCCAGCGAGGGCAGCAGTTGCCCCACGCCCGACAGGATCGCGCGCAGGTTCGACAACACCGTCTGGATCTTCGCCTGCCCGGCCGCGGAGTTGAGGAACACCCGTAGCCGCGTCGTCAGGGCGGTAATCGTGGCGAGCAGTTGCCGACCGGAGTCGGCGCCGCCGCCGCGCAGCAGCGCGGCGAGGATGCCGACGACGTTGCCGGCGATCGTGCCGAGCTGCTTGAGCACGGTGGCGCCCTGGCGCATCCAGCCGACCATGCGGCCGGACTCGCGGGCCGCGGTCGACCAGCGGTCGAAACGCTGGGCCAGCGACAACACCCACGCGCCGAGCTGCGGAAGGAACTGCGAGCCGACGACACCCCACGTGCGGAACGCGCTGATGACCGGCGCCACCGACCGGGCGAGCAGCCCGGCGGTCCGGTTGGTGTTGCCGAGCGTCGCGTCGATGTCCTGCGCGAACTTCTTCGACGTGGCGAGCTTCGCGGACTCGCGCACCGCGAGGTTGAAGCTGCCGGCGAGCTCGACCAGCCGGACACGCGCGGTCGAGAGGTAGGTGCCGGACAGTGCCCGCAGGTCACCGGCGACGCCGTCCCACATCCGGTTCTGCACGGCCTGTTGCACCCGGCGCCACGCGGGCAGCAGGTCGAGCAGCGTCCGCACGACCGCGCGGGCGTTCGGGGCGAGCCGGGCCATGGCGTCGGCCTGGGCGTTGACGCCGCCGCCCCCGCCGCCGGTGCCCTTCTGGGCCTTGGTGAGCGCGTCCTGTGCGTCCTTGACGGCCTGCACGGCGTCGGCCTCGCGCTGCCGGGCGGCCTTGACCTCGTCGGAGCCTTCAACACCGGCCTTGTTGGCGTCGGCCTGCTCGTCCTTGAGTTCCTTGGTGCGCTTCTTGGCGTTCTCCAGGGCGTACTCGGCCTGTTCGACGGCGAGCGCGGCGTCGCGGTACTGATCGGCCGCGCCGGGGCCGCGGGCCATCGACGCCTCTTCGAGGCGCTTCTTGGCGTCGGCGAGCGCGTTGGTGGCCGCTTCCTCGTCCAGCTCGGCGCCGCGGATCTCGTGTGCGTACCCGGCGAGCCGCTCCGCGGCGCTCTTGCGCGCGTCGTTGAGTGCCTCTTGCGCGTCGCGCGCCTCGCGCTGCGCCTGGGCGACGCGCCGCTCGGCGCCGGCGACGTCACCGAGAATCCGGGCCGCGCCGCCGCCCGCGCTGCCCGTGGCCTTCAACGCCGCGCCCATCCCAGCAAAGCCGAGACCGAGCGCGCCGATCACGGCGATGCCGCCGAGACCCACCGCGGAGAGCGAGCCGAGCAGGCTGATGGCCGGCACGACCGCGGACGCCAGGGCGAGCGCGTGCGCGGCCGCGGACGCGAACCCGGCGCCGAGCGCGACCTGACCGGCCGCCGCCAGCAGCGACGCCGCTCGCACCCTGCGGCCGACGCCCTCGACGACCGCGGTGGCCTTGTCCTTGCCGATGATGTTGAACACGAGAGAGGTGTCAGACATGACGTCACCACCCCCCTTTGATCCTGGCGATCTGACGGGTCTCATCCGGAAGGCGTCAACTGGCGCCACCTGGACTTGGACGGCCGAGCATGTCGTGACAATGCGGTATTCGGCTTCAGGCGGCGCGCGTTATCCGGCGCACGAAGCGAATCATTCTCACAATTACCAGGGCTGATTGGCGGCAGAGGGAGGGTATAAACTACTGATCACATACCAGTTAGCAGCGAAGCTTTCGGGGGTCCGGTGTCCTTTTCGTCCATGCTGCGTCAGATTGGCCAGACCGTTACTGTCGTTCGGGACGCGCCCGGGGGACAGACCCGGATGGACGTTCGCGCCTCAATTCAGGGCCGTAAAGGGTTCTTCGAGGTAGATACGGACCTGGAAGAAGGAGATCTGATTGAGCAGGCGATTCCCGGAGGGAAAGTCGTCGTACACCGGGTCACCGACGTAGCGCACCACATCGGCCCGGCGCGCTTTCAGGGAAATCACATTGAGGCGCAACTCAGCAAGGCTCCGCAGACTCCTCAACCACGCACCGTCGGGGGTCCCGAAGCCCTGAGAATTCTGTACCTCACCGCCGCTCCGAAATCGGACCTCCGCATGGATGTCGAGGTGCGGGAGGTGGGCACAGCGATTCGAGCGGCGACACACCGGGATATGGTCGCGTTCGAGATGATGCCAGCCGCGACCGGTACGGATCTACTTGATGGCTTAACTCGCTTTCGTCCTCATGTCGTCCACTTCTCCGGACATGCGAACGAAACTGCGCTGAGCTTCGACTCGGGTGACACTGGCGCAGGCTTCGGAACGCCCATGAAGGCCGCCACTTTCGTGAGAGCGATCGAGGCAGTGGACCAACGACCACGTCTGGTCCTATTGAATGCCTGCAAATCGGCGGCACAGTTGACGGCACTGACAAGCGCAGTATCCGCCGCTATCGGAATGAACGACAGCATCCGCGATGATGCGGCTATTAGGTTCGCTGCCCGGTTCTACGCAGCAATCGCAGAAGGTCAATCTCTCCTAAGTGCTTTGAAGCTCGGCCAGGTGGAGCTTGATGTTCGCGGTATCGCCGGCGCGGACCTGCCGACGCTAGAGACGGCACAAGGCATCGACCCGGCGTCCCTCTTTCTTCTTCAGTGACCGCGTTCAGTTCTCCGCGGCCGCTGCGGCGGCCGCTTCGGCGTCCTGTTTGCGTTTGAGTTCGTCGAGTTGCTCGACCGCTTGGTGTACCTGGGCGTAGGTGAGCTGGTCGACGTCGGACGGGGAGAGGTGCAGCACTTCGGCGAACGCGAGCCAGTAACGTGCGACTAGCTCGCCGTGTGGGCTTTTCCCGCTGCGTCGTCCGGGTCCTGGTCGGGGTGCTTGCGGCGCCATTCGGCGAGCGACATGTCGATCATCATGAGGGCCTGTTCGACGTCGTCGGGGTGCAGCCCGCCGGATTCGGCCATCTTGATTACCTGCTCGCGCTGCTCGACGAGCTCGCCGGCGTCGAGCTCTAGCACGACCTCGCCGTCGGCGAAGTCGACCTCGTCGAACTTGCGGAATGGATGCTGACGGCGCTCGAAGGTCCAGAGCAGCGCCCGGCGGGCGAGCGCGGAGCCCTTGAGCAGGGCCTCGCGGAACTCGGAGCCGAAGGCCATGCCGCCGGTGCGCTTTTCGATGGCCTCGATTTCCTTGGAGCGCAGGTGTTCGAGCTTGAATTCGTAGACGGTCGGTTCGTCCTGGCCGGCGGGGTGGTAGGTGAGCAGCACGATTCGGAACCTCTCGGGTGGTTAGCGGATGCGGCCGGCGATGCGGTCCGCCATGTCGTCCATCGCCTCGTGGCATGCCTGCGCGTAGTGGGGCCGGCCGGGCTGCAACGTGGACTCGAAATACGGTTCGCCGCGCTGGCGAACCGAGCGGCGCCCGTAGACGGGCCGCCGGAATGTCTGCTGGTTGAACCGCTTCGGGGCGTTGGCGAACTGCCGCGGCATGGTCCGGCGGCCGATAGAGATCCGTACGCCGGTCAGGCCGGGCTCTAGGCGGACCTCGACGCGGACGGCCTGGGCGATGGCCCGGCGGATCGAACCGCCGTTGCGGCGCCCGCCGCGCGACGGGATGGCCATCACGCGGGCTCGGACCGCGTCGGCGCCGGGGCGGGCGGCCCGTTCGAGGTTGCGGGCCAGCCGGGTCCGGAACCGCGCCGAGCCTTCCGCCTCCAGCGCGCGAGCAAGCCGGTTCAGCGCTTCCGGGAGGTCGGTGCGGAACTCTGCGGGCACGGCCTCACCCCGCCGGCGCCTGGTCGGCTGCCGCGGCGGGGGCCGGCGGCGTCCAGCCGAGCTGTTGCAGCACCGTCGCGGTGGTGTCGTCGACGACGACGTCGGCGTCGACCTCGAGGACGGCCTTGCGGGTGATGACGAAACGCAGTTCGAGGCGCGGCAGGCTGCCGGGGGTGGCGCGCAGGTCGATCCGGTTGATGGTGCCGGCCGGCACCGGGACGCCGTCGAGCGAAACGGTGGCGTCCTCGCCGGTGCCGATGATCTGGACGTGCGCCCGCATCAGGCGACCGCCCGCGCGACGGCGCCGGACGTCGGCCAGGAGATGTCGAACTTGTTGACGCTGCCGACGTCGCCGGAGATCGGGCTGTACGACTTGGGCAGTACCAGGCCGGACCACTGCGGGTTGGACGGTCCGATCGGTGCGGTGGTGGGTCGGACGGTGAACGGGATCGGTACCCGCCCGATGATCCAGTTCCAGGTGAGTTCGTCGAGGTCGGCGGGCGCGTAGTCGTTGAAGAACGCGGCGTTGAGTTTGGCGTCGAGCAGACCGCCCGTGCGCTTCTTCCACTGGCCGCCGAACACGGTCACGTCGAGTTCGTCGACCTCGACCGGCATCTCCAGCTTGCTCGCCTTGGTGGCCAGCGCGGCGGCGCCGAGGGTGAGCGCGCAGTCGGTCAGGACGAGGATTCCGGTAGGCACTGGGTTGCTCCTTACGCGGGGGCGACGCCGAGCGTGGCGGCGAAGAGGAATGACGGCGTGCCGCCCGTGACGGTCCAGCGCACGCGGTAATGCATGTCCGTGACCGGGCCGGCGGCGCGCAGCAGTTGCCCGGTCTGCGCGGCGGTGGCGGGGACGAACGCGAGGCGCTGCACGGGGGTGGTGAACGCCGGGTTGTCGTCGGACTCGACCAGCACGGACAGCGCCGGCGTGCCGGTGCCGCCGACGGAGAACACGTGCAGCGCCGCCCACAGGTGGTTGCCGGCGGGGATGCCGGCGGCGAACACGAGGGCGTCGCCGGTGCCGGCCGCGCTGCGCACGACGGTGTGCGGGTGGGCGACGCGGCCGCGGACCAGCGGCCCGGAGCCGTTGAGGGTGGCGTCGAACGGCGCCAATTTGCCGTGGTCGCCGAGGAAGCTGTATTTGCTTTCGAGCGATTGGCCGGACCAGGCGAGATCGCCTACGGCGCCGGTGCCCTTGACGAAGGTCCAGACGTCGACGGCGCCGAGTCCGGACCACAGCGCGTCATCGACCTTGGACGGGTCGCCGGCGAACCAGTGCCCGGAAAACCCGGCCTTGAAGTCGAGGACCGTGGCCCGGCGTGCCTTCCACCCGGCGTCGGCGGGGTTGTCCGGCTCGAACACCGTGGCGTCGGCCTCGTCCGCCTCGACCGTGAAGTCGACCTTGTTGGACTGGCCGGAGAAGTTCACGCCGCGGCCGAAGATCCGGGCGTTGATCAGTACGTCGGCCATCAGCCCCGCCCCCACACCCGCACGGTGAACCGCGCGCCGAGGTAGTCGACGCCGCCGACGTCATAGACGCCGTAGCCGAACCGCTTGGCGACCACGAGCGCGTCGACCAGGCCACCGAGCGTCCGGTCGGCCTCAAGCGCCGCCTTGACCGATCCGGGGCCGGACGGGCGCAGAAACCGGCGCAGCAGCGGGTGCGCGAGATCGCCGTCGGACGCGCGGGAGACGTAGAGCCGGCACGTGTACTGCGGCGATTCGAGGGCGCTGCCGAAGTCGTCATCGAACGTTTCGTCGTCGCCGATCTCGACCTCGCCGACCTCGAAGGTCGGCGGGTCGATCTCGTCGCGGGCGAAACCGTGCGCGTTGAGGGCCAGCGTCGGATTGCCGTCGGGGTCGTCGTAGGTGCAGGTCCGGGCGGCCGCGGCGAGCGCCTCGGCGATCAGGTCGTAATCCACAGGTGGTGCGCTCCTAGGCCGCAGACGGAAGGCGGAAGGCGTCGAGAAGCGCGCGGACGTCGGGGTCGGACGCGGCGACCCGTACCGGACCCCATTCGCCGACGCCTTCGACGCCGGTCGACGAGTCCTTGCGCTTGTAGAGGCGATTGGCGAGCAACTTGGTGGCCTCGCGGATGTCGCGCGGGATGACCGGCCAGCCCCACTCCGCGGTGACCCGCACCCGGTCGGTGCCCCACGCGCCCGGATCGGCAAGTAGCGAGGTGACCGGCCGCAGACGGTCGAGGGCGGTGTCGGGCTCCAGGTCGACGGCGCCGGTGATCGTGCGCCAGCTACCGCCGCGGCCGGTGCGGACCTCGACCAGCGCCGGCGCCGCGGCGATGTCCTCGACGAGCAGCTCGTCGCCGTCGCCGCACGAGACCACCCGGTCGCGCACGCGGAACACCCGGGCCGTGGCCGGGGTGCGGTAGAAGATCCGGCCGCCGCAGTACGTCTCGACCGCCCGGGACGCGCTTTCGAGGGCGTCGAGCAGCAAAGTGTCACGGCCGGTGTTCGTGCCGGCCGACATGCCGAGCTTGAACAGGTCGAGGGGGTAGTAGAGAACCGGCCCCGGATCGGTCACGGGGTCGGGACCGCGCGGCGCCGGCGCGGCCGCGGCGCCGGGACGTCAGCCGGGGCCGGCGGGGCGGGCTCATCGGCCGGGGCTGACGGCTGGGGTTCGTCGATGGCAGGCGCGAACGGGGTGTCGTCGGCGACCGGGGCGTCGGTGATCGGTGCGGCGAGCACGGTCGGCGGTGGGCCGAACATCGACGGGTACGCCGCGACGAGCGGGTCGTCGGCCCGGTACTCGTCGCCGAGGCCGATCCGGACCTCACGGCCGTCGAAGCCGACGAACGCGGTACCGCGGGCACGCACAATCGGGGCGGTGGGCTGGGACATGGGCGGAACCTCCGGGCGGGTCGGTCACGCCGCGGGCCGGGCCCCGACGTGGATGGTCGGTGCCGGGTGGAACTGCGCGGGAAAGCCGTGTCCCGGCCGGCTGGGGCTAACCCGCGCAGGGAATCGAACAGGTGTTCTATGATCGTCTGATGGGTCAGACTCGGCCGGAACGCGAGGTGCCGCTAGCGCGCACTACGTACGTCGCGGCTGCCCGTGATTTCGTGGCGGCGATGGCCGGTTACATCGCGGCGCCGCCCCCGCTGGAAAGCCGCAGCGGCACCGATCTACCCGCGTGGAGCCGCCGGGACGTTCAGGTCGTGCTCACGCTTCAGGAGGCGGTTAACCGCCTGGTCGAAACCCGGCGTACCTATGATCAACTCGCACGGCGGACACGGCACGTGCCGCCGCGCTGAGGCTCGGCGCACGGCCCGACCCGCCAGTCGGGCCGTGCGTCGTTACTCGTTCAGCCCAGCGGCGTCGTGGCCGGCGCGGTGGAGAGCTGCAACAGCCGGAACGCGTCGGGGTCGACGACGTCGGAACCGACGCGCCAGAACGCCGCCCATCCGGCCTTGCCGTTCGCGCGACCGTTGGCGCCCTTGAGCATCGGGTCGTACTGCACGCTCATCCCGACGCGGTCGACGATCACGAAGTGCTCGAAGTTGCCCGCGAGCAGCACGTTGGCGCCGGCCGCAACCGTGCTTGCCATGCTGGACGCCTCGTTCGCCGATGCGCCGAGCAGGTTAGCGGGGATGCCGACGCCCATGTCGGCCCAGAACGCCGACCCGCCGGACGTGTCGAGCTGCTTGACCTTGTTATAGATCCGCTTGTGCGCGAGCCACTGCGCCCGGTCGGAGTCCCGCGCCCGCAGCGCGTCAGAGACCGCGTACACGTCGGCCTGCGCGAGCGCGCCGTTGGCCGCGGACGCGACCAGGCACCCGGCCACGCTGGCGATCCGGGCGACGACACCACGCGGCCGGGTGGCGCCGACGTTGCCGGTGGCGAACGCCTGCCCCTCGTGGATCTGCTTCTGATCCGCGAGGAGCCGGCCCAGCGAGGAGGCGAACCCGGAGTCGGCGAGCATCTGGTAGGTGCCCTCGACCCAGATGTCGGCGGCCTGCGGGGTGATGGTGGGCTGGCCGAAGGTCGGCGACCCGTCGGGGAACTCGCCGCCCTCGGCGGTCCACGCCGAGCTGACACCAGCCGAGGTGACGCCGTTCCACGTGTCGGTGGCGATCTGCTTGATGGTCGACAGCCGGCGCAGCGGGTCGACGATGCCCGCGTTCGTGAGGATGATCGTCGGGTCGAGGGTGAACGGCACCAGGTAGCCGCCTTGCGCGTCGACGAGGGTCATGGTGGCGCGCAGGATCTCGCCGGGGTGCCCGTCGCGCATGTACGCCCGGAACGCCTCGTGGTACTCGGCGGAGCCGGTGCACAGCACGTGCCGGGCGATGTGCCCGGCCTGGCGGTTCTCGTCGCCGTCGTCGACGGTCACGAGGTCCTCGACGTGCGCGCGGGCCACATCTGTCATGTGCGCCGGTGCCCGGTCGATGGCGTACCGGGCCCGCTCGATGACGTCGCCGTCGTCGAAGCGGCCGGCGCGGACCAGGTCGAGCCGGTCGTAGATGCTCTCGTCGGACCGCCGGACGTGCGGCGCTCCGACGCGGCCCCGGGTGATCTCCTTGGCCGGGCGGCGGGCGCCGTCGCCGGGCTCGGCGTCCGGGCCGTCGAGCGCACGGGAGAGGATCTCGGCGCGCTGCGCGGCCTGCTTGGTGGCCTCGTCGAGCTCCGCGTTGAGGGCCTCCCACTCGGCCGGGATCGCGTCGGCGGCGCGGGTGACCTGCTCGTCGGTGGGCTCGTCGAGCTCGCCGAGCTCGGCCAGCTCGCTCTGAAGGGCCGCCATGGCGGCGCGGATGATCTCGGGCTTACGAACCTTGGGCATTGGTGCTCGCTCCTAGGTGCAGGGTCGCCAGGCGCACACGCGCGCGGGCGATGGCGAGCCGACCGGAGTGCCCGGATTCTGCGGGCGGGTCCTCGGCGCCGGATCCCGAACGGTCGGGAGTGGCGGGTACCGCGTCCGGGTCGTCGCCGAGACGCTGGTCTCGGTTCGGAGTGGTCGCGGTGAGCGCGCGGACGAGGTCGGCGCGCGCTTCGGGATGGAGGGCGGCGAGTTCGCCAGCGAGGTTGGCAATCGACCGCACGGCGAGGATCTCGGCGCCCGCGTAGATCGGAGCGGGGGTGGGGCCGTACTCGGAGAGGCCGAGCTCATGGCGGACCACGCGGGGCAGCTTGCCGCCGGGGCCGGGTCGCGGGATGCGACCGTTCGGCGATGAGCGGATGATCCGGCCGCGGAAGCTCTGGCCGCGGATCTCCTGATTGCGGATCGACTCCAGCACCTGATCGGCGACGGGCCCGCGGTTGTAGCGGCTGACGGTGCGCAGGCCTCGGCCGTCGACGCGGACGTCGACCGCGCGGGCGATCGGCACGGACAAAGCGGCGTCGGGTTTGCCGGTGAGCGGGTTGACGCCGTGGTTGTAGAACACGCCGATCCGGTCGATGCCGTGCGACAACGTGCGGTTGAACGCCGCCCGGTTGATCTCTTCGGAGTAGTGGCCGTGTTGGTCGCGGACCTCTACCGGGTCGTCGAAAACCGCGGCGTACGCCTCGACGGTCCTGCCGTCGCCACTGCGCAGGATCTCGATACCGTCGAGCGCGAACGTCCGGTCGTAGGTCAGGTGCACGTCACGGCTCCCTCGCGGTGTCGTCGTCGTGGTCGACGTCGCCGGGCGCCGGTGGCCGTTCGGCGAGGTACGCGCCGACCCACGCCAGCGCGAGCGCACGCTCTTGCGGGGTGCGCTGCGCGGCGTAGGGGCAGGCCGTCACCGGGCCGCCGGCCGCCGCGGTGGCGTGGCCGGCGGCGCCCGCGGCGTCGAGCTCGGTTCGGGTCGGCACCGGTCACACTCCAAAGTCGCGGCCGTTGCCGCCTAGCCGGATCTGTTCGAGTTCGGCGCCGTCGCCGCCGTAGATCCGGTGCCGGAATTCGGTGAAGGTGATCCGGCCGCCGTTGTCCTCCCACCAGCGCTTGAGTTCCTCGCTGGCGTGCTTACGCGCGCGGACGGACGGTCCGGAGAACAGCGACACCGGATGAATGCCACGCCCCTGCGCCTCGCCGGTCAGCAGGTGACCACGGGTTTCGGTCTCCGCGGCGAGGTACCGCAGGTGGGTCCACTCGTCGTACGCACGGCGTACGGCCTGCCGGCGGGTCTCCCCGGTGCGGCGCTCGGCGTCGATGAGCGCGAACCGCTGCTCGCGGCGCAGCTTCTCGGAGTCGCGGCCGTAGACGTCGGCGTACGCGGCGAGGTAGTCGGCGCCCGCGGCGACAAGGTCGGTGATCCGGTCTTGGCGCTGCCGTTCGGCGGAGTCGCGGCGGTCCCACTCGTCGCCGATGCGCTCGAAGGCGCGTTCGTCGGGGGCCGGCTCGTGCTGGATGTCGGCGAACAGCGCGTCGAGGCGCTCGTCGCGCAGCTTGCCGAGCGGGATCAGCCCGTCGGCGATGTCGGGTGAGCCGATCTTGCGGAAGCGGCCGCGGTGGTCCCGCGGGTGCAAGTCCGGATCGAAGCCGCGCAGTAGCTCGAGCCGCTCGTCGGCGTCGAGGGGTTCCCCCAGCCACGCCCGCATGAGCAGGTCGGCGAGCCGTGCCCGCGCGGCGTCGCCGCCGTCGCTGGCGTCCGGGGCGTCGGTGGCGTCCGGGTCGTCGTCCTGGTCCTCGTCGTCGCCCGGGTCGGCGGGGTCAGCCGGCGCGGCCGGCGGCGCCGCTTCGGATGCCGGTTCGTCGGTGCCGGGTGGGCGTAGCTGCACGGAGTAGAGCCCGGAATGATCGAGTAGCGACAGGTCACCGCTGGCCACGTAGGCGACGGCGCTCTCCCATGTGAAGCCAGCCGCGGTCAGCGTCGACAGGGTGCCCGCGTTGGTCTGCGCGGTCTGCGCGGCTTCCTGCTCCGACTCTTGCAGGGCAGCGATGTCGGTGACGTCGTACCAGAGCTCGCAGCCGTCGGGGACGTCGACAAGGTTTGCGAGGGCGGCGAACGCGCCGCGCCACAAAGGGCGCATGGTCTGATCGGCGAACCGGCGCAACGCTTGCCGGTACATCGACCACGCGGCGCTATCGAGGCCTTCTTTGAGGCCGGCGACGATGGCGGGGACCTGCGCGGCGACCGCCATCCGGTTCTCGCCGGCGGCTTGCAGCTCGTCGAACTGCACGTCGCGCATCTGCGCGCCGACGACTTGCAGGTCGGCGCCCTCGTCGAGAATCAGCGTCCGCCCGGCCTTGTCCGGGCCGCCGTGCCGGGCGTTGATCCGGTCACCGATCCGCTTGACCTGATCCGGCGACATCTTGCCGCTGTACTTGATGACCATGTTCGGCGTCGCCGCGTTGCGGAAGAACATCTCTCGGTGCTCGGTCATCGACAGATCCGCGTTCAGCTCCCGCATCGCGGGGGTGATCCACGAGACGCCGCGCCAGTTCGCCAGGGGGTCAGGGATCGGCGCCCAGTGCGCCACCTCGGCGACCGGGAAGAAGTCGATGTCGCGGTCGGGGTCACCGACCGGGTCGTAAACGATGCCGATGACCGTGCGGAGCTGGTGGCCGTCGTCGGCCTCGACTACCTCGCTGACGATGGTGACCCAGTCCGGGCGCAGCCGCTCAAGCTGGTCGCCGGCATCACGCACGTAGGCGTTACCGGCGAGGCTGGCGTCTTGCTCCATGCGGGCGAGCAGGTCGGCGAGGGTGCCGTTGGGCCACGGCCGTTCCAGCTTTTCGAGGGCGTCCGTGCGTTCGAGTTTCTTGGTGTCGCGGTGGCGAAACGTCGCGCGGGCCTCGGTGAACAGCAGCATCCGGGCCAACATCAGCCCGAAGATCACGGAGTTGCCGGCGAACGCCTTCTCCGCGAACTGCTGATAGGAGGAGAGGACGCGTTCGGCGTTGGGCTCGCCGTAGGTCTGGAACATGCCGGCCCACGCCTGCCGGGCGGCCTGCCGGGCGCCACCGGCGCGGAGTTTGGCCCACGCCTGCCGCAGGGTGTCGAGCACCGACACGGGGCCTCCTACCAGGGTTAGACGTAGTAGGCCGCGGGCTCGAAATCGGCGGCGAGCGCGTCGACGCACTCGTAGTAGGCCCAGCGGGCGTTACTGCCGGCGACAAGCGGGCTGATGTCGCAGGACGCCAGCCGGCGGCCCCACGCGACGGCGTCGCCGAGGGGTCGGAACTTGACGCCGGCGACAGCGTCGTTGAGCGCCGGGTCGTTGGCGTGGCGCATCCGCAGGCCGCGGGACGCGTCGACGAACTGCCCGACGCTGGCGGCCACATCGCGGGACTTCAGGAGCACGATGTCGCCGCGGGTGTGCGGCACCTCGGCCCGGTGCGGGAACCCCTCGGAGATCCGGCGGCGTTCGCGTTCCTCAGCGGTCAAGATGCCGGCCTTGCGCAGCTCGTCGAGCAGGGCCGCGGCGCTGCCGGCGCTGTCGATACCGATAGCGACCGGGTCGAGCTGCTCGATCAGTTCGAGCAGCCTCGGAATGATCCAGTCGGTGCCGGCGGCGTAGGAGACCACCTTGAGGTGACCGAGACCGTCGTCGCGCACGCCGTAGAGCAGGATCGCAGCGCGGTCGCGCATCGGCGTCACGTCCAGGCCGAGCGCGATATCACCGGCGCGTTTGCTGGCCGGGTCGCACATCGCCACCCAGACCCGCGGGTCGATCGGCGGCGGATCCTTCTTCGCTACCCGCGCCGGCCAGATACCGAGCCGTTCCCGGGCGAACCCGGGGTCGGTCATCGCCCGGCGTTCCCGGTCGGTGAACCGCTGCGTGATGCGATAGCCGTGCGCCGGGTTGGCCCGCCGGTGGTTCGCCCGGTCGTCGAGGTCGATCTCCGGGCGCGCGCAGTCGGTCTTGCAAGCCTCGCTGTGCGCCAGGTGGTCCAGGTCGCCGGCGAGGCCGAAGTCGAAGTAGGCCAGCTCCGGCGCCGGCTCCGGTACCGGCTCGTCCGGGTGGTCCGGGTCCGGTTCGGGCTCGCCGCGGTCGCGGATGCCGAACATGACCTCGCCGGACTCGTACGACAGCGGCGGCGAGCTCGCGTAGATGATCTGCGGATTCGTCCGGGCCGACATGGTCGGCATCAACGCCTCGATGATCTCCGGCGTCAGCGCGAACGCCTCGTCAAGGATGATGAGGTCACCGGAGAAGCCGCGGCCGCTGCCCTTGGATCGGGCGATGAAGCGGATGCGCTGGCCGGTGTCGAGGCGCTCGACGCCTTCCTCGCCGTTGGTGTTGGTCACCTTGACGCGGATCACGGTCGGCTGGCCGTGCTCGTCGGGCGGGCCGTCGATCTCGTACAGGGTTTCGGAGATCTTGCGGCCGAGCTTGCCGAGACAGGCAAGCAGCCGGCGGAACGCTTCGAGGGCGGTCTTGTACTCGTGCGCCGAGTGCATGATCAGTTGCTCGCCGAGCAGGAACAGCCCGGCGAGCTCGCGGGCCTCGATGATCCCGCCCTTGCCGTTCTGCCGCGGCACCCAGACCGCGACCTCGAACGCCGTGTAACGGCCGAGCGCGTCGACCCCGAGCGAGGCGGTGAGGACGTCGTCCTGCCACGGGTCGAGCACGAGGCCGGCGGCCGCGGCCAGCTCCCGGGCGAGCGGGCCGTAGCTGTAGACGTACGGCGGGACGACCCGAACGCGAGGCTTACCCTGCTCGCGGTCCAGGTCCAGCGCGGACGGCGCGGCCGATGATGCTGGAGACACCGGCAGGCACCTCCGCAGCAGTCGGCGGGGCCGGGGCAGGTTTGCCGGTCGGCGCGGCCGGGCCGGTGGTGCGCAGCCGCAGCTCGGCGACGATGCTGGTCAGCCGACCCTGTTGCTGGCGGGCCTCGGACAGCGCGGCGTCGATCACGACGGCGACCTCGCTGCGGCCTTCGAGCTCCGCGGCCAGGGTGATCCACTCGTTGCCCTTGCCGCGGATGACACCGTCCAGGCGCTCAAGCCGATCAGCGGTCCGGCACGCCTCGGCCAACAGGAGCAGCTCAAGCGGGCCGAACCGCGCCCCCGGGGCGGCGGTGACGTCCTGCCAGAGTTTGCGGCCGCGTTTGTCGAGGCCGGCAGGAGCCATGGTCACTGCCCCACCGTCCCTTCGGCGTCGATGACGTGGCGCGCCGCCGCCGCTGGCCGCGCCGTTCACGCCGGGGACCACCATGGACAACGAGCAACCCACCGCACTGCGCAACTGTCCACACTGCGGGCGCCCGTCGCGATCGTCGCCCTGCTCGCTACCTCGCCGCCGCTCAGGTCGAAATACCCAATTGGGTCACTATAAACGCTGAAACCAACCGATAAACTCCGTCCATCCAGGTGCGGAGTTACGTCGAGCAGACCTGGGGATTCCGCGGGGCCGCAGGGGCCGCATCAACCGAACAGTGGGAAAAGCTATGACGGAGAACCACGTGCCAGTCAAGAAACGTGATGTGTTCCGACGGCATCTGATCGGCAGAGTGGCGGTCGTTGCCGGTCTGGCCGTCGCGGCGGCCGGCGCCGCCCCGGCGGCGGCCTATGCGGCGTTGCCGCCCGGCTGCACCCAGAGCGGCAGTACCGTGACGTGCCCATTCGCGTACACGGGAGCCGAGCAGACGTTCGTCGTGCCGACCGGCGTGACAGCGCTGTCGGTCACCGCAGTCGGCGCCGCGGGCGGCGGCGGGTTCGCGACCGGGTCACCCGGGCGCGGTGGTGTCGCCTCGGCCACGCTCTCCGTGACGCAGGGTTCGACGCTGTACGTCGAGGTCGGCGGAGTGGGCGGGGATCTCACTGATGGTCCCAGTGGGGCCGGTGGATTCAACGGCGGGGGGCAGGGCGACGGCGGTGATCCTGGGGCCAACGGGATGCCCGGTGGTGGTGGCGCCAGTGATGTGCGGACCGTCAGCGGCGGCGCCAATCCGGCAAGCACCGGGCTGAGCTCCCGCCTGATCGTCGCCGGTGGTGGCGGCGGCCTCGGGCGCAGCGGCAACGGCGGCGCCGCCGGTCAACCCGGGGGCGATGCCGGTGCAGGAGGTGGCGCGGGCGGCGGCGCGGGCACGCAGACAGCAGGCGGCGCCGGGACGCCGCCAGGGACAGACGGAACGCTGGGGCAGGGCGGCGTCGGCGGCCCACCACCGGACACCACGTTCATTCCCGCGAACCGTGGCGGTGGCGGTGGTGGCGGCGGCCTGTACGGCGGTGGTGGCGGCGGCAACGCCGCCGGCGGCGGCGGCGGGTCGTCGTTCGTGCCCGCGGGCGGCACGACCGGCGTGACCAGCGATCCAGCCTCGGTCGTGATCTCCTACCAGGCGCAGAAGTACACCTTCGCCGGGTTCATTCTCCCGACGCTCAACCCGCCGGCAGTCAACATCTTCCTGAAGAGTGGTGGCCAGTGGGAGCTCAAGTGGCGACTACGCGACAAGGCGGGGGCCGTCGTCTCCACACTCTCGGCGGTCACGTCACTCACCTACAAGTCGACCAGTTGCACAAGGTTCTCCACCGACCCCACAGGGTCGACGCCGGCTGACTCGACCGGCACGGGACTGACCTACAACACCACGACCAAGACCTACCGCTTCCCCTGGAAGACACCGACGACGGCGGGCTGCTACACACTGTTCCTCACCCTGGACACCGGCCAGGTCTTCCACGCCTACTTCCGCCTGCATTAAAGACGCAACTACCGGCCGGGTCCGTAACGCGAACGGCACCTCTCTCGTCAAGCCATCGGCAGCAGAGAGGTGCCGTTCGTGGCACAGCCCCTACCGGCCGCCCACGGGTTGGCCCATCGCCACCGGCGTGATCGAGGGAACCCGTCGGGTCCGGGGTTTTCCCAGCTCATCGCGGGGGGAGAGGTGGGAGACCCTGGGCGTGGGGTCAGCCGGCCGCGTACGCCGGAAATCCGACCCCCACCCCCGCTACAGAGCGCCGGCGTCGACGTGGATGTCGAACGTCATGGGCTTGAGCGCTGCCCCGTCGCGTGCCAAGGCGTGGCGTACCCGCGCGCCCTTGCGTCCGTTGCAGCGACGATGCGCCAGACGTAGTCCGGCCCTGTCGAGCAGTGCCCCGCCGAGCTGCCGTTCGTGTACGTGGTCGGCGGTGCGGGACATGGGGTGCGTGCGCGGCAAGGTCTGGTCGACGTATCCGCCACACAGGTAGCAGTGGGTTTCCTCTGCGTAGACCTGGTGGGTGAGGCGCCGGTACGGGCGTCCCTTGAGGCCGGTGGGCATCGGACCCCCGATGTGGGTCGCCGGAAGCGTCAGGTCCAGCAGGCGCCGTTGTCGCAGGTGATGTCATCGGCCGGGGCGTCCAGGCCGGGCAACGTGTCCTGCGCGGCGGGGACGGCATCGGACAACGGCCGGTTGAAGCGGGTCAACCAGACGGGATCGCGGCCGAGCCGGGCCCGGCGGACGTTGAGGGTGGATTCCAGGTCGCACGCGCGGGCGAACAGCGCGGGATCGTCGCGGCGCCGTTCGGCCCAGGTTTGGGGCCGGGTGAAGGGGCAGAACCAACAGGCCGATTTCCCGGGTGCCGGCAGGCCGGCATCGGTGATGATCCGCAGGCACGCGGAACGGTCGAGCCGCAGGTCGAGCAGCGGGTAGACGACGCGTTCGTGTGGCTGCTCGCGGCGGTTGTGCGCGCGGTGGATCTCGTCGAGCGAGATCCCCACGGCGACCGTCGCCGGGCGGGCCGCGGTCGCGCCGTGCTGGCGCAGCCACCGACCCATCACCCGGATTTTGAAATCGGCGGTACAGGATCGCGTGCCCGGGGCGCCGTTGGACATGCGCACGGGGATCGGCAGCGAGCGGGAGCCGGGGCGGGTGAGTCTGCCGTACAGGGTTTCGGTGGTGCCGTCGCGGCGCACCCGGTCGAGCGCGACGAGGTCGAGGCCGTGGGCTTGGGCGTACGGGCGGGCGACCTGGCGCAGATAGGCGAGGGTCGCGGGGTGCTCGGAGTCGTTGCCGACGTTGGCGAACACGAACGTGCGGACGTCGATGCGGCCGGTGGCGGCCAGCACGAGCAGGGCCGTGGACTGCACGCCGCCGCCATACGCCACGACCTTCAACCCGGCCGCCGGTCCGGGCTCTCGGACCGGTTCGGGGGCGGGCCCATGGGTGCCGGACATGCGCACACCTCCGCTGCGGGATGCGGCGCCGCGTCGGGCGCGAGATGTGGCGGGGCGCCGGACGGTCGAGCCGTCCGGCGCCCTGTCGGCTTACTCGCTGTAGGAGTAGGCGGCCGTGAGTAGTTCCTCGAAGATCGTCGTGTACTCGCTGCGGGCGCCCCAGCGCTCGACGATGCGGTCGGTGTCCTTCCACCTCAGGAAACCGAGCAGGTGGCGCCGGAACGCCTCAGTCGTCGTCTTCCACGCTTCGCTGTAGGCGGCCGTGTCGACGATGCACAGGGCCGCCGAGGAGATCGCGGCCTCGATGTAGAACCCGCCGTCGAACCGCTGGTGGTTGGTCAGGTCGATCGCGGCCAGGCGCAGGATCAGCGCCACGTCGACGACCCGCGTCTCGAACGGGCAGGTGGCGCTACAGGGGCTGTCGATGTGTGCGCGGCAGCCGACGCACTCGTTGTTGGGGGTGAACATGGGTTCCGCTTCGGGCCGCATACGCTGGCGCATGGATGTTCCCTTCGCACGCAATCGGGGATGTCCAGGCCCGGCCGGTGTTCCCGCACCGTCCGGGCCGCCTTATATCCCCAATCTTACAGGAACTTCTTACGACCTGCATAGATGCTTATCCGTAGAAGTTCCTGTAAGGCTGCGTTAGGGTGGCTTCATGACCGATCGCCACAGCGCGGAACACCTCGAAGCGGTGCGCCGTGTCCGGGTCGAGTCCGGGCGCCTGGGTGGGCGTCCGCAGACCCCGCCCCCGGCCGAGGTGGTGCAGCGGATCGTGTCCGCGGTGGAGGCCGGCGACGGATGGTCGAGGATCGCCGCGGCGCTGAACGCCGACGACACGGTGCCGCCGCCCGTGGGCGGGTCGAAGTGGTGGGCCTCGTCGGTGCAGCGGGTCTACCGACGGGCGACCGGCGTCGACCCCGACCGGCCCGCGACCTGACGGTCGCGTCTGGCCGACGCCGCTGTCATCCCGGTCAGCGCGGCGCGGCGTCCAGGTCGAGCAGGTGCCGGATGGCGAGCGCGGCCTGTTGCGGGACGACACCGTTGCCGAGCATCCGGCGCATGTGCCCGGAGGTCAGGCCGGGGGTGTCGGTGACCCAGCCGGCGGGCAGGCCCATCATCCATTCGGCGAACCGCGGGTCGAGGCAGCCGTTGCCTCGACCGTTCACGGCGACGGGGTGGGGTGCGGGTCGTCCGAGGATGGCTTCCCATCGGGCGATGGTCGGGGCGTACTGCTGCCATCGGGGGTCGAGAACGCGGGCAGCAGCCGCACGGCGATCGACAGGGTCGGGCTGAACCGCTTGCCGTGTCGTTCCTGCCGAGCTCGCCACGCTTCGATGCGTTCGCTGTCGCCGAAGTTCGAGGCGGTCGGGGTGGGAAGTAGCGGGCCAAGCGGCGATGAAGACGCGGGCTCGCTGATGTGGTGCGCCGACGGTGGAGGCGCGAACGCTAGTCCACCGTGCGTCGTACCCAAGATCGGCCAGGTCTCCGAGTACGGCTTCGATGGCGCGAAGGGGTCGAAGTCCGTCCACGCGCCGGACGGGTCCCAGCGCGCGAACGGTGGCTGGTGCGGTGTAGAGGCCACGGACGTTCTCCACGATCACGAGTTGGGGGCGCAGGGCGCCGATGGCGCGGGCGAACTCGGTCCACAGTCCCGAGCGGGATTTCTCCGTGATGCCGGCGCGGCCGTTGGTGATACCACCGCCGAATGACACGTCCTGGCAGGGAAAGCCACCGGCGAGGATGTCGACGCCGGGAACGGCCGACCAGTCGACGGCGCCGATGTCGCCGAGGTTCGCCGCGTCGGGCCAGTGCCGGCGCAGGACTCGCACCGCGGCGGTTTCGATCTCGGCGTGCCACGCGGTGTCGACGTCGAAGACGTCGGCGACGGCCAGGTCGAGACCGCCGTAGCCGGAGAACAGAGAGCCGAGCAGCATCGCGCCGCACCTCCCGTATCGGTGAAAGGGGTGCGGGGGCCGCGCGTCGTCCACGAGGTCGCCGCTGTCGGCCGACTCGTCGTGTGTGTGGGTGCCCGGTGCGACCGGGACGTCGGCGGCCCGCGCAGCGGGGCGGGAAGGAAAGCCGGCGGGGAGGCGGGAACGAGAAAGCCCCGCGGGCCGAATCGGCTCTCGCGGGGGTCTCGTGGATCTGTCAGTGAGTAGATTTCACCAACGTGGGACTTACGATCTCCCATACGGTCCTATCTGGTCAATGCCTTGATCGTGTGCTCTACGTCACCAGGGTGGTAGTAGGTGCGTCCGTGGTGGACGATGCGGCGCCAGCCGTGGCGGTGGGCGAGGCGATAGACCGCGGGGACTTTGCGGCCGAGCAGGGCGGCGGCCTCGTCGGCGGACAGGTAGCGGGCGCTCATGCGGCGGCCTGCATCTGCCGGCGCAGCGCCGGCCACTGGGTCATCGGCCACTCGTGTGCGGGGTCGGTGTCGCACAGGGCCTCGGAGGGGATGACGGCGTCCGGGTCGCGCACGATCGCGGCGACCGTGCCCGCGCACCCGGGGCGCGGGCACCGGCCGAGTTCCACGCGCCGGGCGGGCTTGTGGAACACGGCGCGTACGGCCTCGGAGCGCGCCTGTGCGATCTCGTCGGCGGCGTCGCCGGCGGCCGGGTAGGCGGCGAGCCAGTCGACGTGGTTGCCGAGGAATCGGGCGAGCGGGCGGGCGGCGCGCCGGGGTGGGGTGACGCGGCGGTGGTAGGTGACCAGCGCGGCCCACTCGGCGAGCACCGGCACGATCTCGGTGCGGGCGTAGGCGGTGCGCACGTTGAGGGGCAGGCTCCGTTGCGGGGTGCCGGATACGGCCGGGCCGCCGCCGGCGCCGGCGGGGAGGTTCGCGTCGAGTTCGGGCCACAGCTCGTCGACGCGGCGCAGGTCGCGGGCGAGCCCGTCGCGGCAGGGCCAGCACAGCAGCAGGCCGGGCGCGGCCGGGCGCGGTTCGATCTCGCCGGTGTCCGGGTTGCGGGCGCAGCGCGGCGACTCGCACAGGTGGGCAGGCACGGGTTCCTCCTTGCAAGGGGTGTGCGCGCGGGAAGGTCAGGTGGGTTGTTGGCGGCGGCGTCCTCGGCGGGCCCTGGGTGAGCGGGGGCGGATGTCCGTAGAGGGGTGTGAGGAGGTGGGCTCCCGTCCCGTCCCTACCCGTCCCGGTGATCCAGGTTCCGGAGACCGCCGATTCGCCGGATTGGCCAATCGCCGTTGATCTTGATGTTGTGGCTGGTCGGGCGGTGTCCCGCTGGGTGCGGGGTCGCGTGCGCCGGACGGCGCTTTCGTGCTCGCGGTGGTGCTGGTGGTGTCGGTGCCGCGTGGTCCCGCCGGGTGCGGAGTCGCGTCCGGGCCGCTCGGGCTGGGTGCCGGGGCGGTGCCGGTGGTGCGGCGCGGGGTCCGGCTGGCGGCCGGGTCGCCGGTGGGTGTGTCGGTGGCGGTGTCCCGCGGGGTGCGGGGTCGCCGGGTCGTGCTGGTGGTGCTGGTCGCGGTGTCCGGCGGGGTGCCGGGTCGCGGGGTGCGGGAGCGGCGGACGCGGTGCCCGTGCTCGCGCAGCATGGTGGCCGTTTTCAGGCCGTAGAACGGCGTTGCGGGTGCCGGCCGGGGCGGACACCAATCGTCCGCGTCGGCCTTGTTCGATCGGCGGGCGTTGCAGGCGTGGCAGGCGACGCGCAGGTCGTCGGGGCTGGTCGCGGCCTGCCCTGCGATGCGGTGGTCGTAGGTGCCGCCGCGGCCGCCGCGCTGGTCGCCCCAGACCACGATGACGCCGCAGTAGCGGCAGGCGTCGCCGTCACGCAGCCGCACCGCAATGGTCAGGTTCGGGTTGGAGTTGTCGCGCTTGCGCTGCCGCTCCCACTCGAGTTCGTCCTTGAGCCTGATGTGCACGAGGTTGGTGGGGTCGTCGACCAGGCGCCAGGCCGGGCCGCCCTCGTCGAGGTCGACCGGGGTCAGGTAGCCGGCGCGCTCCATGAGCGTCGCCCAGTGCCGCCAGTTGTCGCCGGCGGTGCTGGCGAGCACGCCGGCGGTGATGACGTAGTCGGTGAGGTAGCCGGCGGACTGCACGGCGCAGCGGGTGAAGATGCCGAGCAGCAGGTTGACCACGTCAGCCTGCGTCCATGCCGGCGGGTGCCAGTTCTCGAAGGCGGTCGCGGCGAGCACGGCCGGGTGGTGCGCGGCGGTGTCGCTGAACTTCGCCCACGGCATCAGCCACCACCGACCAACGACAGGTGACCACGGCGGACGCGGGCGCGGCGGCCGGCGCCGGACGCGGCGAACTCGCGGGTAGCTTCCCGCTCGGCGCAGACCTTATGGCACAGCGCCCCGGCGCAGTCGTGCAACGTCGTGGGCCGTCCGCACGCCCGGCACGGTCCCGGGCGGGCCGCCGACCGGTGGTTAGACCAGTCCATGAACACCTCGCCGCGATACATGACCGGCGGCGCGTGTTCGCAAGCCGTACGGACACGACGGCGCCTCATCCGAGGCCCCCGCGCCGCGGTGCGAATCGCTCTCGGACCAGGTCGTCGAGGCCGGGCCGGTCGGTGTCGGGCACGCTGGCGGCCAGCAGCATGACGAGGTGCTCCAGCTCGGCGCGGTCGAGGCGCGCGAGGCCGTCGAGCACGATGTCGGGGTTGCCCTGTCGGATAGCGCTGACGAGTCGGTGACCGTAGGCAGCCAGCCGGTCAGCCGTGATCATGGTGCGTTCCCCCGTCCGGAGATAGGTGAAGCTGCGGCACCGCCGCCGGTCGTCGAGGACAGGCCCGACGACCGGCGGCGATCACTACGGCCGCGCGCGGGAACGGTCAGCCGGCGGCAGTGCGCGTTCGAGCAGGAGGACGGCGGCGAGCTGCGACACCACGGCAGTGCCGGTGATCGCTGCGCGCAGGTGCTCGGAAGGCACACCGCGCAGCGCCACTCGGGCGCAGTCGACGTGTCCTTGCGCTGCCTCGGTCACCGCGAACTCGATAGCGGCGTGGGGTGCGGCGTCAGGGCCGATGATGCTGGCCAGTACCGCGGCCAGTCCCCGCGAGGTCTGGTCGGTGCCCGTTTGGTCGGTGGTGTGGGACATGGGCGCTCCTGTCGTTGAGGCCGTCGGGAGGTGCGCCGGGCGTCGTTGCCGCGGCGGGGTGGGAGGGGTCGACGCTGGCGAGTAGGTGGTTGATTCGGTCGTTGGCTTCCGCTAGAGAGATCGCGGCGCCGACCAGGCTGAGCGTGAGGAGCACGGCGACGACAACGAGTAGGTCGCTCATGTCGCCCCCGCGACGACAGGCGCCGGAACGAGCGTGCGGACCAGGCCAGGGCGGCGGACGAGTCGGCCGGCGGCGACCAGGCCGTCGACGTGGTAGGCCACCGTGGACACCGCCAGGTCGGTAGCCGCGGCGAGCTCGCGCACGGTTGGCGGGTAGCCGTGGCGGTCGTGATGGGCGACGACAGCCGAAAACACGCGCTCGCGGCTTGACCTCGGTACGGATGCCGGCGGCGAGGCATCGGGGGTCGCCCGCACAGGGTTGGGCGGGCAAGCGGGTGCCAGGCGCCCGGCGGGCCGGCCGCTGGAACGTGTCGTAAGCACCGAGGATCGCTCGCATCGAACAGGCGAAGCCGCGGTGGCGGCGTCGACGCTCATGCCGTCTCCACAGGGCCGGGCGCGGCCCCCGCGCGGTTCGGGGCGATGTCGCGGGTCAGCCCGTCGACGTACGCGCTGAGGTCCGTCAGCCGCACGCGGCGACAGCGACCGACTTTCACGCTGGGCAGTTCACCGGCGGCGATCAGCTTCTTCGTGTAGCTCGGGCTGAGCTTCAGTTGAGCTGCGGTCTCCGCCACCGTCAGCATCAACTCCGGCAACTCACGGACGCTCATCAGGCACCTCACGAACGAGCTGGCTGAGCTCGACGTCGAGGCGTCGCGCCACGCTGCGCAACGCATCGAGCGAAGGGGTGACGGTGCCGGTGCGCCACCGGTAGAGGCTCGCCCGCGAGATGCCGGCGACGGCGCAGCGCTCCTGATCGGTGCGAGCGCCGAGCGCCCGCGTCCGGGAACGGAAAAGATCTTCATTGAGGACAACGTGGGACGTCTCGTATCCAACACTCCTGAGTACCGCTCGCGTCAGGCCCATGTCGCCCACCGTAAAGTCTCTTAGGTGCAACATCAAGTGAGCTTCGCCGCTGTTGCTAGCGTGGATCAGCCGCTACTGTCTCACGTATGAGACTCCTGCTACACGCTGCACCCAATACCGAGACCGAGGAGACCCCCTTGACCGAGCGCGCGAAGGTTTCACGGGTGAGACACGCGGACCCTGTGACCAGCGGCTATGGTGTCGCCATGCGCGACGACGTGACCCCCGAAGGCGCTGCCTTCGCCGAGCTGCTCCGTACTGCGCGCAAAGACGCCGGATTTCTTCAGGAAGATGTGATCCAGCGCTCAGGTGTCAGCCGATCCACCTACCTGCGGTGGGAGGCCGGCGACGGAGTACGCCCAGACCTGAGATACGTACGCAAGGTGTGCCAGGTGCTCGGCATCAATCCTCGCCGCGCCGCCATCGCGCTCGGCCTCGTCACCCCCGCAGAGCTAGACCTCGCACCCAACGAATCCGAGTACGACCCGATGGTGGTCGAGATCAACCGGGTACTCGCCGACGCATCGGTACCCGATGCCGCGCGGGCCGCGTTACGGCACACGCTCGAAGCTGCCATGAACCTGTGGCGCACGGCAGTCACCATGCCCGAACCCCACGAACCACGCGGCGCCGATCTCACCCGGCGACGCAGCACCCGGGGTTAACCCCTCGCGGCCTCACGGCCGCCGCATTTTCAAGCGCAGCGACGTAACGCGCAATCCCTCTTTGTCCACTTTGGAGTGACCGGTGGGACGACCACGCAAGACCATCCCTGAACTTGATTCAATGGTAGAGATTTTCCTCGGCGCCGACGGCGATTATCACGCATACGTGCCCGTCGGGACGCTTCCTAATGGGAAGGTCGATCGACGCCACCGACAAGGAAAAACGGAAGACGCCGTTCGGGCGAAAGTGCGTGAGCTGCAAAAGGGCATGGTTGCCGGTGAGGTGACCAAGCCAGGACGCGTTCCGCTGCTATCGGAGTTTCTGACGGACTGGCTGGCCAACCCCGCTGCCGAGTGGCGGTACAACACGAAGGAAGGTTCGTACGGCTGGGCGGTAAACAAGTGGCTTATCCCTGGCCTCGGGTGGTGGCGCCTCGACCTGCTCGCGGCAGAGACCATCGAAGACTTTCTTCGCTCCATCGCCCGGGATGCAGACGATGACACCGACGACGGCCTTGCCTCGGCGAGCGTGCATTCGGTGTTTCGGGTGCTGCGCGCAGCACTCAACGATGCCGTACGACGCAAGGACATCAAGCGCAATCCCATGGATTTCATGACCTGGCGACCCAAGCTTGTCGAGCAAGAAGTCACGCCGCTATTCGTTGAGGAAGTCAAGGAAATTCTTCGGGTATGCGAGCACCGCCGCAATGGGACGCGCTGGTCGATCGGGCTGCCGCTGGGGCTGCGCCAAGGTGAAGCGCTCGGCCTGCCGTGGATGCGTCCGGTGAAGTCGACACGGGACAAGCCCATGGGTCTCGACCTCACGGGTTGGCTCGTCGTGCGTCGCAAGGCTGAACGCCGCAAATGGGAACACGGCTGTACCGACCTGGTGGCATGTGCTCGCCCGCACTGCCGTACGACACCGTGCCCTCCGCGGTGGCAACACGGCTGCGGCAAGGAGCCGGCCGACTGCACGAAGCAACGCGTCGACCGGTGCCCGCAGCGCCGTCCGCGGCCGGGCTGCGCCACCCACCGCGACCCGGATTCGTGCGCCAAGGTCTGCAAGCCTGAATGCACCGACCACGCCCGACTGTGCCCGAAGAAGCGGGGCGGCGGCATCGTGTTCACCGACACCAAGAGCGACGCCGGCAACCGCCGCGTTGCGCTGGCCCCCCAGATGACCGAACGCGCTGCCCGGCACAAGCGCCAGCAGGACCAGGAGCGCGAGGCCGCTGGTGAGCTATGGGAAGACTTCGGCCTGGTTTGGTGCCAGCCCAACGGGCGCCCCATCGACGCACGCGCCGACTGGGAGGACTGGAAAGCGCTCCTGAAAGAGGCCGGCGTCCGCGATGCACGCGTGCACGACGGACGGCACACCGCCGCCACCATGCTGCTCTTGCAAGGCATCGACGAGCAGACCGTGATGGCCGTCATGGGCTGGTCGGACCGGCGGATGCTACGCCGTTACCAGCACGTCATTGACGAGCTCCGCGAGGAGGCATCGAAGCGGGTCGGTGCGCTGTTGTGGGGCGAGCCCGAGAAGCCTGCCAAGAAGAAGAAGAGCAAGGCGAAGAAGGCCAAGAAGCAGGCCAAAGAGAAGAAGGTCGATCAAGCCGTGGCGAGTTTTGCAACGGATCTTGCAACGGACGATGGCCTAGCCAAGATCATCCCGTTCCGGCGACCTGCGTAACTCGATACAAAAACGGCCTCCCACCTGCGGTGGGAGGCCGTTTCTTGTCTGTGCGCCCGAAGGGACTCGAACCCCTAACCTTCTGATCCGTAGTCAGATGCTCTATCCATTGAGCTACGGGCGCTCACATAACTACTCTCCGTGCTGGCGCGTGAGGATGCGTCCAGGGGGTCGCGGTTACGTTTCCGCTGGTCCAGGCGTTTTGGCGCGCTGAACCATCTAGGCGACGACTCTAGCATGCCGCCGAGGCGAACCCTCGCGCCGGTGGGCGACGCCACGTCTGCCCGCCTCAGCGCACGCGGAACGCGCTTCTCCGGCCGCAGTCGCCGCCCTGGAGCCCGCTCGCCGAGACCGCGGCGGCGACCCGCGTGAACGGAACAGCGGGGGCGTACCGCGGGCTGAATGCTCCCGCTGGTACGCCCCCGCTGTCGGGACGTTCAGTAGCGCGTTGTTACCGGGCCGACAGGGCGGTGGTCGCCCGGATCTTGGCCTCGACCGCGTCCTTGACCGTGGCGGCGGCCGACGCCGAGGACACCGAGCGGGCGCCGGCGGCGGCGAGGTTGCTGAACTCGCAGTTGACCGGGCTGCCCGCCGCCATCACGATGCAGGTGTCGCCGAGGATCTCGGTGCCGCCATCGAGGGTGTCGAGCGCCGTGTCGCTGCCGATCGGCGTGCCGTCGTCGAGGACGTCCTCGCCGATGAGGATGTCGTCGGCCTCGTTACCGAAGAGGGCGTCGTCGCCGTCCAGGCCGAAGAGGATGTCGTCGTCGAGTCCGCCGTTCATCCGGTCGTTGCCGGCGTCGCCGAGGAAGACGTCGTTGCCGGCCTCGCCCGAGAAGGTGTCGTTGCCGACCTCACCGACCGAGAGGTCGTTGCCGGCGCCGCCGAAGATCCGGTCGTCGCCGGTGCCGCCGGCCACCTGGTCGTTGCCCGCGTCGCCGTAGAGCGCGTCGTTGCCCGCGTCGCCCCAGATCGAGTCGTCGTCCGCGCCGCCACGGATGACGTCGTTGCCGGCTTCGCCGGAGATCTCGTCCTTGCCCGCGTCGCCGTAGATGGTGTCGACGTCGGAGCCGCCCCAGATGTCGTCGACTCCAGCGCCGCCGGCGATCCGGTCGGCGCCGGTGCCACCGAGGAGCAGGTCGTTGCCGGCGTCGCCGTAGAGCTTGTCGGCGCCCGAGCCCGCGTCGACGCGGTCGTTACCGGTGTAGCCGTAGATGGTGTCGTTGCCGGACTCGCCGAAGATCGTGTCGTTGCCGGCCTTGCCGTACAGCTTGTCGTTGCCGGAACCGCCCTGCAGCTGGTCCTTGCCGGAGCCGCCGGTCAGGGTGTCGTTGCCCGAGCCGCCGTCGGTGAGCAGGTACACGGAGGTCTTGTTGGTGACCCAGTCGTTCTTGTCGCCGAGCGCGACGCTGAGCTTGGTCACCTTCTTCTTCGTCGTGCACTTGACCTTGGTCTTGTCGCCCTTGACCGCCTTGCAGCCCTTGCCGGCCTTGATGGCGACCTTGTCGTTCAGGGTGACCGTGCGGCCGGAGATGGTGATGGTCAGGCCGTTGCTCTTACCCTTCAGGGCGTTGAACTGCACAGTGGACGACCCGACCACCTTCGCCAGGCCCGCCGACGCCGCCTGCGCGGGCATGGCGAACAGGGCGGTGGAGGCGACGGCCGCGGCGGTGACGCCGATACCGGCAAGCGCCTTGCGGTGGAACACGGACATGTGGAAACCCCCCGTGGTTGGCGTGCGCTGATCGACGATCATCGTACGTGAGGGGCGCTCGCCTAAGAGTCCCGATGGGACGGTAACGACTCGTCCTTTCGGCCAGAAAATGAGGCACCCGGAGCCGTCGTCCATGGAGCGTCAACCTCGCGTCGATGACGGACGAACCCACGTGCCGTGCGGCCACGCACAAGGCTCCAGATCGGATCCGCGCAAATCACTGCGAGACGGTCCGCAAAGGATGCGGAAAGATCACCTTCAGTAGTTGACCAAAACCTGCGAGTAGTGGCTATGGCCGCGCGGACACCGTCGCCACCCAGCGAGCGGGACTGGACGGATCAACTGACCCGCGATCGGACCGGGAGTCGGAACGCCCGCGATCGGATCGGGAAGCAGAAACGGCCGCGATCCGCGCTTCCGCGGGTCACGGCCGAGTTCGTGCGACAAAGCGGAGACTCCGGGATTCGAACCCGGGAGGGGCTATAAAACCCCAACCGCATTAGCAGTGCGGCGCCATAGACCGGACTAGGCGAAGTCTCCCCGGTGGCGTGCAAGCCACCGCCGGTTGAGGATACCGGACTGCCCTGGCGCCCGGCAAAGAGGTTGCCACTCGGCCGCGCCGCGCCTCGAAATTCGAAGGAATCGACCGACCGTACCCGCTTCCAGCAGGTGAAACGGCCGACTCCAGGCTAGGCTGCCACGGCATGGAGGAGAATGAGCAGCCGCAGCGCCGCCAGCGGACGCCGAACCCCGCGTTCAGCACGCCTGAACAGCCGACTCCTCAGAGCAAGCCGGCGAAGGCACCCCCGGCGGTGACCTTCCGGCCACCGTCGGAGACCAAGAAGCCTTCCGGTACGCCCGCAGGCGCGAAGCTGCCCGCCAAGTCGGCGACGCGCCGACCCACGCCGGCCAAGCCGGACCCGGCGACCGCCGAGACGGCGGCGCCGCAGCCGCCTGCCAAGAAGGCGGCCAAGGCACAGCCCGCGGCCAAGTCATCGCCGCCGAGGGTCGAGGTGTCCGCGCCCACGCCACCGGTGGACGAGCCGGAGCAGGCTCCCAAGAAGGCACCTCCGGCGAAGGCTCAGCCGGCCAAGGCACAGCCCGCGAAAGCTCAGCCGGTAAAGGCGCAGAAGGCTCAGCCGGCGAAGGCCCAGCCCGCGAAGGTGGCCGCGCCGGCCAAGTCGGCCGCCGCGAAGGTGGCCACGCCGGCCAAGACGGCCGCTGCGAAGGTGGCGGCGACGGTCAAGGCGGCGGCCGCGGAGGTGGCACCGGCCGTCGTTGCACCGGACATGACCACCGTTCCCGACGAGGAGACGGCGGCGGCCACGCCCGCCCCCGATGCCCCGACCCTTCCGCGTCGCACCACACCGGCGACGGACAGCACGTCCGTTCCCCGCACCGAGGCCTGGGCGGCCCTCATCGCCGACCCCGGCCACTCGCCCGAGCTGCTCGCGCTCGCCGCCACCCAGACCATCGGCCCCCGCGCTCAGCGGTGGGCCCGCCGCACCCGCGACGCCTACCCGACCGCCACCGCGGACGGGCTCGCCCGGCTGGCGGTCGAGCAGGTCACCCGCTTCGGCGGCGTGAGCAGCCTCGTCGCGGCGGCGGCCGGCTCGTACGCCCCGGTCGCCCTGCTGGGCGCGGGCGCGTTCACGCAGGCCGAGCTGGCGTTGCACGTCGCCGCGGCGTACGGCCTCGATCCGACCGACCCCGAACGCGCCGCCGAGCTTCTCGTGCTCGCCCGGGTGTATCCCGGCCGGCAGGAGGCGGCGGCCGCGCTCGCCGTCGCGCAGGGCCACGGCCCCGAGAGCGCCGGGCTGACCGAGGCGAACCGGCGGCTGGGCGGCAGGCTCGCCGTGAAGGCCGGCGGGTGGGCCGCGATCCGGGTAGTCAACCGCTACTTCCCCGGCGCCGCCGTGCTCGCCGCCGTCCTGGGCAGCCGGGGCGCGGCCGCGATGATGGCCGCGCGGGCCACCTTCTATTACCGGGGTCAGAGCCAGGTGAGCCAGCGGTCCGGCAGCAGCGTGTAGCCGACGAAGGCGACGACGTCGAGCAGGGTGTGCGCCACGATCAGCGGCATGACCCTCCCCTTGCGCAGGAAGAAGAGGGAGAACACCACGCCCATCACCGCGTTGCCGACGAAGGCGCCGAAGCCCTGGTACAGGTGGTAGGAGCCGCGGAGGACCGAGCTGGCGGCGACGATGTAGCCGAGCCGCCAGCCCAGCTCGCGTAGCCGGGTCACCAGGTAGCCGACCACGATCACCTCTTCGAGGATCGCGTTCTGCATCGCGGCGAGGATCAGCACCGGGACCGCCCACCAGACCGGCTGCAGCGCGGCCGGCACGATCTGCGCGTTCAGCCCGAGCTGCGCCGCCGCGTACACCAGAAGCAGGCCGGGCAGCCCGATGGCCGCCGCGAGCGCGACGCCCCAGCCGGCGTCGCCGGCGGGCCGGCGGAGGTCGATGCCGAGCGTGCGGGCCGGGTCCAGGCGGTCGCGGCTGAGGAGATAGAGAACCAGCAGCACCGGTACGAGCGCGAAGAAGATCCCCAGCAGCTGGTACGTCAGGTCGAGGTAGATCCGCGGCGACCGGGACTGGTTCAGCACCGCCGCCTGCTGGGAGAGCGGCGGGCCCGCGGTCAGCTTCGCCACCAGTGACACGACCGCATAGACGGCCGAATGACCGAGCGACAGCAGCAGCACGATCGCTATCTCCCAGCGGAGCTGGTAGCGGGTTGCCGGGGTGCGATCGAGGGCTGCCGTCACGTCGACCACTCTAGGATCGTCAGCCCTTCGAGTGATACCGAGTAGGCACATTCGGACCTATCGGGGCAAGCGACGCGCCGCGCAGTGCCAATTCTGCGGCATGGATCGCACTTTCCGTGCGATGCGTAACCGTCTGATCTGCCCAGTCTGATGGACATGGGAGACCTCGCGCGTTTGCTCAAGGAGAGCTGGAGCCTCGTCGAGGAGTATCAAGACAAGGTCGCCGGCTATTTCTACGCGCGAATCTTCCTGTCGCACCCGGATCTGCGGGACCTCTTCCCGGTCCACATGGACGTGCAGCGATCCCGGTTGCTCAACGCGATCGTCACCGCCGTGCAGACCCTGGAGGATCCGGAGAAGTTCGACGACTACCTTCGCGGGCTCGGCCGCGACCACCGCAAGTTCCACGTGGAACCGGAGCACTACGAGGTTGTCGGAGGGGCTTTGATCGAGGCGATGCGGCATTTCGCGGGCGAGCAGTGGGGCGTCGAGTACGACCAGGCGTGGGCGGACGCGTACGCGGTGATCGCCGCCAAGATGCTCTCCGGCGCGGAGGCGGACACCAACCCGCCGTACTGGTATGCGGAGGTGATGTCCCACGAGCGGCGGGCCAAGGACATCGCGGTCTTCACGGTCATGCCGATGCATCCGCTCGAGTACCGCGCGGGCCAGTACCTGAGCATCGAGTGCCCGCGGTTCCAGCCGCGGCTCTGGCGGACGTACTCGCCGGCGAACGCGCCGCGCCGCGACAACACGATCGAGTTCCACGTCCGCGCGGTCGGCGCCGGCTGGGTGTCCAGCGCCCTGGTCCGCCGCCTCGAGGTCGGCGACATGATCCGGCTGGCCGCGCCGATGGGCTCGATGAACCTGGACCGCCGCTCGACCCGGGACGCGGTCTTCGTGGCCGGCGGCACCGGCCTCGCCCCGATCAAGTCCCTGCTCGAGGAGCTGACCCGGTACAACCGGACCCGCTGGGTGCACGTCTTCTTCGGCGCGCGGACCCGCGAGGACCTCTACGACCTGGCCGAGCTCAACCGGCTGGCCGCCCGCTACCCCTGGCTGTCCGTGGTGACCGCGTGCAGCGACGACCCGACCTTCCCCGGCGAGCAGGGCAACATCTCCGAGGTCGTGGCGCGCTACGGGCCGTGGAACGAGCACGACTTCTTCGTCTCGGGCTCCGGCTCGATGGTCAAGGCGACCCTGAAGACCCTGTCGGAGCTGCAGGTCCCGTCCGTCCGGATCAAGTACGACAGCTTCTCCGACTAGCTAATAGCTCCAGGGCTGGCCGGACTGGCGGTACTCCTCGACCGGCACGAGGTGGGCGCCCGCCGCCATCCGGTCCACGTACAGGCGGCCCTCGAGGTGGTCGATCTCGTGACTGACCAGGCGGGCCATCGCGCGCTCGAAGGAGGTGATCACCCGGGTCCCGTCGTACCGGGCGTGCTCGACGTCGACCCGCAGCGGCCGGACGACCAGGCCGCGGTAGTCGAAGAAGGAGAGGCAGCCCTCGTACTGCTCGTCGGTCTCGCTCGACTCGTCGACGACCCGCGGGTTCAGCAGCACGACCGGCTCCGGGCCGCGCTCGGGCGGGCGTACCACGGCGGCGGCAACCGCCAGGCCGATCTGCGGCGCGGCCAGCCCGACGCCCTTGCTGAAGTCGTGCAGGCCCTCGAGCCGTTCGAGGATCGCCCGCAGGCCGGCGACCGCCTCGCGGGAGGCGGCCTCCTCCCGGGGCAGCTGGAAGTGCCGGGCGCGCTGGCGGAGCAGGTCCGCACCGCGCTGCACGATGCCTATTCCACGCATCCGCTGGCTCGCTCTCAGCTCGTGACCGTTGAGTTCGGGCTTGGGGACTCCTTCGTCCGGGGTGGTCGGTGCGGCTTCTCCGCGGAACCGCCATTCGAGGCGGTAGCGGGCGTTGAGCAGTGGCGCGTCGGTGGACCATTCGAAGACCGCGCGCTGGTCGTCGTAGTGGCGTTCCGGCGGCGTGCGGACCGGGGTCTCGGCGGCCAGCGAGGTCTCGACGCCCCAGACCTGCGGCTCGAACTCGGCCGGGAAGTCGAGGCGCACGGTGAGGTTGCGGGTGGGCAGGCGGACGGCCCGCTGGAACCACTGGCCCCACTTCTCCTCGCCGACGCTGTACGCGTACTCGATGGCGGTCCGCTCGCCGGGGTAGAGGGGGAACTGGCCGTGTTCGTTCTGGAAGAGCAGCCAGACCTCCTTGGCCGCGTCGCGGTCCAGCTTGAGCCGCCACTGCATCCGCTCGGGCGTGTCGCCGTCGCCGGCGACCGCGCGCAGGTCCATCTCCTCGAAGCTGAGCGGGTGCTGCCGGTGGTGCCGGTTGGAGCCGGCCGGGTCGTTCGGGTACCGGTCGACCGCGATCTTGACGAGGTATCGGGTCACCGGCTCGACTCCGGCGTTGTACAGCGCGCGCCGGATCACACACCGGTACGCGTGGTTGGTGTACGTGAGCTCGGCGATCTCCTGCTCGACGATCAGGCCGGTGCCAGGCGGCATCCACTGCGCGGGCACGGGTGGGTCCCGGTGCAGCACGGGGCCGCGGGCGTGCCGCAGTTCGTCGTACTCCTGGAAGCGTTGCCAGATCGCCCCGCCGGCGGCGAGGACCGCCTCCGCGCGCCTCGCGAAGTCCTCGGTCGGCTTGTGCCGTCGTCCCTCGACGTGACTGACGTACGACGGATCGAAGCCCATGCGCGCCGCGAGCTGCTTCTTCGTCATCCCGCGCTCGACCCGCCACTGCGCGAGTGCCGACACGAAGTGGTCGGCAGCCCTCTCGACAGGCGAGGTGGTCATCACGGATGTCCCCTTTGCGACAGGAATTTCAGTGTCCAGTCTTGAGGTGTTCGTAAGGGGTTAGTAGCGCGTTGCCGACAGATACCTTGACGAAACCGGCAACGTCGCAACGCTCGGTCAGGTCACCGTCGCAGGGGGTATTTACCCGAAAAGCACCTGCCCGGGGGCGGGTAAACCGGCATTTTGCTCGCGTGGTTAGGTTAGCCTTAACAAGGTACGGTGGACCGTCCCGAGGACCCGACGACGCGTGGCGAGGTGCAGTGGTGATCCGGCAACAGCAGCCGCTCAGCCCCGGCCGGGACGACGACCGCCGGTGACCACCGCCCTGGATCGCGCCCTCGCGGGTCACCCCACCGACATCGACCGGGCGCTCGCGCCGGTGACCGCGACGCTGCGCGCCATGTTCGGCACCAGCACGGAGCTTCCCGGGCTCGCGCCGGACCTGCTGGTCGACGACCCGGCCGGCTGGCTGCCCGCCGCACACCTCCGCGGCGCCGGCCTGGCGACCCTGCTGGACCGGTCGCGGGGGCGCTGGCAGGCGCAGCCGCACGCCGCGGCCGCGCTCGCGTGGAAGTCGTACACCTACTGGCTGGCCCTGCCGGCCGTGCTCGGCTGGGCCTCGGCGCGCCGGGTCCCGCTGCTGACCGGCGAGGACGTGCTCCTGCACTTCGCCGACCCGCGACCGCTGGTCACGCTCGGCCTGCGCGGGAACGTCACGGTGGCGGTGCTGCCGTCCGATCCGCTGGCGCTCGGCGGCCTCCGGCAGGTGCGGGTCGTCGCCGACGAGGCCGCGCTGCTCGAGGAGCTGCGCCGGTCGCTGCTGGACGAGCACCTGACGCCGCTGCTGGACGCGATCCACGCCAAGGTGCGGCTGGGCAAGCGGACGCTGCTGGGCTCGCTCGCCTCCGGGGTGGCCCACGCGGTGCTGCGCTCGGCGGACGCGCTGCCCGGCTCCTCGGCGGAGACCATCGCCACGCTGCTCGGCGCCCTCGGCGTCGACGACCTGATCGAGTTGGTGCCGGACCGGACCGGCCGCCTGGCCGTGCAGCGCAAGACCTGCTGCCTGGCCTTCACCCTGCCGCAGCCCAAGGTGTGCACGGGCTGCTGCATCAAGCCCGCCTGACGCCGGCCTTCCTACCTATCTACTGCGCGGCCTTCTGCGCGTCCACGAGGTTGCGGACGTCCCAGATCCAGGCGCCGCCCGTCCAGGTCGGCTGGAAGCCCAGCAGGTCGGTCATCGTGCGCAGCATCTCGATGTCCCGGACCTGCGGGGTGAGCACGACCACGCCGGCCTTCCAGTAGCGCAGGTCGGCCAGGGTCATCTCGCGCCGGGTCTCGGTGATCTCCGGGATCGGGTTGCCCTGCTTGATCGAGGCCATCAGGCCGCTCGTCGGCCGCCACGGCGGCGCGAACAGCGCCGAGCGGTCGGTCGGGTCCAGCGGGTTCTGGTTGGGCAGCAGCGCGTACGCGCTCGCGATCCGCATGTCCTGGCCCGTGTACGCGCTCCAGCGCAGCGGGTCCGGGTACGAGCTGTCGGGCAGCGGCAGGGCGACCAGCGTGTGGTCGTCGTCCACGTACTGCCGCCAGGCGCCCGAGGTCACGAAGTCGGGTACCGGGTCCATCGGGGTGGCGCGCACCGGGGTCGGCGCGAGCGGCACGAGCGCCATCGCGACCGCCGTGATCATCGCGACCCGCACCGGGCCGCGGGCGGCGGGTTGGGACTTCATCAGGTCCGACGCCCGCTGGCAGCCGAGCGCCAGGATGATCGCGACCAGCGGCGCGATCGCCAGCGCCCAGCGGGTGGGCACCGCCGAGTTCAGCACCGGGACGCTGTGCAGCAGCGACCAGAGGCCGGGAACGCCGGTGTCGACGCCGTTGAGCCGGATGCGCGGGCCGAGCGACATAGCGCCGAAGAGCAGCGCGATGCCGGCCACCGTCACCACGGCGACGTTGCGGCGCATCCAGGCGACCAGGCCGAAGAACAGGATGACGAGACCCCACCCGAAGAACGCGTTCTCCTCGGCGGCGTTCTGGGCGAGGCGGCCCGCGGTGATCGGGTTCCCGGCCACCGAGCGCTGGGCGTACGCGGTGAAGGAGCCGAGGTCGGCGCCGAAGTAACGAACGAACTCCGGCAACCCGTGGTAACTCTGCGGCCCGAAGAACTGCACGCAGAGGGGGTAGGCCAGCGCCGCCAGGGTGACGGCGGCCGTGACGCCGAGGCCGCGCAGGAACGTGGCGATCTCGGCGGGCCGGTCCCGGCGCCGGGAGATCGCCATGACCGCGCAGAAGATGCCGAGGCCGACCGCGGTCATGAAGAGGATCTCGAGGTTGATGAACGCCTGCCAGATCAGCAGGCCCGCGAGGATCAGCCCGTTACGGACGGCACGGCCCCGCGTACGCAGGGCGAGCGTGCGCCAGATGATCAGGGGCACCAGGAACTGGGAGACGATGTTCGGGTGGCCGCCGGCGTGCGAGATCATGCTCGGCGCGAACGTGGCGAACAGCGCGGCGACCCAGGCGGCGAGCCGGGAGCTGACGAACTGGCGCGACAGCACTAAATACCACGAGACGCCGGTAACCGCCAACGCGAGAGTAAGAAACGCGTTGAACGCCACATGCGGCCCGAACAGCGCAGTGATCGGCGTCATCGGCAGCGAAACGGCCAGCACCGAGGTGTTGGCCATCATGTTCACCCCATCGGGGTAATTCATGCGATCCGAGAAGAACGGATAAACGCCATCCGTGAGCACTCGGGCACCGTGCGCCAACATCCACTCAAAGAATGCCTGATCTTGCGGATCATCACGCAACTCATGATCAACATTGAGCCACAACGGGAAGGTGATGTAGATCGCTACCGCAATGAAGCTCGCTATAGCGAGAACGTCTCGCCTGGTGAGAGAGCGCCACCAACGGGGGCGCGGTGCAGCCTCAGGCTCACTCTCCGCAGCGGCGCCAACTGCGGGTATGACCGAGATGGGCGCGGTGGCGACCTGTGTTTCCAGGGCGAGCAGCTCAGCGTCCAGGTCGTCTGCGTCGGCCTCGTGGTTGGGCGGCAGAACGTTCCCGCCGGCCGACTGGCCCGTCGAGTCAATACCCGTAATCGTCATAGCATCGGCGAGCCTAACCGAGGTTGGTAACAGTGTTGTGACGGGTGGGGCAGGCGTGATCGAGCCGATATCTAGCCCTGTATTAGCGGTCGATGGCAGCACCCGTGCATGATGGGTATCGCCCGTGGGTACCCACAGGGCCAATGTCTCAATCAGGCTAATAATGAGCGGCCACCCCCTGCTCAACTTTCGGTTGCGCGCGGTGGATGGTTAACTCTTCCGGTCCCGCTGTCAGCTCGGATCGGCAAGACGAGGGAACCTTACTTATGGCAGACATCACTGGAGACCAGCGGATCCAGTCCGAAGTGCTCGAAGGCCTCGCCACGGCCGTGAACCACCGTCGTTGGTTCGTGGAGCTCGCGCTCCCGTACCTGGGCGACAACCCGATCGAGGTCGGGAGTGGTCTGGGCGACTATGCGCTCGAGTGGGCGGAGCGGGTGCCCCGCTTCACCGCGACCGAGGCGGACCCCGACCGGCTGGTGCTGCTCAAGGAGCGCCTCGCCGACCACCCCAACATCGACGTGCGGCAGATGCTGCTGCCGTCGCCCGACGCGGACGGCGAGTACAGCGCGGCCGTCTCCTACAACGTCCTCGAGCACATCGAGGACCACGTGGGCGCCCTGCGCAGCATGGCCGAGCTCGTCCGCCCCGGCGGCCGGATCATCCTGATCGTGCCGGCCTTCATGTTCGCGATGAGCCAGGTCGACATCGCGACCGGGCACATCCGCCGCTACACCAAGAAGACGATGCGGGCCGCCATGACCGAGGCGGGCCTGACCATCGAGAAGCTGCACTACGCGAACGCGCTGGGCCTCATCGGCTACTACGGCGCGACGAGCATCTTCAAGCTGGCCCCGAAGGAGGGCCCGATGGTCAAGGTCTACGACACCCTCGTGCTGCCGGTCACCAAGGCCGCCGAGAGCATCGTGAAGCCGCCGTTCGGGCAGTCGGTCTTCGTTGTCGCGAAGGTGCCCGGCTGATCCTGGCCAACTGACGAAAGCCCGCCGGATCCGAGATCCGGCGGGCTTCGTCGTGCAGCGGTCAGGCCCGCACCTGGTAGGTCGGGCGCAGGGTGGCCCGGGCCAGGGTGTGGAACGCCAGGTTGAAGCCGACGTAGGCGGGCGTGGCGTCCGCGCCGACCTCGAGGCGGTCGACGTCGAGCGCGTGCACGGCGAAGACGTAGCGGTGCGGGCGGTCGCCGGGCGGCGGGGCCGCGCCGCCGTAGCCGGTGTCGCCGTAGTCGTTGCGGACGGTGAACGCGCCGCCGGGCAACGGGTCGGCGCCGCGGGCGAGCTCGGTCACCGAGGCCGGCAGGTTGACCGCGACCCAGTGCCAGAAGCCGCTGCCCGTCGGCGCGTCCGGGTCGAAGCAGGTGACCACGAAGCCGCGGGTCTCGGCCGGGAAGCCGGACCAGGACAGCTGCGGTGAGAGATTCTTGCCGCCGACGCTGGTGTGCGCGTACAGCTCGTCGAGCGGGCGGCCGTCGGTCAGGTCCGCGCTCGTCAGCGTGAAGGCCGGGACCGGCGGCAGGATGTCGTAGGGATCCGGCGCTTCGGCTCGCTCCAGGCTCATGCTTGGTCGTCCTTCCAGATCATCCGGCGCCGGACGGCGCCTACACCTTCTCTTCCCCAGAGCTCCGAGCGTAACGGGGTGACGTGTCACACATCTTTCGCCCCGGTTGCCCCTCCCGATGCCAGAAATTCAGAAACGCACAGACGGTCCGCATACTCCAGCCCCGCCTGGGGAATGGTTATGTCAGACATCCGACCGGGTACGAAGGGCAGGAGATCCCCGCGCTCGGTCGCGATCGGTCGCCGTGAGGCGTCCAGCAAGTCGGCACCCGCCCATCGGGACGGGTGCCGACTGCTGCGTGCGTAGGCGTGTCAGAGGCCGAACAACGGCAGGCAGGGTTCGAGGCCCTCGATCCGGACGTCGACCGTGCGGGCGGCGGCCCAGCCCGCCCGGTCCAGCCGCAGCCGGCGCCCGACGACCGGCTCGCCGCGGACCAGATGCCGGGCGGTCCCGTCGTCGGTGTAGCCGAGCCGCCGCGACACGCGGTACGAGGCGACGTTGTCCGCGAACGCCTCCGAGGTGGCCCACTCGGCGCCGAGCCCGGTGAAGGCCAGGTCGAGCACGGCGGCCCGCATCTCGGTGCCGTACCCCTTGCCCTGGTACTCCCGGCCGAGCCACGAACCCGAGCCGACCTCGCGCAGGCCGGCGAAGTCCTTGGCGTCGATCGCCTGGGTGCCGATCACCTGCCCGTCGGCGACGGTCACGAAGTTCAGCGACCAGTCCTGCGGCGTCCACCGGCCCCACATGCTCCACTGCCACTGCAGCGTGTTGCGCGCCCGCTCCGCCGGGGTCCCGTCGGTCCACGGCACGGCGAACGGCTGCCGGTCCGGCTCGTGCACCCCCGCGGCGGCGGCCGCGGCGAGTCGCGCCAGGTCCTCCAGGCCCGGTACGCGCAGTTCGAGTCGCGGAGTGCGCAGCGTGAGCCCGAACAGCGGCCAGTACTCGGTGATCATGCCGTCGATTCTCGTGCCGGCAGCCACCGCGCGCGAACCAGATTTCAGAAGCGCTCGATGTGCAGGCCGCCGTAAAGCCGCCGATAAACGACGCCGGTACGCGGGTTGCCGGCGTCGATCATCATTCCGCCGCCCATGTAGATCCCCACGTGGCCCGGGCCGACGACGAGGTCGCCCGGACGCGCGTCGCTCCGGGAAATGGCACGGGCGCGGGCCGCCTGACCGCCCGATGAATGCGGCAGCCACAGGCCGGCACGGGCATACGCGCGCTTGGTGAATCCGGAGCAGTCGAACGAATTCGGACCGTCTCCGCCGCGCCGGTAGTTCTTGCCGAGCTGCGCGCGGGCGTACTCGATGACGGACGTCATCCGCACCCGGCCCCGGCCGGAGCCGAAGGACCGGGCGCTCTTGCGGTGGCGTTTGACGGTGGACCGCGTCTTCGCCGACCGGGTCCGGTCGGCGACCGCCGCGTCCGAGCGCCGCGGTGCGTCCCGGCGGTTTGTGGCCTCCCGGCGGTGTGCGGCCGCCCTACGCAGCTGTGTCTTCCGCGGCACCGCCCGGACCTTCCCCGTCTCCCAGGTTGCGGAGCGCTGCGCCGAGCGCGGCGCGAAGGTCATCGGCCGGTTCGCCGAGCGGTACGCCACCGAGCGGGAGACCCGCTGCATCGCGCGCTGGTCCAGGCGCTCTTGCTGTGCGGCCGTCGGCACGGTGAGCGGGGCATGGGCGATCTTGACCGTGAACTCGACGTTTGCGAGTACCGGCGAGCCGACCGCGAGCGCAAGAGCACTGGCGGCGAGGACGCGGCGGGTAGTCGGACGGGACAGCGAAGCCTCCGAGTTCGGCCCGGGGCACTCACGCGATCCCAATTCGGTACGGCCAACGGTGCCACCGTACCGGTTGTCACCCGTTGAGCGGCGACAATGGAAACCCAGGCAATTATGGTAATTCCGTCGATCATGCCAACACACATTCGCTGGGCCGTTGCACGGAACAGGAAAAATTGCTCCGGGCGATGTAGATCTGAGCGCAACCCGTTCGTATGACAAGTGAGCATTCCTCGAAAAGGGAGTCACCTTGAAGACGTACCTACTCAGCATCTTTCAACCCGACGGTCCGCCACCACCGCCGGAACGACTCGACCCGATCATGCGTGATCTTGCAGCCCTGAACCAGGAACTCGTTGACACCGGCGCGTTCGTGTTTTCCGCCGGGCTGTGCCCGCCGAGCACCGCCACCGTGGTCCGGCACGCCGAGGGCGAGGTGCTGCTGACCGACGGGCCTTTCATCGAGGGCAAGGAGCACCTCGGCGGCTTCACGGTGATCACGGCACCCGATCTCGACGCCGCGCTGAGCTGGGCGAGGCGCCTCGCGGCGGCGACGACCCTGCCGATCGAGGTTCGGCCATTACAACGCTGAGCGACGTGTTCCGGGCCGAGTACGGCCGCGCGGTCGCGGTGCTGACCCGCGTCCTCGGCGACCTCGACCTGGCCGAGGACGCCGTGCAGGAGGCGTTCGGCGTGGCGAGCGAGAGGTGGCCCGCCGACGGCGTGCCGCCGAGCCCAGCCGGCTGGATCATCACGACCGCCCGGAATCGGGCGATCGACCGGATGCGCCGCGAGTCGGCCCGCGGACCGAAGGAGGCGGAGGCCGCCATGCTGTTTTCGGTGGAACCGGTGGAGGAGGAGGTCGATCGGCTGCGGCTGATCTTCACCTGCTGTCATCCCGCGCTCGGCGAGGCGGCCCGGGTCGCGCTCACGCTGCGGCTGCTCGGCGGGCTCACCACGCCGGAGATCGCCCGCGCGTTCCTGGTGCCGGAGCCGACAATGGCGCAGCGCATCGTCCGCGCGAAGGGCAAGATCCGCGACGCCGGGATCCCGTACCGGATCCCTCCGCGTACCGAGCTGCCGGATCGGCTGCGGTCGGTCCTCGCGGTGATCTACCTGATCTTCAACGAGGGGTACGCGGCGAGCTCGGGCGCGGCGCTGGTCCGCGACGACCTGTGCGCGGAGGCGACACGGCTGGCCCGAATGCTCAGGACGCTGCTGCCCGACGATCCGGAGGTACGGGGCCTGCTCGCGTTGCTGCTGCTCATCGGCGCGCGCCGGGCGACCCGGACCAATGTGGACGGCGCGATGATCCGGCTGCGGGATCAGGACCGCTCGCGCTGGGATCCGGCGATGATCGCGGAGGGGCATGAGCTGGTGCGCGGCTGCGTGCGGCACGGCCGGCCCGGCCCGTATCAGCTGCAGGCGGCGATCAACGCGGTGCACAGCGCCGCGCGGGACGTGACGACCACCGACTGGGCGTCGATCCTGCAGCTGTACGACCAGCTGTTGCAGGTCGCGCCGACGCCCGTGGTGGCGTTGAACCGGGCGGTGGCGATGGCCGAGGTGGTCGGTCCGCGGGTCGCGCTCGCGGTGGTGGAGCGCCTCGACCTGCGGCGGTACTACCTGTTCCACGCGGTCCGCGCGGATCTGCTGCGGCGGCTGGGCCGCGAGCAGGAGGCTCAGGCGGCGTACGAGCTGGCCGCCGGGTTGACCGCCAACGAGGCGGAACGCTCGTTCCTGCTGGGTGCACGCGCCGGGCGTTAGCGCGCCTGCCCTCAGCGCGCCGCGCCTGGTCTCAGCGCGCCGCGCTGGCGAAGACGGCCTCGAAGGCGGCCCGGTTCGGGCCGAGGACCGCGAACACGACCTCGTCCATCGGCTGTCGCTCCAACGCCGCCGCGAAAGCCCCCGCCACGACCGCCGGGTCGTTGCCGAACACCCCGCAACCCCACGCGCCGAGGACGAGCCGGCGGTGCCCGTGCGCGGCGGCGACCGCCAGCACCCGCGCCGCTCGGCGGCGCAGGATCGCCGGAACCTCCGCGGCCAGGTGGGGCTGGCCGCGCCGGATCGCCGCCAGGTTCGGGGCGGCCGAGGTCAGAAACGTGACCGGGTACGCCTGCGTGAGCCACCCGCCCTTGTCGTCGCGGAACACGGGTACGCCGGGCGAGTAGATGACCCGATCGGTGTAGGTGAGTTCGGTCTGCGCCCGGTGATGTGCGTAGAAGTCGCCGGCCGCGCGCAGGCACGGGTACAGCCCCGAGCTGCGGGCGAGGCTCTCCTCCTGCGCCTGCGCACCGTTGAGGAAGCCGCCGCCCGGGTTGCGCGCCGAGGCGAAGACCAACGCGGCGACGTCGCCGCCGATTCTCCGCGCGGCCACCAGAGTGGACTCGCCGGTGACCTCGATCCGTGCCGCGGTCCCCCCGGACTCCCGCACGCCGGGCAGCTCGTCCTCGGGCAGGTAGAGACGGGTCCCGGCAACCGCGGGGCCGACGTCGACGCGCACCTGCTCGCCGTCGGGGCCGCGATACCGGCCCGACTCGGCCGCCGCGACGGTTTCCCGGGCGATGGCCCGCAATCTTGTACTCATGATCGTCCATGATGGCAAGATTCCCGGACGCGGTCACGCGAGATACTCGGCGTCATGCCGCTGCCGATGAGCAATTCTCAGCCTGGCCTCGGGCCAGAGGTATCCGAGCCGTTGACCACCGCCGGGACCTGCCGCGCAGGCCATGTTGAAGAGCGCCCCCTCATCGACGAGCTTCGCCGCCTCACCCCCGAGATCCGCGCCCTCGCCCCCCGGATCGAGCAGGATCGCGAGGTGCCGGGGCACCTGATCGACCGGCTCGCCGCGCTGGGCGTCTTCCGGCTCAGCGCGCCGCGCGCCGCCGGTGGCGCCGAGGCGGAACCGGCGTACCTGGTCGAGGTCTGCGAGGAGCTGGGCCGGGCCGACGGTTCCGTCGGCTGGTGCGCGATGATCGGCGCCGCCACCGGGATCGCCCTGGGCTATCTGCCCCGGGAAACCGCCGCCGAGCTGCTCGCGGACCCGAGGTTCCTGATCGCCGGGGTGGCCGCGCCGATGGGCCGCGCCGTGCCGGTGGACGGCGGCCACCGGATCACCGGCCGCTGGCCGTTCGCGAGCGCCTGCCGACAGGCGACCTGGCTGGTCGGCGGCGTGCTGGTCGCCGACGGCACCCAGCCGCCGCGGGTACGGCTGGCGATCATGGCACCCGGCGACCTGACGATCCACGACACCTGGGACGTCGCCGGGCTGTGCGGCACCGGCAGCCACGACATCGAGGCCACCGACGTGTTCGTGCCGGACGCGCGGCTCTTCTCGCTGGCCGCGCCGCCGGTACAGCCCGGCCCGCTGTACGGATTCCCGCCGCTCGGCCTGCTGGCGCTCGGCATCGGGGCGGTGTCACTGGGCATCGCCCGCGCCGCGATCGCCGACTTCGCGGAGCTGGCCCGCGGCAAACGCAACCCGCTCACCGGCGAGACGATCGCGGCCAAGCCGTCCGTACGCGCCGCCGTCGCCGAGGCCGAGTCCCTGCGCGCGTCCGGGCTCGCGTACCTGAAATCGGAGGTCGCGGCGACCGGGACGGACCCGGACCGCCGGGCCCGGCTGCGCCTGGCCGTGCGCACGGCGACCCGGAACGCGGTCCGCGCCGTCGACCTGGTCTATGAGGCGGCGGGCGGCAGCGCCGTGTACGCCGCAGGCCCGCTGCAACGCCACTTCCGGGACGTGCACGTCGCGACGCAGCACGCGATGGTCAACACCGACGTGCTGGAGACGGTGGGGGCGGTGCTCCTCGGGGAATCCGTGAACACCGCCCGCCTGTAGCTCAGGCCGTGGCGTAGGGACGGGTCGCGCGGGCCTCGCGCAGGGTCTGCGCCCACCAGGCCAGCTGGTCGAGCAGCCGGAGCGCGGCGGGCACGCACGCGGAGGCGTCGACGGGCAGGCCGTCGGCGCCGAAGCACTGCCGCCCGCCGTGGAAGCTGACGGTCTCGCGGACCGTGACCGCGTGCAGCTCGGCGAAGACGGGACGCAGGTGCTCGACCGCGCGCAGCCCACCGGACAGCCCGCCGTACGAGACGAAGCCGACCGGCTTGACCAGCCACTCGTCGCGGTGCGCGTCGATGACGGCCTTGAGCGGCGCGGGGTAGCTGTGGTTGTACTCCGGGGTGACGACGACGAAGGCGTCGGCGACCCCGAGCTGCTTGGTGACGGTGTCCTCGTCGGCCAGGTCGACGATCTCGATGTCCAGGCCGGCGCGGCCACGCGCCACACCGGCGAACCAGGCGGCGACGGTCGGCCCGAACCGCCCCTCCCGGGTGCTTGCGACGATGACGGCCACCCGGAGCGGCTTGACGGACAAAGGATCCTCCTCGGTCGAACGGCATGACAGGCACGACGCTAAAACTTCAACCGAGGTTCAGGTCAAGCCGCCCGCTCGGCCGTGGGACAGGGGCCTGCACCGATGTCCTTTGCATGACGGGTTGCTAACGTCGCTCCGCTTCATCGATCAACGGGGAGATGTCTAGTGCGTATTCGTTCGTGGTTCGCCTTCCTGGCGGGCACCCTCTTGGCGGTCGCCGGGCTCGGCGTCGCCCGCTCCGCGCCCGCACAGGCCGCGACGTCCGTGCCCTTCCGGGTGCTGACGTTCAATGTCTGCGGCAACAACGCACCAGGGGACTACAACGGCTCCCAGGGCTGCATGTACCGCACGCAGAACCTGGCCGATTCCAAGGCCTGGGTCGCACGGCTCAAGACCCAGATCCTCACCGAAGGCGGCACCACGACGCCGGACATCATGATGTTCCAGGAGATGTGCGCCGGCCAACGTGACCTGATCCGAGCCCAGCTCAGCGGCTATCAGGTTGCCTGGGTCAGCTTCCGGAAAGAGGGTTACGCCTGCCACCACTGGGACAACACCAACCAGGACAAGAGCTTCGGCACCGCGATCTTCTACAAGGGCGCTGCCGCGACGCCGCTCACCAAGGTGCTACGGGCCACGAACTATCCGACCGTCGACAAGCGCGCGTTGCTCTGTGTTCCCGCGCCGGTCGGCGGACGCCAAGCGCTGGTCTGCAACGTGCACAACGATGCCTCGCTGGCCGACGAGGGCGCCCATGAGACCGTCGCGCAGATCCAGGGCTGGGCGGCCGGACGGCCGGTGATCCTCGGCGGCGACTTCAACGCCGACCCCTTCGATCCCCAGCTCAACGCCTACTACGGCATCGGTGGCGGCGGCGGCCCTTTCACCGAGGTCGACCAGGGCAACCGCCAGTACTTCACCGACAGCTGCCGCCGGCTCATGGCGTGCCGCACCGGTGAACCGACCACCGCCGGCGGCCCACCGACCTCCGCCGACCCGGCCCGGAAGTTCGACTACCTGTTCGCGAGTTCGGCCAGCATCTCGTGGACCGCCCGCCGAGTGATCACACCCACCAACCTCACCCGTGTTCCCGACCACCGGGGCCTGCGGGGTGACGGCGTGTGGGTGGACACGGCCACGCCGTCCGCGCCGGACGTGCACCAGGTCCGTCCGCTCGGCTGGTTCGGCACCGCCGACACCGACGACTGGCGTGGCGTGCGGGACATGTCGGTCGGGCGCTTCGCCGGCCGGGACCAGGTCGAGGACGTACTGGTCCGCCGCTGGACCGGTGAGGTGCAGGTCTACCCGGGACGCGTCGGCGGCGGCCGGCTGGGCCGGCCCGTCACGCTCGTGCCCGCGAATCAGGGCTGGTCGGACGGTCGCAAGATCGTCACCGGAGACTTCGACGGGGACGACGACGACGACATCGCCATCCTCTGGAGCTCGGGCACGATCTTCGTGTACCCGGGGGACAACGACGGCCACCTCTCAGACTGGACCATGCTCAAGAGCAACAACTTCTTCTCGGACGCCCGGGATATCGCCGCCGGCGACTTCAACGGCGACGACCGCGACGATCTGCTCGTCGAATGGAGCCGGGGCAGCCTGTTCTTCTACCCGAGCCTGAAGACCGGCATCGGCCTCGGGGACCGAATCTCCCTCATGGATGTCGATTCCCTGTATGTCGCCTCCGCCGAAATCTACGATGAGGCGAACCTTGCGAAGGCCACGCCGAACGGTCTCCTGGCCGGCGACGTGGACCACGACGCCAACGACGACATCGTCGTACGCCGCACCAACGGCGACCTGGTCAGGTACACCCTGACGGTCAACGGGTCGACGTTCACCCTGAGCGCACCTGCCACGGTCCATCAGCAGCCGGAGAAGCTGGAGGATCGGACCTGGCCGGTCAACGACGTCGTCGGCGACCTGAGCGGCGACGGCAACGACGACATCGCGGTCCGCTGGGGCAACATCGACACGGCGGCCCTGCACAACGCCGGCCTGTCCGATGCCCGCAGGGATGACCTGCTCGTCTACGCCGCCCCGCGGGCCGGCATCAACCCGACGAGCCCGTCCGGTGTCATGCAGGTCGACGGGTTCGGTGCCGGCCTGGAGGATTCGGCCGACGTCATCGCCGGCAATCTCGTCGGCGACGACAACCGCGATGACCTGCTGATCCGCCGGGAGTCCGGCACACTCTCCGCCTACCCGGGTACCAGCGCCGGCTTCGCCAGTTCCAGCGTGCAGATCGGGACCGGCGGGGCCTGGAAGAACGCCCGCGACATCGTGGCCGGCGACTACAACGGCGACGGCCACGACGACATCGTGGCGCGCTGGGCGGACGGCTCGGTCACCATGTCGCCCGCCGACGGTGCCGGACATCTCGGCTCGCAGGTGGTCATGCGCTCGGCCGCCCAGGGCTGGTCCGACGCCGTGGAGGTGGTCGGCGGCGGCGACCTGACCGGCCCGGACGAGAACGGCAACACGTACGACGATCTCGTCGTGCGATGGACCGCGGGCAGCGTCTACCTCTATCCCGGCAACGGCGCCGGTGGGCTGGGCGACAGGATCGTGCTGCGAGACGCCGCCCAGGGATGGCCGGATTCGGTCGGCATGACGGTCGGCCGTTTCACCGGCGACACCCTCGACGACCTCGTGGTCCGCCGGCGAGCGGGCAGCGGGTTCGTCTACCCACGCCTCGCGGCGGGCGGCGTCGGCGACTCGCAGCCCTACCGGACCGCCGGCACGCTCACCGCGGCCGAAGGGCTGGGGGCCGGAGCGTTCACGCAGACCGGCGCCGGTTCCCGCGACGTCGTCGCGCTCTGGGACGATCACACCGTCCAGCTCTACCCGGCCGACCCGGCGCCGAGCGACCCGATCTCGCTGCGCTCGACCGGCGGCGACATCGACCATTTCGAGTACGCGTTCGACGGCGCTACCACCTGGGCGAGGGCGACCGCTGTGCGCGGGGCGGCGAGCGTAAGCGCGCCACAGGGAGCAAGGCAGGTCCAGGCCGTGGCGGTGGACCGGGCCGGAAACCGGTCCGCGCCCGCCTTCTGCCAATTGCCTGCGTGAACCCGCTCTGAACACGAGACGGCCCCGCCGTCCTGCGTAATCGCAGGTCAGCGGGGCCGTTTCATACTCTTGTTTCCTTTGTGGACATACGGGGAGGCATAGGACCTGCGGGGTACCGATCTGCACAACGCCGCACGCGGCCACCCGGGGGTAGGCATTTAAAGGCTTGACTGTCCTCTGTAGGTTCCTGGTGGCAAGCAACGGGGATTGAAGGAGAACGACTTTGTCTATTCGTGCACTCGTAGGCCGTGGCCTGATCGCCACCGCCGTCATCGCCACCACCATGGTCGGCACCGCGGTAGCAGCCGAGGCCGCCGTGTCCACCCTCGAGGTCAAGGCCGGCCGGCTCGTGCTGGAGCCCGGAGCCCGGGGCTACGTGGGCTCACTTCCGGTCACCATCACCTACCGGGGCGACGCGCCCGACTACGCCAACTTCACTTTCGTCGAGCCGGTGGCCGGGGCATTTGACGGCCTGACCCCGTCCGACGCATGCCTCTACCTGAATCTGGTGGACGGCCGCCGCGGCATCACCTGCGGCGTACCAGGCGGCGACCTCAAGCCCGGCAAGCGCCGTCACTTCACCATCGACTTCGAGGTGCTGACCACCCCCCGCCCGTACGCGATGCAGGCGGCGGACACCACCGTCGATGTCAGCCTCGGCAGCCAGCCGGACGTGCGGGCCACGGCGAGCTCGAAGACCCTGTTCCGATCGACCACCGGCACGCTGGTGCGGCCGCGTCCGTACGTGCAGGACACCCAGTCGGATATCACGGTGACGACCGGCAACGCCACGCTGACCGCTCAGGAAGACGGCACCTACGCGGGCCGGGTGCCGGTCACGATCCACTGGGCCGGCGACGCCCCGCACGAGGAGCTGACCGCCCAGATCCAGATCCCGAGCGGCTTCGACTGGATCGGCACCGACCCGAGCGAGCCATGCGCGGGCAACTGGTGCTCGGTGCCGGGCGGCCGTTTCATGGCCGGCGAGACCCGCACGTTCGACCTGCTGGCAACGGCCCCGGCGGAAGCGGTGCCGGGAACAGTGGGCACCGGCTCGGTGTCGATCTCGACGAACTGGCGGGGGAATTCGTTGCCGGACGTCGACCCGAGCGATAACACGGCGCCGTTCACGCTGACCGTGGGCTGACGCACTACATCTCCACAGGCTGCGCGGTGACGGTTCCGATCGTCACCGCGCAGCCTTTTGTCGCAAGTACTAGGCGCGGCCGGTTGGGGACGTAACGGCGACGCGGAGCCGTCCGTGCCCCCTGCTGGCGGGAAGCTGTTCGTCAGGTAGAGACCGGCGGCAACAACAGGACGCCCCTATGACCAGCGTTCGCGCAGGTCATGGGGGCCTTTTGGTGCTCGGAGCGGAGGGCGTGGGATTCGAACCCACGGAGACGCGGAACGCCTCACCGGTTTTCAAGACCGTGCGCGGCAAGGCTCTGACCAGCGAATCCGGTTGAGGGATCGCCCTCGTTGCCGCCCAAGTGCCGCAGACCGCACCCGTCGTGACGGGCCGCGTGATAGATGGGGCGGCCCCATGCAGCAGACCGCCAGGCGGAGGCCGGAGTTTCGCTGTTGGGTGCGACTCTCCGACCCCGTCCTTGGCGTCAGCCGGGGATGACCTCCTTGATCAGCATCGTTATGGAGCCGAGGAAGGTCGTCGCGGCACCGAGGGCCAGGCAGATTTCCTGGATGTTCCAGCGCTTCCTACTCCGGTCGCTCCTGCTCCCGGGCGCCTTCCTGCGGTTACGCGTCATAATGGACTTGAACCTTTCTGTGGGTTCGGGAGCGGCACCCTTGGTTTTCCAGGCCTGGGGGTGCCGCTCAACTACCTTCGGCTGCTTGCTGATGCCGCTGCGGGAGCACCCGGACGGCATCGCAGTCGCGATGTCGCCAAAGCCTCCCACCATCACCATATCGGATCCACTCCCATGTAGGATGTGTAGGTGGATCGTCAAGGGGAGTTCGCGCGGCGGAGGTTGACCCTGTTTCCAGGGCACACGGACCAGCCCGACGGCTCCGAACTCGCAAGTTTGGTCGCGCGAAGCCCTCTCGGGTTCTTCGAGGTGACCGGTCCACTCCACACCTCGTTTGAGGCAGAGTGGCCCGTCCGAGTTGACGTTCCTGCCTCACTTCGAGGCTTTCGACACGCCTTGGATATGAGTCAGGTGAAGTTCGCAGCCCTGATCGGGACGTCCCGCGTCAACATCGAAAGGTGGGAAGGGGGGACCATCCGGCCCTTCAGGGGGGACGTCCTCCCACTTCTCACTTTGCTTCGTCGCTACGCCGACGGGCCGCAGGCTGTAGGGCAACTACTCAACTTTGCAGCGGCAGCGGTCTGCCCGCTGATGACTCGGCCGACTGCGATCTACACGGGACTCGACCTCGCGGCCCCGCTTGCTAACGACGTGCACGACCACACCGATCTCTTGCCATCGCTTCTGATGGCATTCCGCTTGGTGGAGTTACTCGTCCCGCTGGATGACCCGCCCCTCGTAGAAGAACTCTCCCGCCGCTACCTGCCGGTTGTCGGCGCCGGACACGTGGGAGGCCGGGAGCACTCGTGGGAACCCACAGTCAGTGCGGTGGCTCAGCGGCTAACAGAGGACGATCGGCGTCTTTGGTTGGCAATGGGCCGACGGCTGGCCGAGCTCAACCCGCGGCACATGGGCCAAGGCGACATCATCGATGCGGAAGGGGCCGTAACGGCCGAGGATGATCAGAGCCACTGACCATCCCGCGAACCTTCGCACCTGCCGCCGCGCTGGGCGAGCGGCCTGAGACCTGGACCGCCTTGAGCCCGTACCGAAGTCGGTCGCCGTGCTCGACGCTTCTCCATCGACGGGCGTGACCGGGTTGCTTATCGTGCCTGGATGATCACCAACGTGGATCACGGATCGGGCCGCTGGAAACGGATTGCCTCGCTGTACCTCGCGTGGGAGCGACGAGCCGCAGCCCGGTTCAGCGGCTGGACAGGCCAGCGACGCTGGACAGTCTTCGTTTTTGTCCCAACGACCCTGTGTTGCTGCGGTGGAACGGTTGCCGGAGTCCCGATCGCATGGTTCGCGCAGGAGACAATCGAGGCGGGCCGGGGCGCGCCGTCGCCCGACGCGGCGGCGGACGAGTACCTCGGGGCGCTGTCCTACGGCAACGAGGATGGGCTCCTGAACATCCTCGACGACGACCGCCAGGACGCCTTGCTTGCTCAGTGGCATGCCTACCGGGCTGCGATGGACGGTACCGAACCGCCGCCGTCCCGGATCGATTACGGGACGCTGTCCGTTGGCCCGATTGTGAGCGGGCGTGCCCAGGTGAGCACGGATGTGTCGGCGACCTGGTGGGACAAGGATGGTGGGGGCGGCGGGTACAACAGCGAGTCGCTGACCTGGCGATTCGAGACCCGCGAAGACAACGGTTGGCAGGTCACCGGGGTCGAGTCACCAACTTGGTGCGGCGGCTATGTACGCGCCGATGCGTGCGCCCGGTAGCCATAAGGCGTGGCTCGCCGCTACACGGCGCACCGAGAGTAACCAGCATCGGCGCCGGCGGATGCCGGCCATAAGGTGAGCCCCAGCCAGCTTGGCGGACGCTGACCGGGGCTTCACCGGTGGAGCTACATCGGGGTTGTGGGCTGGCCGCTACCTGGGCACTTCGCCCGGTCGTTCGGCGGCTGATGGGGTGGACAGGGCGATCCGGGCGCGGGGCTCACGACGGCCCCGCAGGCGCTACATCTGCTTGCCACGACTTGACTCCTTCAGGAATTCGGTACTCCGGGTAGGGGTCTTCCGAAGGGTCGCTCGCTCCCGAACCTGACGTCACGCGCAGGTACGTCGTGCTTCCGTCACGGCAGCTGAGTTTCAGCCCCGAAGGGCTCAAGCCTATGGAAGCAAAAGCCACAGGCTCCCAGGCCGCGAAGGGTTCGGGCTGAGCGAAATCCAAGAGGTCGAGTGCGAACTTCAGGAGGTGTGTCGCGCGGTTCTTCAACGGAGGCATGACCTCCGGGAGTTGGGCCGTCGTCGGCTCGGGTTTACCGACCGCCGCCCATAGATAGCCCTCCGACCCTGATCCATACGTCACCGAGACACCGGCCGGAGAGCTACCTCCGGGAGTCGTGTCCCTGCCGTACCGATCGACAGCCACAATGTCGGGATGTCTGCTGGCGCGGAACAACGCCTCGAAGACGTCGAGGACCTGGGCCGACTGCATCTGTGCTCCGATCTTGACCACGTTTCACCAGTTCAGAGATCGCCTGGGAGTGTAGTCGCCGGGCGGGCCGCGCTCTTCGTACACGTGACGGGTTAGGTCGGTAGCGGTCATCGGCTCTTCACCCAGCCTGGGATCAGGCGGGCTTCGCAGTAAGGCCCGTATCGGCGGCAGGCGGGCGGGTGCCCGACGAGGTACCGCGGGCCATCCGGATGGTCCTCTAGGTCGGTAATCATTGCGTGCCTGTGGAGCGTGAGCTCGACGGGATCGCGATCGCAAGTCCGGACCGTGACGCGGTCGCCGACCGCGAGGGTTTCCCGGTTGCTCATCGTCGTCCGCCTTGCCGGCTTCGAGCCGCTTGCCCGCGGGTGAGGAGCGGTCGCGGCCTCGGTGCCGCCAGACCGGGCACCTGGACGGTTGGCCCAGCCCACGCCTGCGCGGGCCGAGGTTGCATCGCGGCCTGGCGCTCACGCATTCGGACCACGGGGCATGGCCACGCGCCGAGGCCGCACCGGCAGACCACTTTCCAGCAGGCCCACCAGCGTCGCCGCGGTCCGTGGTGAATGTGTCGGCTTCCCATCGCTCGTGCCCCCTCTTTCGCCTCCCCCGTCGTTAATCGACTGGGCTGAGGCGGGGAACGCGGCCAATCGCCGGCATGCCGCCTCTACCACGATCGTGATGGTCTGATCACTCGTGGTGAAGGTACGTAGCGGGGCAGAGCGAGGCCGGCCTTGGCCGATCTAGCCCACAGCGGGCGAGAGAGTCGGAGAGCTGGCGCCCTAACTGGCCCAAGACGTACCAGCAAGCGTCCCGTCTGATGGCTGAGGCCCGAAGTTCCTGATCCGGGGCATTCGCTCGAACGCGAGTAGCGTTTGGTGGAGGTGAGCTGTGGCGGACAGCGCGTCGCAGCCGGATCTCTGACACCGGGAGCCTGACCGTGACCGAAGCCTCCACGACGATCGGTGACCGCGTCGCACAACTCCGACGCACGCACCCGCTCACGCAGGAAGAGCTCGCAGCCCGCGCCGGCCTGAGCGTCGAGATCGTCCGAAAGCTCGAACAGAACGAACGCACGAGTGCGCGGATGACGACTGTGCACCGGCTGGCGCGGGCGCTTGGCGTGTCGACGAGCACGCTGATCGGCGACGCTACTCAGGCCGCAACCCGTCGGGAACCCGACGAGGACGACCTGGGCCTGCTTGAGGTGCGGCGCATCCTTACTCCCGCGCGTGGCCTAGGTGGATACACCGTCGGCGACGCCATGGAAGGGCCGGCCACCCTGGACAACGTCCTCGCCTCTGTCCGGCTCGTCGACGAGCTCTATCACCACGACGAGTACACGGCGACTCTGCAGGCCATACCGTCTCTCGTGACCGACGCCCGGCAGGTCGCCCAGGACGCGACCGGCGATGAGCAGGGTGCCGCGTATGGGGTGCTCGCCGCCGCGTACCGGATGACTGGGAAGACGCTGCTGCAGTTGCGGCGCCTGGACCTGGCCCACACGGCCCTGTCGGCGGGCCTTGACGCAGCCGAGAGATCATCAGACCCGACTAGGTCGGGTGCACAGGTCGTGCGAACGATGTGCTGGCTACTGACGAGGCAAGGCAGGTTCGCCGACGCCGAGCGGCTGGCCGTCCAAACCGCGGACATGGTCGAACCACGGTTCTCCCGGGCCACACCGGTCGAGCTGGCAAACTGGGGGTGGCTGCTGCTGTATGCCTCCGGCGCAGCGGCGCGAGACAACCGGCCCGACGATGTCCGCGATCAGTTGGACGCCGCAGCGGCGGCCGCGGTACGGATCGGTCAGCTCCCGCCGGCGCAGTACCACGACGTCGAGATGGGTGGCTTTTCCTCGCCCAAGGTCCAAATGATGCGGGTGGAGGCAGCAGTCGTTGAAGGTGAGCCGGGCCAGGCGGTCAACCTCGCGGCGCAGGTCGAGCCGAGCACCGTGCCGACGCCGAGTTGCCGCTACCGTCACCAGCTCGATGTCGCGTGGGCGCACCTTGCCTCCGGCAACAGCGCCGGCAACGCGAAGGCCGGCGAAGTGCTGTTGAACCTCGGACGCACAGCGCCCGCATGGATGATGCAACAGCGCTACGCGCGTGACCTCGTCGACCAACTGACCGCGTCACGGCGCAGGGCGATGGGTGAGGACCTGGCGCAGCTCGCCGCCCTGGTCGGCGCCGACAACACGGGAACGCGAAGCGGCGGCGCCCATCCGCTGACCGAGTAGGGGCCAGCTTCCCTACGAGGGCCGGACCCGCCGCTGAAATAGTGCACCCGAACCCCGGTGGCTCAAGTTGACAATCCGGACCGGGACGAATCCCTGTCGCCGATAGTAGGCGTGAAGCGGCGCATTAGTCCGCCACGCGTCCAGCCTGAGCCACGTGCGATCGAGCGAGGACGCAAGGCGATCTGCCCAATCCAGCAACTTACCGCCAATCCCATTTCCTCCTACAAGGCGGTCGACCACCATTCGATGAACATAAAGCGCGCTATCGGGATCATCTTGCGCTGTCCAAAACTCTGGGTCGGCGTAATCATCAATAGTGATCATCCCGGCCGGCTTGCCTCCCAACTCAGCGATCCAGCAAGTACCGCACCCTATTGAATCTGCGAGCCTTGTCCGAGTTTTCTCCTCAGTGTTATTCGCCCACTGCTCCGACCCGATCTCAGCGAGCCAGCGTTGAGCCGCTAAGTACATGTCAACTAGAACGACCAGGTCGTCCGGGGTTGCTCGGCGGATTGTTGGATCATTCATTGCCACCGCTGCCCATTCCGCCACGTTCGTAGACGATGACGTGACGGTCACCCGGCAAGATGTTGACCACCACGCGCACGGGAGTTCCATCCTCGCATAGGCCGGTGCAGATGTGGCAGGCCACAGGCGTTCCCGGGCCGAGGTCTAGTCGCTGAATTTCGTCCGGAGTTGGCATTCGGACGTAAACTTCATCTAGTGCGCGAACCTGGCGATGCCCTGACTCCGCCAAGACTTCATTCGCGCCACGTGCGATATCGAGCGGGCGCATGATCTCAGTGTCTTGAACGATACCCAAGGGATAGTAGCTGTCATTCGTGTGGAAAGGTTCGCCGTCGAGATAGCGGATACGACGGCGAACTACGGCCATTTCACCGTCAGCCAACCTCAGGCGCTTCTTGACGTCGGCCGGCGGTTCGACAATTAACACCTCGATAGTCTGCCGAGGCTCCCGCCCGTCGGCGGAATGATCGGCCATGAACCGATCCATTTCCGGAGTCTGCGGCTGCGGCCGGAATTCCTGCTGGGGCCTGTAGAAGAGCGGCTGGCGAAGCCGCACGAAGTAGCCGCGTGGCGCGCGCGGCACGACAAGCCCTTCGTTGACGAGGGCCGTGAGTGCTTGCCTCACGGTTGCTCGGGCTACGCCGTACTGAGCGGTCAGGTCGGCCTCGGTGGGTAGCCGAGTGTCCGGTTGGTACGTGCTATCAGCGATCTTGGACCGCAGATCCTCTGCAATCTTGGCCCACACAGGCGCCCTGCCTTGCCTGCTCACCGCCATGCTGCCTCCTTCCGGGTCGACCTTTGTATAGACAGTTTAGGCAGAACCCCTTGACCTTGCATCCTCCGTCTGACTATCTTCAGCGGAGCTACTGTCTAGTCAGTACAGACCGACTAGCCGGTATAGCCGGAGGTTTCCGGCACGGCGAACGCGGCTTCGGCTGCGCCGTTCGTGACCGACCCGCCGCGCGCATGGCTCCGCTTGAGAACTGAATCGGGCCGCACCTCCCACTGAAAAGGTGCCGTGCACGGCTGGGTCACCGTGCGTTCATTCCCCTTGTTTCCGCAGGTCGGCGCGGCTGTGGACCGCTCGCGTTCGCCGTCGCGTCGCCCCTGACCTGAAGGACATCCCGTGAACAAGATCCACTCTGTTGCTGACGAACCGTCGGACGCCGACCTGGACGCGATTGAGTTCGAGTGGCCGCTGATCGCGGCCGAGCTGGACGTGTTGGACGCCGAAATCGCCACCATTTACGCCGCCGACCACGGCGGCCCGACTGCACTCGACTGGCGCCGTCTGCGCCGGGCCGAGGCTCGTGTGAACCGTGTCGCTGCCGAGCTCGCCGCGCGTCCCGTCACCCGAAAGGTGGCCGCGTGATGGCGACGGCGAATCTTGCGAGTCTCAAGCGCATCGGGTGGGGGACCCGGGCGGTGTTCGCCCTTGGCATCGCCGCGTCGCTGGCCGGCAACGTGTTGCACGCGCAGAACAACGTGATCAGTCAGGCGATCTCGGCGTGGTCGCCGCTAGCGCTGCTGCTCACGGTCGAATTGATCTCGCGTATCCCGACCCGGGGCGGTGTCGCATCGATCGCTCGGATGGGCGCTACTGCCGTCATCGCCGGTATCGCGGCATGGGTGTCGTACTGGCACATGGCGGGCGTCGCCGCCGAGTACGGCGAGACCGGTGCGGCGCCATTTCTGCTGCCGCTGTCGGTGGACGGCCTGATCGTGGTCGCGTCAGTCAGTCTGGTCGAGATCAGCGCCCGGATCCGCGCGCTGACCTTGATCACCCGACCGGCCGCCCCGGCCGTTCCCGCCCCGGCCGCGCCGCCGGTTGTCGAGGACGTTCCCGCGCCAGCGCCAGTGGTCAAGAAGGAGCCGGTCAGGCGCGTCAGGCCGCGTCCCGCGTCGGCCGTGAAGGTCGCCAAGGTCGCGGCGAGGATGCCCGGCGCTCCGGTCTCCGCGATTGCCGCTAAGGCCGGTGTCTCGCCGTCGACGGCGCGGCGTCACCTCGCCGCCCTGGTCGTCACGAACGCGTCACCATCCGCCTCGACGCCTGCGGAAACACCCGTACTCGCCGCCGCCTGACCCGACCACGCAAGGAGCACGCATGGACACGGACCGCATCTACCCGATGCCCGCCCCGGCGCACGACAACCGATTCACGCACGGCCTGCTCGCCGACGCAGTGAGGTTGCTGGCGGCCCACGGCTACCCCCGGCCGACCGCCGGCCCCGACCTGGTGGCCCTGCAGCAGGCGCTGTTCGGCTTCCTCTACGCCCTGCCCACCGACACGCCCCGTCAGTAAAGCCGCCCGGCGGCACGGCCACCTACCGCCAAGCAGACGCCGTGCCGCCGGTCACCCCATGTCCCATCGCTGAGACCTCGGGAGACCCCTTGATGTTGCCAGAGACCGCCGAGTCCGTGCCCCCGTTCGCCGCCGCCCTCTTGATCGCCGCCTGAGACCGGAGGACAGACACTGTGAGCACCCCCGACCCGAACGCTGAGAACTTCGACTGGACCGCCGCTGAGAACGACCTCGGCGAGGTGCTCGACCTGGACGCTGAGCGCGCCCGCCGTGCCGGCGCCGTGCCGGCCGATCCGAACGCCGACGAGATCGAGCAGGACGACACCGACGACGCCCAGGGCGTGCCGGTGATGGTGGACAGCATCGACGCGCAGCGCCGGCCGCGGTTCACCCTCTCGGGTTTCCGTGACGCGACCCGCGTGCCGATCGTGCCCTCGTGGCTGAAGTCGAGCGCCGAGTTCGGCAAGAACGCGGCCTGGGCGACCGGCTTCGGCTTGCACTCCCTGGCCTTCCACGGGGTTCGCGTACCGCTCTACGCCGTGATCCTCACCTGGCGGGCGCCGCGCGGCTTCGGCCGGATCTGCAAGGGCTACAACCGATGGCTCTGGGATCTGGAAGGCGAGCCGGTACGTCAGTCGGTCGTCCGCGCCGCGATCGACCACCCGGAGGAAGCCAAGATGTATGACCGGCTGACGAACAAGCGTGACCGGCGAGTCCGGTGGCGTGGCATGGTCACCATCGCCCTGGTCGTGGCCCTGATCGTCGCGTTCGGCGCGCTCACCCTCGCCCCTACCGCCACGCAGTGCCTGACCCTGGCCGCCTTGCTGGTCCTGCTCGGCGTCATCGGCGCCCCGGCGGACAAGCCGCTACTGGGCACGGCGGTGGTCCGCCATGACGCGGCCCCACTCACCTCGGCGGAGGTGTTCGCCGCGCTGGCCGCGTTGAACATCAACGGCATCAACGCCGCCATCCGCCGGGGTGACAACGGCAAGCGGTGGTTCCCCGCCCCGATCACTCGTGAGAACGGCACCGGCTGGCGTGCCGACGTCGAGCTCCCGCGCGGCGTCACCGCCTCCACGGTGGTCGGTAAGCGTGAGGAACTGGCCGCCGCACTGACCCGCCCGCTGGGCTGCGTGTGGCCGGAGGCCAACGCCGAGGTGCACCCCGGCCGGCTGACCCTGTTCGTCGGCGACAAGGACCTGTCCAGCGCGAAGAAGATCGCATGGCCGCTGCTGCACAAGGGCACGGTCAACCTGTTCGCGCCGTTCGCGTTCGGGATCGACCCGCGTGGCCGGGCCGTCACGTTGACCCTGATGTTCGCCTCCATGATCGTCGGCAGCATTCCGCGGATGGGGAAGACGTTCGCGCTGCGTCTGGGCCTGCTCGGCGCGTGTCTGGACCCGCGCGCCTGGATCCTGGCGTTCGATCTCAAGGGCACCGGTGACCTGGCCCCGTTGGAGCCGGTCGCGCACCGCTACCGCGCCGGTGACGATGAGGAAGACTTCGCCTACGCCGTCACGGCGATGCGGGAGATGGCGACCGAGCTGCGCCGGCGGACCAAGGTGATCCGGGACCTGCCGCGTGACCTGTGCCCGGAGAACAAGGTCACCGACGAGCTGGCCAGCCAGAAGAAGTTCGGTTTGCACCCGATCGTCATCGGCGTGGACGAGTGCCAGAAGTGGTTCGAGCACCCGAAGTACGGCGCCGAGCTGGAGGAGATCTGCGAGGACCTGATCAAGCGTGGCCCGGCCGCCGGTATCACCCTGATCCTGGCCACTCAGCGCCCCGACGCCAAGAGCCTGCCGACCGGTATCAGCGCGAACGCGGTGCTGCGGTTCTGCCTGAAGGTCATGGGCCACACCGAGAACGACATGGTCCTCGGTACCTCGATGCACAAGAACGGCATCAAGGCGACCATGTTCGCCCGCAGGGACAAGGGCATCGGCTACCTCTCTGGTGAGGGCGACGACCCGACGATCACCAAGACGTACGAGATCGACGGCCCTGCCGCCGATGTGGTCGTCAAACGCGCCCGAACCCTGCGGGAGAAGGCAGGCAACATCACCGGCCACGCCCTGGGCCAGACCATCGACACCGACGCCGTCCGGCGGGACACGATCCTCGAAGACGTGGCCGCCGTGATGAGCGACAGCAAGCCGAAGGTGTGGACCACGGTCCTCGCCAAGCAGCTCGCCGAGCTGCGCCCGACGGTCTACGCCGGTCTGACCGCCGATCAGCTCCGCGCCGCGCTCAAGCCGCACGGCGTCAGCCCCGGGCAGGTGTGGGGCAGCGACCCGGACACCGACGAGTCTGGCAACCGGCAGGGCTTCAACCGCGCCCACATCCTCAAAGCTCTCACCGAGCGTGACGGCAAAGGCGGTCGCGGGGCGGTGAGCTAGGCCGCCGTCCGGTCCTAGGTCTAGGACACCCGGCTCCTAGACCTAGGACTTCCCCTAGGAATCCAAACAATCCCTGATCAGCGCCCTAGCACCTAGCGGCGTTGGCCCCTCGCACCCGAAATCCGGCCTGGAGGCATCTTCATGACCCCCGCGTTCCTCCTAGCGTGCCTAGCGATCCTCGGTTACGCAGCGTTCTATCTGCTGATGTGTGCCGCGTTCCCGTTCGGGAACTGCCGACGCTGCCACGGCACCGGCAAGCGTTACTCGAAGATCTTCACCAAGTCGTTCCGGCTCTGCCCCCGCTGCGAGGGCACCGGCCGCCGCGTCCGCATCGGCCGCCGCCTCTGGGAGTACCTGCGCAGCGAGTACAAGGCGGGCAACCGATGACCGCCCGGACCATGCGCCAGGTGCGCCGCGACGCCACCGCTCACACCGACTGGTGCGCCCAGGACCACCGCTGCAACCTCGGCGAGCACCGCAGCCCCGAAACGATCGTGGACCTGCCCGGCCACGGCCGCACGGTCGTCACCCGCGTCCGCACTGCCGACGGCCGCGAACACGCCGAGATCCGCGCCCGGATCGCCCTGCACAGCACCGACACCGGCGCGCGCTGGCAACTCCGGACCCTGCTCGGCGGCCTGGATCGGCTCCTGCGACACGTCGCGGTCCGGCCCGGCGTGCTGCGCACAGGCGCCGAGCAGCCCGCGATCGGTCGGCGGGCCGCATGACCTCCCGCCGCCGCTAACCCGCCCCCGCTTGAAAGGAGTCGACCCTTGTCGCACGCCGCGTTCGACCTGGCTGCCGAGCAGGCCGTCATCGGTGCCGCCCTGCTCGCCCCGCACCTGATGGCCGATCTCGCCGCGACGCTCGCCCCGTCTGACTTCGGCCGTCCGGCGCACGCGGTGTTGTGGGAGTCGATGTGCGCCATGCACGCTGCCGGCACGCCGACCGATCCGATCACGGTGACCGGACACCTTGCCGAGGTGGGCGACCTCGGCCGGGTCGGCGGTGCCCCGTACCTGCACACGCTGACCGCCGAGGTGCCATCGGCCGCGAACGCCGGGCACTACGCCGCGATCGTGGCCGGGCACGCCAAGCGGCGCAAGGTCGCCGACCTCGGCACCCAGCTCGCCCAGCTCGCCGCCTCCGGTGCCGACGCGGCCGAGGTGGTCGCGACCGGCCGCGCCCTGTTGGACGATGCCGACACTCCCGGCGGTTGGTCGCCGCTGATCCCGCTCGGTCGTGGCCGGCACCTGCCGCCGTTCCCGGCCGAGCTGCTGCCGGGGTGGCTCGCCGAGCAGGTGTTCGCGGTGGCGGAGTTCACCCAAACCCCGGTCGACCTGGCCGGGAGCATCGCCTTGGCGTGCCTGTCCACCGCCGCCGGCGGGCGCGCCGAGGTAGAGGTACGCGGCTCGTGGCGCGAGCCCACCAACCTCTACACCGTCGTTGTCCTGCCGCCGGGCTCGCGCAAGTCGGCGGTGTTCGCGGCGATGGTCGCGCCGATCCTGGCCGCCGAGAAGACCCTGATCGAGCGGGCGGCACCGGCGATCATCGAAGCCGAACTGATGGCCAAGGTCGCCGGGAAAGCGGCCGAGAAGACGGCCCTCGCCGCCGCGAACGCTGACCCGTCGGGACGGGACACGCTGATCGCTGAGGCGACCGCCGCCGCGATGAACGCCGAAGCCATCACCGTCCCGGTCAAGCCCGTCCTGATCGCCGACGACGTGACCAGCGAGACCGCCACGTCGTGGCTCGCCGCGCAGGACGGCCGGCTGGCGGTCCTGTCGCCGGAGGGCGGGATCTTCGCGACCATCGCCGGCCGGTATTCCGGCACGCCGAACCTCGAGGTTTTCCTGAAGGGCCACGCCGGGGACATGCTCCGGGTCGGCCGGCAATCCCGCGACACCGAACACATCGACAAACCCGCCCTGACCATGGGTCTCGCGGTGCAGCCGGAGATCCTGCGCGACATCGCGAACATGCCCGGCTTCCGTGGGCTGGGCCTGCTCGCTCGGATCCTGTTCGCGCTGCCGGAGAACACCGTCGGCCGCCGCAAGATCGGCGCCGACCCCATCCCCGCCCAGGTCGCCGCAGACTACCTCGCCAACCTGCACGCCCTGGTCCTCACCCTCGCCGAGTGGACCGACCCCGCCGTGCTGGTCCTCACCCCGGACGCCAACAACCTCGTGTTGGACATCGAACGGGCGGTAGAGCCGAGGCTGGCGCCGGGTGGGGCGTGGGCGCACGTTGTGGATTGGGGATCGAAGTACACCGGCGCCGTGGTGCGGATCGCCGGGCTGATCCACCTTGCCGAGAATCTGCGCGACGGATGGGGCCAACCGGTCAGCGCCGACACCCTCGAACGGGCGGCGATGATCGGGGACTACTACGCCGCGCACGCCCTGGCCGCGTTCGACGACATGGGCGCCGACCAGAGCACCCGCAACGCCCGGCAGGTCCTGGCCTGGATCGAGCGCACCACCTCGACCGCGTTCACCCGGCGGGAACTGTTCCGGGCCGTGCAGTCCAGCCAGCTCAAGACGATGGCCGACCTCGATCCCGTGCTCGCCGTCCTGGAAGCCCACGGCTACCTGCGCCAGCTCGACCCGCCCGCACCCAAACGCGCCGGCGGACGCCCACCGTCACCCAGCTACGTCGTACACCCGGATGTGCACCGACCCGCGGCGACCGTGCACGCCCTCGACGCCCGGCGGTCCGCGTGATGGCCCCGACAGAACTGACACAACTGACACAACCCCCGCTCGACCGAGGTTCTGTCAGTTCTGTCAGTTGTGTCAGACCCACTCCGGCCCTCAGCGACGCCGGACCGGGCGCTGCGCCCACCCGCTCAGCGCCACCCAGACACGCCGGTCCATGCCGTCATACCGGGGCAATAAGGATCATCGCCCTACGGCGCTCTCAGCGGGCCGCCAGGAGCCCCCCGGCCCACGTTGCGGCCAGACCTCCACTAAGGACTCCGACACGCTGGAAACCCGTCACAGCAAGGCTCACCACCCCGAAACACCCCGCCAAGGGAGGCCGGACCCGATGGCACGCAACTTCCTAACCCTCACTGACTTCCTCGCCGAACTGGACGTGCCCAAGTCGACGTTCTTCCGCTGGAAGGCCCTCGGACAGGCACCCAAGACCTACAAGCTGCCCAACGGGCAGCTCCGCATCCGCCGTACCGACTTCGATGCCTGGTTGTCGACCCGTGAGGAGCCACAAGCCGCATGAACACCACCTACGACGTGCGCGTATGGGCCATCCGCGAGCACAAGGGCAAGGACCGCAAGACGGGCAAGTCTCGCAGCACCTACCGCGTGCGGTGGCTGGTGGCGGGCGAGGAGTTCGGAGAGACATTCCAGACCAGAGCACTCGCTGAGAGCTTCCGGTCGAAGCTGGTCACCGCCCAGCGGGAGGGCGTCGCGTTCGACGTGGCAAGCGGCCTGCCGGAACCGATGGCGCGCGAACTGAACACGAAATCCTGGTACGACCATGCCGTTGCATTCGTGGACATGAAGTGGCCACGGGCCGCGCCGAAACAGCGCAAGAGCATCGCGGAATCTCTGGCCAACGTCACCGCTGCCCTGCTGGCGACGGACCGAGGTGCGCCCTCGGCGGACGAGATCCGGCAGGCCCTCTACAAGTGGTCTTTCAACCGCACCCGGCGCGAGGAGGGGCCGCCGCCGGGCGAACTGGCCACGACGGTGAAATGGCTGTCGACTCACACCGTGAAGCTGACGGACCTCACCGATGCCGCTCTAATTCGCAAAGCGTTGGACACGCTGGCCCTCCTCAACGACGGCAAGGCCGCAGCGGCGAACACGGTTGCCCGCAAACGCGCCGTCTTCTACGGAGCGCTTCGATACGCCGTGGAGCTTCGGCTGCTCAACGCGCATCCGATGGACTTCGTCCAGTGGTCCGCCCCCAAGTCGACCGAAGAAGTTGATCGGCGATCTGTCATCAGCCCAGCTCAAGCACTGGTCCTGCTCGCTGCGGTCGGTGCGAAGTCACCACGGTTGGTGGCGTTCTTCGCCTGCATGTACTACTCGGCGCTTCGGCCGGCCGAAGCGCTGCACCTGCGGGAGGAGGAGTGCGAGCTGCCTGAGTCTGGGTGGGGCGTTCTGCGGCTGACCGGATCGACACAGCATGTGGGAGAGAACTGGGGCGACGACAGCACGGACATGCGCGAGGACCGGGAGCTCAAGCACCGGGCGAAGACGGCCACGCGAATCGTCCCCGCCCCGCCGATCCTCGTCCGTGCACTTCGGTGGCACCTCGCAGAGTTTGGCGCGGCGCCGGACGGCCGGCTGTTCGCCAGGCAGGGGTACGGGGGCGGCCCCGTCTCAAAGGAGACGTACTCGCGAGTCTGGCGGCAGGCCCGCAAGGATGCCCTCACTCCTGCGCAACAGCGGTCGCCGCTCGGCAAGGTGCCCTATCAGCTGCGGCATGCCGCTGTGTCCCTCTGGCTCAATGCTGGGGTCCCAGCTACCCAGGTGGCGGAGTGGGCGGGCCACAGCGTGCATGTACTCCTCAAGGTCTATGCCAAGTGCATCGACGGCCAGGATGAGGCGGCGCGCCGCCGGATCGCGGAGGCCTTGGAGTTGGAGGAGGACGAGGCGGCCGCCTGCTGAACTTTGTGGCGTAGGCGGGCTTGGTCAGTCTTCGGCCTGTACTCGCCAGCACCGAGACGCGTCTCGGTGCTGGCGAGCCACGACATTCCGGCCGTGCCGCTGACTGCTAAACAGCCTCGCCGCTCGGGTTTCTGGCGACGAACCGTTACTCATCGCATATTGCACAGGTCGAACACCCGTCCTACGGTTGTGATCATGCATCGACCGCAACTCGCCGCACGCGGTTCCAAAAATTCCACCTCCCGGTAGGTTAGATTTTAGGAACCAAGAGGGAGGTCGACGCATGGCGCGTTACGAACAAGGCGAGTCGCACGAGGTATGGCATGTTGGCCCTGCCGCACAGGCCAGGCTTGCGACGCTGGGGCTCACGGAGGCGGATCTGGAGCATCCGCTGTACCTGGCGCTCGCGGATGCCACGTTGTGCACGGACCTTGACGCTCCGGGTGCCGCCGGCTACTTGTTTTGGACGCGGTCGAACCGTTATCTCCGGGAGCGGCTTGCCCCTCAGGGCTGGACGTGGACCAACCGAGACAACGTTCTCCGGACGATCGATCCCGCGGGGCAGTTCACGGTGACCGCAATGAGTGCGACCGGTGCCGTTGGAGTGCAGAGAGGTCAGGTTCAGACTCGCAACCCGAAGGGTTCCGTCGTCGCGACGCTGGTGCGTTATAACTACTCGCTATATGGCGGCCCGAGGAACCAGTATCCGATCCCTGGCACGGAGGTGCCGGAGCAGTTTGAGCCCGGCATGTTGCCGACCTGGTTCCTGCTCTACAGGGTCACGTCCGAGGGAATCCAGCGAGAGCTTTCGCTCCCCGTCGACATGCTTGGCAGTGTCGTGAACAAGTGGCGCGAGCACATCCTGCTCACCACGATGCCGTTCCCTGAGGGCGGCTCTGCCGTTGGCGGTTTGGACATCTTCAACGGCCCGGACGACCAAGGGCCGGACGTGCCGGTCGAGCGGATCGCGTAGTCACACTCATCTATGGATACAGGAGAGTCGAGGTCATGCTAACGCCGTCCCGTCTGATCATGGCACGAAAGCGGCGACGGCTGACCTTGGCTCAACTGGCAACGGCTTCGGGTATATCGGCTAGGAGCATCACAGCCTACGAGAACGGTCATAAGCAACCGACCGACGAAACTGTAAGCGCGCTTGCTCGTGCACTGGAGTTCCCGGCCCAGTTCCTAGGCGGGGTCCCTGTAGACGAAATACCGTTAGCTTCAGTGAGCTTTAGGGCCCTTTCGAAACTCACCGCTCTTGACCGGGACGCTGCTCTTGCCGCAGGCCAAGTGGCAGTCCTCATCAACGACTGGATAGAACGCCACTTCCGGCTGCCGCAGCCTGGTTTACCAACATTGTCTCACCTGGATCCAGAAGAGGCCGCAGAGCGCGTTAGAGGCTTGTGGGGCCTAGGCGAAGCGCCGATCCCAAATATGGTCCACCTCCTAGAGGCGCATGGCGTGAGAGTCTTTTCACTTGCCACCGACTGTGTCAATGTCGACGCTTACTCTTTGCGATATGAAGGTCATCCATTTAGCTTTCTCAATACTCTGAAGTCGGCTGAGCGAGGGCGCTTCGATGCCGCCCACGAGCTTGGTCACCTAGTTCTGCACGCGGACGACCGCCTCGCTCATGGCGTGGAGGCGGAAGATCAGGCCAACAAATTTGCATCGGCTTTTCTAATGCCCAAGGCCGGCGTGCTCGCACAGGGCTTGTATGACGCCACGCCAGAGCGGCTTATCTCCGCCAAAAGGAGATGGAAAGTTTCCGCAGTTGCGCTTGCCTATCGCGCACATGACCTTCACCTCCTCTCGGACTGGAAGTACAAAGCGGTGTCTAAGCGACTCGCGCAGCTTGGATATCGACGTGACGAACCAGTGGGGATTGGGAATAGAGAGACGTCGCAGGTTTTAGGTAAAGTCTTCGCCTCATTGAGAAGTGACTCCGAAAAAACCTCACTGGCATCGGAACTGTATCTGACAAACACCGAGCTAAATCTGCATGTTTTTGGCCTGGTCCCGATCGTTCTCGAAGGTGGTAGGGAGCAAAGTCAAGCAGTGCGACCGCGTCTGACAGTTGTCGACGGAGACCGTCAACTATCGTCTCGGTAGCCCTGATAGCGGCTGGGGTGACTCCAGCACGCCACCTACTGGCGCGCTGCGGCGGCCCGTGACCCTCCTGCGAAAGCTCGCCATCGATCTTAACTGGCGGGCCGCCGGCCGATCCGGGAACGATGGCGGAGTAGGCGGGCCACAGCGTGCAGGTACTTCTGAAGGTCACGCCAAGTGCATCGACGGCGCCGCCGGATCGCGGAGGACCTGAGGGCAGCGAAACTTTGCCGCGTATTTGCCGTGACCAGTGAGCTGTAACTAGATCACCTGAGACTCAGTGAGACTCGCCCACCGACGGGAAAGGCCCCGCTGTCCTGCGTAACCGCAGCTCAACGGGGCCTTTTCCATGTCCGGAGCGGAGGGCGTGGGATTCGAACCCACGGAGACGCGGAACGCCTCACCGGTTTTCAAGACCGGCGCCATCGGCCACTAGGCGAGCCCTCCCGGGCTGCGCAGGCAGCCTCGCGAGCAGCGTACCGGGCGGGATCGTCGACCCGAATACGACCCGGCGTCCGAATGGTCGTTCGCGACTCGCGAGGTAGAGCAAGGCGGCGGCCTCCAACGCGCTATGACCTTCACCCGCCGCTGTTTGTGTCCGGTATTACCCGTCTGGCGAGGTTTCCCAGCGCCGAAATCCTCAAGTCACACCGTTCGGGCCGTTCGCAACCGGCCGGCACCGGTTCGGGACCGGGCCGCGCACCCGCCGCACCGGAATCTCTAGTGCATGCCCGGCCGAACCTGGCGCCGGAACATGCGGGGGGAAACCGAAAAGTGCGTATCACGTTCGCGAAGTCGTTGACCGTCCTGGCCGCCATGGCCCTCGGCGCCGGAACCGCCATGGCCGGCACCACCGCCGCCACGGCCGCCCCGGCCAAGCCGTGTCAGACCGACGCGAACCTGGTCCCCTCCTGCGGCGTGCTCTGGGGTGCCGCCGCCGGTGGTTTCACCTCCGCCCCGCGGGACGCCGAGCTCAAGAGCTGGGAGAAGCTCTCCGGCCGCACCGCGAGCATCTTCCACACCTACCACAAGGGTGACGAGGTCTTCCCGACCAAGGCCGAGATCGCCATGACCTCGGACCCGGCCAACCCCCGCGTCCTGCTGACCAACTGGAAGATCGCCTACGGCTCCAACTGGGCCAAGGTCGCCAAGGGCGAACAGGACAAGCGCATCGACGCCTTCGCCGCCCACGTCAAGAAGAACTACGGCAACAAGAAGTTCTTCCTCGTGCTCAACCACGAGCCGGAGAACGACGTCATCGCCAAGAAGGGCTC